>NZ_JBNNHS010000002.1:0-719933 GCF_050269105.1 Pseudomonas sp. NPDC077408
AGCGTCTCTCGTTAGCGGGAGGCGAATCATACAGCGTCTAAAACCGCTGTCAACCACCTCTTTCAACCGCTTCCGATCAACCTGACCAGAGCCACCAACAGGACTCAACCACCACCCTGCCAGCCCGGCGCATTCTACTCGAATCCGCCATCCGTGCAACCCTTTATTTTCGCTAACTTCTTGATTTACAAGAGGTTTCGCTAAAGGCCTGCGCCGGAGAAGGTGCGCATTATAGGCACTCAGCAACTCGCGTCAACCGTTGTTTCGGCCTTTATTTGCCGCCTGCTTGCCACGCCATACCGCGCTGGTTCTGACCAGGCGTCGTTCAACAGACGGCACACGTGCAGCAAGCAGAACCGCTGCGACTGTTGCGTAGAGGCTCCACTGGCCTGCATCGGACCTCACGACCCAAAGCATATGAAGCAATACGACTAGCAGCGTCGGATAGACGATGCGATGCAGCTTCTTCCAGCGCTTACCGAGTTTGCGCATGCTCCAGCGCGTCGAGGTCATTGCGAGCGTTAACAGGCCGACCAGCGCGATAGCACCCAAAGCGACATAAGGACGCTCAACCAGCTCAGCAGCAAACTCGCTGAATTCCAAACCCAACAGGAAATATAGATATGCAGCTAAATGAAGCACGGCGTAACCGAATGCCCACAGACCGATCTGCCGTCGAAACGCGATCCAGCCAGACCATCCTGTTAGGGTTCGTAAAGGCGTCATCGCCAGTGAGGCTAGAAGAAGGACCAACGCGCCCTGCCCGAGATTATCAACCAACACTTTGCCGGGATCCGGACCCAACGCAGCGGTCGCGGCGAGATAGAGCCAATAGCACGGCACGCTGGCAACGGAGCAAAAAAGCAGCAACCTCAACCAGGGATAGCGCATTAATAGTTCTTTCTCAAATCCATCCCTGCATATAAGTGCGCGACGTCTTCCTCGTACCCATTGAACATCTGAGTCTCGCGTACATTCGGGCTAAACAGGCTCCCTGGCAAACGTCGCTCACGAGCTTGAGACCAGCGAGGGTGGGAAACGTTGGGATTGACGTTAGCGTAGAAACCATATTCTTGAGGAGCCATTGATTCCCACGTAGTCGCAGGTTGCTCACGAACGAAACTGATCCGAACGATAGACTTGATGCTTTTGAATCCATACTTCCAGGGCACTACAAGACGCAATGGCGCGCCATTCTGATTTGGCAACACGCGTCCATACATCCCAATAGCGATCAAGCTTAGCGGATGCATGGCCTCGTCCATTCTCAAACCTTCGACATAGGGCCAATCAATGAGAGAAAAGCCCGTACGCATGCCAGGCATCTGTTCGGGGCGCGCCAAAGTTTCAAAGCGGACATATTTAGCGTCGGAAGTGGGCTCCAACCGACTGATCAAGTCAGCCAGAGAAACGCCGAGCCAAGGTATAACCATCGACCAGGCTTCGACGCAACGCAGGCGGTAGATTCGCTCTTCAAGCGCGGCGTCTGAAACAAGGTCTTCGATCGAATACTTCCCTGGCTTCGCCACTTCTCCATCGACAGTCACAACCCAAGGCTCAGTAACAAGCTGTGACGCATGCCGCGCCGGATCGCCTTTATCCGGCCCGAACTCGTAGAAATTGTTGTAATGCGTAGCGTCAGGATAAGGGGTGATGGCTTCGTTTTTAACCGTGACCGCACCCCAATTGGCTTGACGTAGCTTTTCGTCAAACCACACGGGAGCATTAGCCGGCTCCACGCCTGCGTAGCGAGGGTCGGCTTGAGCGATAGCAGGCAGCCCAGCGGCCGCAGCGGAGAACGCTGCTCCTTGCATGAACCGACGACGGTTCAGATAGAGCGCTTCCGGGGTTACCTCTGATTCGAGACAATCACTGCGACGCGGCGTTCTGATAAGCATGATGTGCTCCGCTGTCTGAGGCTGTATGAACAACCACTAGACAGCGGATCATTTCAAAAATCAACTTTCGGCGCGTTTGCGGCGACGCATCAGAAACTGTACCGGTCCAGAAACGGCGTAGGCGAGGAAGATCAGAAGCAGAATACGCGGCGGATCACTGAAAACCACGGCAAACACCAGGACTACGATCAGTATCGCCACAAAGGGCACCCGCCCTTTCAGATCGAGATCCTTGAAGCTGTAGTATTTGATGTTACTGACCATCAGCAGCCCCGCAGCAGCAACCAGCAGTGCAAACAACATGATCACCGCCAATGGCAGATCGAGACCGCGGACCCCTGGCTCATCAAGCGCCCAGACCGCCCAGACAGAGCCAGCCACAACCCCTGCAGCCGCAGGGCTCGCCAAGCCAATGAACCACTTTTTATCAACCTTGCCTATTTGGGTGTTGAAGCGCGCAAGCCGCAAGGCTGCGCAGGCCACGTAAATGAAGGCGACAGTCAACCCGACATTCCCGAGACTGGAGAGTGCCCATTGGTAGGCGAGTACGGCCGGAGCTAGACCGAAAGCGACCATATCAGATAGCGAATCATACTCCGCACCGAATGCGCTCTGGGTGTTGGTAAGACGCGCGACTCGGCCGTCCAGGCTATCCAGCACCATCGCGACAAAGACGGTGGCAGCAGCCACATAGAAGTTGCCGTTGATTGCCGTGATGATGCAGAAAAAACCGGCAAACAGATTGGCCGTCGTGAACAAGTTGGGGAGCAGATAGATACCACGATGGCGAACCTTACGACCATCGGCGTCCTGGCTCTCTTCGATGTGCTCGTCAATTGGCAGAAGACTTTCCGGTTCGGTGGGTTTGTTCGGCTCTTCGGGATGCTCACTCATGCAAATTCACCTTACAGCAGGTTTGAATAATTTCGACAGGCCCTGGCACAGCGGGTTCACCCCTCAGCCAAGCATCGGTTTATACCAGAGACACGCGCCATAACGAAAAAACGCGGCCTAGGCCGCGTTCTTTCAAGCAAAACCAGGTATCAGTTCTTGCTCTTGTCGACGATCTTGTTCGCTGCGATCCACGGCATCATGGAGCGCAGCTTCTCACCGACCACTTCGATGCCATGCGCAGCGTTGTTACGGCGATAGGCTGTCATCGACGGGTAGTTTGCAGCGCCTTCGGTGATAAACATCTTGGCGTACTCGCCGTCCTGAATACGCTTCAGCGCATTGCGCATCGCGGCGCGGGATTCGGCGTTGATGACTTCCGGGCCGGTCACATACTCGCCGTACTCCGCGTTGTTGGAGATGGAGTAGTTCATGTTGGCGATACCGCCTTCGAACATGAGGTCGACGATCAGCTTCAGCTCATGCAAACACTCGAAATAAGCCATTTCCGGCGCATAACCGGCTTCGACCAGTGTTTCGAAACCGGCCTTGACCAACTCGACGCAACCACCACACAGAACTGCCTGCTCACCGAACAGATCGGTTTCGGTCTCGTCCTTGAAGGTGGTTTCGATGATGCCGGTACGGCCGCCACCGACGCCCGATGCGTACGAAAGAGCGACGTTCGTGGCGTTACCGGAAGCGTCCTGGTAGATCGCGATCAGATCAGGAATACCACCGCCCTTGACGAACTCGGAGCGAACGGTATGGCCCGGCGCCTTTGGTGCAATCATGATCACGTCGAGGTCGGCACGCGGTACAACCTGATTGTAGTGAATGGAGAAGCCGTGCGCGAAAGCCAGCGTAGCGCCCTTCTTCAGGTTCGGCTCGATCTCGTCGCGGTACAGGCGGCCCTGGAATTCGTCGGGCGTCAGAATCATAACGACATCCGCAGCGGCAACAGCGGCGGCTACGTTATCCACTTTCAGGCCGTGGGCTTCGGCTTTGGCTACCGACGGGGAGCCGGCACGCAGGCCAACGGTTACATCTACACCGGAATCTTTAAGGTTGCATGCATGAGCATGGCCCTGGGAGCCGTAGCCGATAACGGCGACTTTCTTGCCCTGGATAATGGAAAGGTCGCAATCTTTATCGTAAAAAACTTTCATGGAATCACCCCTGTTGCTGGCCGGTTGGGCCATTCGATAAGTCGTATTAGATGCTCAGCACTTTGTCGCCGCGAGATATACCCGTAACACCGCTGCGCACCACTTCCAGAATCGATGTCGTACCGATGGCCTGGATGAAACTGTCCAGCTTGTCGGTCGTACCGGCCAGCTGGATGGTATAGACGTTGGAGGTCACGTCGACGATCTGCCCACGGAAGATGTCGGTCGTACGCTTGACTTCGGCACGCTGCGCTCCGGTTGCCTTCACTTTGATCAACATGAGCTCGCGCTCGATGTGAGCACTCTCGGATAGGTCGACCAGTTTGACGACCTCGACCAACTTGTTGAGGTTCTTGGTGATCTGCTCGATCACTTCCTCGTGGCCCGCCGTCGTCAGCGTTAGCCGGGACAGCGTTGGGTCTTCGGTTGGTGCTACGGTCAGGCTTTCGATGTTGTAGTTGCGCTGCGAGAACAGTCCGACCACGCGAGACAATGCACCTGGTTCGTTTTCCATCAGCAGAGAAATGATGTGTCTCATGATCAGGTCCGCTCCGTCTTGCTGAGCCACATATCGCGCATGGCGCCGTCTTTGATCTGCATCGGATAGACGTGCTCGCTGGTGTCGACCGCAATGTCCAAGAAGACCAAACGGTCTTTCAGGGCAAAGGCCTCTTCCATTTTTGGCTTTAGATCCTTCAGCTCAGTGATGCGCATCCCAACATGCCCATACGCTTCGACCAGCTTAACGAAGTCAGGCAGCGACTCCATGTAGGAGTGCGAGTAGCGGCTGTTGTACTGCATGTCCTGCCATTGGCGAACCATGCCCAACGCACCGTTGTTGAGATTGATGATCTTCACCGGGAGGTCGTACTGCAGGCAGGTCGACAGCTCCTGAATGTTCATCTGAATGCTGCCTTCACCCGTTACACAGGCGACGTCGGCTTCAGGGAAGTTCAGTTTTGCGCCCATCGCAGCTGGAAATCCGAAGCCCATGGTCCCAAGGCCACCGGAGTTCAGCCAGCGGTTCGGCTTGTCGAACTTGTAGTACTGGCAGGCAAACATCTGGTGCTGACCCACGTCCGAAGCCACGTAAGCGTCGCCCTTGGTTACTTCACACAGAGTTTCGATAACCGCCTGAGGCTTGATGATGGTGCCGTCGCCCTTATCGTAGGGAAACAGGCCACGGCTGCCCCGCCATTCCTCGATCTGCTTCCACCAACTGGCGACGGTCTCGGCGTTTGGTGTCTGACCGATCTCCTTGACGATAGCGACCATCTCGGTGAGCACGCTATCGACCGGGCCGACGATCGGGATGTCCGCTTTGATGGTCTTGGAGATGGAAGCCGGATCAATGTCGATGTGAATAATTTTGGCGTTCGGGCAGAACTTGGTCGCGCCATTGATCACGCGATCGTCGAAGCGCGCACCCACGGCCAGGATGACATCGGAATGGTGCATCGCCAGATTTGCCGTGTAGCTACCGTGCATACCCAGCATACCGACGAACTGACGATCGCTGCCTGGATAGCAGCCCAACCCCATGAGCGTGTTCGTGACCGGAAGATTGAGCATCTTGGCCAGCTCAGTGAGCTGCGAAGATGCGCCACCCATGATCACGCCGCCACCGGCATAGATGATCGGTCGCTTGGCCGTCAGCAGGAGCTCGGCCGCCTTGCGAATCTGCCCGGAATGCCCACGAACGGCCGGGCTGTATGAACGCAGCTTGGCTTTTTTCGGATAGACGTATTCGAACTTTTCGGCCGGGTTGGTCATGTCCTTAGGGATGTCGACAACGACAGGACCGGGACGGCCGGACTGAGCCAGGTAGAACGCTTTCTTCATCACATCGGGAATTTCCGAAGGATGCTTGATCATGAAACTGTGCTTAACGATGGGGCGGGAAATACCGATCATGTCGGTTTCCTGGAAGGCATCGGTGCCAACCATATTGCTGGCAACCTGCCCTGATATAACCACCATCGGGATCGAGTCCATATAGGCAGTTGCAATGCCGGTGATGGCATTGGTCGCGCCTGGACCAGAGGTAACCAGTACTACACCGGCCTTACCAGTGGCACGCGCATAGCCATCGGCCATGTGAGTGGCAGCCTGCTCATGACGAACAAGGATATGCGTGACTTCCTTTTCCTTGAACAGCGCATCATAGATGTGCAGCAAGGCGCCGCCGGGATAACCGTAGATGTACTTAACGCCTTCGTCGCGCAAGAAGCGGACGACCATTTCAGCGCCGGATAAAAGTTCCACGTTGTTCACCTCTAGAACGCCAGATAGCCGCTCCGCGTCGGACCGGCCAGAATTAGGTTTACTGCCAAGCAGTGCGTGAGCGACGGTGGTCGCCGACTACGTCAGCTACTGTCAAAGCGAGTATTAGGGAAGCCCCAAAGTGTTGCGGGGCGCCCCTCCCAGCGCGAGGTAACGCGTTGCGGGTGTTGCAGGTCGGCGCGGGTATGCACCTCATGATTGAGCGAAGGGCTCGCTTGCGGCGGCCCCTCAGAACAGCAAGCATGGAATTGTTCGGATTAGGCTTGGCCAAGTCAAGTCTGCTGTTGCCCTTCGGCTGTATTCAGCTGTGATCCAGCGCAGAATGAAGCCCTCTGTCTTTTGCGTATAGTACCGGCTTGGTTTTGCATCCACTAAAGGGAAAAGCATGCGTTTGACCATTCTCGCAGGCGGCCTGCTGCTTGCACTGAGCAGCAATATCATGGCCGGCCAGGTTTATAAGTGGGTCGATGCTGAAGGCGTTACACATTTCGGAGCACAGCCACCCCAAGGCCGGCCGGCCGAAACGCTGAATACGGCCATCGCCCCGCCAAAGCCGGCCATGACCGAAAGCGCCGCTTCGCAACAATCAGGCGAGTCCGAACAGCGCGACATTGACCGCAAGGTGAAGCAACAGGTAGCAGAGCAGGAAGCCGAGCGGCAGCAATATTGCACTACCCTGCGCACCAACCTGGCGCAACTGCAGAACAACCCGCGCGTGCGTGTAGAAGAAGAAGGTGGTAATCGACGCCTGAACGAAGAGGAGCGCCAGGCGCGTATTGGCGAAACAAAACAGAAAATCGCCGACAACTGCAACTGAACACAGCAATCAACGTCTGCCTACCTGCGGGCGTTGGTTAGCCCTCGCCGCCACTGATCAACCGATCGAAAGTTTCAAGCGCGTCAAACAACCCGACCACGCGCTGCGGCTGATCTTGATAAACCATTTCGGCCATCGCCAGAATCCCCGACACAGTCGGGAGCGGCTGGCCTTGCTCCAGAATGTGTTTCATGCGGGGCAGAAAAATCCACTGCAACCACTGATCGAACGCCAGTGTATCGACGCAGAACGGCTCCTGACTGGCGAGCGCCTCAGGCGCAGGCGGCGACGACGCCCAAACCCCAAGCACCCGAAGCTCGCGCTCGATCAGTAGCAACTGGTCAGCCAACGCCGGCACCCGATCGTCCATCACATCGAGACCTTGGCCCGCTCGCGCGCCTGAGCAGCGCCAGCAGCATTTCCCTGACGCTCACGTGCCTGGGCAATCAGTTCCCAGAGACTGGCCTGCAGAGCTGGCCGGTCGCTCGCATAACTCAGCCCGCGCCGAGACAGCTGTTCAGCCTGAACGGCATCCCCTTGCGCCAGACGAACCTGAGCCAGACGATAGAGCACCTGAGGTTCGCGCGGGGCGATTCGCTGAGCACGCTCGAGACTGGACGCAGCTCCGTTGAGGTCACCTCCGCCCTGTAGTTGCTGCGCAGTGGTGAGCAGTGCCAGCACCGGCCCATCAAGCTGTTCGTCTGCTGACAAGGTGCCGCTGCTTGACGGGATTCCGCTGGGCATTGGCTGTCGCTGGGCCGGGGCGGGCATCGGCGCGGACTGAGCGGGCGGCGTCCACTGACCTGTCCCGCCTACAGGCGGTTGCGCAGAGTCTCCAGAGAAGGCGCCATCGGGTGCACCGAAGGTTTGCAACGGTTCGGAGCTGTGCTGCGGCACCATGACCATCACGCCCGAGTCCGCAGGCACAGATTGCGCGGTGACCGCAGGTGCATTAGCCCGGCGGTTGGGCTGACGCGCAGAAGCCTCCTCCGATACCGGCGCCCCCGAATCAACGACGGGTATTGCGCCGCGCTTGACCGAGGCGCAACCCGGCAGTAGCACCGCCGCCACCAATACGATCATCCATTGCTTGTTCACAGTTCAAACCTCTTGATAAACCAACCGGCCAGCCGCCAGCTATGGCAACCAGCCACGAACCCAATCCATGACCGACTCAGCCGGGGCCTGCATACCGCAACCCGGCCCCGGCGCCGGCTCGCTGCCGCGGATATAGGGCATCTGTACGGCGCCCGGGCAGTTTTCCAATGTCCCCTCACCGGTTTGTGCATCGACCCAGGCCATGGAGACGTTATCCGGCACGGGCATTTGCAGGGGGAGTGGATCGGCACGACGCATGAAATCAGCCCATACCTGCAACGCACCTGTGGCGCCGGTCAACGAGGTCTTGCCGTTGTCGTCGCGCCCCAACCAGACTACCGCGAGCAAATCCTGACTGAAGCCCGCAAACCAGCTATCACGCGAATCATTGGTAGTACCAGTCTTGCCTGCCAGTGCCAGCGATTTCGGGACCTGATTGTAGACAGAACGCCCAGTCCCTTCGAGCATCGTTCGCTGCATGGCGTATTGCGTCAGGTAGATAGCACCAGGATCGAACCGCTGCTCAATCTTGAACGGATAGCGACTTAGGGGTTCGCCATCGGCCGCGACGACACTGCGAATGGCCCGCAACGGGGTGTTGAAGCCGCCGTTGGCTATCGTCTGGTAAACCCCTGCAACTTCGATCGGGCGCAATCCGCCCGCCCCCAGCAGCATCGAGGGATAGGCCGGCCAGTCGGGCGAAGCGCCCAAGCGCGCCAGCGTTTTGAGCACGTGTGGCACGCCGAGATCCAGGCCAAGCCGCGCGGTCGACAGGTTGTAGGAGTTGGCCAAGGCCTGATAGAGATAGACCGTGCCATGAGCGGTACGCCCGTAATTCTGTGGTTTCCACACCTTGCCGTCGGTTCCCTTGACTGAGAACGGCTCGTCCTCCAGCAGGCTGGTCAGGGTGTATTGGCTGGGCTTCTCCAGCGCAGCGAGATAGATCGCCGGCTTGATCAGCGAGCCAATCGGACGCGATGCGTCCAGCGCCCGATTGAAGCCGGCAAAGCCTGGATGGCGGCTACCCAGCATGGCCTGCAGCTCGCCGGTTTCCGGGTTGGTGACCAGCATCGCGCCTTCAACGCCCTCGGCTGCCTTGCCCAGACGCTTAAGCGTGTCGGTCATGGCCTTTTCAGCCTTGGATTGAATGATCGGATCGAAGCTGGTGAAAACCCTCAGTCCTTCCTCAGTAAGGTCCTCGTCGCGATAGTCCTCTCGCAACTGCCGCTTCACAAGGTCGAGAAATGCCGGATAGGAGCTGTCAGCCAGGCTGCCACGCTGCGTCACGCCAAGCGGCGCTTGCCGCGCCTGGGCAGCTTCCTCCGGGCTGATTACCTGCTGCTCAGCCAACAGATCGATGATCAGATTACGCCGCTCCAAGGCACGTTCAGGATGGCGGCGAGGATTGTAGTAAGTCGGCCCCTTGACCATGCCGACCAACAGGGCCACATGCTGGAGCTTGAGCTCTGCCAGTGGCCTTCCAAAAAAATACTGGCTTGCCAAACCGAAGCCGTGAATGGCGCGACGACCATCCTGACCAAGAAAAACCTCGTTCAGATAGGCTTCGAGGATCTCTGGCTTGTCGTAGTGGAGCTCAAGCAGCACTGCCATCATGGCTTCGGTAGCCTTACGACTCAGGCTGCGCTCGTTGGTGAGATAGAAGTTCTTCACCAGCTGCTGCGTCAGTGTGCTGCCGCCCTGGCGAACCTCCCCAGCAGTAAGGTTCACCCAGACGGCACGCGCAATGGATTTAGGCGACACGCCTAAATGATCGAAGAACTCCCTATCTTCAACAGCAACCAGTGTTTCAACCAGATAGGGCGGTACCTGATCAAGCTTGATCAGAATGCGGTCTTCGTTGTGCGCGGGGTATAACCCGCCCACGACCAGTGGCTCGAGACGTACTACCGGCAGCTCGCCACCGTCCATGTGCGCAAGCCCCGCGACGAAGTCTCCAGAAAACCGCACACGGATCCGCCGAGACTCTTCCGCACCCTCATAGAAGCGGAAACCCCGTGTATGCATTTCGACCGCATTGCTGGCGACCGACACAGTTCCCGGTCCACTCACCGATTTCTCTCGGCGATAGCCCAACGCATCGACCTCGTTGAGAAAGTCATCCTTGTCGAGTTTTTGCCCAACAAACAATTCCAGCGGCCTGGCATAAACCGTCGCAGGGATCGTCCAGCGCTTGCCGGAAAATTTCTCCTGCACCACCGCATCGAGATATACCGCGACGCCAGCCAGCAGTACCAGCGCGACGATGGAGAGTTTGATAATCCAGCCTAGCCAGGGGCGCGAAGCACCGGAACGGCGTTTGGAACGGGAGCGAGACGAGCGTGATTTAGTCATGGCGGCGCATTATACGCACTTTGATTTGCGCCGAAGACGGCCTCTTGGCGGTTTGCACGCTTACCGAGGATGGACATAATGGAGCGTTTTTGACTGTGTGAACTGTCTCCCGAAAGTGCTCACACACCCGTCCAACAAACCTACAAGGAGTGACCGTGAGCCAAGCTCTGATTGCTGCACTGCAGAATCCGGCCCTGTACCCCCACCCGGTCGACGGCTTTAAAGTCATCGAGACCCATATTTCCTGGGTCATCCTTACTGGCGCGCACGCCTACAAGATGAAGAAGCCGGTTGATTTCGGCTTCCTCGACTTCACCGACCTCACGGCACGCAAGCATTATTGCGAGGAAGAGCTGCGCCTGAACCAGCGTATGGCGCCGGATCTGTATCTCCAGGTTCTGCCTGTCACTGGCAGTGTCGAAGAACCGGAAATCGGTGGAAATGGGGAACCCATCGAATACCTGTTGCAAATGCGCGAGTTCCCACAAACGCAGCTGATGGCGGAGGTACAGGCACGGGGTGAGCTGACGGACAATCACATTGATGCCCTCGCCGAGCAAATCGCCGGGTTCCACTTGAGCATTCCGCAGGTGGCTGCGGACCATCCGCTGAACAGCGCCGAAGGGATCGTCGCGCCGATGCGGCAGAACTTCGAGCAGATTCGGCCTTTGCTCACCGAGCAAGCAGACCTGCAGCAACTCGATGCCCTGCTGGACTGGACCGAAACCAGCATCGCCCGTTTGCAGCCATTGCTCGAGCAACGCAGCCAGCAAGGCTTCATTCGTGAATGCCACGGCGATCTGCATTTGGGCAATGCCGCCATCATAAAAGGCAAAGTGGTGCTGTTCGACTGCATCGAATTCAACGAGCCATTTCGCCTGATCGACATCGCATCCGACGCAGCCTTCCTGGCGATGGACCTAGAAGACCGAGGTTTGAAGTGTCAGGCACGGCGCTTTATCAACGGCTGGCTAGAACGCACTGGCGACTACGCCGCGCTGCAACTGCTCAACCTCTATAAAGCTTACCGAGCGCTTGTTAGGGCGAAGGTCAGCCTATTCCGGCTGCACCAGGAAGAGGACGCCGTGCAGCGCCGGATCGTCCTGCGCCAGTATCGTAGTTACGCCAATCTGGCCGAAAGCTACAGCGCTATCCCCTCCCGCTTCCTTGCCATCACTCACGGCGTATCGGCGGTTGGCAAGAGCCAGGTTGCGCTGCGCCTGGTAGAGGCTCTGGGCGCTATCCGTATACGTTCGGATGTCGAACGCAAACGGCTCTACGGTCAGCAACCAGAGGCCCTGGCGTCCGAGGTAAATGCCGGCATCTACAATGCCGAGGCTGGCGATGCCACCTATCAGCGGTTGCACTCGCTAGCCGAGACCGCGCTTAGCGCCGGCTTCTCGGTGGTCATTGATGCGACCTACCTGAAACATCAGTATCGTCAAGCGGCCTGGCAAGTTGCAGAGGCTACCGGCGTGCCCTTTATGATCCTGAGCTGCGAGGCGCCCGACGCCGTCATCGAACAGTGGCTCACCCAGCGCCAGGCCAAGGGCGGCGATCCGTCCGATGCCACGATGGCTGTGATCAACGCTCAACAGTCATCTCGCGAGCCGCTGAGCGAGAGTGAGCAGTTGCTTAACCGGCAGATCAACACACCCGAAGCGGGGAGCCTTGACGCGTTGGTGAGCGCAATTCGGCAGCGCCTGCCGGGCCTCTGACACCCGGGAGGACAACGCTTCCTGTACGGAAAAGCGCCATCCAAGCACCGCTGAAGGCAGAACCCAGCGGTGCTTCTATACTGAACATGTCTGTCAGCGGAAGTCGGCCATGTCTCACTGTGTTCTGCCATTGGTATCGCTGGACCGTTGCCATGGGTGATAGCGTCCAGCTCTTTTCAATTCGTTCTGACGACTACGCACAGTTCCGCCCCACGTATCCGAGCAGCATGTTCAATTGGCTCGCCGAACAGTGCTCGGTGCCCAGCTGCGCACTCGACGTTGCGTCTGGCACTGGCCAGGCTACACGGGGATTGGTGGACCACTTCGACCGAGTTGTGGCGTGCGATGCCAGCCCTGGCCAACTGACCGGCAGTACCGACTGGCGATCTGCGGAGCGATTCGCGGCGCAAGCTGAGCAGTTGCCGCTGCGCGATAGTGTGGCCGACTTGATTGTGGTCGCACAGGCATTGCACTGGTTCGCTACCCCGGCCTTCTTTGACGAAGCGAAGCGAGTGCTGTCAGCAGATGGGCTGTTCTGCGCGTGGTGCTACAGCTTGCTTCGTATCGAACCGCCGCTGGATGCCATGATCGAGCAGCTGCATGGCGAAACCCTGAGCGGCTACTGGCCACCAGGACGCGCCAGCGTCGATGCGGGCTATCGAGATATCCAAGCACCATTCACAACCTTCCAACCTCCAGAATTTGCCCTCGAAGCCCACTGGAACCTGCCGCAGCTGCTTGGCTACCTGCGCACTTGGTCGGCAGTGAAGCAGTGGCAGCAGATCCATGGCCAAGATCCGGTGACTTCACTCGAATCTGAGTTCAAGCGTCTATGGGGGAATCCGGAACACCAGCGCCGGGTTCGCTGGCCGCTTCATTTCCTCGCCGGCTACCCAGGCCGATAGGAGCAATCATGCACGACGAACTGTTGACCTTGAGAAATCTTGGCAAGACATCCGCGCAATGGCTGCACGCCTCGGGCATCCATACGGCCGATGACCTGCGTCGACTCGGCGCGGTCAGTGCCTACCAGGCGGTTAAGTCACGGGGATTCAGCGCCTCGAGAGTGTTGCTTTATGCCATCGAAGGGGCGTTGCGAGACATTAATTGGAAGGAACTGCCGGCCCCCCTGAAAACCGAGCTGAACCAGCACCTGGCCCGGTGTGATTACCGAGACAAGAGCTAGCTCACAATGCCCGCTCGGCGCGATTTACTCTCGTCAGGCGCGGCCTTATGGTGAGCACGCGCATCGCTCCACCTCTGTGAGCCCGCTTGTCCAAGGATTGCCGACATGTATCTACTCGGGGAACAACCGGCCTATGCCGATCAACTGATCAACCGTTTGCAGGGGATCCCCGCGCAACTGCTTGAAGGGCTCACCCCTTCTGCACCACCTATCGAGATCAAGGGTTCCGACGATCTGGCGGAAGACCTACCCGAGCAGCACCTATTCGTCATCGAGAGCGGCCTGTTGCATGCACTGGTCGACGAAAGACCATTGTTCTACATGCAGGAAGGCGACCTGCTCGGACTACGCCAAGGAATCGAACTGCCGCTGTGCCGTTATCGCAGCGATGAATCGATTCGTCTGGTTCCCTATGCACGCAGTGCGGTGTTTCGCCATATTCATGCGGATCAGCGGCGGCAAGAGCTCTTCACCCAATACCTGATTGGGCAGACAGCGCTGTTGTCAGATGCGTTGGCGCGACTGAAGCAACCCGAGATCCACCCCACCACCGGGTTTCAGCATTTCGCCGCGGGAGAGGAATTGATTCGACAGGGCGACGATGCGGACAACGTGTTCATCATCATCGAAGGCCATGCCGACGCGCTTGTCGATGGACAGAAAGTCGGCGACGTACAGCGCGATGAGATCTTTGGGGCCATGGCCGTATTCACCCAAGAGAAGCGCAGCGCGACCGTCGTCGCCACTGTCGCCTGCACCGTTATGCTTATCCCCAAGGACCAATTTCTCAGCCTGATGCACAGCAATCCCAAGATTGCGCACAGCCTCATCGAAAGCATGGCCAGGCGCATCGATTTGCTGAACAAAGAGGTGACGCAGCTGCGCATGCCCCTCACCGCCAGCGCGTAGATCCCATTATCTTGGACGAAAACTTTATTTGAGTTCGGCTGTTGACTAACGAATGAGAATTGTTATTATTAGCACCACTGGTCGCAAGATCAGCCGGTAAACTGAAAGGACGGGCAGTCGGCCTTTCAGGTTATCTCCTCATCAGGCTAATCACGGTTTTGACCCGGCTCTTGCCGGGTCTTTTTTTGCCCGCGAAACACTAGCTCCGCTGAACCTCTGTTCCCAGCTACTCGGTTGCCTTACGAAGTTCGGCGCAATGATCCTGCTGCGGCTGAGCCGGGGTAAACCAGACGAAATCGGCCTGATCGGAGGGAGCCCTGTCTCCCACTTCGACAAACATCAATACTCGCGTCGCGGGATTGCGATCTCGACTCGAAAGATACAAAGGCACGCCGAGATCACGCCGGACATGAAAAGCACCTGCCACTAGCATTGCCGGCTTCGGCGCGGAATTCAGCTGCTCGGCCATTCGCAGGTCGCGTTGCTGCTGGACTGCGAGCATGGCGGGCAGCTGCTTCTCTGGCAGCAGGTCGCAGTGGGACGTCCGAATCTGCGCGAGCAAGATCCCCTGCACGTTCTTGTCAGCGGCCGCACCGGTGAGCGTTGGTATACGGCGGTAGACACGCATGATTTCCTCTCGATCGAGATTGGCTGACAGCAAAGGATAGGGCTGCGCCAACGCATGCTTGACCAGCGGGGCGTACAACCGCCATTCCCAACCTTTTTGCCAGTCCAGCGCAGCAGGCAGGTCAGCTGGCCACTGCCCACGGTCAACCAATGCTTGCACCTTAGCGACCTTGTCCTGCTGATCCGGGTTGAGCATTTCCAGCAGCAGACTCCCCTGCGCCCGGCGCTGTGCCAAGGCCTGAAGAAGCCAAAGCTGGAGGGCATGGTGGTCTGGGTTGTCATGGCGCTCCCCTACCAATACCTCATCGACCTTGGCTAGCTCGTCGAGCAACCGCCTCGGCGATATCTGTTCGCCGCTTTGCAGATCGACGATCCGCCCCAGGTCGGGATGCTCGAGACCCTCTGGACTTTGCCAGGCTGGCAAGGGTGGTAGTGACTGACAAGCGGCGGTGAGCAAGATCACGACCAGGGGCAATAGCAATCGCATACATCAATCCTCAGCGAGCAATAACGAGCGGGTGGTCTCTTTCCGGGTGGCGCTGGATCAGCACATCGAGGCCGAACACCGACTTCAGTGGCTCAGACCGCAACACCTGTTCGGGCGTACCGCTCAGATGTACACGTCCGTTAGCCAGCAGCACCAGACGATCGCAGTAGCGTGCCGCAAGGTTGAGATCATGCAGGATGACCAGTACCGCGCCGCCCAGTTTGGCGAACTGGCAGATCGCGTAAAGGATGCTGTGCTGATGCAACGGATCGAGCATGGCCGTAGGCTCGTCGAGCAACAATACTTGCCCAGTACGCCCGGGCCATAGCTGCGCGAGTACCCGCGCAAGGTGCACGCGCTGCTGTTCGCCTCCGGACAGCGACAGGTAACTGCGCTGGGCCAGATGCTGCGCATCTGCAGCACCCAGTGCAGCCGAGACGATAGCCCGGTCGGCTTCGAGACCGCTTTCATGTGGCAGCCGACCTAAGCCGACCACTTCGTCGACGCGAAAACCGAAATTCAAGGTTGAATTCTGCGGCAAAACCGCCAGACAGCGCGCGCGCTCCGGACCACTCCAGCTGTGCAGCGGTTTCTGATGCAACAGCACCTCGCCAGCACCGACAGGCAGCTCGCCACTCAGCGCGGCAAGCAGGGTGCTCTTCCCTGCTCCGTTTGGCCCCAACACCCCTAAAACCTCGCCTGCGTCCAAAGCCACGTTAACGTCAGCGAGGACGTCGGAAGCGCCTCGCCGAACTGAGCCTCCGCGAATACTGAGCATCACTGCGGCTGCCGCAATAACAGGTAAAGAAAGAAAGGCGCGCCCAGCAATGCAGTGACGATACCGATCGGCAACTCGGCAGGCGCCAGCAGAAGCCGAGCAAGGAGATCGGCAAGCAGCAACAGACTCCCCCCAGCCAACGCCGAAGCCGGTAACAGTAACCGGTGGTCGGGACCGATCATCAGCCGCACCAGATGTGGAACCACCAGCCCAACGAAGCCGATCATGCCGGCCGCCGCTACCGCAGCGCCGACACTGAGCGCTGTGCAGAAAACCAGTTCGCGCTTGAGTCGTTCCACATCAAAGCCGAGGTGACGTGCCTCCGATTCGCCCAGCAGCAGCGCATTCAGTGCCCGCGCACGGCGAGGCAACCAGAACGTCATCGCCGCAGTCACCAGCAATAGCGGCCAGAGCCGTGCATAGCTCGCCCCGTTGAGGCTGCCGAGATTCCAGAAGGTCAACGTACGCAACGCTTTGTCATCCGCAACGTAGGTGAAGAGCCCGATCACCGCTCCAGCAAGAGCGGTCAGTGCAATGCCAGCGAGCAGCATCGTCGCGACATGCGTGCGCCCGTCCCGACGACCAAGCCGATAAACCAGCCAGGTGACACCCAGGCCACCGAGAAACGCACTGATTGACAGCAGATAAGGCTCCAGCAGCGGGGAGATTCCGCCGACGAGCTCACCACCAACGATGGTGGCGGCGGCGCCTAGTGCGGCACCACTGGAAACACCGACCAGCCCAGGGTCAGCCAGTGGATTGCGAAATAACCCCTGCATGGCGACGCCGGACAATGCCAGTACCGCCCCCACACTTAACCCGAGCAAGGCGCGTGGCAAGCGTATCTGTCCGAGGATCAGAGCGGCTTGGTCAGCGCCCTCGCCCGTAATCGATAAGCCAAACAGTTGCAGCAAGGCTTTTAAGGTATCGCCCAGCGGTAGAGTGACCGGCCCAAGCGACAGCGACAACCAGAACGCGATCAGCCACACGAGTCCCAGCGAAATAAACAGTGGGCGTGCGGATAGCACTGGGCTCATCAAAAGTTTCGCCAGTTGAAATTTGAGCAGAAGAATAAAAGCCAGCCACCGGCTCCGCCAGCGCTATCAGCCGTTAGCCAACCCAGCGACTGCTGATTGAGTGATAATTCTCTCGAAATAAGGAGGTCCGGATGATTCGACTGTGTGATGCCTCTGAGGTGACGGAGGGCCAGAGCAAGGGTTTCGAACGAGAAGGGCAGCGCCTGCTGGCAATACGCAAGGAGGGCACACTCTACGTTTATCAGAATCGTTGCCCACATCGCGGAATCCCTCTGGAATGGTTGCCGGACCAGTTCCTCGACAGCAGCGGCAGCCTGATCCAGTGCGCCACCCACGGCGCCCTGTTTCTCATCGATAGTGGCGAGTGCGTGGCCGGCCCCTGTGCAGGACAGGCATTGCGGGCGCTGCCATGCATCGAGCAGGACGGCACCATCTGGTTACAGAACGTGCGCTAGTGCGACGTTGCGTACGAGCGACGATTGGCCGCGTTGGGTATCATGCGGTCACTGCTTCCTGTGAGATGACCATGCGCCGTTTGCTGAGTCTGCTGCTCCTGTTCTTCGCCCTCCCTGCCGCCGCAGGCCTGTTTGACAGCCGTCCTAGCGTGACGCTTGGAGGCCTGAACAACAGCGCGGACTTCTTGCCGGTACGCGAGGCGTTTCGCCTGAACCTGATCGACGCCTCGCCGGAGCTGGTGAAACTGCGTTTCGTCGCGGCGGAAGGCTATTACCTCTACCGGCACCAGTTCAAATTCAGGACCGATACGCCTGGGGTTGTGGTCGCCGAGGCGAATCTTCCAGCCGGCGAGCAGAAGACCGATGACTATTTCGGCGAAGTCGAAGTCTATTACGGCGTGCTCGACGTCGAGCTACCGATTCGCAACCCGCAGAACCAACCCTTTACGTTGCAGGTGACTTACCAAGGTTGCGCAGACAAAGGCTTGTGCTATCCGCCGGAAACCGAATCTCTCGATATTGGTGGCGCGCCGACAGGGCCGCCCAAAGCATCGCCTCCAGACAGTCAGACCGATGCCACCAGTGCCGGTCTCTCCTGGCGCTCGGTGGCGTTATTCTTTCTCGCGGGTTTGGGGCTGACCTTCACACCGTGCGTCTTGCCAATGCTGCCGATTCTGTCCGGGGTCGTTTTGCGCGGACAGATCGGCGGGATGCGCAGCTTTGGTCTATCGCTCGCCTACGTCTTGCCAATGGCGGCCGGCTTCGCCGTGCTCGGTGCGCTTATGGGTATGTTCGGAGCCGAGCTCAATCTGCAGGCACGCCTGCAATCTCCCTGGATCCTAGTGCCATTCGCGCTATTTTTCGTCGCCTTTGCCCTGGCCATGTTCGGACTGTTCGAGCTGCGCGTCCCGCAGGCCATGGGCTACCGCCTCGAGCGTATTGCGGGTAACGCCAAGGGCGGCTCCTTCGTCGGTGCCGCACTGCTCGGCACTGTCTCCAGCCTGCTGGTTTCGCCATGCGTCTCGGCACCGCTTGCTGGCGCTCTGCTGTATATCAGCGCCAGTGGCGATGCGCTGGGTGGCGGACTCAAACTGTTTGCCCTTGGTCTGGGAATGGGCACACCGCTGATTCTATTCGCCATTGGCGGCGGCGCCCTGCTCCCCAAGAGCGGACCATGGATGGTCACGGTGCGCAACGTGTTCGGTGTGCTGCTGCTGGCAGTCGCGGTATGGATGCTCGAGCGGGTTTTGCCAGGTCCGCTGGCGCTGGCACTGTGGGGTTTGCTGGCCGCCGGCACGGCATTGTTCCTTGGCACCTTGGAGTTCGGTCTCAAGACTCCCAGACAAAAACTGGCACAATTACTGGGCTTGGTCCTGCTGGTCTATGCCCTGGCGGCTTGGGTCGGTGCGCTGCAAGGTGGCTCCGATCCGCTTCGCCCATTGCCCCGCTCGACGTCAGCCGTCGGCAACAGTTTGGCCAGCGAAACTGAAGCCTGGCGCACGATAACCACCCCAGATGAACTCGACGCCCAGCTTAAAGCGGCCCAAGCAGCCGGCCAGCCGTTAATGCTCGACTGGTACGCCGACTGGTGCATCAGCTGTAAGGTGATAGAGCGCGAAGTGTTCGCCGCCCCTCAAATTGCACCCCGCCTGGAAGACTACCGCCTGGTTCGCTTCGACATTACGGACAGTAACCCGGAACAACGGGCCTTGCTGGACCGCTATAACCTGTTCGGACCGCCTGCGGTTCTATTCTTCGATCGCGCCGGCAATGAACTGACCGACGTCAGGGTCGTCGGTGAAATCGATGCCAGCCAGTTTGCTGAACGACTGGACCGCGCCGAAGCCTCTCTCTAGACGATTCCCTGCGGCAATCTCCAGTCATAATGTCGGCATTTACGCCGATCAAGACATGACTGGACAGTCAGCCCTAGCTTCGGGCATAGTTTTTCCCCTCACCGACCGACGCGCTCCAAGCGGCTGGCTGGATAGAACAACAAGGAATACTCATGGCGACGTTTCTGGTCCTCCACGGCCCGAATCTGAATATGCTTGGCACTCGCGAACCTGGCGTTTATGGCGCCATAACACTGGCTCAGATCAATCAGGATCTGGAGCAGCGAGCCCGCGACGCCGGCCATCACCTGCTGCACCTACAATCCAATGCCGAGTACGAACTGATCGAGCGCATCCATGCCGCACGCGGTGAAGGCGTGGACTTCATCCTGATCAATCCCGCCGCTTTCACACATACCAGCGTCGCCTTACGTGACGCGCTGCTGGCGGTGAGCATCCCATTCATCGAAGTGCACCTGTCCAACGTGCACAAGCGTGAACCTTTCCGCCATCACTCCTACTTCTCGGATGTCGCGGTAGGGGTGATCTGCGGCCTTGGCGCCAGCGGCTACCGCCTGGCATTGGAGGCCGCCCTGGAACAACTCGCTGCTTCCTGACAGGACCGCGCGCGACACGCGCCCGGCCTCGAAGAAGCGAGCAGCAATGCCCTTTGAACCTACTTGGGAGTCACCGCTTCATGGATATTCGTAAAGTCAAGAAACTGATCGAACTGCTGGAAGAGTCCGGTATCGACGAACTGGAAATTCACGAAGGCGAAGAGTCTGTTCGCATCAGCCGTCACAGCAAGCAGGTTGCAATGCAGCAGCCCTACTACGCCCAGGCACCGATGCCAGCACCGGCAGCCGCTCCTGCTGCAGCGCCAGCCGCCGACGCCGCACCGGTGCAGCCGAAGCTAAACGGCACCGTGGTCCGTTCGCCGATGGTAGGCACCTTCTACCGCGCATCGTCGCCGGAATCGGCAAACTTCGTCGAAGTTGGCCAGAGCGTTAAGAAAGGCGACATCCTCTGCATCGTCGAAGCGATGAAGATGATGAACCACATCGAGGCCGAAACCAGCGGCACCATCGAATCCATCCTGGTGGAGAATGGTCAGCCGGTCGAATACGACCAGCCGCTGTTCACCATCGTTTGAACCGCGGAGAACCAGCGATGTTGGAAAAAGTACTAATCGCCAACCGCGGTGAAATTGCCCTGCGGATTCTGCGAGCCTGCAAAGAGCTGGGGATCAAGACCGTTGCAGTTCACTCGACCGCAGACAGAGAGCTGATGCACCTGGCCCTGGCCGACGAGTCCGTCTGCATCGGTCCGGCCCTCGCCACCAACTCCTACCTGCACATCCCCTCGATTATTGCCGCCGCAGAAGTGACCGGCGCCACGGCGATCCATCCCGGCTATGGCTTTCTGGCTGAGAACGCCGACTTTGCCGAGCAGGTGGAGAAATCCGGTTTCGCCTTCGTCGGTCCTAAAGCGGAAACCATTCGCCTGATGGGCGACAAGGTCTCTGCCAAGGAAGCCATGATCAAAGCAGGCGTGCCTGTGGTGCCGGGTTCCGAGGGACCGCTACCGGAAGATGAAAACGAAGCGCTGCGCATCGCACGCGAAGTCGGCTATCCGGTGATCATCAAGGCAGCAGGCGGCGGCGGCGGCCGCGGCATGCGCGTGGTCCACAAAGAAGAAGACCTGATCAAATCGGCCAAGCTGACTCGTACCGAAGCGGGCGCAGCGTTCGGCAATCCGATGGTCTATCTCGAGAAATTCCTGGGCAATCCGCGCCACGTCGAAGTTCAGGTGCTGTCCGACGGACAGGGCAACGCTGTGCATCTGGGCGACCGCGACTGCTCACTGCAGCGCCGCCATCAGAAGGTTCTGGAGGAAGCACCTGCCCCCTATATCGACGAAAAAGCACGTGCCGAAGTACTCAAGCGCTGCACCGATGCCTGCGTCGAGATCGGCTACCGGGGCGCCGGTACGTTCGAGTTTCTTTACGAAGACGGTCGCTTCTACTTCATCGAAATGAACACGCGCGTACAGGTAGAGCATCCGGTAACCGAAATGGTCACTGGTATCGACATCGTCAAGGAGATGCTCAGCATCGCTGCCGGCAACAAATTGTCGATCAAGCAGGAAGACGTGGTCATTCGCGGGCATTCGCTGGAATGCCGGATCAACGCCGAAGATCCCTCCAACTTCCTGCCCAGCCCCGGCAAGGTGAAGCACTTCCACGCGCCTGGCGGCAATGGCGTCCGGGTCGATTCGCACCTGTACAGCGGTTATTCGGTGCCGCCGAACTACGATTCGCTGATCGGCAAGCTGATCACCTACGGCGCGACACGTGAAGAGGCCCTGGCTCGCATGCGCAACGCTCTGGACGAAATCGTTGTCGATGGCATCAAAACCAACATCCCGCTGCACCGGGATCTGGTCCGAGATGACGGCTTCTGCAAAGGCGGCGTGAACATCCATTACCTGGAAAAGAAGCTGGGAATGGACAAGCACTGATCGAGTGCTGACATTGACAAGGGCTGCCGATTGGCAGCCCTTGTCGTTTCTGGCTTCAGCCGGATGGAAGCTGCACGCAGGCTCCAGTAATATTTCGACTTTTCCCCGGCCGCCTATCCCGGCCGTTCGCTCCGAGAGGCCACAATGCCCTGGCTACAACTTCGTCTCGCCATCTCACCGGAACAGGCAGAAGCCCTCGAAGACGCACTATTGGGCGTTGGCGCAGTGTCCGTAACCTTTATGGACGCCGAAGATCAACCAATATTCGAGCCCGATCTCAACACCACCCCGCTGTGGTCACACACACATTTGCTGGCGCTATTCGAAGGCGATACCGACGAAAGCAACCTCCTGGCCCACTTGCAGCTCCTAACGGGCGGCGAGCTGCCCGAGTATCAGCTCGAGCGGATCGAAGACCAGGATTGGGAACGCAGCTGGATGGACAGCTTCCACCCGATGCGTTTCGGCAGTCGCCTATGGATCGTGCCGAGCTGGCATGCTGCTCCAGAACCGGACGCGGTGAACCTATTGCTCGATCCCGGCCTGGCCTTTGGCACCGGCACTCACCCGACCACGGCGCTCTGTCTGGAGTGGCTGGACGCGCAGCCGCTAGATGGTTTGGACGTGCTGGATTTCGGCTGTGGTTCCGGCATTTTGGCCATTGCTGCCCTGCTTTTAGGCGCAAAGCAAGCGGTGGGAACCGACATCGACGTACAGGCGCTCGAGGCATCGCGTGACAATGCCGGGCGCAACGGCATCGACCCTGCACGCTTCCCGCTCTATCTGCCCGAGCAGCTTCCCGATGGCCAGGCTGACGTGGTGGTCGCCAACATCCTCGCCGGCCCGCTGGTGACACTGGCACCGAGCATCATCGAAAGGGTCAAGCCCGGCGGCCGTCTGGCCCTGTCGGGAATATTGGCCGAGCAGGCTGAAGAGGTCCGTGCCGCCTATGCAGATCAATTCGCGCTTGACGCGACGGCGGACAAAGATGGTTGGGTGCGCATTACCGGCACCCGTCGGCTGTGATTAAAGTCTCTGGCCGAGCACTCAACTCGGCCGTTCTCCACTGCGGCTCACTGGCGTGCATGCGCTAGACTACGGCCATTTAAGCCGGACCAACGCATGACCAGCTTCGTCACCCAGTGCCCCCATTGCCAGACCAGCTTCCGCGTCAGCCGCACCCAGCTCGCCGCTGCCCAGGGTGTGGTGCGGTGCGGTGCGTGCATGGAGCTCTTCAATGCCGCCCGCTACCTGCAAGAAGCAGACACGACTGGCAACAGCGACGCGGGCGCAGACGCCACTCGCCTCTCCGCCGCCAGCGACGCGCCAAAAGCGCGAGCGCTGCCAGACAAACCTGTAGATCAAGACGACACGTTTTGGATCCACGACGATCTGGATCTGGATAGCCTTGATCTTGATGAAGAGTTGGCAAAGCTTGAGCGACAGGAGTTGGAACTGTCCCGCGAGTTCCTGGAACTTGAACCGCAACCTGGTGAACAGCAGCACAGCGAACACACGGACCATTCAATTGATGACGACGAAGCGTGGGCCGAGCAGCTGTTGAGCGCGGAATCAGCGCCCCAAATACGCAACGAGCCGCTCAAGGCGGAGCCAGAACATACCGCCGAGCCCGGCACCGATATTTCGGATATCCACTTCACCCCAGTGAGCGCCGAACACCCCGCGCCGCCGAGCCCACTGGCAAGCACTACTGATCCATTGATCGGCCAGCTCAATTCAGCGGGACGCACCGAGCCCCTGCTCGATCGGCCGTTCGATTCCGACGAAAACAGTGCGCAGTTTGCCCTGGCGGGCCGAAAACCAGTCAGCACCGAGCGAGAATACGGCCGTGGGGAGCGGCTGTTCGAACTGGACGATGAACCATTGCAACTCGATTGGCAGGCGCGCCGGCGCCCCTGGGGCCGCTGGTTGGGTTGGGGCTTATTGAACCTGATCGCCCTGCTTGGCTTAGCAGCGCAGTATGCCGCCTATAACTTCGACGAGCTCGCGCGACAAGATGAGTACCGCCCTTGGCTGGAGAAAATCTGCCCTGCTCTTGGCTGCGAGTTGCCGCCCAGAGTCGACATCAGCCAGATCAAGAGCAGCAATCTAGTGGTACGCAGCCACCCGGACTTCGCTGGGGCGCTGGTTGTCGATGCGATCATCTACAATCGCGCACCCTTTGCCCAGCCTTTCCCATTATTGGAAGTGCGCTTCGCCGACATTCAGGGCCAGACACTTGCGCGGCGTACGTTCAAGCCCGGCGAATACCTCTCAGGAGAGCTCGCCGGACAGCGGGAAATGCCTTCGCAGATTCCTATCCACATTGCTCTGGATATTCTCGACCCGGGTATTACGGCAGTAAATTACAGCCTCGCGTTTCGCTCCCCCGATTAACGACCGCACAGCCTGAGACGATAAGTGGCCTTTGCCGCCCCCTTTTTCGGGGCGGCATGCTACCGCTGGTTATAAGCTCGGAGCTGTTCAGATTTTGTTCAGAACAGCCTTTAACCCGTCATCCGTAGCGGGTATTATGCACACCCTTTTTTGCTGTCCCGATCGACCTAACAAGCAGGCTCCAAGCAGGGAATCTTCATGTCAGCGGTACGCATCGGCCCCTATATCCTTCCGAATCGATTGATCCTCGCGCCCATGGCCGGCGTGACCGATCAGCCGTTCCGCCAGTTATGCCGACGTCTAGGCGCTGGCATGGTGGTGTCGGAAATGGTGACCAGCGATGTGCGCCTGTGGAACAGCCGCAAATCGCGCCTGCGCTTGCTGCACGACGGGGATCCAGAACCGCGCTCAGTGCAGATCGCCGGCGGCGATCCACAAATGCTGGCCGAAGCGGCCGCTCGCAACGTCGAACTGGGCGCGCAGATTATTGACATCAACATGGGTTGCCCAGCCAAGAAAGTGTGCAACAAGGCCGCCGGCTCGGCGTTGATGAAGGATGAAAAGCTGGTCTCGGAAATACTCGAGGCTGTGGTCGCTGCGGTTGATGTGCCAGTAACCCTGAAAATCCGTACCGGGTGGGACAGGCAGAACAAGAACGGGCTCGCGGTGGCGAGAATTGCCGAGCAATCTGGGATCGCCGCGCTGGCCGTTCATGGCCGAACGCGTGCCGACCTCTACACAGGTGAAGCGGAATACGAGACCGTCGCGGCGATCAAGCAGGCCGTGTCGATACCGGTGTTTGCCAATGGCGACATCGATACACCAGAAAAAGCCCGCCAGGTGCTCGACACCACGGGTGCGGACGGACTGCTCATTGGCCGAGCCGCGCAGGGTAAACCGTGGATCTTTCGTGAGATAAACCATTACCTCGCGACAGGCGAGCTGATGGCACCTCCGACGCTGGGGGAGATCGAGGGTATTCTGCTGCAGCATCTCAAGGCACTGCATGCGTTCTACGGCGATGTGATGGGAGTACGTATCGCCCGTAAGCACGTCAGTTGGTACCTGGCAACACTACCCGGCGCGCAGGAATACCGCGGCCGGTTCAACGGTTTGGAAGACAGGGATGCGCAATGCGCCAGCGTTCGGGGATTTTTCGCCGAACGCCGTACACGCCCTGATTCGGGGGAAGGAAAAGGGGTGGCTGCATGACGCTGTTGAACGAAACCTTGTTAACTGGAACAACATCCGTGAGCGACAACGTGAACCTCAAGCAACACCTTAATACGCCGAGCGAAGCAGGTCAGACCTTGCGAGGCAGTGTGGAGAAGGCGTTGCATAACTATTTCGCGCACCTAGAAGGCGCGGACGTTACGGACGTTTACAACCTGGTGCTTTCCGAGGTGGAAGCCCCACTGCTGGAAACCGTGATGAATTACGTCAAGGGCAACCAGACCAAGGCCTCGGAGCTGTTGGGCCTGAACCGTGGCACCTTGCGTAAGAAACTCAAGCAGTACGACCTTCTCTGATTAGCGGTGAGCTCCGATGGAACGGTGCAAGCCGTCTTCCTAAGAGCTATCCGCTTGCAGCCTGTAGCTCTTAGGAAATGTCCATGACCGACCAAAGCACCCGCCTTCCCGTCCGCCGCGCCCTGATCAGCGTGTCCGACAAGACCGGCGTCGTTGATTTTGCCCGCGCACTCGTCACTCTGGGCGTCGAGATCCTGTCCACCGGCGGCACCTTTAAACTGCTGCGTGACAATGACATCGCCGCCGTCGAAGTAGCCGACTACACCGGCTTTCCGGAGATGATGGATGGTCGGGTCAAGACGCTGCATCCGAAGATTCACGGCGGCATCCTTGGCCGCCGTGATATGGATGGCGCAGTCATGGCCGAGCATGGCATCAACCCGATCGACCTGGTTGCAGTCAACCTGTATCCCTTCGCCGCTACCGTCGCCAAGCCTGGCTGTACGCTGCCGGACGCCATCGAGAACATCGACATCGGTGGCCCGACCATGGTCCGCAGCGCCGCAAAGAACCATAAGGATGTCGCCATCGTCGTCAACGCCGACGATTACGTTCACGTCATCGACAACCTGAAAAACGGCGGCCTGACCTATGCGCAGCGTTTCGACCTGGCGCTCAAGGCCTTCGAACACACGGCCTCTTATGACGGCATGATCGCGAATTACCTGGGGACCGTCGACCAGAGCACTGAGACGCTGTCGACCGAGGGACGCAGCCTGCTTCCTCGGACGTTCACCACCCAGTTCGTCAAGGCGCAGGACATGCGCTACGGTGAGAACCCGCATCAGATTGCGGCCTTCTACGTCGAGACCGCTGACGAAGCCTGCGTTGCCACCGCCCGCCAGTTGCAGGGCAAGGAGCTGTCGTTCAACAACGTCGCCGATACCGACGCGGCCCTCGAATGCGTGAAGAGCTTCGTCAAGCCAGCTTGCGTAATCGTCAAACACGCAAACCCGTGCGGTGTCGCCGTCGTTCCGGATGCTGAGGGCGGCATCCGTCAGGCCTATGAACTGGCTTATGCGACCGACAGCGAATCGGCATTCGGCGGCATCATCGCCTTCAACCGGGAGCTGGATGGCGAAACGGCAAAAGCCATCGTCGAACGGCAGTTCGTCGAAGTAATCATTGCACCAAGCATATCGACCGAAGCCCGCCAAGTGGTCGCAAGCAAAGCCAACGTACGCCTGCTCGAATGCGGCCAGTGGCCGGCTGATCGGGCACCGGGCTGGGACTTCAAGCGCGTCAACGGTGGTCTTTTGGTACAGAGCCGCGACATTGGCATGATCAGCGAAGCCGACCTGAAGGTCGTCACCCAGCGCGCCCCGACCGAACAGGAAATCCACGACCTGATTTTCGCCTGGAAAGTAGCCAAGTTCGTCAAGTCCAATGCCATCGTCTACGCCAAGAATCGGCAGACAGTCGGGGTCGGTGCCGGTCAAATGAGCCGGGTCAACTCCGCGCGGATCGCAGCGATCAAGGCCGAGCATGCCGGCCTGCCGGTGCCCGGTGCGGTGATGGCCAGCGATGCGTTTTTCCCGTTCCGGGATGGCATCGATAACGCCGCCAAAGCCGGTATTACCGCGGTAATCCAGCCAGGTGGTTCGATGCGCGACGCTGAGGTGATTGCGGCTGCAGACGAAGCCGGCATCGCCATGGTGTTCACCGGCATGCGCCATTTCAGGCACTAAAAGCTCGAAGTATGAAGCTGGAAGACTGAAGCCTACTGCTTCCCGCTTCCTGCTTCGGCTTCCAGCTCTCAGACGAGAGATTCGAGTATGAACGTTTTAATCATCGGCAGCGGCGGCCGCGAGCATGCCCTGGCCTGGAAGGTCGCGCAGGACCCCCGCGTAGAGAAAGTTTTCGTCGCACCTGGCAATGCCGGCACGGCAACTGAAGCGAAGTGTGAAAACGTCGCGATCGACGTACTCGCCATTGAGCAACTGGCAGACTTCGCCGAGAGGAACGTGCAGCTCACCATCGTCGGTCCCGAAGCGCCACTGGTCAAAGGTGTCGTCGACCTGTTCCGCTCGCGCGGGCTCGACTGCTTCGGCCCGACCGCTGCCGCAGCACAACTGGAAGGCTCCAAGGCGTTCACCAAAGACTTCCTCGCCCGTCACAACATTCCTACCGCCGATTACCAGAATTTCACCGAAGTCCAACCGGCACTTGCCTATCTGCAAGAAAAAGGCGCACCGATTGTGATCAAGGCCGACGGTCTGGCGGCCGGCAAAGGCGTGATCGTCGCCATGACCCTGGCCGAAGCGGAAGAAGCCGTGCGCGACATGCTCTCCGGCAACGCGTTCGGTGATGCCGGCGCACGGGTAGTGATCGAAGAATTCCTCGACGGCGAGGAAGCCAGCTTCATCGTCATGGTCGATGGCACCAATGTGTTGCCAATGGCCACCAGCCAGGACCATAAGCGTGTCGGCGATGGCGACACCGGCCCAAACACGGGTGGAATGGGCGCATATTCTCCGGCGCCGGTGGTGACCGCCGAAGTCCATCAACGTGTGATGGACGAAGTGATCTGGCCGACCGTTAAGGGCATGGCTGCCGAGGGCAACGTCTATACCGGCTTCCTCTACGCCGGCTTGATGATCGACCGCAACGGCGCGCCCAAGGTCATCGAATTCAATTGCCGCTTTGGCGATCCGGAAACCCAGCCGATCATGCTGCGCCTGCAGTCGAGCCTGGTGCTGCTGGTCGAAGCAGCTTTGGCCAAGGCGCTGAACAAGATCGAAGCGCAGTGGGATGCGCGGCCGAGCCTGGGCGTAGTACTGGCTGCGGGAGGCTATCCGGGTGACTACAGCAAAGGCGCCGCGATCCGCGGTCTGGACGCTGCGGCTCAACTGGAGGGCAAGGTGTTCCATGCCGGAACCGTATTGGCGGACGGAGCGGTGACCACCGCTGGCGGTCGCGTGCTCTGCGCTACAGCCCTTGGCGATACGGTCTCCGCAGCTCAGCAAAATGCTTATGCACTGGCCGCTCGCATCGAGTGGGACGGCCATTTTTACCGCCATGACATCGGCTATCGTGCAATTGCACGTGAGCAGGGCGGAAGCTAAGCGCGAAAATTGCGGTAATGTGCGCGACGGCAACCCTTATCGCTCGTTGCGTGCATCACTGAGCGCCAGTACGGTGGTTATAATCCACCGTCACACACATGAAGGGACTTCAATCGTGCGTCGACTCTGGGTCGCCATTGCTTTTACCTTCAGTCTGTTGTTGGCTGCGCTGGTCTCATGGCCTGCATTCGCCGCCGTTAGCGAGCCGGCTCCCCTCCCCGTATCTCCAGATGCCGTGCCGGCGACAGAGCCCAACTGGCGTTTGCTCATTGACCAATCCGGGCTCCTCACCCTTGACGAGGTTCTGGCTCAGCGCAGCCTGTTCCAGCGAATCGACAAACATGCCTATGCCGCACCCGCGAGCGAAAACGCCGTCTGGTTGCAGGTGACCCTTCCGGCGTTCGTCGACCCGAACTGGTTGTGGATCTTCGCGCCACGCGTGCAATACCTCGATTTTTACTTGTTGCGCGATGGCCAACTGGAACGCCATATTCAAACAGGCGAGCTCAGGCCTCTCGAGTCGCGCCCCCTGCCCACCCGTGCATATCTGTTTTCGCTTCCCAATGACAACACGCCTCGCGAGGCCTACATCCGCCTGCAATCGTCCCACCCGATCATGGCCTGGTTCAGGACGGTGGATGAGATAGGGCTTGTCGGGCTGGCGCGCCCGGCTTACCTATTTGGTGCATTGTTTGGTGCCCTGGCCCTGCTGACTATCTACAACCTGCTGCGCTTTGCCTACACCTTGAGTTACAGCCATGTTTGGCTTGCCTTGCTACACGGCGCCCTCCTGACCTCTGCGATCGCGAATCTGGGTCTGCTTGCAGTCTGGTCGCCCAAGCTGATCTATAGCCAGCCGCTGATCGCCGATATGGCCGCACTGCTGACCTGTATTTCCTTGCTAGCCTTCACATACGGCTTCTTCCATAACCGCAAGGTACCCTGGATAACCGGGGTGCTTGCGCTGGAAACAGGCCTCGTCAGCGCGCTCGGAGCAACCATACTGTTCACCGGCCACCTCTGGTTCAGCTGGTTGATATATGCGCTGGTGCTAGGTACCGCCGTCACCGTTACCGTCGTGGCAATTCATCATTGGCGGCAGCGCTACGAACCCGCTCGATTGCTGGTTGCTGGCATGCTGTTGTTCGATGGCGGCTTCGTCCTCGTCCTGCCCGTTCTACTGGGCTTTAATCAATTCGACCCGGATTGGCTGACCGGGATCATGTTCAGCGTGGCCACCTGCTCTGGGTTGATCCTCAGCTTCGCACTGCTTGAGCGGCAGCGACAAATTCAGTCGGACAGCCGCAATCAACATACTGCCGAAGCCGTTAATAGCGCCGAATTGCGGACCAAAGCGGACTTCTTGGCAAAGATCAGCCACGAGATTCGTACTCCAATGAACGGTGTGCTTGGCATGAGTGAACTGCTACTCAGCACCTCGCTATCAGCCAAACAACGTGACTACGTTCAAACCATTCACAGCTCCGGTAACGAGTTGCTCAATTTGATCAACGAGATTCTGGACATTTCCAAGCTGGAGTCTGGACAGATCGAGCTGGACGACGTGCAGTTTGATCTCAACGCTCTTATCGAAGATTGCCTCAGCATTTTCCGCGCCAAGGCCGAACAGCAGCGAGTCGAGCTGATCAGCTTTGTCCAGCCTCAGATGCCGCATGTGGTTGCTGGCGACCCGACTCGCTTGCGCCAGGCATTGTTGAATCTGCTCGAGAACGCCTTCAAGCAAACCGAAGAAGGCGAGGTGCTACTGACCGCAGCGGTGGATGACCGCGAGGGCCAGCCCCGCCTGCGCATCACCGTACAGGACAGTGGACGACCGCTGGAAACACAGGAGCGGGATGCCCTGCTCAACGCTGCGTTGGATAGCCGCGACTTTCTCGCCGCGACGCGCCATGGCGGCCGCCTCGGCTTGATCATCGCCCGGCAGCTGATACACCTGATGGATGGCGAGTTCGGCATTCAGACCGGCGGCGTTGCCGGCAACACGCTGTGGATGAGCTTGCCACTAGCGGCCGAGATCGCCGAGCCCGCTAGCGATCTGGATAATCAGCTTAAAGGCGCCCGGCTGCTGGTGGTGGACGACAACGATACTTGCCGAAAGGTGCTCGGCCAGCAGTGCAGCAGCTGGGGCATGGAGGTCAGTGCGGTTGCCTCAGGCAAAGAGGCCTTGGCGTTACTGCGCACCAAGGCGCACCTACGCGAGTATTTCGACGTGGTTTTGCTTGATCAGGACATGCCCGGTATGACGGGCATGCAGCTGGCGAGCAGAATCAAGGAAGACTTCAGCCTTAACCACGACATCCTGTTGATTATGCTGACCGGCATGAGCAGCGCGCCGAGTAAGATCATCGCACGCAACGCTGGCATCAAACGCATCCTGGCCAAACCCGTCGCCGGCTACACGCTGAAAACCACCTTAGCGGACGAGCTGGCGCGCCGCACCAACGCGATTACGCAGTCCTCGGCGACCCAAGCCAACGCACCGCTTACGGTGCCTGACGATTTCCGCATCTTGGTCGCAGAAGACAACAGCATATCCACCAAAGTCATCCGAGGCATGCTGAGCAAGCTCAACCTCAAACCGGATACCGCCAGCAATGGAGCAGAGGCGCTTGCACTGATCAAAACGCACCCCTACGACCTGGTGCTCATGGACTGTGAGATGCCGGTGATGGACGGCTTCGAGGCAACCGCACAACTACGGGCCTGGGAAACCTCCGAGGCCAGGCCGCGGACGCCGGTGGTGGCGCTGACTGCGCATATTCTCAGCGAGCACCGAGAGCGCGCCCGCGAAGCCGGGATGGATGGGCACATGGCCAAACCTGTCGAAATGTCCCAGCTACGCGAGCTGATCGAGCACTGGGCCCGGTCCCGAGCAGCCACAGCGGATCGCTAGGCTTTGGTCATGCCTAGCGGGTTGGCGGTACATACCTGACATCACTGATGATCAGCAGGCTTTCAGGTTGGGCAGGCATCCGAGACGCTTTGATCTCCAGGTCTTGGGCCGGCACCGCATAGCTCATGCGTCGGGTCAGCATCCGCAGGGCGTTCACCAGCAAAGCAATCGCCAGTGGTTCCCCCGGACAACGATGGCCCGTCGCAGCGTCGCCGCCGCCTTGAGTAATGAAGTTAAAGGCACCTCCATCCCAGGTCGAAAAACGTTCGGGCCGAAACGCTTCGGGCTCCTCCCAGAGTCTGGCATCGCGATTGGTACCGTAGAGATCCAGCAGCACCCGCGTGCCCTTCGGAAAGAAATAGCCCCTCCATTCAAAATCCTTTCGCACCCGAGCGGCTGTAAACGGGAAGAAGGCATGCAACCGGCGAACTTCCTGAGCGAAAGGCTCTAACGCCGAATCCTCTTGCTGCAGGCGCTGCCGCCACTGGGGGTGCGCCAGCAGTTCCACAGCGGCAAGGATTACAAAACGTGCTACCGCGACGGTGGGGCGCAACAGATTAAGCATTTCGACCGCAGCCACTCGCTCGTTCAGCAACGCACCATCCGTATCACGATGCCGAGCGATAACCGCCAAGGGCCGGTCCTTATCGACCTTCATCGCGCCAGCTCGCCATTGCCTGATCAGCTCGACCATCCAGGTCTCGGCTTCTTTGCGGGATCGTCGGGCATGCCAATGACGGGCCCCAATGCCGCCCGCGCCGTCAATCATGGCGGCCAACTGGTCACGACGTTGAGTCACTTCGTCTTCAGCGAGCGGCACGCCAGCCCACTCGCATACGGTACGGGTAAGGATCGTCTGTACCTCAGTCATCAGAACCAGGCGATCACGGTGTTGCCACGTCTCGATGGCCGCTTGCCAATAGGCCTCGCTCAAACGGACCAGCTCTACCACGGCCTCGTCGGATAGCAGCGACATGAACAATGCCTTTCGATGCCGGTGGGCTTTCTCATCCAAGCCCTGCACACCACCCTCACCGAACAGCGTCTTCTGCAACATGCGCGGCGCTGCGTGCTGACGCTGGAAAAGCCGCTCGTCATAGAACAGCGTCGCCGCTTCTTTGCCACTCATGCAGATAGTGTTCTGCATAAGCAGCCGAACCTGGAAAATATCTGTTCCAAGCCTGTGGCAGCGACTGGGGATAAATGAATAGCCTTCGCCAAGTAACGAAAGCGAGCTTTCTGCCTGGGAAACGCGGGGAATATCTGGCATGAGCACTCCTTTGTAGTTGCTCCACGATGGACTCCACCGCCGTACAGGGGTGCCCCTGTTAGGTACCTTTCGTCCAACAGTGAACAAAACGCCCGGTCCGCTGCCGATAAAAGACCGGCCGAATTATTCAGCGACGTAGCATTACCCATTGTCCGAACCTTCGCTTCGAGGCATGAGCCGTCGCCAAGGAGCCCACGCAATGATGAAGAGGAGCGATGTCGCCTGGACCCTTGTGGGCATCACGGCGGTAGTGCTGTCCGGTTATCTGCTCTATCAGGAAATTCGCAATCTTTCACTGGCCGAACTGACCGACAGCCTCGCCGCGATCAGCGCCCGTAATTGGACGCTGGCCGGACTGGCAACGCTGGGGGCCTACTTTGCACTGGCCTGGTACGACCGAATCGCCATAGCCCACCTGGGTAAGCACATCTCATGGTGGTTCATCACGCTCTGCTCGTTCACCACCTACGCCCTCGCTCATAATGTTGGCGCGTCCGTGTTTTCAGGTGCAGTCGTGCGTTACCGTGCGTACCGCAGCAAAGGACTGACGCCTCACGAAATCGGCGTACTGATCGTGTTCTGCTCGTTGACCTTTATCCTTGGTACGCTGTTGGCCAGCGGCGTCGTGTTGATCTGCAGACCTGAATTGCTCAACAGGCTCGTCGATGCCGAGCGATGGCTATCGATTGCAATAGGCGCTTCGCTGCTATGCCTTATCGGGCTTTACGTGATCGGCGCCTGGCGACATTTCCCGCCAATGCAGCTGGGCAAATGGCGAATCACCTACCCGCGCCTGCCTATTGTTGGGAGACAGCTGATTGCCGCGCCGCTGGAGCTCGCGTGTGCCGCGGCAATCATCTATTTTGCCCTGCCCGAGGCAGGCAATCCCGGCTATCTGGTGGTGCTCGGCGTATTCCTTGCCTCATTTTCGCTGGCGTTGTTGTCACACGCACCCGGTGGACTCGGGGTGCTCGAAGTGACCTTCCTGGCCGCCATGCCAGAGCTGCCTACGGCCGATGTGCTAGCCGCGCTAATCGTATTCAGGGGTTTTTACCTGCTTCTGCCGCTTGCCCTGGCAATTCTGGTAGTCGCGCTGTTTGAAGCGGGACAGTGGTCGCTGCGGCGACGCACCGGCCCTGCGAGGCGCTGAGCGCGTCACGAAACAACACCATTGCCCTATGGCTATGCGCGCCTTGCCGCGCGATCATTCGCCCTCTTACGAGCCGAAAGCGAATCAAATGACCAATACCCGCACCAACCGACCCAGCTCCGAGCAACCGGCCGCGCATAAGCCGCGCCCTTTAATGGACCTGGCAATCAGCATCGTCATCCCATCGCTGATCCTGATGAAACTCAGCGGCGAAGACCGCCTCGGCGCGGATGGCGCACTGTTGCTGGCGCTGGCCTTCCCGCTCGGCTGGGGGTTGTTCGAGCTGGTGAAATACCGCAAATTCAATTGGATAGCCCTACTGGGCCTGGTCAGCGTGCTGCTTACCGGCGGCATCGGCTTGCTGCAGCTCGATCCGAAATGGCTGGCGATAAAGGAAGCGGCAATCCCCGGCATCATTGGTGTCGCCGTACTGGCCTCCACCCGCACACGCTTTCCGTTGATTCGCACCTTGCTCTACAACCCCAAGGTGCTGAACGTAGATAAGGTCCATGAGCAACTTGAGCGCAACGGACAAACCGCTCACTTCGAGACGCGACTGCTGCGCGCGACCTATTTTCTCAGTGCCACCTTCTTCTTTTCGTCGTTCATGAACTACGTACTAGCCAAATGGATCGTCAATAGCCCCGCCGGTAGCGAGGCATTCAACGCAGAACTCGGCCGTATGACCTTGCTCAGCTATCCGATGATTGCAATCCCGAGCATGGTGATGATGATGGCGATCTTCTACTACCTCTGGAAGACCATCCACGGCCTGACCGGGCTGCGCCTGGAAGACATCGTCGCCAACCATGCGCGTACCGATAAGCAAACCTGACCAAGGCGGTCAGGTCGACAGTAGCAGCATCCACAGCGGCAGACTGATCACCGCCAAGAGGGTCGAGAGAAACACCGTCGAGCTAACTGCGCGGGTGTCTTCCTGATTGACCACGAAGGCCAGCACGTTGACACCGCTCGGGCACGCAGCCAGCAATACCAACACGCTCAAGGCGTCATGACTAAGGCCCGGCAACCATCGGCCGACATACCAGACCAGCAGCGGAAACAGAGCTAGCTTCACCAGCGCCAGTCCGAGAGCCGTGGCGCTAGGCCGCAACCGATAACGTGACAGGCTGATGCCCAGCACCATCAGCGCACAAGGCAATGCAGCCTGGGCGAGCCAATCAGCGACACGCCAGATCGGCAGCGGCAGGTCCAAGCTGGATATATTCAACAACGCACCGAGCAACAGGCCAACAATGAGTGGGTTGGCCAAATTCTTCAGCAACGCCGCGGCATTGACCTTTTGCCCCGAGCCGAACGCGTTGTAAAAGCTCTGTAGCGAGAACAGGACCAGGCTGTGAAACACCAGAATGGCAAAAACGTACACGAGGCTCGCCGGCCCGAGCAACGTGGTCACCAGGGGGATCCCAACCAATACGTTATTCGAGTAGGCCGCGGTCAAGCCGAGGGGCGACGCTCGCCCGAGCAGACGGTGGGCAATCAGCGATACCAGCATGAAAACGGTAAGTACCGGCCCGAAATAGGCCAATAACAGTGTCACTGACATCCCGTCGCTAAGCTGCGCACGGGCAATGCCGGTGAACAAGACTGCCGGCATGAACAATTTGAAGGTTATATTGGCGAGCCCAGCTGCCGCCTCCCCCGCCAGCCAGCCACGCCACCCCAACAGGTAGCCGAGCATGATCAAGCCAAAGATTGGCAATATTGCCTGAAACACCACCACGCGGCTTCTCCAGCAATCGTTGCGACTTCATGTCGCCCCGCAAAAGACCGCGCAGAATACCCGAGTCTCGCGTCAGATCACCACATCAGGCCTAGGCCGATGCACCCTAGCGTAGACATCGCCGCGCTTGGGTGCTCAGGCTTGGGTGTGCTGCGCGGCACCTGCGGCTGCAACAGCTGCCGCCTCGGCCAGCGCATCGAGCACAATGGACAGGTCGTCATGCCAGTCGTGGGTCTCGATGCCAAAGGTCGTCTCGAACTTCGAGCAATCGAGTACCGACCAAGCCGGCCGGCGCGCAGGAGTGGGGTATTGAGCGGTGCTAATAGGCGATACCTTGGGACGGGCAGCAAGCATGCCCTTGGCTTCCGCCTGACGGAAAACTTCCAGGGCGAAATCGAACCAGGTACACGGGGAACGCCCACTGTAATGGTAGAGACCCCACGCCAAAACGCCGTTCTGGGCATAACGCTGCGCCAGTTCCAGCAACGCGTCGGCAATGCTACCCGCCTGAGTGGGGCAGCCATACTGATCGGCAACTACCGATAGGGCGTCGCGCTGGCAGCCAAGGCGTAGCATGGTTTTCACGAAATTGTGGCCATGCACCCCATAGACCCAGCTGGTTCGCAAAATAAGATGCTCGTCCAGCACGGCTTGAATGGCCGCTTCGCCCGCTAGCTTGCTAGCACCATAAACACCTGTTGGCGCGACTTCATCTTCCTCTCCATAAGGCGCTCGAGCGTTTCCGGAAAACACATAATCCGTGGATATGTGCAGCAGAGGAATGGAGGCTTGACGAGCCGCTTGCGCCAGCCGTTCTGCACCGTCGCGGTTTACGCTATAGGCCCTCTCACTGTGCGTCTCGGCATTGTCGACATGCGTGTAAGCCGCCGCATTGATGATAAGCCCCGGCTTGAGCCGGCTAACCAGATCAGCCACCTGCCCCGCATCCGTGATGTCAAGATTGTCGCGAGTCATGCCGAGCGCTTCGAGACCGTACCCGCTGGCACGGTTTATCAATTCGTGACCGACCTGGCCACCGGCTCCGCATACTAGAATTCGCATCTGGTTAGCGCCTCGTTCAAGGCCTGCGTGAACGGCAGGCATGGATTCGTAACAAACTCGATACACGCATCAGTCTGCAGCTACCGAGATAGCGCGGCCCGCGCTTGGTTCAGGCCAGCATAAATGCGTTTTGTTCCGCTCGATCGAGGCGTAGCAAGAATTATTGTGCTCGCGCTGACCTAATGCGGCGCCTCGGGGCGTGAGAAGCATGTCATCCGTGCCGTCGGCGGGCCGGTTGTGCCAGCCGGCAATGCTAACACGAGTGAAACTTGAGGCCGGCACCGCGGACCAAACAGGATAGATACTGCGGCAAATCGCCAGACGCCACTGCCAGTAGGTCCACATCGCCATCCCAACAGGAGGACGCCGTTATGCCTAGAGGCGAAAAATCGAAATACACCGATAAACAACAACGTAAAGCCGAACATATCGAAGACAGCTATGAAGAGCGCGGCGTACCAGCTAAAGAAGCAGAAGCGCGAGCTTGGGCCACTGTCAACAAACAATCCGGTGGGGGCGAACGCAAGGGCGGTTCGGGGCAAGAGAAAAGCGAGACAGCCAAGCGAGCCGACCGCAAGGATTCTGCACATCGAGCTGCAGAGGCTCGCTCCGGCGATTCACCCAACAAGGGCTCGGCACGTAGCGACCGCTCAGGTAGCACATCCCTTACTGATCTCACCCGCGACGAACTGATGCATAAAGCGCAGGAGCGTGATGTGCACGGTCGTTCGAAGATGCGCAAGGACGAGCTGATAAAGGCGCTCAGTTGATGGCAGATAGAATGCAGAAACCCGACCCTCGGGACGACGGAACACCAAGCCCGATTCCCGAGCCTGAACGCAAAGAACCCGGCGAGCCAATTCCTGTTGAAGAGCCGGTCAAGCCGGAACGCCCCAGTGACGGACGCGGCTAAACTTTCCGCATCCCTGCCTATCACAGCTTAGGGCCCAGCGAGACGCCGACAGGCGCGACGGCTACCCGGCTGCGCATATCGCGCGCCACAGACCCAGGAGACCGTGATGAGTTACGTGCAATTGAGCGATAAACAGACTTTGCGCGAACGCGCACGCCAGCATGTCGAAAACGGCGCGGTGACCGAAAGCTACTCGGCCGATCGCGATACGGTGATCAACCTGCTCAACGAGGCGCTGGCGACCGAACTGGTCTGCTACCTGCGCTATAAGCGCCATTACTATATGGCCACAGGCTTGAAATCGAGCGCCGCCGCTGACGAGTTTCTCGAGCACGCCAATGAAGAACAAGAGCACGCCGACCGTCTGGCCGAACGCATCGTTCAGCTCGGTGGTGCCCCGGACTTCAACCCGGACGGTCTCACCGAGCGCGCCCATGCGCAATATGCTGAGGGAAACGGCCTGCGTGACATGGTGTTCGAGAACCTAGTGGCGGAGCGCATCGCGATCGACAGCTACCGCGAGATCGTCCAATACATCGGAGATAAAGACCCAACTACGCGGCGCATCTTCGAGGACATCCTTGCTCAGGAAGAAGAGCACGCCGATGACATGGCCGGTCTGCTAGATGGTTTGAACTGACCGAACCGTACGCACCTTTCGCTGCCCCCCCAAAAAAAGGCCACCCAAAAGGTGGCCTCAAAAAAAGGAAAGAGAGTACAGCTCAGCCGGCTGCTGCCGGACGCATGTAGGAGATCGGTGCGGTCTGGGACTCTTCGAACGTCACCATTTCCCACGCATCCTTTTGTTCCATCAGAGTGCGCAGCAAACGGTTGTTCAAGGCATGTCCGGATTTAAAGCCGCGGAATTCGCCGATCAGGCTGGTGCCCAGTAAGTAAAGATCACCAATTGCATCGAGAATCTTGTGTTTCACGAATTCGTCCTCATACCGCAGGCCGTCTTCATTAAGCACATGGTCTTCATCGACCACGATGGCGTTTTCGACGCTTCCGCCTAGGGCGAGATTGTGCGAGCGAAGGAACTCAATGTCGCGCATGAAACCGAACGTGCGCGCGCGACTGACCTCCTTGACAAAGGAAGTACTGGAGAAATCCACGCTGGCGGTCTGAGTTCGGCCTCGGAAAACCGGATGGTCGAAATCGATCTCGAAACTCACCTTGAAGCCTTCGAATGGCAGGAATGTGGCGTGCTTGTCGCCATCTTCCACCGAAACCTCGCGGATGATGCGGATGAACTTCTTGGGCGCGTCCTGCTCCTGCAGTCCGGCCGATTGAATCAGGAATACGAAGGGCCCAGCGCTACCGTCCATGATCGGCACTTCCGAAGCGGAAAGCTCAACATAGGCATTGTCGATGCCCAGCCCAGCCATCGCTGAAAGCAAATGCTCCACCGTATCGACTTTGACGTCACCGCTGACCAGCGTAGTCGACATGGTCGTCTCGCCTACGTTCTCGGCCCGTGCGGCAATCTGCACAGGCGGGTTGAGATCGGTGCGGCAGAACACGATTCCGGTATCCACGGGAGCCGGCTTCAGGGTCAGGTAAACCTTCTCCCCCGAGTGCAGGCCGACGCCAGTGGCGCGAATGATGTTCTTCAAGGTGCGTTGTCTGATCATGGCTCGTTTTCGCTAGTGCGCTGTTGCGAATGGTTTCCAACAAAGGTGGCGATCATAGCAGAACCCAACTTTGCTGAATACCAATCACCCCGATAGTCCTGATACATCCAATCAATCAGCCTGACGACGCAAGAACGCCGGGATGTCCAGGTAATCCAAGTCCTCCTGAGGATTCATCTTCGCCGCGGTAGCCGCTGCGTGGGCCTGATTACGCATCACGGTTGGTCGGTCCAGGTCACGATAATTCACCGCGGCCTGATCCTGACGCGCGACTGGAGCGGCCTGGGGCGCGACGGCTGCAGTCTGCAGGGTATTATCTACAACCTTGACCGGCTTCTCATTGCGCGGTCCGAGACCAGTGGCCACAACCGTCACGTGCAGTTCGTCAAGCATATCGGGGTCGATCACGGCACCGACCTTGACGGTCGCTTCGTCGGAGGCGAACGCCTCGATGATCTCACCCACCGCAGCGTACTCGCCCAGCGAAAGATCCAGACCAGCGGTAATGTTAACCAGAATGCCCCGCGCGCCCTGCAGGTTGACGTCTTCTAGCAGTGGGTTGCGGATCGCGGCCTCGGTGGCCTCGCGAGCGCGGTTCGGGCCGGTGGCACAACCAGTCCCCATCATGGCCATACCCATCTCGCCCATGACTGTTTTAACGTCAGCGAAGTCCACGTTCATCAGGCCGGGGCGCTGCATGATGTCGGAAATGCCGCGCACGGCACCGGTCAGTACATCGTCAGCCTTGGCGAAGGCGGACAGCAGGCTCGCATCCTTGCCGAGGATGGTCAGCAGCTTTTCGTTGGGGATGGTGATCAGCGAGTCGACGCATTCGGACAGCTGACGAATGCCTTCGTCGGCGACCTGCATGCGTCGACGCCCTTCGAACGGGAACGGACGGGTCACGACTGCAACGGTGAGAATGCCCATTTCCTTGGCCACCGAAGCGATGACCGGCGCGGCGCCGGTGCCGGTACCGCCGCCCATGCCGGTGGTGATGAATACCATGTCGGCGCCCTGCAGCACCTCGGCAATGCGCTCGCGGTCATCCATCGCGGCCTGACGACCGATATCAGGATTGGTACCGGCGCCCAGCCCCTTGGTAATGGCCGAACCCAACTGCAGTACGGTCCGGGCTTCGATTTTCTTCAGCGCCTGAGCATCGGTGTTGGCGCAGATGAATTCCACACCTTCAACGTTGTTGCGCACCATGTGATTGACGGCGTTGCCGCCGCCTCCGCCTACGCCAATGACCTTAATCACTGCACTTTGCGGGGTATGATCTACGAGTTCGAACATTTCCCTCTCTCCTTCCAGCTTTCTAGTTTTAGGTACAGCCGCACTGCTCAGAAATTGCCCTGGATCCAGCTCTTGAGCCGGTCCACGACAGATGTTTTGGGTTCTTCGGCGGAATTGCCGAGACCGGACATGGATGCGCCGTCGGTCTGCTTGCGCATTCCGTAAAGCAACAGGCCCACACCCGTTGAATAGATGGGATTGCGGACCACGTCCGCGAGTCCTTTGACGCTATGGGGTACGCCTAGGCGCACCGGCATGTGGAAGATTTCTTCTGCGAGTTCGACGGCACCTTCCATCTTGGCTGTACCGCCTGTGAGAACGATCCCTGCCGGAACCAGATCCTCGTAGCCGCTTCGACGCAGCTCGGCCTGAATCAAAGTGAAGAGTTCGTCATAGCGCGGCTCCACGACTTCGGCCAGAGCCTGACGTGAGAGTTCCCGCGGCGGCCGCTCGCCGACGCTCGGTACCTTGATGGTCTCGCCGGGCCCAGCCAACTTCGCCAGTGCGCAGGCGTAGCGGATCTTGATCTCCTCCGCATACTGAGTCGGAGTGCGCAGCGCCATGGCGATGTCGTTGGTGACTTGGTCACCTGCGATCGGAATGACAGCGGTGTGCCGGATAGCGCCTTCGGTGAATATGCAAATGTCGGTGGTCCCGCCACCGATATCCACCAGGCAGACGCCCAGCTCTTTCTCGTCATCGGTCAGCACGGCATGGGCCGAGGCGAGCTGTTCCAAGATGATGTCGTCAACCTCTAGACCACAACGGCGTACGCACTTTTCGATGTTCTGCGCTGCATTGACCGCACAGGTGACCACATGAACCTTGGCTTCCAGGCGAACCCCGGACATGCCCAGTGGTTCGCGCACGCCTTCCTGGTTATCGATCACGTAATCCTGTGGCAGCGTGTGCAGAACCCTTTGATCGGCCGGGATCGCCACAGCCTGTGCAGCGTCGAGCACACGTTCGAGGTCTGCGGCGCTGACTTCACGATCACGGATGGCAACGATGCCATGCGAGTTGAGGCTGCGGATATGGTTGCCAGCCAGGCCGACGAACGCAGAATGGATGCGGCAGCCCGCCATCAGCTGAGCTTCTTCAACTGCGCGCTGGATCGACTGAACGGTGGACTCGATATTGACCACCACGCCTTTTTTCAATCCACGCGACGGATGGGTCCCGATCCCGACGATCTCGAGTTCGCCATCCGGCGTCACTTCGCCGACCAGCGCCACCACCTTGGAAGTGCCGATGTCGAGACCGACGATCATCTTGCCGCTTTGCACGCTAGACATGTGTTTCATTCCTCAATTCTTCGCTACGACGGATTCGTCCGTCGTGGTCGGGCTCGGCTCCCGCCACGCAACGGCGAGGCCATTGGCGTAGCGAAGGTCGATCCGCGCAATTTTGTCGCTCTCCTGCGCCAGCTCTTGCTGGTAGATGGCAGTGAAGCGCCGCATTTTTTCGATTATCTGATCCCTTCCCAGTAGCAGCTCGACGCCCTGCCCGGTCGTCACAAACCAGCTGCCTCGTGCTCGCAGCTCCAGACGAGCAATGGAGAAACCGAGTGGCCGCAGCATCTGGCTGAGCACCTGGTACTGCTGCATCACCCGCTGCTGGGCCCGCTTCGGACCATACAACTGCGGCAAGTGTTCATACCGAGCCAAGTTGTCCGGGGCGAAGGCCTGACCGTTATTGTTCAACAGCGATTCGTCGCCCCAGCGAGCAATGGGCAACTGCTCGTCAAGACGCACCATGACCTCGTCTGGCCAGATTCGGCGCGCTTCGACATGGGCTATCCACGGCATCTGTTCAAGGTCGCGACGCAAAGCGTCGAGATCAACCTTAAAGAAACTGGCTTCGACAAACGGCGCCATGCGCGCCTGCACCGCTTGCTGATCGACGTAGGTCAGTTCGCCCCGAACGCTTACCTTGGCAATCGGCCGATCGGCATAGGGCGCGAGATAGTCACCCAACTGGTAAAGCCCCACAGCCAGCCCCACAAGCAATACCGGCCACAGTGCACGCTTGAGCGAACCCAGGCTCGGCCGCGGCAAGCGCGCCGAAAGCGGCTCGCGCTGCACCAGGCGGCTCGCACCCCGCTGTACCGGCTTGCGCGAGGTGCGGCCGGTGACGGGTTGAGAGTGACGCAGCGTGGTGATCATCGATCAGTTCTCCGTCGCCAGGCTGGCGTCCAGAATTGCAAGTACCAGCTGCTGGAAATCCAACCCTGCGGCCCGCGCAGCCATCGGCACCAGGCTGTGATCGGTCATGCCCGGTACGGTATTGACTTCCAGTAGCCAGAAAGCCCCCGTGTCATCCTGCATCACATCGACACGCGCCCAGCCCTGGATACCCACTGCTTCGCAGGCGCGAGCGGACAAGTCCTTCAGCTCCTGTTCTTTGGCCGCATCCAGGCCGCAAGGGATCCGGTACTGGGTGTCATTGGCGACATACTTCGCGTCGTAGTCGTAGAAGGTGTGCGGCGTACCCAGACCAATCGGTGGGAGCACCGTGCCGCGCAGAGTGGCGATAGTGAACTCCGGCCCCTGGATCCATTGCTCGACCAGCACCTGCGAGTCGTATGCACTCGCGCCGCGCCAGGCAGCGATAAGTTCAGCGACACCGCCGACCTTCGCCATGCCGATGCTCGAGCCCTCATGCGCCGGTTTGACGATCAGCGGAAAACCCAGACTCTCGGCCGCGGCCCGACAATCGGCCTCGCTGGCCAGCACGGCATGCCGCGGGGTCGGCAGACCTAGGCTCTGCCACACCTGCTTAGTGCGCAGCTTGTCCATGGCCAGGGCCGATGCAAGGATGCCGCTCCCGGTATAAGGAATTCCGGCGCACTCGAGCAAGCCTTGCATGCTGCCGTCTTCACCGCCACGCCCATGCAGCACGATAAAGGCGCGATCAATGCGTTCGCTGCTCAGCCGAACCAACAAATTATCGTCAACGTCGATGCCGAACGCGTCGACACCGGCCGATTGCAGAGCAGCGAGCACTGCCGCTCCAGACTTCAGCGACACCTCGCGCTCGGCACTCTTGCCACCGTAGAGCACGGCGACCCGGCCGAACGTTCGGGGGTCACGGGTCGATTGCAGGGCCGTCATTCGCTCTTCCTCGTGGCGCTTGCAGCGCCAGCAAACAGGGGACTGTTGATGAGTTGCGGGGCCAACCCGCCTATGTCGCCGGCGCCCTGACAAAGCAAAATGTCGCCCGGACGCAGCAGTGGTTTGACCAACGGAGCCAAGTCGACACCGCGCTCGATGTAGATCGGGTCGAGTTGGCCGCGCTGGCGGATGCTGTGGCAAAGATGGCGGCTGTCGGCGCCAGGAATAGGTTCCTCGCCGGCTGGATACACCTCCATCACGAGCAACACGTTCGCGTCGTTTAGCACCTGCACGAAGTCGTCGTAGAGATCACGCGTCCGGCTGAAGCGGTGCGGCTGATAGACCATGACCAAGCGACGCTCGGGCCATCCGCCCCGGACGGCCTGGATCACGGCGGCCACTTCACGCGGGTGATGGCCGTAATCGTCGACGAGCATCACACTGCCGTCTTCGACTGGTAACTCACCATAAACCTGGAAACGCCGGCCGACACCACCAAACTGAGACAAGCCCTGGACGATCGCCTCGTCGTCGATGCCCTCGTCAGTGGCAATCGCGATAGTTGCCAGGGCGTTGAGCACATTATGGTTGCCGGGCATGTTGACCGACACATCGAGCGCGTCGAAGCCGTCCCGCAGCACCGTGAAATAGGTGCGCATCCCTTCCTGACGAACATTTATCGCCCTGACATCAGCATCTTCATGCATGCCGTACGTAGTGATAGGGCGTCCCACCTGTGGAATGATTTCGCGCACTACCGGGTCGTCGACACACAGCACCGCCAGCCCGTAGAACGGAAGGTTGTGCAAGAATTCGACGAACGTCTTCTTTAGCTTGCCGAAGTCACCGCCATAGGTGCTCATGTGGTCGGCATCGATGTTGGTGACGACAGCGACCATCGGCTGCAAATGCAGGAAACTGGCGTCGCTTTCGTCGGCCTCGGCAATCAGATACCGGCTGGAACCCAGCTGGGCATTGGTGCCAGCCGCGGTCAGGCGGCCGCCGATCACAAAGGTTGGATCCAGCCCACCCGCAGCAAACACAGAAGCCAGCAAGCTGGTTGTAGTGGTCTTGCCATGGGTACCTGCTACGGCAATGCCATGGCGATAGCGCATCAGCTCGGCGAGCATCTCGGCACGCGGCACGACTGGTATTCGCTGCTCGAGCGCAAAGGCCACTTCCGGATTGGAAGCGTTGACCGCGCTGGAAACCACCAGTACATCAGCCCCAGCGACGTTCCCAGCCTGGTGGCCGATGAAAATGTGCGCGCCGAAATTCTGCAGGCGCTCGGTGCTCGCCGAGGTTTTGAGATCCGAACCGGAAACGTCGTAACCGAGGTTCAGCAGCACTTCGGCGATGCCGCACATGCCAACGCCACCCACTCCGACGAAGTGAATCCGGCGGATGCGGCGCATGCGCCGTACTTCGGCTTTGACCGCAGCTGGGGACTTAGCCATGCGCCACCTCCAGACAGATATCGACGACGGTTCGGGTGGCGTCCGGCCGAGCCAGGCGACGTGCCGTGGCTCCCATGGCCTTGAGTTTTTCCGGCTGCATCATTACCTCGGTCAACTGCGCGGCCAGTGCGGCAGCATCGGTTTTTGCTTGGGGAAGAAGAACGGCGGCGCCTTCCTTCGCCAGATATTCGGCGTTACGGGTCTGGTGGTCGTCGATCGCGTGGGGCAGTGGCACCAGAAACGAAGGCAGCCCGGCAGCTGCCAGCTCGCACACCGTCAGCGCGCCGGAGCGGCAGATCACCAGGTCGGCCCAGGCATAAGCCCGCGCCATATCTTTTATGAACGGGGCGACCTCAGCGTCGACGCCTGCCGCGACATAGCGCTCCTGAGTAATCTCAGCGTGCTGCTTGCCCGCCTGATGGAAGACCTCAGGACGCAGCTTGCTAGGCAACTGGGCGAGCGCCTCCGGCAAAAGCTTGTTCAGCGGTTCAGCACCCAGGCTGCCGCCTAGGACCAGCAGCCGTGGGCGGCGGCCAAGCAACGTCTGTCTCGGCGTCTCGAGAAACAGCTCATTGCGCACGGGATTACCAGTAGTGCGGCGCTTCGAGCTTGCGCTGAATGTATTCGGAAACGCCTCGCAGACGCGCTGCGCAAACGGCACCAGACTGCGATTGGCAGTTCCGGCGACAGCGTTCTGCTCGTGGATCACCAAGGGGACCCCTGCCAACCTAGCGGCCAACCCACCCGGGCCGGTCACGTAGCCACCAAGCCCAAGCACACAAACCGGTCGGAGTTCACGGATCACGCGCCGCGCCTGACCAAGCGAGCGCAGCAGTTGGAACGGCGCCTTGAGCAGAGATCCCAGTCCCTTGCCACGCAATCCGCTTACCTGAATCAGGTGTAGCGGCAGTCCAGCAGCAGGAACCACTTCGTTTTCGATGCCTCGCGGCGTGCCAAGCCAGTGCACGCTATAGCCACGGCTCTGGAACTCGTGAGCGCAGGCCAACGCCGGGAATACATGCCCCCCGGTTCCGCCCGCCATGATCAAAACATTACCGCCCATACGCGGCCCCCTTGCTCTGGGGTGCAGGCGCCTCGGCAAAATCCTCTTCGCTGAACTCGGCATCTTCGCTGCCCAGCACCGTGCGGCTTTCCCACTCAATGCGCAGCAGCAAGGCCATGCTGGCGCAGGTCACCACCAGCGAGCTGCCGCCATAACTCAGGAACGGCAAGGTCAGACCTTTGGTCGGCAACAGCCCGATATTCACGCCAACGTTGATCAGGAACTGACCGAGCCAGAGGAACGCAACGCCCCAGGCGATATAAGCAGCGAAGAACTGCCGCGCCCGCTCGGCCGCAAGCCCGATGTACAAGGCGCGAACACCAACGAAAGCGAACAGCAGGATGGTCAGCAGCGCGCCCACCATGCCCAGCTCTTCGGCAAGCACGGAAAAGACGAAATCGGTATGCGCCTCAGGCAGATAGAACTGCTTCTGCACGCTGTTGCCAAGACCAACACCCAGCCATTCACCACGCCCAAATGCGATCAAGGCCTGCGTCAGCTGGTAGCCCGCACCGTACTGATCGGCCCAGGGGTCGGTGAAGGTAATCAACCGCTGCAGTCGGTACTCCTGCGTCTGTACCAGAACGAACACCGCGCCGACTGCGAGCATAACCAGCAGGCTGAATCGAACCAGGCCGACGCCCCCGAGGAACAGCATGGCAACCGCCGCGCCCATCATCACCACGGTTGCACCAAAATCCGGCTCAAGCAGAAGCAGCATGGCCATGGGAAGCAAAACCAGAAACGGCTTGAGAAAGCCCCATAGGCTTTCGCGCACCTCTTGTTGGCGGCGCACCAGATAACCGGCCAGGTAAACCACGACGAACAGCTTGGCCAATTCCGACGGCTGTACGTTGAATGCGCCGAAACCGATCCAGCGCATGGAACCGTTCACCTCGCGACCGATGCCTGGAATCAACACCAGAATCAACAGCACAAATGCACCGATCAGCAGCATCCAGTCCAACCGCTGCCAAGCTGAGAGGGGCACCAACAGAACCAGGGCTGCGGCGCCAAGTCCGAGCAGGACGTACACCAGATGGCGGATCATGTAATACATGGGATTGCCGGCATTCACCGCCGCGACTTCGGAGGACGCGGAAGTGATCATGACCAAGCCAAGGCCCAACAAAGCCAGGCAGCCTGCGAGCATAGGGAAGTCGAGGTCCAGTCCGCGACGGCTGAACAGGGGCGAAGGCGCACTACGCATGAATGCGAGCATCAGCTGAGCGCCCCCACCGCGGCGGCGAACTGACGTCCGCGATCTTCGAAATTCTCGAACATGTCGAGGCTGGCACAGGCTGGCGACAGTAGGACCGCATCGCCGGGCTGGGCCAGCTTGGCGGCCAGCTCTACAGCGTCATGGAGTGTCTGGACGCGGTGGATGGGTGCAGCCCCTTCAAGCGCAGCCGCGAGCAGCTGCGCATCGCGCCCCAGCAAAACGACCGCACGGCATTGATGCGAGACCGGACTGTGCAAGGCCGAAAAATCGGCACCCTTGCCATCGCCACCGGCGATGAGCACCAACTCACCCGTGATGTCGCTACCCAGCCCATCGATTGCGGCCAGAGCAGCTCCGACGTTAGTCGCCTTCGAGTCGTCGTAGTAAGTAACGCCTTTGCGTTTTCCGACCCATTGGCAGCGATGGGCCAGCCCGCCGAAGTTTCGCAGGGTCGTGAGCATCGGCTCGAACGGGAGGCCGACAGCGTGGCCGAGAGCCAAGGCCGCCAGCGCATTGGACTGGTTATGAGCCCCACGCATCTTCAATTGGTTGGCCGGCATCAGGGCATCGAACTGGAAGGCGAGATACTTTTCGCCATTTTCTTCGAACAACCCGAAGCCCTTGAAATCAGGCTTGCCGAGTCCGAAGGACCAGGTGGGTAGATCATCTGCAATCAACGGCCGACTGAGGCGATCATCACGGTTGATCACAACCTGACGTGCACCACGGAATATACGATGCTTGGCCTGGTGGTAGGCCGGCAGCCCGTCATAGCGATCCATGTGGTCTTCGCTGATATTCAGGCAGGTTGCGACCTCGGCATTTAGCTGGTCGGTGGTTTCCAACTGGAAGCTCGACAGTTCCAACACGTAGAGCTCGACATCGTCATTGAGCAGATCCAGAGCTGGCGTACCCAGGTTCCCTCCCACAGCCACCTTGCGACCGGCCGCAATAGCCATTTCGCCAACCAGGCTGGTCACCGTGCTTTTCGCGTTCGATCCGGTGATAGCCACGATTGGCGCCTTGGCTTCGCGCGCGAACAGTTCGATGTCACCGGACAGCTTCACCCCGTTGGCCGCGGCGGCCTGCAACGCCGGCGTGCTGATCGGCAGGCCCGGACTGACCAACAGCTCGCTGGCGCGGCTGAGGAACTGCGGATCGAGCTCGCCACAACGAACCTCGACATTGGGATACTGCGCTTGCAGAGTGGCAAGCTCCGGTGGGTTCGCACGCGTATCAGCGACGGCAAACGGCACACCACGGCTGGCCAGATGGCGAACCAAGGACATGCCGCTCTTGCCGAGGCCTACAACGATGCGGAACTGATCGGAAGCGATGAGCACTCTTTATTACCTCAATTTCAGCGTGGCGAGACCGACCAGCACCAGGATCACCGTGATGATCCAGAAGCGCACGATCACTCGGGGCTCTGGCCAGCCCTTGAGCTCGAAATGGTGATGAATCGGCGCCATGCGGAACACGCGCTTACCGGTCAGCTTGAACGAGGCGACCTGGATCATCACCGACAGGGTTTCCATCACGAAGACCCCGCCCATGATGAACAGCACCACCTCCTGCCGGACGATCACGGCAATGGTGCCCAAGGCCGCGCCAAGCGCGAGGGCGCCCACATCGCCCATGAACACCTGCGCTGGATAGGTGTTGAACCAGAGAAAGCCGAGCCCGGCGCCGATCAGCGCACCACAGAACACAATCAGCTCACCGGCTCCCGGGATGTATGGAATCAGTAGGTAATCGGCGAAATTCACGTTGCCCGACAGGTAGCAGAAGATGCCCAGACCACCACCAACCATCACCGTCGGCATGATCGCCAGGCCGTCCAGCCCATCGGTGAGGTTTACCGCATTGCTTGAGCCGACGATGACGAAATAGGTCAGCACGATGAAGCCGATCCCCAGCGGGATCTCGATGTTTTTCAGCAGCGGCAGTATCAAGGTGGTTTCGACCGGGGTCTGTGCGGTCATATAAAGGAAGATCGCAGCGCCGACACCGAAAACCGACTGCCAGAAGTATTTCCAGCGACTCGGGAGACCGCGAGAATTCTTCTCGATCACCTTGCGGTAGTCGTCAACCCAACCTATCGCGCCAAACAACAAGGTCACAGCCAGCACTACCCAAACATAGCGATTAGACAGATCGGCCCAGAGCAATGTGCTAATGGCGATCGCGCTGAGGATCAGTGCCCCGCCCATGGTTGGCGTGCCGGATTTCGACAGATGCGTTTGTGGCCCATCAGTGCGTACCGCCTGGCCGATTTGGCGCAGCTGAAGCGTACGGATCAGCCAGGGTCCCAACCACAGCGACAGGACCAGCGCGGTCAGTACGCCAAGAATTCCACGCAGGGATAGGTATTGAAAGACCGCGAAGCCCGTGTGGAACTGTTGCAGGTACTCAGCGAGTAGCAGCAGCATTAATGTTTCTCCATGCCGGAAGCGGAAAGCGCTGCGACGACTTTGTCCATCGCAGCGCTCCGTGATCCCTTGATCAAAATGGTGGTCGCATTGCCTTGCTCCAGTCGCAAAGACTCGATCAGGCTCTGCTGATCGGAGAAATGGCGTGCGCCATGGCCGAAGGCATCGACGGCGTACTTCATTAGCGGCCCGACCGCAAATAAGGTGTCCACTTTGCCTACGGCATAACAGCCGACTTCTCGGTGGCCCTGCTCGGCCCACGAGCCCAGCTCACCCATGTCACCCAGTACCAGTACTGTGCGTCCGGTAAACCCCGCCAGCACGTCAATAGCTGCGCAGACGGATGCCGGATTGGCGTTGTAGGTGTCGTCTATGAGGCGAACGCCATTAGTCAGCATCTGCGCCACGCCTCGCCCTTTCACTGGCTGCAGACTCTCGAGCCCGGCGACGATGTGTTCCTGCGAAACGCCCATCGCACTGGCGGCCGCGGCTGCGGCCAAGGCATTGGCTACGCTGTGGCGTCCGAGCAAATTCAGCTGGACGCGCACCGACCCAGCCGGTCCAGTCAGTACGAAATTGGGGCAGCCGCGAAGGTCGTAGGCAATCGAAGCGGGGTGGATGTCGGCCAGCGGACTCGTTAACGCAAAGCTCACGACGTGCTTGCCTGCTATTCGGCGTTCCCAAACTGAAAAGGCGCGGTCGTCTCGATTGAGCACGGCAACGCCATTTGGGCCGAGGCCATCGAGAATCTCGCCCTTGGCCTCGACGATTTTCTCCGGACCACCAAACTCGCCAACATGAGCCGTGCCCGCGTTGGTAATCAAGCTGACATCTGGCCGAGTCAGGCTGACGGTATAGGCAATTTCGCCGACACGTGAAGCGCCTAGCTCAATCACCGCAGCCTTGTGCTGTGCGCCCAATTCCAGGAGCGTGAGCGGTGCGCCCAGATCGTTATTTAGATTGCCGCGGGTGGCGAGAACCGCATCGTCGCCATAGGCAGCGCGTAGGATGCTGGCAAGCAGTTCCTTGACGCTGGTCTTGCCACTGGAGCCGGTAATGGCCGCGACCGGGCCGTTGAACGCGTTGCGGTTCAATGCGCCCAGCTGGCCTAGAGCGATACGGCTATCGGCAACAACAAGCTGAGGCAACGAAACCTCTGGTACATGGCGCTCAACCAGCGCGGCGACGGCGCCCTTGGCCGCAACTTCTGCAAGGTAGGTATGGCCGTCGAAGCGAGGCCCGGTGAGCGCAATGAAAAGCTGTCCAGGCTCGATCGCGCGGCTGTCGGTGCTGACAGAGCTAAACGCTGCATCGGCATTGATCAACTTGGCTGACAACGGCTCGACCAGAGCACTAAGACGCTTGGCTTCAAGCATGAGAGCCCCTCCAGGCAGCCAGGGCCGTCGAGGCCTGTTCGAGATCGGAGAATGGCAGGCGCTCGCCTTTTATTTCCTGGTAGTCCTCATGCCCCTTGCCGGCCAGCAGCACCACGTCGTCAATACCGCTGCTTTCAATACAGTGGGCAATGGCTGAGGCGCGCCCCGGCACAAATAGGGCTTGTTCGGGTGCGCTGAAACCTGCACGAATCTCATCGAGGATCTGTAACGGATCTTCATTACGCGGGTTGTCATCGGTGACCGTGACGTGGTCTGCCAAACGCTCGGCTACCTGAGCCATCAGCGTGCGCTTGCCACGGTCGCGGTCGCCACCGCAGCCGAACAGACACAACAACTTACCGCGGGTATGCGGGCGTAGGGCGCCAAGCACCTTTTCCAGCGCATCGGGCGTATGGGCATAATCGACCACGACCAACGGGCGATCACCGCCACCTAGCCGCTGCATTCGACCGGCAGGGCCGTCTACTTCCCGCAGCGCCACGAGAATTTCGTCTAGCGAATAATCCATTCCCAGCAAAGCGCCTACTGCAGCGAGCACATTGCTGACGTTAAACCGACCGAGCAGAGGGCTACGCAGCGAACGTTCACCCTGGGGCGTCACCAAGCGTGCGTGGATTCCGCTATCGTCTAGCCGCGCTTCGGGGCAGTACAGATAAGCCGACGCATCTTCAAGACTGTACGTGATCAGTCGTGAATCAGCGTGCTGTGCCGCGAGCGAACGGCCCAGGGTGTCGTCCAGATTAATCACCCGACAGCTGAGCCCGGGCATGGTGAACAACCGCGCCTTGACCTCACCGTAGGCCTCCATGGAGCCGTGATAATCAAGATGATCTCGTGAAAGATTGGTAAACACAGCCACATCGAACGCCAGGGCGGCAACACGTCCCTGCGCCAGGCCATGCGAGGACACCTCCATCGCAACGGCGCGCGCGCCCTGTTTCCTCAGGCTCGCCAGGTTGGCCTGTACGCCGATCGCATCAGGCGTGGTGTGCTGACCGAGGACCAACTCTCCGTGAAAGCCGGTACCGAGGGTGCCGATGATCCCGCAACGCTCACCCAAGCGGTCCAGAGCTTGGGCAATCAGGTAGGTCACGCTGGTCTTGCCATTGGTCCCGGTAACGCCGACCAGGTGCAGGCTGCGGCTTGGCTCGCCATAGAATCGCCCTGCGATTGCCGATAGCTGCCCCGCCAGGTTGCGAACCGGCACCAACTCGGCGCTTGCCGCAGTCATTTTCGCAGCACCTTCGGCTTCGTAAGCGATAGCAGCTGCGCCGTGGGCAATCGCATCTGCAATGTGCACGCGGCCGTCTTGCTGGTATCCGGGCACAGCCAGAAACAAATCGCCCGGACGGACCTTGCGGCTGTCCAGCGTCAGCTCTCGAATGAGGGTATCGCTGGCAGCTTGAGGCAGTAACTGATTCAGCGGCATCGGCATCAGATACGCCCTCCCTTGCTCTTGTCAGCGTCGGCGGTTTTGACGTCTTCGGGCGGTAAGTTGTCAGGAGCAACATTCATCAGGCGCAGCGCGCCGGACATCACACGACTGAACACCGGGGCCGAAACCAGTCCCCCGTAATAGCCGCTCTTGCTGGGCTCATCGATGACCACTGCGATGGCAATACGCGGATCACTCATGGGCCCGAAACCCGCAAACATCGAACGGTAGGCATTTTCCTGATAACCCCGACTGTCGGTCGAAGCTTTGCGCGCGGTACCGCTCTTGCCAGCTACGTGATAACCCGGCACTTGGGCGCGGAACACGCCACGCGGGGCCTCGATGACCTCCTGCAGCATGCCTTGGAGCGTTTTCGCGACCTCCGGCGACACCACCTCTACGCCTTCCGGCTTGTGATCGACCCTGGTCAATGACATCGGCACCAAGCGGCCATCGTTGGCTAGCGCGCCATAGGCGTGAGCCAATTGCACAGCGGTTACCGACAGGCCATAACCATATGAAAGCGTGGCAGTTTCGGCCTGGCGCCATTCACGATGTGTTGGAAGATTGCCGACTCGCTCGCCAGGGAAGCCCAAACCGGTGTCTTGTCCAAAACCGATCTTGCGCATGACCTCATGAATCGCAGCGCCGCCGATATCAAAAGCAACCTTGCTCATACCGACGTTGGAAGAATTAATGAGGATGCCCGTCAGGCTAAGCTCACGGCCTTCGGTTCTGGACACGTCGCGGATCGTGTAGCGACCGATGCGCAGCGAACCTGGCCAAACCTCAACCAGGTCGCTGGGCTTCCACCGGCCCGTTTCAAGGGCCGCGCTCATGGAGATGGGTTTCATCGTCGAACCCGGTTCAAACAGGTCCGTCATTGCTCGGTTACGCATCGCCGCTGGCTGCAGATTCCGGCGATTGTTCGGGTTATAGGTCGGCTGATTGACCATGGCCAACACTTCGCCCGTTTTCACGTCGAGCACGACCAAGCTGCCGGCTTTTGCGCCGAACTCCAGCAAAGCGTTACGCAGCTCGCGATGCGCCAGATACTGCAGGCGCAGATCAAGGGACAGCGCAAGCGCCTTGCCGGCCTTGGCATTCTTTACGACCTGAACATCTTTGATCAAACGGCCACGACGGTCCTTGAGCACCTGTCGCTTGCCTGGAACACCGGCCAACCACTCGTTATAGGCCAGTTCCATGCCTTCACGACCGTGGTCGTCGATATCAGTAAAACCAACCACATGAGCGGCCACTTCGCCAGCGGGGTAGAAACGGCGAAACTCTTCTTGCGCGTAAACGCCCGGTATCTCCATATCCAGAACTCGCTGCCCCTGCTCAGGTGTCAGGCCGCGCACCAAGTACATGAATTCTCGCTCGGCCTGATCCTTGAGGCGCTGATGCAGCCCAGCAGGGTCCTGCCCCAGCGCCTCAGCCAGTTCGGGCCAGCGGGCCTGTGCACTTTGCATTTCGCGCGGGTTCGCCCAAAGCGTGGTGACCGGAGTACTCACCGCCAGGGGCTCTCCATGACGATCAGTCATGAGGCCACGGTGTGCTGGGATTGGAATATGCCGCACGCTGCGCGCATCTCCCTGCCCTTTTAGAAACCCCTGATCCAGCACTTGCAAGTCGACAATCCGCCATGCAATGGCCCCTACCATCAATGTCAGCAGAGCGAGCACGATGCGAAAACGCCATGGATAGAGCGCGCCCTGGAGTTTCATGGCGCCACCAACCTGACAGCGTCCGCTTCAGGAATGTGCATCTTCAACTGCTCGGAAGCCAAGGTCTCGATGCGGCTGTGAGCAGTCCAAGTGCTCTGCTCAAGTATCAGGCGGCCCCATTCAGCCTGCGCCTTGTCACGCACACTGAGTTCGCCGTACAGCTCGTTGAGCAACTGGCGGTTCCAGTGCGCGCTATAGGCGACAGCAATCGCCGACATCAGCACGGCAATAAACAACACCAGCATCAGCAGGCTGCCGTGGGGCATGGCGCGGCGCAGCTGATTCACCGCAACTTCTCCGCCACACGCATCACTGCACTGCGCGAACGGGGGTTCGCCTTGACCTCTTCGGCGGACGCGTATTGCGGTTTGCCCAGCAGCTTCAGGCGCGGCACGAATTTTTCAGGGATGATCGGGAGGTCGCGCGGCAAGGTATCGGCCTCGCCTTTCGCATGCCGGCGCATGAACTGTTTGACGATGCGGTCTTCCAGCGAGTGAAAGCTGATAACGACCAGCCGGCCGCCGACGTCCAGCGCTTCAAGAGCGGCTTCAAGCCCAGCTTCCAGGTCGCCAAGCTCGTTATTGATAAAAATGCGCAGTCCCTGAAAGGCGCGTGTCGCTGGGTTCTTGCCTTTCTCCCAAGCGGGATTGGCCACCGTCAACACTTGGGCGAGATCCGCCGTACGCTCGAAAGGCTGCACAGCCCGACGCTGTACCACGGCGCGGGCCATGCGCTTGGCAAAGCGCTCCTCACCGTACTCCCTGAACACTCGGGCGATATCGTCTTCGTTGGCCGTTGCGATCCACTGAGCGGCGCTGACCCCCCGACTCGGGTCCATGCGCATGTCCAATGGGCCATCATGCAGAAAGCTGAAACCGCGCTCGGGGTCGTCCAGCTGCGGCGAAGACACGCCAAGATCTAGCAACACACCGCTCAATGTGCCAGTCCAGCCGCGCTGCGCGAGCTCTGCGCCAAGCTCGGCAAAACTTCTCTGCACAACGACAAAGCGGCCATCCTCGGCCGCCAGTGCTTGCCCCGTAGCGATTGCTAGCGGGTCTTTATCGAATCCTAGCAAACAGCCATCAGGCCCAAGCTGCCGCAACAGCAGACGGCTATGCCCGCCGCGCCCAAAGGTCCCGTCCAGATAGCGGCCATCCGGGCGCACGGCGAGTGCCGCGACGGCCTCGTCGAGCAAAACGGTCACATGGTTATAGCTGCTGGTCTGGCTCACAGGATTAGATCACGCAATTCTTCCGGCAAAGCACCGGGTTGTTTGATGGCCGCCAGGTCCGCATCTGCTTGCGCGTTCCAGTCGTCCTCGTTCCACAAGCTGAACTTGTTCAGCTGACCGACCAGCATGGCCCGCTTGTCCAGACCGGCGTATTCGCGCAAACGCGGTGGCACCAGGACGCGACCATTACCATCCATCTCAAGATCGACCGCATTACCGATGAGCAAGCGCTGCAGCCGGCGACTTTCTTCTCTAAGAGAGGGCAGCTCGCGCAACTTGGCTTCGATCTGCTCCCACTCCGGCAATGGGTAAATTCCGAGACAACGGTCGACGGCATCAATGGTGATGATCAACTGCCCCTCGCAACGCGAAACGAGCTCGTCACGATACCGGCTGGGCATGGCTAGCCGGCCTTTGGCATCGAGACTGATGGCGTTTGCTCCGCGAAACACGGTTGCGCTTCCCCTGATTTAGCTTTCCATGCCCATAAATACCCACTTCGTTCCACTTTCTACCACTTGTGCGCACTATAGAAATGCAGCAGCCCCACCGTCAAGGTACGCCTGACGGGAAAAACCCTTATGTGACGGGAATTTAGCAACCGAAACGGAGATAAACGGTAAACCGGAAGGGATAGCTGATAGAGATATGCAGCAAACGCAGAAACCTGCACTTCGAAGTTAAAGTACTTTGTGAAGAGCAAGAATTTTTTGGACTAAGACAGGCGGGATATTTCAAGAAAAGTCGGAGAGTCGATCTGTAAGCCGGGTTCTGTCGAGGACAGTCATTCCTCTACGACAGCCATCACTGACTGCCTCTAGCAACCTACCCGGATCCAGCGCGGGCCACGCCAATGGATCCCTATTTGGTCTTGCTCCAAGTGGGGTTTACCTAGCCACGGACTGTTGCCAGCCGCGCGGTGCGCTCTTACCGCACCTTTTCACCCTTACCGGCGCCGAAACGCTTAGGCGGTTATTTTCTGTGGCACTTTCCGTAGGCTCACGCCTCCCAGGCGTTACCTGGCACTTCGCCCTATGGAGCCCGGACTTTCCTCCCTCCCTTCTTGCGGAACAAAAAGAGACAGCGACTGCCCGATCGACTCTCCGGCGGCCAGGGTACTTGTCTACGCCGACACCCGCAAGCTTGATAGTTGGCCGCCTTAGCATCAGAAGCTCTCGAACTGGCCACCCGGTGCACTTACTGACTGGCACCCTTTTCTTGCAAGGCCAGCTGATAAAGCAGGTTCTTTCTGACTCCAGTAATTTCCGAAGCAAGCGCCGCGGCTCGCTTGACCGGTAGCTCAGCCAAGAGCAGATCCAAAATCCGGCGCGCATCTACATCGACCGCCTCGTCTTCATTCGGCGCTTGCCAGCCCCCCACTACAAGCACGCACTCGCCGCGCTGCTGATTGGCATCGGACTCTACCCAAGCGCGCAATGCACCCAAAGGAAGGTCTTTCAGCGTCTCGAACGTCTTGGTCAACTCCCGCCCCAACACCGCAGGTCGATCGGACCCGAACACTGATTCGAGGTCGCCAAGCGCAGCAAGAATACGATGCGGCGCCTCGTAGAAGATCAACGTACGCGGCTCAGCCCGAAGATGCTCCAGGCGAGCAAGGCGTGCAGCCTGCTTAGCAGGCAGAAACCCCTCAAAGATAAAGCGATCGGACGGCAGCCCGGCAGCGCAGAGCGCAGCAATAAGCGCACACGCACCGGGCAGCGGAACGACCCGGATACCCGCGGCGCGGGAATACCTGACGAGGTGGTAACCCGGGTCGGATATCAAGGGTGTGCCAGCATCGGAGATCAAGGCCACATCTTCGCCAGCCAACAGTCGCCGGATGAAACGCCCTCCCTCGCCTCGCTCGTTATGCTCATGACATGCAGCCAAGGGTGTGGTGATGCCAAAGTGCTGCAGCAGGCGAGATGAATGCCGGGTATCTTCCGCCGCAATCAGTGCGACCTCGGATAACACGCGCAAAGCCCGCGCGCTTATATCTTCGAGATTGCCGATAGGTGTGGCGACGACATAGAGCGTTCCCGCCGCGGAATTCACATCATCTGTCGCAGTCACAAGGCTTACCTCAGTCACTAAAACGCGCATTGTAGCCCGTTTACGGGCCGCGACATCGCGACCCCACCAACGCTTGGGTACAATCCACCGACACCCGCCAGCGCCTTTTCAGGAATGAACACATGACGGCCCGCTTTCGCCCGCTAATCTTCTTATGCATTGCTGCCTTGCTGTCGGCCTGCGCCAGCTCGCCATCCTCCACCCTCGGTGAACTGCCTCGCACCCCACAGGCATCGACGCAACAACTGCTGAAAGATGCCGATGCCAGCGATCCAGGCAAGGCTGCGTTGCTGCGGCTGTCAGCAGCCGACCAGAGCATCCAGCACGACAACCTGACCCAAGCGCGACAGATACTGGAACAAGTCGCCATTGATCAGTTGATGCCAGCGCAGCAGATGTTCGCCAAAACGCTGGAAGCCGAGCTGGCCCTGGCCGCTGGGAAGCCCGAAAGCGCGCTCCAGGCGTTACAGCATCCAGCCTTTGAACGTCTCGCAGAACTCCCTGTAGAGCAACAACTTCGCACCCAACTGGCTCGCGCCGAGGCGTTCGAAGCAAACAACCAGCCGCTCGATGCAGCGCGCGAGCGCACCTTCATCGCGCCCCTACTTAGCGGTGAAGCGGCTGAGCACAATCACGAGACGATCTGGTCTCTGGTCTCGAATCTCGCGCCGGAGCAACTGCAACAGACCGCCGACACCGACCTCGCAGGATGGATATCGCTGGCTACCGCCGTCAAACAGGCCGGCACGCTCGTCCAGCAAAAACGCGCCATCGAGGCCTGGCAGCAGCAAAACCCAAATCACCCAGCCGCACGGCGCCTGCCTGACCCGCTGCTAAAGCTCAAGCAGCTGGCAGACAAACCCTTATCGCACGTAGCGCTTCTGCTGCCTATGGAAGGGCCGCTGGCCAGCGTTGCACGCGCCTTGCGCGACGGATTCCTAGCAGCCCATCTTGCAGGGCAACAGGACCTGAAAATCGAACTGTTCGACAGCACCCGCCTGTCTTCTCTAGACGACTTTTACCGGCAAGCGTCTGCCTCGGGTGTTGAGTTGGTGATCGGCCCATTGGAAAAGGATATGGTCCGCCAACTGGCCGATCGCGAACAGCTACCCATTACCACCCTGGCCCTGAACTACAGCGATGCGAACCAACAGGTGCCGCCGCAACTGTTCCAGTTCGGGCTGGCGGCAGAAGACGAAGCTCGTGAAGTCGCGCGCCGCGCCTGGACCGATGGGCACCGCCGCGCAGTGGCTCTGACGCCTCGCGGCGACTGGGGCAATCGGGTGTTTGAAGCTTTCCGCCAGGAATGGCAGACGCTAGGTGGCACAGTGGTTGCCGCTGAACCCCTGGCCGAACCCATCGAGCTGGCAAACCAGATTGCCGATATGCTGCAGATACGCAGTAACGGAGGCAGCGACGAGTCGCAGCCATCGCGTCGCCAAGATATTGATTTCCTGTTTCTTGCCGCCACGCCGCAACAGGCGCAACAAGTCAAACCCACCCTGATTTTCCAGTACGCCGGCGACCTCCCCGTCTACGCGACTTCGCACCTACATGCCGCCACAGATAACCGCACGCAATACCTGGATCTCGAAGGCATTCGCTTCACCGAAACCCCCTGGCTGCTCGATCCGCAATTGCCCCTGCGCCAGGAGATCGAGCGCAAGTGGCCGCAAGCCCGGGGCAGCCTAGGCAGGCTGTATGCCATGGGTGCCGATGCCTACCAGTTGGCGCCGCGCCTGAATCAGCTTCTTGCGTTACCTGACACACAGATTGATGGCCTTTCGGGGACGCTCAGCCTAACTCCGCAGCAGCGGATCGAACGGCGCTTGCCGTGGGCCGAGTTCCGGGACGGGGAAGTCCAGCCGCTCCCGGATATTCCAGATTGATAGCGACCAGCAAACAGCTCAGCGGAAAGCGCGCAGAAGATTTTTCATTGCAGCACCTCCAGGCGCACGGGCTACGCCTGCTCTGCCGCAACTGGAGCTGTCGCAGTGGCGAGCTTGATCTGGTCATGCTCGATGGCGATACAGTAGTATTCGTCGAGGTTCGGTACAGGCGCCATGCCGCATGGGGCGGCGCACTCGAGAGCGTAGACCTGCGCAAACAGCAGAAGCTGATCAAGGCGGCCCAGCTGTTCCTACTAAAGGAGAGTCGCTGGGCAAAACAACCCTGTCGCTTCGATGTCGTTGCCATAGACTCGACCGAGAGCGGAGCGAAGCCCTGCTGGATTCGAAATGCCTTCGATAGCTGAAAACGCGCCATGCGAGTTTCGCAGCATCTCGCAAACATCACATCTGCACCAATAGATCCTTGCGGCACGGCTAAAGCAGCCCAGCCCGTCACCTGAAGGTTTATTTCCGATGGACATGCAATCCCGTATACGTCAGCTCTTCCTCGCCAGCATCGAAACCAAACAAAGCGCGATGGAAGTGCTCGCACCCAGCATCGAGCAGGCCGGGCAAGTGATGGTCAATGCCTTGCTCAGCGAAGGCAAAATCCTGACCTGCGGAAACGGCGGCTCCGCCGGCGATGCTCAGCATTTCTCCTCAGAGCTGCTCAACCGTTTCGAGCGGGAGCGCCCTAGCCTGCCGGCAATCGCGCTGACGACGGACAGCTCGACACTGACATCCATCGCCAACGACTACAGTTACAACGAAGTGTTTTCCAAGCAGATCCGCGCATTGGGTCAGCCGGGTGATGTGCTGCTGGCAATTTCCACCAGCGGCAATTCCGCCAATGTCATCCAGGCGATACAGGCCGCGCACGACCGAGAAATGGTAGTGGTCGCCCTCACCGGTCGCGACGGTGGTGGAATGGCTTCGCTACTGCTACCGGAAGACGTTGAAATCCGAGTGCCCGCCAAGGTGACCGCACGTATTCAAGAGGTCCATCTGCTGACCATTCATTGCCTATGCGACCTGATCGACAACCAACTCTTTGGGAGCGAAGAATGACTTCAGTCCACCTGCATGCGCTTACGCTCGCGCTGTGCCTCACCGTCACTGGCTGTAGTTCCGTGCTTACCGCCACACGCGACGACCCAATTGACGATAATCGGGGAACCCGCACGATCGGCAGTACCATTGACGACTCGCTAATCGAAACGAAAGCAGCCGTGAATATTGCAAAGGCCCACCCGGACCTCGATCAGGCATCCCATATCATCGTTGCCAGCTACAACGGCGTGGTTCTGCTGGCGGGTCAAACACCACGTGCAGAATTGAAACAGCTAGCCGAACAGGCCGCCAGCTCAGTTCAGCGCGTCAAACGTGTACACAACGAAATTCAGGTACTAAAACCTTCATCCGCCCTGGCTCGCAGCAACGACTCCTGGCTGACCACCAAAATCAAAGCACAGATGCTGGCAGACGCGAGCGTTCCTGGCTCCCGCATAAAAGTCATTACCGAGAACGGCATTGTTTACCTGCTTGGCCTCGTCACGCGGCACGAAGGCAATCGTGCAACGAGCGTGGTGCAAGGCGTTTCCGGCGTGCAGCGCATCGTCAAGCTGTTCGAATATATCGATTAAAAGGCTTAGAGGCGGAAAGCGTAATAGGTGGGTGCAGCCTTGCATCCCACCGACTTGCCTTTCAGCCTCAATCGCCTATCGACCTCAATTATTTAACTACTTTCAAGCTAGGACGCCCACCCGGGGCTGGACGTGACGGCGTGCTCGTCCCGGCCGAAGCATCATCGGATGGAGTCTCGTCATCCGGCGGAGTAGGCTCAACCTCGAACACCATCCCCTGCCCATTTTCCCTAGCGTAGATAGCCATGACCGCTGCAGACGGGACGTGCAAGCTATGCGGAATACCACCGAAGCGCCCTTCGAAGCTGATCGCCTGGTTATCCATCTTCAATTGACGTACCGCACTGGGCGCCACGTTCAAGACGATTTGGCCATCACTGGCAAAGCCATCAGGCACCTGAACACCTGCATGATCGGCATTGACCAGCAGATGCGGAGTGCAGTCGTTGTCGACGATCCACTCGTACAACGCCCGTACCAGATAAGGTCGACTCGATGTCATATACAGCCCCTCTTAACGCATGCCGCGCTCAACGGCGGATAGACTGACCTGGAAGGCCTCCCGAGCAAAATTGATCTCCATGTAATCGAGCAGCGGTTTCGCCGCTCGCGGCAAGTCAATTCCAAGTTTGGGTAAACGCCACAGGATAGGCAACAAGCAGCAGTCAACCAAGCTGATGTCATCACTCATGAAGAAAGGTTTTTCAGCAAATACGGGCGACACGCCCGTTAGGCTTTCGCGCAGCTCTTTTTGCGCCTGGGCACGCGCCGCATCAGCTGTGCGGCGATCGCCGATCCGATCCACCAGTGCGCACCAGTCGCGCTGTACCCGATGTATCAGCAGGCGCGTATTGGCCCTGGCCACGGGGTAGACAGGGAGCAACGGCGGGTGCGGATAGCGCTCTTCGAGATACTCGGTGATCACACTCGGCTCGTATAGCGCTAAATCACGATCCACTAGCGTCGGTACGCTGGCGTACGGATTCACCTCGGTCAGCCTGACCGGACAGTGCGCCGAATCAACGTCAATTATCTCGACACTGACGCCCTTTTCAGCAAGCACATAACGCACTCGATGCGAATAGTGGTCGGCGGGATCGGAATAGCAGGCCAACCGATTGGTAGCGGCCATAGGGTCCCTCCTCAAAAATATGCGATGGCAGAAAAAAACGCGCGCCCATGAGGGCGCGCGCAGGGTAACGCTAATAAGCGAAGAATCAGTGGATATCTTTCCAATATTCCCGCTTGAGCAGATAGGCAAACACGAAGAAGAAGGCCAGGAAAAGCAGCACATAGGTACCGATACGATGGCTTTCTAACTTGACCGGGTTAGCCGAGTACGCAAGGAAGGCCACCAGATTCTTGATCTTCTCGTCGTATTCGGCCTCGGTAAGCTCACCAGTACCTGGCACAACCGTCATGGCATGGCAGTCTTCGTGCGTGATCGGAGTACCGGTCAGCGGATCGAATTGCTTGCGACCGTCTTCGACGATTTGAACCTGCTTGCACGCAACCGATTCGCCTTCAGGCAGCTTGCTTGGCAACACCTGACGCCCCTGCAACGGGGCCAGTACATGCGGCATGCCCACATTAGGGAACACCGCATTGTTGACCCCATACGGACGCGTAGGATCTTCATAGAAACTGCGCAGGTAGGTGTATAGCCAGTCGTTCCCACGCACTCGCGCTACCAGCGTCAGGTCCGGCGGAGCGGCACCAAACCAGGTCTTTGCATCGTCCGGCGTCATGCCGATCTTCATGTGGTCGCCGATTTTGGCGCCAGTGAACACTATGTTGTCGAGCATGATCTCTTCGGGAATACCCAGATCTGTCGCAACACGCTCGTACCGCTGGTACTGCGCGCTGTGGCAGCCCATGCAGTAGTTGGTAAAGGTCTGTAGACCATCCTGCAACGCCACCTTATCAGTCAGGTCAATATCGACCTCATCCAGGTGAACGCCAGTGCCAGCGGCGAAACCGAAGGCTGGCACCAGTGCAAGAATCAATGCAGCAAATTGCTTTTTCATCAGCCAGCCACCCTTTGCGGAACTACTTTGGTCTTCTCGAGCTTGGTGTAGAACGGCATCAGGATGAAGTAACCGAAGTAGATAGCAGTACAGATCCGAGATACCAATGTGCGCTCAGGCGTCGGAGAAAGCACACCAAGCACGCCAAGGATGACGAAGGAGACGCAGAACAACAGCAGCGCAACTTTGCTCATCCAGCCCTTGTAACGCATCGACTTGACCGGACTACGGTCGAGCCAGGGCAGCACGAACAGCACAGCGATGGCGGCGCCCATGGCAATTACACCAAGCAGCTTGTCCGGGACCGCGCGAAGAATTGCGTAGTACGGGGTGAAGTACCAAACCGGCGCAATGTGCTCAGGCGTTTTGAAGGCGTTCGCCACTTCGAAGTTGGGCTTCTCGAGGAAATAACCGCCCATTTCTGGGAAGAAGAACACGATGGCGCAGAACACGAACAAGAACACGACTACACCGACGATATCCTTCACCGTGTAGTAAGGATGAAACGGAATACCATCGAGCGGCACGCCGGCTTCGTTCTTGCTTTTCTTGATGTCGACACCCATCGGGTTGTTCGACCCGACTTCATGCAACGCCAAGATGTGCAGCACTACCAGCCCCAGGATCACAATCGGCAGCGCAATAACGTGCAGCGCGAAGAAGCGGTTCAGGGTGATGCCGGAAATCAGGTAATCACCACGGATCCACTGAGTCAGATCGTCGCCGATAACCGGGATAGCACCGAACAGCGAGATGATCACCTGAGCCCCCCAGTAGGACATCTGCCCCCAAGGCAGCAGGTAGCCCATGAAGGCCTCTGCCATCAGCGCCAGATAGATCATCATGCCGAAGATCCAGACCAACTCGCGCGGTTTCTGATAGGAGCCATACAGGATCCCACGAAACATGTGCAGATAGACCACGACGAAGAATGCCGACGCTCCCGTGGAATGCAGGTAGCGAATGATCCAACCGTATTCGACGTCGCGCATGATGTATTCGACGGAGGCGAACGCACCTTCTGCAGACGGCTCGAAGCTCATCGTCAGCCAGATACCGGTGAGAATCTGATTGACCAGAACCAACAAGGCGAGAGAACCAAAGAAATACAGGACGTTGAAGTTCTTCGGCGCGTAGTACTTGCTTAGATGGTCCTCCCACATCTTGGTCGCGGGGAAGCGCGCATCGACCCATTCCATGAACTTGCTCATCATGCGCTCTCCTGATCCACGCCGATGACGACGATGGTGTCCGTCTCGTAGGTGTGTGGGGGAACCGGCAGGTTCAAGGGCGCAGGCTGGCCCTTGTAGACGCGGCCAGCCAAGTCATACTTCGACCCGTGGCAAGGGCAGAAATAGCCTCCGAGCCAATCAGCACCTAGATCAGGCGCAGCCACTTCCGGACGGAAGGATGGGGAACAACCAAGGTGCGTGCACAGTCCGACCACAATAAGCACTTCTGGCTTGATCGAGCGAACCGTCGGATCGACATAGGTCGGCTGTACCGAAGCCTCGGAACTGGGATCCGCCACCGTATCAGTCAGCTTGCCTAGATTCGTCAACGCCTCTTCGGTACGACGAAGGATAAACACCGGCTGACCGCGCCATTCGGCAACCATCTGCTGGCCCGGCTCGATCTTGCTGATATTTACCTTAACCGGTGCACCGGCTGCCTTGGCCTTGGCACTCGGGAACCACGATCCCACAAACGGGACCGCGGCACCCACCGCTCCTGCAGCACCTACTACCGAAGTAGCGGCTACCAGGAAGCGACGCCGGCCAGCATTCACGCCGTCATTGCTCATTCAGTCGTCTCCCATCAGTTTCTTATGGCCTACCGAAAGCAGGCGTCTACTACGTGCGTCTACCGTAAAACGAGGCCGCTAAAAATTCGCCAAATGGTAAAGAAAACCCCCTCGCATGACAAGGTAATAACGGGATACAACCTTACGTCAGGCCCCGAAAATCGGGGCCTGACGCGTGACAAGCTGTCGCAGCAGCGAAACGGCAGCCATAAAAAAACGCCCAGCTCCGTGAGAAGCTGGGCGTTCTTTTTGAGAAGCCTGAATTAGCGCTTCGAGTACTGCGGACGCTTACGCGCCTTACGCAGACCGACTTTCTTACGTTCAACTTCGCGAGCATCGCGAGTGACGAAGCCAGCCTTACGCAGAGCAGGACGCAGAGTCTCGTCATATTCCATCAGGGCACGAGTGATACCGTGACGGATCGCACCGGCCTGACCACTCACACCACCACCCAGAACAGTCACGTAGATGTCGAACTTTTCGACAGTCTCGGTCAGTTCCAGAGGCTGACGAACGACCATGCGAGCGGTTTCACGCCCGAAGAAGTTGTCCAGCTCACGGTTGTTGATGGAGATTTTGCCAGTACCCGGACGCAGGAATACGCGCGCGGTTGCAGTCTTACGACGGCCAGTGCCGTAGTTTTGAGTCGCCGACATAATGAACTATTCCGTTAAATCTTCAGTTCTTGGGGCTGCTGAGCGGTATGCGGATGATTAGCACCCTTATACACCTTCAGCTTACGGTACATGTCGCGACCCAACGGGTTCTTAGGCAGCATGCCCTTGACCGCGGTCTCGATCACACGCTCTGGCGCCTTGGCGATCAGCTTCTCGAAGTTGATCGACTTGATGCCACCCGGGAAACCGGAGTGAGAGTAGTACATCTTGTCGGTGGTTTTCGCACCGGTAACACGCACTTGCTCGGCATTGATAACGACGATGTAATCACCGGTATCGACGTGAGGGGTATATTCCGCCTTGTGCTTGCCACGCAGGCGGCTAGCGATTTCGGTTGCCAGACGACCCAGGGTCTGGCCGGCAGCGTCGACGACGAACCAGTCGCGCTTGACGGTTTCCGGTTTAGCAGTAAAAGTCTTCATTCGTTATAGCCTCAGGGGCCGCCCTGAAAATAAGACGGCGAATCTTACTGAATGGTGCTCGCCCTGGCAAGACCAGGACAGCCGGAAACAGACGCTATCGGGGGCTCGGGTCAGCGCGTCCGCTACGGCAGTGTTCGGTAGGCTAGGCATCCCCTACCTTGTTTTTTGCGTCAACGGGCTAGGCATCCCCGGCGACAGGCTGCGGAATTATCCGGATTACCAGCCAAATAGCAAGCAGCTTCTCGCCCTTCCGCGCACTGGTACGACGCATCGCGATCCAATCGACGCTACCAGCTACCGCGACGATGGCACCAGCGCTGCAGGCGAAGACAAGAAACTTACCGCCTGCGCTACCATCCCAATCTGAGAACTCTTCAAACGCAAGGACACCGCATGGAACAGCGCCAACTCGGCCGTACCGAACTCAATGTCACAGCCCTCTGCCTGGGCACTATGACCTGGGGCGAGCAGAATAATGAAAGCGAAGCTTTCGCCCAGATGGACCGCGCGAAAGCTGCCGGTATCAATTTCGTCGACACCGCCGAAATGTACCCGGTACCGCCGAAGCCGGACACCTATGCCACCACTGAGCGCTACATAGGTAACTACTTCAAGGCACGCGGTAATCGTGCCGACTGGATCCTGGCCAGCAAGATCGCCGGCCCCGGCAACGGCATCAGCCACATCCGCGACGGTCACCTGAAGATGAACCGCCAGCACATCGTTGCTGCGCTGGATGCGAGCCTGCAGCGCCTACAAACGGATTGGATAGATCTTTATCAGCTGCATTGGCCGGAGCGCAGCACAAACTTCTTCGGCCAGCTCGGCTACCGTCACCAGGATCAGGACTTCACGCCAATCGAGGAAACCCTGGAAGTGCTCGACGAGCAAATAAGAGCCGGCAAGATCCGCCATATCGGCCTGTCGAACGAAACGCCGTGGGGCACCATGAAGTTCCTGCAGATCGCGAAAGCCCGAGGTTGGCCGCGCGCCGTATCCATTCAGAACCCCTATAACCTGCTCAATCGAAGCTTTGAGGTCGGGCTCGCCGAAATTGCCATGCGCGAGCAGTGCGGACTCCTCGCCTACTCTCCGCTGGCCTTCGGCATGCTCAGCGGCAAGTACGAGCAAGGCGCGCGGCCAGCCGGAGCACGCCTGACGCTGTTCAGCCGCTTCGCTCGCTACGCCAACCCACAATCGCAGGCGGCATGCTCCCGGTATGTGGCGCTTGCCAGGGAGCATGGCCTGGACCCTGCACAAATGGCACTGGCCTATGTGACCCAACAGCCTTTTGTAACCAGCAACATTATCGGTGCCACTTCAATCGAACAGTTGGAAAGCAATCTCGCTAGCACCGAACTGCAATTATCAGCAGAGGTGCTCGAAGCCATCGAAGCAATTCACACCGAACAACCCAACCCCGCCCCTTGAGGAACTCTTGAACCAACTATCCGCTGACCGAAACAAGGCGCAAGCCTTGTCGATGCGGCCACCAAGTCAGCCTCTGGCGTGAGGAGCCCGTAGATGATCGCTGCCGAACTGCTCGCGCCGACCAGCCTTGTGCTGGGATGGCTGCTCTATGCCGCCGGACTGATATGGGCTTGCATGCGTGCGCCCTGGGTCGAGCTGTTCAGCGATACGCGGCGCCAGCACCTGCTGTTCGGTGCGGTCCTGGCGATCTTTCTGCTTTGGTTGGTCCGCCGTGACTTCGATTCGGGTTTATCTTTCCACTTCATTGGACTGACGGCGGTCACGCTACTGCTTGACTGGCCCTTGGCGATTCTCGCTGCCTTTATCGCCCAACTTGGATTGACGGTCACAGGCCACCAGCAACTGGTTGCCCTCGGCCTGAATGGCGTGCTGCTGGTATTGATACCCGTGACGGTCACCGAAGCTTGCGCGATCGCCGTGGAGCGCACCCAGCCTCGCAATCTATTCGTCTATATATTCTTTTCGGGTTTTTTTGCGGCCGGCCTCGCGACCCTGATCTGCATCTTGGCAGGGCTCGGAATCTTGCTAATCGACGGCCTCTATCCAATGCCTCCCTGGCTGGATGACTTCGCCGGGTACATCTGGCTGGTGATGTTTCCCGAGGCTTTTATCAACGGCGCGGTCGTCAGTGCGTTAGTGGTGTTCTATCCGGACTGGATGGAAACATTCAACCGCAGTCGCTACTTGCAAGCTCCTTGGAAAGACGACAGCAACGATGATATGTGAGTGAAGCCGTAGCGCTAGCCAGCCGCACAACCAAGCCGCAACGCGAACGCGCCCTCAGTGCTGGCGCGGCGGCATGTCATCCGAGAAAAGATCATCCTCAAGCTCATTACCCGGGATCGCGTGCTCTTCCGACGCCCATGCACCTAAGTCGATCAGCTTGCACCGCTCCGAACAGAAAGGTCGATTCGCACTTTTGACACTCCATTCGACCGGCGCGCCGCATGTTGGGCATTCGACAACAGGAATACTCATTCCTGACCTCCTCTTAGCGTCAGATAAAAATCATGCAAACGTCTAACCTCACTCTCCAGCCAGGCCCGGTCCCGATCATTGACCAGCACATCATCAGCATGGCGCAAACGCTCTTCGCGACTGGCCTGTGCCTTGAGAATGGCACGGATCTGCGCTTCGCTGGATTGATCACGCTGGATGGCGCGCTCCAACTGCAACGCCTCTGGTACATCAACCACCAACACGCGAGCAACCTGCTGGTACTGACCGGACTCCACCAATAGCGGTGAGACCATGATTGCGTACGGCGAGCTAGCCCGAGCGAGGTGCTCAGCGGTCTCCTGGCGTATTAACGGATGCAATAGCTGTTCAAGCCATTTGCGCTGTTCCGGCTCACGGAACACCCGCTCACGCAGTGCCGCTCTATCCAGACCACCATCGGACGCGAGAACACTTTCACCGAACCGCTCGACAATCATCCCCAAGGCCGGCCGGCCTGGCTCGACAACCCAGCGCGCAGCATGATCAGCATCGACCCAATGAACCCCGAGGCGGCCGAACGCTTCCACAACGGCGCTCTTGCCGCTACCGATACCACCGGTCAAACCAAGCACCCAAGGCTTCATCACGATCCGTCCAAAGGATAAAACGACGCGCAGTAGTAACGTCTGAAATACGAGGATGCAAGCGCAAGGTAAATGCCCGATCGAATTGATCGACCTTTTCAGAACTGGGGAAGCTGGCATTCGCCAAGGGAACGAACGTCACACCAATGCAACACGTTGCAGCCTACTGAGCGATGGTGGGGATTCCACGTCGCTGTGCACTTATTTGCATTCACGGCGTTACAAACAGCTATCAGAAGTGAGACCAGCAACGAGCTGCTGCCTATGCAGCCAGCCTATCACTCCACAGCTGGTGAGCGGGGCGGCCAACTTGCGGAGCGGGAAACGGCTAAAGCGAACCGGCCCTGGATAACCAACCGCTAGAACCTGGCAAACTGCAGATAGGCCGACGTGATCTCATCACCCCAGAGCAGCGCGACCCAACCCGCAATCGCGAGGTAGGGGCCAAAGGGAATAGTCGTGCCGCTATCGGCCTTCTGCATGCGCAGCATGATCGTACCCAGCACCGCGCCCACGACGGACGAGAGCAAAATGGTCAGCGGCAAAACTTGCCACCCACCCCAAGCGCCCAGCATCGCCAGCAGCTTGAAGTCGCCATAGCCCATGCCCTCCTTGCCGGTCACGAGCTTGAACAGCCAGTACACCGACCACAGGCTCAGATAGCCTGCAACCGCCCCCCACACTGCATCAGGCAACGGCGCAAACAAACCGAAATGGTTAGCGATCAAGCCCAGCCAAAGCAGAGGCAACACAAGGGAGTCAGGTAACAACTGATGATCGACATCGATCATGCTCATCGCCAGCAAGCCCCAGGTCAGTAACAGCACCGCCCCGGCCTGCCAGGAGAAGCCGAAGTGCCAGGCCACATAGCCGGACAAAACACCGCACAGCAGTTCGACCAAGGGGTAGCGGCGACTGATCGGCGCCCGACAAGACGAGCACTTACCGCGCAGCGCCAGCCAACTGACCAAGGGAATATTCTCCCAAGGACGGATCTCATGATCGCAATGCGGGCAGTGAGAGTTAGGAAGAACAAGATTGAAGGTCGCAGTCGGTTCGGCCGGCAACTCAAGATATTCACGCGCCTGAGCACGCCAGTCCCGCTGCATCATGATCGGAAGACGGTGGATAACCACGTTGAGAAAACTGCCCACCAGCAAACCCAGCACCAGTGCACATAAAACAAAGGCCAGCGCGTTGCTGGCCAAAACGTCAAAAATCATCGACTTATCCGACCACACTGCCGAGCTGGAAAATGGGCAGGTACATGGCCACGATCAGGCCACCCACGAGCGTACCCAAAACCACCATGATCATCGGCTCCATCAAAGTCGTGAGGTTATCCACCATATTGTCGACTTCGTCTTCGTAGAACCCGGCGACCTTGTCCAGCATCTCATCCAGCGAGCCGGACTCCTCGCCGATAGCCGTCATCTGAATCGCCATGGAGGGGAACACACCGGTGGTGCGCATGGAGAAGTTCAGTTGCACGCCAGAGGAAACGTCATTGCGTATCTTGGAGACGGCGTTACGGAAGACCACATTGCCAGTAGCCCCGGCGACTGAGTCCAACGCATCTACTAGCGGCACCCCTGCAGCGAAGGTCGTCGACAAAGTTCGCGCATAGCGAGCCACCACCGCTTTGTACAAAATATCCCCAACGATCGGGGTCTTCAGCAGACCGCGATCAAGCGCATCGCGGAACTTCTGTGAACGCTTGTAGAAATGTTTGAACGTGAAGGCGAACAGGAACAACCCGATCCCCACCAGATACCACCACTCCTGCAGCCATCGGGACAGCCCGACCACCATCATGGTGAACGTTGGCAATTCGGCACCAAAACCTTGGAACACACTTTCGAATTGCGGCACCACTTTTATCAGAAGAACGGCGGACACGATGATCGCCACAACGATGACTGCGATCGGGTAAGTCATTGCCTTCTTGATCTTTGCCTTGAGTTGCTCAGTTTTCTCTTTATAGGTAGCAACTCGGTCCAACAGCGTTTCAAGCGCACCGGACTGCTCGCCGGACTCCACTAGATTGCAGTAGAGATCATCGAAATATTGCGGCTTCTTGCGCAGCGAGCCTGCAAAGCTATTACCCGCCGCCACCTCCTGCTTAACCTCGTCCACCAACTTGCGCATGTTGGGGTTGTCGAAGCCCTCGCCAATAATGTCGAACGACTGCAACAGCGGCACGCCCGCCTTCATCATGGTCGCCATCTGCCGAGTGAACAGCGCGATGTCCATGGGTTTGATCTTTTTACCAGCACCGAACAGCGAGACGGCTTTCTTGCGCACCTTGAGCGGATTGATACCCTGCTTGCGGAGTTGCGCCTTGATCAGCGCCGGGCTTTGACCGGAGAGCTCACCCTTGATCCTGCTGCCCTTGCGGTCAGTCCCTTCCCAGGTGAACACACTGGTTTTCAACGCTTTTTCCGCCATGGTTAATCCTTGGTCACGCGGTTGACTTCTTCCAGGCTGGTAATGCCATTCATGGCTTTAACCAGACCGGAAATGCGCAAATCATTGAAACCATCTTTGCGCGCCTGAATGGCGATATCGATGGAGTTACCTTCCTCCATGATAAGCCGCTGCAGGGCAGGCGTGATTTTAACCACTTCATAAATACCGACACGGCCCTTGTAGCCGCCGTTGCAATTATCACAACCCACCGGCCCGTAGAGCTGGAACGTGCCAATCCGCTCTTCCGGGATGCCTTCCTTCAAAAGCGCCTCGCGTGGCACCTCCACTTCTTTTTTACAGCTAGAGCAAAGCTTACGAGCGAGACGCTGGGCAATGATTAAGTTGACAGACGTCGCGATGTTAAAGGCCGGTACGCCCATGTTGCGCAGACGGGTGAGCGTCTCCGCAGCACTGTTGGTGTGAAGGGTCGACATCACCATATGGCCGGTTTGGGCGGCCTTGACGGCGATCTCCGCAGTCTCCAGGTCACGAATCTCCCCCACCATGATGATGTCCGGGTCCTGACGCAGGAAAGCACGCAGCGCCTGGGCGAAATCCATGCCTTGCCGCGGATTGACGTTGACCTGATTGATACCCTCGAGGTTGATCTCCACCGGATCTTCGGCCGTAGAAATGTTCACATCGACGGTGTTAAGGATGTTCAGCCCGGTGTACAGGGAAACGGTCTTACCCGAGCCGGTCGGACCCGTGACCAGAATCATCCCTTGCGGCTGCTTCAACGCGGCCATGTACAGTGCTTTCTGGTCTTCCTCATAACCCAGCGCATCGATCCCCATCTTCGCGCTGGAGGAATCGAGGATACGCATCACGATCTTCTCGCCCCACAGCGTGGGCAGGCTGTTGACCCGAAAATCAATAGACTTGGTCTTAGAGACCTTCATCTTTATCCGGCCATCCTGAGGCTTGCGTCGCTCGGCAATGTCCAGCGCCGCCATGACCTTGAGGCGAGCCGAAATCCGACTGACCAGCTGCACCGGCGGCCTCGCCACCTCATGCAACACCCCATCGGTACGAAACCGCACGCGATAGGACTTTTCGTAGGGTTCGAAGTGCAAGTCGGAGGAGCCGCGCTTGATCGCATCCAGCAGCATCTTATTGACGAAGCGTACAACCGGGGCGTCATCCGCCTCGTTATGCTCGCCCTCTTCCTTCTCGGCCGCACCGCCTCCCACTTCGATATCCAGATCATCCAGATCGGAATCGGACAGACCATCCAGCGCCGTATTGGCCGACTCGAACAGCTTTTCGATCGCCTCGCCAAGCTTGTCATCCTCGACCAGCACCGACTCGACCGAAAGCCCGGTATTGAATTGGATATCGCTGATGGCCTGATGATTGGTCGGGTCGGACACCGCGACATACAGTTTATTGCCCCGTCGCTGCAGCGGCAGCACCCGGTGCTGACGGACCAGCTTTTCACTGACGAGATCTTGAGGCTGGGTTTCTTTATCCAACGTAGTCAGATCGAAGTATGGAACACCGAACTGCTCACCCGCGACTTCTGCTACCGCCCGGCTTTTGACCAGCTTGTTCTGCACCAGCCAGGAAACCAGCGGCACCTGGTTACGCTGGGCCTGCTGCTGCGCCTGCAGCGCAATTTTTTCATCAAGCTGACCGACCAAAACCAACTGGCGAGCCAAACCACCGAGGGGAGCGTTTTCGTTCATTGAACTGCCTATAAAGGCTGGGGGAATGTGGCGCCCTTATAACGCAGTTCCAAAGACCTGCCAAACGCGCTAATGAGATGTGGCAATTTCTGTCACTTGTTGACTGGGGGCGTTACTGTCTAACCGAGCTACCCCCCAACAACCACTAGCTCAACTGACTTACCCGCAGCACACACTGTAGGAGGCGCACCCTTGCGGCGAAACGCTGTCGAGAATCTCTTATATAAGCGAAGGTATTCGACCGAGGCCAGCGCTAAAGCGCCCACAGCTCAAACCCAGCGGGCATCAGGCTCTAGATTCGCACTCCTGTAGGAGGCGCGCCCCGCGGCGAAAGCTCCCACCAAACAAGTTAAAGTCCGGCGCCACCACCAACCCAGTACAGAAGCCAAAAAGTGAACCACCGCACAGCTCTAACCCCTCTCAAAGCCTCCCCGCCCCGCTTGGCACAGAAGCTGCTCCTATATCTCCAGGTCCAACGACCTCACCAACAAGGAGCTTTTCAATGAAGTCCATCAAGAAGCAAAAAGGTTTCACTCTGATTGAATTGATGATCGTAATTGCCATTATCGGAATCTTGGCAGCTATCGCAATTCCTCAGTTCAATGAGTACCGAGCTAAGGCTAATGATACGTCTGCAGTAGCTGACGTAAAAAACGGCACAACCGCCATCATCTCGTCTTTGAACTAATCAGAAGCCTTGGAGGCGTAAAATGAAAAAGCTAACACTATTGATCGCAGGTTTGATGGCTTCTGGAATGGCGTCCGCCGTGACATTTGAACAGTCTGGCTCGCTCAAGATGACCGATTGCGCACCGCTGCTAAATGAGAACGTGCAGATCAATCTGTCGACAGGCGTCGTAGCGGGTGCGTCTTGCAATACAGCTGGCATCGCCTTGGCAGGCTGCCATACTTCCGGTCGCACAACTGCACGTGAAGTTGAAGTATTGGTGGCGTCGCCAGATCCAACTGCACCGACCGGAACCATGGTTTCGCAGAACCCGAAAGTCTATAAGACCGCTAAGGGCCCTGCCGTTGCCACCGGATCGACATTCCAGGGGACGGTCGTTTCGCTTTACCCAGAAGCAGCAGCATGTACAACCGCTGTCGCCGAAGCTGCTGCTACCACGCGGTTAGCGGATTGATTGCAATAGTAAGGTGGGGAGGTCGGTAGTCCTCTCACTTAGAGATACTAGCATTGGCTAATGCGAAGCCCTCCAAGCGGATAAATCCGTGCGGTTACGCATTGCCTGATAGCTACACAAAACCCCCGCCCCTTTCGGCGGGGTTTTGTTTTCACGATTACGTTCTACACCGTCAAAGGCTACCTGTGGGGTGAACCGCACGCGCTTTTATCCGACAAGCTCAAAAGCCTATAGAAAGTCTGGACAAGCTTTGCGACATTTACCCCCAGCTGCACGCTGATAATGCCACGCACCTTCGGCACGCATTACAATCCAATCTCACGCTCACGTTTAATCTCTTTGGCTAGATAACCTCGCATGCGGTCTTTCTCAAACCTACCAACCGGGCTCCGCCTCGCTTTTCGCGCACGATTTGGCTGGCTGACTGGCAACTCGTTGCTTGTTCTAGCCCTCGCGGTTTTTTTGGCCGCCCAATTCAGCGGCCGCCAACCCGCGACAGTGGCAATGGATATCGGCCTATCGGTGATCCGGCTGATGTTGCCACTGGTGCTAATATTGATGACTCAGGAGCTGTTATCACGCGAATTTGATCGGCGTTATTTTTTCAATACTTTGTCGTATCCGCACCCACGGCATCATCTGTTGTTGGGCCGCTTTATTGCCGTAGTTCTACTAACGCTCGGGCTGTTAATTTTGCTTGCCGGCGCGCTCGCGCTACTAGTTGGGATGGTAGGTCACGGCTACGCACAGAGCACCCCGGTTACGCTGGGCACCCATTACCTCGTCACGATTGCCTTCATAAGTTTGGACCTACTACAGCTGAGCGCTGTAGCCACCCTGCTCGCAGTGCTCGCCTCCACACCCAGCTTTGTACTAATCGGCACCTTAGGCTTTATGCTCGTGGCTCGTTCATTTGGCGCCATAGTTGAACTGCTGACCCGCAACACAACGGTAGTGAACGATGCCGACGGTTACCGCTCCGGCGTCGACCTACTGAGGTACCTGCTGCCCGATCTGGGCGCGCTGGATGTGCGCATGGTCACCCTATATGGTCGGATGGAATTGCTACCCGCCGACTGGCCCTGGCTGGTGATGTCAAACCTGACTTACACGGTTGGCTTGCTGGCCTTGGCAGTTTGGGCTCTGCAACGAAAGCGTTTCGCCTGATATGCACAGGCGCCGCTCACTATCGATTGCCCTGCTTAGTTTCGCTCTGTTCGCCGGGTTCGCCACCTGGCGCGCGCAGCAACCAGTGGCACTGACACCGCAATTCTTCACCGACCGAGTAGTGATTCCTGCACCACTGCTAATCGCGCTTCATGGCGGCGACCGCTTTCTAGCGGCAGACCTTGAAACTATGCGCCTGGCTGCCACTGGCATGGACGACCGCGGCGTTGACACCGGCTATCTGGTCCGCGCTCAGCGTGAGGTTGCTCGGCTCAACCCCTGCCATGAAGACAACTACTATTTAGCAAACGGTCTGCTGACCTGGGGCGGAGCGGTCGAAGAAGGCAATGACGTTTTGCGTGCGGCCGTCGAGTGTCGTTTCTGGGATGAAATCCCGCCCTTCTTCTATGGCATCAACCTCTCGTTCTTCCAGCACAACAACGAAGAAGCCGCGCGGGTTTTGGAGATTGGTGCAGAGCGCTCTCCGCAGAACGCCGCCGCTATGCGCAAACTAGCGGTGATGCTGCGCGCCGAGCAGTTCGACGACGAACACCTGGCACTCAACTACCTGATTCAACAACGTGACAGCGCAGCCGACCCAAAGCTGCGAGATATGCTCGACAAGCGCGTTGTTCGCCTTCAGGGTCTGATCGCGCTGCGCGAGGCGCAACGCCGCTATGAAGACAAACATGGTTCGCTGATAGCGCTTGAGCAACTGGTCGAACAGCACCTGATCGACAATTTGCCAGCGGACCCCTTGCGCCTCGGCTACGAATTGCGTGATGGGCACATCGAACTGAAAAAACTGAAGATTGCCGGATTGGAGGAACAGCCTTGAGCGCAGCCGTAGAGTTTAAGGGTGTCAGCCATACCTACCGAGCCAAGGGCAAACAGGTTCAGGCTGTGCGGGATGTAAGCTTCAGCTTGGCCGAAGGCGAGGTGTTCGGCTTTGTCGGCCCCAACGGCGCCGGCAAGTCCACCACGATCAAGATCATGCTGGACATCATCAACGACTACCAGGGCAACGTGACGCTTTACGGCATTGATGCCCGCCGGGCCGAAGCCCGCCAGGGCATGGCCTATGTGCCGGAAGCGCCGGCGCTGTACGACCAATTCACGCCGTTGGAAATACTCCGCATGGGCCTTTCCATGTATGGCATCAAGCGCAGCGATGCGGATGCCTGGTGTTTGCAGTGGCTGGAGCGATTCTCCGTGGACGGCACCGGTAAACGGCGGATGCGCGAGCTCTCCAAAGGCAACGCACAGCGGGTCGCGCTGGCACATGCCATGGCTGTCGAGCCACGCCTGCTGATTCTCGACGAGCCGCTGTCCGGCCTTGACCCGGTGGGCCGCAAGGATGTGGTCGAGATCCTCAATGAATACAAGAAACAAGGTGGCGCAATATTCTTCACTTCTCATGTCCTGCATGACGTGGAGCGCATTGCCGACCGTTTCGGCTTTATCAACAAGGGCCAGCTGGTCACGGTTCGCTCGCCGCGCGAATTGGCTGCTGAGCGCGCTGACTGTTTTATCCTGCGTTACCAGGCGGATCAGTCGCTTACGCCAGCGTGCATCACACTTCGGCCTGGCGAGTTCGAGTGCGAGCTTGCACAAAGCCAGCTTCCGGCTGCCATCGCGCAGTTGGGTAACACTGGTGGCCATCTGCTGACCGTCAAGCCTGCCGTATCGCTGGAGACTGTGTTCTTCCGCATTCTCGCCGAGGCTTCGTAGACGCAATCGTACAGAGCGCCTTTTTGCGGGATGCACCTGGTTTCGCCGACCTTAGGCCGCTTTCGCCGCGAGGGCGCGCCTCCTACAAAAGCTTGATCATCCGCCGAGCTTTGCCAGTAGTTGGCCTTGAGGCGCCCGACGGGCTAGCATCGAGCCCTCTTTGCCAAAGAGCAGCGTAGCCAAAGACATCAGGAGGATTCATGAGCTTTACCGTTTACCTGTCCGGCGAAATTCACACCGACTGGCGCGACGAGATCAAGCGTGGCGCCGCCGCAGCCGGATTGGATGTGCGATTCGCCTCAGCCGTAACCGATCACGAAGCCAGTGACGCCGCCGGCGATTGCCTAGGCGCCGAGCCCAACGCCTTCTGGCGCGACCACAAGTCGTCCAAGGTCAATGCAATCCGCACCAAGACGCTAATCCAGCAAGCGGACCTTGTGGTGGTGCGTTTTGGCGACAAGTACAAGCAGTGGAACGCGGCGTTCGATGCCGGTTATTGCGCGGCGCTGGGCAAGCCTTATGTCACGCTGCATGACGCCGACATCGTGCACCCGCTGAAGGAGGTCGATGCGGCTGCCATGGCGTGGGCTACCACCACCGAACAGGTCGTGGAAATCTTGAGATATGTGGTGCGATAGCCGGGTTAAAGGCGGGTTTCGGTCGGTTCGCGAAACACTTCCCGCATGACGAACAAGGCCTTCATCTACAGAAAATTAGGGACCGATAAGCTAAAAATCTTCGCCCCGGGGCGGGCCTCCCACCAAACGACCTGTGCGTCACGATCTTTGGAGTGGCTACGTCGCGGCGAGTGCAGTCGGTGAGCCAATGGGTGCGCTGGGCCAGCCCGTCCACAAAGCAAAACAACGGACTGCTTTTTTGTGGGAGGCGCGACCCGCGGCGAAGCGGACCGAAGCCCCATCAATGTCTTGCGCCTCTCTCCGAGACGAGACACCCAATACACCACACTGCCCAAATACAAAACCTCGCCAGTGGGCGGGGTTCGTCAGCCTCAACGCCCTGCTTCTGCAGAGCGCTTCGTTGCGACAGATAGCTCGCTTAGATGGCTCCACGCTTACGCAGCAGACCAATCACTTGCCTGGCGCCCTCTTCCACCGTCATCGATTCGGTATCGACTACCAGATCGGCATTGCCAGGCACATCATAGGGGAAGGACTCACCCGGAATGTTGTCGCCACCAGCCGCATATAGTCCCTGCGGATCGCGTTGCTGGCAGGCCTGCGGTGAAGCCTGAACATAAACGGTGATAGCCCGATCGGTGCCGATCAACGCCTTGGCCTGTTCGCGACCTTCGGCATCTGGAGCGACGAACGCGGCGAGGGTCAGCAGACCGGCCTCGTTGAACTGACGCGCCACATGGGCGGCACGGCGCCAGTTTTCGGTCCGCCCAGCACGGTCCTGCGGCAGCCCCTTGTTTAGGTCGTGACGCAGGTTTTGGCCATCCAGCACATACACAGCGCGGCCCATGTCGAACAACTTGCGCTCAACCGCATAGGCCAGCGTGCTCTTGCCGGCGCCGGACAGGCCGGTGAACAGCACAGTAGCGGGCTGCTGACCGAAACGGCTTGCACGCTCTTCGGTGGATACATGAGCCAGCGCACCGTGATGACCTGAAGAGCCATGGCCGACCGGGTCCGCAATGATCATGCCCGCGCCGACGGTGCCGTTGGTGAGGCGGTCGATGATGATGAACGAGCCGGTAGCCGGATTCCTCGCATAGCCGTCCAGCGCAATCGGCGCGTCCAGGCTGACCTTAACTCGACCGATCTCATTGAGCTGCAAGCTACTGGCCGGGCCATGCTCCAACGTGTTCACGTCCACACGATGGGTGATGCTGGCAATAGAGCCGGGCACGTAGCTGGTGGCGCGTTTGATGTCGTATTTCTTGCCGGGCAGCATCGGCTCCTCGGCCATCCAAACCAGCATGGCGTCGAAACTGTCAGTGATGCGCGGCAGGTTGTCGGCATGCACGAGCATGTCGCCACGGGACACGTCGATCTCGTCTTCCAGCGTCAGCGTGATCGCTTCGCCTGGTGTCGCCTGCTCAAGCTCGCCGTCGTAGGTCACGATGGATTTGACCGTGCTGCGCTTGCCGGACGGCAGCACAACGATTTCATCGCCCTTGCGCACGATGCCGCTTGCCAGCGTGCCAGCAAAGCCACGGAAGTTGAGGTTGGGACGGTTGACGTACTGCACGGGGAAGCGCAGGTCGTCGAAATTGCGGTCGCCGGCGATCTCGACGCTCTCGAGAATCTCCATCAGCGACTGCCCTTCATACCAAGGCGCGCGCTCGGAACGGTTGACCACGTTATCGCCCTTGAGCGCGGACATCGGCACAAAGTGCAGAGACGACGGTTTGAGCTCGATACGTTCGGCAAAGGCCAGGTAATCGGCCTTGATGCGCTCGAATACGGACTGGTCGAAGTCCATCAGGTCCATCTTGTTGATGGCCACGACGATGTGCTTGATGCCCAGCAGCGAGGTAATAAAGCTGTGGCGCTTGGTCTGGGTCTGCACGCCGTAGCGGGCGTCGACCAGGATAATCGCCAGGTCGCAGGTCGAGGCGCCGGTGGCCATGTTGCGCGTGTACTGCTCATGACCGGGGGTGTCGGCAATGATGAATTTGCGCTTGGCAGTGGAGAAGTAGCGGTAGGCAACATCGATGGTGATGCCCTGCTCGCGCTCGGCCTGCAGGCCGTCGACCAGCAGCGCCAGGTCGACGTCATCGCCCGTGGTGCCGGATTTCTTCGAATCGCGGGTGATCGCTTCAAGGTGATCTTCATAGATCATCTTCGAGTCGTGCAGCAGCCGCCCGATCAGGGTGCTCTTGCCGTCGTCGACGTTGCCGCAAGTGAGAAAGCGCAGGAGCTCTTTGCGCTCGTGCTGCGCCAGGTACGCGAGGATGTCCTCGCTGATCAAATCAGATTGATGAGACATGGTGCAGAATCCTTAGAAGTAGCCCTGACGTTTCTTTTCTTCCATCGAACCTGCGCCATCGTGGTCGATGACACGGCCCTGACGTTCGGAAGTACGCGTCAGGAGCATTTCCTGGATGATCTCGGGAAGGCTTGACGCCGTAGATTCCACCGCACCGGTCAATGGGTAGCAGCCAAGAGTACGGAAGCGGACCATGCGCTTCTCGATGCGTCCCTTCTCCTCGTCGGTGAGGTGCTCGAGGATGCGCTCGTCGTCGATCATGATCAGCGTACCGTTCTTCTCGATAACCTCGCGCTCGGCAGCGTAATACAAGGGCACAATCGGGATCTGTTCCAGATAGATGTATTGCCAGATATCCAGCTCGGTCCAGTTCGACAAGGGGAAGACGCGGATGGATTCGCCCTTCTTCACGTTGCCGTTGTAGACGTTCCACAGCTCAGGACGCTGATTCTTCGGGTCCCAGCGGTGCTTGCTGTCACGGAACGAATAGACGCGTTCCTTGGCGCGGGACTTTTCTTCGTCACGCCGCGCGCCGCCGAAAGCTGCATCGAAGCCATGCTTGTCGAGCGCCTGCTTGAGGCCCTCGGTTTTCATGATATCGGTGTGCTTGGCGCTGCCATGGGTGAACGGGTTGATGTTCTGCGCCACGCCATCCGGGTTGATGTGGGTGATCAGATCCAGATCCATCTCGTTGACCATCTGCTCGCGGAACCGGTACATCTCCTGGAACTTCCAGCGCGTATCCACGTGCATCACCGGAAACGGCAGACGCCCAGGGAAGAAGGCCTTGCGCGCCAGATGCAGCATCACGGCCGAATCCTTACCGATGGAATAGAGCATCACCGGATTATCGAACTCGGCGGCCACCTCACGGATGATGTGGATGCTTTCCGCCTCCAGCTGTTTCAGATGCGTCAGTTTGTCGACCATGGCTACTCACGAATTTGCAGATGGGACGGCCGGCACGGCCGGAACGAGGCGCAACTTTAGCACGGCATTAGATTCTAATCAGGACGCCTGTTAGATCTAAAAGCTCTAGCTTTATGCCGAGCGAAACCCTCCCTACTTTTCGAATCACACAGCCCCGCAGCCTTCGAAGGCGACGCGTCAAGCGGGGTTCGGGCAATCGATGAACAGATGCTCGATGGCGAACCGCTTCGCCAGATGTTCACCCAGGGCCTGAACGCCATACCGCTCAGTGGCGTGATGACCGGCGGCGAAAAAGCTCAGTCCGTTTTCGCGTGCGATATGCACAGTGGGCTCTGAAATTTCTCCCGTCAGGTACGCATCGACGCCTGCGGTTACCGCTTGATCGATATAGCCCTGTGCACCGCCAGTACACCAGGCGATCCGCCTGATCAAGCCCGGACCTTCGACCATCAGCGGCTCACGCCCAAGCGCAGCGTGAACCCGACGCATGAAATCAGCCGGCGTAAGCGGCGTATCGAGGGCACCCACAAGCCCGACCGAGCGAGGATTATCCGGCTCCAAAGCGCCCTCAACGGTCAACCCGAGCAGGCGCGCCAACTGCACGTTGTTACCCACCTCGGGATGGACGTCGAGTGGCAGGTGATAGGCAAGCAAACTGATATCATTGCTGAGCAGGGTTTTCAGCCGGCGCTGCTTGATCCCGACTACACGCGGATCTTCGTTCTTCCAGAAATAGCCGTGGTGTACCAGCACCACATCGGCTTGCGCCTCGACGGCCGCATCCAGCAACGCCTGGCTAGCGGTGACGCCGCTGACGATGCGCTGTACCTGCGGGCGCCCCTCCACCTGCAAGCCGTTAGGACAATAATCAGGAATCTTCGCGGCGTTCAGGAAGCGGTCGGATTCATCGACCAGGGTGGTCAGCGCGACGGCCATGCAAGCATCCTCCTACGGGATCAGTGACTAGAAAGCGGCGTCATTTGCAAAAAAACAGACGAGACAAACATCAGAAAATGTTGCGGATTAACCGCTCTAGACGGTGCGTTGCAGATTTGCGGCCGGCAAGGCTGCATTTCACGGCCAGCTTCGTATAATGCCGCCACCTTAAGAGGCGCTCTCGCCTTCCGCAACCTGCTCGGACGTCCCATCGCGATGATCAATGCCCTGCGTTTTTTTGGCTGGCCGTTGCTGGTAGGCCTGCTAGTGGCCCTGCTGATCATTCAGCGCTACCCGCATCTGGTAGGGCTCGGCGCCGAGCCGGAGTACAGCCTGCAGCAAGCGCCGCTGATCGGCATCCCCCAGCAAGGCCCCTACTCCTATGCCAACGCAGTCAGCAGCGCTGCGCCCGCAGTAGCTAATCTCTACACCACCAAGGTTATCGATAGCGCCAGCCAGCCGCCCATGCTCAAGGACGATCCGCTGTTCCGGCGCTTCTACGGGGACAACCTGCCGCGTCAACGCCGCATGGAATCGAGCCTGGGCTCGGCGGTGATCATGAGCCCGGAAGGCTACCTGCTGACCAACAACCACGTCACGGCGAATGCGGAACAAATCGTCGTGGCATTGCGCGATGGTCGGGAAACCCTGGCACGGGTAATCGGCAGCGACCCTGAAACCGATCTAGCGGTACTCAAGATCGACCTGGCGGACCTGCCTGCGATCACCATCGGCCGCTCGGATGGCATTCGCATCGGGGACGTGACGCTGGCGATCGGTAATCCGTTCGGCGTGGGGCAAACCGTGACGATGGGCATCATCAGCGCAACCGGCCGTAACCAGCTGGGTCTTAATACCTATGAGGACTTCATCCAGACTGACGCGGCGATCAACCGCGGTAACTCGGGTGGTGCGCTGGTGGATACCGCCGGCCACCTGATCGGCATCAACACGGCAATCATTTCCGAGTCCGGCGGATCACAGGGCATCGGCTTCGCCATCCCAGTGAAGCTAGCCATGGACGTGATGAAATCCATCATCGAGCATGGCCAGGTCATTCGCGGCTGGCTGGGAGTCGAGGTGCAATCGCTCACACCGGAACTGGCAGAGTCCTTCGGCCAAGCCGGTCGACCCGGAATCGTTGTTGCCGGTGTCTACCGCGATGGGCCGGCTGAACGCGCCGGTTTGCTGCCGGGCGACCTCATCCTCAGCATCGATGGTGCGCAGGCAAGCGATGGTCGCAGTTCAATGAACCAGGTTGCCCAGGTGCGACCGGGGGACAAAATCGATATCGACATTCTGCGTAACGGCAAGCCGCTGACGCTGACAGCCGAGGTGGGCATGCGGCCACTGGTGGAGAAAGCTCCGCAATAGCCCGCTCGTTCGGCCAAGCAATCAAGCGGAGTGGGCGTACTCGACTCTCGAGCAGACCCAGGCTTTGCGTTCGCAATGAGGCGAAAACCGTAGCGGAAATTCAATTGAGCAGGGAGATCACTGTAGAAACGGAACACTGCTGCCCGGTCTATGCCGAGCAGAGTGTTCGGAGAACAACGATACGCTCAAACTGGCCGCTGCTAACACCGACCGGAGGTAGCAGCTGCATGTGACAGGACGCTTGCAGCGCGCCGGATTAGCCGATGTGCTTTAGCGCATCGAGTAATGCCTGATTCTGCTCCGGCGCCCCAATACTGATCCGCAGAAACTGTTCGATGCGCCCCTGCTTGAAGTGCCGCACGATAACGCCGTGTTCGCGAAGCCCGGCTGCCAGCGCAGCAGCGTCGCGCTGCGGATGCCGGGTGAAGATGAAGTTCGCTGCCGAGGGCAGCACTTCAAAGCCTAACGCCTGCATCGCAACCGTCAAGGCTTCGCGGCTGGCGATCACCTTCTGGCAGGTTTGCTCGAAATAAGCGCGGTCTTCGAACGCAGCCGCAGCGCCGGCAATGGCGATGCGGTCCAGCGGGTAGGAGTTGAAACTGTTCTTGATGCGCTCCAGCGCCTCAATCAGATCCGGATGCCCTACCGCCAGACCGACACGCAGCCCTGCCAGCGAGCGAGATTTGGATAATGTCTGGGTAACCAGCAGGTTCGGGTAACGATCCACTAATGCGATTGCCGACTCACCGCCGAAGTCGATATAGGCTTCATCGACCACAACGACCGAATCGGGGTTTTTCTGCAGCAGCCGCTCGATGGCCTCAAGCGGCAGCAGGCAACCTGTCGGCGCGTTGGGATTGGGAAAAATTATTCCCCCGTTTGGCCGAGCGTAATCGGCCACCTCAATCTGAAACTTGTCATCCAGCGCGATAGCCTCGTAGGCGATGCCATACAGGGCGCAATAGACCGGGTAGAAGCTGTAGGTTACGTCGGGAAACAGCAGCGGCTTGCCATGCTGGAAGAGCCCGTGAAAGACGTGGGCCAGTACCTCGTCCGAACCATTGCCGACGAAAACCTGGTCCGGCCGGACGTGATAGTAATCAGCGACGGCGCGCTTGAGTCGCTCACCGTTCGGGTCCGGATACAGCCGCAAGTTGTCGGTCAACTCGGCTTGCATCGCTGCGAGCGCCTTGGGCGAAGGGCCGTAGGGGTTCTCATTGGTGTTGAGCTTGACCAGATTGGTCAGCTTCGGCTGCTCACCGGGCACATAGGGAACTAGCTCTTTTACGAAGGGGCTCCAGAATTTGCTCATCCGCCCTTCTCTCCTCAGAAAATGATCGATTGCCGCCGGTGGAATCGGTGAGGCGTTCCCTACCGGTCGGGTGGCAAGACAGAACAAGCGAAGCCTCATCCGCTCCGCTTGGTTACAGTTACCCCTTGATTCGGTACTCGGCGCTGCGTGCGTGGGCGGTAAGAGACTCACCCCGCGCGAGTACCGAGGCGATCTTGCCCAGCTCGGATGCACCTTCAGCCGAACAGTTGATGATCGAGGAGCGCTTCTGGAAATCGTACACGCCCAAGGGCGACGAGAATCGCGCAGTGCCCGAGGTTGGCAGGACATGATTCGGCCCAGCGCAGTAATCGCCCAACGCCTCGGCTGTGTAACGCCCCATGAAAATCGCTCCCGCATGTCGAATCTGCGGCAGCCACGCATCGGGATCAGCCACTGATAGCTCGAGGTGCTCGGGCGCGATGCGATTAGCGACATCAATCGCTTGCTGCATGTCAGCAACCTGAATCAATGCCCCACGCCCCTGCAGCGAGGCGCGAGCAATTTCGCTACGTTCAAGGGTCGGCAGCAAACGGGAGATGCTCTCAGCGACCCGGTCGAGGAAAGCTGCATCCGGGCTGACGAGGATCGACTGCGCATCTTCGTCGTGCTCGGCCTGGGAAAACAGATCCATGGCGATCCAGTCGGGATCGGTCTGGCCGTCGCACACCACCAGAATCTCGGAGGGGCCTGCGATCATATCGATACCGACCTTGCCGAATACGTGGCGCTTGGCCGTCGCGACATAGATGTTGCCTGGCCCGACAATCTTGTCCACCGGCGGGACGCTTTCAGTTCCGTAGGCCAGCGCAGCGACAGCCTGAGCCCCACCGATGGTGAAGACCCGGTCGACGCCAGCGATGCACGCAGCAGCCAGCACCAGTTCGTTGATTTCACCGCGCGGAGTGGGGACCACCATCACGACCTCCGGCACCCCTGCAACCTTCGCAGGGATGGCGTTCATCAGCACTGACGATGGATACGATGCCTTGCCACCTGGCACGTATAGGCCCGCGCGATCAAGCGGCGTGACTTTCTGACCAAGCACGGTGCCGTCAGCTTCGGTGTAGGTCCAGGAGTCCTGCTTTTGCCTTTCATGATAGAGGCGGACACGTTCAGCGGCAGCTTCCAGCGCCTGGCGCTGGGCCGGGCTGATCCGTGTAAGCGCCAGCTCAAGCCGCTCACGCGGCAGGATGAGGTCAGCCATGGAGGCGACTTCAAGGCCGTCAAAGCGCTGGGTCAGCTCTACCAGTGCGGCATCGCCACGCTCGCGGACGGCCTTGATAATCTCCAGCACACGCTGATTGACACCATCATCGGACACGCTTTCCCAGCTCAACAGATGATCCAGGTGTCGCGCGAAATCGGGATCAGCTGCGTTGAGTCGGCGGATGTCGATGGGAGTGATCATAACGGGCCTCATGAAGGGATGAGTACAGCGATAGCCAGGCGCCCTAGACTAACAAGCCGACCGCGCGGGCACCTGGATATTTAGGCTATGACGCGGATAGGCTGGCCGGCCTTCTACCGCCCGGCCGTTGATTACTCGTGGTGGGCAATGGCGCTTTGGAGCGCATCGATCAGGGCCTGGATGCGCGCATGCTGCATCTTCATTGAGGCCTTGTTGACCACTAGGCGCGAGCTGATCATGGCGATCAGTTCCTGAGGCTCCAAACCATTGGCGCGCAGCGTATTACCGGTGTCGACGACGTCAATAATCTTGTCTGCCAGCCCCACCAGAGGCGCGAGCTCCATCGAGCCGTAAAGCTTGATGATGTCGACCTGCCGCCCTTGCTCGGCGTAGTAGCGCTTGGCGACGTTGACGAATTTTGTCGCAACCCGCAGACGCCCCTTGGGCTCTGCTGCACCGACCTTTCCGGCGGTCATCAGCTTGCAGTTGGCGATTCGCAGGTCCAGTGGCTCGTAAAGCCCTTGCCCGCCGTATTCCATCAGCACGTCCTTGCCCGCGACGCCAAGGTCCGCAGCGCCGTGCTCGACATAGGTCGGTACATCCGTGGCACGCACGATCAGCAGACGCACATCATCTTGCGTAGTCGGAATGATCAGCTTGCGGCTTTTTTCAGGATTCTCGGTGGGGACGATACCGGCGGCGGCGAGCAGCGGCAGCGTATCGTCGAGGATGCGGCCTTTGGACAGGGCGATGGTGAGCATGAACGGTTTATTCCTTGAAGCCTATTGATGGCGACCCTGACATCGGCCCGGACAATTGCAGACCTCGGCGGTGGGCTGCCAAAACCGAGCCGGCAACCCTAGCCTATTCCGTCAGTTAGCCCGGTACGCGACGAATCTTAGCGCCCAGCAATTGCAGTTTTTCCTCGATGCATTCGTAACCGCGGTCGATGTGGTAGATGCGGTCGATCAGCGTATCGCCCTCAGCCACCAGGCCCGCGATGACCAGGCTCGCTGACGCGCGCAGGTCGGTCGCCATGACCGGAGCACCCTTGAGCTTGGGTACGCCGGTCACGATAGCGGTATTGCCCTCGACAAGAATCTGCGAACCCATGCGATTCATTTCGTAAACATGCATGAAGCGGTTCTCGAACACCGTCTCGATAACCGTCCCAGTGCCTTCAGCGATCGCGTTCATGGCAATGAACTGCGCCTGCATATCGGTCGGAAACGCAGGATAAGGCGCTGTGCGGACATTCACCGCTTTTGGCCGATTGCCCTTCATGTCCAGCTCGATCCAGTTGCTCCCGGTGTCGATGTGGGCACCAGCCTCTTCGAGCTTGTGCAACACCGCCTCGAGCAGCGTCGCATCGGTATCCTTGAGTTTTACGCGCCCGCCAGTGGCGGCAGCGGCCACCAGGTAGGTGCCCGTCTCGATGCGATCAGGCATCACGCTATAACGGCCGCCACCCAGGCGCTTCACACCGTCGATGGTGATGGTGTCGGTACCGGCGCCGGATACTTGTGCGCCCATGGCGTTGAGGAAGTTGGCCAGGTCGACCACCTCAGGCTCACGCGCAGCGTTCTCCAGCACAGAACGACCATTGGCCAATGCCGCCGCCATCATGATGTTCTCGGTACCGGTCACGCTGACTATATCGAAGAAGAAGTGCGCACCGCGCAGGCCGCCAGCTGGCGCCTTGGCCTTGATGTAACCGCCTTCGACGTCGATTTGTGCGCCCATTGCCTCCAGGCCACGTATGTGCAAATCCACCGGACGTGAGCCGATGGCACAGCCGCCGGGCAGGGCCACCTCGGCTTCGCCGAACCGAGCCACCATTGGCCCCAGAACCAGGATCGAAGCACGCATGGTCTTGACCAGTTCGTACGGCGCGACCAGCGTCTGGATGCTGCTGGCGTCGACTTCAACGCTGAGTTTTTCGTCAATGACCGGCTGCACACCCATGCGACCGAACAGCTCGATCATGGTGGTAATGTCGTGCAAGTGCGGCAGGTTGCAGACGGTTACCGGAGTATCGGCGAGCAAGGTAGCGGCCAGAATCGGAAGGGCCGAGTTCTTGGCGCCGGAGATGCGGATCTCGCCGTTGAGGCGGGCACCGCCGGTGATGATCAATTTATCCATGAATGTTCCCGTTACCGCAGGCTCGAAGCACTGGCGAAGAAGAGTCGCGCACGATTTTGACGGTCGCGCACGGACTGTAGAGATGCCTGTTATGACCGGCGATCAGCCACGCGCAAGCCAGTCGGCACGGCTGAAGAATTTCATCGTAACGGCGTGGATGCTGCCGTCGGCGATCCACGGATTCAGATGAGCATAAATCTGTTGCTGACGCTTGACCGGACTCATGCCCGCCAACTCGTCGCTGATCACATTCAATTGGAAGTTGCAGCCCTCGCCTTCGACTTCCACCTGAGCACCTGAAAGCTTCTCTTCCAGAAAATTCTTAACTTCTACGGCCTGCATGTTCAACCTCGATCGGCGCCGGACGCGCACGGCCGGTCATCATACAAAAAAGCCCGGAGGCTGCGAACCCCGAAGCCTCGCTGACTGACGAAGCTGCATTCAGTCGAGCGTTTCGGCATCGGCGCCGCGCCGCTGCGGATGTCGGCTGCTGGGCGCCACCGCGGGGAAACGAGATGACGCGAAGCGCACCACCAGAATAGCCACCGCCAGCAGCAGGATCGCTCCGGAAATATAGACGACACCCATATCCGGACGGTGGTGGTGCGAGACATCGGAGATCAGCAGTCGGGTCAATGCGGTGATCGCCACATAGATCAAAAAGCGCACCGGCATGTGGTTGGTCTTGAAGTAGATACCCACCATCGCACCGAGCTCGAGATAGATGAATAGCAGCAGAATGTCATCAACGCTGATGCTGCCTTTCTCGACCATGCCCAGAAACGCAACCAACCCCGCCCAGGCGGTGACGGCACCGATCGCGAACAGCGAAAGGTAGTGAAAGGTCTCGACCAGAAGGTTACCCAACGACTCAGCGGCCAAGTGCACCTTGGCCCGCGTCGCTTCCGCCCAGCGCAGCAACATTACACAGCTCCTTCTGTTTCGTCCGCCAGCGAAAGAACATCCAGAAGACCGGATACCCGCGCTAGCTCCCGCATGTCAGCGGGCAAACCAGTAATAACAAGCTCATCGCCCTGTTTCTGCACATCCCGGGTGAAGGCCAAAAGCAAAGACAAGCCGACGCTACTGGATCGTTCAACCGCGGAGCAATCGACCGACACGCGCGCACCCTTGGCCTGACGAATCAGCGCCTGCCCCTGTCGACGCAAGGCTGGGCCGGACTGGTAGTCGAGCACGCCCGACAGGCGAATCTCGCCGTCAGCGCCCCGCTCAACCCGTCCGTCACTCATCGCCCGCCGCCCGTTGACCCGCTTCGGTGTCCTTCGCTCGCGCCACTACCTCCGCCCAACCATCGATGGTCTTATCCAGATCGCCATTGTTCTTCTGCATCGCATCGGAAAATTGATCTCGGAACAGCTTGCCGATATTGATTCCGTTGATGATGACGTTGCGAACCATCCAAACCCCATCATGATTGACCATGGTGTAGGACACGGGATAAATCTCGCCCTGACGACCCGTCACTTCCATACCGACACTGGTGCGGTCCGGGTCCTGCTTGCCGCTGGCGGGAAGGACCTTGATCTGCTGATTGTTGTATTCCAGCAGCGCATTTCCGTAGAACTGCATCAGGCTGCGTTTGAAGTTTTCCTGAAAGCGAGTCATCTGGGCAGGGCTCGCATTACGCGAGTACTTCACTGTCATGATGCTCCGTGAAATTCCTTCGGCATCCACCACCGGCCCCAGAATATCGTTGAGCGACTCGTAAAATGCGCTTGGATCCTGCCGGTACTGCTCCTTGTTCGCCTTGAGATCAGCAAGCAATTCATCAGTGGTGCGCTGGATCACTTCATGGGCGCTGGGCGCCGCCTGAGCCAGGAGGGGAAAGGCAGCCAGCAGCACCAGCAAGCCGCGACGCAGGGCAGTCATCATGGGTTGCACCTCACTCTTTATTGACTGAATTGAGTAGAAACTTGCCGATCAGCTCTTCCAGCACCAACGACGACTGGGTATCGCGGATCGTGTCGCCGTCGCCGAGTGTTTCCTCTTCGCCACCGACGCTGATGCCAATGTATTTCTCGCCGAGCAACCCGGCAGTCAGGATAGAAGCGGTGGAGTCGGTCGGCAGGATGTCGACGTCTTTCTGAACTTCCAGGGTGACACGTCCGGTATAGCTTTCGCGATCCAGATCGATCGCCGTCACCTTGCCGATGGTCACACCAGCCATGGTGACCTTGGATCGGACACTCAAACCGGCAATATTGTCGAAATAGGCGTACAGCTTGTAAGTATCGGTACTGGCGACGTTCAGACCGCTGACCCGCAGCGACAGCAGCAGCAAGGCCAGAACGCCCGCTAGCAGAAACAGACCAACACCTATTTCCAGGGTGCGGATACGCATCAGAAATCTCCAAACATCAAAGCGGTCAGAATAAAGTCGAGACCGAGTACTGCCAACGAGGCGTAAACCACGGTTCGGGTGGTGGCGCGACTGATCCCTTCGGACGTCGGTTCGCAGTCGTAGCCCTGAAATACCGCGATCCAGGTCACCACGACGGCAAACACCATGCTTTTGATGACGCCGTTCAACACATCGGTAGAGAAGGTGACACTGTTCTGCATGTTGGCCCAGAACGAGCCTTCATAGACGCCGAGCCAGTCCACCGCAACCATGGCGCCGCCCCAGATGCCGACGACGTTGAAGATTACGGTGAGCAAAGGAAGCGATATGAAGCCGGCCCATAACCGCGGCGCAACGATGTACTTCAACGGGTCGACACCGATCATCTCCAGGCTGGATAGCTGCTCAGTGGACTTCATGTTGCCGATCTCGGCCGCCAGCGCCGAGCCCGCACGCCCGGCAAACAGCAATGCCGTGACCACTGGCCCCAATTCGCGCAGCAGTGTCAGCGCCACCATTTGCCCCACGGCCTGCTCGGAGCCATAACTGCTGAGAATGCTATAGCCCTGGAGAGCCAAGACCATGCCAATGAACACCCCAGAGACCACGACAATCGCGAGAGACAGCACGCCAATCGAATACAACTGCTTGATCAGCAGAGAAAAACGACCGTCCAACCCGCTGGGGCCAAACAATGCGTGAAAAAGAAACAACGTCGCGCGCCCCTGAGCCGCGACTACGTTCATTCCAGCCTCACCTACCAGGCGGACACGCTCGATCAAAGAACGCTTACGCATCTGAGCCTCGCAAAAGATCCTCGGCATAGGCCGGCGCCGGAAAATGGAACGGTACCGGACCATCCGCGGCCCCTTTCATAAATTGCCGAATCCGCGGATTGGTCGATTCGTGAAGCTCCGCCGGCGTCCCCTGCCCCAATACCTGGGCGTCGCCCACCACGTAGATGTAGTCAGCGATGCTCGCGGTTTCGGCCAGGTCGTGGGAGACGACGATACTGGTGATTCCCAGCGCGTCGGTTAGCAATCGAATCAGCTGTACCAGAACGCCCATTGCAATGGGGTCCTGCCCCGCAAACGGCTCGTCGTACATCAGGATCTGCGGGTCGAGCGCGATCGCACGCGCAAGCGCCACCCGTCGCTTCATTCCTCCCGACAGCTCTTCTGGCATCAGCTCGACTGCCCCACGCAAGCCAACCGCCTGCAGCTTCATCAGCACGATGTCGCGAATCATCTCTTCGGGCAGCTTGGTATGGACGCGTAGCGGGAAGGCGACGTTCTCGAACACATCTAGGTCCGTGAACAAGGCGCCGCTCTGGAACAGCACGCCCATCTGCTTGCGCATGTCGAACAGCTCGCGACGCGACAGCGTCGGCAAATTGGTTCCAGACACCCAGACTTCACCGCGGGTCGGTTTGAGTTGGGCGGCGATCAGGCGCAGCAACGTAGTCTTGCCACAGCCGGAAGGGCCCATGATGGCCGTCACCTTGCCGCGGGGAATGACAATGTCGACGTTATTGAAAATGCTCCGCTCACCGCGCTTGAAGGTCACACCCTTCAGCTCGACGGCGTTAGCGTTGGCGGCGCTCATCGGATCTCCTCGGATACAGCTTGCGAATCAGACGCCCCCCGTTCTTTCGGAGATACTTCGCAGAGCCGTTTTTGGCGGCGCGAACTATAGCACCGCCCCATGTGCACCCCAAGCTGGTCTCTGTGTCGTTGCATGAGCGAGCGCACATTCGTTCAGCCTGGGTTCAGCTTCAAACGCGACGATCCGCGCCACGCTTTTCAGTGAGCGGCGTCCGGTTTACCGCTATAATCCCGCGTTTTCATTCAGGCGATGACCCATACATGAGCCAGAGCAGCCAGTTGATCGAGACTGCCCAACGCACCATCCGCATGGAAATGGAGGCGGTGGAACAGCTCAGCACACGCATCAATGAGCACTTCGTCAAAGCCTGCGAGCTGATCCTTCAGAGTAAGGGCCGAGTCGTCGTCGTCGGCATGGGCAAGTCTGGGCATATCGGCAATAAGATCGCCGCCACGCTCGCCAGCACCGGCACCACGGCGTTCTTCGTCCATCCGGCCGAGGCCAGCCATGGCGACATGGGAATGATCACGCATGATGACGTGGTGCTGGCGCTTTCCAATTCGGGAACCACCAGCGAGATCGTCACCTTGCTGCCGTTGATCAAGCGCCTCGGCATCACCTTGATCAGCATGACGGGCAACCCCGAGTCAGTGCTCGCAAAGGCGGCAGAGGTCAACATCGACGCCAGCGTCGCCATCGAGGCCTGCCCCCTGAACCTGGCACCGACTTCATCGACGACCGTCAGCCTGGTACTGGGTGATGCGCTGGCGATTGCGCTGCTGGAAGCGCGTGGCTTTACTGCCGAGGATTTCGCCTTCTCACATCCGGGCGGCGCTTTGGGCAGACGCCTACTGCTGAAGGTCGAGCATGTGATGCACGCCGGTGATCGCCTGCCGCTGATCAATCGTGGCACATCCCTCCGCGAGGCCCTGTTGGAAATGACCCAGAAAGGACTTGGGATGACGGCCGTGGTAGAGGCAGACGGCCGCCTGGCGGGGATCTTCACCGACGGCGACTTGCGCCGCACGCTGGACAAGGGCATCGACATTCGTCAAGCCAGCATCGATCAGGTCATGACACTGCATGGCAAGACCGCTCACGCCGACATGCTTGCTGCCGAAGCACTGAAAATTATGGAAGACAACAAGATCAACGCGCTCGTGGTGGTTGATGAAAACGACCGACCGATTGGCGCGTTGAACATGCACGATCTGTTGCGCGCAGGAGTGATGTAAGTGAACGACTTATTACGGCGTGCCCGCGACATTCGCTTGGCCATATTCGATGTCGATGGCGTACTCACCGACGGCAAACTGTACTTCCTTGTCGATGGCAGCGAGTTCAAGACCTTCAACACACTCGACGGCCACGGCATCAAGATGCTGATCAATTCCGGCGTACGCACCGCGATCATCAGCGGCCGCAAGACGCCGGTAGTTGAACGCAGGGCGCAAAACCTGGGCATCCAGCACCTTTATCAGGGGCGTGAAGACAAGCTCGTGGTGCTTGATGAATTGCTCGGCGAACTCGGCCTGGACTACGCCGAGGTCGCGTATCTCGGTGATGACCTACCAGACCTGCCGGTGATTCGCCGGGTAGGCCTTGGCATGGCGGTCGCCAGTGCCGACGCTTTCGTTCGTCAGCATGCTCACGGCGTCACCACCGCCCGTGGTGGCGAGGGCGCGGCGCGAGAATTCTGCGAACTGATCATGCGAGCCCAGGGCAGCCTCGAAGCCGCTCAGACCGCTTACCTCTAGAGGCATCCATGCTAAGCAGACTCCGCTTCCCCGTCATTCTGCTATTCATCGCCCTGCTTCTGATCGCGATTGGCTACTGGAACATTCGCCCCGAGAGCTTCATGCAGGACGCACCAGCGACCCAGGCCAAAGAGTCGCCCATCGACTTCTACGTCACCAACTCCCGCACCGTGCAATACCAGCCGGACGGCAAGCGCAACTATGAGCTGACTGCCGAAAAGGTGGAGCATATCAAGGCCAGCGATGTCAGCTTGCTGACCCGCCCCGACCTTCGTTCCTTTCGAGGTTCCGAGCTACCGTGGCACGTCACCAGCGAGCGCGGCGAAGTGGGCCCGCAGGGCGAGCAAGTCGAGCTGATCGATAACGTCAGGATCGAACGCAATGACGCCAAAGGCCGCCCGACGATCATTACCACCAGCAGGATGACGGTGCTCCCCGAGAAGGATTATGCCGAGACCCGCCAACCCGTTAGAATCATCGCCGCAAACGGTGTAACGACCGCTACGGGCATGAAAGCGTATCTAGATGAAGGCAGGATGCTCCTGCTATCCAACGTAAGAGGCCAGCATGAGCTGCGTTAAGACCCTCCCCCTTTTGATCGGTTTGACTATCTTCCTGCTCGGTTCGAACGCCCATGCGCTCCCAGAGGACCGCAACCAGCCTATCCGTGTGCAGGCCGACACCGCCGAACTGGACGACCGACAGGGCGTCGCCGTGTATCGCGGCGATGTGGTCATCACCCAAGGCACCATGAAAATTACTGGCGACACGGTCACCATCACCCAGGACGAAAACGGTGATGTCGAGGTTTTCACCGCCATCGGCAAGCCGGCCTACTACGAGCAGAAACCGGCGGTAGACAAGGAAATCGTCAAGGCCTATGGGCTAACCATCCAGTATTTCGCCGCGAACGAAAGGATCGTGCTGATCGACCAGGCCAAGGTCGTGCAGGAAGGCAACACTTTCGAAGGCGAAAAGATCGTCTATGACACCCAGCGGCAGATCGTCAATGCTGGTCGCGCCACCAATACTGATGTCACCACGCCACGCCCTCGTGTGGACATGGTCATCCAGCCGCGTAATAAAGATCAGCCGGCAACGGAGCAGACCGAGTAATGGCAATTCTCAAGGCCCAGCATTTAGCTAAGAGCTATAAGAGTCGTCAGGTCGTGCGTGATGTCAGTCTCTCCATCGAAAGCGGCCAGATCGTGGGCCTGCTGGGCCCAAATGGTGCCGGCAAGACCACCTGCTTCTACATGATCGTCGGTTTGGTAAAAGCGGATCAGGGCCGGGTCCTGATCGACGACCAGGACGTGACGCACCTGCCCATGCACGGCCGAGCCCGAGCCGGTATTGGCTATCTGCCGCAGGAAGCCTCGATCTTTCGCAAGCTGTCGGTAGCCGACAACATTATGGCGATCCTGGAAACGCGCAAGGACCTTGATCGCAGCGGTCGGCAACAAGCCCTCGAAGGCCTGCTGCAGGAGTTTCACATTCACCACATCCGTGACAGCCTCGGCATGAGCCTGTCCGGTGGCGAACGACGCCGCGTCGAGATAGCCCGCGCCCTGGCCACGGCACCCAAGTTCATTCTTCTTGACGAACCCTTCGCAGGCGTCGACCCGATCTCGGTCGGCGACATCAAGCAGATTATTCATCACCTGAAGGCCAAGGGCATCGGCGTACTGATCACCGATCACAACGTCCGCGAAACGCTGGATATCTGCGAAACCGCCTACATCGTCAACGACGGTCAATTGATCGCCGAAGGCGACGCAGAGACCATCTTGGCCAACCAGCTGGTCAAGGAAGTCTATCTGGGACACGAATTCCGACTTTGAAGTCGTTTTTTCTGCCCGGACGAACCTACAGGGCTAGGCAAAGGCTTCAATGGCAGGCATATAATTTGCTTACACGGGCGCGCGGCGCCAGCGAAATCGGAACAGGCGCGGTTGCGCCGGCAAAAAAGGTTCGAAGTCCTCTGCCATGAAACCATCGCTAGTCCTGAAGATGGGCCAGCAGCTGACGATGACACCGCAGCTGCAACAAGCCATACGATTGCTCCAGCTATCCACGCTTGATCTCCAACAAGAGATTCAGGAAGCGCTGGATTCCAATCCCATGCTCGAGCGCGAAGAAGACGGGGATGATTTCGACAACTCCGATCCGATGGCCGAGTCTGTCGAAAAGAAAAGCGAAAGCCCTTCGACTGACTCAACCGTGCAAAGCGAGCCGGACAACAATTACGAGGAGCCCATCAACACGGTGGAGAACCTCGAAGAAGGCGACTGGGGCGACCGCATCCCAAATGAGCTGCCGGTAGACACCGCTTGGGAAGACGTCTATCAGACCAGCGCCAGCAGCTTGCCGAGCAGCGATGACGATGAGTGGGATTTCACCAGCCGCACGTCCAGTGGCGAAAGCCTGCAAAGCCACCTGCTCTGGCAACTCAACCTTGCCCCGATGAGCGATACCGACCGTCTCATCGCGGCCACCCTGATCGATTGCATCAATCCACAGGGTTATCTCGACGAAACGCTTGAAGAAGTCCTCGAATCCTTCGATCCAGAACTTGAAATCGAACTCGATGAGATCGAAGTGGTTCTGCGCCGCATCCAACAATTCGAGCCCGCAGGTATAGGTGCGCGGGATCTACGCGAGTGTTTGTTGTTGCAGCTTCGTCAACTGCCCGAACGCACCGAGTGGCTGAGTGAGGCCATCCGGCTGGTGAGTGACCACCTGGATATTCTTGGCGGGCGCGATTACAGCTTGCTGATGCGCAGGATGAAGCTCAAAGAAGACGAACTGCGCCAGATCATCGACTTGATTCAAACGCTCAATCCACGTCCCGGCTCTCAGATCGAAGCGGGTGAGCCCGAATATGTGGTGCCTGACGTTATCGTGCGCAAGCACAATGGCCGCTGGTTGGTGGAACTGAATCAGGAGGCAATGCCGCGCCTGAGGGTAAACGCGCAATACGCCGGGTTCGTCAAACGGGCCGATTCAAGCGCGGATAACACCTTCATGCGAAACCAGCTGCAAGAAGCACGCTGGTTCATCAAAAGCCTGCTCAGCCGCAACGAAACGCTGATGAAGGTGGCCACCCAGATCGTCGAGCATCAGCGGGGCTTTTTCGAGCACGGCGACGAAGCCATGAAGCCGCTAGTGCTGCACGACATCGCCGAAGCGGTGGGTATGCATGAGTCGACCATTTCGCGGGTCACGACGCAAAAGTTCATGCACACGCCCCGGGGCATCTATGAACTCAAATATTTCTTTTCGAGCCATGTGAGCACTGCCGAAGGCGGCGAGTGCTCGTCCACCGCCATCCGCGCAATCATCAAGAAACTGGTGGCCGCGGAAAACCAGAAAAAGCCATTGAGCGACAGCAAGATCGCTGGTCTACTGGAGGAACAGGGGATTCAGGTCGCACGCCGCACCGTCGCAAAGTACCGCGAATCACTCGGTATCGCGCCATCCAGCGAGCGCAAGCGGCTGATGTAACACCAGAGCACTGGTCGAGTTCTTCCGATGGCGGGCTTGCTGCCCACCAATCCGCATGTGGCAAAAAGGAGATGCAGTATGCAAGTCAACATCACTGGCCTTCACCTGGAAATCACAGAACCCCTGCGTGACTACGTCGAAGAGAAATTCGAGCGGTTAGAACGGCATTTCGATCGCATCATCGCCATTCAAGTCGTTCTTCAAGTCGAGAAGCTGAGGCAGAAGGCCGAAGCGACCTTACATGTAGCTGGCCGCGAAGTTGTCGCTAACGCCGAGCACAGCGACATGTACGCTGCGATCGATCTGCTTGCGGACAAGCTCGATCGGCAGCTCATCAAGCACAAAGAAAAACAGCTCGACCACCATCAGGGCGCCCTGGCTCGCTAACCCATCATGATCCGAATCGAAAATATCCTAACCCCCGGCCGCGCCCTAGTGGGCGTACCGGGCGGCAGCAAGAAGCGCGTACTGGAGCAGATCGCCAAGGTGCTTGGTGGGGATCTGCCAGATCTTGATAGCCAAGCGATCTTTGAAAGCTTCATCGCCCGCGAGAAGCTTGGCTCAACCGGCTTCGGCAATGGCATTGCTATCCCGCACTGCCGTATGCCCGGCTGCACATCGCCGCTCAGTGCAGTGCTGAGACTCGATACACCAGTAGATTTCGATGCAATCGACGGCGCTCCCGTCGATCTATTGTTCGTATTGCTGGTGCCAGAAGCAGCCACCGATGAACATCTGGAGCTGCTTCGCCAGATTGCCAGCATGCTGGATCGCGAAGAGGTCCGTGAACGGCTGCGCGGGACCACGTCGGGACAGGAACTGTATCAGGCTGTGATGGATATTCAGAACGGTCGTTAGTTGGCCGTCCGGGACAACATAAGCGGTGGCTGGCAATCCCAACCACCGGATTCCCAGGAACAAAGCCTAAGGCTGGACCGAGGTTAACAGACCGAAAAACGCACCTTGATTGGCTATCGATGCGTTCTGGCTGGGGTCGAGGCCGTGGCTGTTTTAACGAGACATGTCTACTCGAGTAGTTTCCCAACAGCCTGCTAGGACAGAGCAATATTCTGTCGCCCTACGCTGAGTGAGGAAAGAAACGTGCCCCTTATCTGCCAATACACACCCTGCCGGCGCGACGCGAAAATAGGTTTTCGAGGCCAAGCCTTGCTGAATGGAACAGTTCGATGCGGTTGATCATCGTCAGTGGGCGCTCTGGGTCGGGCAAAAGCACTGCGCTAAATGTCCTTGAAGACAATGGTTTCTACTGTATCGACAACCTTCCCGCCGGCCTTCTGCCAGAGCTGGCAGAAAGGGCACTGTTGCACACAGAGCTGCTGCAGCCACAAGTCGCGGTATCTATCGATGCGCGCAACCTGCCGAGTCAACTAAAACGCTTTCCCGAGCTACTCGAAGATGTCCGTGCCCGGTATATCCAGTGCGATGTACTGTATCTCGATGCCGCCGACGAGACATTGCTTAAGCGCTTTTCGGAGACCCGTAGGCGGCATCCGCTGACCAACCAGAACCGCTCCCTGGCCGAAGCCATCCGTGACGAAGAACTGCTTCTGGCGCCTATCATCGATCACGCCGACCTGAAGATCGACACCACACACCTGAATCTTTATCAGCTGCGAGACACGCTGAAGCTTCGCCTGCTGGACAAGCCAGAGCCGGGTACAGCTTTTCTCTTCGAGTCCTTTGGCTTTAAACGTGGCATGCCGGTTGACGCCGATCTGGTATTCGATGTGCGTTGCCTGCCGAATCCTTACTGGAAGGCCGATTTGCGCGATTTTTCGGGGCTGGATCAGCCTGTTGTCGATTATCTCGCTGCACAAACGGACGTCGAGGAAATGTTCCAAGACATCCTGGCCTACTTGAGCAAATGGCTTCCCCGCTTCGCCGCCAGCAACCGCGCCTATGTCACGGTCGCCATTGGCTGCACCGGTGGGCACCACCGCTCGGTCTATCTGGCCGAGCGGCTCGGTCATGCGCTGCGCGCACCTCTAAAGAACGTCCAGGTCCGCCACCGCGACCTGGCTTAGGAATACACATGCCGTCGTGCGAAATCACCATCATCAACAAGCTCGGTCTGCATGCCCGGGCAGCTGCCAAGTTTGTCGGCGTTGCTAATCGATTCCCTTGCGAGATCCGGTTGGGGCGCTGCCCCTCCAGCCTCATAGATGGCAAAAGCATCATGGCGGTGATGATGCTCGCTGCCAGTAAAGGCACCCGTTTGCACGTGCAGACAGAGGGCGAGCAGGAGCATGAAGCGCTCCAGGCGCTGATCGCCCTGATCGAAGACTATTTCGAAGAAGGCGAATAGCAAGCAGCAAACGCGGCCGATAACAAGGGCTTCAGGCCAGATAACGCCAGGTGTTCTCCTGTACGTTATCTTTTCGCTTTGCTTGCTACTGATTATCTACTGACCCGCCACCTTCATGCGCTCGATCAGCACCGACCCGGTGTGAATGCTGCTGCGCGACTCGACGTCACAGCCAACCGCAACGATCTGCCGGAACATGTCCCGCAGGTTTCCCGCGATGGTGACCTCCTGCACCGGAAACTGAATCTCGCCGTTCTCGACCCAATAACCACCGGCGCCGCGCGAATAGTCACCCGTCACCAGGTTTAGGCCCTGGCCCATCAGCTCGGTGACCAACAGCCCACGCCCCATACGGCGGATCAATGCGGCCTGGTCTTCATCACCTTGGGTGACGAAAAGGTTGTGTACCCCACCCGCATTCGCAGTACTGGGCATGCCCAGCTTGCGCCCGGAATAGGTGCCAAGCACATAAGAGACCAGCTTGCCATTCTCGACGAACGGCTTGGCATAGGTCGCCAGGCCATCGCCGTCATAAGCCGAACTGGCCAGCCCGCGAGGCAGATGCGGACGTTCGTCGAGATTCAGCCACTCAGGAAACAGCGTCTGCCCCAGTGCGCCTTCTAGATAGGACGAATTTCGATAGAGATTCCCGCCAGAGATCGCCGCGAGAAAATGTCCAAATAGGCCCGTCGCGAGGTCCGCGGAAAACAACACCGGCACATCGCAGGTCGGTACAGGGCGCGCACCCAGTCGGCGAACGGCACGCTCGGCGGCACGCCGGCCAATCGACTCAGCAGAGGCCAGGTCAGCTGCCACACGCGAGACGTCGTAGTGATAATCCCGCTGCATCTGCCCGTCGGCTTCGGCAATCATCACGCTGCTGAGGCTGTGACGAGAACTGCAATAAGCACCGATAAAGCCATTGCTGTTGCCATAACCACGGCACCCCTGGTGGGTGCTCAGGCTGGTGCCGTCGGCGTTGAGAATGCGTTTGTCCGTGGCGAAAGCCGCCGCCTCGCAACTGAGCGCCAGCTCGATGGCTTCGTCAGGAGAGATCCCCCAAGGATGATAGAGATCCAGGTCCGGCACCTCCTTCGCCATCAACGCCGGATCAGCAAGCCCGGCAAACTCGTCGGCAGACGCGTGTTTGGCGATCGCCAAAGCAGCCGCTACGGTTTCGCGGACCGCTTCGTCACCGCTGCCAGTCGTGCTCGCTGAGCCTTTGCGCTGGCCGACGTAAAGCGTGATACCGAAGCCCTGATCGCGATTGAATTCGACCGTTTCCACTTCCCGCTGGCGGACCGTTGTGGACAGGCCCTGCTCCATCGAGACGGAGACTTCGCAGGCACTAGCACCTTGTCGGCTGGCCTCCTCTAAGATCTTCTCGACCTTTTCGCGCAAGCCTGGCAACGCATGCGGACCGATCCCCTCGACTTCACTCATACATACTCCAACAACTGATTCGATCAAGTTGCAGCCAGCGGTGCTCGGCTGAGCTCCGTCGCTAGGCTACTGTTATCATGGCGGCATTACCTACTGGACCAGCCCCATGTCTGATATTTCCGATCTCGACGGTTTCGAGGAAAAAAGCAAAACCCAGGTCAAGCGCGAACTGCATGCTCTCCAGGATCTGGGTGAACGCCTCGCTACCCTAAAACCCGATGTGCTAGACCGCCTGCCACTTACCGATGCACTGCGCAAGGCGCTTGCCGACTCACCGAAACACACTGCGCATATCGCGCGCAAACGCCACCTGCAATACATCGGCAAACTGATGCGTGATCAGGATGTCGATGCCATCCTCGCCCTGGTCGACCAGCTCGATGCCTCAACCCGCCAGTACAACGAACGCTTCCACGCACTAGAGCGCTGGCGCGACCGTTTGATCGCTGGCAATGACGAGACACTCGAAGCCTTCATCATCGAATATCCCGAAACAGACCGTCAGCACCTGCGCGGCCTGATCCGCCATGCCCAACACGAAGCTGCGCGGGAAAAGCCGCCGGCCGCCAGCCGCAAGATCTTCAAGTACATCCGCGAGCTGGACGAAACCCAACGGGGATTGCGTTAAACCAAGCTGCAGGCCGCAACCCCGACCCATAAGCACAGCGCCGCAGGTCTCTGGCCTGCGGCTGCCTTCAGGCCCCGGTTCCTCCGACCGTAATCCCGTCGATTTTCACGGTCGGCTGACCTACGCCGACCGGTACCGACTGGCCGTCTTTTCCACAGGTGCCGACGCCGCTGTCCAGGGCCAGATCGGTACCCACCATCGACACTCTATTCATCACCTCGGGCCCGTTACCGATCAGGGTCGCCCCCTTCACTGGCGCGGTAATCTTGCCGTCCTCGATCAGATACGCCTCGCTGGTCGAGAACACGAACTTACCGCTGGTGATGTCCACCTGCCCGCCACCGAGACTCGCGCAGTAGATCCCCCTCTTTACCGAGCGGATGATTTCCTCGGGGTCACTTTCGCCCGCCAACATGTAGGTATTGGTCATCCGCGGCATTGGCAGGTGAGCATAGGATTCGCGCCGTCCGTTGCCGGTCGGTGCAACCCCCATCAAGCGTGCGTTGAGCTTGTCCTGGATGTAGCCCTTGAGTATTCCGTTCTCGATCAGCGTGGTGCACTGCGTCGGCGTGCCCTCGTCATCGACGCTCAATGAGCCACGCCGATTGGCCAGTGTGCCGTCATCTACGATGGTGCACAGCTTGGAGGCGACCTGCTGACCTATCCGGCCGCTGTAGGCCGAACTGCCCTTGCGATTGAAGTCGCCTTCCAGGCCATGCCCGACTGCCTCGTGCAGCAATACGCCCGACCAGCCCGGCGCTAACACTACCGGGAGCGTCCCCGCGGGTGCGGCAACGGCATCCAGATTCACCAGCGCTTGACGCAAGGCCTCGCGGGCATAGCCCATTGCTCGGTCCTCGCTGAGAAAATATTCGTAGCCGGTACGGCCGCCGCCGCCCTGGCCACCGCGCTCACGACGTCCGTTCTGCTCAACGATAACGCTGACGTTGAAGCGCACCAACGGACGTATGTCGGCCGCCATTCCGCCATCCAGGCCAGCCACCAGAATGTGTTCCCATACGCCCGCCAGGCTTACGGTGACTTGCTTGATACGCGGATCCAGCGCCCGTGTGGCGACATCGATACGCTTGAGCAGCTCGACCTTTTCTGCTCGACCGAGCCCGTCCAGCGGATTGTCCTGACCGTACAGCGGCGAAAAAGCTGCTTTGGACAGCACTTTGACACGCCCCTGCTGGCCGTTTCTGGCAATCGAACGAGCCGCTTCAGCGGCCTGGCGTAGCGCCTCGGCAGTGATCGCATTGCTGTAGGCGAAGCCGGTCTTTTCACCGGACAGCGCGCGAACACCTACGCCTTGCTCCAGATGGAAACCGCCTTCCTTGACGATCCCATCTTCCAACACCCAAGACTCGGTCACCTGATCCTGGAAATAAAGGTCGGCGGCGTCGATCCCGGGGCCCGCCAACTCGCCAAGCAACTCAGGCAAGTCATCGAGGCCCAACCCGCCCGGAGTTAGCAAACGCTCGGTGACAGGTAACAACAGTTCACTCATATCTACTCCAATGTCCCCGAAACGATACGGGGCGCGGTAAAACGACGATGATCCAGCACCGGCATACGTTGGCGTGTCTCCGCCTGACCAGCCGTGTCTCGCCCGACGACCAATGCAGCCTCGCCGGTGGTTTGCTCGCACATCACTCGGCCCCAGTAATCAACAATAGATGAATGGCCGTGGGTCAATCGCCCGCCTGGGTGTTCGCCACCCTGCGCTGCCGCCAGCATATAGCATTGCGTCTCGATGGCCCGCGCGCGCAACAACATCCCCCAATGCGCCTGGCCGGTCACTTCAGTAAACGCCGACGGAACACTGATCAACTCGGCTCCAGCCAGACGCAGAGCCGTGTACAACTCAGCGAATCGCAGGTCGTAACAGACACTCATGCCCAGCCGACCAACCGGCGTGTCGACGACCACCAAGCGGTCGCCCGCCGCATAGTCATTCGACTCCTGATAGCGGCCACGCGCATCGCTGACTTGCGCATCGAACAGATGCAACTTGTCGTAGCGTGCTACTCGCTGCCCCTGATCATCCACTAGCAACGAGCAAGCCCGAACCTTGGACTGCGGCTGACCATCCGCCGGCAGCGGTAGCGTGCCGGCAACTATCCATAACCTGAGGTCGATGGCAGTCCGTTTCAACCAGGGCAGTATCGGCCCGATCCCTTCGGCTTCGGCACGCCCGACCGCCGGCAGATCGGTGCGGCCCATGGCTGCGAAGTTCTCTGGCAGCACCGCAAGCTGTGCGCCCGCCTCAGCGGCCCGTTCCAGCAGCCGTCTGGCGTTGGCGAGGTTCGCTTGGATGTTGGCCTGGCTGGCCATCTGGATAACCGCTAGGGTCATACTGGGACTCTCTCTGCAGCACGCTTCCATCTGTCGGAACGCGGATCAGTTGGGCTTTTCGAAGGGCTTATCGAAACTGATTTTCGGTGCCTGCCAAGGCCCCTCGACGCTGTATTGAACAGTCGCAAAGCGTGCGACCTTGTCGCCCAGCAATTTATCGACGACGAACAGGGCGCCACCGATGGCCGGTGCGCCGACAATCAGCGCAGCCAACGGTAAGTTGTTGCTGACCGGGAGTGTCACCAACAGCTTGGCGTCGATCCGATCCTCGACCAGATCCAGGCGGCCATCCAGCTCGAGGTTGCTGGAGGGCCCTGCGACTGTCAGCGGCTCGGTCGTCACGTAGACGCCGTTCGTCGCACGCAACTCGGCCTTGATTCGGTCGTAGCTCAGGCCTTTGCTGAACAAGTCCGAAAAATCCAGCCGCAGCCGCCGCCCAATCGAATCGAAATTCAGCAAGCCAAATACCCGTAGCGCCTGCGCGCCGCCGTCTACTTCACGGAGCTGGCCTTTGCGTAACCGAGCGTCGAGCCGGCCGGAGAACCGATTTAGCGCGAAGACCGCCGGTGAGCCCGACCAGCCGCCATCCACGTCCAGCCGGAAATCCTCGCTGGTGGTCGAGGGCGCGAAGCCCCAGGCCAGCAAGACATCGGCAAGATCCCCACCCTCCAACCGACCTTTGTACCAGGTCCGCGAACCGTTCCAGCCGCCAGTACCGCCGATCTTCAGCCCCTTGAGATTCAGGTTGAGGTCAAGGAATGTGACCCCCTCTGCGCTGGGTCGCATCTTCAATGCGCCCGCCCCCAGCAGCTCATCGCCCCGCAGCAGTTCGGCTACGGCAATATCAACCGCAGGCAGAGCCTTCGGATCGACGCCAGCCAGGGGATCCTGAAGCGGCGCCTCAGCGTCCTTTGGTTCGGCGCCCGGAAAGCGCAAGCGCGACAGGTCAACCGCGATCGGCTCGCCCTCGGCATCTGGCAAGCGAACGGTCCCCGCCACCGTGTCGCTCTGCAAGCCAAGCCGCCAGCCTGCTCGCCGGCGCTGCAGGTCGATGTGAAGATTTTCGACCTCGGTACCAAGTCCGGAAAAGACACCAATTTCGAGTTGAGCGCGCCGTAACATCGAACCGCCTGGAGCCGTTGCCGCTCCGCCATATTGATCCAGCAAGGTCTGCCACTCGCTCAGATCGAAGCGCGGCACGCTCCCGCGCACATAGAAGCCCTCATCGGTGCGCAGGTTCGCCGCAGCGCCACCGAGCACCAACTCACCGCCGCCCTCGCGCCAGTCGTTGTTCGGCGCGACGAAGGTCAGTGCTGCCAGCGCGTCATATCGGAGCGTATAGCGCTGCCGCTCACCACCGAAAGTCATACGTAACGTCGTGTCGCGCCGCTCCCCGGCCGTTTTGCCGAACGGCGCAGGAAGCGCCAACGTGGTGCCCAACAGAGAAGAGTCCACCTGCAGGTGGTTGTCCGTACTACTCAGAAAAAGGCTCAGGCGCAGGGGCAGCGTCCCTGAGGCAGGCAAGGGTTGTTCAATGTTGCGCCAGGCCAGAAGTGGAGGCACGCCGACCGTCCCGGTCGCTTCGATCCGCGTGGATGGTCTGCCCGGTTCGCCGGACGCAAATGCCCGCCCCTTGATCGCACTGCCCAGCGCGCGACCCTGAAAAGCCTTTGCACTGAAGCCACGTTCGCTGTCGTAGCGAAAGGCACCGTCCAGCGCCCCGATTTGCAGATCCGCCTGTGCGATGTATAGAGAGGCATCAGCCGTCGAAAACTCGGCATCGACCTGAGGCTGCCCGCCTTTGGCTAGAGGGATGCCCAGCTTGAGCGTGCCGCTCAACGGCCCATCGCCGTGCCAACCGGCAAATAATGTATTCGTGCCGATTGGCGCCACCTGCATCAGGGTCAATGCATCCCGAATATAGCCGTCGACCTGCCCGTTGATTTTCAGCATTGGCGCCTGGGCATCGTGGTTGCGAAGGATCTCAGCCGTCGCGTCGTGCACACGGCTGTCGAGCATCCGTGCATCGGCGAGGCGCACGCGTACTCCGCTGTTCTCGATGAGCACCTCTGCGCGACCTTCACGCAACACCGGCCAGCCCGGCTGGAACGCTAACTCGGCATCTTTCACCTTGAAGTACAGGCTCAGGCTGCGTGCTGTCACCGCAGCGTCCTTGTTCAGCGAGCCCTGATACTGAAAATAACCCTGCTCGACGGTGCCGCCGCGAATCGCGGTGGTCAGCCACTCGGTCAATGCCGGGCTCAGTGCTGGCGAGCGTGTTGGTAAATACTTCTCGGTGTAGCGCGCGTCCCCATCTGAGAGGCCAACACGCAAATCCATGTAGTCCTCAGCCGCTGGATCGCGCATCAGACGGATGAGGAAATCGCCAGCGATATGGCCTTCTTCGCCTTCCACCTGCAGGTAGGGCGCGGCGAGGGTGAACGCCTGATCGTCAAGGGTCCAACGCAGGCGTCCACGGGCACGTTGATAATCCCAGGGGCGCGGAAACAGTTTGGCCAGATGCAGCGCGAAATCCCGATTATCGAAGCGCAGCTCGCCCCCGCCCAGATTGCCCCGCACCTCGCCGCTGACGTTGCGCACAGCCGGCACCCACTGATGAGCAGCGATACTGATTGCATCGAGGTTGGCAGTGAAGGCCAGGCGCTCGTCACTGGTCGCCGCGGGCCGGTAATCGACTTGCAGATTGCGCAGCGTTCCGCTGGGAGCAAGACCTCGCAGATATTCGCTGGCCAACTCAGGCAGTGGCAGTATCGCCTCAACCAGTTTTGCCACCGGCGCGACAGCGATGCGATCAGCCTGCAATCGCCAGCTCTCCTCAGCAAGATTCTGCTGAGCAACCAGCGTTGTATCCCGCCAACGGTCATCGTCGAAGGTGAACGCCAGCCCGTCGAACTGGAGCCGGTAGCCCTCGCTCGCTCGGTCAATGTAGGCATTTACCACGAGATCCTCGATCGTTAACGGACCATCTGGCTGCCGGCCCAACTGCACCGCGGGCGCATTCAGCCGAGCGACTGCTCGAAACAGTCCGCGCTCGCGCCAGTCGAGCCACACCTCGCCGCCCGCCTTGAGCTGCTCGAGGTTCCAGCTTCCAGTCAGGCTCGCAGGCAACCAGGCCGCCCAGTCACTTTGCGGCAAGCTGAGGTACAGCTCAGCGTCGCTGGCCAGCCAATCCTTCGGCTGCACCTGCGCCTCGGCATGCAGGCTCAGCGGCTGCCCATCGGGAAGCAACAGGCGACCATCCAGCGCTAGACGCTGTCCCAGGCTGTGCAATTCGAGATTGGCGTAAGTCAACGTCAGAGGCGCTTCGTCGAGCGCCTCAACGGTAATCTGGCTATCCAGCAACCGAAGATGCCCGATACTCTGCAATCGAGTGATCAGCTGCGACAGGTTCAGAGGCGGTTGGTCAGCCCGCTCGGGCAGGCCATCGACACGCCATTTACCTTCAGCCGTCTGCACCAGATCGAGGTGTAGGCCGGCCAATTCAACGGTATCCAGTTTCAGCTGTCGCGCCAGAAGACTGCCCGAAACGTCAGGCACCAGAGCGAAACGATCCAGGCGCACCGCCCCGTCGCCCTCACCGAGAATCACATTATGGGCCACCAGTTGAGGAGCGAAGCCCTCCCAGCGACCTTCCAGCTGGCCGAGCGTAACCGGCATATTGAGCAGGTCGCGCGCTTTGTCTTGAACCTCGAGGCGATATTCAGCCACTAGCGGCACCAACTGCCGCCCGAGGCTCACATAGAGCGCAAGCAATATGAGGCCCATTGCACCCAGCCAGAGGCTGCGGCGCAAAACGGCCAGCACGATAGCCAAGAGCCGACTCATACGGATACGCTCCGCACGCCCAGGCCCAAGCGGCCAGGCTTGCATCTAGTCAGAGCAGCACCACGTCGTACTGTTCCTGGGAATACATGGTCTCCACCTGGAATTTGATCGAGCGGCCAATGAAGCTCTCGAGATCAGCGACGTTGCCCGACTCCTCATCCAGCAGCCGGTCAATGACCTTCTGATTCGCCAGTACCCTATAGCCTTCAGGCTGGTACGCGCGCGCTTCACGGAGGATTTCCCGGAAGATCTCGTAGCAGACGGTTTCCGGAGTTTTCAATTTGCCCCGCCCTTGGCAACACATGCAGGGCTCGCACAACACCTGCTCGAGGCTTTCGCGGGTGCGTTTGCGGGTCATCTGCACCAGGCCCAGCTCGGTGATGCCGATGATGTTGGTTTTGGCGTGATCGCGTTCAAGCTGCTTTTCCAGCGTACGCAAAACCTGGCGCCGGTGTTCTTCATCTTCCATGTCGATGAAATCGATGATGATGATGCCGCCGATGTTGCGCAGTCGCAGCTGGCGCGCAATCGCGGTGGCCGACTCGAGGTTGGTCTTGAAAATGGTTTCTTCGAGGGTGCGATGACCGACGAAAGCACCTGTGTTGACGTCGATGGTGGTCATCGCTTCGGCCGGATCAATGATCAGATAACCGCCAGACTTGAGCATGACCTTGCGCTCGAGCGCTTTCTGGATCTCGTCCTCGACGCTGTACAGGTCGAAGATCGGCCGCTCACCGGGGTAATGCTCAAGGTGCTCGCCGAGCTCGGGCATCAGCTCACCGACGAACTGGCTGACTTTCTGAAAGTTTTCCCGAGAGTCGATGCGAATCTTCTCGATACGCGGATTGACCAGATCACGCAGGGTGCGCATGGCCAGAGACAAGTCCTCGTAGATGATCGAGGGCGCGCCGGCCGTTTTCATCTGCCCGTCGATTTGCTCCCATAAGCGGCGCAGGTAGCGGATGTCCATCAGAATCTCATCGCTGCCGGCGCCCTCCGCTGCGGTGCGCAGGATGAAGCCACCGGTTTCCTTGATCCCTTCGGCCGCAACGCACTCAGCCACTACTTGCTTGAGACGTTCGCGCTCGCCTTCATCCTCGATACGCAGAGAAATTCCGACATGGCTGGTTTTGGGCATGTACACGAGGTAGCGCGAAGGTATCGATAACTGGGTCGTCAGCCGCGCGCCCTTGGTGCCGATCGGGTCTTTGGTCACCTGCACGACCAAGGCCTGCCCATCATGGACCAAGGCGCTGATCGGTTCGACAGCATTGCCTTCACGGCTGGAGATCTCCGAGGCATGGATGAAAGCCGCGCGTTCCAGCCCGATGTCGACGAAAGCCGCCTGCATGCCGGGCAGCACCCGCACCACCTTGCCTTTGTAGATATTGCCGACGATGCCCCGACGCTGGGTGCGTTCAACGTGCACTTCCTGCAGGACACCGTTTTCCACCACCGCCACCCGCGACTCCATGGGGGTGATGTTCATCAGGATTTCTTCGCTCATTATTGTTCTCGGCCGATGGCGGTGGGTATAGCAGCCGAAGCTGACGAGTTGGCTCGATTCTAACGGCATAAGCCGCCAAGCCCCAGGCTCTATACCGAGCTTTTACACCAGTAGCGGAGCCCATATGCGTCGAGCAGCTGGGCCGTTTCACACAACGGCAGCCCAACCACTGCCGAATAGCTGCCTTCCAGCGCGCTTACGAAGACCGCACCCCAGCCCTGAATCGCGTAACTGCCTGCCTTGTCTTGAGGCTCGCCGCTGGCCCAGTAGGCTTCGGCTTCGTCGGCACTGATCGGTCGGAAGCGCACCCGACTGGTAACCAGACGCACCTCGCAACCCGACCGGTTAGCCAATGCAACGGCCGTCATCACCTCGTGCTCACGCTCAGAGAGGGCGCCCAGCATTGCCAGAGCATCCGCCTTGTCGACCGGCTTGCCCAGAATTTGCTGATCGAGCACAACCGTCGTGTCTGCGCCCATCACACAAGCAGAGTCGTCGCTTACAAGCGACAGGCCAGCCAAGGCCTTCTCCCGCGCCAGGCGCTGGACATAGACGTCAGGCGCTTCCGCCGCGCTGGGCGTTTCGTCGATAGCGACGGAAAGAAGAGAGAATGGAACGCCGATCTGAGTCAGCAATTCACGGCGTCGTGGCGACGCGGAGGCAAGAAACAAAATGGGCATGCCGGCTCCTTGGTGGACGAGCGCAGCAGATTCACACATCCGAACAACGATCGAAAGCCGTCTGGAAGTTCAATAGACGTTGAAGCGCCGCCGCGCCCATTCCAGCCCGACAAACACCCAGGGCCAAAAGAGTGCACTGACCGGTACGGGGACCAGAAACAACAGTGTCGGTGGTCGGTTGCCGGTCAGTGTATTGAGCCACAACTGCACCAGTTGCCCGATTCCTAGAATCACCAGCAGCACCAGGCTTTGCTGAAGCAACGGGAACATACGCAGGCGCTGTTGCAGGCTCAGCACCAGAAAGGTAATCAACAGCAGTGGTAAGCCGTTCTGCCCAAGCAAAGTGCCCGACAACACATCCAGCATCAGCCCAAAGAAGAAGGCCGCTGCCATCCCTCCTCGATGCGGCAGGGCGATTGCCCAGTAAGCGATGAACATGCCGAGCCAGAGCGGACGCGCCAAGCCGAAACTCTGGGGCATGGGGGCCACGCTCAGCAGTAGCGCCAGCAACAGCGACAGCCAGATAACCCAGCCATTGTTTGAACGACCATTGATCATGGCCGCTCCTCCGGTGCAGGTGCAGGTGCAGGGGATGGCGATGGCGATGGCGTATCGGACCCTGTTGGTGAAGCGGGCGCGGCGGGCGCCGGCTGCTCCGAAACCGCACTGTCGCCAGCCGTTGCTTCTTCCGCCTTGCGGTCGGCGGACTCCTGGGCTTGGGCCGCAGCAGTCGCTCGCTCTTCAGGCGTCCTTGCATCGCTGAAGACCAGCAACAGGTAACGGCTGCGATTGAGCATGGCGGTTGGAATGGCGCGAACGATCAGGAAGGGCTGACCGGAGCCGCGAACCACCTCCGTGACTTGGGCAACCGGATAGCCACTGGGAAAGCGCTGCCCTAAACCGGAACTGACCAAAAGATCGCCTTCTTTGATGTCCGCCGTCTCGGCGACATGACGTAACTCGAGATAATCCGGGCTCCCGGTGCCAACAGCAATGGCGCGCAATCCATTGCGATTGACCTGCACTGGAATGCTGTGCGTCACGTCTGTCAACAGCAACACGCGTGCCGCGTAGGGCATGACCTCGACGACCTGACCCATCAGCCCGCTGGCGTCGAGCACTGGCTGGCCGAGAAACACGCCGTCGCGCTCCCCCTTGTCAATCAGGATGCGGTGGGTGAAAGGATTCGGGTCCAGCCCGATCAGCTCGCTGACGATCACCTTGTCGTCAACCAGCGCGGCAGAGTTGAGCAACTCGCGCAGGCGCACGTTCTGCTCCGTCAGCATCGCCAGCTTTTGCAGGCGCCGCTGCATGAGCAATGCTTCGGCCTTCAATTTTTCGTTTTCGGCCACCAGGCTGGTGCTGCTGCTGATCTGTTCGGTCGCACGCTGCCAGGTGCGAACCGGTAAATCGGCCAGCCAATAAAAGGGGGTGAGCACCAGCCCCATCTGGCTACGCAAAGGCTTCAGCGTCTCGAAACGCGCATCCACCACCATCAGCACGACACAGAGCACGGAGAGCACCAGCAAGCGCACTCCGAGCAAGGGTCCTTTGGCGAAAAGCGGTTTGATGGGCGAGTCCTCGCAGCTGCAGGCTTCACACTAAACGCGAAAAGCCGAGAGCAGGGCAGGCCCTGTCATCGGCTTGTAATTAGAGCCTGTCAGCTCACTCCGTGGACAGCAAATCCATGGCGTGACGGTCCATCATTTCCAGTGCCCGGCCGCCGCCGCGCGCTACGCAGGTCAGTGGCTCTTCAGCGACGATGACTGGCAAGCCGGTTTCCTGCGCCAGCAGCTTGTCCAGGTCACGCAGCAGGGCGCCGCCCCCCGTCAGGACCAGGCCGCGCTCGGCGATATCGGAAGCGAGTTCTGGTGGAGACTGCTCCAGCGCACTCTTGACCGCCTGAACGATGGTGGCCAGGGACTCTTGCAGCGCCTCGAGCACTTCATTGGAATTGAGGGTAAAGCTTCGCGGTACGCCTTCGGCCAGGTTGCGGCCACGTACGTCGACTTCACGGATATCGCTGCTTGGAAATGCGGTACCGATTTCCTGCTTGATGCGCTCGGCAGTGGACTCGCCGATCAGGCTGCCGTAGTTACGGCGTACGTAGGTCACGATGGATTCGTCGAAACGGTCACCACCGACGCGAACGGATTCAGCGTAGACCACGCCATTCAGCGAAATCAGGGCGATTTCAGTGGTGCCACCACCGATATCCACGACCATGGAGCCGCGCGCTTCGTCTACTGGCAGGCCGGCACCAATGGCGGCGGCCATGGGCTCTTCGATCAGGAACACTTCACGCGCGCCCGCGCCCAAGGCGGACTCACGGATCGCACGACGCTCAACTTGCGTGGACTTGCAGGGCACGCAGATCAACACCCGCGGGCTGGGCTGCAGGAAGCTGTTTTCGTGAACCTTGTTGATGAAGTACTGAAGCATCTTTTCGCAGACGCTGAAGTCAGCGATGACGCCATCTTTCATTGGCCGGATGGCGTTGATGTTACCTGGGGTGCGCCCAAGCATGCGCTTGGCGTCGGTACCCACGGCGACAACACTCTTCTGGTTGCCATGGGTACGGATGGCAACGACCGAGGGCTCGTTCAGGACGATGCCGCGATCGCGCACATAAATAAGGGTATTGGCAGTGCCCAGGTCGATCGACAAATCGCTGGAAAACATGCCACGCAGTTTCTTGAACATGGGTAAAGGGCCCTGGGGCAAACGCGTGGGGAAAAAAGTGCCGCAAACTCTAACAATGGTGCGAAGTTAGGGCAAGGCGAGAGTCCGTGCTTATCGGGCCATACGTGAGCCATTGCGCGAAATGCATGCGCCTCGGAAAAACCCCGCAAGGCGCAGCCGTGCTACCGAGAAGCCCCCCAGGCATGTAAGATTGACGGCTTTTCCGGGCTCGAATGCCCACTGCTGCGGCTCGAACCCGCCGCCCCTCGTCGTGCTTTGCCGACGAAAGGCGCACCCGACTCGCTTCCCGCTGGAGAATCCCGATGGCGCTTGAACGCTCCGAGGTGGAAAAGATCGCTCATCTGGCCCGCCTGGGTCTGAATGAAGACGACCTGCCCCGCACCACCGAGACCCTGAACAACATCCTCGGCCTGATCGATCGCATGCAAGCCGTGGACACCACGGGCATCGAGCCCCTGGCCCACCCACTGGAAACCAGCCAGCGTCTGCGTGCCGACGCGGTCACTGAGACCAATCAGCGCGACGCCTACCAGGCCATCGCCCCGGCTGTAGAAGACGGTCTGTATCTGGTTCCGCGGGTGATCGAGTAATGAAGGACGCCGACATGCATCAACTGACCCTCGCCGAGATCGCCCGCGCGCTGACAGACAAGCAGTTCTCGGCAGAAGAGCTGACCCGTTCGCTGCTGGCACGCATCCAGCAGCTCGATCCGCAACTGAACAGTTTCATCACCGTGACCGAAGAGCGGGCGCTTGACCAGGCCAAGGCAGCCGATGCGCGCCGTGCCAACGGCGAGAACGGCGCGCTGCTTGGCGCACCGATCGGTCATAAAGATCTGTTCTGCACCCAGGGCATTCGCACCAGCTGCGGCTCGAAGATTCTCGACAATTTTCAAGCGCCCTATGACGCCACGGTCGTCGAACGCCTCGCTGCTGCTGGCGCAGTCTCGCTGGGCAAGCTGAACATGGATGAATTCGCCATGGGCTCGGCCAACGAGTCGAGCTACTACGGCGCCGTGAAGAACCCTTGGGACACCAGCCGCGTACCCGGCGGCTCGTCCGGTGGTTCCGCTGCAGCCGTCGCGGCGCGCCTGTTGCCTGCGGCGACCGGCAGCGATACCGGCGGCTCGATTCGTCAACCGGCTGCGCTGACCAACCTTACCGGCCTCAAGCCAACCTACGGACGTGTTTCACGCTGGGGCATGATCGCCTACGCCTCCAGCCTCGACCAGGGCGGCCCAATTGCCCGCACGGCTGAAGACTGCGCTTTGATGCTCGGCGCCATGGCGGGTTTCGACCCGAAGGATTCAACCAGTGTCGACCAGCCGCTGGACGACTATCTCGGCGCACTGACCAAGCCGTTGACCGGCCTGCGTGTCGGCCTGCCGAAGGAGTATTTCGGTGATGGCCTCGATAGCAAGATCGCCGACGCGGTAATGGCGGCGGTCGAAGAGCTGAAGAAGCTCGGTGCCACGGTGAAGGAGATCAGCCTGCCGAACATGCAGCACGCGATCCCTTCTTACTACGTGATCGCGCCAGCCGAGGCCAGCTCCAACCTGTCCCGCTTCGACGGCGTGCGCTTCGGCTATCGCTGCGAGAACCCGGTGGATCTGACCGATCTCTACAAGCGCTCCCGCGCCGAAGGCTTCGGTGATGAAGTCCGCCGCCGCATCATGGTCGGCACCTACGCTCTGTCCGCCGGCTACTACGACGCCTACTACCTCAAGGCACAGAAGATCCGTCGCCTGATCAAGAACGACTTCGTCAGTGCCTTTGGTGAGGTGGATGTGATCCTCGGCCCGACCACACCGAATCTGGCATGGAAGCTTGGCGAGAAGAACAACGACCCGGTCTCGGCTTACCTCGAAGACATCTACACCATCACGGCCAACCTTGCGGGCATCCCGGGCCTCTCGATGCCGGCTGGCTTCATCGACGGCCTGCCGGTGGGCGTGCAGTTGCTGGCCCCATATTTCCAGGAAAGCCGCCTGCTCAACGTTGCTCACCAGTACCAGCAGGCTACCGAGTGGCATAAACAAGCACCGAGCGGATTCTGAGGACGAACACATGCAATGGGAAACCGTGATCGGGCTGGAAATCCACGCACAGCTCGCGACTCAATCGAAGATCTTTTCCGGCAGCGCCACCACCTTTGGTGCCAAGCCCAACACCCAGGCCAGCCTGATCGACCTGGGCATGCCCGGCACCTTGCCGGTGCTCAACGCAGAAGCGGTGCGCATGGCCTGCAAGTTCGGCCTGGCGATTGACGCCGAGATCGCCGACAAAAACGTCTTTGCGCGCAAGAACTACTTCTACCCAGATCTTCCCAAGGGCTACCAGACCAGCCAGATGGACCATCCCATCGTCGGCAAGGGTTATCTGGACATCACCCTGGAAGACGGCACCACCCGCCGCATCGGCATCACCCGCGCGCATCTGGAAGAGGACGCCGGCAAGAGCCTGCACGAAGACTTCCAGGGCATGAGCGGCATCGACCTGAACCGTGCTGGCACGCCTCTGCTGGAGATCGTCTCCGAGCCGGACATTCGCTCGGCGAAGGAAGCAGTGGCCTATGTCAAAGCCATCCATGCCCTGGTGCGTTATCTCGGCATCTGCGACGGCAACATGGCTGAAGGCTCGCTGCGTTGCGATTGCAACGTCTCGGTTCGGCCCAAGGGGCAGGCCGAATTCGGCACGCGCGCCGAGATCAAGAACGTCAACTCCTTCCGCTTCATCGAAAAGGCGATCAACCACGAAGTGCAGCGTCAGATCGAGTTGATCGAAGACGGCGGCAAGATCATTCAGGAAACCCGCCTGTACGATCCGAACAAGGACGAGACGCGCTCCATGCGCAGCAAGGAAGAAGCCAACGACTACCGCTACTTCCCCTGCCCGGACCTGCTGCCGGTCGTGATCGAGCAGAGCTTTCTCGATGAAATTCGCGCCAGCCTGCCCGAACTGCCGGTGCAGAAGCGCGAGCGTTTCGAGCGCGAGTTCGGCCTGTCCACTTACGACGCCGACGTGCTGGCGGCCAGCCGCGAGATGGCCGACTACTTCGAAGCGGTGCAGAAGACCTGTGGTGACGCCAAGCTGTCAGCCAACTGGGTCATGGGCGAGCTGTCCAGCCTGCTGAACAAGGAAGGCCTGGACATCGAACAGTCTCCGGTATCGGCCGAGCAACTGGGCGGCATGATCCTGCGCATCAAGGACAACACCATCAGCGGCAAAATCGCAAAGATGGTCTTCGAAGCGATGGCCGCCGGCGAAGGCTCGGCTGACGAGATCATCGAGAAGAAAGGCCTCAAGCAGGTCACCGATTCCGGTGCCATCGAAAAGATGCTGGACGAGGTGCTAGCCGCTAACGCCGAGCAGGTTGAGCAGTACCGCGCCAGCGACGAAGCCAAGCGCGGCAAGATGTTCGGCTTCTTTGTCGGCCAGGCCATGAAAGCCTCAAAGGGCAAGGCCAACCCCGCTCAGGTCAACCAGTTGCTCAAGAGCAAACTGGAAGGCTAACCGACACGGGCCCGACAGGGCCCGTTCCTCGTTGAAGCCCACCTTGGCCACTGCAACCTCATCGTCGAGTGAACGGTGGCGCAGGTCGGCGATCCAAAGCTGACAAGACCGAACCAGTAACCGCAGCCTGATCCGTTCAGGAAGGATTGCTTATGCAAACCCGAATACTGACCGTCCCGATCCTGCTTGCCTTTGCCGCCGGCTGCACCGAGTCGCCAGAGGCAGACGCCACCGAAAGCACCGTCATCCAGAAGGGCAAGGCTTCGTATTACGCCCGCAGCTTCCAAGGGAAGGAAACGGCCAGCGGAGAAACGTTCAACCAGAACGAATTGGTGGCCGCCCACAAAACGCTGCCCTTCGACACGCGTGTGCAAGTCACTAACCTGGAAAATGGCAAGCAAGTCACCGTGCGCATCAATGACCGCGGACCTTTCAAGCCGGGCCGAATCATAGATCTGTCACGAGTGGCGGCGAATCGAATCGATCTGCTCGACGAGGGCATCGCCCCAGTGAAGATCGAAACGCTGGACTGATTGCCCGGATTGCCTTCAAAGGAACACTGATGAGTTTGATGACCCTGGCCTACCTAATCGGCGGCCTTGTGCTGCTGGTCGTTGGCGCCGAAGCGCTGGTACGTGGCGCCTCCAAACTGGCTGCACGCTTCGGCGTTTCGCCACTGATCATCGGCTTGACCGTGGTTGCGTTCGGCACCAGCGCGCCGGAAACGGCGGTGAGCATCCAAGCCTCGCTGAATGGCAACGGGGATATCGCCGTCGGCAATGTGATCGGTAGCAACATCGCCAACATCCTGCTCATTCTCGGCCTGTCGGCCCTGATAGCGCCGTTGGTGGTGTCTCGCCAATTGGTACGCCTCGACGTACCGGTAATGATCGGCGCCGGCCTGCTGACCTTCGCGCTGGCATGGAATGGCCGCATCAGCCAGATAGACGGCTTGATCCTGCTCGCGCTGCTGCTGGTCTATACGGGCTTTCTCGTGGTCGCAAGCAAGCGAGAAGCGCGCCTGCAGTCCGATGAGTTCCGCGATGAATATGGCGCAGACCGTAACATCAAGCCGCTCGGGTGGATTCTCCAATTGACTTTGGTGCTGCTCGGCCTCGGCTTGCTGATTCTAGGCTCCAACCTGCTCATCGAGGGCGCGGTGGCCCTGGCCCGGACGCTGGGATTGTCGGAGCTGGTCATTGGCCTGACCGTAATCGCCGTCGGAACATCCATGCCCGAACTCGCCACCTCGCTGCTGGCTGTCTACCGCGGTGAGCGGGACATCGCCGTGGGCAACATCGTCGGCAGTTGCATCTTCAACCTGTTGCTGGTGCTGGGCGCCGGAGCTGCGATTTCGCCCGAAGGCCTTTCCATTTCCCCAAATGCCCTAGCATTCGACCTGCCCGTGATGCTTGCCGTGTTCGCAGCCTGCCTGCCGATCTTCTTTTCTGGGTACCGCATCAATCGGTGGGAAGGCACCATGTTCTTTGGCTATTACGTCGCCTATACGCTCTACCTGATCATGTTTTCCACTGGGCTACCGGCGATCAATCTGCTGCGCCATGCAATGACTTGGTACGTATTGCCCTTGACCGCCATCACGCTTTTGGTGATCTTCCTGCGCGCCTGGAAAAACCAGCGCTGAGCAATATTTCTCCCCCTTCTGGAGCCTTATTTTCGTGTCCGCTATGACCTTTGTTTATCTGATAGCCGGTCTGGTACTTCTCGTTGCCGGGGCCGAGGTGTTGGTGCGGGGCGCAGCCAAACTGGCCGCTCAGTTCGGTATCCCCCCGCTGATCATCGGCCTCACCGTGGTCGCCTTTGGCACCAGCGCACCGGAAACCGCAGTTAGCGTGCAGGCTGCTCTCAACGGCAGCGGCGACATCGCCATTGGCAACGTACTCGGCAGCAACATCGCCAACGTTCTGCTGATTCTCGGCGTGACGTCGCTGGTCGCACCGCTGATCGTCTCCCGCCAGCTGATTCGACTCGACGTGCCCATCATGATCGGTGCCAGTCTGGTCACCTATGCCCTGGCGTGGGATGGCTCGCTCAGCCGCCTTGACGGTGCACTGCTGTTTTCAGCGGTGATCGGTTACACGCTGTTTCTGATCATCAGCAGCCGTCGTGCCACTGCTGCGGCCACAGCCGACGACGAGTTCTCCAAGGAGTTCGGTCTCGACGAAACACCCAAACGTTATGCCTCTCTGATTAACGCCGGCCTGGTGGTTGCCGGTCTGGTTCTGCTGGTGACCGGCTCGAATTTTCTGGTGGAAGGAGCCGTGTCCCTGGCTCGCGCCTTGGGTCTATCGGAACTGGTCATCGGCCTGACGGTGATCGCTATCGGCACCTCGCTGCCGGAACTGGCTACGTCAATCCTCGCGGCCATACGCGGTGAACGCGATATCGCCGTCGGCAATATCGTCGGTAGCAACATCTTCAATCTGCTTTGCGTGCTGGGGCTGGCCTCGCTGGTATCACCCGATGCGATCAGCGTAGCTGCCAATGCATTGGCTTTCGACTTCCCGGTCATGATCGCCGTCGCCCTGGCTTGCCTGCCGATCTTCTTTAGCGGTTACGCCATCAATCGCTGGGAAGGTCTGCTTTTCGTCGCGTACTACGTCGCCTATACCCTCTATCTGGTGCTGGTCAGCACCGGCCGCCCGTTGGCCGAAGTGTTCGGTGACGCCATGATCGGCTATGTGCTGCCGCTGACTGCGGTGACCCTGGTGGTGATTGCCGGTCGGGCCTGGAAGACCCAGCGCGCCTGATGCTCACGCCGGCTGGTCAGATCCAGCCGGCCCAGCCCAGGAGGAACAACCCGACATTGATCGTCAACGCCGCGCCGAGCGTGGTGATGACGATGATGGTAGCGGCCAACTGATGGTTGGAATTAACCGCCCGCGCCATAACGAAGCTGGACGATGCCGTCGGGCAGCCGAAGTAGAGAAACAGGATTCCCAGTTCAGCGCCGCGAAAGCCACATAGCCAGGCGCCTAGCGTCGCCAACGCCGGAAACCAGACCATCTTCATCAGGCTCGAGCTCATCGCAACGCTGCTGCTTTCGCGCAACACCGAAATCGACAGCGTGCCGCCAATGCAGATCAGAGCGAGCGGCAACGTCAGCTGGGCGAAATACTGACCAGATGTCATCAGCCAGTCGGGCAATGCGATTTGCCAGTAGGCGAAAGGGATCGCCGCAGTCACCCCGATAATCAGCGGGTTGCGCAAGATGCTGCGAATGATCGCCCCGGCGTCGGCCTGGCCATCCGGGCTATAGATCGCCAGCACCACCGCGGACAGGCTGTTGTACAAAAGGATCACCAGACCAGCCAGCACACCGCCTAGTGACAGCCCGTAGTCTCCGTAGAGGCTGGTCGCCAACGCCAGTCCCACCACTCCGTTATTGCCGCGGAAGGCGCCTTGAACATAGACGCCGCGGTCGGCGACCGGACAGCGCCAAAGCGCCCAGGCCCACGCCAGCAGAAATCCTCCCACCGTAGCGGCAACGTAATAGACGAGCAGTGTTGGCTGAAGCGCGGCGCTCAGGTCCGCCTTGATGACCGAAAGGAACAGCAGGGTTGGCATCGTGGCTTTGAACACCAGCGTTGATGCGGTGTGAATGAACGCACCATCGATCAAGCGCAGGCGCATCAACGCGACGCCGATGAAGAGCATCACGAATACCGGAGCGGTGACGCTCAGGGTCTGCAGAACCATGGGCAGCATGGCGAGGCTCGAAAAGAAGAGTCAGGACGGAACGATACGGTAATGAACATGCCGGATCGAGCCATGGCCAGCTATCGATCCGGCATTGAACGAGCGCTGCGCCAAGGGCAGAAACCAATGGCGCTGGCTTGTATGACGATCAGCGCCGCACGGGACGCTTCTGCAGTTTGCGCTGCAGGGTGCGACGGTGCATCCCTAGCGCGCGAGCGGTAGCGGAAATATTGCCGTCGTGCTCGGCAAGCACTCGCTGGATGTGCTCCCACTGCAGGCGATCCACCGACATGGGGTTTTCCGGCACCAGCGTATCCAGATCGGCATGTTTCGAGAGCAATGCTGCCAGCACGTCGTCTGCGTCGGCGGGCTTGCACAGGTAGTTGCATGCTCCGCGCTTGATCGCTTCCACGGCGGTGGCGATGCTCGAATACCCGGTCAGGATCAGCACCTTCATTTCCGGGTCCAGCTCGAGAAGTTTAGGGAGCAGCACCAGCCCGGAGTCCCCCTCCATTTTCAGGTCCAGCACCGCGTAATCAGGTAGCTCCTGCTTGGCCATCTCCAGGCCTTCTTCCGCCGACCCGGCAATGCTGACGTGCAGACCGCGGCGGCTCATGGCGCGTGCCATGACGCGAGTAAAGGTCGGGTCGTCGTCTACCAGCAGCAGATGAGGCTGTTCTTCGCCTTCGTGCTGCAACTCTTCGGTCATGTTTGCATTCCTCGCGTAATGATCACGTCTGATCAGGCCCGAACCGAGCCATGCGGCAGACGCAGCTCGGTCAGGGTGCCACCCTCTTCGTGATTGTAAAGCTTCACAGTGCCACCGGCGCGCGTAACGCTCGCCTGACTCAGGAACAGGCCAAGACCAAACCCCTTGCCTTTGGTTGTGATGAACGGCCTGCCGATCTGTTCGGCGATCGCCAGCGGTACACCCGCGCCGTGGTCGCGGATGGTCAATCTGATCCACTGTGCGTCCCAATCCAGACGAATGTCCAGGTTGTCCGGGCTGGCATCGGTGGCGTTGTTCAGCAGGTTGAGCAGCGATTGCCCCAGATCCGCTGGGGGCATCAGGCGCGGCGGAGTGCCTTTGCCCAGGCACTGGAAACGATAGGTGGCTTCCGGATGCATCAGATGCCAGCGCTGCAACACCGACTCGACCCACTCACGTACGGTCTGTTCGACGATGGCCTGGCGACGATCGGCTTCAGCCGCACGGACCAGCTGGCGCAGGCTGTCTTTGCACAACTGAACCTGCGATTGCAGCAATGCCAAGTCCTCGCTGAGCTCCGCAGGCTCCTTGTAATCCTGACGCAACTCCTTGAGCAGCACACTCATGGTCGCCAATGGCGTGCCCAGCTCATGAGCGGCTCCCGCAGCCTGTGTCGCCACGGCCAACAGCTGCTGGTCGCGCATGCTTTCTTCACGACGCTGAGCTTGAAGCTGCTCCTGACGGCGCAGTTGTTCGGCCATGCGCGCCACGAAAAAAGTGATCAGCGCCGCCGCCAGCGCAAAACTCAGCCACATGCCATAGACCAGCAGCGTGGTGCGATCGACCGGCGGCACGATGACCGGGTCGTACCACACCAGCATCAAGGTGTATCCAGCAAGCGCGAGTCCGGACAACGCCACCGAATACAGCCACGGCAGCGTTGCCGCCGCAATGGTAAGCGGCACCAGGTAGTAAGAAACGAACGGATTGGTCGAGCCACCTGAGTAATACAGCAGGGCGCTGTGGATCAACAGATCGGTCGCCAGGTGCCCGGCATATTCAAGCTCCGTCACCGGCCAAGGTCCGCGCAGCCGCAACGCCGTACCCAGACAGATCAGCGCTGAAACACCAAGCGTGACCCCCAGATGAAACCAGGGCAGACCGAACAGCTGGGTGGCGTAGGCGAGCCCTACCGCACCGGCTTGGGCAGCCAGCACGAGAACGCGGATCAGGGTGAGCAGACGGAGATTCTGGCGGCTGGCAGACAGCAGGTGAACGGATGCGTACATGGGGTCTCCAAAGGAGCCACGAGTATAACCAAGCCGCCCGAAACACAGCCTGTCTGCGGCAACGCGCCGCACGGAAAAACTGCGCACTGGCGAGCAAAGGGCTAAAGTCTTTGCGCCGCACCGTTGGTGCCCTCGAATTCAGGAGTTTCCATGTTCGTTTCCGTTCCGCGCAGCATTGCGCTGTTGGCCTGCATAGCCTGCCTTCCCGCTGTAGCCGACGAGCAACATTACAATCAGATTTCCCTGCGCGCCGAGGCCAGCAGCGAGGTCGCCCAGGACCGCATGCATGTAACGCTGTTCACCGAGTCGCAGCACGAGGACCCGGCGCAGCTGGCAGCGCAGACGACTAGGACGATGAACAAGGCACTGCAGCGCGCCCGGCAGGCGAAAGAGGTCGAAGTGAGTCAGGGCAGCCGTAGCAGTTACCCCGTCTATGAGGAAAAGGGTCAGCAGATCACCGCTTGGCGTGAACGCGCCGAACTGCGCCTGGAAAGTGGAGACTTCGCCGCGCTCTCCAAGCTCACCGGAGAGCTGATGCAAGACCTGAAGATGGGCAGCATGCATTTCAGCGTGTCTGACTCGATCCGCCAACAGAACGAAGACGCCTTACTCAAAGATGCGGTAACTGCCTTCCGCGCCCGCGCGCAGCTGGCGACCGAGGCGCTGGGCGGCAACGACTACAAGATCGTCAGCCTCAACCTCACTAGCGCCGGCAATTTTCAGCCCGAGATGATGCGCAGCGTGTCGATGAAGAGCATGGACGCCATGCCTACGCCGGATGTAGAAGCCGGCACCCGGCAGATCAGTATCAATGCCGATGGTGTGATCGAAGTGCAGATGCCCTGAAGCCATCTCACGCGGCCCACAGTGGGCCGCGTCTAGGTATTACGGCTAGCAACAAGCGTCGACGATGATCACCAGACCACGTTGATAAAACGCTAGAACCAGCCTGATGCCAGACACAAAAACGCCGCGAACTTCGCGGCGTTTTGCATGGCGATGACGCTTAGATGTAGTAGGCCTTCAGCGGCGGGAAGCCATTGAACTCCACGGCGCTGTAGCTAGTGGTGTAAGCACCGGTGGACAGCCAGTACATGCGATCCCCGATGGCCAGGTTCAGCGGCAGGCCGTACTTGTAGTTCTCGTACATGATGTCGGCGCTGTCACAAGTCGGGCCGGCGATGACCACTTCTTCCATCTCGCCCTTCTTCTCGGTCCAGATCGGGAACTTGATGGCTTCGCCCATGGTTTCGATCAGGCCGGAGAACATGCCGACGTCCGTGTAGACCCAACGCTCGACGGCGGTACGCGATTTACGCGCCACCAGCACCACTTCACTGACCAGGATGCCGGCGTTGGCGATCAGCGAGCGGCCCGGCTCGAGAATGATTTCCGGCAGCTCATCACCGAAGTCTTCCTTGAGGAAGCGGATGATTTCTTCGGCATAGGTTTCAAGGCTGTTGGTGCGGGTGATGTAGTTGGCCGGGAAGCCGCCACCCATGTTGATCATCTTCAGCTCGATGCCGTCTTCTTCCTTCAGGCGCTCGAAGATCACCTTGACCTTGGCAATCGCGGCGTCCCATACGGAGATGTCGCGCTGCTGCGACCCAACATGGAAGGAGATACCGTAGGGTTCCAGCTTCAACTGACGGGCCAGGATCAACAGATCCATGGCCATGTCGGTCTGGCAGCCGAACTTGCGCGACAGGGGCCAATCGGCGGTAGTCGAACCTTCAGTCAAGATGCGCACGTAGACTTTCGAGCCCGGTGCGGCCTTGGCGATGTTGCGCAGGTCGGCTTCCGAGTCGGTGGCGAACATGCGCACGCCCTTGTCGTAGAAGTAGCGGATGTCCTTGGCTTTCTTGATGGTGTTGCCGTAGCTGATGCGCTCCGGGCCGACACCGCGGGACATCACCTTGTCCAGCTCATAGATGGACGCGATGTCGAAGCTCGAGCCCTTATCGCGCAGCAGATCGATGATTTCGACCGCAGGGTTGGCCTTCACGGCGTAGTAGACCTTGGCGAAGTCGAAACCGGCGCGCAGATCGTCGTACGCCTTGTCGATGGTTGCGGTATCGATGACCACGAACGGTGTTTCGTGCTGGTCAGCGAAGGTCTTCATCTTCTGAAAGGTGGATTGGGAATAGTAATCTTCGATCTTGATCGACATGCATGGCTCCAAATCGGGAAACGTAAAATCGGATTAGGGGTGAGCAAGAACGCCTGATCAGTTTCCCCACTTTGGTTCGCCTACTTCCCAAGGCATGTCGCCGAGTATCACGGCCAGGCCGTCGCAGCCGGTGCGTTGGCCTGGTGAATCTCTCGTCGTCAGTACTTGAGCCGGATGGATCGTTGCCAGCATGGACGTTCGGGCGCGAACTGTAGAACCACTGCTGTTCCAGATCAATGAAAAATCCGCGCTCGCTCCGTTTTCTGCCCCATCGGCGAACCTACCCTATTCAAACCGACCGATATGACGCAGGGATGTTCCTCCGACGAGACGCAAGGTCTCCGTCCTCGGCATGCTCAACACGGATTTACAACCGCCAACACGATGCGCAAACCGCGCCAAAGTCCCGAATTCTTCGCGACCGCAATGACTCCCCTCACCTCACCGGTTTTTTCGAGCCAGTGACCATGGCGTCCAGGCGCGATGACCCGACTGGCGGAGCAGAAGCCAATCGTCGGCGCCTCATTCAAGCGCCAGCCCTGTACGCCGGGGAGCCAGCGGATACGCCAAGCCAGCTCGGCGGCTTTGCTTTATAATCGCCGGCTTTTTCCGACACGTTTTCATACCGGGACCGCCATGACCTCTCAGGCCGCCGAAGTCGCGAAGCGCCGCACCTTCGCCATCATTTCCCACCCCGACGCGGGCAAGACCACCATCACCGAAAAGTTGCTGCTGATGGGCAAGGCCATTGCCGTGGCCGGTACCGTGAAGTCGCGTAAATCCGACCGCCACGCGACCTCCGACTGGATGGAAATGGAAAAGCAGCGCGGCATCTCCATCACCACCTCGGTCATGCAATTCCCCTACCGCGAGCACATGATCAACCTGCTCGACACCCCCGGTCACGAAGACTTCTCGGAAGACACCTACCGCACCTTGACCGCAGTGGACTCGGCACTGATGGTCCTCGACGGAGGTAAGGGCGTCGAGCCGCGCACCATCGCCCTGATGGATGTCTGCCGGCTGCGCGACACACCCATCGTCAGCTTTATCAACAAGCTCGACCGCGACATCCGCGACCCCATCGAACTGCTCGACGAGATCGAGGCGGTGCTTAAGATCAAGGCCGCGCCGATCACCTGGCCGATCGGCTGCTACCGTGACTTCAAGGGCGTGTATCACCTCAAGGACGACTACATCATCGTCTACACGCCAGGCCACGGCCACGAACGCACCGACGTCAAGATCATCGAGAAGCTCGACTCCGACGAGGCGCGCAAGCACATTGGCGACGAATACGACCGCTTCGTCGAACAGCTGGAGCTGGTCCAGGGTGCCTGCCACGAGTTCGACCAGGACGAATTCATCAAGGGCCAGCTGACCCCGGTGTTCTTCGGCACCGCACTCGGCAACTTTGGTGTGGATCACGTTCTCGACTCTATCGTGGACTGGGCGCCGCGCCCGCTGCCACGCGCCGCGAACGAGCGCGTAGTCGAGCCGACCGAGGAAAAATTCACCGGCTTTGTGTTCAAGATCCAGGCAAACATGGACCCCAAGCACCGTGACCGCATCGCCTTCATGCGTATCTGCTCGGGCAAGTACGACAAAGGCATGAAGCTGCGCCACGCACGCATCGGCAAGGACATCCGCATCGCCGACGCCCTGACCTTCTTCTCCAGCGAGCGTGAACAGCTGGAAGAAGCCTGGGCAGGCGACATCATCGGCTTGCACAACCACGGCACCATCCAGATCGGCGACACCTTTACCGAAGGCGAAAACCTGGGCTTTACCGGTATCCCGCACTTCGCTCCGGAGCTGTTCCGCCGCGTGCGCCTGAAGGATCCGCTGAAGTCCAAGCAGCTGCGCCAGGGCCTGCAGGAGCTCGCCGAGGAAGGCGCCACCCAGGTGTTCTTCCCCGAGCGCAACAACGACATCATCCTCGGCGCGGTCGGCGTGCTGCAGTTCGACGTTGTCGCGAGCCGGTTGAAGGAGGAATACAAGGTCGAGTGCGCGTATGAGGCAATCAACGTCTGGTCTGCCCGCTGGATTGAGTGCGATAACGAGAAGAAGCTGAAGGAATTCAGCGACAAGGCCTACGAGAACCTGGCGGTCGACGGTGGCGGCCACCTGACCTATCTGGCCCCGACACGGGTCAACCTGAGCCTGATGGAAGAGCGTTGGCCGGATGTGAAGTTCAGGGCGACGCGGGAGCATCATTAAGGGGACCGGTCTTGCCGGGGCGGATTCGGCCAGGATCATGAGCGCTTCGGTATCCCCATGATCGCCAGCAAGCTGGCTCCTACGAAAAGCTAAGGCAAATGTATTTACCCTGTAGGAGCCAGCTTGCGGGCGATCCTCATGTGAAATCAGAGCGACTCGGGAGCGTCATTAAGGGGACCGGTTTTGCCGGGGCGGATTCGGCCAGGAACATGAGCGCTTCGGTATCCCCATGATCGCCAGCAAGCTGGCTCCTACAGGATGTGACCACTCTGGCTTTTCGTAGGAGCCAGCTTGCTGGCGATCCGGGCCACCTCAACGCACGACTGAATAGCTGGATCCACATGGAGGTGGATATGCCAAGCCGATTCAACCACCGTGGCCACGCATTGCGTCGGGGCAGACATTCCGAACCGGGTCAGGTTTACCTGTTGACCGCGGTAACAGAGCGACGCAAATCAGTCTTCACCGACCCGCTGCTAGCCCGAGTGCTGGTGAGGGAAATGCGCCATATCCATGACGAATACCACGTCGAATCATTAGCCTGGGTCGTCATGCCGGATCATGTTCACTGGCTGATCGAACTGGGCTCAGCGCCGTTGCCAAAAGTGGTCCAGCGTTTCAAGTCCCGCAGCGCAATAGCCATCAACCGCATTACAGGCGAAACGGGCGCCCGGATCTGGCAGCGGGGGTTTCACGATCGTGCGCTGCGCCAAGATGAAGATCTGATCGACGCTGCGCGGTACATCGTTGCCAACCCGTTGCGGGCGGAACTGGTGAGCCGGATTGGCGATTATTTATGGTGGGATGCGGTTTGGTTGTAAGGCTCAGCGCGGGGGCGGCTGATCGCCAGCAAGCTGGCTCCTACAAGAGCAGATGTTTTACCTATTTGCGCGGCCCTTCTAGTCTGCAGGCGCGATAAAGACGCATCCCGTAGGAAGTGAGCCATGATCGCCAGCAAGCAGGCTCCTACGGAAAGCTAAGGCGATTGCATTCACCTTGTAGGAGCCAGCTTGCTGGCGATCCCAAACGCCCCGCACAACCGACACGTCAAGGGCTCGCGCTATTGGAAGGCAGCCTACTACCTACCGCCCCAAATCAACCCCGATCACCAACGGATCATGATCGGACGCCCGATAAGGCCCGGCGCTGTACAGCATCGATTGCTGGCGTGGCGTCTTGAATTCGAGGTTGTAATCCAGCACCCGCGGCTCGTCGGCATTGATGTGCCATTCGGTTGCGCCGCGCACCCGTGGCGTCAGGCTGGTGCTGGCCAGGCCGTGGTCGAGGTAGCCGGACTGGCCGGAGAACACGTAGGAATACGCTTCGCCCTCGCCGAAGGTCGCCAGCAGATCGGTGTAGCCGGACGCCCGGATCACATTGATCGGATCCTCCTTCGCATAGGCGTTCAGGTCGCCGATGATCAGCCGATCCGGATCGTAGGAACGCGTGGGATCACGGCCCAGCCAGGCGACCAGCGCCTGGGCGGCGCGAACACGGGTCAGGTTGCAGTTGCCCTGGCCGTCACCCATGTCATTGTCACCCAAGTCGTCGCAGCTGGAGCCCTTGGACTTGAGGTGGTTGACCGCCACCGTCAGACGTTCCCCGCTACGGCGTTCGCGGAAGGTCTGCGCCAGCACCGGGCGGTTGCGCGTGTCGTTGAAGCGCGGGTCGACCGAGCCATCCAGCACCGCCGCATCCTTGTGCGGGCTGACCATGTCCTGGCGGTAGACCAGGCCGACGGCAATTGCGTCGGTACCGAGCCGTTCGCGTTTCGGATCGATGAACGCGTAGCGGTCCCCGCTCCGTGACGCCGCATTGAGGCCGGCCACCAGATCGGCAATGGCGCTGTGCTCGCCATATCCGTCATTCTCGATCTCCATCAGGCCGATGATGTGGGCATCTGCACCCAGAATCGCGGCGATGATCTTGTCGCGCTGGCGGTTGAACTCTTCACGGGTATCTGCGCCCCGCGAGGTGGGGAAACCTGCGCCACGACCGTCGCCGTTGAAGTAGTTGAGTACATTGAAACTCGCCACGCGCAAGCGACCCTCGATGGGCTTTGGCGCCTCCGGCCTGGGGTTTGCCGCAACGAAGTTCGGAGCTTGGGTCGGCTGGATGCGATAGCTTCCGGCCAGGTAATGCAGCACACCCTGCACGTCGGTGACTTCATAGCCCACACGCAGCGTGCGGTAGGCGTCGAGTTCCGGTGAGGGGTAGCGAATCGGATCGGGATTCTGACCACTGCGGCCGTCATCCAGCACGATCTGGTTGAGGTCATTCTGTGCCTGTAGCTGTCGGGCCGGCTCGCCGGGCGAGACCTTGTTGGTGGGTATCCACAGCCGACCGCCGGACGACAGCACCAGCTCGCCGTAACGTCCCAGGTTGTAGGCCTCGCTGACCGTAAGCGGCTGGGCGAAGCGGACCTGCATGCCCTCGTAACGCTCCAGTGCATCGGGCGCCGACAGCGGCAGGCTGATCTGCACCATGCTTGGCAGCGGCTGCGCGTGGGCCAGAACACTGACCTGAGGCGCGGTCAGCTCGGTGAGGCCGTTGTATTCAGCGACCAGCCCACGCACCTGGACCCGATCGCCAACCTGCACATCCAACCCGTTGCCCGAACCGAAGACATACAGCCCCTCGGAAGTCCGCAGATCGTCGTCCGTCTCGTTATCTGGCGCCTGGATAAAGAAGCCGCCCAGCTCGCTCTCGCCCTGGAAGTCGGCGACCACGATGCCTTCCACCGTGACGCGCTGGTTGACCAGCGGGCTGAGGTCGCCAGCGCCTTGTACTTCGGCAATGGAACGCCGGCCTGCGTCGTCGCCACCGGGTTCACCTTCGCCGTACTGGCCAAGCTGGGCGAAGGTGTTGGCCGCATAGCCCTGCCATTCGGTGGCCGGATCGAAGGCATCACTGGGGTCCTGATCGCCGACCCGGACTGACGTTTTGCGGGTCAGCGTACGATCGGCCGTCTGCGTCTGTCCCGATCCCCATGCGCTGCCTGGATCGAAACCGAGCTGGCCGATGCTGTCCAGGATTTCACCTGAAGGGTCGCGAAGCACGATGGCATCGTCGCCGTTGTACCAACTACCGCTGCCGCGCTGATTCGCCTTGGCCTGCAACGCCGGGTCGCCGCTTTCATGAGCCAGCACATGCACCGCTCCCGGCGCCACTTCACCAACCAGAGCGATGCTCCGCCCGCTGCTGGTCGAACCATTGAAATAGAAGTCGACCCGGTAGCCGTCCAGCGAGACCGCCGTCTCGCCGGTGTTGTAGAACTCCAGCGCCTTGTTGTTGCCGCTGCCCTCCACATACTCGGAAATCAGCAGCTCGGCGGACGCCATGGAGTGCACGCCCATTGCGGCGATTGCCAGCAGGGCGGCGGTGAGCGGGTGCGGCTTGAAGCGGTCGTTGCAGCGCATGGATGTCGCTCCCTGGTATCAGGCGTGTTGGGGTTCGAGGGTTTTGGAAAAGACAGAGGCACCGTCAATATCGCGAAGGGTGACGCTCAGGGTGCCGCTGCGGGAATCGATCTCGACTTCACCGAAGAACTGGAAACCGGCATAGGGCGATGCGTTGGCATAGGCCGGGGCCTTCTGGAAGACCAGCTCCGGTCCGAAGGTGGCATCCAGTGGATTGGGGCCGAAGCTGCCTGCATTGAGGGGTCCGGCAACGAACTCCCAGAACGGATCGAAATCCTGAAATAGCGCGCGGTTTGGATGGTAGTGATGCGCTGCGCAATAGTGAACGTCAGCAGTCAGCCAGACAGTGTTGCGCACGCGGTATTTGCGCAGGTAACCCAGCAGTTCGGCGATTTCCAGCTCGCGCCCGGCTGCCGGCCCGTCCTGTCCGTTGGCGATCGCCTCCCAGCGCGCCCTGCCAGCAGCGTCCTTACCGTCTGGTACGTGCAGGCCGATGGGCATGTCGGCTGCAATCACCTTCCAGGTGGCGCGTGAGCGGCGCAGTTCGCGCTTGAGCCAAGCCAGCTGTTCCCGGCCAAGGAAGGTCGTATCCGGCCCTTGCTCGGGTTGCAGATTGTGGGTATTGGGGCCGCGATAGCTGCGCATGTCCAGCACGAACACGTCCAGCTGCGGGCCATAGGCGATCTTGCGGAAGACACGGCCCGTCGCGTCGCGGCCGACGAGGCGCATCGGCGCGTACTCGAGGAATGCCTGACGACCGCGACGTGCCAGCAGCTCGATGTCCTTGACCTGATAGCGCTCGTCCAGCTCCTTGCCGGGCGACCAGTTGTTGGTAACTTCATGGTCGTCCCACTGCCAGATCTGCGGCACTTCGGCGTTGAACTGACGCAGGTTGTGGTCGAGCAGGTTGTAGCGGTAGTTGCCGCGAAACTCATCCAGCGTCTCGGCCACCTTGGTCTTGGCCTCGGTGACGATGTTGCGCCAGAGTCGCCCGTTCTCGGCCTCCACTTCGGCCTGGATCACGCCGTCGGCGTAGATGGCGTCGCCACTCTGAATGAAGAAGTCAGGATGCCGTTGACGCATCGCTTCGTAGATGCGCATGCCGCCGAAATCAGCATTGATGCCCCAACCCTGGCCGCAGGTATCGCCGCCCCAGACGAAACGGATATCCCGCGCGCGCCTGGGTGCAGTGCGCAGATGGCCCATCCAGGGTTCGCTGCGAACATGGTCGCGGGCGTCCTCAAAACTGGCGCGGTAGAAGATCGACTGATCCGACGGCAACCCACGCAGATCGATACGCGCGGTGAAGTCGAGTCGTTCATCGGTGACCGGCGAAACCATCCGCCGAGCGTTGTTAAAGCCACTGCTGGTATCCCACTCCACCACCAGCCGCGCCGGGCGATCGCAGCGGCTCCAGATCACGGCACGATCAGCCAGCACGTCACCGGACTGCACGCCATCGGTGATCCAGGGCCGCGCAGTGGGTGCTGCGATGATTGCAGGTGATACGCCGAGGGCTGGCAGCGCCAGGCCAGCACCGATGCCTTGAACAAGTCGGCGGCGTGTCTGGTCGAGTTCGGGTTTGGTTGATTCGGTCATGGTCGTCCCCTTCAACGGATGCTGGAAGAAGGGTTTAAGCGAGCCGCTTGACAGAACCGTGACGCCCGGACGAACGGTCGTCAATAAATCGGCTTTACTGCAGGCCGCCGCCGTGCGCGACCTTGTAGTAATCGTAAATAACTGGCGTGTTCAACGATCGAGATACCGCCCACACTCAACGCTTCGGCGATCGGTTATGTTCGCGATATCAAGGCCAGGGGTTACACCATGAAGCGTTTTTTGTTCGTCTTTGCCTTTATCACGTCCTCTGCTCAGGCAGGCGTGCTGATCAACAGCCCGTACTGGGTCGTTGGCCTGAGCTGCTCCAACAATCAGGAGTGCTATGCCGCCAGTAACGGTAGCTATACCGGTTCGTTGAATGGTGCGCGGCGCTTCGACGACCAGGCACAGGCCGTTAAGTTTTTAAACAGCCTGACGTCCAGCCTGCGAGACAAGTCCCCACGTATTGAGCAACATACGGAACAGCACTGCGTAGAGCCCAGCCAGAATCGCAACTACAACGGGCGGCCCTGCTGAATGGCCGCTAGTACTGGCTGTTGGTAAGCACGATGGCTTTGCTATTGGATCGCAGCCTGTCCAGCCCATCACCTCCGCACTGCGAGAGGCTACGGGCTGACCATTAGGCCCGATGCCCGACCGATCTAGTTCGCATCATCTTCCTCGAGCGTCCAGGCGATCACCGAGTCGCCGATCTTCGTGCCGAACGAGCCGTGCCCCCCGGCCACCTGCACCACATACTGCTTACCGGTCTGCTCCGAGACGTAGGTCATCGGCGTGGCCTGGCCGCCCGCCGGTAACCGCCCTTTCCACAGTTCCTCTCCGGTCTGCAGGTCATAGGCGCGCAAGTAGTAGTCCAGCGTGCCGCTCATGAAAGCGACGCCGCCTGCCGTCACGATCGGACCGCCCAATGCTGGTGTGCCCACCGGGAAAGGAATGCCCAGCGGCGCACTGTCGCGGCTGGTGCCGTTCTTGTGCATCCAGACCTTCTTCATGGTGCGCAGGTCGACGGCGGTGACATAGCCCCACGGCGGGCTCTGGCAAGGCAGGCCGAGCACTGATAGCAGAGGCTTCAGACTGACCATGTAGGGCGCACCAAGGTTGGGTTGCAGGCCGGTTTCGCCGCCCCCGGTGCGCTCATTGGGATCGACCTCGCTGCGCTTGTACATCTTCGAGACGAACGCCAGGTAGTTCGGCGCGCCAAACAGCAACTGCCGACTCGGATCGACCGCCACGGACGGCCAGTTGAAGGTACCGACGTTGCCCGGATAAATCAGCGAGCCCTTTTCCGATGGCGGCGTGAAGTCGCCTTCATAGCGCAGCTTGCGGAACTGGATGCGGCACATCATCTGATCCAGCGGCGTGCCGCCCCACATGTCCTTCTCGTACAGCGGCTCCTGCGGCGCATAGGTCAGCGCCGAGACCGGCTGAGTGGGCGCGGTGAAGTCACCGTAATCGGTGCCCTGCGGAACAGGCACCTCGGTCACCGGCACGATGGGCTCACCGGTGCGCCGATCGAGCACATAGAGATCGCCGCGCTTGGTCGCCTGAATGATAGCCGGCACCTTGCCTTCGGGCCGGTCGATGTCGACCAGCGTCGGCTGGGAGGGCAGGTCGCGATCCCAGAGGTCATGGTGGACGGTCTGGAATTCCCAGCGGACTTTGCCGGTCTCCAGGTCCAGCGCAATCAGGGTGTCGGTGAAACGCTCGGCCTGGGCCGAGCGATCGATTGCCCACTGATCAGGGGTCTGGTTGCCGGAGGGGATGTAGACCAGGCCCAGCGCCTCGTCAGCGGTGGCCACCGTCCAGGAGTTCGGCGTGCTGCGCACGTAGGTTTCACCCGGTGGCAACGGTTCCGTGGCATCCGGGTTGCCCGGGTCGAAATTCCAGACCAGGCGGCCAGTTTTCACGTCGTAGGCACGAATCACGCCGCCGGGTGAATCCACGGCGCCGTTATCGGTAACCGAACCGCCGATGATCACCAGCTTTTCGGTCACCACCGGCGGCGAGGTGGGCAAGTAGACCCCTAGCGCCCCTTCACCCAGGCGCAGCTTCAGGTCGACGACACCGGCGTTGCCGAAGTCTTCGCAGGGCTTGCCGTCTTCCACATCGAGCGCGATCAACGTGGCATCGTTGGTGGGCAGGAACAGGCGCCGCTCGCAACGCGCCGCCGATTGATCCGGCTGGCCGCTGGTCGAACCCGGCGAGGGATAGCGAGTACCGTCGTGAAACGCCAGGCCGCGGCACGTCATGTGCTGGTAGTACTCGGCATCACGGTTGATGCTCGGGTCGAAGCGCCAGCGCTCCTCGCCCGTATCGGCGTCCAGGGCAATGGCGATGCTGTGAGGCGTGCAGATGAACAGGCTGTTGCCGACCTTGAGCGGAGTGACCTCGTAGGTGAACTCGCCGGGATCGTTCGGCCCCGGCAGATCACCCGTGTGGTATTCCCAGGCTTTCGTCAGCGTGCCGACGTTCTCGGGGGTGATCAGATCTGCCGTCGAATACCGGTCGCCCTGCTCTGATCCGCCGTAAGAAGGCCATTCGCTGTTGGAACGACCGGCCTGCCCCTGCGGATCGAGCCCCTGCATCTGCGCGTCGCTGAACTGGCCGTCGATCGAGTGGTAGTCCTGGGTCAACGAGTATCCCGCCATCAACGCCCCGGCCAGCAGGCCGAGCCCGAGCAAGCCACTGGCGCCGTCGCGCCAGACCAGCCGGTCGCTCACGTAGCGGTTTACGAAGGGCAGGATCAGCCAGAGGCCGAGGATGCACCAGAGGTCGATCCGCGGCGCCAGCTGCCACCAGTCGAAGCGCACCTCATAGAGGGTCCACGCCAGGGTCGCCAGCAACAGCGCGGCATACAGCCAGATCGCCGCGCGGCGTCGGGCAAACAGCAGGCCGGCCACGACCAGAAGACCGATGCCGGCCAGCAGGTAGTACCAGGAGCCGCCGAGCACAGCCAGGTACGCACCGCCGCCCGCCATCAGCACACCCAGCACCAGCACCACCACGGCGGTCAGGGTGATACGCAAGGGCCGAGGCCCATAATCGATACTCATGCAACACACTCCAAGCGGGACGTATTTATAAACAGGGAAAGCAAAAAGCCGGCGAAACTTCCTGTGACAAAGTTTCGTCCGGCTTTCAGTGGATACGACGCGAAGGGCTTTAGTTCAGCGCTTGCAGCGCTGAACCTCAGGCCGCAGCGCCGACGGCAAGCGGCTGCGCCTCGGGCCGCTTGATCACCGCGTAGACCACCCCGGTCACCAGACTGCCGGCCAGAATCGCCAGCAGATAAAGCAATGCGTGATTGATGGCGTTGGGAATCAGCAGTACGAACAGCCCGCCATGCGGCGCCAGAAGCTTCGCGCCGAAGGCCATGGACAGCGCACCGGTCAGCGCACCGCCGGCAATGCTGGCCGGGATCACCCGCAGTGGATCCTTGGCAGCGAAGGGAATCGCCCCTTCAGAGATGAAACAGCAGCCCAGCACCAGCGCGGCCTTGCCGGCTTCACGCTCGGTCTGGGCGAACTTGCGACGTGCGATCAGCGTGGCGATGCCCATGCCGATGGGCGGCACCATGCCCGCTGCCATGGTCGCCGCCATCGGCGCGTAGCTCTGCGATGCCAGCAAACCCACCGAAAAGGCATACGCCGCCTTGTTCACCGGCCCGCCGAGGTCGACGCACATCATGGTGCCCAGCAACAGCCCGAGCAGGATGGCGTTTGAGGTGCCCATGGTGTCGAGGAATTCGGTGAGCCCGGCGAGCATCTTCGCTACTGGCGTGCCGACGACGTAGATCATCACCAGTCCGGTCACCAGACTCGCCAGCAGCGGAATGATCAAGATCGGCTTGAGCGATTCGATACTGGCCGGCAATGGAATCCAGCGGCTCACCGCCTTGGCTGCATAACCGGCCACGAAGCCGGCAATGATGCCGCCGATAAAGCCCGCACCCAGGGTGCCCGCCAGCAGACCACCGATCATGCCGGGCGCAAGGCCGGGTCGATCCGCGATGGAATAGGCGATGTAGCCGGCCAGCAGCGGCACCATCAACTGGAAGGCCGTTTCGCCGCCGATCTTCATCAAGGCGGCTGCTAGTGTGCCCTCTTCCTTGAACGCCTCGATGCCAAAGACGAACGACAGCGCGATCAGCAAGCCGCCGGCCACAACCATCGGCAGCATGTAGGACACGCCAGTGAGCAGGTGCTTGTAGACACCGGTCTTCTCACCTTTCTGCTCACCACTTGCGCTCGCGGCCGCCACACCACCGCTGAGCACCGCGCCTTCCTCCAGCGCGCGATCCAGGGTGGCGTCGGGTTGTTTAAGGGCCACGCCAGTGCCGCAGCGGAACACCCGCTTGCCAGCGAAGCGAGCCACATCCACCTCGATGTCCGCAGCCAGCAACACCACATCGGCCTCTTCGATGGCCTGTGCTTCGAGCACGTTGCGCGCACCTACCGAACCGCGGGTTTCCACCTGCAGGTCGTAACCCTTGCGGATGGCGGCTTGTTGCAAGGCTTCGGCGGCCATGAAGGTATGCGCGACACCGGTCGGGCAGGCGGTGATGGCGACAAGTTTGGGCTTGCCGCTGGTATGCGCGGCATCCGCTTCGTCGTTCTGTTGCAGCTCGCTCGCCGCGTCAGCCGCGCTACGCAGGAAGCCTTCTGGATCGAGCAGCGCTTCGGACGGCGTCGATTGCGCTACACGCTTGCCGACGAAGCGTTGAAGCGACAGCGGCCCCGTTTTCACCACGACCACGAGATCGGCATTGGCGATCTGCGCGGGCGTCAGCGGTGAGCCAATGGCCTTGGGATCGTGGACTTCGACGGCCGTCGACCAACCTATTCGATGGGCAGCCGCTTCGAGCAGGCGTGACGTCAGCACGCTGGTGACCATTCCGTTGGGGCAGGTCGTGACGATGAGAAGATTCATTCCTTCACCTCTTGTTCGATTTATTGGCTCAGCGGCTGGAGACGCACTGCGGCCTGGAGTTCGGCCAGTTGCGCCGTGTCGGTGATGCCGAAGCCGACCTGCCCGACCGCCTGCGCGGCGATGGCAGTGGCATGTGCGAGCGTGCGTTCTGCCGGCCAGCCTTCGAGCAAACCGTGGAGCATCCCGGCCAGCAGTGAGTCGCCTGCGCCGACGGTGCTGACGACCTGAACCTTGGGCGGATTGGCATGCAGCGCCGCGCTCGGCGAGAACCAGCTGACACCATTGGCGCCCTGCGAAATCACTACGTGCTCGATGCCCTCGATCTGCAGCCTCCAGGCCTCACGAGCCAGCGCCTCGGGTTCGGCCAGCTCGATGCCACGCGCTTCGGCGAGCTCTTCCTCGTTGGGTTTGATCAGCCAGGGCGCGGTCGCCAGGCCGGCACGCAGCGCTGCACCGCTGGTATCCAGCGCCACTCGCGCTCCGGTTTGTTTGAGTAGGTTTAGCAGCTCGACGAACCACTGGTTATCCACACCACGCGGCAGGCTGCCTGCCACCACGACCAGCTCATGGGTTGGCGCCAGCCGCTTGATGCGCTCCAGCAGTTCGCTACGGTGTGCATCGCTGACTGCCAGTCCCGGCCCGTTGATGTCGGTGACCTGGCCCCCGGCTTCGGCCAGCTTGATGTTGCTGCGGGTTTCACCGGCGACGCGGACAAATTCGTCGGCAAAGCCCCGCGCGGCGAACAGCTGCTCGAAGGCTTGCGGATTGCCTTCGCCGAGAAAGCCGGTGACGGTCAGCTGATGGCCGAGATCGGCCAGCACTTGGGCCACATTGAGGCCCTTGCCGGCAGCGTGGATCTCTAGGCTGTCGCTGCGGTTGACCTCGCCCACGCGCAGCGACGGCAGCCGCACGGTCAGATCCAGCGCCGGGTTCAGCGTGACGGTCAGGACACGAGCCATCAGCAATGCTCCCCGACGAAGGCGCGCACTTCATGAGCACCTGGCAACATCAGCGCCTGCTTGGCCAGCTGCTGGCAGGCGGCGAAGTCCAGCTCGCGCACCCTCGCTTTCACCAGGGCGATGCTGCGCGCCGAAACGCTCAGTTCGTCCACGCCCAGGCCCACCAGCATCGGCACCGCCAGCGCATCAGCAGCCAGTTCGCCGCAGACGCCAACCCACTTGCCATGTGCGTGGGCGGCCTCGACGGTCATGCCGATCAGGCGCAACACAGCCGGATGCAGCCCGTCCGCCTGACCGGAGAGCGTCGGATGGCCGCGGTCGATGGCCAGGGTGTATTGCGTCAGGTCGTTGGTGCCGATGCTGAAGAAGTCGACTTCCTTCGCCAGCACCGGCGCGATCAGCGCGGCGGACGGAATTTCGATCATGATGCCGACCTGCAGATCGGCCACCGGTAGCTCCACGCGCAAGCGCTCGACCATGGCCTTGGCGGTGCGCCACTCGTCGATGTTGCCCACCATGGGGAACATGATCCGCAGCGGGCGGCCATCAGCCGAGGCGAGCAAGGCACGCAGCTGGGTTTCGAGGATGTCCGGGCGTTGCAGGCTTAGGCGAATCCCGCGCACGCCGAGGAAGGGGTTTTCCTCGGCTGGCATCGGCCAGTACGGCAGCGGCTTGTCGCCGCCAACATCCAGCGTGCGCACCACCAGCGGGCGCCCGCCGAGCGCCTCCAGTACACGGCGGTATTCGGCTTCCTGAGTCGCCTGATCCGGCGCCTGGGAATGGTTCATGAACACCAGCTCGGTACGCAGCAAACCGATGCCTTCAGCACCCATCGCCACAGCCTCAGGGGTTTCGCCGGCTGCACCGATGTTGGCGGCGATTTCTACCGGATGGCCATCGCGGGTGACTGCCGGCTCCATGCGGCGCTCGTCCGCCAGGCGCTTGCGCTCCTCGCGGGCCGCGCGTTCGCCCCTGGCCTGCTCCAGCTGCGCGTCGGTCGGCGCGACCAGCAGCTCGCCGCGCTCGCCGTCGAGCAACAACAACGTATTGGATGCCAACCCGAGCACGCCAGGACCTGCACCGACGATGGCCGGAATCCCCAACGCGCGGGCGATGATGGCGCTGTGGGATGTAGCGCCACCGCCGGCCGTCAGGATGCCGGCGACGCGCTGGGCGTTGAGCGTGGCAACGTCCGAAGGCGCCACTTCGTCCATCACCAGAATGTAGGGTTCGTCCGGGGCCTGCTCGGCTTCGACGCCGGTCAGGCAGGCCAGCACGCGGCGGCCCACGTCACGCAGGTCGGCGGCGCGCTCGGCCAGCAGTTTGTCGTGGAGGGATTCCTGCTGCTGCGCCGCGCTCTCGATTTCTTCCATCCAGGCCGCTTCGGCGCTCAAGCCCTTCTGCAGCCGCACCTGCACGTCTTCGCGCAGCGCCGGGTCACGCAGCATGGCCTGGTGAGTGGTGAAGATGTCGCGAATGCTGACGACCTGGCTTGCGTCGATCAGCGTGCCGATTTCGGCATGGACCTTGTCCAGCGCAGCGTCCAGACGTTGCAATTCCGCCGCAGGCGATTCGCCGCGCTTGGGATAGTCGATCACCTGCGGCTTGCGCACCAGCACCGGACCGATGGCGATGCCCGGCGAAGCAGCGATGCCGTTTACCTGATCGCCGGCGCGCAGAGCGGCCTGCTCGATGGCCGACTCATTGGGTTGTGTGGCGATGACGGGTTGCTCCGTCTCCCCGGCTGCCGGCAAGGGTTCGACCTCTTCGCCCAGCCCTTCTTCCACCGCGCGCACCAGCGCCGGCAGTGCATCGCTGGCAATGGATGGCTCGGCGATGAACTCCAGCACCTGACCACGATGCGCGCCCATCGCCAGCAGCTTGCTTAGGCTCTTGACCGACACCCCGGCGCTCTCGCTGCCGGCCAGGCGCACGCGAATCTCGCCATCGAAAGCTTGAGCCACTTCGGTCAGCGCCTTGGCCGGGCGTGCATGCAGGCCGTGGGCGTTGGCCAGCGGCACCTGAGCGCTTGGCCAATCTGCCGGTACCTCGCCGCCCAGCGCTTCGAGCACCACGCGGCTGGAAGTCGCCTGGCTCAGCTCCTGGCCGCGCCCTTCGATCAACAGATTGCACAGGCGCTCAAGCATGGCCTGATGCGCTTCGCCCAGGCTGGCCAGCACGAACAGACCATTCAACGGCTGACCCAAATGCTCAAGGTTCGACGTTGGCGTGACGAACGCGAGCCCCGGGCTTTGCACCGACTGCTCGCTACTGAGCCACCAGAGGCCATCGCCCAGCGGCAACGCTTGGCTCATCGGCAGGCTGGCATTGAAGCCTGGCTCCACGCATTGGGCGCGCTTGAGCAATTTGACGCCTTGCCAGGCCAACTCGTCGAAATCATCGGCGGCGACGCCCAGGCCCACCAGTTCGCCGTCCAGCGCCAACGCCTGCGGCGCGCCCTGCAGCAGGTCGATGATGGCTTCGGGGCTTTCGGCCTTCTGCAGCGCCTCGCTCAGATCGCCCTCGCCCAACGCTCGGGTCAGCAGTTGCAGCAGCCGCAGATGTTCATCCGAGCGCGCCGCGATGCCGATGGCAAGGTACACCTGCTGACCATTGCCCCAGTCGACGCCGGCCGGAAAATGCAGCAGCCGCACGCCAGTGGTGAACACCTGATCGCGGGTTTCCGGCGTGCCATGGGGAATCGCAAGGCCCTGACCGAGAAACGTCGAGCCCTGCGCTTCGCGCGCGCGCAGCCCGTCGAGGTAGCCCGGCGCGACCAGTCCGTCGGCGACCAGAACCTCGCCCAGCAGAGCCAGCGCCGCTGGCTTGTCCGCCGCGGCCTGATGCATGTGGATGTGCTGTGCATTCAACTCAAGCATGGAGAACTCCTGCGGGGCTCGCGATTGTTGTGGCCGACGGTTGCGCCGGCATTGCCCGAATCCTGGGCTGGCGCTTCAGACCGACACACTGCTGAAACGTTTCACCTAAGACTGGCACATTACGCAATATTGGGTAATTCTAGAAGCCCGAGTTCATACCACCCGTCTCAGGACCCTCTGTTGAAACTGACCGACATTGCCCGCCTCGCCAACGTTTCGGTAACCACTGCCAGCTACGTGCTCAACGGCAAGGCTGCTCAACGGCGGATCAGCCCGGCCACGGTCGAGCGCGTCATGGCGGTTGTCGAGCAGCAGGGTTTTCAATTGGATCAGCAGGCCGCTGGCCTGCGTCGCGGGCAGTCGCGAACGCTGGGTTTCATCGTTCCGGATCTGGAAAACCCCAGCTATGCGCGCCTTGCCAAGCTGCTCGAACAGCGTGCGCGGCAGCGCGGCTACCAGTTACTGATCGCCGGGACCGACGACGAGCCGGACACCGAGCGTCAGGTCATCCAGCTGTTGCGCTCGCGCCGTTGCGATGCGCTGATCGTCGCCAGCTGCCTATCCGCCGAGGACCAGAGCTATCGAAAGGTGCAAGCAGCTGGCACGCCGGTGATCGCCCTCGACCGTGCGCTGGATGCTGGGCACTTCTGTTCGGTGGTGAGCGATGACTGCGAAGCGGCCGCTCTGCTCACCCGCTCGCTGGCAGTTCCGGCCGCGGCGCATATCGCCCTGATCAGCGCGCGCCCCGCATTGCCCATCAGTCAGCAGCGCGAGGAAGGTTTTCGCCGGGCGCTGTCGCAGCACACAGGGCAGGTCAGCATCCTGCGCGCCGACCAGTTCAGCCGTGCCTGCGGACGCGAGCAGATGCTCACCCTGCTCGACCGCGGCCCGCTGCCCGATGCCCTCATCACCACCGCCTACGTGTTGCTCGAAGGCGTCTTCGATGCGCTGCGCGAGCGCGATCTGCTCTGGCCGGAGCAACTGCGGCTGGCAACCTTTGGTGACGCGCAGTTGCTGGATTTCCTGCCGATCCGGGTCAATGCGATTTCCCAGCAGCACGAGCAGATCGCCGAGCAGGCGTTGGAGCAGGCTATTCGCGCCACCGAGCAAGGCGACTATCGCCCCGGCGTCATCGCGATCGAGCGTGAGCTGAAGATTCGCCGGCTCTGATCAATCTGCCCCTTGCGGGCATTGTTTGGCTGAAGGAAGCTTGCGGCCTATCTGGCGACCGGCCCCGCGAGGAAGCTCGCCTGGCGCGACCTGCACGAGTTGCAGCGATTTTGCAGGAGCCAGCTTGCTGGCGATCGAAGCCGCACGCCAGCCAAGTGCAGCCATAGCCTGAAGAAGCTGATCGCGAGCAAGCTCGCCCCTACGAGACCCTGCCGCGCCAGGCGCGAACGAGCCCTGCTGCCACCTGCTTCCGGCACATGCCCAAAACAACGAGCCCGCTTTTCCACATGAACATCGAACAGATCACCCAACGCCTGCACGCGATCCGCGACCAGAACGACTGGCAGCGCTTTCACAGTCCGAAAAATCTCGCCATGGCCGCCAGCGTGGAAATGGCCGAGCTGGTGGAAATCTTCCAATGGCAGACCGAGGACGAATCGCGCCAGCTCTCGGCCGACAAGCTCGCACACGCGGGCCAGGAAGTCGGTGACATCCTCATGTACCTGTTGCTGATGTGCAGCGAACTGGGCATCGACATGGAACAGGCGCTGCTGGCGAAGCTTGCCGATAACGAACGGCGGTTCGCCCGATGAGCGATCGGCATTTCGATGAGCTGGCGACGCGCTTCGCTGAAAAAATCTACGGCGGCGCCAAGGGCGCGATCCGACTCGCCGTGCTGCAGGCAGACCTGACTGAAATACTCCCAGAACGCCCGCTACGGGTCCTGGACATCGGTGCAGGCCTCGGCCACATGAGCCTGTGGCTGGCGCAGCGGGGCCATCAGGTCACGCTAGCCGAACCCGCCGAACCCATGCTGGAAGGCGCGCGCAAGCAGTTTGCCGAAGCTGGCCAAAACGCAACGTTCATCCGGGCACCCTGGCAGGACGTCGAAAACCACGTCGAGGGCCGGTTCGATCTGGTGATCTGCCATGCGGTACTGGAATGGCTGGCCGAGCCCCAGGCGATCCTGCCGGTGCTGCATCGCCTGGTTGCCGAGGATGGCTGGCTCTCGCTGGCCTTCTATAACCGCGACGCGCTGATCTACCGCAACCTGCTCAAAGGTCATTTCAAGAAATTGCGCAGCCAAACCTATGCCGGCGAGCGCCAGAGCCTGACACCGCAGCAACCGCTCGACCCGCGCGAGCTGGCTGCGCAACTCGCGCCGCGCTGGCGGGTCGAATCAACCAGCGGCGTGCGCGTCTTCCATGACTACATGCCCGCCGATTTCCAGGCCCGCACCGAGCCTGCCGACCTCATCGAGATGGAACTGGCCTACCGCCGCCATCCCGCATTCGCCGGGCTCGGGCGTTACCTGCACTGGTTGTGTCGGCCGCTTTGAGCCGACCGGGAGGTACCAATGTCGATCCGCCCTGCACTGCCGCTGCTCTGTTCGCTGCTCGGCTTGAGCCTCGCGGCTTGCCAGAGCAGCAACCCGTACACCAACGAGTCCGCGCCGATCCCTCCAGCCCCGCCTATCGAACGTATCCAGTCGCCGACGTACCCGGCGGCACCGCAGGATTTTTCCAGCTACCAGAACTGGAGCTGGCGCAACCCACCGGCTGGCACGGCTTCGCTGGGCACCGAAGAGCTGCAGGAAATGATCTCCGGCGCGCTCGACCAGCGCGGCTTGCGGCCTGCGCCAACAGGCGCAAAGGGCGACGTGCAAATCAGCGCCAGCGCGCAGATGGAGACGCGCGTGCGTCAGGTCTATGATGATTACGGGCCACGAGTGGGCGTCGGTGCCGGTCGCTATGGCGGCTACGGGCCGGGGTTCAACTCCGGCTACGGGATCGGCGGTAGCGCTCCGGTGGTGCGCAACTATGAAGAGGAAGTGATGACGGTGCGCATCGAGATGATCGACAGCGCCTCCGGCCAGACTGTGTGGAGCAATCGCGCCGAGGCCCGCAGTGGCGGCGATCAGGCCGAGCGCAAGGACGCCGCGCGAGCCGCCGTGAACCGTGCGCTTGCTGATTATCCACCGCGCTGAGCGCACGCACTTAATGCAAGGAGAACACCGATGTTCCGTTCATTGCTGATCCTGCCTCTGCTGCTGATGCTGGCCGCCTGTCAGAGCACCCAGGTGCAACGCGATTTCGACCCGCAGCGTGATTTTTCCGCCTATCGGACCTGGAGTTGGAAGGAGCCCGCCCTGCAGTACCGACCAGACGATCCCCGCATCAAAAGCGACCTGACCGAGCAACGCATCCGCAGCGCCGTCAGCGAGCAGCTGGACCAACGCGGCCTACGCCAGGCCCAGTCGGGCGCACAACCGGATCTCATGGTGCAGGCCTGGTTTCTCGTCGATGAGCGCAGCCAGCAATACACCACCTCATCGATCAGTGGCTGGGGCGGCCCATGGCACGGTTTCTGGGGCGGGCCGGTAATGACTGACACCCGCACCATTCACTATCAGGTCGGCACCTTACAGCTGGATATGTACGACGCTGACGACGGCAAACTGGTCTGGCGCGGCAGTGCCGAACAGGTTCTGCGCGACGACCCGGGGAGTCCTCAGGAGCGGGCCGGGATGTTTCGTGAAACCGTCAATAAGGTTCTTTCGCTATACCCGCCGCGCTAGCATTGTCGGCTCGCTCTGAATTACGCCCGCCGCCTCGGCGGGCTTTCTTTTTCTCTGGAGGAAATCAGCATGCCCGTCGCAGCCTGGTGGCTACTCGTTCTGCCTTTTATCGCCGGGGCTTTCCTGCCGCTACAGGCCGGCATCAACGGGCAGGTGGCCAAGCACTTTGGCAGCGTCATGAGCGCCGCGATGCTGTCCTTCGCAGTGGGCACCGTGGCGCTGATCTGCGTGGTGCTGTTCCAGCGGGACATGCCGGGCATCCAGGCACTGCGGGCGCTGAACTGGTATCACTGGTGTGCTGGATTGCTGGGAATGTTCTTCATTGCCACCGCCGCCTTCGCCGGCCCGCGTATCGGTGCGCTGCTGTTCATGGCCTTGGTATTAGCCGGCCAGCTGGGGATGGCGCTGCTGCTCGATCACTTCGGCTGGGCGGGCTTTCGCCAGTCGTCGATCAGCCTGGGCAAGCTAGGGGGGTTGCTGCTGATTTTCGCAGGCGTCTGGATGATCCGCCGCGGCTGACCCAGGTTCGGCTACTTGCGCTCGAAGGCGTAGAACAGATTGGGTTCGCTGACCAGATACAGATCGCCACGCTCGTCAAAGGTCATGCCTTCGGCCTGAGGCACGCTCTTGTCGAGACCGGCAAAGCCGCTCCACAACGAGCGGAAGCTGACCAGCTCACCCTCACCGTCGAGCTCAAGCATCATTTTCGCTTCATCGCTGAGCAGTACCAGATGACCGGTGCGCTCGTCGTAGTGCACCGAGGCAAGGTCGCTGGCCATGTCCTTGTCCTCGATCCACGCCTCACGATCGATGACCTTGAGGTTCAGTTGCCCGCTGAGGCTGGCCTTGATGCCCTGGATCTCATAGAGCTTGCGTGGTGAGTGTTCTTTCACCGCAAACAGTCGATCACCCGCGCGGTCGTAGCCCAACCCCTCGAAACCCGAGTTGTCCGATGCGCCCATGGACAGCGAGACTGCCGCGTAATCCTCACGCACCAGCTCACCGGGCTGCGAGGGAACCGGGAGGATCACGATCGTTTGGCTGCGCTCCTCGGCAACTGCCAGCAGGTTGTCGCCCAGGTAGGTAACGGCCTCGACGTCGATGAACCCCTTCAAGGGATAGCGAGCGATGAATTCACCGTTGAGATCCATCGCGACGAGCTCCTCCGGGTTGTTCACCACGGCCCAGAGCTGATTGCGCTGCTCATCGAAGGTCAAGCCGGAAAGGTTGTTACCGACGGTCGCCACCGGCTTAGCCTCGACACGCACCTGGTACTCGGGCAACCAGAGGCTGCGGGTCTGGAGACTGCTCTCCTGCCAAGCCGATTGCAGCGAATAGAACACCCGCTCATCGAGGTGAAAGGTGGCAGCAGTGTGCAGCAGACCTGCAGCCAGCATTCCCAACGCCCAGACCTGCGGGCGAACCTCAGGCAACCAACGCGGGCGGGTACTGGTAACTATCGGCATCATCTTTTCTCGTTAGGCCGCTACTGGCGAGATAGCCTGATCGCGAAGGGTTGCATTTGCGTGACGGTGCACGCGATGGCGCCGATCAGCCTGCTACTGACCCATCGCCGTGGCTGCGGTTCAATCGCAACGCCGGGAACTGCCAGACGGATTGGCAGCCCAATGGACCAGGGAACGGCTGCGCTTGCGGCCGCGGATCGTTTGGCAGGAGTGCAGCATGCAGGTGGAAAGCTTTTTCGAATGGTTGGGCCAGGCGCTCGGCACCGTGATTCGTTACATCGTCGATGCGCTCAGCGGCTTTTTCGGGCTGTTCGCCGATGCCGGCGCCAACTTTCTCGAGGGTCTGTCGCGGACTCTCGGCATGGATCGTTCACTGATCAGCCTCATTGCACTGGCCATCGGCCTGATGTTGCTGGTCGGCGCGTTTCGCGCGTTCTTCCGCCGCTCGATCATCGCCGGGGTGATCTATCTGTTCCTCGGGCTCTGGTTGCTGAGCTGGCTAATCCACTGAGCCATTCGTAGCGCCCTACTCCTCCGACAACCCGACCGAGCACGGCACCAGCGCCATCGCTCGGCTGCGCTCCGGACCATCGCGACGTATCATGCCCGGCTGTTCTGGAGCCTTTCATGTCACGGTTATTGACCGCCTGGCAGCACGCCCCCACTCATAAACGGGTCTGGGCGCTGGCTGCGCCGATGATTCTGTCCAACCTCTCCGTGCCACTGGTGGCGCTGGTCGACAGCGCCGTGATCGGCCACCTGCCGCACGCGCATCAGCTCGCGTCGGTTGCAGTAGGCGGCAGCCTCTACAGCCTGCTGGTCTGGGTGATGGGTTTTCTGCGCATGGGCACCACCGGCTTTGCTGCTCAGGCCGCCGGACGTCAGGACGGTGGCGCGCTGCGTCAGGTGCTGCTGCAGGGCTTGCTATTGGCGCTGGGCTTTGCGCTGCTGTTGAGCCTGTTTGCGATGCCGCTAAAAGGTTACGCGCTGCAGCTCATGCAGCCCTCTGCCGAACTCGACGCGCTCACCCAAGCCTATTTTCACACCCGCCTGTTCGGCCTGCCCGCCGCACTGGCGAGCATGGCGCTGATTGGCTGGTTTCTCGGCACCCAGAATGCGCGCGCGCCATTGGCGATTCTGCTGACGACAAATCTGATAAACGTTGCGCTGGATCTGTGGTTCGTCATCGGCCTGGAGTGGGGCGTGGCCGGCGCAGCCCGCGCCTCGGTCGTTGCCGAATGGAGCGGTGTGCTGGTCGGCCTGGCGCTGACCCGAGGCGCACTGTTGCGTTACGCCGGACGCCTGGACCGTCAGGCGCTGCGCCTGTGGGCCAGTTGGCGTCCACTGATGTCCGTCAACCGCGACATTTTCCTTCGTTCGCTGGCGCTGCAGCTGGTGTTCTTCCTGGTCACGGTCCAAGGGACGCGGCTGGGTGACGCCACGGTAGCGGCCAATGCCCTGCTGCTGAACGGTTTGATGCTCACGGCGCATGCACTCGACGGTCTCGCCCACGCGGTCGAAGCATTGAGCGGGCATGCGATCGGCGCCCAGAGCCGCACCGAGCTGCGACGGATTCTGACTGTTGCTGGCGGCTGGTCATTGCTGGCGAGTCTGGCCTTCGGGCTGTTCTTCCTGCTGGGCGGCGAGCTGTTCGTCAGCCTGCAGACCGACATCCCTTCGGTGCGTGAAACCGCCGCTGTCTATTTGCCCTATCTCGCCGCGCTGCCCCTGGTCGCCGTCTGGAGCTATTTGCTGGACGGCTTGTTCATCGGAGCCACCCGTGCGCGGGAAATGCGAAACGCCATGCTGCTTGCCGTTCTGATTTCGCTACCATTGGGCTGGCTGTTGCGTGGGATGGGCAATCACGGCTTGTGGCTGGCCTTTCTCGCCTTCATGCTCCTGCGCGGCGTCTGCCTAGGCAGCATCGCCAGGCGGCTGCAACGCCAGGGGCAATGGTTCGCCTCGACCCATGCGGCGGCAGCTGTCACCGCCACACCGCAGCAACCCTAACCAAAGGACCTTCAGAAAATGGCCTATGCCGTCGCCGCCTACCTGCACTTCGTGGCGATCTTCCTGCTCTTCTCCCTGCTGGTGCTCGAGCACCAGCTGTTCCGCCTGCCGCTGAATTTCAAACGCGCCCGCAGCCTGTTTCGCGTTGATCTGGCCTTCGGCATCGCCGCCGGGTTCGTCCTGGTCACCGGCGCAGCGCGCGCGATGCGCTATGGCAAGGGACTGGACTATTACCTCAACAACAGCTTCTTCCATGCCAAGGTCGGGCTGTTCGTGGTCGTAGCCCTGCTGTCGATCTATCCGACCGTGACCTTTCTGAAATGGCGACCTGCCTTAAAGGTTGGCCAGGTCCCGAGCATCAGCCCGACCAGCGCACGAATGGTCAAGCTGGTGATCCGTATCGAACTGCTCGCCCTGCTGCTGCTTCCTCTGTTGGCGGCACTGATGGCGCGAGGGTTTGGCGTAATTCCGCAGTAAAACGGCGCGCTCCTGGGCCTGGGCAATCCAGGCTTGTGGACTGATCCTGCGCAAAGTCCATCCACAAGGGCTTGCACGCTCTTCGAAAACGATTCCGGACCTCGATTGTCGACTACAGACCGCGGCGCAGCAGTCCATAAGTCCGCATCACCAGACGGAGCCGAGCCGATGACCGATCGCCTGACCGTAACGCCCCTACCCTTCGACCCTGCATACGAACAGGTGCCAGACGACGAAGCCGAGACCATCTCCGGCCTGATCCAGGCCATGCGCGAGATCACCGAGACGACCTTTGCTGACAGTGGCCATGCCGTTCGCAGCGTGCACGCCAAGAGCCACGGCCTGCTGCAGGGTGAAATCGAAGTCCTGCCTGACCTGCCGCCAGAACTGGCCCAGGGGGCTTTTGCGAAGCCTGGGAAGATGCCGGTGGTGATGCGTTACTCGACCAATCCGGGCGACATCCTTGATGACAAGGTTTCCACTCCGCGCGGGCTGGCGATCAAGCTCATCGGCGTTGAAGGCGAACGCCTGCCGAATGCGGGCGGCCAGGTCACCCAGGATTTCGTCATGGTCAACGCGCCGGCGTTCATGGCGCCGACACCCAAGGACTTCCTGAAGTCGGTGAAGTTGATCGCCAAGACTACCGACCGAGCGCCCCGCGCCAAGCAGGCGCTGTCTGCCGCGCTGCGCGGTGCCGAGAGCCTGGTGGAAAAGGCCGGCGGCGAAAGCGCGACGCTCAAAGGCATGGGCGGCCATCCCACCACCAATCTGCTCGGGGAGACCTATTACAGCGTGGTTCCGCTGCTCTATGGCCGCTACTTCGCCAAGCTTTCGGTGGTGCCCGTCTCGCCGGAATTAAAGGCGCTGACCGATCAGAACGTCGACCTCAAGGACAAGCCGAACGGGTTGCGCGAGGCGATCAACGACCATTTCGCTCAGCACGGCGGGACCTGGGAGCTACGTGTGCAGCTGGCCACCGACATCGAGAAGATGCCCATCGAGGACGCCAGCGTGGTCTGGCCGGAAGATGCCAGCCCTTACGTCACGGTTGCGCGGATCAACGTCCAGCCGCAATCGGCCTGGAGCGAAGCCCGCGCAGCGGTGGTGGATGACCAGATGTCCTTCAGCCCCTGGCATGGACTGGCGGCCCATCGTCCGCTCGGCGGCATCATGCGCTCACGCAAGCCGGCCTATGAGATGTCATCCGAGTTCCGCGCTCGTCACAACGGCTGCCCGATGCATGAGCCAAAAACACTGGACCGGCTACCGAGCTGACCCACCGAGCTGTAACGCGCGACGCCCCGGCATGACTGCCGGGGCGTTTTCACATCAGCGCCAGATATTGTTGTTGATCTTGGCTTTCAGTTCCGGGTAGTCCGCGGCCTTGAACGTCGGCACCTCGCCCGCCTTGATCTGCGCCATATAGTCCTTGGTCAGCTTCACCACCGTGCCGGAGAGCAGCGTGATTGCGATCAGGTTGATCGTCGCCATCAGCCCCATGGACGCATCCGCGGCGTTGAACACGGTCGTGACTGCCTCGTAAGCGCCCCAGATCACCATGCCCAAAGCCGCCAGACGCAGCAGGGTCAGCCCGAGCTTGTTGCCGCCGCCGAGGAATATCAGCGCGTTCTCCGCATAGGCGTAGTTGGCAACAATCGAGGTAAAAGCGAAAAACAGAATGGCGATGGCGATGAAGTAGGTCCCTGCCACGCCGATGTGGCTTTCCATTGCCTGCTGGGTGAGCTGCGTGCCGGTTACACCCGAACCGGGCTCAAGAACGCCCGACAGAAGAATCATCACCGCGGTAGCGGTGCAGATGACGATGGTGTCGATGAACACCCCCATCGCCTGCACCAGCCCCTGGGAAGACGGATGATGCGGCGCTGGGGTCGCGGTCGCCGCCACGTTGGGCGCCGACCCCATGCCTGCCTCGTTGGAGAACAAGCCGCGCTTGATGCCATTGAGCATCGCCGCGGTCACCGAGCCGGCGACACCACCGGCGGCTTCTTCGAGGCCAAAGGCGCTACGGACGATGGTCATCAGCACGCCTGGCACCTCGGTGATGTTCATCAGCAACACGATCAGTGCCATCAGCACATACAGGCCCGCCATCAGCGGCACCACCAGCTCGGCGAAGCGCGCGATGGAGCGCAGCCCGCCAAAGATCACCAGCCCAGCGAGGATGGCGATTGCAACGCCAACCCAGAGTTTCGGGACACCAAACGCGCCCTCCATGGCATCGGCAATGGAGTTGGCCTGCACCGCGTTGAACACCAGCCCGAACGAGATGATCAGCGCCACGGAAAACACGCCGCCGGCCCATGGCGCCTTCAAACCCTTGGCAATGTAGAACGCCGGGCCGCCCCGGTACTGACCCTCCCCATCGCGCACCTTGTACAACTGCGCGAGTGAGCTTTCCGCATAGGCCGTCGCCATGCCCACCAACGCCACCATCCACATCCAGAAGATCGCGCCAGCGCCACCCAGATAGAGCGCAACCGCCACGCCCGCCAGGTTACCGGTGCCCACCCGCGATGCGAGGCTGGTGCACAGCGCCTGAAATGGCGATATCCCCGAAGCGTCGCTTTGCCGCGCACCGCGGATGGCCCGTACCATTTCGCCGAAATGGAGAAACTGCAGAAAGCCCAGGCGGATGGTGAAGAACACCCCAACCGCGAGCAGACCGTAAATAAGGACGTAGCCCCAGAAGATGGTGTTGAGAAAGTCGACGATGGGAGTCATGAAGGCGCCTTTTCGTGAGAAACGTAAGGGGTACGGCTTACTCTAGTCGCTACGCTGGGCAGCACCAGCCAGAGCGCGTCGAGCAGCCTGGACGCAAGGTCGGAACCGACTCGCCCGCGAGGGTTCAATCGGAACGGCAAAGCCTGTCATCCAGATTGCGACCGCACTTCCCTGGCCCCCAGTTGCAACTGGCGTTAAGGTCGACACACATCCATCCAGGGACGAATCATGGCCGCCAAGCCCAGCAACACCCGTCAGCAGATCCATCTTGCGGTTCTTATCGACGCCGATAACGCCCCCGCCGCGATTGTCGAAGGCCTGTTCGAGGAAATCGCCAAATACGGCGTCGCCAGCGTCAAGCGCATCTACGGCGACTGGACCAAGCCCAACCTCGGCAGCTGGAAGAAGGTACTGCTCGACTATTCGATCCAGCCGATCCAGCAGTTCGCCTACACCTCCGGCAAGAACGCCACCGACAGCTCGTTGATCATCGACGCGATGGACCTGCTCTACACGCGCCGCTTCGACGGCTTCTGCCTGGTCTCGAGCGACAGCGACTTCACGCGTCTGGCCGCACGCATCCGCGAAGAAGGCCTGACCGTCTACGGCTTTGGCGAACAAAAAACCCCGTCGCCCTTCGTTTCAGCCTGCGACAAGTTCATCTACACCGAAATTCTTCGCGCCGACGCACCCAAGACCTCGCAGGAACCCCCAAGCAATGGGGACAAGACGCCCGCGCCGGAGCCTGCAGAAAAGTCCGAAGACGATGCCAAAACCGCCGAGAAAGGCGGCCAGGTCAAAGCGCAAAAGGCTCCGGTGGAGTTCATCGCCAAGGTTCTTAGCGACATTGCCGATGACGAGGATGACTGGGTGCAGCTCGGCGAGCTTGGCTCCAACATCAGCAAACTCCGTCCCGCTTTCGATCCGCGTCTGTATGGCTTCAAGAAGCTCAGCGACCTGATCAAATCGCATTCCAAGCGATTCGAGCTGGAGGCCAGAGGCACCACCTCCACGGGCGGGAAAGCGCTTTATGCTCGCAATCTGAAGCCACAGAAGTAGCGCTCAACCGCAGGATGCGAAGCAACGGACAAGCAAATCGGAGAGCAGACCGAACCCTCACCCCTCGAACCCTTCTAAGCAGTCATCGACTCGAGGAGGTTTCCATGACCAAGGCACTGCTCACGACCCTAGGCTTAGCCCTTTGCGCACCTGTTGCGCTTGCCCAGACACCCAAGCCCGAAGTGATCACCCACCTGAACGGCCTGGATATCGAAGTCAGCGCCATGGGCGTGCCGACCTCAACCACCGAGGCGGGTGGCGAGCTGGTCGGAATACGCGCCGTGAAGGTGAGGAACAATACCGGTGACACCGTGACCTGCGAATTCCACGTGCCCGACGATGCACGTGCCGACACCTCCGCCCCGCCCGTTTTCACCGTGAGCCCCAACACTCAGCGGGTAGAGCGGGTGCCAGGCGAGTACTCGCCGGACCAGCCTTTCGCCGAGCTGACCTGCCGTGGCGCCTCGCAAAGCATCGGAACGCCAACAGTCGTACCGTCCAGCGAGCCTGAAGCCGAGCCCACTGACGACACCCAACCCCATACCGAATCCTCGACGATGACCGGTACCGAAACGCCAGCCGACTCGACTCGGTCCCGCGAGGGCGAGAGCCGGGGTCGCTGATCCCTAAGCGGCGCTGGACGACGCGCGTGAGATGACGCTGGCGCATCGTCTCGGCAAATCAATGGCGCCCGTGGCGGACGTTGTGGCAACGCGAGGTTAATGAACAGGTCATACGCAGGAAACGCCAGCCTCGCACCTGCCCTGTGGGAGGCGCGCCCCGCGGCGAATGCAGGCCGCAGGCCTGCCCAAGCAAAAGCCAAACCTCACAACCATCCAGCCCTTCTCCTGAAGCGCCTCGCAAACCAACGCAACCGCAGCGCAACGATGCGCACCGGGATCTGGAGTGCGAAGCTCTCCGACCTTTCTGCTCGAACTCTTCCGTCCCGGTCGGCCGGGCTCGCTCCGTGCTAAAGCAGACCTCATGCCGGCTCGACAGGAACTGCTCGGCAATGCCGCAAGCCCTGAGCGGCGCCAGCAACGACTCATCAAACCCCTAAAGCGACACAATTCAGCGAACCAGCTGCAGCTCAATTGATAATAGTTATCAACATCTATAGCATCTGCGCCCCTCCGCTCGAAGCCTTCAAAAGGAACTGCCCCAATGCGTCGACTTCTCGTGCCTGTGCTGTCGCTACAGGCGCTCGCCGCCACCGCCTACGCTGCCGAACAAACGGGATCTGCCGGGGCCCCCATCGCCCTCGAACAAATGGAGATTACCGCCCCGCAAGCCGAGCGCGCCGACGGCCCAGTGGACGGCTATCGCGCTACGCGCTCGGCCAGCGCAACGCGTACCGACACGCCCATCCATGAAATCCCGCAGTCAATCAGCGTCGTCCCCGGGCAGGTGGTAGAAGACATCGGTGCCACCCGTCTCGAAGATGCATTGGACTATGCCGGCGGCGTCGAGCGCGGCAACAACTTCGGCGGCCAGGGCCTGACCGAATTCTTGGTACGCGGCTTCAGCTCCCAGGAGTTCTACCGCAACGGCTTCGCCATCAACCGCGGCTACCCCAACATGCCGGACGCCGCCACTATCGAGCGAATCGAGGTCCTGCGTGGCCCGGCCTCAATGCTGTATGGCCGTGGCGACCCGGGCGGCACCTTCAACATCGTCAGCAAGCAACCGCAGGCCAAGCAGCGGACCGTGCTGGGCACTCAATTCAACACCGAGGGGCTGCGCCGCGGCACGCTGGACACCACCGGCGCACTGGACGAGCAGGCCGAATTCACCTATCGCCTCAACCTGGTGGCCGAAGGCGCTGACAGCTTTCGCGATCATGTCGAAAGCGAACGCTACAACGTTGCCCCAGTGCTGCGCTGGGACCTCAGCGACGCCACCGCGATCATTCTGGAAGGTGACTACCTCCACAACCGTCACCCGCTCGACCGCGGCGTGACGCGCTACGCCGGCCAGCAAGGCCAGCTGCCACGTGATCGCTTCCTCGGGGAAGAAAGCGCCGGCAAGTTCACGAACGAAAACGCCATGACTCAGCTGCGAATCGAGCACCTGCTGGATGACCAATGGACCCTGCGCGGCGGCGTGCAATACCTCGACGGCAGCCTGGACGGTGGCGCCGTGGAGAACAATGGCCTGGCCGCTGACGGCCGCACCGTGGGCCGCAATTACAGCGAGCGACGGCTGGAATGGAACGATACGGCCATTCAGGCCAACCTCGAAGGCCGCTTCAGCGCTCTGGGCTTCATGCATACCCTGCTGACCGGCATCGAGTACGACGACTTTAACTACAACTCCCGCATCGACCGTTCCGCAGGTGGCGTAGGCTCTTTCCCGATCGACATGTACGAGCCGGTCTATGGCCAGCCGCTGCCCCCCATTCTCGGCCCCAACTACTGGGACGACGAAGACCTGAAGTCCTATGCCTTCTATATGCAGGATCAGGTCGAGCTGACCGACCGTTTCACCCTGCAGCTGGGTGCCCGCCTGGAACGTTTCGAGCAGAACTACACCAACAAGCTGTCGGCTGCTGGTAGCTGGGATCAGGCGCATAACGCCGTCTCGCCGCGCATCGGTGCAATCTACGACGTGACCGAAGCGCTGGCCGTATACGGCAACGCCTCCCGCTCATTCAAGCCCAACCGGGGCGCCGACCGCAGCAGCCAGGCGTTCGACCCGGAAGAAGGTGTCGCCTACGAGACTGGCATCAAGTACGACCTGCCCGAACACAACTTGAGCGTGACGGCCGCACTGTTCCACATCACCAAGGAAAACGTGCTGACGGCTGATCCGGCAAACGTTGGCTCCCAGGCCTTCCAGGTGGCTGCAGGCGAGGTCCGCAGCCGCGGCTTCGACCTCAGCGTTGCCGGCAATATCACCCCGCAATGGCGCGTGATCGGCGGCTATGCCTACGTTGACGCTGAAGTCACCGAAAGCAACAGCGCCGCCGTGCCGGTGGGCAGCCGCCTGGCCAACGTGCCAGAGCATAGCTTCAACCTGCTCGACACCTACGAGTTCGACAACGGTGCGCTGGACGGGCTGGGCCTTGGGGTTGGCGTGAAGTACGTCAGTTCACGCAAGGGCAGCACCTCGAACACTGCCTACGACATGGGCGCCTACACCGTGGTCGATCTGCTGGCCTACTACCCGCTCACCGACCGCATTCGCCTCAACCTCAACCTCGACAACGTCTTCGACGAGGAATACGAAGAGCGCGCCTGGAACATCTGGGCCTACCCGGGCGCTCCGCGCACCCTGCAGGCCGGGGTATCAATCGAGCTGTAACAACGCCTCGCCGAAATATCGGGACGTGGATCAAGCACGTCCCGAGAGGGCCGCGTCACGACACATTGAACCACCCCGGAAATTCCGAAAGCTCTTTGGCGTGAGTGATGCAGCTTGGGCGGACTCGGTCAGTTGCTGATAGGAGTTCACTTCGGCTGATGCCGGCGGAACGTTCCCGCTGGGCTCTAATCGTCCTCCGGGATTAGAGAGGTCCAACCATTTCGGCGTTGCTAGCTCCACGGCCTCCCGCTCTGCCACGCATGGCGATGGCTCACCTCGACCTTTTGAAGCCATAGATGGTTTCGACCAGCACTGTCACAGGAATCGACGCTACGTACTGAGAGCCCAACGCCAGCCTCAGCAGGCGTTGGGCATAGTCTAAACAACGCGCACTGAACGCCGCGGTCATTGATGGATCAGCTGCCGGATCTCGTTGGCCTGGCGCCGCTCACGTATTTCTCGCTCCAGGGTCTCCGCTCGCGTTCGCTGCTGGTCTAGCGTTCACGCTTACCGCTATCACGCTAGACGCACTCAGCTGCGCACCGTTTCGGCAGTAAGAACCGATCTTGGCGGAGATAGAGCATCGCTTCACGCTTCGACTCATGGTGGTCTTGATGCTCCAGTACTGGTCGAACCGCTCGCTCATGGACTTCTTGGGAATGCTTCGTCGTTGTGTTCATGGCCCTACCCTGTCAAGAGTCAGAGCCTCTGGGAAAGCAGGGGCGGTTCAGCTTCCTTAGATGTGATCAGCACATTTTAAAAGGTTGCCGGGACGTGCCTTTGCGCAGGAGCGCCAGTCTCAGGTCGAAGCCAAGCGGCAGCATCATTGCCAAGCTTTCGTTGTAGGTGAGGGGCAAGCTGCGATTGGCCTTTTTGCGGTCCTTGAAAACGCACAGCGTATAGCCGGACATGTTTAGAACATTGCGTCGCGCATAGCCGTCCAGCCACGAACCGTTGAAATGGTGAATGGTGAAGTTTTTTTTGTGCGGCGCAGGCGTGCAAAAGTAATGAACCGGATAGATAAACGAGTAACTATCTAACGCGGTTGGCTCATCGGTCTTATAGGGCTTTTTCAGGCCGAACCTGCGCGCGTAATACAGCGTCATGCGTTTGGTATTGGCCGTAAGGTCGAGATTTCCGTTGCGGTCCACTAGACTCAGCGACGCATACTCGGCTAGCAGATCACCAATAATTGCGTTATTAGGAACCGCGCCGATGAACGCCGACATCGGATATCGGTTGCCCTGATACTCCTCGAAGCCAGCAACAAAGTCATGTTCGCGGAACGGCTCTATATCGGCTGTGACTTCTAGATCGGAGTCGAAGTAAAAGCCGCCATAGCGGTGCAGTGCGTACAACCTCATGTAGTCCGATGCGAACGCCCACTTGCGGTGTTCCAGCGCCTGACGGACATAGGGAATGTCGATTCCGTCGATTTGCGAGTTGCCCCATTCCTTGATTTCGTAGTCCGGCAGATATTTTTTCCAGCTCTCGATGCAGCGCAGAAGCAGCTCATTCTTCGGCGCATCGCCGATCCAAACGTAATGAATGATCTTTGGAATCATATTCGCCTCCTTCATGCATTAGAAAGATCGCCCGCGCCCTTAGCGCGAGTAGAAGTACGAGGAAACATGAGACGTTCGCTCAAGCTTGATCTGAGGCGAGATGGCTTTTCGCAGACTTGCCCTGCGCATCCAGCAGCGTACGGAACAATTCTCCCTTCTGCTCCCACAGGCAATGCTTCTGAATATTCTCCAGTCCCGCCTGTGCGTAAGCTCTAAGCAATTGCGGCGCATCCATCAGCTCAAGTATGGCGCGTGCAAACTCTTTAACCGCCTCGTTATAGGAGTGCGCATCGATCAACCGTCCGCCCCCGTTTTGCAGGATTTCTCGGGGGCCCTGGTGATTGAGCGCTATAGCTGGCAGGCCGCTGGCCAGCGATTCGAGCAGCACGTTACCGGAGGTATCCTGAACGCTGGTGAAGACGAAAAGGTCGGCGCCCTCGTAGAGCGGCTGGACTTCGGCGAAAGGCAACGCGCCGAGCAACTCGACTTTGCCGGCCAACCCTAGTGCAGCTACTTCCACCTGAGTCTTCTGCGCATCCGGCCCAGTACCGAGTACCTTGATCCGCAATCGCTCGTAAGCCTGAGGCTGATCTGCCTTGATCTGTGCGATGGCGTCGAGCAACAGCTTGAGAGCCTTGCGGGGCTCCAGCCGACCGACCCAGAGCAATGTGAAACTTTCCTTCGGCTCCTGCGCCGCAGGGCTAGCGGTTACGCCGCTCACCGCTGTTTCAAGCGTCTTGATGCATTTGCGGTGCGCGAAGCGAGGCAGCATCTCGAGGGTGTCCTGGTTGGCCACCAGGATTGACGATGAGCAGTACGATGCTAGGCAGATATACGGGTTGAACCGCAACGTGCGTTTCATCAGCGTGCGCCAGCGCTGCTTGATCCAACCCCGCCCATAAAGCGGTTTCGCCCAGGCAGGTGGTATCTGACCACCTCCCACTGGCCCCCAAATGAACCGCGTTCCAGGTACCAGCCATAGCAACCCAGGCATATCCACCACGTTGTAAGTGCACTGTTGTATCACCGCGAGCGAACGATGACGCAGCTGGTAGGCCAGCACGACAAACAATGCGGCTACTTGCCAGAACACGTAGTACGGCTTCATCAGGCTGTGGTGGTGAGCCATACCGGCACAGCCGGGCAAATCGAAAGCAACGATATCCAGACGCGCGCGGCTGGTCGGTTCGAGCGCCTCGCGCACTGGCCGCTCATGCATCCGGCGAGTGAGTAGCACGACATTTCCATCGGAGACAGTCAGGATCTGTTTGAGCCAGTTCCAACCTACGTAGGGCTCTGAACCCATGGACGGGTCGCAGGCAAACGCGGAAATCAAAACGCAATCTTTCATGGGCACTTCCTGTACTGACATGCGGACGAGAATTCAGCGGGTGAGCGTTAGGAGAGATGTCAGCCTGGCGACTTCGCAGCATCAACAGTGCGCGAACCGACCCGCACCACTGCGGCATTGGGCGCGCGCTGGTGCCGCAAGGTCCTGCGCGGTATCAGAAGCATCAGTCCGATAATGAAAGCGGCGAAGGCATGCGATAGGCGCGTTGAATCCAGATACGCATTCACCGATAGCGAGAACAGGGTGACAAACAACAGAGCGTAGACGTAATGGTTGGTCGTCTTGTCTAGCCAGATGACGCGCAGGAACACAACGGCAAACAAGGCGTAGACGAAGATCCCAAAGCGAAAGAAGACGTCGAACAAGGAGTTGTGGTTAGACACCTGATGCGCAAGAAATCGTGTATCGAGCAGCGGATGCCAGAAGGCATATTCGAAGCTCACGTCACGATAGGGGCCGCCAAATCCGACCCCGTGAAGGAAGTCGGATATGCCAATCATCGAACTGGCGCCCTTGAGCATCTCCAGGCGGATCTCCGCGTTGTCATCGACATCCGCCATGCTGGAAGACAGATCCAGGCCCATCAGAAAGAAACCCGCCACTGGCGTCAGCAGGATCACACCCACGACAACCGCCTTGAGCACCGGCTTCGGCGGTTTCAGGAGGCAACAGCCGGCAACCAGCAGAGCGATGCCCAAAGGCGTTGTGCGGGTCGAGATGAGAAACATCAGCACCAGATAAGCCAGCAGTATCGCCAACATCAAGCCGCGCTGGCGCGCCTGGAGCGCCAGGCGAATCAGCATGAAGGCTTCCAATACGCCAACTTCGTAGGTGTAGCCGACCTTGACCTGAACAACAAGGTAAACGACGCACAGCAGCAGATAGTGGAACAGCGGCAGATTGGTGATGAAATTCAGCAGATCATCGCGACAGACGTAGAAGAAACGCAGGCTGAACAGGAACACATAGTAGGACGAGATCTGCGGCGCGATGAAGCTGCGCTCATAGCCGTCCACCGTCAGCCAGGAATAGGCCGTGATGCTGAGCAGACCGAGCAACAGCCAGTCAACCAGCGACAAACGCCTGTTGATAACCACGGAAAGCAACAAAAGTAATAGAGAGATCCGCAACGCGATCACGGAATCAATGAACCCGATCGGGTACAGCGCTACCAGGTAGCCGAGCTTCTTCATCTTGAACGCTCTCAGTCGTGCATCAATGCACCAACATCCGTTTCCGGAAGTGCCATCCAGGGTTTACCGGCTGGTCCGTAGCCAGGTGGCATGCAGACAAGCCAGTGCCGGGGTGCTCAAAGCTTCAGAGCAGCTGCTACGGGCAACGCTTGTCCGGGCCATACGCAGCTTGGTCCTGCCGCGCTGCGCTTCGTTCCGTCGCCATAGCGATATTTTCAACGCGTTTTACCGTTGCTTCAGAAAGCACACCAACAGCCACCGGCGCCCCTAAAACAGCGCCTCGACGAGTTCGGGGATAAGGTGCTCGCCATGCTCACCCACTGAGGTTTGCTGGAACAGGTTGAAGTCACCAAATGCCTGATGCACTACCCAACCGGCGAAATTGTTTGCCTCAGTCTGCGCGCGGATCTTGTGCATGAAGTAGGCGCGTGAAGCGACATCCGGCAGTGCGGGGGTTCCGTTGTAGTTGAACTCGGAAACAACGCCAAATTCCCCGGCGATGATCCGCCTGGGATTGATCCCGCTCGAACCAACCCAACGTTGCAACTCTGTCCAGTCCTCCCAGCGCGCTCCATCGCTCCACCACAGGTGATCGATGATGCGCCCGTAACGGGTGATTTCTTCGACCTTGCGCTCGGGCGTCAGCGTTGTATCCGCTTCTATGCGCGCGCTGACGTCCGCCAGCATCTGCATCTTGCCGCCAGCGTAGCGGGTAATCGGCATCGGAACGTTGTACAGGTGCGGCTGGCTGCCAGTGCCCTGATGAGTGAACTCGCCCGGTGCGTAGGGGTGAAAGGAGAACATGGTGTTGGCATCGTACTGGCTCAGGTTGAAGTGCCCGAGCGCGCCATGCCAGCCGGCTTCCGGTTGTAGAATGATGGTCAGGTTCGGTGCCTTGGAGCGGCAGGCCGAATACCAACCCGGCGCAACGGAGGTGTAATAGCTCGGTGCGAGCTGTTCGCCAGGAGGCTCGTTAAGCATCTCCAGCGCAACCTGCTCTTCCGAGTATGACCTGTTGAGGGCGCCACACAGTGCACCAAGAGCCCTTTCAAAGCGCGCATTTGTCGTCGGCTCGCTGACCACTGCGATGCGCTGCTCCCAGGTAGATGCCCAGGAAACCTGTACCCGGAAGCCGGTTTCTGCCGCGCGGCTGATATAGCCGGTCCAGCGCGACAGGGTGGCCTCCATACTGACCGGCGGGGTCAGAAATTCTTCCAGCGAGATCCAGATCCTCAGGGTGTTGAACCCAGCCTGCTCCAGGGCGTCCAGCCGTGCCTGAGTCAGGCCATAGGCCGGCGCTTCCCAGTTGCTAATCGGCGGACTGACTCCGATTCCCTTGATAGGCCCGCTACGGGTGAATGTAGGTTCACTGGTGTCCGCAACGGCGACCGGTACGTTGATGAGCAGCGAGACCAGGGCGTATGCATATTCTCGGAAAGCCAACATGGTTCGGTTCCTGAGGCGCATTAATAAGAAGTTGGAAACCGTGCTGATGAAAAGAAACTCTGAAAGTGCTGGCGCGTGACCAATCGTCGGAAATTAAGTGATATTTAAGTGCCATCTTTCGATGGCATCCGAGCACATCATTTTTACCTGAAATCTCTAAAAACGCCGTTAGGCTTAATTCCTACGAAATATCAAAACAGTGGCGCATGGTCTAAAGCTGTTACCAGGCTGGTGGTCAAGGGAATTTGCGGATATTCCTAACAGACTTAAATGCAACTATTCTCAAGCCCGCAAACGACCAAAGCCAAACCCTCACCGGGTTTCTTCAGGAGAACCTTATTTCTAGTTATATCAACTGAACTAATCGCCGTTCCGATTCGCACACCCTGTTATCCACTCCCGCTACTTTTCCACGGCATACGCCTGGAAGTATTAGGTCGCTGAGAGCCATCATGCTTAACACTCTTTCCAACCAGACGCGTCGGGCGCTGCTGCTGTCCGTTGCGTCAGCTGTCCTGTGCTGCACCCCCCTGGCACTTACTCAGGCTCACGCAGCCACTTCGGTTTCGACGGAAACCGCGTATGTTTCCAAGATCAACTCTTTCACCAGCAAAGATTTCTTGCGGGGTATCTGGCGCCAATATGCGGGGCTTTCGGTTCCTGCCACTCAGGCGAGCATCGACGCATTCAAACCCGGCGTGCATCTGCGCTTCGCCGATGGGCAGTTGCGCGAGATCAGCAAAGTGTTCCGGGTCGGTAGCAACCTCAGCATTTACGTCAAGGGCGGGCTTCTGGACGGCAACAAGGTCGGCTCCCCAAACACGGTAAGCACAGCGCCAGCGCTGCGCAGCGGGTCCGCCCCCTCTGCTACAGCAGATACTTCGACGACGATCACCCAAGCCAACCCCGCATTCATGGCCCGAGGCGACATCAAGGGCATCGACATCACTCCGCCAGTGAATGACTGGGAAGCGCCCGCCTACGGCATGACCCAGACGCGTCTGACTGCACTGTCGGCGGCTGGCTTCAACACCCTGCGGATCTGGATTTCGCTTGACGAATTCCTGGCCCCGCCGGTGAGCATGGAGGCCACTCTGTCGCGTTGGATCGGCTATATCGATCGGGCCGCACAAACCGGCTTCCGCGTCCATGTTGCCTGGGCCTCGACTTGGGAAGAACGCATCGCCCTGGTCAACGAACCTGCTCAGCAAGCGCGCTTTCATTACGCTCTCAACAGGCTCTGCTCAGCCATGGGCAGCTACTTCTCGAAGCAGCAGGTGGCGCTGGAAATGATCAACGAGCCACCGGGAGAGCAACTCACACCGGGCTACTACCGCTCAGCTGCACCGGGCTGGCACTCCGCATGCCGCTCCAAAGCTCCGGACATGACCATCATTCTGCAGCCGGAGGCCGGCTGGCATGGGGCACTGAATCGCTTCAACCTGAGCGACTTCGACGCCAACACCATGTTCTCCTTTCACCCCTACGCACCGGGCGAGTTCACTCACCAGGGCATTGGCAGCCAACCTCATCTGTATAACGTCCCGATGCCAATCACCCGTTATGTCGGCGGCCAGACGCAGATGGTCGCAGACGTCAGCGCCCGCGTTAATGCGGATCCGCACTTGAGTTCAGAACAGAAAAAATCGGAGATCGCCCGTTACAGCCGACTGATCAATGACCTGTGGTATGACAACGGTTCGCGCTGGGAGGACTGGTCCGAGCTACAACGTTGGGTGGTTTCGAGCGGTATCAACCCCAAACGGATCATCGCCGGTGAATTTGGCGTCGTCTCCGAGTTCAACTACAACGGAACCCCTGCACTGAAAGACGTCGCCTCACGTGCGCACTTCATGCGCAAGATCCGCGAGCAAACCCAGGCGAACCGGTATGCTGGCTGGGTCGTGCATCAGGCCTTCGGTGACTTCAATCTGTTCCAGCAGAGCGCTGTAGGCGAACACGGTGACCGTCTCATCCCTGAATTGGTAGAGGCGCTATTCGGCAGTCAGCCACTGCCGTCAGGCCCCCCAGTCATGGGACGATAACAGCCGCGGTGCAGGGGCGACGCTCCACCCCTGCCATGAGTTATTAGCCAGCCTCTACAGCAACCGCAGCCTCGACGGAACACGCATAGCCGTTGGGGTTGGCGGACTGCCAGCGCCAAGCGTCACGCATCATCTGATCAAGACCACGCTTGGCTTTCCAGCCAAGCTCCAGAGCCGAGAGCGACGGGTCGGCCCAGCACTCGGCTACATCACCGGGCCGTCGAGCGACCACTCGGTATGGTATGGCGCGCTGGCTAGCACGCTCAAAGGCTGCGATGACTTCCAGAACGCTCTGGCCGACGCCAGTGCCTAAATTCCAGACTGACACCCCGCGGCGATCGCGCAGGGCATCCAACGTTTTGACGTGTCCTTCGGCCAGATCCATGACATGGATGTAGTCCCTTACGCCGGTGCCGTCTCGGGTCGGGTAGTTGTCGCCAAAGACTGAAAGCTCCGCCAGCCGACCGACTGCCACTTGGCTGAGGTAGGGCAGTAGATTGCTGGGTACGCCATTGGGGTCATCACCGATCAAGCCGCTTTCATGGGCACCAATCGGGTTGAAATAGCGCAACAGGGCGATGCTCCAGCGCGGGTCGCATGCAGCCAGGTCACGCAGCATTTCCTCAACGATCAGCTTGGACCGCCCATAAGGGTTGGTAGGCCAATTGGTGGGGGTAGTTTCGCGCAGCGGCATCTGGCTGGCGTCGCCGTAAACCGTAGCGGAAGAACTGAACACCAGGCGATAAACCCCCGCCCGAGCCATGGCTTGATAAAGCTCGCCACTGCCACCGACATTGGTCGCGTAATATTCAAGCGGCTTGCGTACGCTCTCGCCAACAGCCTTGAGGCCGGCAAAGTGCAGCACGGCAGTAATCGGGTAACAGGCGAAAAGGCTATCCAGCAGGGCAGCGTTACGGATATCGCCGTGCACGAATATGGGCGTCCGGCCGCAAAGCGTGGCGATCCGGTGCAGCGACTCGGCCGAGCTGTTGCACAGGCTGTCCAACACTACTACTTCATAGCCGGCAAGCATGAGCACCAGGGTAGTGTGAGAGCCGATATAGCCGGCTCCTCCTGTTACAAGTATGGTCTCTCTCATCGTTAGTCCTTTGCCCAGCTGGGTCGCCAGCTCGGCGAGCTGATTGGAACGCAAAAGCTATGACCGCCTCGGCTGACAACCACGTTCGCCACGGTCGATGGCTATACGGGTCGCTGAGGTCAATGCCGACGAATACGCGAGAAATGCACAACCCACAGCATGTTGCCCAGGGCAAACTTCCACTCCCGGACCTTGTGTTCTAGGTCAACCGCCGCTGATGCCGGTGCCGGCGTCGGCGCAATCGACGCGGCAGGAAGAAGCCCAAGCAGTTGGCGACCGGCATAGACGATGAACAGCGAGTTGGTGACGAAATAGCGCTTCCATAAACGCCTCGGCTCACTGCACAGACGGTGAAACCATTCCAGGCCGCCGCGTTGCATCCACATGGGTGCTCGCCTGATGGTTCCGGCGTGGTAATCGAAAGCAGCCCCCACACCGATCATCGCGGCGTGAATCCGACCCTGGTGCGCCGCCATCCACAACTCCTGCTTGGGGCAGCCCAAACCGACCCAGACAGTGCCGGCACCCGATGCATTGATGAGGGTAACGATTGCATCGTCTTCTTCCTGGCTAAGCGGTCGATAGGGTGGCGAGTAGGCGCCAGCAATACGCAGCGACGGGAAGTTCTGCAGCAACACGCGCTGCAGCGCGTCAAGCGTCTCCTGCCGGCCGCCGAACAGAAAGAGCGACTCATCGCGATGGGCCGCTTCCGCACAGTACCGCCACATCAGGTCCGGGCCGTTAATTCGCTCCTGCCGAACCATGCCCAGCCGGCGCAACATCCAGGCCAGCGGCGCACCGTCGGGCGTCGCCATATCCGCCTCGTGAATGACCTTGGCGAACGCCGCGTCGCCGCGTGCGGTCACTAATGAATGCACATTGCAAATGCACACGTATCGGCTTTCACGTCGACTTGACCATTGCGCCAGAAGAGACAATGCCGTATGCCAGCTCAGTGCGTTTATCGGAAGGCCGATCACCGAACATACGGATCCGTCGGGCGACTGTTGTTTTCCCATGAAGGTATCCCTCTGCGTTGTAGATGCACATGGCAAGCGTCCAGGCAGGTACCAGCCGGTCGGACACAACTTGAGTCACGCCAGGAAGCGTCTGCGTTGGAAATCGATTAGCCCTATTGGGCCGAGCTGCTGGCGGTAGCGGCAAAGCGGGGGCGTGCAGAGACACGCACGCCTGGCTAACTGACGATGAACTCAGTCAGTCGTCGCTGCAGTCAGTTGTCGAGCAGGTTTTCCGCGCAATGGAAGAAGGGAGTTAGGCGAGCGTGGGTGGTACTCGCTATCAGTGCTCCAGGGCCGGACGTGCGCTGCGACACGCCAGCCCCAGAGAAGTCATCAGCACGATCATCATCACCACCTGATTGACCAAAATGCCAAACATCACGCCGGCTACCCCGAAGTCTGTTACCAGCGCTCGAGCTGCCAGCAGCGCAAAGGCGGTACCCAACACATAGGCGAAGAAGATTGCCCGCGTTTGCTCCAGAGTGCGCAGCCCTGCGCGCAGCGGCAAAGCAAGCGCCACCAGCAGGTAGATCGGCACGTACCATCCCAGCGCCTCAACGCTGATCGGATCGGCGGCACCATAGGCGAGGTTCAACAACGGCCTGGAAAATTGGGCCGCCAGCGCCGCGACAAGCCCCGTACTGGCCAGCAGCACCAGACTGATCCTCACCAGATAGCCGCGTAGTGCAGGGATGCCGTCGTGATGAAAGCGTTGACTGGCCTCGCCCGGCACCACGTTTTCCAGCCCGAGGAAGAAGATATGAGTCAGCGCCAACAAGTTCTGCGCGCCCCGGATCGCTCCGACCGCAGCCGGGCCCAGCACGACGCCAGCGATGATTAGAAAATAGTTGTCAGACAGCCACTGCAACAGTGTCGAGCCCAGCAACCAACGCGATGAACGCCAATGTCTAACGGCCACGTCGCGGGTATTGAGCGCCTGCCCTTCAGCCCGAGGCAGCCAGCGTCCGCCCACCAGGATCGACACCAGCATGGCCGCGACGATACTCAATAGGGCCGCCTGGAATGACGGATACACTGCCACCACCATGAGCATTAATGGCAGTTGTGCGCCGTAGGCAATCAGATCGACATAGAACGCCCGCTGCGGTGCAAGCCGCGAGAAAAGATTGCGCCGCAAAAAATCCTGTAGTTGCAGGAAGACCATGCAGCTGACCAAAGGCAGAGTGGCACCTTCAGCAAGCCACTGCGGCCGATAAACGGTCGGAATCAATGACAGCGCCCCGACCAGTAAGGCGGCAAGTGCTATCAGAAGCGTTTGCAGTCTGAGAGTCGCGGCGTAGTAGCCGCTGCGCCTGGTGCCACTCAACTTTGGCGCGATGGACATCATCGGCGAAACAATCAATGCGTTCTGCACGCCCATGACGAACTGAACCGCCATCCAAGCGAGAACGAACAACCCGTATTGCTCGAAACCGAGGTAGCGCACCAGCAGCACACCCATAAGGAAATTGGTGCCGCTGACCAGCGCTTGGTCGAGCAGCGCCCAATTCCATTGCGCGCCTCGTGCAAACAATGTCTTCATTAGACCTCCATGACTCGCGAGCGTAGCGACGGGCAACCGGCGCGATCAGGAGTGCACTGTGCGGTAGTCCAGCCGGTAGCAGCTCTTGCTGTACCCATACCGCGTGGACGTCCGCTCTTCCACTGAGTTGAAGATCGCTCCATGCAACTCCGTATTGTTCTGCTCGAAGCGGCGCAAGACGAGTTCAACTTCGCGTGCAGCAGTAAAATCGAAGCGCAACACCATCAAATTGATTCCAGTGTGCTGACCGATGATCAACGCATCGGATACAGCTAGCAGGGGTGGCGTGTCGATTACGACCAGATCGAAAAGCTCGCCGACGCGTTGTAAAACATTCTCTAGGATCGGGTCGAGCAACAGTTCAGCAGGCCACAGCGGGGGCTTGCCACGCGGCAGGAAAGAAAGATTCTCGACTGCGGTTGGGCGGATCGCCGCCGTCACGCTGCTCTGGTTTTGTAGCACTTCAGCGAAACCATTCTCCTCGCTTAGCGCCAACGCTTCGTGCAGGTGCCCACGCCGCATGTCTGCATCGATGAGTAACACGCGCTGCCCGGCACGGGCGGCCAGGACGGCAAAGTTTAACGAGATAAAACTTTTTCCCACGGCCGGACTTGGACCGCTGAGCATGATCAGGTTGTTGCGTCGGTTCGGCAGGGACAAACGCAGGCAGGTTCGCAGGCTGCGGAGGGCCTCCGTGTACGGATCGTTTGCGCGCATCAACACCGCCGGTTGTTTCGCCGGCGCTCCGTCGCCCACAACACCATCAAGCTGCTTTGCCGAAAACATCGGCACTGCCGCAAGGACCGGCAACCCCAGCCGCTCGATCTCATCTATGCTCTCGATGCTCGGGAAGAGCTTGCGGCGAATAAAGACAATCGCTAACGCCAGACCGAAACCGCCAACCAGACCGCCCAACACGACAAGCTTGCGATTTGGCCAGGCCGGGCTGATGGTATCCGCTACAGGTTGGTCAAGCACATGGACGTTACCGGCGATCCCGTTGCGCATCACTTCCAGCTCCTGGGCGCGGTTCAACATCAACAGATAGATCTCATTGTTAACCTTAACGTCACGGCTCAAACGCACCAGCTCCTGCTGGGTTTCGGGAAGGGTGCCAATTTTCCTGGCCAATGACTGCTGCTCGAGCGTCAGGCTCTCGATCTGGTTGACCAGCGTCTGATAAGCCGGATGTTCGCTGGTAAAGCGACTCGCTAGCTCCGTCTGCTGCAGCCGCAGGGCCGAGATTTTCGAATCGAGTGCGACCAGCTGATTCAGATAGCCCTCGATCTCCAGACTGATGTCGACAGAACCCGCCTGTGTTTGGAAGCGGTTCAGCGCCAGTTCCGATTGTTCGAGCTTTGCCCGCATGGCAGGCAACTCTGTGGTGAGGAATTCCAATCCGCTGCTGGCATCAGCCGCAGCGCGCTCAATGTTCTGCGCCACGTAGGCCTTCATTACTTCGGCAAGAATGTTGACCGCTCGCTCTGGATCGGCATCCGTGATCGAGAGGACAAAGATGCCTGAGCCTTCCTCCACTTCGTCAATCTGCAGCTGGTTTTGCAGTCGCAGCAACGCTGCCAGGCGCGGCTCCTTCGTCAATACGAATTCGCTGCCCGGCTCGGCGCCGAGCCGACTGATTTTTAACTGCACGTCATCGTCGGGACTTTTCGCCCCATGCGGGGCGATGCCGGACAGCAGCTCGCGCCCCCTCGGATCGAACAACTGAAATGCGTCATCCTGACCGACCAGCAGCCTGAGCGGCTTATCGCGCAATACCTTGGGTACATCCAGTGACTCGATACGCGGCAGCTCATCTCGGTTTGCATCGAATATGAAATGGCGTGAAACAAACTCACCGATGATTGGGATTGCCTTCGGCCGAACCGAGATATCCAGCTCCAAGGCGTCCACTGCCGCTCCGAGTACGGCTGCAGATTTCATCACATGCGTCTGAGCAATGGCGGGCGGGACATTAAGCGCCACACTTTCGTGGCGCTCGGAGAAGCTCGCAGCGCCGGGGCTCTTCGGCTCGACCTCAAGCATCGATACCGCTTCAAACAAGGGCCTTGCAGACAGCGCATAGGCTAGCGCCAGGGCTCCAAAAAGGCCGGTAATGAGCGCTATGAACCGCCAGTTATCTATAACTATGGCGAGTATCTGAACCGGGTTGATTTCCTGCCCATCTTCTTCACTCCTGTTTGAAGACTTTTCCGTATGCATAGAATTTTCCTTTTTCAACCCAGCCACTAACGTTCATTCGCCCTTTTGGAGGCAAGGCTACCGCCAGCCCGCGACCTAATAACGGCGCAGACAGTTAAAAACAAACGAAACGCTTATTGCGAAATAAAAGTAATTATCTTCGCCGGCTATCGATATGCGAAAACAACGCCCCGACATAACTTGTCAGAATCGAGCCAGCTCGACATACAACCAGATACGAAAATCCGGACCCTAAAGGAAAGCATTCGGGATATCCGCTCATTCAGAGTCAATAAGCTAATCGCATAGCTACCGCAGGGCCCGTCTAAACACGACCGACTCAATGGGAAACGTCACATATTATTCGCGCCGAACTTCATTAAGGAGGCGCCAACCTCAGCCTAACCCAAACAATATTATGCAGGTGCAATGCCAACTCCAGAACCTTATAAATCCTGCCTTGCAGAGCCACTGTCATTGGCCAATGACGGCCAGGAAGGTGCATCTTTCAATAATAATGTTTCAATTTCGTGCACGCTTTACAGGCCGCGGAAGAATAACAACAGGCAAAAACCAAACAATCAATCTTTAGAGCGAGTATTCATGCGCTGGTTAATACTGTTGCAACAACCATAATTAATCCGACCCGACTCACAAAATAGATATTATTTAGTTGAACAGGGAAAGTTTGCGCGCCGCCCCCTGAAAAATGACTAGCCCACGGAAAGAGATGGTGCGCAAACTGAGGATTAATTAAAGATAAAACAAGCGGGAAATTCCTTGTGATTATCGACGCACTCGCTGAGTACCTGCCTGGGCAGCACTCGTCAGTCGTAAAAATCCTTGCGAGCCTGACACGGTTGCGTGCCACCTAACAGGCAGATCAGCACGCACATGCGCCTCGAGACGCGCCAATCAAGACCAACCGAAGTGAACTTCCCCCCCAACGGCACGATCCCCATTTATGCACAGTCAGAGCGATTCAGGCAGCAGGCGCATCCGCGCGATGCATCAGGCCTGGGTCGTCCAGCGATGAGGACGCTTCCGTGACCGTTATCACCCACAGCACGCATCACACGACACACAGCATCTCGCGCCATGTACCTAACCCAGTTCACGCAACGTTGCTCGGGGGGACCGTCCCGCTGTTTCTTGGCGGCCTGCTAAGCGATATCGCGTACTTCCAGACCTATGAGATTCAGTGGACCAACTTCGCGTCTTGGCTGATCGCCGGGGGCCTGGTTTTCTGCGGGTTCGCGATCCTTTTCGCGCTGGTCAATCTGGTCAAAGCCACCCATAAGAAAGGGCGGCCGCTGATCTATCTGGTGCTCCTGGCCGCTACCTGGGTGCTGGGCTTTTTTAATGCGCTCGTGCACGCCAAAGACGCCTGGGCGAGCATGCCGTCAGGCCTGGTCCTTTCGGTGATCGTGACCATCCTGGCCTGTGCGGCGACCTGGATCGGCTTTACCAATCTGCGCGCTGGAGGTGAAGCATGAAATACGCAGCCCCACTAAGCGCCCTGAGCGTGGCGTTGTTACTGAGCGCATGCGGCGGCGCGGATCAGGACATCGCGTTGGTAAAAGGTGAGAACCCCAAACTTGTCGATCCTGAGCGCGGACTATTGCCCAGCATGACGATTGCCGACCCGGTCGGCTGGGGTGATAAGAAGCCAACGGTACCCGAGGGCTTCACGGTCAGCGCGATCGCGACGGATATGCAGATCCCGCGGCAAACCCTCGTGCTGCCCAATGGGGACATCCTGGTGGCCGAAGGCCGGGGCGGCAATGCACCCAAGTTAAGACCGAAGGATGTCATCGCCGGCTACATCAAGGCGAAGGGCACCACCTCCGTCAAAAGCGGTAACCGTCTGACCCTGCTTCGCGATGCCGACGGTGACGGCGTGTACGAGTTGCAGAAGATATTTGCGGACGACCTTAACGCGCCGTATGGCCTGGCACTGGCCAATGGGAACATCTACGTGGCCAACCAGGATTCGCTGGTGCGCTTCGAGTATCAGGAAGGTCAGACCGAGGCCAGTGGCGAGCCGGTCAAGGTCACGGACCTGCCGCATCGGATCAACCATCACTGGACCAAGGCGCTCGCCGCGAGCCCGGACGGGCGTTTCTTGTACGTTGGCATCGGCTCGAACAGCAACATCACCGAACGCGGGATGGAGGCGGAAGTCGACCGGGCCATGATCTGGCAGATCAATGCGGAGACAGGTGCGCACAAGCCCTACGCAACGGGCCTGCGTAACCCAACGGCACTGACGATTCGCCCCGACACGGACCAGCTGTGGGCGGTGGTGAACGAGCGGGACGAGCTTGGTCCCAATCTGGTCCCTGACTATCTCACCTCGGTACAAGAAGGCGGCTTCTATGGCTGGCCATATAGCTACTGGGGGCAGCACGTCGATGATCGTGTTCGCCCGCAGAACCCCGATCTGGTCGCGGCCGCGATCAAGCCGGACTACGCACTGGGCCCGCACGTCGCTGCGCTCGGCGTGGACTTCTCTTCACCGGTCATGGGCGAGAAGTTTGCCGAAGGCGTGTTCGTTGGCGAGCACGGCAGTTGGAACCGCGAGAACCCGTCCGGCTATCAGGTGGTCTTCGTGCCATTCAGGAACGGGAAACCCTCGGGCGAGCCGGTTGATTTCGTGACGGGCTTCCGCACCGCCGAAGGGACGCATGGTCGGCCCGTGGGTGTGACGGTCGACCCACGCGGTGCTCTCATCGTGGCTGACGACTTGGCTAACATCGTATGGCGGGTGACCCGAACGCAGTAAGCCCAACGGCCGGAAGTTGCGTGATACGCCCGGCATAGAGCCTGATCGCATGGCCCCACCGCAGGTGCGCTGGGGCCTGACTTTTGGAGAACAGATGGTGATGAAGCGACTCTCTCTGCACCTCGTTAGCGCCATGGCGCTGGGTACGGCTTCGCTCGCAACCGCTGCGCCTGAAGCCGTTGAACAGGATCAGTGGCCGTTCAGCGCAACGCCACGCGCCAGTTTCTCCGAACCCTGGGCCATGACCTTTCTGCCAGACGGGACGGCGTTGATCACGGAAAAACGCGGCGTGCTCAAGCATGTCGATGTGGAGACCGGGACGGTTCACGAAATCAAGGGCGTACCAAAGGTGGCCTATGGCGGTCAGGGCGGGCTTGGTGACGTCATCCTTCATCCCGATTTCGCACAGAACAACGTTATCTACCTCAGCTATGCCGAGCATGGCGACGGTGACAACCGGGGCGCAGCCGTCACCCGTGCAACCCTGAAGCTAAGCGACGATGGCGGTTCCCTCTCAGAGCCGAAAGTGATCTGGCGGCAGGCGCCCAAGGTCTCAGGAAAAGGCCATTACGGGCATCGTCTTGCGTTCGGCCCGGACGGCAAACTTTGGATTACCTCCGGCGAGCGCCAGAAGTTCACCCCTGCACAGGACATGAACGCCAATCTCGGCAAAGTCATTCGCCTGAACGAGGACGGGAGCGTACCGTCCGACAATCCGTTCGCCGACCAAGGCGGCGTGACGGCGCAGATCTGGTCACTTGGCCACCGCAACCCATTGGGCATCGCGTTCGATGCGCAGGGCCGCTTGTGGGAACACGAGATGGGCCCGGAAGGCGGCGACGAGTTCAACCTGATCCAGAAAAGCGGCAACTACGGTTATCCGGAAGTCTCGAACGGCGATCACTACGGCGGGCGGCCGATACCCGATCACGACACCCGCCCTGAATTCATCGAGCCCAAGATTTCCTGGACACCAGTGATCTCCCCGGCTGGCCTGATCATTTACGACGGCGAACGGTTTGCGGACTGGAAAGGTGATGCGTTTATCGGCGGCCTGTCGGCCGAGGCTTTAGTCCGTGTCACTTTGAACGGCGAGGCAGCCAGCGAGGCCGCTCGCTACGACATGGGCGCACGCATTCGCGAAGTCGAGCAAGGCCCGGACGGCAGCATCTGGCTGCTGGAAGATGGGGATGGTGGGCGTTTGCTGGAGCTCAGTCCAAAATAGGCGAGGCATCAAACGGGCTGCGCCTTGAGTGGCGCAGCTTCGATATCAAGGGCGTGAAAACAGCCAGCCCCAGCCTGGATCTGGCCCTAGGCGATGGGTAAAACCGCCTATCATCCCCCTTCCCTATCCATCGAACGATTCAATCGCTGCCCCCAACGAGCCTCGTCACAACCTCGTAACAGACCCCGCCTAGCGTGTTTCGGCCAAACCCCATCGCCAAACGCCGAGGCTCGCATGAGAACACCGACCCGCCTGACCCGTACCGCGCTATCCACCGCGTTAACACTGGCCCTGCTGCCGCTCGCCTCTCAGGCTGCCTCATCGCGCGCCGCGGAATACTTCGAGCGGGTTGCAACGTTTCCGGTGTACAACAACCTCGGTGCGGACGAAGACGCCTCCCGCGAAACCGTCGCTGAAATCACCGCAGTCAGCCGCGACGGCCGTACGCTGATCTACACCGACAGCCCCGGCGAGCGGATCGGCCTGGTCGACATTCAAGACCCGAAATCGCCAAAGCCTGCAGGCTTCGTGAAGCTCGAAGGCGAGCCGACCTCGGTCGCAGTGCATCACCACTTTGTCCTGGTGGCGGTCAATACTTCGGCCAGCTTTGCCCAGCCCGACGGCGTGCTGGCGGTGTTCGACATTCGCAATCCCGCCCAACCCAAGCGCGTCGCCACGCTGCCCATGGGCGGTCAGCCGGATTCCATCGCCGTCAGCCCGAAGGGCCGTTATGCCGCGGTCGCCATCGAGAACGAACGCGACGAAGACCTCAACGATGGTTTGCTTCCGCAACTGCCGGGCGGCTTCCTGCGCATCGTCGACCTCAAAGGTCAGCCGTCGCGCTGGAGCACGCGTGACGTCGACCTGACTGGCTTGGCCGAGGTCGCTCCAGGCGATCCGGAGCCGGAATACGTCAGCATCAACGACCAGGACGTGGCCGCCGTCACGCTGCAGGAAAACAACCACATCGTCCTCGTCGACCTGCGTCGCGGCCGGGTGTTGCGCCATTTCAGTGCCGGACAGGTTGACCTCGAAGGCGTGGATGTGGAAGAGAACGACCGCATCCAGCCGGTCGGTGTACTCACTGGCAAACGCCGCGAGCCGGATTCGATCGCCTGGGTCGGCCCGCTGCTGGCGACGGCCAACGAAGGCGACTATGAGGATGCCGAGGGCGCGGAAGGCGGCAGCCGCGGCTTCACGCTGTTCGACTACGACAGCAAGGTTTGGCATGACGCCGGGGTGTCGATGGAACACGCCTTCATCCGCGCCGGCCACTATGCGGAGAATCGCTCGGAGAACAAAGGCATCGAGCCGGAAGGCATCGCGGCGGCCAGTTTCCGTAAGCAGGACTTCTTGTTCGTGGGTAGCGAGCGCGGCAACGCCGTCGCGGTGTATGACGTTGCCCGCCCTTGGGCACCCGTGATGCATCAGTTGTTACCGGCCGGCATGGGGCCCGAAGGCATCCTGCCGATCCCAGCGCGCAACTTGCTGGTGGTCAGCAGTGAAGAAGATTCGGCCGAAGACGGCTATCGCTCGACAATTTCGATTTATCAGTACGGCGCCAGGACTGCGAATTATCCGGAGATCCGCTCCAGCGAGAGCGATCTGATCCCCTGGGGAGCGCTCAGCGGCCTGGTTGCGGACGGTACGCAGATTGATCGCCTGTATGCCGTACCGGATAGCTACTACAAGGCCTCCCGGATCTTCCACATCGACACCAGTCAAACACCTGCAGTCATCGACGGGCAGACCGAACTGCGCAAGGACGGCGAGACCGTCAACTACGACCTGGAAGGCATTGCCCAAGCCAGCAATGGCGACTTCTGGTTGGCCTCCGAAGGCAGCGGCAAGGCCAAGCCGAACCTGCTGATCCATGCCGATTCAAAAGGCGATGTGCTGGCCGAATACGCGCTTCCGAAAGCCGTCTCGGCACAGCGCACCAGCAATGGATTCGAAGGCGTATCGGTGGTCGGCGAAGGCGCCAGCACCCGCGTGTATGTGGCCTTCCAGCGCGAATGGAAGAACGACCCGGCCGGCAAGGTGCGCATCGGCGTATTCAATCCGAGCAGCGGCGAGTGGAGCTTCGTCCATTACCCGCTCGACCCGGCTGTCGAAGGCGGCTGGGTCGGGTTGTCCGAGCTGACGTCCATCGGTAACGGTCAGTTCCTGGTCATCGAACGTGACAACCAGCAAGGCCCGGCAGCGCAAATCAAGCGCCTGTACCGCATCGACCTGACCGGCGTGCAGCCCGTAGCCGAAGGCCAGAGCTTCCCGTTGGTGAGCAAGCATCTGGAGCGCGATCTGCTGCCTGATCTGCAGAGCACTGGCGGCTGGGTGCTGGACAAGGTCGAAGGCGCGGCAGTCGACAAGCAGGGCCGTCTGTTCGTCGTCACCGACAACGATGGTGTGGAAGACGCCAGCGGCGAGACGCGCTTCATGCGCCTCGGCACAATCAAGCGCTGACTCTGCCTGCGGAGCGGCAATGCCGCTCCACAGCAGCGCTCAGCTCTCGCGGGCGCGCTTGATGCGATGATCCCAGCGGCGCTTGGCGAAGCGCCGCATGTTCGGAATGTCGTCCGTTTCGTCCATGATCGGCTGGCCGATGATGGTTTCCATGATGTCTTCTAGCGTCACCAAACCGCGCCAGCTGCCGAACTCGTCGTAGACCAGGCACATATGCTGACGCTCGTGCAGCAGCTGGGTCATGAGGTTCTCGACACTGGTCAGCTCCGGCGAAACCTTCACCGGCTTCATGATCGAAGAGACCGGTGCTTCGTCGTCCGTCGCTGACAGCGCGTCATAGCGGAACACGACACCCAGCGGGCTCTCGTTGTCGCCAATCACCGGGTAGCGCGAAAACTGGCTGTCAGCAACCTGCTCTTTGAATGCGCCGATGCTGGTTTCCGGTGCCGTATGGTCGCAAACCGTGCGCGGCGTCATCACGTCGCGGACCTTGATCTCGTGCAGGTCGAGAATGTTCCTGATGACGCGCTGCTCGTCCTCGTCGAGGCTTTTGTTCTCGCGTCCTAGCACCGTCAGCGCCTTGATTTCCTGGCGGATGTCGTGCTCCGGCTCCTTGCCGCCGACCAGCCGCATGATCATGTCGGACAGGTAGATGAACGGCTTCAGGATCCAGATCATCCCGTTCAGCACCGGCGGCAGGAATGGCGCCAGCGTGCGCCAGTAACGGGCACCGATGGTCTTGGGCAGGATTTCCGAGAGCACCAGGATCAGCACCGTCATCACCGCTGAAGCGATACCGACGTAGCCGTTGCCGAACACCACGGTGACCTGAGCGCCGACGCCGGTCGCGCCGACGGTATGGGCAACGGTGTTCAAGGTGAGGATCGCCGCAAGTGGCTGGTCGACTTTGTCTTTGAGCTGTTTCAAGCGCTCGTAGAGCTTCGGACGGGACGTCTTCTGGTGTGCGATGAAGCTAGGCGTCAGCGAGAGCAGCGCAGCTTCCAGGATCGAGCAGATGAATGAAACGAGGATGGATAAGACAGCGAACGCTATCAGGAGGGTCATGTAAGGGAGGTTTCGTTGCCAATGGCAGGCCAATTTACAGCAAAGCTGCCAGGGGTTAGCTGATTACCGCGATGGGCTTGCAACATTTGATTTCCCCATTCGAACGCTCGCGCAGGACACTGATTTCGACAGCAGCCTTCAAGGGAGTTCACGACCACGCAACGGGCCAGCGAGCCAACCCGTCTGCCGAGATACTCCTCGCACTTGTTTCCCGACACACTCCTCGGCTAGGGTGCGGCCCTCGATGAGACAGCCCTTCAGGAGCATTGCAGATTGATCAGAACAGGGATGTTGGCGCTGGGTTTGCTGTTGGCGCTACCGACACAGGCAGCCGAACAGCGGGTCGATCTGGTGGCCACGATGCAGCTCGACGGCTCCAGCCTGGCACAGAGCATTTTCTTGCATGAACCAAGCATCACCGAACTGGAAGGCTGCCGCGAAGCGGTGCGCGCGGGCCAGCGCGACCGTGACTGGCAAAAATACCATCACATTTTCCGCAGCGACCGCTTCAAGGGTTTCTCCGGCCACATGCAATACCGCTGCGCAATCAGCGACCAGCAATTCAGTGGCTGGCAAGACGGTCCACGTTACAACCGGTCGTACCTGATTGGCGTCGACGAACATTCGAAGCTCAACGTAGAACGGACGTCGAGTCAGGCCCAATGCATGACGCAGCTTCGGGCGTTGCCGGCTGCCCGGCAGGCGCATCGCTTCTGCGCCATGGGCAACCAGCAGATCATGCCCTGAGCCGCTCGTCCTTCCAGCCGAGCGGTGCTAGGTAGTTGCGCTACTCCGGCTGGTAGCTGCCCGGCACCGGCGCGAAAGACACCCCGAAGCGATTCCAGGCGTTAATGGTCACGATGGCCAGGGTCAGGTTAGCGAGCTGGGCCTCGGTAAAATACTCGCGCGCCTCCTCGAACAACCGCTGCGACACACCCTGAGGCAGCAGCGTATTGGCCTCGGCCCAGGCCAGCGCAGCACGTTCGCGGTCGGTGAAAAACGGCGTTTCGCGCCAAGCGCTCAGGGCATAGATGCGCTGTTCGGTTTCGCCCAGGGCGCGGGCGTCTTTAGTGTGCATGTCGATGCAGAAGGCGCATCCGTTGATCTGCGAGACACGGATCTTAACCAGCTCCATCAGCGGTTTGTCGACGCCATCCTCGCGGCGGCTCTGCCTTGCCAGATAGGTTTCCAGCCCTATCAAGGCGGTCATCACGTCAGGTGCGGCGGTCTGGTAGTTCATACGCATGGTGGTCACTCCTCGGTTGAATGTGCAACCCAGGCTACGCAGCCGCCACGCTGCGCTATTGTAGATTTTCGACATCTTTGAGCGTCCGCCATGTCCGCTTCCTTGCACGGCCGCCTGCCCTCCCTGCAGGGCTTCGTCACCCGCCCGCCAAGCCCGGCGCTGGCCGCGTACGTCCAGCGTTTCTGGTGGCTGGAAGGCGACGGCTCGCAGGTTTATGACGAGCAGATGCTGCACCCGGACGGCGGCAGCGGGCTCATCTTCAACTTCGCTGATCCGCTGCGTTTCGATGGCACCCCGCGCGGGCGACGGGCCCTCATCGCCGGGCCGCAAATAGCCAGCACCCGGCTGCAGCTGGTCGGCCGGGTCAAGATGATGGGCGTGCGTTTTCTTCCCGGCATGGGTGCCGCGGTGTTCGGCATCGGCCTCGACGAACTGACCGGTCTTCAGGACGCTGACTGGCCCAGGCTGGCGCTCGCGCATCTGATCGATCAGTTGGCCGAACTGGAACGAGACGCGCAGCAGGCATTGGTTGAACGGGCCCTGCTCGGTCGTCTCGGTGCGCTCCAAGCGCGGCGCACCCCGGTGCAGCAGCTGCTGGAACAGATCGCCAGCAACCAGGGCCGGGCGCGGCTGGCGGACCTGCTCCAGACCGTACCGCTCGGCCAGCGCCAGCTGGAACGGCTGTTTCGCTATCAGGTCGGTCTGACGCCCAAGCAATTCAGCCGTATCCAGCGTGTGGCGCTGGTCCGCAACCAGTTACGCGCCGGCCAGCCACTGCTGGATACCGCCATGGTCTGCGGCTACAGCGACCAGGCGCACTTCATCCACGATTTCAAGACGGTGGTCGGCATGACGCCGGGGCAATATCGGGCCCGGGTAAAGGTCGCGGAGAGGTAAGACTCCTCATTCCACGCGCCGGATTGCCTGTCCACACAGATCGGCATGCCCGCGCCTCACGGTCATCTCAAGCGCATGCGAACGCGGCGACCATCCAATTATGCCGTCCGGCAAAGCCCAGCCGGGGAAGCAGTAAGCTCACAGGTGATGGCAAGATCCGTGGGGTCCTTGTCATTGCGACACGGCCGTGACAGCAGCAGACTGCAGGCATCTTCCTGAGAGGTGCACCATGGACGCCACTCGCACCATTGCCTGCCTGGTTTACCCCGACGTCATGAGCCTGGATGTGACCGGGCCGATGCAGGTGTTTGCATCGGCCAACGTCGAGCGCCAACGACAGGGGTTGGCCGCCCACTATGCGCTGCTGTTGATTGGCGAACAGGCCGGTCCCTTTGCTACTTCCGCGGGGTTCAAGCTAGTTGCGGACGCCCCGTGGGGCAGCATGGATCCCACGGGGTTGGACACGCTGTTGGTTCCGGGAGGCAGTGGCGTACAGGTGCAGATGCACAACCGCTCGCTGCTGGACTGGCTTCGCGGTGCCGAACCGCAGATACGCCGCCTGGGCTCGGTATGTTCTGGCGCCTTGATTCTGGCCGAAGCCGGGCTATTAAACGGCCGCAAGGCGACCACTCACTGGGCGGACCTTGCCGCCTTGAGTGGATACAGCGCTATTGAGGTACAAGGCGACCGGCTGCATACCTACGACCCGACGGATCGGGAGTCCGCTCACCTGTTCAGCTCGGCGGGCGTCACGGCGGGTATCGACCTTGCACTGGCGCTGGTCGAGGCAGACCTTGGGCGTGCGCTGGCCCTCAGAGTGGCGCAACGACTGGTGATGTTTCTGCGCAGGCCAGGCGGGCAGACCCAGTTCAGCCCGATGCTGGCCGCGCCGACCGGTAGCGTGGCCCGCCTCGCTGAACTGCTCGAGTGGATTCCCGGACACCTGGGCGAAGACCTGTCCATCGAGGCGCTGGCCGAGCAGGCGCACATCACGCCACGCACCCTGTGCCGACTGTTCAACCTGGAGGTTGGCATGGGCCCTGGGCAGTACGTCGAACGCGTACGGCTCGAGGCGGCACGCAACCTGCTGCTCGATGCCCAGGCATCGATCGCGACGGTGGCCCGGCTGACCGGATTCGGCCACCCGGAAAACCTCAGGCGCAGCTTCCAGAAGCATCTTGCAGTCAGCCCACGGGATTTCTTCCAGCGCTTCGGCTAGCGCCCCCTCCAGCTCCCAACTTATCGCTTACGGCAATCCGACTCACTGCCAGGCTCCGCTGTGCCCGCTTTTCATGACAAGGACCGACCCCATGCTTCTACTGTTCAGCAACAGCCAGGTACTCCGCTTGTTCATCGCCCAGGCGCTGTTCTGGTCATGCTCGATGACCGGCATCATCCTGACGTCCATCGTCGGCCTTCACCTGGCACCCATTGCAGACCTGGCGACCCTGCCGCTTGCAGTGCTGATGCTCGGCGGCCTGCTCGCTCTGCAGCCTATTGCGTGGTTGATGCAGCGCCGCGGCCGCACCATAGGCTTTCTCGTTGGCACCCTGGCCGGTGTGCTGGGCGGTCTGACAAGCGCACTGTCGCTCTGGCTGGACAGCTTCACCCTGCTCTGCCTCGGCGCACTGCCCATCGGCGCTTATCAGGCGTCAGCAATGTATTACCGGTTCGCAGCCATGGAGGCGGTGAGTGAAGCCTTAAGGGGCCGAGCCACAGGATGTGTGATCGGCGGCGGCGTGGTCGCTGCGCTGGCTGCACCCGCGCTCGGCGACGCCGCACGCGGCCTGGTATCCGTGCCCTTCGCGGGCGCCTATCTGATGATCGCTGCACTGGCAGCGGTGGGATTCTTCGTCCTGGCAGGATTAAAGAGCAGCCAGGCTAGCGCACCCGTACCGGCAGCCTCCTCCGCGGTGTCCTGGCGCGACCTCCTTGCCCGGCCAGTGGTGAGGGCTGCCGTGTTGACCACCGCTGCTGGACACGGGCTGATGATTCTTGTGATGAACGCAACGCCCCTGGCAATGCACGGCGAAGGCATGAACCTGCAGGTCAGCGGTCAGGTGATCCAGTGGCACATGCTGGGCATGTTCCTGCCGGCGTTCATCGCCGGGCCGCTGGTGGACAGGCTGGGTAGCAGGATGGTGGCCTGCCTGGGCGGCGGATTGCTTATCGCGAGCGCGCTGGTCGCCCTGCTCGGTGTCAGCCATCTGCATTTTCTGATCAGCAGTTGCCTGCTCGGTGTCGGCTGGAATCTGATACTGGTGGCCGGCACCACGCAGCTGGGGCAGGGGCACGGGCCGCAGGAACGAGCGCGGGCACAGGGCTTGATGGAACTCTGCAACGGCAGTGTCGCCGCCGTGATGTCATTCGCCTCGGGTGCATTGATCGCGCAGGCGGGGTGGGCCGCGGTGAACATCGGCATGCTGCCGATCGTCGCTCTGGTACTGCTGGTGCAGCTTGCCGAGGCCTATCGGCAACGGCAGCCAGCCTGACTGACTGACTGAAATTAACATAGGAGCGGTGAAGGAGAGCTCAAAAGCTACTTTAGCGGGCGTTCTCCATCGCATATTGCGCATAGAGCAAGTCGGCGAAATCGCTCTCATCAAGGTGCCCCAAGACCAAGTCCCTCAGCGCATCAGCGAAAAGCTCATTGTCTTCGCTTAGCTCATAGTCATTCAACGATAGATATTCCAATGCAACTGCCAACGCGGTTCGCTTGTTAGCATCAGGTAGCGAATGTGCTACCGATATGCAGGATGCGTATTTTGCTGCGATTTCAAAAACATCATCCAGCCCCTCATATACGATTGCATGATCAATTCGGCCCAACGCCCCCTGAAGCTTGCCGATATCAATGCAACCTTTCATCCCAGGCTCATGCTCGAGAATGAAAGAATTTATTTCAACAACCCGCTCGAATGGAAAGAAGATCAGATCCATTACATATCGGCCAGCTTCTTAAAAGTCTGCCTATGAGATCTCAGCACCAACTTAGTTTCAGACTTCACAATTTGTTGGCCATATATTCCCGAAAGATCAAGAAATTTGATAGCCGGTATCTTTGGCCTCTTTACAGCCTTAACTCCATAAGCTTCGATTTTCTTGTTCATGTTCCTCTCTTTCTTTAAACACTGACCATGTAAAAACTCTAGTGACTAGCCGTGCTGTGTTTACCAATCCTACCTACATAGGCCTGATGACAAATAGTGCTTACTCTACACCGCTGGCGCGCACCGACCAGCCTGTCGTTGACTATTTCGTCGAAGCTGACTTCGGATGCCCTACAGCGATTCTGTGGTTGAGTTCTTACCTGCCACACCGGCAAGCCACTCAGCGCGGCCGAATCCCATCGAGTATCAGCGCCTGCAAACTCGTCAGCGCTTCTTCAAAAAACACCGGATCATCCAGCGTTTTGCCTGTAACTGCCTCGATCTGCACGCGGAAGTCGGCGTAGTGCTGCGTCGTGGCCCACAGCGAGAAGATCAGGTGACGGGGCTCGACCGGGGCCAGTTTCCCGGCGTCTATCCAGCCCTGGATGACCGCGACCTTGCTCTCGAAGAGCTCGCGCAAAGGCTGTTCCAACTCGCCAAGCATCAGCGGCGCGCCCTGCATGACTTCCATGCAGAACAACCGCGACTCGGCAGGATAATCACGGGAAAGCTCCAGTTTGACGCGCAGGTAGTCCTTTATCGCTTCGATCGGGTCCTGGTCCGCAGCAAATGTTTGCAAGGGCTGCAGCCAGACTTCCAGCAACTGCCGCAAAACGCTGACGTAGAGCTCTTCTTTGCTGTCGAAGTAGTACAGCAGATTGGTCTTGGAGACGTCGGCCGCGGTGGCGATCTGATCGAGGCTGGTGCCATACAAGCCGAAGCGGGAGAAAAGGCCGAGTGCGGCATCGATGACGGTCTCACGCTTACTTTCGATCATGCGCGAACGGCGGTCGACTGCGCTGGCACTGGGCTCGCGTGCCGAGCCTTTTATCTTGGCGGTCTTGCTGGCAGTCAGGCGTCGGCGTGGTGGTACGGGGGTCTGGTCTGTCACATCGCTACCGGTCGGGCTCAAACGGGCCGCTACTGTAGCGCGAGGCGAAGCATGCGCGCAGGAATGCCGACGGTCGACCTTATCGTTGCTCAACGGGCGCAGCGTCAGAGCAGCGCATGGACTGATCTGGCTATCCCACGAATCGCAGACCGCCTTTCAGGCCGACTCACACTCTGTCCTGCGCCTGTTTCAAACGCTGGGCTCAATCAGCCGATCTCCAGCTGGCTGCATGGACACCGCCTCATGTTGCATCGCAACGCGAATGTTATGTTATAACTATTGCATTCAATTTGCTGTGCACCTGCCATGACCGAAGCCGAACTCCTCGCCCTCCCTGCCGACGCCTATATGAACGAAGCCCAGCAAGCTTTCTTTCACGACTTGCTGCTGCGCCAACGCACGGAGCTGCAGGCGCGCATTGCCGAGGAATTTCAGCTGCTGCGCCACTACGAGCCCAGTAGCGACCCGTCCGACATCGGCACCACCGAAGAACAGCGCCAGTGGCAGCTGCGGCTGTTGGAAAGGGAAAAGAAGCTGCTCGACAAGATCGACGACTCCCTCGATAGCCTGGCCCGGGGCGACTACGGCTGGTGCGCCGAAACCGGCGAGCCGATAGGCCTGAAACGCCTGCTGCTGCGCCCCACTACGACGCTGTGCATCGAAGCCAAAGAGCGCCAATAAGAGCGCGAAAAACACCAACGAACCGCCTGAGAGATCGCCATGAATCGCCTCCCCGTCACTGTGCTGTCCGGCTTCCTCGGCGCCGGCAAAAGCACGCTGCTCAATCACATCCTGAAGAACCGTGAAGGTCGCCGCGTCGCGGTCATCGTCAACGACATGAGCGAGATCAACATCGACGTCGCCGAAGTCCAGCGCGACGTCAGTCTTAATCGCGCCGAAGAAAAACTGGTCGAGATGAGCAACGGTTGCATCTGTTGCACCCTGCGCGAGGACCTGCTTGAAGAGGTTGGCAAGCTCGCCCGCGAGGGTCGCTTCGATTATCTGCTGATCGAATCAACCGGCATTTCCGAGCCGCTGCCGGTGGCCGAAACCTTCACCTTTCGCGATGAACAGGGTCAGAGCCTCGCCGACCTTGCACGCTTGGACACCATGGTCACGGTAGTCGACGGGGTCAATTTCCTGCGCGACTTCCACGAAGCCGAGAGCCTGGCAAGCCGCGGCGAAACACTGGGCGAGGACGATGAGCGCTCCATCACTGAGCTGTTGATCGAGCAGGTGGAGTTCGCTGACGTCATCCTCATCAGCAAGATCGATCTGATCTCCAGCGCCGAGCGCGAGGAGCTCATCGCGATCCTGGGCCGTCTGAACACCCATGCCGAAATCCTGCCCATGAGCATGGGCAATGTGGCCCTGGCAAAGATCCTCGATACCGGCCGCTTCGACTTCGAGCGGGCCGCCCAGGCGCCGGGCTGGCTCAAGGAAATGCGCGGCGAGCACGTCCCGGAGACCGAGGAATATGGCATTGCCTCGACGGCCTACCTCGCGCGGCGGCCCTTCCACCCGCAGCGCTTTCACAGCTTCCTTAACCGCGAATGGACCAATGGCCGCCTGCTTCGCTCGAAGGGCTATTTCTGGTTGTCCAGTCGTCCGCAGGAAGCCGGCAGCTGGTCCCAGGCTGGCGGCCTGATGCGCTACGACTATGCTGGGCGCTGGTGGCGCTTCACACCCGAGGCCCAGTGGCCGGAAGACGAAGCATCACGCGCCGCGATCCAGCAAAAATGGACCGACGAATGCGGTGATTGCCGACAGGAATTGGTGTTCATTGGCCAGAACATCGACTTCCACCGCCTGCGCGCAGAACTCGACACCTGCCTGCTCAGCGACTACGAATGGAACCTTGGTCCAGAGCACTGGTTGCGCATGGATGATCCCTTCGCTCCATGGTTCGAGGAGGTCGCATGATGCTGGCGAGCCAATTGCCCTGGGCATCACCGCAGCAGGTGTTTGGTGACTCGTCTGCTGTGCTCGCCGATGCACTGATCGATGGTGTCAACTTGGCGGCCTGGCAGCGTCAGTTACCGTCTCAAATCGCTCACTTCGCCGGGGTGCTGCTGGCGCTGGACGAGCCCTTGTCCGAATCACTGACCGTCGAGCCAGACGCAAGCGGCACCGTATCGATGCCATCGTTGGCGGCAGCCTACCGTGGCGTCACCGGTCACAGCGAATTCCTCGCCGATGTAGCGTGGCTTGTCAGCGCCTTCACGTGCCTGCTTGAAGCACGGCGCATCGGGGTGCGCCTGCGTGTGTTGGACAAGCCCATGTGCCCCCGCTTCCACGTCGATCACGTGCCGCTGCGGTTGATCACCACCTATGCCGGCGCCGGCAGCGAGTGGTTGCACGAAGATGCCATGCCGCGTCACCGTCTGGGCGAGCCGGCTGCTGAACCGCATGACAGCCGAGACATTCAGCAACTGCTAGCAGGTGAAGTCGCGCTCTTCAAAGGCGAGAAATGGGCCGAAAACGAAGGCGCCGGCATCATCCACCGGTCACCGCTGACCTCCCTGGCAAACAAGCGACTGATCCTGACGCTCGATTGGCTGGCATGAAAAAGGGCCAATAGCTGCGCTAATCGGCCCTTGGGATGTAGCTCATTTCGATCAGGCAGCCATCTTTTCACACTCTTCGGCGCACTGGCGGCAGGCTTCGGCGCAGGCCTGGCAGTGGTCCATCTGATGGCTACCGCACTCTTCGGCACACTCGCGGCAGGCCTGGGCACAGATACGGCACATCTCCTTGGCCAACTTGCTGTCGCGTGCCATCAACGTGGCGGCGAGCGCGCAGAGGTCTGCGCAATCACGGTCGAGTTCGATGCAGCGAGCCATCATCTTGACGTCGTCTTCACGCAGGCAGGATGCGGCGCAGGTTTCGCATACGATGGCGCAGTTGGAACAGGCCTGAATGCAAGCCTCGTACTTGGAATTGAGCATTGGGGGTCCTCCAAGGTCGATGTTCGCGAATGGGGTGAGGGCTATCGCCCCGTCATAACATTCGTGCCGGGCACGCCGTCCGAAGTTCAGTTGGATCGACCCAATGGTCCAGTCACCCCATGGCGCGTTGTGCATCAGGTCCCAATCGGCGACCGTCGCCGCTACACTCCTCGCCCCCACTGGCCAGTTCCGCTATGCACATGACCTCCACTCTTGCCGCGCCTTGCGAATATCAGGAAACCATCCGCAAGAGCCGCTTCCTCGCCAAGGCTGCGCCCGTGTCCAGTGCCGAGGAGGCTCAGGCGTTCATCCAGGCGGTCAGCGACGCCAGCGCCACGCATAACTGCTGGGCGTGGAAGGTTGGCAATCAGTACCGTTTCAGTGATGACGGCGAGCCCGGCGGAACGGCCGGGCGGCCCATGCTGACCGCGATCGAAGGGCAGGAGTGCGACCAGGTGGTGGTGGTAGTGATTCGCTGGTTCGGTGGCATACAACTGGGTACCGGAGGCCTGGCACGTGCTTACGGCGGCTCAGCGGCGAAATGCCTGCAGGCCGGCGAGCGCGTCGAGCTGGTCGCCCGGGTTCGCTGCAGCTGTCATTGCCGCTTTGCCGAGCTGGCGCTGCTCAAGTCGCGACTGAGCGACTTCGATGCGTTGATCGAAAGCGAAACCTTCGACGCGGAAGGCGCTGAGCTGCAGCTGGCCTTCCCCGCGGCGCAACAACCACAGGTGCAGAAACTGCTGTCCGACATCAGCCGTGGCCGCTCGGAACTGCACCCGCTTGACCCTTGAGCATCCCCCCGTTGAACTGCGCGATATCAGAGAAGTCCCTATAACAGCGGCACTTGCCGTTGGGTCGGCGCATTCAGGCGTACGTGCCCCAACACAAACGAGTGGAAGTGCCGAGACACGCATTCCGCTGCGAAACAGGAGTCTGATGAATGAGAAGCAAATATAAGTGGCTGATCCCCGGCGCCGTACTGCTCACCACCCTTGGGATGGCAGGCTGCGACGTCGAGAAAACCGAAGAAGGCTCGCTTCCAGATGTTGAAGTCGAAGGCGGCAACATGCCGGAATACGACGTGGATGCGCCAGAAGTGGACGTAGGCACCAAGGAAAAAACCGTCACAGTGCCTGATGTCGATGTCACCATGCCCGACGACGACGAGCCGGACGTAGGTGAACCAGTGGAGCCACGCACCCCCGCCCCCACTCAGAACTGACAGACTGTAGAGCGTGCGCCTTACTGGCGCGTCTGCACTCGAAAGCCACGCTGCCCCAGGCAAGCGTGGCTTTTTTTCGTCCGCAGGTTGTCCACCGTTCGTGTGCATCACCTTGTGGATAACAATGGGAGAAATGCGGCAAGCCCAACGGCGACGCGGCCTCGATACTTGCGTTCATTTTTTAACCGAAACGCCAAAACAGTATCTCGGTGTGCACAAAACCATTGATTACCAAGCGTTTTTAGCTCAGAAAATCAATCAAAGCGGATGATTTCATACCGCCATTAAGCGCCTTTGCGGTTATCCGCAGAACAGGTGGACAAGATTGTGGATAACCGTTGGGCTAAGCGTGCTTAACCGCGCCCGCTCTCGCTTCGACGACCTTGCTCATTTTTTGCACAGTCCGAACGACTCGTGACCGAACTGAACGTGCAGCGCGGGAACATCAGTCCATCGGCAGCCAATCTGACCCTGGGGTCAATCCGGCCAGCGTGATTAAATGCGCCTTTTCCAGATGGGGAATCTCTCATGTACGACTGGCTCAACGCCCTACCGAAAGCCGAGCTTCATCTGCACCTCGAAGGCTCGCTCGAACCCGAGCTGTTGTTTCGCCTGGCTGAACGCAACAAGATCGCCCTCCCCTGGGATAACGTCGACGCGCTGCGCAGCGCCTATAACTTCGGCAACCTGCAGGAGTTTCTCGATCTCTATTACGCTGGCGCCGATGTGCTACGTACCGAGCAGGACTTTTACGACCTGACCTGGGCGTACCTGCAGAAGTGCGAAGAGCAGAACGTCGTGCATACCGAGCCCTTCTACGATCCGCAGACTCACACTGATCGCGGCATCCCCTTCGAAGTCGCGATGCGCGGTATCAGCGGCGCGCTGGCTGACGGCCGCGAGTTGCTTGGCATCAGCAGCGGACTGATCTTGAGCTTCCTGCGCCATCTGCCGGAAGAGGAAGCCTTCAAGACGCTGGAACAGGCGATGCCTTTCCGTGACGCCTTCTTCGCGGTCGGCCTGGACAGTTCCGAAATGGGACATCCACCGAGCAAGTTCGAGCGCGTCTTCGCCAAAGCCCGCGCTGAAGGTTTCCTCGCCGTCGCCCATGCCGGCGAAGAAGGCCCGCCGGAATACATCTGGGAAGCGCTGGACCTGCTCAAGGTCAGCCGCATCGACCACGGCGTGCGCGCATCCGAGGACCCGAAACTGATCGGGCGCCTGATCGACGAGCAGATTCCACTTACGGTCTGCCCGCTATCGAACACCAAGCTCTGCGTGTTCGACGACATGAGCCAACACAACATCCTGCAGATGCTGGAACAGGGCGTGAAGGTGACGGTGAACTCCGACGACCCGGCCTACTTTGGCGGCTACGTCACCGAGAACTTCATGGCACTGCATGAAAGCCTGGGCATGACCGAGGATCAGGCACGCCGGCTGGCACAGAACAGCCTCGACGCCCGCCTGGCCAAGTAATCGATAAGGGCCGCCGTGGGCGGCCCGTCAGTGGGCGAACGGCGCCAGCTGGATCAGCCGCTGGCATCGCTCGACCAGATGCTCATGCAACAGCCGCACCCGCTCGCCCAAATGAGCACGATGGGCACAGATCAGGTTCAGCGGCGTCGACTCGCCCAGCAGCTCCGGCAGCAGCACTACCAGTCGTCCCGTCTGTACATCCTGCGCGATGTCCAGCCAGGATTTATACACCACACCCCGCCCTGCCAGCGCCCAGCGGCGCACTACATCGGCATCGTCGCTGACGCGATCACCGCTCACCAGCTGCTCCAGCTCGCGGTGGCGGTCGTCGAGAAAGCACCAGCGCTCATGCACCCGCCCGGCCAACATGAATCGCAGACAATTATGGTCGACGAGGTCGGCCAGCGTGCGCGGCGATCCATGTGCCTCCAGGTAGCCCGGCGAAGCGCAGAGCACGCGCCGATTGGCCGCCGCCACCGGGACCGCCACCAGGCTGGAATCTTCCGGCTGGCCATAGCGCAGCGCGATATCGACCGGCTGCCGAAACAGGTCGGCATTGCGATCCGCCAATAACAATCGAAGGCTCAAGAGCGGGTGCTGCAGCTGGAACTCGTCCAGCCAGGGCAGAAGCACATTGCGGCCGAAATCTGACGGCGCTGACAGCTGCAGCGTGCCACTGATAGTCGCTTTACCGCCCGCAAGCAGTTGTTGACCCTCGACCAGGCTCTGCAAGGCCGAACGCGCATGGGGCAAATAGAGCTCGCCTTCGCCCGTCAGCCTCAGGCTCCGGGTCGAACGCACCAGCAAGCGGCAACCCAATTGCGCTTCCAGTCGCTTGAGCGCCGCACTGGCAACGGCCGGCGATAATTCCAACTGTCGAGCGGCGGCCGACAGGCTCCCCAGTTCAGCGGTCAGTACGAATACCTGTAGGTCATCGCTACGCAGCATTTTCAATATTCCATTGAAAGAGTCTCTGCGAAATATGCGGTTTTTCATCGCAGCGCGAAAGCCGAACATGGCGGTATTCAATGCTCAGCTCTAGAAGGAGACTCACGATGAAAGCCATCGGCTACCAACAATCCCTGCCAGTCGACGACGTGAATTCACTGATCGACATCGAACTGCCTGATCCCGCACCCGGCCCGCGCGACCTGCTTGTTGAGGTCCGCGCCATTTCGGTGAACCCGGTGGATACCAAGATCCGCATGCGTGTGCAGCCGGAAGCCGGTCAGTATCAGGTGCTCGGCTGGGATGTCGCCGGCGTGGTGCGCGCGGTGGGCAGCGAAGTCACCCTCTTCCAGCCCGGCGATGAGGTGTTCTATGCCGGCGCGCTGGACCGCCCCGGCGCCAACAGCGAGCTGCATCGGGTAGACGAACGCATCGTCGGCCGTAAGCCCGCAACACTTGATTTCGCGGCCGCAGCGGCGCTGCCGCTGACGTCGATCACCGCCTGGGAACTGCTGTTCGAACGTTTGCAAATCAGCGCAAGCAAAGATGAGCGTGACCAGCGTCTACTCATCGTCGGTGCAGCAGGAGGTGTCGGCTCGATCCTGACGCAGCTGGCGCGCCAGCTGACCGGACTGAAGGTAATCGGCACGGCCTCGCGCAGCGAAACCCAGGACTGGGTGCGAGAGTTGGGCGCTCATGAAGTGATCGATCACAGCCAGCCACTGGCCGCCGAGCTGCAACGAGTGGGCATCGCCGACGTCACCCACGTCGCCAGCCTGACCCACACCGACGTGCATCTGGCGCAGATCGTCGAGGCGTTGCAGCCTCAAGGGCGCCTGGCCTTGATCGATGATCCGGCAAGCCTCGACATCAGCCTGCTCAAGCGCAAGAGCCTGTCGCTGCACTGGGAGTTCATGTACACCCGTTCGCTGTACCAGACGCCGGACATGATCGCCCAGCACCAGTTGCTCAACCGGGTCGCCGAGCTGATCGATAGCGGTGTACTCAAAACCACGCAGGGAGAGCACTACGGCACGATCAACGCCGAGAACCTGCGTCGCGCCCATGCTTTCATCGAAAGCGGCAAAGCCAAGGGCAAGGTCGTCCTCGAAGGATTCTGACCTCTGGTCGGCTGGCGTGCCGCCTCAGGACGAGGCGGACTCCTGGCTGCGCTGCGTAATCGCGATCTGGCCGGTGTACCAGGCCAGACACGCCGCCAGGCCGGCACATACAGTGATTGCCAGGGCCATCGGCACCGCGGTGCCGTTATGCATCCAACCCACCGCTGCCGATGCAAAGGCAGCGACGCAGAACTGCATGCTGCCCATCAAGGCCGACGCCAGCCCCGCCTGCTTGCCCTGCTTTGCCATGGCACAAGCAGTCGCGTTGGGCAGGATGCTGCCAAGGCTCGCCAGCCCGGCGAACAAGGGGATCAGCAACGGCCACAGCGCATCGGGCTCGCTCAGCGCGATTAGCAGCAGCGCCGCGCCGCAAGCGAAGTAGAACCAAACCAGGCGCCTTAACCAGAAACCCGGACCGCGCAAGCGCAACAGCCGTGCATTGATCTGCGAAACGAGGATGAATCCAGCCGCATTGCTGCCGAACAGCCATCCGTAGTGCTCGGCCGGAACGCCATAAAGCTCGATGAAGACGAAGGGCGAACCGGCGATATAGGCGAACATGCCCGCCATGGCTACACCGCCGGAGAGCGCGAAGGCGATGAATTCGCCGTCACGAAACAACGCGACGTAGCGCCCGAAGGTACCGCTCAGGGCGTGTTTGGGCGCATCGGCCGGCAAGGTCTCCGGCAGCCGCATCGCGACTGCAACGCCGCACAGCGCACTGAATATCGTCAGCGAGACGAAGATCGCCTGCCAGCCAAAGGCGTTCATCAACAGCCCACCCGCCAGTGGTGCGAGGATCGGCGCCAGCCCCATCACCAGCATCAGTTGGGAAAAGACTTTGGCGCCCTGGACCGGATCGCAGCTGTCACGCACAACCGCGCGGGTCACCACGATGCCTGCACAGCCACCCAGCGCCTGGACGAAACGCGCGGCGATCAGCCAGTCCAGCGACGGCGCGAACGCGCACGCCAGCGACGCCAGAGTAAACAGCGTCACGCCCACCAACAGCGGCCAGCGCCGGCCATACCGATCCGCCAGGGGCCCATAGATCAACTGACCAAGGGCCAGGCCGATAAAGTAAGCCGCCAGCGACAGCTGAACGTGTTCCACGTCTGTGGCAAAAGCGCGCGCAATCGAGGGGAACGCTGGGAGATAGAAGTCGATGGCCAGCGGGCCAAAGGCGCTAAGAGCACCCAGAATGAGCAAAATCGGAAGGGGCATGGAGAGAACTCGCGAAGCGGAAAAAGCCGAAACGTCAACGCGCAGGGAAGTCGCGGTAGAGATCGATCATTTACAGAGAAGGTCAGATGCTGTTACATACACAGACGATTGTAAACATCCAAAGTTGCAGAAGTTGCAGAAGTTGAAGGACGAACTCCGCATAGCCCGCCCGCCAAGGCCTTATTCAATGCAGCGTCAGGCTGCCGTAGCTCTCACATGCGAAGAACCAAAGAAGACGCCGAAAAGACCCGTATCGCCCTGCTCGCCTCTGCCGAGCGGCTATTTCTCGACAAGGGTGTGGCGCATACCAGCCTGGATCAGATTGCCCGAGACGCCGGGGTGACTCGCGGCGCTGTGTATTGGCATTTCCAGAACAAGGCACATCTGTTTCATGAAATGCTCAACCAGGTTCGCCTGCCGCCGGAGCAAATGGCCGAGCGACTCTGCAGTTGCACCCAGCAGCAGCCGTTGCGAGCGCTGCATGAACTCTGCATCGAAGGCATCAGTGCACTGGGTCGGGACGAGCAGAAGCGCCGCGTGATGACCATTCTTCTGCACCGCTGCGAATTCACGGAAGAACTGCGCGAAGCGGAAGAACGCCACCACGCGTTCATCAATCTGTTTATCGAGCTATGCGAGAAACTGCTGGAGAGTGCCGCCGACAGTCTTTATCCAGGCATCACGCCAAAACTGGCCGCGCGCACCTTGCACGCGCTGATCGTCGGTGTGTTCAGCGACTGGACCCGCGACCCGACCCTGTTCGATCCGGAAAAGGATTGCGCCGCCCTGATCGACCCGGTGTTCCGTGGCCTAGTCAAGGACTGGGACAGTTCCGTCGCCCACTGACCTATCGCATAAAACCGCGGCAGCACCGGCTGCCGCGTATCGCGTCACTGGACCTGATAGCCCTCTTCTTCAATGGCCTCGCGGATAGCCGCCTCGTCCAGCCCACCCTCCACTCGCACCACTCCTGCCTCAAGATCGACATCAACCTTGGCACTGGGATCTCGGGACTGAATCGCCTGGGTCACGGCGCGCTGGCAATGCGCGCAAGTCATGCCTGTCACGTTGAACGTATGCATCAGGTGCTCCTCTCGTTTATTGACGACTTCAGCATGCTCAACCTTGCCACACTGACAGGGTCAATAGACTGGCTGCGACAACCTGTTACTCGACTTGACCTTCCCATAAGGTGAAGGTTGATCATCATCGGCATCAGGCCCATTCGGAGCGAACCATGACCAGCGCAACCTACACTCTGCCTATTACCGGCATGACCTGCGCCAGCTGCGCCGGGCGGGTCGAACGCGCCCTGCTGAAGGTGCCCGGCGTCGACAATGCGGCGGTGAACCTCGCCGCCGAGCAGGTCCGCGTGCAAACCCATGAAGGCGATATCGCCGCGCTGATACAAGCCGTGGAAAAGGCAGGTTACGGCGTGCCGGTGCAGACGCTGGAGCTGGCTATCGAAGGCATGACCTGCGCCAGCTGCGCCGGCCGTATCGAGCGCGCCCTGCTCAAAGTACCGGGCGTACGCAGCGCGTCGGTGAACCTGGCCAGCGAACGCGCACGCATCGAGGTGCTCGGCGCGGTAGACGCAACGGTACTGATCCAGGCCGTCGAAGCAGCCGGCTACAAGGCACAGGCCAGCAGCGATAACGAGCCCGCCACGGACACGAGCGACAGCCGTCTGCGCCGCGAACGCTGGGCAGTGATCGCCGCGTTGCTGCTGGCCGCGCCGCTGGTGATCCCGATGTTCGGCGACCTGCTGGGGCTGCATTGGATGCTGCCACCCTGGATTCAATTCCTCCTCGCCACACCTGTGCAGTTCATCCTCGGGGCGCGTTTTTATGTGGCCGGCTGGAAAGCCGTGCGCGCTGGCGCCGGCAACATGGATTTGCTGGTAGCGATCGGCACCAGCGCCGGTTACGGCTTGAGCCTCTACCAGTGGTGGGCCGCTGAGGCCGGGCAGATGCCGCATCTGTATTTCGAAGCGTCTGCTGTGGTGATCGCCCTCGTTCTGTTGGGCAAGTATCTGGAAAGCCGCGCCAAACGTCAGACCAGCGCGGCTATCCGTGCGCTGGAGGCGCTCAGGCCGGATCGGGCCTTACGGGTGGTCGACGGTCGTGAAGAGGACGTTGCCATCGCCGCCCTGCGCCTGGACGACCTGGTACTGGTCAAGCCTGGCGAGCGCTTCCCGGTGGACGGCGAGGTGGTCGAAGGTGAGAGCCAGGCCGATGAAGCCTTGATCAGCGGTGAAAGCCTGCCGGTGAACAAAGAGCCGGGCGACCGTATCACCGGTGGCGCGATCAACGGCGAAGGACGCTTGCTGGTGCGCACCACGGCCCTCGGCGGCGAAACGGTACTGGCGCGCATCATTCGGTTGGTGGAGGACGCTCAGGCGGCCAAAGCGCCCATTCAGAAGCTGGTGGACAAGGTCAGCCAGGTCTTCGTCCCGGCCGTATTGGTCATCGCCCTGATAACAGTCGCCGGCTGGCTGTTTGTCGGCGCTCCGGCTGAAGTTGCGTTGATCAACGCCGTTGCCGTGCTGGTAATCGCCTGCCCCTGCGCCTTGGGCCTTGCGACACCTGCGGCGATCATGGCGGGCACCGGCGTCGCCGCACGCCACGGCATTCTGATCAAGGACGCCGAGGCGCTGGAAGTCGCCCATGCCGTGACAGCCGTCGCCTTCGACAAGACCGGCACACTCACCTCCGGCAAGCCACGCGTCGTGCATCTGCATGCCGTGGACGGCGACGAAGCCACGCTGTTGCAACAAGCTGGGGCACTGCAACGCGGCAGTGAACATCCACTCGCTCAGGCAGTGCTCGACCGTTGCGCAGAACAAGGCATTACGGTCGCCGACGTTGAGCGCAGCCAGTCGCTAACCGGACGTGGCATCTCGGGCGACCTTGATGGCCGCTCGCTGGCGCTGGGTAATCGCAGGCTGATGGACGACAGCAGCCTGCAACCGGGCGAGCTGGCGGGCAAAGCCGAAGCATGGGAAAGCGAAGGCCGCACGCTGTCCTGGCTGATCGAGACTGCGCCGCAACCTCGCGTGCTCGGCCTGTTCGCGTTTGGCGACAGCCTCAAGGAAGGCGCCGCTGAAGCGATTGCGGCTCTCAACGCCCGGCATATTCGCAGCCATTTGATCACCGGTGACAACCGCGGCAGTGCGCGCGTAGTGGCTGAGGCGCTGCAGATCGACAGCGTGCATGCCGAAGTGCTGCCGGCCGACAAGGCCGCCACGGTCGCCGAGCTGAAAAAAGGCGGCGCGGTGGTGGCGATGGTCGGCGACGGCATCAACGATGCGCCAGCGCTGGCCGCAGCCGACGTCGGTATTGCCATGGGCGGCGGGACCGATGTGGCCATGCATGCCGCCGGTATCACCCTGATGCGCGGCGATCCTCGCCTGGTGCCCGCGGCACTGGAGATCAGCCGCCGCACCTACCGCAAGATCCAGCAGAACCTGTTCTGGGCGTTCATCTACAACCTGGTCGGTATTCCGTTGGCAGCGTTCGGCTTTCTCAGCCCGGTGGTGGCAGGCGCGGCAATGGCGCTGTCGAGTGTCAGCGTGGTCAGCAACGCATTGCTGCTCAAGCGTTGGGAGCCGAAGGACTAGCGTGCCGCCGCGCGTGGGCTGTGGTCGGCGCGCCGACGCAGCACACAACAGCCTCACACCGATTCGTCTGGATGCACACATGAACATTGGCCAAGCAGCAAAGAAAAGCGGGTTATCGGCAAAGATGATTCGCTACTACGAGTCCATCGACCTGATCTCCCCCGCCGGGCGCAGCGCCAACGGCTACCGTCACTACGGCGAGGAAGACCTGCACCGCCTTGCCTTCATCAAGCGCTCGCGCGATATGGGCTTCTCATTGGAGGAAGTGAGCAGGCTGCTCACGCTCTGGCAGGACCGCCATCGCGCCAGCGCTGACGTTAAGTCCCTGGCCGGCGCGCATATCGAGGCGCTCAATCAAAAGATCGCTGAACTGGTGGGGTTACGCGACACCCTGCAAGAGCTGGTCGACACCTGTCAGGGCGATGACCGGCCGGATTGCCCGATCCTCAAGGACCTTGAGTCTGGCTGCCGTAACGGAGCACGGAGCAACTAGAAGACCAGGACATGCGAGGCCCAAGCTAAGCAGCCAGTGCTTGGCGTTGCTATATGCTTAGCTCCCTAATAGAATCCGCGCCCCTCGCAAGGAGGCGGTCGCGGCATGCCCGCAACCGGTCGCTTGCCGCTTAAGTCGAGCATCACCACCGCCGCCTTGCCTCCAGGCCTCTGGCCTACCCGTATGCGCTTGTCTTCCCTCGGATCCGAATCAGCTGCCCTCGCGGGCGGCGAGCCATTCCTTTGAACGACACGCGCTGCCCCGCTTAACCCTTACCAGGCAAAACAGAACCTTGATGAAGAAATTGACCCTGGCGCTTACGTGCTTCGCACTGGTCGCCTGCTCCAAGCCCAATGAACCCGAAAAGACCGTGGATGCCCTGCTGATTGGCGGCGGCATCATGAGTGCCACCCTGGCGACCTATCTGCACGAACTGGAGCCGAGCTGGACCATGGAAGTTCATGAGCGTCTGCCGAGCGTGGCCGACGAAAGCTCCAATGCCTGGAACAACGCCGGCACCGGGCACTCCGCCTTCTGCGAGCTCAACTACACGCCGGAGAAAGCCGACGGCAGCATCGACATCAGCAAGGCCGTGAGTATTGCCGAGTCATTCGAAGTCTCCAAACAGTTCTGGGCTCATCAGGTGGAGCGCGGCGTGCTTCAGGAGCCGCGCCGATTCATCAATGCCGTCCCGCACATGAGCTTTGTCTGGGGCGAAGACAATATCGACTTCCTTCGCAAGCGCCACGCAGCCCTGCAACAGAGCCCGCTATTCAAGGGCATGGAATACTCCGAGCAGCCACAGCAGATCGCCGAGTGGGTTCCGCTGGTGATGAACGGACGCAGCGACGCCCAGCAGGTTGCAGCCACCCGCATGCCGATCGGCACCGACGTGAACTTCGGCGAGATCACCCGTCAGTTGTTCAACGCTCTGGGCAAAAGCGAGCAGGTCAAACTGCAGCTGCAGCATGAGGTACGCGACATCGTGCGCAACGATGACGGCACCTGGACCGTCGTCTCCGCGGATCTCGCTGACGGCGGGACCGAGACCAGCGTCAAGGCGCGCTTTGTCTTCATCGGCGCTGGCGGCGGCGCATTGAAGCTGTTGCAGATGGCCGACATTCCCGAAGCCAAGGGCTACGCTGGCTTTCCGGTAGGCGGCCAGTTCCTGATGACACGTAACCCCGAGGTTGTCGCGCAGCATCAGGCCAAGGTCTACGGGCTGGCGTCGGTCGGTTCGCCGCCGATGTCCGTGCCACACCTGGATACGCGCGTGATCGATGGTGAGCGAGTGTTGCTGTTCGGTCCCTTCGCTACTTTCTCGAGCAAATTCCTGAAGAACGGTTCGCTGATGGACCTCCCGGGTTCCTTGAGCACTGACAACGCCGTGCCAATGGTTCAGGCCGGCCTGGATAACCTAGATCTGAGCCAGTACCTGATCGGCCAGCTGATGCTTAGCCAGGAAGACCGTATCGCTGAGCTGAAGGATTACTTCCCTGAGGCCGATGCCAATGATTGGGAGCTGATCACCGCGGGGCAACGTGTCCAGATCATCAAGGACGATCCGGAAAAAGGCGGCGTGCTGCAGTTCGGTACTGAAATCGTCAGCGCTTCGGATGGCTCCATTGCGGCACTGCTCGGGGCCTCGCCTGGAGCGTCTACCGCTGCGCCCATCATGCTCACCTTGCTGAAAACCACCTTCAAGGCGCAGGTCGAGTCGCCTGAGTGGCAAGCTAAGCTCAACGACATGTTCCCGGCTTATGGCCGAGCCCTGAACGACGACCCGGCACTCACTGAGCAGGTTCGAGCCATGACCAGCGAGCAGCTGCAGTTAGCTGCCTCGACCGGCCACAACGAAGAGCTGCTGACTGACTGATGCAATCGATCAGAAAAACCCGCTGCGGCGGGTTTTTTTGTGACTTGCAGCCGCGGGCTTAACGTCGCAGTGACCTCGACAATCATTTGTCGTATTTATGGCGCCATATTAACAACGCACTAAAGTCTCGACTTTTCGGGCCGAAAACGCGGCGCACCGCAGCTGTCGACGGTCCGTCGCAGTTTCTCTGATCGTCTCTCGCAAGTGGATTTTGAATGAATAGCTGGTTTGGAAATATTGGCGTCAGCAGAAAGCTCGCCCTGGGCTTTGGCGCCGTCCTGGTTCTTACATTGGTTGTAGCCTGGAATGGCTGGGGCAGCCTGGGCAGCGTGATTCAACGCAGCAGCTGGATGACTGAGATATCGCATCTCAACGACACGCTGACCGACCTGCGCATCGCGCGGCTGCAATTCATGCTGGCAAACGGCGACACCGAGTCCACCGAGCGCCTGGACAAGAATTTGGGGATCTACCTGGCCCAGCAGACAAAACTGCTCAATACGTTCAAGAACCCCGTGAACGTGGCAATGCTCAAGGAGCAGGCCGGCTACAACGAGCGATACCAGCACTCGCTGAACAACATGCGTCAGAGCTACGTGCTGGCGAACGGATCGCAGCAAACAATCGACAGTGCAGCCGCACGCCTGAGTGAACTGACCAGCGCCGTCCATTCCCGCGTACTGCAGCTCCCCGAGTACGAAGACCAGCGCTTCGAGCAGCTTCGCGCAATTACCGATATCCGCGATGAGATCAAGCAGGCTCACTACCTACTGCGCATCTACATGGCTTCGTCGAGCGCTGAGAAAATACAAAACGTCTACAGCCAGCTCGATGCCACCGTGGCAACAATGGAGCAAAACCGTGGCGTGATCGATCTGAGCAACCGCGACGCCGTTGGCCAGATCCGCACCGTGCTTGGTGAATACCGCGCAGCAATCGAAAGCCTGGTCAGCGCCACCCAGGCGATTGCAAAGGCACGCCAGGAAATGACCGACCAGCAGAAGGAAATCGTGCGCCTCAGCGATGAATTGTACGACTTCCAGCTAAACCGCCTGGACATCGAAAGCGGTGAAGCGCGCAACAGGCTCGTCGTCAGCACAGCGCTGGCACTGCTGCTCGGGGTGCTTGCAGCGTGGTTGATCACCCGCCAGATCATTTTCCCGCTGCGCACTACCATGGCGGATGTCGAACGCATTGCTTCGGGCGATCTGACTGCCACTGCAAAGATCACCCGCAGCGACGAGTTGGGTGTCCTGCAGCAAGGCATCCAGCAGATGGGTACCACCTTGCGTGAGCTGATTGGCGGCATACGCGACGGTGTAAGCCAGATCAGCAGCGCGGCCGAAGAACTATCGGCTGTCACCGCCCAGACCAGTGCCGGGGTCAACAGCCAGAAGGAGGAAACCGATCAGGTCGCGACCGCCATGCATGAAATGTCGGCCACCGTTCAAGAGGTCGCACGCAACGCCGAACAGGCCGCGCAGGCAGCAACCGAGGCCGATCACGAAGCACGTGAGGGTGATCGGGTCGTAGCCGAAGTGGTGGAGCAGATTGAGCGCATGGCCAGTGAAGTCATCCGATCCTCTGAGGCGATGACCGCCCTGCAGAGCGACAGCGACAAGATTGGCAGCGTAATGAACGTGATCCGCGCCGTGGCCGAGCAGACCAATCTGCTGGCGCTTAACGCTGCAATCGAAGCAGCACGCGCAGGTGAAGCCGGACGCGGGTTTGCCGTGGTCGCCGACGAAGTGCGCGGCCTGGCGCAACGTACGCAGAAATCCACCGAGGAAATCGAAGGGTTGGTGACGGCGCTGCAGGGCGGCACGCAACAGGTGTCAGCGATCATGCAGAACAGCCGCAACCTCACCGAAAGCAGTGTCGAGCTGACCCGCCGCGCCGGCACATCACTGGCACGCATCACCAGCACGGTGTCGAACATCCAGGCCATGAACCAGCAGATCGCCACGGCCGCCGAAGAGCAGAGCGCCGTAGCCGAAGAGATCAGCCGGAGCGTGGTGAACGTGCGCGATGTGTCGGAGAGGACTGCCGCGGCCAGCGATGAAACGGCCGCGTCTAGCGTAGAGCTTGCACGTCTGGGCAGTCAGCTGCAGACGATGGTCAGTCGCTTCCGCATCTGACCTGCCTGAAACGACGAGGCCAGGCATTGCGCCTGGCCTCGTGGTGACTCGTTTGCGTGATCAGCTTGCCTGCGTCTGCAGATAATTCTGCAAGCCGATTCGATCGATCATCCCGAGCTGCTGCTCCAGCCAGTAGGCGTGATCCTCTTCGGTGTCCATCAGCTGCAATTCTAGAATTTCACGCGTCTGGTAATCGCCATGCTGCTCGGCCAGCGTGATGCCTTTGGCCAAGGCTTCGCGCACCTTGTATTCGAGTGCCAGATCGGCTCGCAACATCTCGGGGACCGTTTGGCCTGGATGCATCGCCTCAGGCGTCATGTCCGGAGTGCCTTCAAGGAACAGGATGCGTTTGAGCAACGCGTCGGCGTGCTGGGTTTCCTCTTCCATCTCGTGATTGATCCGCTCGTAGAGCTTGGTGAAGCCCCAATCGGCATACATCCGCGAATGCAGGAAATACTGATCGCGCGCCGCCAGCTCCCCACGCAGCAGTTCTTTCAGATATTCGATGACCTGTGGCTGACCTTGCATTGCGACTCTCTCCTGCACTGACATTTTGAACGCTGAGCAATGATACGCCCAATCGGCGGCAGATTGACCGCAGCCCCATTGCCGCAGGCAAAACCGACTGACCGACGGGTCACTTCAGCATAGTCCGAACTCCCGAGCCAGAGCGGGGTTCTACTGGTTCTGTCGCGGCGTTTCGCATTGGCACCGCGATGTCTTGCTCGTCCCTATCGCCCAGGAGAACGGATGCCGCTTTTATCGTCGAGAGGCCACTCACCGCATCTCAATATCACCGCTTCGATCTGCATGTTGCTGGCGCTGTCTGGCTGCTCCGAGGACACGGAACCTGCGCAAGTCCCGCCACGTGTCGCTTTCGTCGAGCCCCTGCAGCGCATTGATAACGGCCCCGAGGCGCTGCGCTTTCCGGGGGTGGTCGATAGCGTGACCAGCACGCAGCTGGCATTTCAGGTGCCGGGCCGCGTCGAGCAGATCCTCGTCGACGAGGGTGAACGCGTTGAAAAAGGTCAGCCGGTGGCCAAGCTCGATGACACCGACTACGAGCTGCAACTGCGCGAAGCCGAGGCACGGCTGCGCCAGCTGGAGGCAGACCTGACCCGCAAACGCGCCCTTTTGGCCGAGGGGATTCTCGCTCCGGCCGCGGTCGAACCGCTGCAGGCCAATGTGGTGGCGGCGCGGGTCGCCCGTGACAGCGCCCTTCGTAACGTCAATCACAGCACGCTGGAGGCACCGTTCGATGGCGTGGTCGCGCGGCGCCTGGTCGAACCGGACATGGTGGTTGCCACAGGCTCGCCCGTACTGGAACTGCAGAACAACCAGCACATCGAGGTCGCGGTCGACCTGCCAGAGAGCGCGGCGCTGAGCATTCCACTGAACAGCACATTGGAGGCCGTGGGCGAACTGGTCATCGCCGACCTGACCCTGCCACTGGCCTACAAGGAACACAGCACCCAGCCTCGCGAGGGCTCACGCACCTACAACCTGACATTGCAAGGCGAGCCGCCGGCGGACTACAACCTGCTGCCGGGAATGGCCATGCGGGTTCGCCTCCAGCGGCCTGCCGCCTCGCAAAGCGATACGCCGCCGCGTTTTCGCCTGCCGCTCAACGCGGTGCAAACAGCGCCAAACGGCAGCCATTACCTCTGGTTGGCGGTGGACGGTCATGCCCAGCGCCAGGACTTGCAGCTCGAGCGCATCGAAAACGATCACGCGGTGGTCAGCGGCGAGCTGAACAACGACATGCTGGTGGTGGTGGCGGGCGGCAGCAAGCTGTCGGAAGACCAGCCGATCAAAGCCGAACGGCGGAAGTAAGCGGATGGATTTAGCACGTTACGCCATCTGCAAACCGGTCAACATTTGGGTGCTGGTCCTGATCTGCCTGGTCGGGGGCGTCGTCGCGTTCTTCGAAATGGGCCGACTGGAAGATCCCGAATTCACCATCAAAGAAGCCATCGTCACGGTGCAGTATCCCGGCGCGACCGCACTCGAAGTCGAGCAGGAAGTGACCGAACCCCTGGAAAGCGCCATCCAGGAGCTTTCCGAGGTCAAGCAGATCCGCTCGCGCTCGATGATCGGTCTGGCGGAAATCCGTGTCGAAATCCAGGACCGTTACTCGGGTGAGCAGCTCGATCAGATCTGGGACCAGCTGCGCAGCAAGGTCGAAGATGCTCGACAACAGCTGCCTCCAGGCCTGGACCCACCGCTGGTCAACGACGACTTTGGCGATGTCTACGGCATCTTCTTTGCCCTGACCGGTGAAGGCCTGACGCTGGAAGAGCTGCATGAAGTCGCCAAGGACCTGCGCCGCGGGCTGATCACGGCGGACGGCGTTGGTCAGGTCGAACTGGCCGGCGTGCGTGAAGAGCGAATTCTGGTGGAAGTCGATCAGGCGCGCCTGGCCGCACTGAAGCTGTCTCCACAAGAGCTGGTTGCGGCGCTGACCGATGCCGACGCAGCGGTGGAAGCCGGCGGCGTGCGGGCCGGCGAATTCTTCGTCCACATCCGTCCGACCGGCGCGTTTGACTCCCTGGATGCGCTGCGTGCATTGCCAGTGGGCCAAGGCCAGCAAAGCGTCGACCTGGGCTCCATCGCCACCTTGAAACGCGAATACGCCGAACGCCCGCGCCAGATCATCCGCCACAACGGTGAGCCGGCATTGACCCTCGGCGTCAGCGGTGTGTCGGGCAGCAACATCGTCGAAGTCGGTCGTAGCGTCGAGGCGAAGCTGGAGTCCATGCAGTACCTGATGCCGCTGGGCGCCGAACTGCATCCGTTGTATCAGCAGCACAGCATCGTCAACGAGTCGGTCAACAGCTTCGCGCTCAACGTCTTCCTTTCCGTCGCCATCGTCGTCGGCGTGCTGTGCCTGGCCATGGGTGTACGCGCCGGCGCGATCATCGGCGCCGTGCTGTTTCTCACCGTGCTCGGCACGCTGCTGCTCATGTGGATCGGTGGGATCGAGCTGGAACGCATCTCCCTCGGCGCGCTGATCATCGCCATGGGCATGCTCGTGGACAATGCCGTAGTGGTCTGCGACGGCATGCTGATCGAGAAACAACGCGGCAAAAGCATTCTCGAAGCCTCTCGCAAGACGCTGCAGCAGACGCAGTGGTCGCTGCTGGGCGCAACCATCATCGGCATCCTGGCCTTTGCCGGGATCGGCCTGTCCCAGGACACCACCGGTGAATTCCTCTTCTCGCTGTTCTTCGTCATCGCCGCGTCGCTGCTGCTCAGCTGGCTGCTGGCGCTGCTGGTGGTGCCGCTGTTCGGGCACTACCTGCTCGAGCGCAAGGGCGGCAAAGAGGACGATGACACAGACGCAGACGATGCCTACAGCGGGCCGATCTACAACCGCTACCGCCGTATCGCCGGTGGAGTGCTGGGTCGCCCCTGGGTGACGCTGGGCATCTTAGTTGTGCTCACGGTCCTCAGCGTGCTGGGCTTCAGTCGCGTGCCGCAGAGCTTCTTTCCGCCGTCGAGCACACCGATCTTCTACGTGAACCTGTTCCTGCCCCAGGGCACGCACATTCGCGAGACCAGCCGCACCGCCGAGGACGTCGAGGCCTACCTGAAGCAGCTGGACGGCGTAACCGATGTGTCGACCTTTGTTGGCGCAGGTGCGTCGCGCTTCATGCTCACCTACGCGCCGGAACAGCCCAACCCGGCGCTGATGCACTTTCTGGTACGCACCGAAAATGCCGAGGTGATCGCCGATCTGGTTCGCGAGGTGAACCAGACATTGCCGGGCCGCTACCCGTCTGCTGACGCCGCCGCCGCGCAATTCATGTTCGGCCCCAACGCCGAAGCCAAGCTCGAAGCGCGGGTCAGCGGCCCCGACATTGACGAGCTGCGCCGGCTGTCGGCCGAAGGTCAGCGAATCCTTCAGGAGCAGGGCCAGGTCTTCAACATCCGCGATGACTGGCGCTCGCCTGTGCCGGTGCTGCGTCCGCGGCTGGCCCTGGACCGCCTGGCCGACGCGGGGCTGACACGCCAACAGGTGGCGCAGGCGCTGTCAGTGGCCAGCGAGGGCCAACAAGTCAGCGTGTTCCGCGAGCAGGACGAGCTGATCCCGATCCTCCTGCGCGCCACCCCGGAGGATCGCGTCGAACCAGGCGACCTGCTGCAACGGCTGATCTGGAGCCCCGCCACCCGCAGCTACGTGCCGCTGGCCCAGGTAGCGGACGGCGTCGAGGCTACGACCGAGGAGTCGATGATTCGCCGTTACGGCCGCGAACGGACCATTGCAGTCCGTGCTGAACCGCGCGACGGCGAGTACACCAACGTCGCATTCGAGCGCATTCGTCCGCTGATCGAGGACATCGAACTGCCGATCGGTTATTCACTGGAATGGGGCGGCGACCACGAACAGTCATCCGATGCTCAGCAGGCGCTGGCCAGTACGCTCGCAGTGCCGTATCTGGCGATGGTGCTGGTCACGGTGCTGCTATTTGCCAAGGTCCGTCAGCCACTGATGATTTGGCTGGTAGTACCGATGGCGCTGTGCGGCGTCACGCTCGGGCTGCTGGTGACCGGCCAGCCGTTCGGCTTCATGGCCCTGCTCGGCCTGCTCAGCCTGACGGGCATGCTGATCAAGAACGCCGTGGTGCTGGTGGATGAGATCGACCGGCAAATTGAGGATGAAGTGCCGCGTCTGACTGCCATCGTCGAGGCATCGGCTTCGCGCCTGCGGCCGGTGATGATGGCAGCGGGCACCACGGTGCTGGGCATGGTGCCGCTGCTGTTCGACCCTTTCTTCGCCAACATGGCCGTCACCATCATGGGCGGACTGGGCTTTGCCACCCTGCTCACCCTGCTGGCAGTGCCCTGCCTGTACCTGCTGTTCATGCGCGTCAAACCGGAGGAAACCTGATGCCGAGCCGATTGTCCCGCACGCCGCTGGTCTTGGCACTGGCTTTGGCCCTTGGCGCCTGCTCCAGCGTGCCGGAGCGCCCGGCGCCCGACGTGCCGGAGAGCTGGTTCCATGCGGTGCGCCAACAGCCAGCCGATGCCGAAGCGCTTGCCGACTGGTGGCAGCGATTCGACGATCCAGTGCTGACAAAGCTCGTGCGCCAGGCGCTGGAGAACAACCGCGACATCCGCCTGGCCATGCTGCGCGTCGACACCGCACGTGCGCAGTTGCGGCAGGCCCGCGCCGGTCTCTTCCCCACCTTCGATCTGCCCGGTTCGGCCAGCCGCCAGTGGATCGAGAACAACAACGAGCAGAACCCCAACAGCCCCATCGGCCAGTTCATTCCAGATGAAGACGTGATCACCTTCGATAACTGGGAATTGGCGCTACAGGCCAGTTGGGAGCTGGATATCTTCGGTGCCACCCGCGCGCGAACCGACAGTGCGCGCCAGCAGATCCGATCCGCCCAGGCCCAGGCCATTGCAGCCCGGTTGGCGGTCGCCTCGAACATGGCGCAGGGCTACATGCAACTGCGCGCCCTTGAGGGGCAACGCGCGCTTTTGGTTGAGGGGATCGAGCTGGCGAAAGGCCTCGAACACATCGCCCGCCGACTGTTCGAGGCGGGCGAGGTCACTCGGCTGGATGTCGAATCCAGCGCCGCCGAGCGCGCCTCACTGCAGGCGGACCTGGACGAACTGGAAATCAACCTGGCCGAAGCGAGGCTGGCTCTGGATACGCTGCTCGCCGAGCCACCGGGAAGCATCGCCCGGCGGCTTACAGCGGACGCCAAGGTTCCGCTGGCAGACAAGCCCATCCCGCCCGGACAACCCCTGGACCTGCTGCGAAGACGTCCGGACTTGATTGCCGAAGCGGCGCAACTGCAAGCAGCTCAACTGCAATCGCTGGCCGCCCGCCGCGATCTGTTCCCGACGCTTGCCTTGCAGGCGGCAGTCGGCCGCTCCGGGCTGGCCTTGGGCGATGCTTTTTCCACCGCCTCGAATTTCGCCCGCCTCGGTGCGACTTTCGGCCTGCCCTTTCTCGACTACCGCCGGCGCGGCGCGGCGATCGACCTGGCCGATGCAGAGGGCGAGAGCGCCTACCTGGGCTTCCAGCAGGCACTGGCTCAAGCACTGGAGGACGTGGAGCGCTCACTGGTGCGCATCGACGGGCAACAACGCCGCCTTGACTCGCTGCGCACCACCCTCCGCCATCGGGCCTACGCCTATGAACTGGCGCAGAAGAGCTATCGACTGGGCGAGGCGAACCTCAACGAGGTGCTCGATGCGCAGCGCGGATCGCTGCAGGCTCGCCAGCAGGCGTTGCAGGGACGAACCGCCCTGGCAACGTCTCAGGTGGCTTTGTTCGTGGCACTGGGTGGTGGCTGGGAGATGAAGCCGAGCGCGGTGTCGGATGCAGACAACACGAGCGAAGCGCCGGAGCAGCCGGAGCAGTAATTCTGCGACCGCCCTCCTGAGTGAACGCCGGGCGATGATCGCGAGCAAGCTCGCTCCTACGAAAATCCGACACCGACCATCTCAGTGAACCGCAGCGCGCGGAACACCCTTTGCTCTGTAGGAGGCAGCTTGCTGGCGATCCGGACTTGCACAGGCAGCCAGCATCACGCGGACGCCGAGCCATGATCGCGAGCGAGCTCGCTCCTACGAAAAGCGGACCGCGGACCAGCTCTGTAGCCGCAGGGCTCGGAACACCCATCGCCCTGTACGAGCCAGCTTGCTGGCGATCAGGACTCGCACAGGCAGCGAGCATCCGGGGGAACGCCGGGCGATGATCGCGAGCAAGCTCGCTCCTACGAAAAGCGGACCGCCGACCAGTCTTGCGATCCTCAGCGCCCGGAACCTTCGCTCTGTAGGAGCCAGCTTGCTGGCGATCAGGACTCGTACAGGCAGCGAGCATCCGGGGGAACCCTGGGCGATGATCGCGAGCAAGCTCGCTCCTACGAAAAGCGGAAAGCGGACCAATCTTGCGAACCTCAGCGCCCGGAACGCCTTCGCTCTGTAGGAGCCAGCTTGCTGGCGATCCCGACGCTCATAGGCAGCTAGCATCACGCGGACACTGAACCGTGATCGCTCCAAGGTGGGACGTTCGAGAAGGTCCCACCGTGCCCGAGATCAAGCGATCAAACCCCGCCATGCGCTGCTCAGTTACGCATCCACGGCGGCGTGGGCGGCTCGTCGCTGGGCTCGTCCGTTGCGTTGCGCAGGGCTTCCTTGCGCTCCTGTTCGGCCAGGGTCGCCTTGATTTCCCGCATCACGGCATCCAGATCCGCCGCGTCTTCCGGCTCGGCGAATTCCCCGGTGAGCTCGGATTCAGGCGTGAGCTTGCCGTCCTCGTACAGTGCCCACATTTCCTTGGCGTAGCGGGTGAATTTGAGTTCGGGCGCGAACTGCCCGAAGTAGGCGGACATGTTGCCAACGTCCCTTTCGAGCATCTCGAAGGCGTGGTTGTTACCCGCCGCATCGACTGCCTGAGGCAGGTCGATGATCACTGGCCCATGCTCATCAAGCAGCACGTTGAACTCGGAGAGGTCGCCATGCACCAGCCCGGCGCAGAGCATCTTGACCACTTCATGGATCATGAAGGCATGAAATTCCCGCGCATCATCGGGGTGCAGGTCGACGTCGTTGAGACGTGGTGCGGCATCGCCGTCTTCGCCGGAGATCATCTCCATTAGCAGCACGCCATCGAGAAAGTCATACGGCTTGGGCACGCGCACGCCCGCATCCGCCAGCCTGAACAAGGCGGCCACTTCAGCGTTCTGCCAGTTTTCTTCCTTCTCCTTGCGCCCATGCTTGGAGCCCTTGGCCATGGCGCGAGCATCGCGGCTGCTACGAACCTTGCGGCCTTCCTGGTATTTGACGGCCTGTCTGAAGCTGCGGTTGTTGGCTTCCTTGTAGACCTTGGCGCAACGTAGCTCATCACCACAGCGCACTACATAAACCGCTGCTTCCTTGCCGCTCATCAGCGGGCGCAGCACTTCGTCGATCAGCCCATCCTCGACCAACGGCTCGAGTCGTTTTGGCGTTTTCATCAGCGGCTTACAGACCCTATTTGACTATGCAGATCTGCAGGTTACGGCAATCACGAACGGGCTTCCATGCTCGCCCGCAAGTTTGAAAGCGTACTGTGGATTGGCATCAGAGCCGGCCAGGGCGGACAATCGCGCTCATTCACCCAGGGAGCACTGCAATGCTCGATTTCGACCACTGCTGGCAAGCGCTCTGCGATCGCGATCCGAGCTTCGATGGGCGCTTCGTGTTTGCCGTGCATTCGACCCGAATCTTTTGCCGTCCGAGCTGCCCGGCACGTCGTCCCCGGCGCGAGGGTGTCAGCTTCTTCAGCCACATCCACGAGGCCGAGGCCGCCGGATTCCGCGCGTGCAGACGCTGTTCGCCTCAAGGCAAGAGCCTCGCCGAACAGCTCGATGAGCTGGTAATCGCCGCCTGTCGCCTGCTGGATGAGAGCGTCGAACCGATGACCCTGGAGCAGCTGGCTGCCCGTATCGGCTTGTCATCGTCGCATCTGGCGCGCGCATTCAAGGCGCGAACCGGCCTGACGCCGCGCGCCTGGGCCGCAGCGCGCCGACGAGAGCGACTGGAAATGCAGCTGCCGGATGCCGAGTCAGTGCTTGGCGCAGCCTTGGACGCCGGCTACGGCAGCACGCGCGGCGCCTATCAGCATACTGCCGCGATCAGCCCGGCCCAGCGCCGACGCAAAGGTGCCGGCGAAACCCTGCGCTATGCCACCAGCCCGTGCCCCTTGGGGCTGCTGCTGGTGGCGGCCAGCGAAAAAGGGATATGCGCACTGTTGTTCGGAGATGAACGGCAGGCGTTACTTGAAGAACTTGGCGCCCGTTTCTCGGCAGCGCATCTGCTGCCCGATCAGGCTGGGCTCGGCGAATGGCTGCGTTCGATCATCATCCAACTGGAAGAGCCCACCCGCGCCGCGCAGCTGCCGCTGGACTTGCGTGGTACCGCATTCCAGCAACAAGTCTGGCAGGCGTTGCGGAGTATTCCGCCGGGCGAGACCCGACGTTACGGTGAGCTGGCTGCAAGCCTTGGCAGCCATCCGCGCGCTGTAGCCCGTGCCTGCGCCAGCAACCCTGTGGGGTTGCTGGTGCCTTGTCATCGCGTGGTGGGCGCCAACCAGGCACTGACCGGTTACCGCTGGGGTGTTGAGCGAAAAGCCGCCCTGCTCGACTCGGAGCGTGATGAATCGGGAGCCTGAGAGTGATTTAGCGGTCGGATGCTTCACATGCCACCGCAAAGAGCCCAGCCATGACCGAACTGAAAAGCTACCGCATTCATTACCTGATCAATGGCGAACCCGCCTCGCTGACAATGAGCGCCTTCGAAGCGCCTGCTATGGAGCAAGCCGAGCTGGAGATCCTGTTGCACCACGTCAAAGAGCCCCGCGCCAGCGTCGACGCGCCCTGGGAAATTCCCGAACGCGCCAGCGAGCACAGCCGCATGGCCGAACTGGGCGTCAGCGATATCCAGATCGAAGAAGAATCGCACCGCTGACGCACTGCCACGCACCCACTGAAGGAGAGCCAGCCTTGCCCTTGATCGACACCCACACCCATCTCGACTTCGATCCCTTCGACGTGGACCGTGGTGAGGTGCTGGACCGCTGCGCCACGGCTGGAGTCGAGCGCGTTCTGGTGCTTGGCGTGCATCAGGCGAACTGGGACAGGGTCTGGCAGATGGCATTGGACGAGCCAGCCGTCTATGCCGCGCTGGGCCTGCATCCAGTGTTCTTGCAGGATCACCGACCGGAGCATATCGACGCGCTGCGCGACTGGTTGCAGCGCTTGCGCGGCCAAGACAAGCTCTGCGCCATCGGCGAGATCGGCCTCGACTATTACATCGAAAACCCGAACAAGGATCGCCAGCAAGAGCTGCTCGAAGCACAGTTCGACTTGGCCAATGAATTTGAACTGCCGGTACTGCTTCACGTTCGCCGCGCCCACGCGCCGATGATCGCCGCCTTGAAGCGCTACAAGCTCAAGCGCACCGGCATCGCACATGCCTTCAGTGGCAGCTGGGAAGAAGCGCGGGAGTACATCAAGCTCGGCTACAAGCTCGGCCTGGGCGGCGCCGGCACCTGGCCCCAGGCGCACCGCATGCACCGTGTGCTGCAGCAACTGCCACTCGAGAGCATCGTCCTGGAAACCGACGCCCCGGACATCACACCCCACAGCCACGCCGGCCAACGCAACAGCCCTGAATTCCTCCCGGACATTTGCCGCGAGCTGGCCGAACTGCGCGGCATTAGCCCGGAAGAGCTGGCGGACGCCAGCTATCGCAACAGCTGCGAGTTGTTTGGCTGGAAGTGATCGCGCTCAGCCCAGGCCCGCTCTGCCGAACATCACCGCCTAGGCACAACGCCGATGAGCGGCAGGGTCAGACGCGGAACGCACCAATCAGTTGCTGCAGCCGCCCGACCAACTCGGTGAGCTCGCGACTTGCCTGCTCGGTATGGCCTGCGCCCTCGGCGGTGCGCTGCCCAGCCTCGTTGATCGCGACAATGTTGCGATCAATATCGTGGGCGACGGCGGTCTGTTGCTCGGCAGCCGCGGCGATCTGCTGATTCTGGTCAACGATGACACCGACCGCACCAAGGATATTCTCAAGTGCCTGCTGAACCTGGGCCGACTGGCTGACCGTTTGTTCAGCCATGGAGTGACTGGAGTGCATGGTCTTGACCGCGGCACCAACGCCACCCTGCAGGCGACCAATCATTTGTTCGATTTCTTCGGTGGATTGTTGGGTGCGCTTGGCCAGGCTGCGCACTTCATCCGCCACCACAGCGAAGCCGCGGCCCTGCTCGCCTGCGCGTGCCGCCTCGATCGCCGCGTTGAGCGCCAGCAGGTTGGTCTGCTCGGCCACGCCCTTGATGACATCCAATACCTGGCTGATGGCTTTGCTGTCGCTTGCCAGCTGATTGATCACACTGACCGATTGTTCGATCTCGGCGGCCAGGAGGCCGATGCCGCTCACCTGCGCCTCGACTAGGGTGCGACCGCTGACGGTTTCCTCATTGACACTCTGAGCGCTGCCCACTGCGGCTTCAGCGCTGGTGGCCACTTCCTGCGCGGTCGCCGACATCTCGTTCATAGCCGTAGCGACCTGTTCGATCTGTCCGCGCTGCTCGGACACCGTCTGGTTGCTCTCGCCAGAGACGGTTTCCACGCGCGAAGCCTGACGCTCCACTTCGCCGACTGTATGTCCGACGCGCTCGATAAGTTCGCGGATTTTCGACACCGTCTCGTTGAACACCTGACCCAGCTCGCCCAGCTCGTCGCGGCTTTGCACCTTGAAACGCGCTGTCATATCCCCAGCCGCCACTCGGTCCATGGTGGCACCGAGGCTGCGCAGCGATGCGCGGGTAGACATGTAGAACGCGCTGTAGAGGTAGACGATCAGTACAAACACCACTGCCAGTGCGGCCAGCAGCAGCACCATCAGTAATTGCTTCTGCTCCAGGCGCTGCTCGAGCTGGTCATCCAGGAAGGCGAGGATGGAGTCGTTGAGCGCATAGGTTTTCGCCATCTCGGCGCTGATCAGGTCGTAGAAATTTTCCCAGGGCTGATCCAGCGCCTCGGCCATGATCACCTGATCCTGAAAGATATCGCTGCTGGACTGCAGAGAGTCGCGGCTCGCCTTTGCCTGTGTATCAAGTTGGCTCTGGGCGGCGGGGCTGCTGCCCAGCACATCCTGCAGCTGGGCACCGTACTGTGCTTGCTGCTTTTCCAGCTCGAGCAGCAGGTCGTCCAGTTTGTTGCTGGCATCGGAGTTCAAATAGCCCTGACCAAAGGTGTAAGAGCCCACCGCCCGACCTTCACCGAGCGCAGCGGTGATGGTCGGCGTCGCCGAGGTCAGAAGCTCAGAGAGTAAGCGGACATCACGCTGACTGTCCTGACTCAAGCCCGACTGGCTGGCGATCAGCTTGATCATGACCTGCGCCTTGGCCAACACCGCCCGCGCCATAGCGGCTTTTGCTTGCAAGGACTGCTGCGACTGAGCCTCACGCAGTGCAGCATCGAGCTCATCCCGGCGCGCTTCGAATTCGGCGACCTGCTCAGGGTTATCGCTGACCGGCGTCAGGTTCTGCATTCGCGCAGCAAGTTCTCGTTCGGCATTGGCCAGTCGGGTGATCAGCGCCTGCACCTCACCGGTCTGGCCAATGATGCCTTCGATCTCGACCAGATCTTTCCAGTCTTCCATTTCCCGGCGTAGCTGCAAGGCCGTGCCCAGCAGTTCCAGGCTGCGCAACTCAGTGCGGGTGCCGACGAATTCCTCGTAGGAGTCGCGCACCAGATAGAAATTGGTCAGCAGCATGGGGACGAAAAACAGAACGCTGATCAGGCTGAACTTCATGCCGAAGCTCAGACGGTTCATCAGGGCAATGGCCGGATACAACAGACTTTTCAAAAGACGTCTCCCAATTTTTTGTTGTATTGCCATCAGCGTCGAGACTGCGGCAGGGCTCGTCAGAGAAGGTGCGAGAAAACTTATACGGGATATCGGACGGGGCTCATGTAACTTAAGGTAATGGCAGAGTGACACCCCGACAACTGGCAGAAGACACGCCGATTCCGGCATATCCACCGCACTTATGCGGAGCACCTATTGTGCGGAGTGTCTCTACCGAGCGCTGAGCGGCATCGACTCGCTAGCGGAATAGAATCCAGAGTGCGATCGCTGCGTACCAGAGGATGCGAGCACGCACGAGCAAGGCGGCGAGACTGTCGAGGCGCCCGATGCCCGCCTGCCCGGCGTAGGGCTCGTCAAGGTCAGCCGCCACTGGGCCGACCTCGGCCAAGAGCTGCCGAGCAGGAACACCCCAGTGCAACAAATCAGCCAGCATGGCGCGATTAGCCGCGACGAAATTGCCGACCAAGCCGAAGCTAGCCAGCAGCACCCGCACCGGTAGCCAGTCGAAGGCATGCCTGAACTGGCCCGCCCGCTCGCGTATGGCCTCGGCCTTGGCGTGCTCGATGGTCAACGCGAGCAGCCGATAGGCGAGCGCCGCCACGGGACCAAGCAGTACGTACCAGAAGATCACGGCAAAGAAGCCTTGATGGCTGCGCCAGAGCAGCTGTGCTTCCACGGCACGCAATAGGCCCGGCGCATCCGTCGTGCTGAGCCCCAGGTCACGCTCGGCGACCAGTGCTGCAGCTTCGTCATCGCCACGACGCCAGGCATCGCGGAACGGCCCGAGCTCGCGCTTGCCCTGGCCTCGACCCAGACTGTAAAGCAGCACCAGCAGATGCAGGGGCAGGCTTAGCCAGCCATAGGCCAGCGGCTCGAGCGCCATCAACAGCAGGCCAAGCAACAGCACCGGCAGCACCACCAGAAGGAACAGGCTCAGCCAAGGTTCACGCCTCGACGCCGCACCACCCTCGACGTGCTCCAGCAAGCGCAGCCAAGGCCCGTCATCCTGCACCGTTTGTCGCCAATCAGTAAGCTTATCGATGACCAGGGCCAAGAACACCACGAGAAAAATCATCTATCGAATCCTGTCAGGGCAGTTCAGGCAACGATCGAGGCCGTGCGCAAACGTTGCCAATCAAATGCGGGGCCGGGGTCGGTCTTGCGTCCCGGCGCGATATCGCTATGGCCACAGACGCGCTCCGGCGTGATCGCCGGATAGGCCTGCTGAAGCAGGCGACACAGTGAGATCAGGCTGTCGTACTGGGCTTCGCTGAACGGCTTTTCGTCAGTGCCCTCCAGCTCGATCCCAATAGAGAAATCGTTGCAACTTTGCCGGTCACCGAAACAGGAAACACCGGCGTGCCAGGCGCGCTCCAGACAAGAGACGAACTGAGTGATCGCGCCATCACGTTCGATCAGAAAGTGCGCTGACACCTGCAGGTTCGCTATTTCTCCGAAGAAGGGATGCTCGTCGCACGGCAGACAGTTCTGAAAAAACTGTTGGACTTTCCCGGTCCCGAACTGGCCAGGCGGCAGGCTGATGTTGTGGATGACCAGCAGCGAAATCTCGCCATCCGGACGCTGGTTGAAGTTGGGCGAAGGGCAATGGCGTACACCTCGGCACCATCCTGTCGCATGATCCAGCTGCATCACGGCGAAACCTGGTTGAACTGCGGGTCTGAAGGCTAGCGCCTGCAACCACCCCGCTGCAAGCAGTCAGGCTATAGCAACTCCATCGACTGCTCAGGCTATAGCAACTCCATCGACTGCTGAGGACGGCCGCGCTTCTCATCACGGCGCGAGGCCAGGCGATCAGCAAGCCGGGTTGGCTCGGGCAACCGATAGCGGGTGACGTAACGCATGACTAGTTGCGGTGCGGTTTCCAGGCTGACCCGGTTGCCCGGTGAAATGATCAGCGGACGCACCTTGTCCTTGCTGCGTAGAACCGTGCCGATCAACTTTCCGCCCTTGTCCAACAGATCGACCTGCTCGCCCCGCTGTTCGCCGAGCGCCGTATGCGTCCCGACCAGGATCTTTTTCGCGACGCCGATGGTCGGCAGCCCGGTAACGACACCCAGATGAGCCGCAATGCCAAGACCACGGGGATGAGCGATGCCATGCCCATCGGAAAAAATCAGATCGGGCGTCTGATCGAGGGAGTCGAGCGCCTGCAGCACGGCAGGCAGTTCGCGAAACGACAGTAGCCCCGGAATGTAAGGCATACAAGTCGGTATCCGCGCCAGCGCCTGCGCCAGCGGTTCGAGGGTTTCGGCATCGAGAAGCACGACCGCGGCACGGGTGATCTTGCCGCCGTCCTCGAAGCCCACATCGACGCCGGCGATCACTTTTAACGGACCGAACTCATCGGCCAGGACGACCTTGTCGGCTAGCTGGGTCTGGATTGCGCGGGCATCAGCAGTGCTTCCGCTCCAACGCTGAAGGTCAGCGCGAGGTTGCGATCTAGGTTCTGTCATGGTGGTCCTCTCAGCCTGATCTGACGGTCGCTCGCAGGTACGGTTCCACAGCCGCACCTCATTGGGACTGGACAGTCACGCGAAAAAATAAGACGCTCCTGCCGGACTGCGGCAGTTTTACCCTGCTTTATCCCAAACAATAACAATCGGAACAGCCTGATCTCGCATGCTCACCGCCCCCCCCTTGAAACGTATCAGTATTCTGGCAACAGACGGTGTGTTCGCCTCCACCCTGCTCCATGCCAAGGACTTCTTTCACATGGCCAGCCTGCGCTACGGCAAGCAGCTGGGACTCGATCTCAACCCCGCGTTCGAGACGTCATTGGTCAGCCCGGACGGGCTGTCGGTCAGTACATTCAGCGGCCCACGCATTGAAGTGGATGGAGCCCTGGATGAGGCAGACGCCGTGATCCTACCGGCGTTCTGGGGCGACTTTGACGCTATCAGCCGGCGCTATCCGCAGGTTTCGCCCTGGTTACAGGAGCGGCATGCGGCCGGCAGCGCGATCTGCGGCGAGGCCAGCGGGGCCTTCTGGATGGCTGCCGCAGGGTTGCTTGACGGCCGCGAAGGCACCACTCACTGGCGTTTCGCCCATGAATTCGTCGAACGGTTTCCGCGCGTGCTGTTCACTCAGGAAAAGCACCTGACCGACAGCGACAATCTTTACTGTGCAGGCGGCACCACGTCAGCCTGCGACCTCTATATCCATCTGGTCGAGCGCTACTGCGGCGCCCATATCGCTCAAGGCATGGCGCGGGACATCCTGTTCGAGGTCCGGCGCAACTACAATCCGGGCCGAATAGGCTTCGGCGGACAGAAGCTCCACCTGGACACCCGGGTTTTGCAAATCCAGGAATGGCTTGAGGAGCATTTCGCGGAGAAATTTCGGTTCGAAGATGTAGCGCGCGATCACGGCATGAGCATTCGCAATTTCATGCGCCGGTTCCAGACCGCCACTGGCGACAAGCCGCTGCACTATCTCCAGCGATTACGCATCGAAACGGCAAAGACTCTGCTTTCCACGACCCGAAAAAGCATCAAGACCATCAGCTACGAAGTGGGTTACGACGACGCGAGCTTTTTCGCCCGCCTGTTCCGCCAACACACCGAGCTGTCGCCGAATCAGTATCGGCAGCAGTATCGCCATAAAAGCGCCTGAGTCATAAAACACAAACGGCAAGTCGTGCGAGAAGCAGACTTGCCGCGGGTGACGCATGAGCGTTATCAGGGCTTGTGCGGGCGCGATAGATATTCGTGGGACTGCATCTCCAGCAGACGACTCAGGGTCCGCTGGAATTCGAACTCGAGCCGGCCGCCTGCATACAGGTCTTTCAACTCAACCTCGGCCGACAGGATCAGCTTGACGTTGCGGTCGTAGAACTCGTCAACCATGTTGATGAACCGACGTGCCATGTCGTCCTTGGAAACGTCCATCCGCTCGATGTTGGAAACCAGCACTGCATCGAAGATCTTGCCCAGCTCGATGTAGTCATTCTGGCTGCGCGGACCGTCGCAGAGCTCACGGAACTCGAACCAGGCCACGCCACTGGCAACCTTGCGCGCAACGATCTCGCGGTTCTCGATCATCAGAGGTTCGTTTTCCTGAACCCGGCACTTCTCTGGCAGCAAGCTGCGGAAGCTCTTTTCCAGACTCTGCTCCGCCTCGGCATCCAGTGGGAAGTGGTAGAGCTCGGCCTGTTCGAGCGCACGTAGACGGTAATCGATACCGCTATCGACGTTGACGATCTCGGTGTGCTTCTTCAACAGCTCGATCGCTGGCAGGAAGCGCGCACGTTGCAGGCCATCCTTGTAGAGCCCGTCCGGCACGATGTTGGACGTTGCGACCAAGCTGACGCCATTCTTGAACAGCTCTTCCAGCAAGGTCGCAAGGATCATCGCATCAGTGATATCCGACACGAAGAATTCGTCGAAACAGATCACCCGCGACTCATCCGCAAAGCGTTTGCCGATGATGGTCAGAGGGTTCTTCTCACCCTTGAGCGTGCGCATCTCTTCGTGCACGCGCTTCATGAAACGGTGAAAGTGCGTACGGGTCTTTCGTTCAATGGGCAGCGCGTCGAAGAAGGTATCAACCAGATAGGTCTTGCCGCGGCCTACGCCGCCCCAAAAATAAAGGCCTTTCACCGGCTCCTGGTGCTTCTTGCCGAACAGCTTGCCGAGCAGCCCGGACTTGTTGCGGTCGTCTGCGACCAGATCGTCATACAGACGCTGCAGATGACGCACCGCAGTTTCCTGGGCGGCATCGTGAAAAAAGTCGGGACGTTTCAGGTCTTCCTGATAGCGCTCAAGAGGGGTCATGGCGGGGTCTGGGTAGTGAAACGGGGCCGACACTTTAGCCGCGCCCTCGGTGGTTGGCAATTTACGCAGGTCGTTCAATTGCTGGAGCCTCGTATGAGATCAGCAGAGAAGCGCCGACTGTACTGCGATCGGCGCATCCGGTGGGGAGTTACGCAGCAAGCGTCGCCAATGCCTGGCGCAGACGCAGCATGGCTGCTTCCAAAGCCTGCTCATCGGCGTAGCTGGGGCTGTCAGCGATGCAATCGCCGTCTAGCCACAGGGTAAATTGATTGTCCTCATCGGCTCGGAGTTCCAGGGCATCCACGCCCTGCGCGATCAGGCGCTGGCTGAGCGCACCAATCGCCTTGGGATCGCTGAACGGCCGTGACAGCAGCAGCTCTTCGCCATCAGCGGCAAAAAAGCGGAAACGGAAGCTGCCGTCGGTTTCGCGGAAACTGGCGAAGCGAGCGGCCTTGCCACCTTTTTTCTTCACCGGCGCGGCACTGGCCACTTCGCTGCGGAAATTCCGCAGCCCCACCGATTCCCGCAATTCGCCGAGGAATGGCGTTGCGACCTTGCGCGCCTTGGCGGCACCTGCCTGCAGGATATCCTCCAGATCTCCCGGGCGCTGTATCAGGGCGTGATAGCGCTCTCTCGCATCACCCAGCTCATGATCGAGCAGATCGAACAAGCGCTGCTTGGCCTCGCCCCAGGCCAGACCGCTGAGCAGGTCGGAGCTGAATTCGGCTAGCTGCGCCGGGCTGGCGAATGCCTGGTAGATGGTGAACAGGTGGGAGTCGTCTGGATCCTTCGGTTCACCGGGCAGCCGGGAGTCCGTGACAATCCGCGCGATGGTGCTTTTCAGCTGTTTAGCGCTGGCGAACAGCGGGATGGTGTTGTCGTAGCTCTTGGACATCTTGCGTCCATCAAGGCCAGGCAGTGTTGCCACGCTTTCCTCGATCACCGCTGCGGGGAGGGTGAAGAGTTCCTTGCCGTTGCCAAACAAGTGGTTGAAACGCTGGGCGATGTCACGTGCCATTTCCACATGCTGAATCTGATCGCGACCGACCGGCACCTTGTGTGCATTGAACATGAGGATGTCGGCCGCCATCAGCACTGGATAGCTGAACAGGCCCATCGTGATGCCCGCGTCAGGGTCTTCCCCGAGTTCGACGTTCTTGTCTACCGACGCCTTGTAAGCGTGGGCGCGGTTTAGCAGGCCCTTGCCGGCGACGCAGGTCAACAGCCAGGTCAGTTCGGGTATCTCGGGAATATCGGACTGGCGGTAGAAGGTCACCCGATCCGCATCCAGGCCACAGGCCAGCCAGGTTGCAGCAATTTCCAGACGCGACTGCTGAATGCGCAGCGGGTCGTCGCATTTGATTAGCGCGTGGTAATCGGCGAGAAAGTAGAAGGAGTCGGAATCGGCCTCCCGGCTGGCCAAGATGGCCGGGCGGATGGCGCCGGCGTAATTGCCCAGATGAGGCGTGCCGGTGGTGGTGATACCGGTGAGAATTCGGGTTTTCATACGTTGATCTCGATTCGGTCGACGCCAGCGGCAAACCTGCTGGCGTTCCGTTGAAAATGGAGCGAGCCACGGCCAGTTTGAGTGATCGTGCAGCACGTGCGGCGACTAGCTCACCGCTAGCCCAATCGCGGCCCGACCAGCTCTTTCAGCTCTACCAGCTTGCCGTGAAAAAAGTGGCCGCATTCTGCCACTTTCAGCAATTCATGGGGATGCTGAAGTCCGGCGGAAAATGCATGTACCGACGCTGGATCGATGACCTCATCATCGTCGGGCTGGATGACGGTCAACTTGCAGCGTTCAGCCAATGGCTGATCAACAAGACGCGAAACCGCGGGCGCGACCAGAACCAGTCTTTCCAACGCTTCGCCTCGGGACTCGAGCCGCCCCGCTAGCGTCGCCGCGACGAAGCCACCGAAGGAAAAACCCAACAAGGTCAGCGGCAATCCCCGGTGCTGCGCCTGAAACCAGCGCAGCGCGGCCTCGGCGTCATCGACTTCGCCGGTGTGCATGTCATGTTGCCCAGCACTGCCGCCAACCCCACGAAAGTTGAACCGAAGCGTCGCATAACCCGCATCGCGAGCCGTGCGCTGCAAGGTCGACACCACCTTATTGAGCATGGTCCCACCCTTGACCGGGTTGGGATGACAGATCAGCGCCAGTCCGCACGCTTCGGGCTGATCGTAGTGCAGGCCCTCCAGCACGCCGGCCGGACCCTCTATGGATATGGGGTTTTCGCGTTTCAACAAAGTAACTCCGTGACCTTGGGGCTAATTGGCTCGTCTTGCTTGTACCTGCGCGGTGATCGCCATAGCGTGTTGCGGTATACAGGGCAGGAACGAGACGTTAACGTATCAAGCCGTGGAAAAACCACCGCATCAGGCGGTGCGCCCGCGCATAGCAGCTGCGTCCCGGCCCGACAGTCGCCCTGCCCGACCGCCAGCGCAAGGTTTCGCTGCTGAACAGCACAGCCGTTTTTATAGAGGAAGTATTCGTGGAACAGACCTTCGCGACCTGGTTGCTCCCGATCGTCGGCGTGATCGTCGGCATCGTCATTGGTTACCTGATTGCGCGAAACAGCGCGCCGAATAGCACACAGCGCCAGGTGGACGAACTGCAAGAGCGTCTGGACACCTATCAAAGCGAAGTGGTGACCCATTTCAATACCACGGCCAGCTTGTTGCGCAAGCTGACTAACAGCTATCAGGACATGCAGGATCACCTGTCAGAAGGTGCGGACAAGCTGGCGCTTGACGAGCAGACTCGCCAGCGCCTGCAAGCGGCGCTGCACAGCGAGGAGAATCATAGCCACCGTGAGCGCCTCAGCTCGCCGACGTTCACCGAGCCGCCGAAGGATTACGCACCCAAAGACGCAGATGTACCCGGCACGCTGCATGAAAACTTCGGCCTGAAAAGCAAGCACTGAGCCTGACTGGCGGCACTTTGGTGCCGCCTCGTGTTGCGTTATTGCGTTAGACGCATGGACAGGTCAACCGCACGAACATGCTTGGTCAACGCGCCGATGGAAATATAGTCCACGCCGGTCTCGGCAATCGCACGCAGCGTACCGTCATCAATCCCTCCGGACGCTTCCAGTTTCGCCCGCCCCGCCGTAATGCCCACTGCGGTGCGCATGTCCGCCAGACTCAACTCATCAAGCATTACCACATCAGCGCCTGCGCGCAGGGCCTGCTCCAGCTCGTCAAGACTCTCCACTTCGACCTCGACCGGTTTGCCCGGAGCGATGCGGTGTGCGGCTGCGACGGCTTCCGCGATACCGCCGCAGGCAGCGATGTGGTTTTCTTTGATCAGAAAGGCATCGTACAGCCCGATTCGATGGTTATGGCAACCGCCACAAGTAACGGCGTACTTCTGCGCCAGACGCAACCCGGGAATAGTCTTGCGCGTGTCGAGCAGCTGCACACCAGTGCCTTCTACGAGATCGGCATAATGCCGGCAACGGGTCGCAACCCCCGACAATGTCTGCAGAAAATTCAGCGCCGCGCGCTCGCCGCTTAGTAGCGCACGCGCCGGGCCCTCCAGCTGAAACAGCACACGGTCCGCCGCAACCTGTTCGCCGTCGACCACACGCCAATGCACAGCCACCCGCGGGTCCAACTGTCGGAACACCGCGTCGACCCAAGCCGTACCACTGATAATGGCCGCCTCGCGAGTGATGATCACCGCTTGGGCGAGCCGCTCTGCGGGGATCAACTGCGCGGTAATATCGCCGGCACCAACATCCTCCATCAACGCCTTGCGTACATTGGTTTCGATTTCGGCGGACAGGTCTGCAAGAGTGATATTGGTCACAATGGGCTCCCAGATAATTCAGCAAAGTATAAAGCTTGAGCTAGTCATGACGCATGAACCGAACCGGATGAAACATCAGATGGGACTCGGCGCCCGCGGCATTTTCCGACCATCTGTACGAAACACGCGAGTATCTGTGAGCTGCTTCATGTCCAAAACAAAACCGCGTTAGGCTAGTGAACAAGCGGCATATAATGGACTCATAAATTGACGCCACAGAAATGGCGAGCCCAGCCCAAGCGATTTAGGCCGTTGCCCCCGCCTAAAATCAGCGGCATGCTACAAATGTACAGCGCTTGAATCACAGGCGACCGGAGAGTCTCGATGCGAACCGATGCGAAAGTGGTGCACCTCAAGGCCAGCGCCGAGCAAAAGCCCACCTCGCCGGCAGGGAGACTACCTGTCGCGCTCATCAGCGTGCGCGATAAAGCCGCCCAGCAGCTGCGCCTGGCATTGCAGACACTGTTCGACAACGCCGACGACTCGCTCTTTGAGATTGCCGACCGCGCCACCAGCAACGCTGAACAGAACGCTTTTTTTGAAGCTATGCGTGATCTGCGCATGAAGCGCCGCGGCATCGAGCGCAGCTTCCTGCAACAGGTTTTCGAGTCTTTTTCCAAACTCAACCAATACGAAATTGGCAAGCCTGCGCCGCAGGAAGCATCCTTTGAGAGCCTGGCGCTGGTGCAGAACGACGAACTGGAAGAGTCGGTCGCGATCGACACCATGGTCGCCAAGGTAATGAGCCGCGCCAGTCAGCCACTCAGCCACCTCACAACCCGCATCAACGTCCTCGTCAGCAAAAAGCTCGACGACAAGAATAATCCGCTGGGCCCCCAGCAACTCTGTGAGTATTTCCTCGAGGCCTGCCGGAGCCTGGGCGTCGAGATCAAGGTTAAGCTGATCATTCTCAAGCTGTTCGAGCGTTACGTGCTGACCGATCTTGAGCAGCTGTATGCTGAATCCAACCAAATACTGGTGGCGGCGAGCGTCCTGCCGGAACTGCAATCAGCGCAGCCACGCCGCTCTTCAGGCCGCCCAGTCGCGTCAGGAAACAGCCCCTCAAGGTCTGGAGCGGGTTTCAGCGAAGCACCCGCATACGTTGATAGTGGCGTTCAGGAAGCTTTCGGCAGCCTGCAGGCATTGCTTTCGGAACTGCGCGGAAGTGCGCTACCGGCCCGTAACCTGCCCAGCGACGCTATTCCGATCTCCAGCAACGATCTGATGCGGCTGCTCTCGCATTTGCAGTCACGCGCACCGCAGCAGGTCGATGAGTTCGATCTGCAAAACCAGTTAGAGCAACTACTGCATCGGGTCAGCGCCAAGAGCGGCAAATCACGGGTGGTCGGCGAAGTCGACGAAGACGTCATAAACCTTGTGTCGATGCTGTTCGAGTTCATTCTCGACGACCGCACCCTGCCCGACTCACTCAAGGCGCTGATCGGACGATTGCAAATCCCGGTCCTAAAAGTAGCGGTGCTGGACAAGACTTTCTTCAGCCGAGGTAGTCACCCAGCCCGACGTCTGCTTAATGAGATCGCCTCAGCCTCAATGGGCTGGGCCGATCAGGACGAGGTCCAGCGCGACAGCCTGTATCAGAAAATCGAGCAGATTGTGGCGCGCCTGTTGAACGATTTTGTCGATGACCCTGCCATCTTCTCCGAACTGCTCGCCGACTTCCTCGCCTTCACCGGCGACGAGCGACGCCGTAGCGAACTGCTAGAACAGCGCACGCGGGATGCCGAAGAAGGACGCGCTAAAGCCGAAATGGCCCGCCAGGAGGTTGAACATGCGCTTAATCAGCGACTGTTCGGCAAAACCCTACCCGAAGTTGTTGTTCGACTGCTGCAAGAGGCGTGGAGCAAGGTTCTGCTGCTGACCTGCCTGAAGCATGGCACTCAGTCCGAACAGTGGCAGGCCGCGTTGGCCACTATGGATGACCTAATATGGAGCGTTGCGCCACACGAAGATCTCGAGTCCCGTGCGCGGCTACTGGAGCTTGTTCCAAGCCTGTTGAAGAACCTTCGCGACGGCTTGGTAAGCGCGGCGTTTGACCCCTTTTCCACCAGCGACTTCTTTACCCGACTCGAAGCGCTGCATGTGCAGACCCTGCAGCAGCTCAACAAACCGGCCACTGCGCAAGCCAGTGATCCACTTGACCTTAGCGGGTCTGCAGCCGACCAGAAGCTGGAACTGCCTCCGCGCGAAGATCCCGTCAACGAACCTGCCAGTTCAGCGATGGTTGAGGTCAACGAGGAGATCGTTTTACTCGCCCCAGGCGAAACCCGCGAGCATGAGCCAGAAATCAATCTGGACGACAACGACGAAGCGCTCATGCAGGTCGATAACCTGCGAGTCGGCAGCTGGGTCGAGTTTCAGGAGGACGAAGAGCACAAGCTCCGCTGCAAGCTTGCTGCGGTGATAAAGCCCACGGGCAAATACATTTTCGTCAACCGCACCGGCATGAAAGTCTTGGAAAAAACCCGAATGGGCCTCGCAATAGAATTCCGCCGTGGTGCAATACGCCTGCTAAACGATGCCCTGCTGTTCGACCGCGCCCTGGAATCGGTAATTGGCAATCTTCGGAGCCTTAAAAACAACAGCGGGCGATAGAGACAAGGGGAACGGGTGAAACCCTGCCCCACGCTACTGCCCCAGCAACCGCCCCACGCCGTCATCCAGCCAACCAGAACCAACTGCCAAGCGTCGTCACGCTTGGCTTTTGCCCTCGCACCGCTAGAATGCCTGCATCCCCTTTCGAGGTGCGTATGCCCAGCCATCTTAAACCCGAAGACCAGGAACGCGTTGACCGCTACCTCAGCGCGCCTCAGCACCAAGTCGAGCGCCGGCCTTTTCGCCCGTGGCTGCTCCTTGTGCTGGTCCTGGCAGTGGTACTCGGCCTGGGGCTGCTGAGCCGCCTCCTTAGCCGCCTGGTCCTATGACCGCCACAAGGCGCCGAACCGAATTCCGTAAAGCCTATGAGTTCATTCCATGACACATCGCATCGTAATCGTTGGCGGCGGCGCCGGCGGCCTGGAGCTTGCCACCCGCCTGGGTAGAACCCTGGGCAAGCGTGGCAAGGCGCGTATCACCTTGATCGACGCCAACCTGACGCATATCTGGAAACCCTTACTGCACGAAGTGGCCGCCGGCTCGCTGAACTCGTCCGCTGACGAGCTCAACTATGTAGCGCAGGCGAAATGGAACCACTTTGAATTCCAGATGGGCCGTATGAGCGGTCTGGAACGTGAGTGCAAATGCGTGCACCTTGCAGCCTCTTTCGATGAACATGGAGTCGAGTTGGTGCCGGCTCGCACGCTGAGCTATGACACATTAGTGATCGCGGTCGGCAGCACGACCAATGATTTCGGCACCAAGGGCGCCGCCGAACACTGCATATTTCTCGACACACGTGAGCAAGCAGAACGATTCCACCGCCTACTGCTAAGCCACTACATGCGCGCCCATGCCGCTGAAGGCCATCAAGGCACCATCAACATGGCGATTGTCGGCGCTGGCGCCACCGGCGTCGAGCTTGCCGCAGAGCTTCACCACGCCGCACGAGAGCTGGCCGCCTATGGGCTAAACGGCATCAAGCCGGAAAACGTTCATATCACGCTCATTGAAGCTGGCCCACGGGTACTGCCGGCGCTACCGGAGCGGATCAGCCAGCCGGTGCACCAAACGCTCAAAGATCTGGGCGTTACCGTACTCACTGAAGCCGCAGTGAGCGAGGTGACCGATGAAGGCTTGCATACTAAGGATGGCAACTTTGTCCCGGCCACACTGAAAGTGTGGGCTGCCGGTATCCGAGCGCCAAGCTTCCTAAAAGACATAGACGGACTAGAAAGTAATCGGATCAACCAGCTGCAGGTGCTTCCCACGCTGCAAACCACGCGAGACGAGAACATATTCGCCTTCGGCGATTGCGCCGCATGCCCACAACCGGACAGCGATCGCAACGTACCACCGCGAGCGCAGGCGGCGCATCAGCAAGCATCGCTACTCGCTAAATCGATTGCCCGGCGACTCGAGGGCAAAGACCTGCCCACTTATCGGTATCGCGATTACGGCTCCCTGATATCGCTGTCGAGCTTCTCAGCCGTAGGCAATCTGATGGGCAACCTCACCGGCAACGTGATGCTGGAAGGCTGGTTAGCGCGGATGTTTTACGTTTCCCTGTATCGGATGCATCAGATCGCGCTGTACGGCGTGGCTCGTACCGGCCTGATGATGATCGGGGACAAGCTCAGCACTAGCACGGTGCCGCGCCTCAAGCTTCATTGATTGAACCAGCTGTCAGCGTCTTTCGTGGGAGAAAAGGCGCTGGCTGTACGGATCGCGCTCCAGTCAAAGCCAGAACCCAAAAAACAGACTTGGAAAAATTCGGGCCAAAAAAAACCGGGAGATCCTTTCAGATCTCCCGGTCTCTCACGCCCCTTAACGAGACGATTTGGTGGGTCGTGTGGGATTCGAACCTACGACCAATTGGTTAAAAGCCAACTGCTCTACCAACTGAGCTAACGACCCAAAAATGGTCGGGGTAGGGGGATTCGAACTCCCGACATCCTGCTCCCAAAGCAGGCGCGCTACCGGACTGCGCTATACCCCGATATGGAATTTGGCTCCGCGACCAGGACTCGAACCTGGGACCCAATGATTAACAGTCATTTGCTCTACCGACTGAGCTATCGCGGAACTTCACTTCCAGCTCCTCGGATGGCCTGCGTTACCGCTTTGCATTCCCCCCTCAGAGGCGCGCCATTTTACGGTTATCGGCGCGGCTGTCAACAGAAAAAATACGATTTACTACAATGATTTGCACGACTAGGTGATGCGACCCCGTTCCGCTTTAAAATGAGGCCGCAGGCACCGCTCGATAGAAGGGTGCCTGCATCACCAGCGCATCAGGCGAAGACGATCTCATCTCCCTGTACGGTGCCCGATACACTCGTGCCTGGCTCGAATGCGCCGGACAATATCTTCTGTGCCAGCGGATTCTCGATCCAACGCTGAATCGCCCGCTTCAGAGGCCGAGCGCCATAGACCGGGTCGTAGCCAATCGCAACCAGTTTATCCATCGCTTCGTCACTTAGCTCCAGACTCAACTCACGCTCAGCCAGTCGCTGGCGCAGTCGACTCAGCTGGATGCGAGCGATTCCGGCAATCTGATCGCGGGCCAGCGGATCAAAGACCACCACTTCGTCGATGCGGTTAATGAACTCCGGCCGGAAGTGCTGGCTCACTGCATCCATCACTGCTGCACGCTGCGCATCAGGATCGCCTACCAGCTCCTGGATCTGGGTCGACCCCAGGTTCGACGTCATGACGATCACGGTATTGCGGAAATCCACGGTCCGCCCGTGACTGTCGGTCAGCCGACCATCCTCAAGCACCTGCAGCAAAATATTGAACACATCGGGATGCGCCTTCTCCACCTCATCGAGCAGGATCACCGAATAAGGTTTGCGCCGTACGGCCTCGGTCAGGTAGCCGCCCTCTTCATAGCCCACATAGCCCGGCGGTGCTCCAATCAGGCGCGCAACCGAATGTTTCTCCATGAACTCGGACATGTCGATTCGGACCATGGCCTCTTCGGTGTCGAAGAGGAATTCGGCCAAAGCCTTGCACAATTCGGTCTTGCCCACCCCGGTCGGGCCGAGGAACAGGAAGGATCCGCTGGGACGGTTCGGGTCGGCCAACCCGGCCCGCGACCGGCGAACCGCATTAGCCACCGACACCACTGCCTCGTGCTGCCCAATCACGCGCTGGTGCAGCAGGTCTTCCATCTTCAGCAACTTTTCGCGCTCGCCTTCGAGCATTTTCGAAACAGGGATACCGGTCCACTTCGAGACAACCTCAGCGATTTCCTCATCGGTCACCTTGTTACGCAGCAGTTGGTTCTCGGTCTTGCCGTGCTGATCGACCATCTGCAGGCTGCGCTCGAGGTCAGGGATGATGCCGTACTGCAGCTCAGCCATGCGCGCCAGGTCACCCTTACGCCGCGCAGCTTCCAGATCGGCCTTGGCTTGCTCGATCTTCTGCTGCATCTGGGCAGAGCCTTGTACTTCTGCTTTCTCCGACTTCCAGATCTCCTCGAGGTCGGCATATTCACGTTCGAGCTTGACGATTTCCTCGTCGAGCTTGGCCAGACGCTTCTTGGTGGCCTCGTCATCCTCGTTTTTCAGCGCTTCGCGTTCGATCTTCAGCTGGATCAGACGTCGATCAAGACGATCAAGCTCCTCCGGCTTGGAATCGATCTCCATGCGAATGCGGCTGGCCGCTTCGTCGATCAGGTCGATCGCCTTGTCCGGCAGCTGCCGGTCAGTGATGTAGCGGTGCGATAGTTTCGCCGCCGCGATGATTGCGCCATCAGTGATGGAGACACCGTGGTGCACCTCATAGCGCTCTTTCAGGCCGCGCAGAATAGCGATGGTGTCTTCTTCACTCGGTTCGTCGACCTGCACACGCTGAAAGCGACGCTCCAACGCGGCGTCCTTCTCGATGTACTGACGGTACTCGTCAAGGGTAGTCGCGCCAACGCAATGCAGTTCACCACGAGCCAGTGCCGGCTTGAGCATATTGCCCGCGTCCATCGAGCCCTCAGCCTTGCCGGCGCCTACCATGGTGTGCAACTCGTCGATGAACAGGATGACCCGGCCTTCCTGCTTGCTCAGTTCGTTCAGTACCGCCTTGAGGCGCTCTTCGAACTCGCCGCGAAACTTCGCTCCAGCGATCAGTGACCCCATGTCCAGCGAGAGAAGACGCTTGTCCTTTAGGCCATCGGGCACCTCGCCATTGACGATGCGCTGAGCCAGCCCCTCGACGATGGCGGTCTTGCCCACCCCTGGCTCGCCGATCAGCACCGGGTTGTTCTTGGTGCGCCGCTGCAGCACCTGAATGGTCCGGCGGATTTCGTCATCGCGACCAATCACCGGATCGAGCTTGCCATCCTCGGCGCGCTTGGTCATGTCGACGGTGTACTTGTCCAGCGCTTGCCGCGACTCTTCGGCGTTGGGGTCGTTGACGGCCTCACCACCCCGAAGATTGCTGATGGCGTTTTCCAGAGCCTTCTTGCTCACACCCTGGTCGAGCAGCAGCTTGCCCAGACGACTGCTGCCATCCAAAGCAGCGAGTAGCACCAGTTCACTGGAGATGTATTGGTCGCCTTTCTGCTGCGCGAGGCGGTCAGCCTGGTTGAGCAAACGCGCCAGATCCTGAGACATGTTCATGTCGCCGGTCGGATTCTGCAGTTTCGGCAACTGATCAAGCTCTTTGGTCAGCGCCTGGCGCAACCCATTGATGTCGAAACCCACCTGCATCAGCAGCGGTTTGATCGACCCGCCCTGCTGCTCAAGCAGCGCCTGCATCAAATGCAAGGGTTCGATGGACGAATGGTCGAAACCAACAGCAATGGATTGGGCATCGGAAAGCGCAAGCTGCAGCTTGCTGGTCAAACGATCGATACGCATGTAATCACCTTTCTAGGTAAGGCAGGCCGTGCACTTGAAACGCACTCGAACGAAAGCCTGCGAGATGGACCTTAGATGAGGTTGATTGTTGGAGATTCAAGCCATGCGACCTTGACGCAGGTCATGCAGGTGGTTTAACGCAGGTCAGATGCGAGACGCCAAGGCCGTGAGCCGCGCGACTCAGACCAGCCAGATCAGGCTGGCGAAGCGCCCAGTGCGGGCGGCACGGCGATAGGAGTAAAAACGGGGATCGCTGACGGTACAGAAACCGCCGCCGAAGACAGCCGTAACGCCACACGCAGCCAGACGGATTCGGGCGAGCTGGTAGATGTCCGCCATGAAGTGACCCGTGCGATGACTGGGGGTAAAGGCTTCGAAGCAAGCGGAGTGGCGAGAGATGAACGCATCACGCACCTCGCCGCCCACCTCGAATACCGCAGGGCCTATTGCAGGACCGAGCCACGCAATCAATTTTGGCCCAGGCACCGCCATGGCCGCCACGGTAGCCTCCAACATGCCGGCAGCTAGCCCACGCCATCCTGCATGGGCAGCCGCGACACGGGTCCCGTCGAGGTCGCAGAACAATACCGGCAAGCAGTCAGCGGTCAGTACCGCACAGGCAATACCCGCTTCACCCGTCCAGCAGGCATCGGCGGTGGGGCAACTGCGCGGATCGGCTTCAACAACACAATTCGAATGAATCTGGCTCATCCAGGCAGGCTCGCAACCGAGCAGCCGCTGCAAGCACTGTCGATTTGCAGACACCCGCTCGGGCACATCGCCGACATGATCGCCCAGGTTGAAGCCATCGAAAGGCGCTTGGCTCACGCCACCACTGCGCGTAGTGACGCAAGCTCTCACACGCCGAGGTGCGGGCCAGTCGGGGCGGATCCAGCTCTCCGGCCAATCGGTCACCCGCTAAACGCCTCGCGATCCTGTTGCAACAACGTCAGCAGCCAGACAAAGTCATCCGGCAACGGCGATTCCCATTTCAACCGCTCGCCACTGATCGGATGGTTGAGCTCCAGAAAACGCGCATGCAATGCCTGGCGCGGAAAATCGCGCAGCGTTTGCACCATGGTCGGGTTCGCTGCCGGCGGGATACGAAAACGACCGCTATAAAGCGGGTCACCCACCAGCGGGTAACCGATGTGCGTCATATGCACACGGATCTGATGCGTACGCCCGGTTTCAAGCTTGACTCGAACATGAGTATGCGACCGGAAGCGTTCAAGCACCCGATAGTGACTCACAGCAGGCTTGCCGCCCTCGACCACCGCCATGCGCTGACGCTGCTGCCCATGCCGACCAATAGCTGCATCTATGGTGCCGCCTGTGATGATCACGCCGATGACGATAGCCTCGTAGATACGGCTGACGCTGCGTGCCTGCAGCTGTTCCACCAGACGCGTCTGCGCCTGCAAGGTCTTGGCCACCACCATCAGGCCGGTGGTGTCCTTGTCCAGGCGATGCACGATGCCGGCACGCGGCACGTTGATCAGATCAGGAACATGGTGCAACAAGGCATTGAGCAAGGTGCCGTCGGCGTGCCCGGCAGCAGGATGCACCACCAACCCGGACGGCTTGTTCAGCACCAGAATGTGTTCGTCTTCGAAAACGATATCCAGCGGAATGTCCTGCGCCACCCATTCGCCCTGAGCCTGCTGCTCGGCGGAAAGCTCCAGAACGGCACCCGCATGCACTGTGTCTCGTGGACGCAGGACAGCGCCGTCGACGGTGAGCTGACCCTCTTTAATCCAGGCGGAGAGACGCGAACGGGAATGCTCGGAGAACAGCTGTGCCGCAACTTGATCGAGGCGCTGCCCGCCGAGGTCGTAGGGCACCTCGGCGCGGAGATGAATGGCCTGGGTGGTGATCGTGGACATAATTAAGGGCGCTTCAATAGTTGGAGAAGCAACCGTGCGATTCGCACCGATTGCGACAGGCGATGAGCCGCTACATGAGAAAGAGGGAGATGCTCTGATCGACAGGCAGGACGCCTATGGGCAGATCCTGAGTCTGAGCAGCCCCTCGACAGCGACGCGGGTGCAGCCTTTGGTTTCAGCAGCACGCTTGTGTTTAAATACGGCGTCTTTGTCCCGGTCAGCCGGGGCGCCCATCATAACAGGACGGCTCAGCGCAAGACAGCCAGCCGTCACAGGGACGCAAGCCGCCATGCAAGTGAAACACCTGCTGCTGATCGCCATTTTCGCCCTTACCGCTGCCTGTTCGTCCAACGAAACCATCAGTGAAAACCTCGGCGAAGCGGAACTGTACCGGCAGGCACAGGCCGACCTGGACAACAAAAGCTTTACCAGTGCGATCAACAAGCTGAAGGCTCTCGAGTCCCGCTACCCCTTCGGCCGCTTCGCCGAACAGGCACAGCTCGAGTTGATCTATGCCTATTACCGCAACACCGAGCCGGAAGCCGCTCGCTCATCGGCTGAACGCTTTATCCGCCTGCATCCGCAGCACCCAAGTGTCGACTACGCCTACTACCTGAAGGGCCTGGCCTCCTTCGACCAGGATCGCGGTCTGCTGGCGCGCTTTCTGCCGCTGGACATGACCAAGCGAGACCCCGGCGCTGCACGCGATTCCTTCAACGAGTTCGCTCAGCTGACCACTCGCTTCCCGAACAGCCGCTACTCCCCAGATGCCAAGGCACGGATGGTCTATCTGCGTAACTTGTTGGCGGCGAACGAGATCCATGTCGCTGACTATTACCTGCGCCGCCAGGCCTACGTGGCCGCTGCCAATCGCGGGCGCTATGTAGTGGAAAACTTCCAAGGCACGCCCGCAGTCGGCGATGGCCTGGCCGTCATGACCGAAGCCTATCAGCGCCTTGGCCTCGAGGAGCTCGCCAGCACCAGCCTGGAAACGCTCAAGCTCAACTACCCGCAACACCCCAGCCTGGAAGAGGGTGAGTTCGTGCCTCGCCAGGAAGAGGCCGACAACCGCAGCTGGCTGTCCCGCGCCACACTCGGCCTGATCGATACCGAGAATAAAGCCCCGGACCGCTCGCAATCTAACCGCGACGTGGTGCGTCAGTATGAGAATGCTGCCCAGGATCTCCCGGACGAACTGCGCCCAGTATTGAGAGAAGCGGAAACCGAAGCTGCAAAGGAAGAGCAAAGCGAAGACCGCTCCTGGTGGAGCTATCTGACCTTCGGCCTGTTCGACTGAGTACCCAACCGCAGCCTGCCAGAACGGCAGGCCCGCACGGCTTAGCCAGGAAGTAGATATATGGGCCTGTTTCGACTGTTGTTCTGGATCATCCTGATTGCAGCGGCGTTCTGGCTCTGGCGTCGCCTGACCAGCAAGCCTGCCGCCTCAGGCAAACCGCAACAGACCACGGTCATGACAGTTCGCTGTGTTCAATGCGGCGTGCATCTGCCACGTGAGCGGGCACTGCAGAGCCATGATCGGTGGTATTGCAGCCAGGCGCATCTGGAACAGGACAACAAGTCGGGTGGGAACTGAACGCCTGACGTTTTTCGGTTACAAGGGCCGACGAATCCTTCGGCTCTATCATCTCTATCGCGTCGTAATCGGCTTGGTGTTGGTTCTGCTCATTAGCAGCGACCTGCACAACGATTTGATGCGCATGACCAATCCCAAGGCGTTCTACTACGGCGCCTGGCTCTACCTGATTCTCAACATCTTCGCAGCCGTCTTGCTGCAGAACCCCAAGCGAGAACTGCCGGTACTGGTGCTCGCATTACTGGACGTCACCCTGCTGGCCGCACTGTTCTACTTCGCGGGCGGTACGCCAAGTGGCATCGGTAACCTGCTGATCGTAGCGGTCGCCATCGCGAACATCCTGCTGCACGGCCGCGTCGGCTTTTTCATCGCCGCAGTCGCCGCAACCGGCCTTATCTATCTGACGTTCTACCTCAGCCTAAGCGACAGCGCGGCAAGCAGTCAGTACGTCCAGGCTGCCGCACTTGGCACACTGTGCTTCGCCGCCGCACTATTGGTGCAGGGCCTTACCAGGCGGCTACAAGTCAGCGAAACCCTTGCCCGCCAGCGCGCCGAAGAGGTCGCAAACCTCGAAGCCTTGAACGCCCAGATTCTGCAGCGCATGCGCACCGGAATCCTTGTCCTCGATCCTCAGGAACGTGTGCTGCTTGCCAATCAGGGCGCTCTCGAGCTGCTCGGCCAACAGTCACTGACTGGCGAACGACTAGCGCCGCGCTGCCCGGAAATCATCAAGGGCCTGCAACGCTGGCGTGACAATCCGACCCTGCGGCCGCGCAACTTCAAAGCCACGCCTGACGGCGCTACGCTGCAGCCAAGCTTCGCTACGCTTCAGCATGGCGTCAAACAGGACACGCTGGTGTTTTTGGAAGACATCTCGCAGATCGCACAGAAGGCCCAGCAGTTAAAACTCGCGTCGCTTGGCCGACTGACCGCCAGTATCGCCCACGAAATCCGCAACCCGCTCGGCGCTATCAGCCACGCCGCGCAATTGCTGCAGGAGTCAGAGGTGCTGGACGCTGCGGATTTACGACTGACACAGATCATCCAAGATCACTCGCGGCGCATGAACCTGGTCATCGAGAACGTGCTGCAGCTGTCGCGCCGACGCCAGGCCGAGCCTCAATTGCTGGACCTCAAGTATTGGGTGCATCGATTCGCCAGCGAATTTCGCCAGACGCTACCGCCTCAGCACAATGTCCATGTGGAGACGCTGGGCAGCTCACTGCAGACCCGTATGGACCCGAATCAACTGATTCAAGTGCTAACCAATCTGGTGCAGAACGGCCTGCGCTATAGTGGCCAGAAACATGACCAAGCACAGGTATGGCTGAAACTCTTCCGAGACGAGACGAGCGACCTCCCCGTACTGGAGGTACTCGACGATGGTGCAGGCGTGCCGGCCGAGCAGGTCCAGAATATCTTCGAGCCGTTCTTCACTACCGAGAACAAGGGCACGGGGCTGGGGCTTTATATCTCTCGCGAGCTCTGTGAAAGCAATCAAGCGCGGCTGGATTACCGTGAACGAGACGAGGGAGGCAGCTGCTTTCGTATCATCTTTGCGCATCCGCGCAAGCTGAGCTGAGCCCGCCGAGAAGGCAACGGGTCACACATCGGCCACGGCCGCGGTACAACCTAGGTCATGTAGCGTTAACATTGCGGACCCGCACTACCATGTCGAAGACCGAGACCATGACCGTTCGCCAGAAAGCACTGATCATCGATGACGAACCCGATATCCGTGAGCTCCTGGAGATCACCCTCGGACGCATGAAGCTGGACACCCGCAGCGCCCGCAACCTCAAGGAAGCCAAGGAGTGCCTGGCACGCGAGCACTACGATCTGTGCTTGACCGATATGCGGCTGCCTGACGGATGCGGTTTGGAGCTGGTGCAGTTCATTCAGCAGCAGTACCCGCAACTGCCGGTGGCGATGATCACCGCCTATGGGAGTCTCGATACCGCCATCGGGGCGCTCAAGGCCGGGGCCTTCGACTTTCTAACCAAACCGGTGGATCTCGGTCGGCTGCGCGAACTGGTCAATACCGCGCTGCGGCTGCGCACGCCGAACCCCAACGAGCTGTCAGTCGACAGCCGCTTACTCGGCGCCTCGCCGCCGATGAATGTGCTGCGCAAACAGATAGGGAAACTGGCGCGCAGCCAGGCACCGGTATACATCAGTGGCGAATCCGGCAGCGGCAAGGAGTTGGTCGCGCGATTGATCCATGAGCAAGGCCCTCGTCACGAACGGCCATTCGTTCCGGTCAACTGCGGGGCGATTCCGTCGGAGCTGATGGAAAGCGAATTCTTCGGGCATAAGAAGGGCAGCTTTACCGGGGCGATAGAAGACAAGCCCGGGCTGTTCCAGGCGGCCAATGGCGGCACCTTGTTTCTCGACGAAGTCGCAGATCTGCCGCTGCCGATGCAAGTGAAACTGCTGCGGGCGATCCAGGAGAAAGCCGTGCGCTCCGTTGGCGGCGCCAAGGAAGTCGTGGTCGATGTGCGGATTCTTTGCGCCACCCACAAGGACTTGGCAAGCGAAGTCGCCGCGGGACGCTTTCGGCAGGACCTTTACTATCGGCTGAACGTCATCGAATTACGTGTGCCGCCCCTGCGCGAGCGCCGCGAGGATATTGCCCTGCTGGCCGAGGTGATGCTTCGCCGCCTCGCCCAGGAATGCGGCGACACGCCTGCCCGGCTGCAACCCGATGCGCTGGCAAAACTGCAGAGTTATCGCTTTCCCGGCAACGTGCGCGAGCTGGAGAATATGCTTGAGCGTGCCTACACACTCTGTGAAGGCGAAGAAATCAAACCCAGCGACCTGCGGCTTTCCGATGCACCAGGCATGCCGGAGAATGGCGAAGCAAGCCTGGCACAGATCGACAATCTTGAAGACCACCTCGAAGAGGTCGAGCGCAAACTGATCATGCAGGCGCTAGAGGAAACCCGTTGGAATCGCACCGCCGCCGCCCAACGGCTGGGGCTGTCGTTCCGCTCCATGCGGTATCGACTGAAAAAGCTGGGGCTGGACTGAGCATACAAACCGCGACCCCGAAAGGTCGCGGAGCGCCCGTCACCCCTGCGACAGCAGGTTACGCAGGTCGATAATCGCCGCGTTGGCTCGTGAAATGTAATTCGCCATTACCAACGAATGGTTCGCGAGCACCCCATAACCGCTGCCGTTTAGCACCATTGGGCTCCACAACGGTTCCTGCGCGGCCTCCAGCTCGCGGATGATCTGCCTGACGCTGATCGCCGCATTCTTTTTCGCCAACACGTCGGCAAAGTCCACTTCAATGGCGCGCAATAGATGCGACAACGCCCACGCTTGTCCTCGCGCCTCGTAGAACACGTTATCGATCTGCATCCAGGACGTCTCGACACGCTCTTCCTCAACCACTTGCCTGACGCCTTCGCCCCCAAGCTCCGGCGCCAGCTGCCCGTCCAAACGAACACGACCAACGCTGGCCGACAAACGCTGAGACAGCGACCCCAACCGGGTCCCCACATCACCAAGCCAGTTATTCAGGTTGTCAGCACGCGAGTAGAACTGCGCGTTGGCGGCCGGGTCGCTCAAACGCGCCAGGTAACGGTTGAGGTAACGAATACCGTTGCGGTATTCCGATTCGCTGGCGGGCAGAGCCCAGCTGCGATTGTCAAAGTTGAACAGCGGTTCGGCTTTGGACAGATCCGGGTCTTCAGTCGACTGGGATTGGGAACGCGCGAAATCCTTGCGCAGCGCGCGACTGAGGTCGCGGACCTGAACCAGCACGCCGTATTCCCAGCTTGGCATATTGTCCAGCCAAATGCCGGGGGGCGCGATGTCGTTGCTCAGATAGCCGCCTGGCTTGTCGAGCAAGGTGCCCGCGACCTGTTTAAGGGTTTCGACCGTTGTGTAGCCATTAACAATCTGCTGCTGCGAAGCATCAGCGGCTTGCCGGACGTGCTGCTGTACCGGGAACCGGTCAGGTTCGGAGCTCCAGTACCACCCGACCAAGAGGGCTATCAGTAAATAGAGGCCGATCAACAGGACGATCCCCAGCAGTAGCGGATTGCGAGTCGTCCCGTCCGCTCTGGCTGAATTTCCCGATAAGCCGAGGCGGCCGAAGCGATTCTTCCAATCCAACATGGGCGTCTGTCCTTCTCGTCATAAATTCAAAGATTCGATCGCCGGTCACGCAGAGCGTGCGGCATGTGAACCACTATAACGCAGCCGGTCGACAGCAAGCCTCATAATGAGAACCAGACCGGCTATCCGGCACGCTCTCAAAGGGCAGATAGGTGGTAGCATTGAGCCACTACAGTGGCCTCAGAGAGCACTGCCGCAGCGGGCCAGGGAACCGGACATGTCGGACCAGGAAGAACTCAAACAGCACTTCGCACAACGGGTCATCCACCAGGCTCGTGAGGTTCTCGAAGTCTGGCAGCAACTGCAACGCAGCGAATGGAATGACACTTGCCGGTCTGCGCTGGCGGATGCCAACCAGCGTTTGCGAAAATTCGCCGAGCGCTTCGAGCAAACTGAACATCGACTTCTCGCGCTTGGCATCGAAGATTGCCTGGGCGATATCAGCGACAATCGCGGACGACTGTCTAGCGACACCATCGCCACTCTCAGCCAGCTGGTCTACCGTCTTGCACGCACGGGCCTTCGCCATGGTGATCCGCGCGGGCAATCTGCCTACGTACCGCCGTTGAGCAAACCCGTCTACATCGCACTGGAAGACCACCAACGCGCCCAACATGTGGTTCGCCAGCTGGAATTCTTCAGCATGAATGCGCAGGCCTTCGCCAGTGACGGCGAATTCCGCGCAGCGATGCATGAGCGGCACCCGGCCGCGATCGTCATGGACGTCGATTTCAATGGGCCCGGTGAAGGCCTGCGCCTTGCCGAGCGAATTCAGCAAGGTCTGGAAGAAAAGCTGCCGCTGATTTTTTTCAGCCATCAGGAAACCGATACACCGATGCGACTGGCGGCCGTGCGCGCCGGAGGGCTGGAGTTCTTCACAGGCACCATCGATGCGTCGTGCCTTCTGGAAAAAATCGAAATCTTCACCCGCACCGCGCATTACGAGCCCTTCCGCGTCCTGATCATCGACGACTCGCGAGCCCAGGCGACACACACCGAAAGGGTATTGAACAACGCGGGGATCATCACGCAGACGCTCAATGAGCCGATTCAGGCGATCACTTACCTCGCCGAATTCCAGCCGGATCTGATCATCCTCGACATGTACATGCCCGAGTGCATGGGTACTGAACTGGCCAAGGTGATCCGGCAGCATGAGCGCTACGTCAGCGTACCCATCATTTATCTCTCGGCCGAAGACGACCTCGACAAGCAGCTCGACGCCATGAACGAAGGCGGCGATGATTTCCTGACCAAACCAATCAAACCCAGCCACCTTATTGCCACGGTTCGCACCCGCGCTGAGAGGGCCCGCAGCTTGAAAGCCAGGATTGTCCGAGACAGCCTGACCGGCCTTTACAACCATACGCACAGCCTTCAACTGCTCGAAGATGCCAGCTCACGTGCCCGCCGCGACGGGCAACCGTTGTGCTTCGCGATGATCGATATCGATCATTTCAAGAAGGTCAACGACACCTATGGCCATCCAATGGGAGACCGGGTAATCAAGAGCCTCGCCCTGTTTCTCAAGCAACGCCTGCGCAAGACCGACCACATCGGCCGCTATGGTGGTGAAGAGTTTGCGGTGGTCATGCCCGACACCACGGTGCAGAACGCCGCGAAGGTGCTGGACGAAATACGCGAACGCTTCTCCGAAATCCGCTACCCGGCGCAGCCAGTCGATCTGGCCTGCACCTTTAGCTGCGGCATTGCCGAGCTCACCCCAAGCGCGGACATCAAATCCCTGACTCAGCAGGCAGACGAAGCGCTATACAACGCTAAACATGCTGGACGAAACCGAGTGGACAAGTTCCGGCCGTCACAGAACTGACATCAAACAGCCATATCTTCTAGCCTCCAGAATCCCCGGAGGCCAGGATGCGCCTGAAGTCCCTTACCACCCTGAATACCTTGCTGCTCGTCGCCATTTGCTTTGCCCTCGGCGCAACGCTTTGGTGGTCGGAGCGTGCGCTGGAGCGTCCGTACCAGCTGATGGGTCAGTACCTGAGCCTTTCCCAGCGTTTTCAGCATCAGGTCGCCGACAATATCCAGGACTACCTAAGCAGTGGCGACGCCCTACGACACAAGGCCGCCCTGACTGAGCTAGAGGGGCTTGCAGCAGATGTGAGCGCCCTGCCCGGCCCGTTCGCCAATCGTCTACAGCCGAGCCTGGAACAGCTCCACCAGTTCGCTGCTACTGAGCTGCTCGCCGCAGGCAAGCTGGCAGGAGATCCTCAAGGTCTGCTACTCCAGGCCGAGCGTGAGATAGCAGGCGTACTGGAGCAGCTGCATCGCTATGCCGCGCAAGGTCGGCATGAAGCCGTCAGTCTTTATCAACAGCCATTGTTCGAAGCAAGTCGACAACTGCTTCGCCTCAGCCACGCGAGAGTCAAGCTGACGGCCAGCGGCAACGACGAGTTGGCGGCCGAGGTAGAGCAAGCGCTGCACGCAATAACGAAGGAAGCGCAAACGCTGCAAGCCCTACCGCTGCTCGGCGTTGCGAGTGAGCAAAAATCCGGCGCAAGCACTTTCGCTGCGCTCTTGGACCTCGACGAGCAAGCCCCAGCGCAGACAGCTGAAGACCAAGGCATCGCCTTCAAGCGCGACCTCTCCAGCCTCCTGAAACGATATCCGGGAGAACTGCAACGCACACGCGGACTGATCGAGCAACGCCTGAAACTGATGGACAGCACAGAGCAGAAAGTCGCATCCCTACAAATGGCACTCGACGACCTGGAGCCAGAGATCCGCGCAGAACATGGCCGTATCCAAGCAGAAGTACGGCTGATTCAGGGCACCATCATCGCGTTGATTCTATTGGTGGCACTTGCCATTGATCGTTTGCAGCGCCAACTCACACGCTCGCTTGGGCAACTGGCCCCGGCGCTCTCCGCCTGGGCCGGCGGCGATTTCGAAAAACCTATCGATATTCGCTCCAAAACACCTGAGCTGGTCGAAATCGGCACGTCGCTCAACCAGCTACGCAGCTACCTGCTCACGCTTGTCGGCACGCTGCGCCAACATGCACAAGAGGTGACCGGCAATAGTCGGAGCCTCGCGGAAATGAGCAATGATCTGCACCAAGGCGCCAGCCGCCAGAGCAGCGACACCGCGCAGATCCGGGACGCGCTGGGCGAACTGGAAGCCACCATCCAGGATGTCGCTACCAGCGCAGATCAGACGGCCGAGGCCGGCCGCGCTGCGGGCCACGCCGTAACCCAGGGACAGCAGGTCATCGGCAGAAGCCTGACCGGACTGCACGGTCTGGTTAGCGAAGTGCAAAGCAACGCCTTGGCCATCGAACGCCTGGCTGACGAAACCGGAACGATTGGCAAGGTACTGACCGTCATTCGCTCGATCGCAGAGCAGACCAACCTGCTTGCTCTGAATGCAGCGATCGAGGCGGCAAGAGCTGGCGAACAGGGGCGTGGCTTTGCCGTCGTAGCTGACGAGGTACGTACCCTGGCGCAACGCACCAGTGGTGCCACTGAGGAAATCCAGCTATTGATCGGGAGCTTGCAGACCGCTGCACATCAATCGGTCCAAGCCATGCGCATCCAGGTCAATCATGCGGAAGAGACGGCCCAGCTGGCCGAGACGGCGGATTCGGCGCTGAATCAGATTGTGGTCACCATCGGCTCCATTGAGCAGATGGCCGCACAGATCGCGCTAGCCACCGCCCAGCAGAGCGAAGCGGTCAGCGAAATCCGTGGCCACAGCGAACGTATTCATCAGCTCGGCGATAGCAACCTGACGCATATCAGCCGTGGCCGTGAGCAGAGTGAACAGATGCTGCACCTGGCCAGCGAGCTGAACCAGGCGACACTGGCGTTCAAAGGCTGAACGCAGTCGTATAGAAACTCTGGCGCCACAGATGGGCGCCAGTCATGGCTCAACGAGGGGCGGCCGGACGCTGGGAAGGCTTACGTCCCTTTCCGCTAGGCTTACCGCCACCGGCCGCAGCCTTGCGCCGCGCTTCGGCTGCCGCCTTGGCCTCTTCACGCTTGTCCCATGCATTGCCATCGTGGCTGCGCGGAGGCAAACCGTTGTGCTGAGTGAGAATCTTGCCGCCCTGCCCGGCCTTCTTGCTGCCCACCGGGGTCGAATTCTTGCGACGAGCGCTCTGATAGCCTTCGGTCGCAGGTTGGTGTGCCGGGATAAGCTGATTCTTACCGCTACCGATCAGATCGCCGCGCCCCATCCGCTGCAAGGCTTCGCGCAGCATCGGCCAGCCCTTCGGGTCGTGATAGCGCAGAAAAGCCTTGTGAAGACGACGCTGTTCCTCACTTTTGACGATGGGCACGCCTTCGCTCTTGTAGGTGACCTTGCGCAGCGGGTTCTTGCCGCTGTGGTACATCGCCGTGGCGCTCGCCATGGGTGACGGATAGAAAGCCTGAACCTGATCGGCGCGGAAACCATTGGCTTTCAGCCACAGCGCGAGGTTCATCATGTCCTCGTCAGTGGTGCCAGGGTGCGCAGCGATGAAGTACGGAATCAGGTACTGCTCCTTGCCCGCCTCCTTCGAATATTTGTCGAACATCCGCTTGAACTTGTCATAGCTGCCGATCCCCGGCTTCATCATCTTGTCCAGCGGACCGCGCTCGGTATGCTCAGGCGCGATTTTCAGATAGCCGCCGACGTGGTGGGTGACCAGCTCTTTCACATATTCCGGCGACTCGACAGCCAGGTCGTAACGCAGCCCGGATGCGATCAGGATTTTCTTCACACCAGGCAACGCACGCGCTTTGCGGTACAACTCGATCAAGGAGCTGTGGTCGGTGTTGAGGTTCTCGCAGATGCCCGGATAGACGCAGGATGGCTTGCGGCAATGCTGCTCGATTTCAGGGCTCTTGCAGGCGATGCGGTACATATTGGCGGTCGGCCCACCAAGGTCCGATACCACGCCGGTGAAGCCCGGCAGCTTCTTCATCTCTTCGATCTCGTGCAGGATCGACTCGTGCGAGCGGTTTTGGATGATCCGGCCTTCGTGCTCAGTAATGGAACAGAAGGTACAGCCACCGAAGCAACCACGCATGATGTTCACCGAGAAGCGAATCATGTCGTAAGCAGGGATCTTCTCGCCGCCATAGGCGGGATGCGGCACGCGCGCATACGGCGATGCGAATACGTAGTCCATCTCATCGGTGGTCAAGGGGATCGGCGGCGGGTTCAGCCAGATGTCATGATCGCCGTGACGCTGCACCAGAGCGCGAGCGTTGCCTGGATTGGTTTCCAAATGCAGCACCCGATTGGCGTGGGCATATAGCGCAGGGTCGTTACGAACCTTCTCGAACGACGGCAGGCGGATCACGGTTCGGTCACGTTCGATCTTTGGACTGGGCAGAAGCTGGACGACCTTCGCCTCGTTCGGATCCTCAACTGGCCCCTTCTCCTGCTCGATGGCGCAGGCCTGCAAATCTTGCGTATTCACATAGGGGTTGATGATCTTGTCGACCTTGCCCGGACGATCGATACGGGTGGAGTCGATCTCGAACCAGCCCTCAGGCGCGTCACGCCGAACGAATGCAGTACCGCGAACATCGGTGATTTGCTCAACTGTCTCACCACGCGCAAGGCGTTGCGCCACTTCGACGATAGCCCGCTCGGCGTTGCCATACAGCAGGATGTCAGCCGTGGCGTCCATCAGGATCGAGCGGCGCACCTTGTCCTGCCAGTAGTCATAGTGGGCGATGCGGCGCAACGATGCTTCGATACCGCCGAGCACGACTGGAGTGTCAGTGTAGGCTTCCTTGCAGCGCTGGCTGTAGACCAGGCTTGCCCGATCAGGGCGCTTTCCGGCCTGGCCGCCCGGGGTGTAGGCGTCGTCCGAGCGCACCTTGCGATCAGCCGTGTAGCGGTTGATCATCGAATCCATGTTGCCGGCAGCGATGCCAAAAAACAGATTCGGCTGACCGAGCTTCATGAAGTCGTCTTTGCTCTGCCAGTTTGGCTGGCTAATGATGCCAACGCGAAATCCCTGGGCTTCCAGCAGGCGCCCGATGATGGCCATGCCAAACGACGGGTGGTCGACGTAAGCGTCCCCGGTCACGATGATGACATCGCATGAGTCCCAGCCGAGCTGATCCATCTCCTCCCTGCTCATCGGCAGGAACGGCGCCGGGCCGAAACACTCGGCCCAGTACTTGGGATAGTCAAAAAGGGGCTTGGCTGCGTGCATGGCTAGAAACCGGGGCAACGAAAACGGGCGCGGAATATAGCACAAAAAATGATCAGGAAGGCCGACCAGATTAGTCGGCTTTTGCTGATGCTGCGCAAGCGAAACGGCGCCTAGCCGTTGATATAACGCCGCGGCACGCGCTGGGTAACCTTGGTCAGCAGCTCGTAGCCGATGGTGCCGCAGGCCTGCGCCAGCTCGTCGATAGGGATCTCGTTGCCCCATAACTCCACTGCGTCGCCAAGGCCCGCCGGCGGCAGATCGGTAATGTCGACCGCAAGCATGTCCATCGAGACCCGACCAGCCAGCGGAGCACGCTGGCCACGGATCGCCACGCACGTCCCGGGCGGCGCCGTACGCGGATACCCATCAGCATAACCACAACTAACCGTGGCGATACGCGAAGGACGCTGGGCAACCCAACTGGCACCGTAGCCGACACTTTCGCCCGAGGGAACCTCGCGGATCGCGATGATCGAAGCCGTCAGCGTCATTACCGGCTTCAGCCCCAGGGTCTTAGCGCTCAACTCGGCGAATGGCGAAGCACCGTACAGCATGATCCCGGGGCGCAGCCAATCCATGTGTGCAGCAGACATGGTCAGAACTGCGGCGGAGTTGGCGAATGAGCGGTTGTCGAATTCGAGATCCAGCAGACCAGTGAATTGCTCCAGTTGCGCCTCGTTGAGTGAATTGCCCCGCTCATCGGCGCAGGCGAAATGGCTCATCAAGTTGAGTTCTGCAACCTGCGTCGCACCTTGCAGGCGAGCATGGGCGCGGCGCAACGCATCGGCGCTGAAACCTAAGCGGTGCATACCGGAGTCAAGCTTCAGCCACAGACTCAACGGCCGCTCGATAGGTGCAGCCAGCAGCGCGTCCAGCTGAGCTTCTCCTTGAACGGCGACGTCCAACCCAAGCTCGGCCGCTGCGACATATTCGTTCGGCTCGAAGCAGCCTTCGAGTAACAACAGCCTCGCGTTCGAATCGACCGATCGAACCTGCTCCGCCTCTTCCAGCGACGCCACGGCGAACCCGTCCGCCAAATCGCGTAGGCACTCAACTGCCGCGGGCGAACCATGCCCGTAAGCATTAGCCTTGACCACAGCGAAAGCCTTACGCCCTGGAGCGCACTGTTTGGCTAGCTGATAGTTGTGACGAAGCGCGGCAAGATCGACCGTTGCAACCAGGGGACGCATGGAAAGCCCTTCAGGACAGAAGTGAGCCGTTATTGTCCGGCGGTTTCTGTCAGGCCCGCAAGCGGGTGCGGCATCTACCGGTTATTCATCGTCGAACTGGTAACTGCCCGGCGCCAGGTTTTCGAAGCGAGAGTATTTACCAAGGAACGCCAGACGCGTGGTCCCAATCGGACCGTTACGCTGCTTGCCGATGATGATCTCGGCGACGCCCTTGTATTCCGTTTCGGGGTGATACACCTCGTCCCGGTAGACGAACATGATGATGTCGGCGTCCTGCTCGATAGCACCAGATTCACGAAGGTCCGAATTGATCGGGCGCTTGTTGGGGCGCTGCTCAAGCGAGCGGTTGAGCTGGGAGAGTGCGATAACCGGGCAATTGAATTCCTTGGCTAGGCCTTTCAGCGACCGGGAGATCTCGGAAATCTCATTGGTTCGGTTGTCGCCACTGGAGCCAGGAATCTGCATCAACTGCAGGTAGTCGACCATGATCATGCCGATTTCGCCATGCTCTCGAGCTAGACGTCGCGTACGCGCGCGCATTTCCGAAGGCGAGATACCGGCAGTATCGTCGATGAACAATTTACGGTCGTTGAGCAGATTGACCGCCGAGGTCAGGCGCGGCCAATCGTCGTCGCTGAGCTTACCGGTCCGCACCTTGGTCTGATCGATCCGGCCAAGGGAGGCCAGCATACGAATCACAATGGAGTCGGCAGGCATTTCCAGCGAGAAGACCAGGATCGCCTTGTCGGAGCGCAAGGCTGCGTTCTCCACCAAGTTCATCGCGAATGTGGTCTTGCCCATGGAAGGACGACCGGCCACGATGATCAGGTCAGCCGGCTGCAGGCCGCTAGTCGCCTCGTCCAGATCGGCAAAGCCGGTTGACAGGCCGGTAATGTCCTCGCCCGCGTTGAACAGCGAGTCAATCCGGTCGATGGCCTTGACCAGAATATCGTTGATCCCTATCGGCCCACCTGTATTGGGGCGCGCTTCGGCGATCTGGAAAATCATCCGCTCGGCTTCGTCGAGGATTTCATCTCCCGTGCGCCCCTGCGGCGCATAAGCGCTGTCGGCAATGTCGTTACTGATGCCGATCAACTGACGCAACGTAGCGCGCTCACGAATGATCTGCGCGTATGCCTTGATATTCGCAACCGATGGGGTGTTTTTTGCGAGCTCACCCAGATAGGCCAGCCCGCCGACCTGCGGCAGATGACCTTCTTTATCCAGCTGCTCGGAGAGCGTCACTACATCGAATGGGGAGTTGCGCTCGGCGAGAGTAAAGATCGCCCGGAAGATAAGCCGGTGATCATGGCGGTAAAAATCGCCATCTGAGACCTGATCCAGCACGCGCTCCCACGCGTTGTTGTCCAGCATCAGGCCGCCCAGCACGGCCTGTTCGGCCTCGATGGAATGTGGCGGCACCTTGAGCGCTGCGGTTTCCAGATCGTACTGCTGGGGCACACTGATGTCGTTCATGGCACTCGAAATTCTTGGCATTCAGAAAAACAAAGGGCACGTTCCACTCGCGTGGAAACGTGCCCGATGGTAACCGTCAGGCACCAGAGGTGCCAGACGATAGCCGTATCAGCCAGCGATCACGATCAGCTTTACGGTCGCTTCAACGTCGGTGTGCAGGTGCACAGCAACGTCGTACTCACCAACCTGACGGATGGTGCCGTTAGGCAGACGGATTTCGCTCTTCGCCACTTCCACGCCAGAGGCGGTCAGCGCGTCAGCGATGTCGTGAGTACCGATGGAACCGAACAGCTTGCCTTCATCGCCCGCAGTAGCGGTGATGGTGACTTCCAGTTCAGCCAGCTGAGCAGCGCGAGTTTCGGCAGAAACCTTGCGATCAGCAGCAGCTTTTTCCAGATCAGCACGGCGAGCTTCAAACTCGGCAATGTTGGCCGGAGTTGCAGCAGTAGCCTTACGCTGCGGCAGCAGAAAGTTGCGGCCGTAACCAGACTTGACGTTTACCTTGTCGCCCAGGTTGCCCAGGTTTGCGACTTTTTCCAGCAGGATGACTTCCATTTGAGTCTTACCTCTTTAACTTAACCTTCACCGTTCGCAGGTCCCGCATCGTCATCACGAGATGCCCGACCGCGAAAATCAAACAAACTGTCGACAATGGCCACAACGGCCAGTAACGGATAAATCAACTGCATGAACAGCACCAGCGTGACGTAGAGCCCCACCAGCCAGAACCGAGACATCCGGTTCTTTGCGACCAGCCCGTGCACCAGCGCAATGCCGGCAAACACCAGCGGAACACTGCACAACGGCGCCAGCATCGCCACCTGCACACCGAGACCTGGTCCCAGCAGCATGCCCATCAGCAACACCATCGCAGGCAACGCTGAGAAACGCAGCGACCGGAACTCGAGACCAAAGCCACCGGGGTTGTACAACAATGCCTGCCAGTACCGACCAAGCATCAGACTGAGCAGCGTGGTGATCTGCAGTAGCCCTGCCAACAAACCGGTCAGAACCGGTGCCAGCAATGCTCCCAACCGGGCCTGCTCATCCACCGAAAGTTGCTGATAGGCATCCGACAACATGTCGGGTAGCACTTTTTGCAACTCGGTGGCGAGTGCCGCAATTGGCTCGCCAAAAACCATTCCCAGCGCCCAGGCATACAACAACCCGAGCCCTACGCTACACAGCATCACCCGGGACCAGGAGCTCTGGTTGCGCAACAACAGCGCTAACCCGAACGACCCCAGCAGCACCAGCAATGTCCGCGGATCACCGAAATACCACCAGACCAGCGCGGGCAATACAGCCCATACCAATACGCCCAGTGCATCATTCAACCCGCGACGCAGCAACACCAGGCTTCCCGCTGCAGCAGACAACCAGAACAACATCGGCAGCGCTGCACAGCCAGCCACAACAACGATTGCCTGCATACGGCCGCGCATGATGAACTCAGCCAGGGCGCGCATGCGATCTATCCTTTACGTCTGTCTAACAGTTCGATTAACGGCCGTGGCTGTCGGTGTAGGGCAGCAGGGCCAGGAAGCGGGCGCGCTTGATAGCGGTAGCCAGCTGGCGCTGATAGCGTGCTTTGGTTCCGGTAATACGGCTAGGAACGATCTTGCCGGTTTCGGAAATGTAGGCCTTCAGCGTGTTGAGATCCTTGTAGTCGATCTCTTTCACGTTTTCTGCAGTGAAACGGCAGAACTTACGACGACGGAAAAAACGTGCCATGAAATAGGCTCCTCAATAGGTCCGTGGATTACTCGTCAGCGTTGTTGTCGCGGCTGTCGCTGTCACTGTCATTTTCATTGGCAGAGTCAGATTCAGGGCGATCACGACGCTCACGGCGCTCGCTACGGTTTTCCTCAGCCTTCAGCATCTCGGACTGTTCAGTCACGGCTTCGTCGCGACGGATGACCAGATTACGGATGACGGCGTCGTTGTAGCGGAAGTTGTCTTCCAGCTCAGCCAGTGCCTTACCACTGCACTCGACGTTCAGCATCACGTAGTGAGCCTTGTGGACGTTGTTGATGGCGTAAGCCAGCTGACGACGACCCCAGTCTTCCAGACGATGGATCTTGCCACCGTCCTCTTCGATCAGCTTGGTGTAACGCTCCACCATGCCGCCAACCTGCTCGCTCTGGTCGGGGTGGACCAGAAAGATGATTTCGTAATGACGCATTGTTGCTCCTTACGGGTTGCAGCCTGCCGCACAACGCGGATCAGGCAAGGAGTGAATCAGTTATGTTGACTTGCCAGCCAGAGAGGCGCGCAAACGCCTGCCATCCGGGCAAGGGGCGCAATTCTAGAGAAGCCCGGACGACCACGCAAGGCGATTTGGTGAATATTTAACCAACCAACGACTAGCTACGCCCTGCGATGGTCCGTTCGGCCTGAATGCTTTCGAGCAACGATCTGACTTGGTGGATATCGTAGGGCTTGAGCATGGTGCGCAGGTCGTCCAGCCCCACGTCCCGCGCATCGACGGCATAGCCCGAAGCAATGACGACACTCAGGCTGGCATCGCGCGACCTGGCCTCACGAACCAGCTCGATACCGCTCATGCCAGCCAGACCGACATCGGTAAGCAGCACGTCGAATGGATGCTGCTCGAGCTGCTTCAGCGCAGCCTCGGCCGACTCGCAGAGGCTGACCTGGTGCCCCAGCTCGTCCATGACTTCTCCGGTGAGCATGCGCAGCGTCGGGTCATCCTCGACGAACAGAATCCTAAGGCCTGACGCGTATGCAGGCTCGATCTGCTCGGATGAAGCTGATGCCGAGTCGCACTGCTCGGAAATCGCTGCTACACGCCCCCCCTGCTCACCCAGCGCAACGCGGCTCGGCAAGTAGACCCGGACCGTCGTTCCCTCGCCTTCATCGCTTTCCAGCACAACGAATCCACCGCTCTGCTTGACGAAGCCATAGACCATGCTCAAACCAAGGCCAGACGCATTTTTATCTTTGCGCGTGGTGAAGAATGGCTCGAACGCGCGTTCGAGGATTTCCGGGCGCATGCCCTCTCCTTGATCGATGACCGCAAGTTCAACGTACGGACCGGGATCGGCGCCGGGCTGTCCCGCGAGCTGAGCTGCGTCCAGGCTACAGTTGCGCAAGCGCAGGCAAAGGGTCCCGCCATCGCCCATCGCATCGCGCGCGTTGACAGCCAGGTTGAGTATCGCCGCCTGCAGATTGCCGACATCGGCCAGTACTGGCCACAGGTCCGATGCGACATCGACATCAACCTGGACAGCGCGCCCCAGGGCACCGTTGAGCAACTCGCTCATCTGACCGAGCAATTCACCGACATCCACAGATTGTGGCTGCAACGGCTGACGGCTTGCGAAGGCCAAGAGTTGCGACGCCAGACGAGCGCCCTTTTCTACACCGCCCACAGCCGACTCCAGCCGCCGCTGGGCCGTTTCGTCACCGCTCAGGTTGCGACGCAACAACTGCAGATTGCCGCCGATGATCTGCAACATGTTGTTGAAATCATGCGCGATGCCCCCGGTGAGTTTGCCGACAGCCTCAAGCTTTTGCGCTTGCATCAGGGCTGCCTGGGCGGTGCGACGTGCGGACTCGCTGTCAAGCAATTCGCGGCTGCGCTCACGCACCAGTTCTTCGAGATGTTCGCGATACTCACGCAACTCCTGCTGGCTGCGATGCTGCTCGGTAACGTCGCTGCCGAGCACGAAAATACCGGACGTTCGGCCGTCGCGCTCGATGATTGGCTGAAACACCAGATCGACGTACAGCTCCTCCGGTTCGGCACCTGGACGGCGGTTTAGCAGTGCCCGCATGCCTTTGTCGGTGTAGGGTTCGCCGGTGCGGTACACCTCATCGAGCAGCGCGATGAAACCCTGGCCCTCCAGCTCGGGCAGCCCGTCACGCACAGGCTTGCCGAGCAGCTGGCGGTGGCCGGTAAGCTGCTGATACGCCTCGTTGACCAGCTCGAACACATGCTCGGGACCACGCAGAAAGCAGACGAAACCAGGTGCCTGGGCAAACAACCGGCGCAGTTGATTGCCTTCATCCTGTATGAACCGCGCTCGGGATATGATCGCCGCCTCGATCTGTTGAGCCGGCTGACCAGCAGGCTCTTCCGAGCGCAAGGAGTCCTTCAGCTGCTGCAGTTCAGTGATATCCACGGTGTGCTGAAGGATGGCGATAACTTCGCCGTTATCGTCCAGCAACGGTGTGTGCGTCGCGCTCCAGTAGCGGTCCTCATATGCCGCACCGTTGCCGGAGCTGACCGCGATGGAATATCGGATAACGGGCAAGGTATCCAAAGCCTTCGTACGCAGGACCCTAGCAAAGGAGTCGAGGAGTTCGTCGACATGAGTCGACTCGGGAAATTGCGGGTCGGCGGCAAACGCGTCCTGAATTCGCCGCCCAGCGATTTCCTCGATGCTGCGTGCGGTGAGTTCCAGGTAAGCCGCGTTCGCATCCAGAATTACCAGATCGGGATCCAGCAGCAGGTAGGCATTTGGCGAAACCCTGAACAGAGCCTCGAAAGACGGGCGTTGCGGCATACCACCTCCATGATGCGAGCCTGGCGCTGGTCGCGATCAAAAGCTGGCGCCAGGTCTACGCCGGACGCCCAGTCAAACCAATAAAGTGACGGCTCGAGCGTCAGAATCAGAACGGACAGTTGACCGCAGCGAAAACGATCCGTTTCCGCTGAAGAGCAAAGGTCTTAACAGTAGAGGCCAAGCGAAGTAGATGCTAGCTCGCGGAGCGGGCCGAGCGCCGTTGGCGCAGGGCCTCGAACAGGCAAACTCCGGTAGCGACGGAGACGTTGAGGCTGCTGACGCTGCCGCCCATGGGCAAGCGCACCAGGAAATCGCAGTGCTCACGGGTCAGGCGCCGCATCCCCTTTCCCTCGGCCCCCATCACCATAACGATCGGCCCGCTGAGATCCTGATCGTAGATCTCCTGCTCGGCCTCACCAGCCGTACCGACGACCCACAAACCGCGCTGCTGCAGTTTTTCCAGCGTCCGGGCGAGATTGGTGACGGCTACCAGCGGAATGACTTCGGCAGCACCGCAGGCCACCTTGCGCACCGTAGCGTTCAGCGTCGCGGATTTATCCTTGGGTATGATCACGGCCAGTGCGCCGGCCGCATCGGCAGTTCGCAGACAGGCCCCTAGATTATGCGGGTCTGTGACGCCGTCGAGCACGAGCAACAGGGGCGCGCCTTCGGCGCGATCAAGCAGCTCCTCAAGCATGGCATCGCCCCAAACCTGGCTGGGACTGACGTCAGCAATCACGCCCTGATGCACGCCCTCGACCCAGGCGTCCATTTCGCGGCGCTCGCACTGGCCGACTCGAACCTTCGACTCGGCAGCCAGCTGGAGCAAATTCTGCACGCGCGGATCATCACGCCCCTCCGCCAGCCAAATCTGCTTGACTCGCTTCGGATGATGGCGAAGCAACGCCTCGACGGCATGAAGACCATAAACCTTTTCTAGATCGCTCATGGTTTGGCCTTACGCTTACGGGGCGCGGCGCCCTCGGGCTTCGGCGTGGCCTTGCCGGCGGCCGCCTTCGGTTTCGAGCCGCTGCGCTTTGGCTTGCTCTTCGAGGTTTTGCCTGCCTTGGCGTCGCCTAACAGTGCCTTCTTGATCTCACGGCTCTTGCGAACGTCATCGCTGACCGACTCATTGCCCTTCGACAAAGACGCATCAGCGCCTTTCTTGCCGCGACCATCTTTACGTCCGCCGCGGCCGTCCGAGGCTCCGCGCTCGCCGGCTCCGGTCTTGCTGCCACCGCCAATCAGCTCGAAGTCGATCTTGCGCTCATCGAGATCGACACGCATGACCCGCACCTCGACGCTGTCGCCAAGACGGAAGCTGCGACCGCTGCGCTCACCGGACAGGCGATGATGCAACGGATCGAAGTGGTAGTAGTCGCCCGGCATCGCCGTCACGTGCACCAACCCTTCGACGTAGATATCGGTCAGCTCGACGAACAGGCCGAAGCCGGTCACGGCCGTGATAACGCCGGGGAAATTCTCACCGACCCGGTCTTTCATAAACTCGCATTTCAGCCAGTTCACGACATCACGGGTCGCTTCATCGGCGCGGCGCTCGGTCATTGAGCACTGCTCGCCCAACTGCTCCAATGCGGCCTCGTCATACGGATAGATGCGCGCCTTGGGCATGCTGGTAGCGCCCGCACGGCGAACGTGCGACGTGTCGCGCTTGGAGCGGATCACGCTGCGGATCGCTCGATGGATCAGCAGATCGGGGTAGCGGCGAATCGGCGATGTGAAATGTGCGTATGCCTCGTAGTTCAGGCCGAAATGGCCATTGTTGTCAGGACTGTAAACCGCCTGACTGAGGGAGCGCAGCATTACCGTCTGAATCACATGGAAGTCGGGACGCCCCTGGATATGCTCCAGCAGCGCCTGGTAATCCTTAGGCGTTGGCCCCTCTTTGCCCTTGTGCAAGGTCAGGCCCAGCTCGCCGAGAAACGCTCGGAGTTTCTCCTGACGCTCCAGGGGGGGACCATCATGCACACGATACAAGCCCGGAATGTCGTGATCCTGAAGGAAGCGTGCAGTGGCCACGTTGGCGCATAGCATGCACTCTTCGATCAGCTTGTGCGCGTCGTTGCGCTCGGTCGGCTTGATTTCCGAGATCTTGCGACCAGCACCGAAAACGATGCGGGTTTCCTGCGTCTCGAAGTCGATCGCCCCACGGGCATGCCGCGCCTTGAGCAATATCTTATAGAGCGCATAGAGCTGCTTAAGGTCGGGCAGCACTTCACCGTACTCGCCGATAAGGCGTTTGCCTTCAGCCGAAGATGGCTGCTCAAGCATGCCGCTGACCTTGTTATAGGTCAGTCGTGCGTGGGAATGGATCACCGCTTCATAGAACTGGTAATCCGTCATCTTCCCCGACTTGCTAAGGGTGATTTCGCAGACCATCGCCAGACGGTCGACATGCGGATTTAGCGAGCAGAGCCCATTCGACAACTCTTCGGGCAGCATTGGCACAACCCGCTCGGGGAAATACACCGAGGTGCCACGTACTTCAGCTTCCTGATCCAGCGCCGAGCCGACCTTGACATAGTGCGAGACATCGGCGATCGCCACGTACAGCCGGAAACCACCGGAAAACAGCTTCCAGCCACTGAGCTTCTCGCAGTAAACGGCATCATCGAAGTCTCGCGCATCCTCGCCGTCGATGGTGACGAACGGCAGGTGGCGAAGGTCGACGCGTTTCTGCTTGTCCTTCTCCTCGACTTCCGGCTTGAGCTTGGCGGCTTCGCGTTTTACCGCATCTGGCCAGACATGCGGAATGTCGAAGCTGCGAAGCGCGACATCGATCTCCATACCGGGAGCCATGTAGTTGCCGATGACCTCGACCACGTCGCCCTGTGGCTGAAACCGCTGAGTCGGCCAGTGGGTAATCTTGATCTCGACGAACTGACCCGGCTTGGCATCCATGGAACGACCCGGCGTGACCAGCACTTCCTGCTGGATCTTGGGGTTATCAGCCATCACAAAGCCGATTCCACTTTCTTCCTGGTAGCGACCTACGATGGTTTCGTGGGCACGACCGATGATCTCAACAATCGCACCTTCGCGTCGCCCGCGGCGATCAAGCCCGGCCACGCGAGCCAGGCAACGGTCGCCGTCAAACACCAGACGCATCTGTGCTGGACTCAAGAACAGATCGTCGCTGCGGTCATCAGGGATGAGGAAACCGAAACCGTCGCGATGGCCACTGACGCGACCGCAAACCAGGTCCAGCTTGTCTACCGGGGCATAGGTGCCACGCCGGGTATAGATCACCTGACCGTCACGCTCCATCGCGCGCAAACGGCGGCGCAGAGCCTCAATGTCATCTTCGGAGGATAATCCGAACTCCTCTACCAGCTGCTCACGGGCCGCTGGCGAGCCGCGCTCGCTCAGATGCTTGAGTATCAATTCGCGGCTGGGGATGGGGTTTTCGTACTTTTCCGCTTCACGTGCGGCCTCGGGATCGAGGGATTGCCAATCGGCCATTAAGAGATGTCACCTTTCATTCATTTATAGAGGCAGAACGCCCTATATCTATTGAAGCGCGAAACGCCGTCCGACGGCAGCTTTCACGCGAATTATTTTTCCTGGACGGGGCTTTACAAGGCATAACCCCGCCCGTATAGTTCGCGCCCACAATGTCTGGTAGACGTTGTAACACGGAAACGACGAAGTATCATCGTTTGCAGTGCCCAGGTGGCGGAATTGGTAGACGCACTAGGTTCAGGTCCTAGCGGTGGCAACACCGTGGAAGTTCGAGTCTTCTCCTGGGCACCATTTATCTGATGAGACACTTGCGACAGCGAGCGTTTCATAGACACAAGGTTTGTCGACCTTGACCAACAATAGACATAAGTCGGTGAGCAATCATCGCAACGTGCCCAGGTGGCGGAATTGGTAGACGCACTAGGTTCAGGTCCTAGCGATGGCAACATCGTGGAAGTTCGAGTCTTCTCCTGGGCACCACTATTCAGAAAAAACCGAGCCACTGGCTCGGTTTTTTCGTTTCTGCTTAGGCTCAACACACGCAACAGCCCCGCTAACATAGTTACATGGCCAACATTTAGACCGCACGCACCAAAAGAAAGACCGCCCGAGGGCGGTCTTTGTATTTCACACCAGTGATCAGGCGTAGGGATGACGCAGCACGATGGTCTCGTTGCGGTCCGGCCCGGTGGAAATGATATCGACCGGCGCCTCGACAAGCTCCTCGATACGCTTGATGTAAGCACGCGCGTTAGCGGGCAGAGCCTCGAGCGACTTGACCCCGACGGTGGATTCATTCCAGCCAGGCAGCTCCTCGTATACTGGCTGCAAGCCCTGATAACTGTCCGCGTCGGTCGGCGCATCAACCAGTACTTCGCCATCACGGTCCTTGTAAGCAACGCAGATGCGTATGGTATCCAGGCCGTCCAGTACATCCAGCTTGGTCAGACAGATACCTGAGACACTGTTGATCTCGATTGCGCGGCGCAGGATGACCGCATCGAACCAACCGCAGCGACGGGCGCGACCAGTGGTCGAGCCGAACTCATGGCCACGCTCGGCCAGACGAGCACCCACCTCATCGAACAACTCGGTGGGGAAAGGACCGGACCCGACGCGCGTGGTGTAAGCCTTTGTAATACCGAGGATGTAGTCCAGATATAGCGGACCAAATCCGGAACCAGTAGCAGTGCCCCCCGCCGTGGTGCTTGAACTGGTGACATAGGGGTAGGTGCCATGATCGATGTCGAGCAGCGAACCCTGCGCGCCCTCGAACATGATGCGCGCACCCTGCTTGCGCAACTCATGCAGTCGCGCCGAGACGTCCGTCATCATCGGCCGGAGGATTTCAGCGTAGCCCAGCGCCTCATCGAGCGTCTTCTGGAAATCGACAGGCTCGACCTTGTAGAAATTCTGCAGGATGAAGTTGTGATACTCGAGCAATTCACGCAACTTGACCGTGAAGCGCTCAGGGTTGAACAAGTCGCCGATGCGCAAACCACGACGGGCAACCTTGTCTTCGTAGGCTGGCCCAATGCCACGACCCGTAGTACCAATCTTGCCTTCGGAACGCGAAGCTTCGCGCGCCTGATCCAGAGCGACGTGATACGGCAGAATGAGAGTACAGGCTGGACTGATGCGCAGGCGCTCACGAACAGGCACACCCTTTTCTTCGAGCTTGGTGATTTCACGCATCAGGGCATCCGGCGCCACGACCACGCCATTACCGATGAGGCACTGTACGTTCTCGCGCAGAATTCCGGACGGAATCAGATGCAGCACAGTTTTTTCGCCGTCGATGACCAGCGTGTGACCAGCATTGTGACCGCCCTGGAAACGCACCACGGCCGCAGCCTGGTCGGTCAGCAGATCGACGATCTTGCCCTTGCCCTCATCACCCCATTGGGTGCCCAGGACCACGACATTCTTACCCATAAACCTTGTCCTCTTGGCGAAGCATTACCGGTTATGACCGGCGAAAAAAACTGAAAACCCTGCCTGGCGCAGCCGCATCAGCGGACCAGTGGTGTTACAACCCAGGAACCCTCTTGCAACAGTAGCTGCCGGTCACAGCCAACACCTGGCGCGACATCGCTCTGCTGCCCGTTCAAGGCCTGCACCACCCGCTCACCCTGCTCACGCAGCCGACGGATTGTCTGCCACAAAGTCGGATCGGCGCTGTAAGGCGCCCAGATACCGGCCAACGGGCCGACGAGCTCGGCATTGCCCAGCCTGACCAGCGTCTTTAGGTCCGTCGAAAAGCCGGTCGCCGGACGCGCCCGGCCAAAATCAGCACCAATGTCATCATAACGCCCACCCTGAGCGATCGACTGGCCTACGCCCGGGACGAATACCGCGAAGACGACACCAGTGTGGTAGTGATAGCCGCGCAGCTCGCCAAGATCGAAATACAACGGCAACTCGGGATACCGCATCGCCAACTGTTCGGCGATATGCGCCAAGCCTTCAAGCGATTGAAGAACCGGAGCAGGCGCACCGGCAAGCACCTCGCGCGCAGCGTCAAGCGTCTCGCGACCACCACAGAGCCGTGCTAATGCGCGCAACATGCTCGCCAAGGCGGGCTCGACATTAGCGGTCAGCGCTGCGATCTCGTCCATCGCCTTACGCTGCAAGGCATCGAAGAGGCGCTGCTCTGCGTCCCCAGAGAGACTGGCGGCGCGCGCCAACCCACGATAAATACCCACATGACCGAGATCCATGTGTAGGTCCGGCACATCGGCGAGTAGAAGGGTTTCCAGCATCAAGCTGATCACTTCAAGGTCGCTGGACGTGCTGCTGTCCCCATAGAGTTCGGCGCCCAGCTGAATCGGGCTCCGCGACGTGGTGAGAGCCTGCGGCTTGGCATGCAGGACGCTGCCGGCATAGCACAGGCGGCTAGGCCCTTCGCGACGCAACGTATGGGCATCCACCCGCGCCACTTGCGGCGTGATGTCCGCTCGCAAGCCCATCTGCCGCCCTGACAACGGATCGATGACCTTAAAGGTCTTAAGATCAAGGTCCTGCCCGGCGCCAATCAGGAGCGACTCGAGAAACTCCACATGAGGGGTAATAACCAACTCATAGCCCCAGCACTGGAAAAGATCCAGCACACGACGCCGTGCAGTTTCGATACGCGCCGCTTCGGGCGGCAGCACCTCTTCAATGCCATCTGGCAGAAGCCAGCGGTCTATCGTTGCCATTTCGCCAATCACCTCTCGATACGGCAAGCCTAGTCAAGCAGACGAACGCCGGGGCAACAGCCTGAGCCGCCCATCGGTCGCGTGCGATTGTGTTCGAACCATGGCGACAGCGCCACGCCCCACCAAGGGGATCAGCATGGCTGGCCATGCCCGGATCAGCCTGCTACCGCCGGGGCGCAGACGCAAAAAAGCCGGGCTTTTCCCGGCTCACGGATCATAACAACGTTTCGCCAACGGGTCACCCGGCGGACTGCACTCAGCCCGCCGGACAACCCTTCAGCAGTCACTGCGCTGTTGCGGACTCCAGATAACGGAAGAAATCGCTATTGGGATCTAGCACCAGAACATCTTCCTTGTTGGCGAAGCTCTCTCGGTAGGCTTGGAGGCTGCGATGGAAGGAATAGAATTCCCGATCCTGCCCGTACGCCGCAGCATAGATGGCTGCCGCCTGCGCATCGCCGTCACCGCGCAACTCTTCGGCCTCACGGAACGCCTCAGCCAATAGCACTCGCCGCTGCCGATCAGCATCGGCACGAATACCTTCAGCCAGCTCCTTACCTTTAGCGCGATGCTCCCGTGCTTCACGTTCACGCTCAGAGCTCATCCGCTCGAACACGCTACGGTTCACTTCGCGCGGGAGGTCAATGCCCTTGACTCGGACATCCACCACCTCAATCCCGAGCTCCTGCTGCGCAGCACGATTCAGGCTATTGGTCACCAGACTCATCAGCTCGTCGCGCTGGCCAGACACCGACTCGTGCAAGGTCCGCTTACCGAACTGGTCTCGCAGTGCAGCTTCGAGACGACGCGCGAGGCGCTCATCTGCAATCTGCTTCATGCCTGAAGTCGCGGTATAAAAACGCTCGGCATCGTCAACACGCCATTTGGCGTAGGAGTCAACCATCAACGCTTTCTTCTCCAGCGTCAGGAAGCGCGACGTCGTAGTATCCAGCGTCATCAGACGCGCATCGAACTTGCGCACGCTGTTTACGTAAGGGATTTTTAGGTGCATGCCCGGCTTTACGTCGGGCTCAACGATACGACCGAATCGCAGTAATACCGCTCGCTCTGTCTGGGACACGATGTAGAAGCTGTTCCACGCCACGATCGCCAGCACCACACCCACAATGAGTGCGGTCAGGGATTTATTGCTCATTAGCGGACCTCCCTTGTACGCACTTCACGCGGATCCAGCTCCGGAGGCAGCCTCGTAGTCTGCGTCGAAGCGCCTGACGCAGACGTCGCAGGGGACTGTCCAGAAGCAGCACCGCGACCATTGATCATCTTATCGAGCGGCAGATAGAGCAGGTTGTTTTGACCCTGATCGCCGGTAACGAGCACCTTGCTGGTATTGCTCATAAGCTCTTGCATGGTTTCCAGATACAGGCGCTCACGCGTCACGTCTGGCGCCTTCCGATACTCAGCCACCAGTTTGGAGAAGCGATCCGCCTCACCCTGGGCGCGTGAAATCACCGCGTCACGGTAACCACTGGCTTCCTCCAGCATGCGCTGAGCCTGACCGCGCGCCTCAGGGATCACTCCGTTGGCGTAAGACTCGGCCTGATTCTTCTCGCGCTGCTCATCCTCTCGGGCACGGATAACGTCATCAAAGGCTTCCTGCACCTCGCGCGGCGCAGCTGCGCTTTGCAGGTTCACCTGAGTCACGATGATGCCCGTACCGTAGTTGTCAAGAAACCGCTGCAGGCGCTCCTTGACCTCAGCCGCCATCGCCTCACGCCCCTCGGTCAGGACCTGGTCCATCGCCGTCGAGCCGACTACGTGACGTACAGCACTGTCAGTCGCATGCTGCAAGGACGCTTCCGGATCTTCGACATTCAGGACAAAAGCTTGAAGATCACTGACTTTGTATTGCACGGTCAGAGGCACTTCAATGATGTTCTCATCCTCGGTAAGCATCTGCCCTTGCTTGCTGTAAGAGCGTTCCCGTGTGACGTTTGCCTGGAACTTCTTATCAAACGGCGGGAAATAGATATTCAGACCCGGACCCACGGTCTCGTGATACTTGCCGAAGCGCAAAACCACGGCCTGCTCTTGCTCGTCCACGATATAGATAGCATTGAACAGCCAGACGGCCAGCAACACCACCAGACCAATCCAGACCAGCGCAAACCCACCACGGCGACCAGCACCGCCACCCGAGGACCCGCCACTGCGCTTCTTGCCGCCGAACATGCCATTGAGGCTGTCCTGCAATTTACGGAAAGCCTCATCCAGGTCCGGCGGACCTTTCTGATCGCCACCGCCACCGCCGCGACGACCACCGCCGCCACCGCTACCCCAGGGATCCTGGTTGTTCGAGTTGCCACCCGGCTCATTCCAAGCCATAGCGCTCTCCATTCAAATAAAGCTAAAGACGCGCCAGCGGCGCGTCCACCAATGCTACCGAAAGCCCGGAACGAACGGCTTAAAAGCCCCCCGAGCTTTATTGCAAAGTGTGTTGCTCGAAAAACTGCTCCGTCTCAAGGCCCGCGCGACTGATAAGACGATGCAGTTCGACACGCTGCAAACGCACATCAAGCAGACTGACACCGTCGTCGTCATGGACCTCGGACTGCACCGCCCCTAGATCGAACAACTGCGCACGCATGCGCCCAAGCTGCTGCGGCAACCGAAGCGTCCCGACGAAGAGATCGTTACCGAGCAGTTCGGCAATGGCCTGCTTCAACAGATCCAAGCCCAACCCTTGCTGTGCCGAGACCCAGACCCGCTGCGGTACGCCATCAGCATTGCGCTGGATCTGGGGCTCGATGCCTTCGAGCAGATCCACCTTGTTGTAGACCTCCAATATCGGCAGCTCATGCGCGCCGATTTCGGTCAGCACCGCCAGTACCTGCTCTATCTGCTGATCGCGCTCAGGCTCGTGAGCATCGATGACATGCAGCAGCAGATCAGCATTGCTCGACTCTTCCAGTGTGGCCCGGAACGATTCGACCAACTTGTGCGGCAAATGACGGATGAAGCCCACCGTATCGGCAATCACCACAGGTCCAAGGTCATCCAGATCCAGACGACGCAGGGTTGGATCCAGCGTAGCGAAAAGCTGGTTAGCGGCGTAAACCTCGGATTCGGTCAAAGCATTGAAAAGGGTCGACTTACCAGCGTTGGTATAGCCCACCAGGGATATAAGCGGAATATCAGCACGTCGGCGGCCCCGGCGAGCCTGCTCACGCTGACTACGAACCTTTTCCAGCCGCTGCTTGATCTGGCGAATACGCACACGCAGCAAGCGCCTGTCAGTTTCAAGCTGTGTCTCGCCCGGGCCGCGCAAGCCTATACCGCCCTTTTGCCGCTCAAGGTGAGTCCAGCCCCGCACCAGCCGAGTGCTCATGTGATCCAGCTGAGCTAGCTCAACCTGCAACTTGCCTTCATGCGTACGCGCGCGCTGAGCAAAGATATCCAGAATCAGGCCGGTCCGATCAAGCACACGACATTCGAGCGCTCGCTCGAGGTTGCGCTCTTGGCTGGGCGTCAGGGTGTGATTGAAAATGACCAACTCGACCTCGCCGTCCTTGACAAGGTCATGCAGCTCTTCAACTTTGCCGCTGCCGATCAGAAACTTGGCGGAAGGTTGGTGCCTGGCAACATTGACGAAACCAACTGTTTCGGCGCCAGCTGACCGCGCCAGCTCACGAAACTCTTGGGGGTCTTCACGCGCCGCTGGATCCTGAGCATCCAGATGAACCAGGATAGCCCGCTCACCACCACCGGGACGTTCGAAGAACAATGAAAGCTCCCTTTATTCGTTACCCGACTCAGACTGTTCAGCGTCGCCAGCAACAGGCAGGCGCACCGGACGGCCAGGAACGACAGTCGAGATGGCATGCTTGTAAACCATCTGACTAACCGTGTTCTTCAACAGAATGACGAATTGATCGAATGACTCGATCTGGCCCTGAAGCTTGATACCGTTGACCAAGTAGATCGAAACCGGAACGCGCTCCTTACGCAGGGTGTTCAGGTAAGGGTCTTGTAGCGAATGCCCTTTTGACATGTGCCGCACTCCTTAAAGGATCTTTTCATTAATTATTCGAAATCAAACACGGCCGATCAATGATTGAGAATAGCCGGTCAAATAGCAGTGTCAGCTCAATATGGCGAGCCTATCCAAGTATTTCAATGCTCGCGGCAGATTGTCACAGGCCGAACTTTCCAGCCAGTGAACCCCCTCCCATCCCCTCAACCAAGTGAGCTGACGCTTGGCCAGTTGCCGTGTAGCGATCACACCGCGCTCAACCATTTCCTGCGCAGAGTACTCACCGTCCAAATAACGCCAGACCTGACGATAGCCAACCGCTCGCATGGACGGCAGCTCCGCATGCAGATCTTGGCGCCTGCGAAGAGATTCGACCTCTGCGACAAAGCCCTGTTCAACCATCTGAACGAAACGCCGCTCGATACGTTGGTGCAGCACCTGCCGTTGCGCAGGCGCTATGGACAACTGCGCAACAGTATAAGGCAAGACGCGGCTGTCTGGCGTGCCGGCTCCGGCTTTTTGAGCGGTTTGCCGGGAGCGGTGCTCGGTCATGCTGATGCCACTGACCCGATAGACTTCAAGCGCCCTGATGAGACGCTGCGGATCGTTAGGGTGGATCCGAGCGGCTGATACAGGATCGACCTCGCTGAGCTGGCGATGCAGCGCCGCCGCGCCTTCCGCCTGCACTTGTGCTTCGAGCGCCGCACGCACCTCAGCATCAGCGGCCGGCATATCCGCCAACCCTTCGAGCAACGCCTTGAAATACAACATGGTGCCGCCTACGAGCAGCGGAACGCGTCCTGCTTCGGTGCTCTGCGCCATCGCCGCCAGGGCGTCAGCCACAAACTCAGCAGCCGAGTAACTCTGCACAGGGTCTCTGATATCGATTAAACGATGCGGGAAGGCATCCAACAGCTCAGGGGAAGGCTTGGCAGTGCCGATGTCCATGTCACGGTAAACCAAGGCGGAATCAACACTGATCAGGTCACACGGCAAGGCCCGAGCCAGCTCGATAGCGAGGTCAGTCTTGCCTGCGGCGGTCGGACCCATAAGAAAGATGGCGGGAGGTAATCGGGGCATCGGATGCTCGAAGAAATGTATCGCGGACAATGACTGAACCCGGCGAACCGAGCAGACCAGCTATCGCCCTCGGAGGAAGAGCTTATCCAGGTCGGCCATGCCCAGCTGGGTCCAGGTCGGACGACCGTGATTGCACTGGCCACTGCGCTCGGTCTGCTCCATGTCGCGCAATAGGCCGTTCATCTCCGGCACGGTAAGGCGTCGGTTTGCACGCACCGCGCCGTGGCATGCCATGGTTCCAAGCAGCTCGTTGAGATGCGCCTGAATACGGTCGCTAGTGCCGTACTCAAGCAGGTCGGCCAGCACGTCCTGCACCAACCGGGTCGCTTCGGCCTGCTTGAGCAGGGAGGGGATCTGGCGGATCGCCAGACTCTCGGGCCCCAGCCGCTGCAGCTCAAAACCAAGCCTCTGGAACCACTGCGCATGCTCTTCGGCACAATCTGCTTCGCGCTGACTGACGGCGATCGATTCCGGTACCAGTAACGGTTGACCACGCAGACCTTCGCTGGCCATTGCGGTTTTCAGTCGCTCGTACATGATCCGCTCGTGGGCGGCGTGCATGTCCACCAAGACCAGACCTTGAGCATTTTCGGCGAGAATGTAGATACCCTTGAGCTGAGCCAGTGCGTAGCCAAGCGGCGGCACGTCATCCTGACTTTCCGGCAGGGCCGCAGCAGTCGTTTCTGCCAATGGCGAGAAAAACTCACGGTAGGCACCCTGCGCTTCTGAAACGCTGCCAGTCGGCATCGACCGAGGCGCCTGATAGCCAGCTCCGGCACCGCGCCAGGCAGGCTGTGCTGCCGCTGGCTGATTCAGCGCGCTGGCAGCGAGGCTCATTTCGTTCTGTCCGGCGAATTCTCCGGCATCACGACCAGAGACCGTGGTTACCGGCGCCACGCTGGCTGGCGCGGCCAGCTGATCCTCGGGACGGACATCACCGAGCGCCCGGTGCAAGGTGCCGTAGAGGAAATCATGCACCATGCGATTGTCGCGAAAGCGAACCTCATGCTTGGTCGGGTGGACATTGACGTCCACCACTGCTGGGTCCACATCGAGGAACAACACGAAGGTCGGGTGCCGACCATTGAACAACACGTCGCGGTAAGCCTGCCGCACTGCATGGGCCACCAGCTTGTCGCGAACCATGCGTCCATTCACATAGAAATACTGCAGATCCGCTTGGCTGCGGGAAAAAGTCGGCAGGCCGACCCATCCCCAAAGATGCAGACCGGCGCGCTCAATCTCGACCGGCAACGCCTGCTCCAGAAAGGCGGGGCCGCACACCGACGCGACGCGGCGCCCCCGAGAGGCAGGATCACTGGCCGGATGCAGCGCAAGCACCACCTTCCCGTTGTGGCGAAGATGGAAGGCGACATCGAACCGCGCCAGTGCCAGCCGCTTGATCACTTCCTGCAAGTGGTCGAACTCAGTCTTTTCAGTGCGCAAGAACTTACGACGTGCAGGCGTGTTGAAGAACAGGTCGCGCACCTCGACCGAGGTTCCGACCGGATGGGCAGCCGGCTGAACGCGCGCCTCCATGTCCCGACCTTCGGTCTCGACCTGCCAGGCCTCGGCAGCATCAGCCGTACGCGACGTCAGCGTTAATCGGGAGACCGAACTGATCGACGCCAGCGCCTCGCCTCGAAAACCCAGGCTCATGACACGCTCAAGGTCTTCCAGGTCACGGATCTTGCTGGTCGCATGCCGAGCCAGGGCCAGCGGCAAGTCATCGGCTGGAATACCACAACCATCGTCGCGCACCCGCAGCAGCTTTATCCCGCCTTGTTCAACGTCCACTTCAATACGGGTGGCACCGGAGTCGAGGCTGTTTTCCAGCAGCTCTTTGATCACCGAAGCTGGCCGCTCGACCACTTCACCCGCAGCAATCTGGTTCGCCAGCCGCGGACTCAGCAGCTGGATACGCGCCGCCTCGATCATGGCTGCGAGGCCAGCGTGGTAGCGGGAATGTTCAGCGTTTGGCCAACTTTGATCACGTCGCTTTTCAAGCTATTGGCGCTGCGCAACGCAGGCAGACTGATCTGATAGCGCTCGGCAAGCAGCGCCAGGCTTTCGCCAGAACGGACGACATGCTCGCGAGCCACGCTGGCAATCTTGCCGGAGTCGCGCATCCAGGCAACGTAGGTGCCGGGCGGGGGATTTTCATGGAAGAACTGTCGCACCCCACTATGGATGGAACGCGCGAGCGCCTGCTGATGGGCCGCAGTCTGTAGTTTGCGCGCCTCGGATGGATTGGAAATGAATCCGGTCTCCACCAGGATCGAAGGGATGTCGGGTGATTTCAGCACCATGAACCCGGCCTGCTCAACGCGGCGTTTGTGCAGCGGCGTGATTCGGCCCATGTTGCTCAGCACCTTTTGTCCGACGTTGAGACTGGAAGACAACGAGGCAGTCATCGACAGGTCCAGCAACACACCGGCTAGCATCTGGTCCTTGTCGCCGAGGCTTACATTGCCGGCGCCGCCAATCAGGTCAGACCGGTTTTCGCTGTCGGCCAGCCACCGCGCAGTCTCCGACGTCGCGCCGCGATCCGACAATGCAAACACCGAAGCACCATAGGCTGACGACCGCGGCGCCGCATCGGCATGAATGGAGACGAACAGGTCTGCGCCCTTCTTGCGGGCAATCTCGGTGCGTTTACGCAAGGGAATAAAGTAATCACCGGTGCGCACCAACTCCGCGCGAAAGCCCTTGTCGGCGTTGATCTGGCGCTGCAGCTCTTTGGCAAGAGCCAGCACGACGGTTTTTTCGTATATCTTGCCCGGACCGATGGCGCCCGGATCTTCTCCGCCGTGCCCCGCGTCGATCGCCACGACGATATCGCGCTTGCTGCTTGGCAGTGGAGGCAACTTGATCGCCGACAGGGTCGGCGATACGGGTGCAGTCGGGGTACTCGGCGTGGCGGTCGCCGGAACGTTGGCAGTGGATGCCGCTGCCGCATCGGCGGCATTGTCGAACAGGTCGACAACCAACCGATGGCCGTATTGCTGGTTCGGCGTGAGCGTAAAGCTCTTTGGCGAAACCTCGGCGCTCAAGTCGATGACCACCCGCAAGGTGTCGGCGTCGTATTTCGCTGCGCGCAATCCAGAAATGGGCGTGTTCTGCAGCGGCAGTTGATCGAATGGCTTGGCCAGATTGGCGCCGTCGACATCGATGACGATGCGATCCGGAGCCGTCAGAGTGAACACCTTGTGCTGGACCGGACCGGACAGGTCAAAGACCAACCGCGTGTTGTCAGGCGCTCGCCACAGACGCACGCTCTGGACGTCGGAAGCCGCCAGGACCTGCATGGCCGCGAGCATCAATGCCAAACCACTAACCAGCGCGCGCATGCGCATACCCAACCCCATGATGTTCATTGATTGCCAACGGTCAGGATGGAACACCAGCCTTCACCGCGCTCGCCTCGTGGCGTCAGGCGCAGCATACGACCGGCCCCGTGCGGCGTAATGGTAATGTCCAGGTCAGCCTTTGGCAAAATGCCGGCGCCACGTTCCGGCCACTCTACCAGGCACAGAGCGTCTCCTTCGAAATAGTCGCGAATGCCGAGAAATTCCAGTTCCTCCGGATCGACAAGACGGTAAAGGTCGAAATGGAACACTCGTGCAGCCGGGGTTTCATAGGGCTCGACCAGGGTAAAGGTCGGGCTCTTGACCTTGCCCTCATGCCCAAGCCCACGAATCAACCCGCGCGACAGTGTGGTCTTGCCGGCGCCGAGGTCGCCGTGCAGATAAATCACGCCCCGACCGCCGGTTGCCTGAGCGATGCGCGCGCCCAGCAACAGCATGGCGTCTTCGTCGGCAGCAAACAGCGTTACGTCAGACATGGCGAATGCTCCTCGAGTATCTGGCGGACCATCGGAATCAGATCGGCGGCAACCAGCCCTCGGCCTGCGGCACCAAGACGCTCACCCGCCACCGCATGCAGCCAGACAGCAAGACAGGCCGCCTCGAAAGGCGCCAGCCCCTGCGCCAGCAATGCACCAGCCACACCCGCCAACACATCGCCGAGCCCCGCGCTGGCCATAGCCGGATGCCCGCGATCACACAGTGCAAGCCGGCCGTCGCGGTCGGCGATCAGGGTTCCAGCGCCCTTGAGCAGTACGGCACAGCCGAAGCGTGCAGCAAGAGCGCGCGCGACGGCTGGTCGATCGGCCTGCACCTCGGCCACGGAGATCTCCAACAATCGTGCGGCCTCACCGGGATGCGGTGTGAGTAAGCAATCGCTAGGAAGCTCTACCGCGCCGGCCGCTAGCAGATTCAACGCATCAGCGTCCCACACCTGTGGCACGTGAAATTGCGGTGCCAGCGACAGCAAGCTGCGCCCCCAGGGGGCCTGCCCCAGACCTGGTCCGATCACGAGTACATCGGCCCGTTGGACCAGCGCCGTCAATGCATAAGTCGACTCGACGCCGCTGCACATGATTTCCGGGCGCCGCACCAGCGAGGCAGTGACATGTTCCGGGCGTGTCGCCAGGGTCAACATGCCGGCACCACAGCGCAGTGCAGCTTCAGCACTGAGCAACGCGGCGCCGCCAGTGCCGAGATCGCCGCCGATGACCAGCACCTGACCAAAGCTTCCTTTATGAACAGTTGGCGAGCGGGGTGCGAGGGTCGGCAAGTTCGCCTCGCACAAGCGCAGGGCGGACGGCTCGATCTGGGCGATGACCTGCGCATCGGCCTGCAGGTCATCGAATATCAGCGTTCCGATTCGATCCGGACCCTGACCGGTAAACAGACCGAGTTTGAGACCAATGAAGGTCACAGTCAGCTCGGCCCGCACAACCTCCCCGAGCAGATGCCCCGTGTCAGCACACAGCCCCGACGGTAGGTCGACCGCAAGGATTGGCAGCGCGCTTTCGTTCATTGCGCGAATGACGCTCGCGTAGGGTTCGCGAACCTCTCCGGTGATCCCAGTGCCTAGCAGCGCATCAACCAGCACACCGCGAAGATCGGCACCGGACGTCCAAGGCATCACGCTGACGCCGGCTGCCCGAGCTTCAGCAAAGGCCTGTGCGGCATCGCCCTGCAATTGCAGAGGATCGCCGACCGCAATGACCCGAACCTGACGACCGGCACGCTGCGCCAACGCTGCGATCAGATACCCATCGCCGGCGTTGTTACCGCGCCCGGCCAACACGGTGATTTCCTCAACGTCCGGCCAACGTCGGCGCAGTGCGCGCCAGGCGGCATGGGCAGCACGCTGCATAAGGTCGAAACCAGGCGTCCCCGCCGCGATCAGCCGGGCGTCGAGCTCACGTACCTGAGCGGCAGAGTAGAGACGACTGGGAAGTGTATCGGTGGTCTGGGACATGAATCACCCGTGCGAATATCTGGCAGAATTATACGCATGCGCCTGCCCGGCCGCCCGTGGCGAGTCGGCGGCGGATTGATAGAAAAGATTGCCGCCCGAGAGCGAGCCGCGCGGTGGGTTCAACAGCTGCCGGTTCGCCAGGCCAAAACCGCAGCAGCCCGCCATTACATTGCCGCAACGCCGACGACTCTACGCCATGTCCAGTACCACCCTCGACCCAGCCGCTCTTGCCGACTCCATCAAGGAGTGGGGCCGCGAGCTTGGCTTTCAGCAGGTCGGCATTACTGGCGTTGATCTGGGCGAGCATGAAGCGCACCTCGAGCGCTGGCTAGCGGCCGGCTATCAAGGCGAGATGGACTATATGGCTGCCCATGGCAGCAAACGTTCCCACCCGGAGCAACTGGTGCCAGGCACGTTAAGGGTGATCTCGTTGCGCATGGACTACCTGCCCGGCGAAACCCGCATGGCCGAGCAACTGGCGCAGCCCGAAAAAGCCTATGTGTCACGCTACGCGCTAGGCCGGGACTATCACAAACTGATCCGCAAACGCCTGCAACAGCTGGCCGAGCGCATCCAGCACGTGATCGGCCCCTTCGGCTTTCGCGCCTTTGTCGACAGCGCGCCGGTGTTGGAAAAGGCGGTGGCGCAGCAGGCCGGCCTCGGCTGGATCGGCAAGAACACCCTGGTTCTCAACCGCAAGGCGGGCAGTTGGTTCTTTCTCGGCGAGTTGTTTGTCGACATCGCCCTCCCCGTCGACGAGCCAACCGATCGCGACCACTGCGGCAGTTGCCATGCCTGTCTGGACGTTTGCCCAACGGATGCGTTCGTCGGCGAACGGGTGTTGGATGCGCGCAAATGCATTTCCTACCTGACCATCGAGCTGAAAGGTCCGATCCCCGTCGAGCTACGGTCGAAGATCGGTAACCGCGTGTTCGGCTGCGATGACTGCCAGATCGTCTGCCCCTGGAATCGCTTCGCCAAGCCAACCCAGCAGACCGACTTCCAGCCACGTCATAGCCTGGACAACGCCGAGCTGGCAACGCTGTTCCGCTGGACCGAAGAAGAGTTTCTCAGCCGCACCGAGGGTTCGCCCCTGCGCCGCACCGGCTATCAGAGCTGGCTGCGCAATCTCGCCGTGGGGCTGGGTAACGCGCCGTCGAGCATTCCGGTACTCGAAGCACTGCAGGCGCGCCGCGACGACCCCTCTGAGCTGGTGCGTGAGCATGTCCAATGGGCGCTGGCGCAGCATGAGCAACGGCCTCCGGCTCACCCGCATACCGGGGATTAGCCGGCACACAGGTTACGCCGGAGCAACCACTGTGGCAGCACTCAATTCAAGCAACGCCTCCCCGTCCAGGGTCTCCTGTTGCAGCAGTCGCTGTGCACTGCGCTCCAGCAGCTCCCGGCGCGCTTCGAGCAGCGTCAGGCTGCGTTGGAAGGATGCCTGCACCAGTTCCTGTACTTCCTCGTCGATCGCCGTGGCAGTACTTTCCGCGTAATCGTGCTGCGGCTTGAGGCCGAGCATCGCTTCGTTGCCCAGGAAAGAATTGGGCTCGCGCTCCAACACCATGTGCCCGAGCCGCCGGGACATGCCATAGCGGGTGACCATGGCCCGGGCAATATCGGTGACCTTGGCCAGGTCGTCCGCCGCACCGGTGGACAGGTGGGCGAACACTAGCCACTCCGCTGCGCGCCCGCCGAGCAGCACGGCCATCTTGTTTTCGAGCTCCTCGCGGGTCATCAGGAAGCGGTCCTCGATGGGCCGCTGGATGGTATAGCCCAGCGCGCCCATGCCGCGCGGGATGATCGAGACCTTGTGCACCGGATCGACACCCGGCAGCGCCATGGCGACCAGTGCGTGGCCCATCTCGTGATACGCGACAATTTCGCGCTCGCGCGGGTTCAGCAAACGGTTGCGCTTCTCCAGACCGGCGACGATGCGCTCAATGGCGGCGGTGAAATCTGTCATGGCCACCGCCTCGGCATTGCGCCGAGTCGCCAGCAGCGTCGCCTCGTTGACCAGATTGGCCAGGTCGGCGCCGGTGAATCCTGGCGTCAGCGCGGCGATGGCCTGGGGATCGACATCGGTGTCCAGCCGCGCTTTTTTCAAGTGCACCTCGAGAATTTGCACCCGCCCGACCTTGTCCGGCCGATCCACCAGCACCTGACGGTCGAACCGGCCGGCACGTAGCAATGCCGGGTCGAGGATTTCCGGCCGGTTGGTGGCGGCCAGCAAAACCAACCCACTGGACGTATCGAAACCGTCCATCTCCACCAGCAACTGGTTGAGCGTCTGCTCCTTCTCGTCGTGCCCGCCGGACATGGGTCCGGCGCCACGAGCGCGGCCAAGGGCGTCCAGCTCATCGATGAAGATGATTGCCGGCGCCTGGGCCCTCGCCTGTTCAAACAGGTCACGTACTCGCGCGGCACCGACCCCGACGAACATCTCGACGAACTCTGAGCCAGAAATGGAGTAGAACGGCACCCTTGCCTCACCGGCGACGGCTCGCGCCAGCAGCGTCTTGCCGGTGCCGGGCGGGCCGACCAGCAGCACGCCCTTGGGCATGCGTCCGCCGAGGCGGCCGTAGGTTTTCGGATCACGCAGGAATTCGATGATTTCCTTGAGCTCGTCCTTGGCCTCGTCGACGCCGGCCACGTCGGCGAAGCTCACTTTCATGTCGGTCTCGACGTAAACCCGCGCCTTGCTCTTGCCGATCTGCATCATGCCGCCGCCACCCAGCCCGCTGCCGAGGCGACGCATGAGGAACAGCCAGATGCCGAAGAACAACACGGCCGGGACGATCCACGACAGCAGGTCCCGCACCAGCGTGCTTTCCACCTTGCCGGTGTAGCGCACCGGATATTGCTGCAGGTGTTCGGCCAGCTGCGGTTCGACGCGATTGCTGACGAAGCGTCGCTGGCCGCTGGGCAAGGGTTCCTTGAACGACCCTTCGATACGCCGCTCGGTGATCGCCAGCTCATCGATGCGTCCGTCTTTGAGGTGCTGTTCGAACTCGCTGTAAGGGATCGTCGCCACTTCCTGCTGTGCCGTCAGCAGGTACTGGATGCCGAGAAACGCCAGGACGGCGAACATCCAATAGCTGACATGAAATCCGGCTTTCTCTTTCACCCTGCTCTCCTTGTATCGCCAACCAAGCGCACACGTTTTGGCTACCGGTGACTATGCCTCCTTCAGAACAGCCGCGCTGGACTCAGATCAGTAATAGCCAACCTAACTGCCACCTCTGGCACTTCAGAGGCCGCCGCTGACACCAAGCCCGATGCCGAGCACCGCAGCCAGAGCGAAGGGCAACAGCAGAGTGTCGAGCAACGCGCTGGCCGGCAGGTCGATGGCTGCATGCCTGGGCGGCTCGGCACCGAAACGGTCCAGCGGACAGCAACCGCCGTTGAGGCTGTACCAGTCCAGACGAGTGCCGGAGTAGACGACAGGCGCGCCGGGTTTGGCAGCATTGAGGGTGCGCACCGTGGCGCAACCGGAGAGCAGTAGGACGAGCGCCAGTGTCGAGCCGAGCCGGAGAGTCGATCGTTTCATTGGCGCCTCCTAATGGGTTGGGTGAAAGCAGGTGCGGCCGTGCTTAATCGTCGCTGACGATATGGTGCTCGCCCCAGCGCGGAAGCATGTCCTGCGGAATGTTGAGCAGGTTGAGGACGCGCGCGACCACGAAATCGACCAGATCGTCGATGGTTTGCGGCTGATGATAGAAGCCCGGCGACGCTGGCAGGATGGTTACACCAAGGTTGGACAGCTTGAGCATGTTCTCGAGATGAATACTCGAATACGGCGCCTCGCGCGGCACCAGAATCAGCTGGCGACGCTCCTTGAGCGCCACGTCCGCAGCGCGCTCGATCAGATTGTTGCAGGCGCCAGCGGCAATAGCCGACAGGGTGCCGGTCGAACAGGGCACCACCACCATCGCCGTTGGTGCACCGGAGCCGGACGCGGGAGGCGCCATCCAGTCTTCCTTGGCGAACACACGGATTTGCCCGGCCGCGGCGCCCGTGTATTCAGAGAGAAACGCCTGCATGGCCTGTGGTTTGGCCGGCAGCACGACATCGGTCTCGGTTGCCATCACCAATTGCGCCGCCTTGGAAATCAGGAAATGGACCTCGCGGTCTTCCTGGATCAGGCAGTCCAGCAGGCGCAGGCCGTATTGCGCGCCGGAGGCGCCGGTCATGGCCAAAGTGATGCGTTCGGGGCCGCTCATTCGTAGTTCTCTCCGCGCAATTGCGTCGTTCTTCCTTTTGTGGGCTGAAGCCCACCCTACAAAATCGCCGCCCGCATGGAGCCGCAACTTCAATCGAACCTATCGCATCAGCACCGTAGGGTGGGCTTCAGCCCACCAAACAGCTTTACGCCAGCGCTTCAGCCAACTTGCCGTGCAATCCACCAAAACCACCGTTGCTCATGACCACCACCTGGGTGCCCGGCACAGCGTCGGCCTTGACCTTGGCAATGATCGCCTCAAGCGAGTCGCACACCGTGGTCGGCACGGGCGAGCTGGCGACCGTCGCGGCCAGATCCCAGCCGAGATTGGCCGGTGCGTACCAGATCGCCTGATCCGCCAGTGCCACGGATTCAGCCAGGCCTTCGCGGTGCGCGCCGAGTTTCATGGAGTTGGAACGCGGCTCGACCACAGCAATGATCGGCGTATCGCCCACCTGCTTGCGCAGCCCGTCGAGGGTGGTGGCGATGGCGGTCGGGTGATGAGCGAAGTCGTCGTAGATGGTCACACCGTTGATTTCAGCGACCTTTTCCATGCGTCGCTTGACGCTCAGGAAATCGCTCAACGCCTCGGCGCCCTGCTTCGGTAGCACGCCGACATGCCGCGCCGCGGCAAGCGTCGCCAGTGCATTGTTGACGTTGTGCAGGCCGGTCAGCGCCCAGTCAACCACGCCCTGCACGGAACCCTCGAAGATCACCTCGAAGCGTGAACCGTCAGCGCTCAGCAGGTTCGCCTGCCATTGCCCGCCGTCACCGGTGGTCTGCACTGGCGTCCAGCAGCCCATGCCGATCACGCGCTTGAGCGCTGTTTCAAACTCGGGATGGATGACCAGGCCTTCACTGGGGACGGTGCGCACCAGATGGTGGAACTGCCGTTCGATGGCCGCGAGGTCCGGGAAGATGTCCGCATGGTCGAATTCCAGGTTGTTGAGGATCGCCGTGCGCGGGCGGTAATGGACGAACTTGCTGCGCTTGTCGAAAAAGGCGCTGTCGTATTCGTCGGCCTCAACCACGAAGAATGGCGTACCGCCCAGGCGCGCCGAGATGCCGAAGTTCTGCGGCACCCCGCCGATGAGAAAGCCCGGGCTCATGCCGGCGTGTTCCAGCACCCAGGCCAGCATGCTGCTCGTGGTGGTCTTGCCGTGCGTGCCTGCAGCAGCCAGCACCCAGCGGCCCTGCAGCACGTGATCGGCCAACCATTGCGGGCCGGACACATAGGGCAAACCCTTGTTGAGTACGTATTCCACCGCCGGGTTGCCGCGCGACAGCGCATTGCCGATCACCACCAGATCCGGCGCCGGTTCGAGCTGACTGGGCTCGTAGCCCTGCGTCAGTTCGATGCCCTGGGCTTCAAGTTGCGTGCTCATGGGCGGGTAGACGTTGGCGTCCGAGCCGGTGACGCGGTGGCCCAGCTCCTTGGCCAGCACTGCCAGCGATCCCATGAAGGTGCCGCAAATGCCGAGAATATGGATATGCATGAATGACCTCTGAAAAACGCCGCGCCGGGCAATCGGATCAGGCGGCACAGCCGCGCCTGTCGGCGCCGAAAACTGCGGCGCAGATTAGCACAGCGCCGGCGCTGCCAATGCCCGACCAGCGGTACACCGCACGTCGCCTCGCCAGCCGACGAACGGACTTTGTTCTACGCTGGATGACAGCAGTCCCAACACAATTACAAGCCCCGGAGACTCACCATGCGTTACGCCCATCCCGGCAGCGAAGGCGCTGTCGTTTCCTTCAAGTCCCGTTACGGCAACTTCATCAACGGCGAGTTCGTCGAGCCGGCCAACGGGCAATACTTCACCAACCTGTCGCCGGTTAACGGCCAGCCGATTGCCGAGTTTCCGCGCTCCGACGCCGCCGATATCGAAAAGGCTTTGGACGCCGCCCACGCCGCAGCCGACGCCTGGGGTAAGACCAGCGTGCAGGCGCGCTCGTTGGTCCTGCTGAAGATTGCAGATCGCATCGAGCAGAACCTCGAGATGCTCGCCATCACCGAAACCTGGGACAACGGCAAGGCCGTGCGTGAAACGCTGAATGCGGACATCCCGCTGGCCGCCGATCACTTTCGCTACTTCGCCGGCTGCATCCGCGCCCAGGAAGGCACCAGCGCCGAGATCGACGAACACACTGCGGCCTATCACTTCCACGAACCGCTGGGCGTGGTCGGGCAGATCATTCCCTGGAACTTCCCCATCCTGATGGCCGCATGGAAGCTCGCGCCGGCACTGGCGGCGGGCAACTGCGTAGTGCTCAAGCCCGCCGAGCAGACACCGCTGGGCATCGCCGTGCTGATGGAAGTCATCGGCGACCTGCTGCCACCGGGTGTGCTCAACGTGGTGCAGGGCTACGGGCGCGAAGCCGGCGAAGCCCTGGCAAGCAGCAAACGCATCGCCAAGATCGCCTTTACCGGCTCCACGCCGGTGGGCTCGCACATCATGAAGCGCGCCGCCGAGAGCATCATCCCGAGCACCGTGGAGCTGGGCGGCAAGAGCCCCAACATCTACTTCGAAGACATCATGCAGGCCGAGCCGACCTTCATCGAGAAAGCCGCGGAGGGCTTGGTGCTGGGCTTCTTCAACCAGGGCGAAGTCTGCACCTGCCCGTCACGGGCGCTCGTGCAGGAATCGATCTACGCTCCCTTCATGGAAGCGGTGATGAAGAAGGTCGCGCAGATCAAGCGCGGCGATCCGCTGGACACCGAAACCATGGTTGGCGCTCAGGCTAGCCAGCAGCAGTTCGACAAGATCATGTCCTACCTGGAAATCGCCAAGCAGGAAGGCGCCGAGGTGCTCACCGGCGGCGCGGCGGAGAAGCTGGAAGGTTCACTCGCGACCGGCTATTACATCCAGCCGACGCTGCTCAAGGGCACTAACAAGATGCGCGTATTCCAGGAGGAGATTTTCGGCCCAGTGATCGGCGTCACGACCTTCAAGGACGAAGCCGAAGCCCTGGCCATCGCCAATGACACCGAGTACGGCCTGGGTGCTGGCGTCTGGACCCGTGACATCAACCGCGCCTATCGCATGGGCCGGGCGATCAAGGCCGGGCGTGTGTGGACCAACTGCTATCACCTCTATCCGGCGCATGCGGCGTTCGGCGGTTACAAGAAGTCCGGTGTCGGTCGTGAAACCCACAAGATGATCCTCGACAGCTACCAGCAGACCAAGAACCTGCTGATCAGCTACGACATCAACCCTCTCGGGTTCTTCTAGCCCATAAACAGTGCCCGCCCACGCCGCAAGGCGTCGGGCTGGTGCACGTGTGGCTGCCTTTTCACTCCAGAGGTCCCAAAACGCCGTAGAAACCGCAAAGGCACAGCGCTTGCTTTAACGATCCTGCCGTACCCGAACCCATCAAAGGATGATTCCCATGGCTCTCGAACACAGCAGTGCGACACCCCCGCCCCACGCCACCGATTTCGAAGCAGTTGGCAGCACCTATTTCAAGGAACGCGAACTGAAGAAAGGCGCCGCCGGCTGGGTCCTGCTGGTGGGCCTGGGCGTTGCTTACGTGATTTCCGGCGATTACGCCGGCTGGAACTTCGGCCTCGCACAGGGCGGCTGGGGCGGCCTGTTCATCGCCACGCTGCTGATGGCGACCATGTATCTGTGTATGTGTTTTTCGCTCGCTGAGCTTTCATCCATGATTCCTACAGCGGGCGGCGGTTACGGCTTTGCCCGAAGCGCTTTCGGCCCGCTTGGGGGCTTTCTCACCGGCACGGCGATCCTCATCGAGTACGCCATTGCGCCAGCAGCCATCGCCGTGTTCATCGGCGCTTACTGCGAATCGCTGTTTGGCATCGGCGGCTGGGTCATCTACCTGGCCTTCTACATCATCTTTATCGGTATCCATATCTTCGGTGTCGGCGAGGCGTTGAAGCTGATGTTCGTCATCACGGCGATCGCTGCGCTGGCGCTGGGCGTGTTTATCGTCGCGATGGTGCCGCACTTCTCGGTGGATAATCTGCTGGACATCGCGCCGACCACTGCAGCTGGCGCCAGCAATTTCCTCCCCTATGGTTACGTCGGCATCTGGGCGGCGATCCCCTACGCGATCTGGTTCTTCCTCGCCGTTGAAGGCGTGCCGCTGGCCGCCGAGGAAACCAAGAATCCACAGCGCGACATGCCGCGAGGGCTGATTGGCGCCATTCTGATCCTGACCGCATTTGCGGGTCTGATCCTACTGGTCGGCCCGGGCGGCGCCGGCTCGAGCACCCTGGTTGCGTCTGGCAACCCTCTGGTCGAAGCGCTAACCACCGCCTACGGGTCGTCAACCTGGATGAGCGGCTTCGTCAACCTCATTGGTCTGGCCGGTTTGATCGCCAGCTTCTTCTCGATCATTTATGCCTACTCACGGCAAATCTTCGCGCTGTCGCGGGCTGGCTACCTGCCGCGCAAGCTCTCGCTGACCAACAAGAACAAGGCGCCGGTGCTGGCGCTGATCATCCCTGGTGTCATCGGTTTTCTGCTGTCGCTCACCGGTCAAGGCGACCTGCTGATCCTGGTGGCGGTGTTTGGCGCGACCATCTCCTACGTGCTGATGATGGCCTCGCACATCGTCTTGCGCGTGCACCGGCCGGACATGCATCGCCCATACAAGACGCCCGGCGGCGTGCTGACTTCCGGTATTGCGCTGGTTCTGGCGTGCATCGCAGTGGTCGCGGGCTTCCTGGTAGACCCGCGCGTGGTAATCGCCGCAGCGGTGATCTACGGCGTCTTCATTGCCTACTTCGCGTTCTACAGCCGGCACCATCTGGTGGCCGGCACGCCTGAGGAGGAATTCGCGGCGATCGAGAACGCCGAGGCATCACTTAACTAGCAGGCTGCTGAGAACGTGAGCGAGGCAGGCAGTACAAGGCGCAACGACCGAAGGGAGTAACAGCCAAACGGCCGGCCCGAATGGCGAGCGTCGCGAGTCAAAGCGGCCGGAACAGCGGACCGGGCTAGCGTACGAGTTTAAGTGTTGTAAATGAGCATGTTGACTGGGCTCGCAACCGAGGCCGCTTTTAACGCAGGAATGCCAACGCAGGTAGTTTTCACAGTTTGCTATGGGGGGACGAGCATGGCGGGATATGCGCACAGCGTAGGCGGCACCAACTGGCGCTTCGACAGCCTGCGCGAGGTGATGGCCAAGGCCAGCCCGGCGCGCTCCGGTGATTTCCTCGCGGAAGTCGCCGCGGGCAGCGACGCCGAGCGCGTCGCCGCACAGATGTGCCTGGCGCAGATCCCGCTCAAACGCTTTCTCGAAGAGGCGTTGATCCCGTACGAGACCGACGAAGTCACCCGGCTGATCATCGATAGCCACGACGCCGAAGCCTTCGCCCCGGTCAGCCACCTGACCGTCGGCGACTTCCGCAACTGGCTGCTGGGCGATGACGCCGACGAGACTGCGCTCAAGGCGCTGGCTCCTGGCCTGACACCCGAGATGGTCGCCGCAGTGTCAAAGATCATGCGCGTGCAGGACCTGATTCTGGTGGCGCAGAAAGTGCGCATCGTGACGCGCTTTCGCAACACCATCGGCCTGCGCGGGCGCATGTCCACCCGCCTGCAACCCAACCACCCCACGGACGAGGCCGCCGGCATTGCCGCAAGCATTGTCGACGGCCTGCTCTACGGCAACGGCGATGCGGTGATCGGCATCAACCCGGCCACCGACAGCACCAGCGGCATCTGCGAACTGCTGAAGATGCTCGATGCCATCATCCAGCGTTACGACATCCCCACCCAGGGCTGCATCCTCACCCATGTCACCACCTCCATCGAGGCGATCAACCGTGGCGCGCCGCTGGATCTGGTGTTTCAGTCAATCGCCGGGACCGAGGCGGCCAACAGCAGTTTCGGCATCAATCTCGCCGTGCTGCAGGAAGGCTACGAGGCGGGCCTGTCGCAGAAGCGCGGCACGCTGGGCGACAACCTCATGTACTTCGAAACCGGCCAGGGCAGCGCCTTGTCGGCCAACGCGCACCATGGCGTCGACCAGCAGACCTGCGAGGCGCGCGCCTACGCCGTCGCACGCAAGTTCAAACCGCTGCTGGTGAATACCGTGGTCGGCTTTATCGGCCCGGAATACCTCTACAACGGCAAGCAGATCATCCGCGCCGGGCTGGAGGATCATTTCTGCGCCAAGCTGCTCGGCGTGCCCATGGGCTGCGACATCTGCTACACCAACCATGCCGAAGCCGATCAGGACGATATGGATGTGCTGCTGACCCTGCTTGGCACCGCCGGTATCAACTTCATCATGGGTATTCCAGGCTCGGACGACGTGATGCTCAACTACCAGACCACTTCGTTCCACGATGCGCTCTATCTGCGCCAGAGCCTGGGGCTCAGGCCCGCGCCAGAGTTCGAGGAGTGGCTGGCGAAGATGGACATCCTGCGCCAGGACGGCGGACGGCTGCAGATGGGCAGCGAGCTACCTCCGGCTTTCCGCCAGGCGCTGGAGCGGATGGCATGACGCAGTCGAGCCCAGGCAGCCCGCTGAAGTCTGGCCATGTCCGTGCATGCCTCGGATCGCCAGCAAGGACTGGGCGTCCCCCTTGCTCCTACAGATACCGCACGGCCTGCGCTTCGTAGGAGCCAGCTTGCTGGCGATCAACACCACACTGATATCTGCAAGAGCGGGTACGCCCAGCCTTGCTCGCGAATCGAGCTACCCCACCCTTCGGAGGCCGTCATGCCTGATAAGCCCACCGCCATCAGCAACCCCTGGAGCCATCTGCGCCAGCTAACGCCGGCACGCATCGCTTTGGGTCGTGCGGGCACCAGCCTGCCCACCGATGCCCAGCTGGATTTCCAGTTCGCTCATGCGCAGGCACGCGACGCCGTGCATCTATCCCTCGACACCGAAGAACTGGCCCATCAGCTTCAGGACAAAGGGTTCAGAACCCTGCAACTGCGCTCCGCAGCCGCCGACCGCTACATTTACCTCCAACGCCCCGACCTGGGACGACGGCTGGACGGGCCCTCTGTCGATCAGCTGACCGATCACGCCACCGAGCATGCCGAAGGCTACGACCTGGCAATCGTCATCGCCGATGGCCTTTCGGCGCTGGCGGTGCAACGGCACGCCCTGCCCTTGCTTCAGCGCATCGAAGAACAGATAGAAAAGGATGCCTGGAGCCTCGCCCCCATCAGCCTGGTGCAACAATGCCGCGTCGCGCTTGGCGATGAAGTGGGCGAGCGGCTCAAGGCGAAGATGGTGGTGATGCTCGTGGGCGAACGCCCAGGCTTGAGCTCGCCGGACAGCCTCGGCTTGTACTTCACCTACGCCCCGAAGGTCGACCGTACCGATGCCGATCGCAACTGCATCTCCAACATCCGCCTGGAGGGCCTGAGCTACAACCTCGCCGCGCACCGCCTGATCCACCTGATGCGCGAGGCCTGCCGCCGCCAACTCTCAGGGGTGACGCTGAAGGACGAAGCGGAAGTGCTCAGCCTCGAGGACGACTCGCCAAAAGCCAGCAATTTCCTGTTGGACTGAGTGCCTTTCCGAAGGATGGCCACACGGCTCGCGCCAGCGCTGCCAGCGCTCTCCGGCAGAGCGCTTCCCGCCCAAGAATCGTCACGCCTCCGGCAATACCACCACGGCATCCACCTCGAACAACATGCCATCCAACGCCAAGCGAGGCACTGGTATCAGCGTGCAGGCCGGCTTCATCTGCGCTCCGAATGCTCGCTCCAGTTCATCGCCGAGAATGCCTAAGCGTTGCTCGCAGTGATCGACGATGAGCACCGTCAGCTTGGCTACCTGCGAGGGCAGCCCGCCTGCCGCCTCGATGGCAATCAAGAGGTTCGCCATCGCCTGACGGACCTGCTCGCGGAAATCTTCGGATAGCCGACCGTCTTCCGTTTCACCTCCCTGTCCTGCGATAAACGCAAGCCGCGCACCTCCTGGCACCAGCGCTACGTGGGAATAACCGTTGGGGGCGGGATCGTAGAGTCCGGGCGGATTGATCAACGCCGGTTTGGGTGAAACGTCCGATTCGCTCATGGGTGCTCCCGTTCATCTAGTTAAATCGAGTGCCGATAGGCCCCGATCTGGAGGGTAGTACGTTCAGCATGACGCCCCGTGGTTCGCGGCTGATGGGCGGAGCATCTACGCGGCTTGCTGACGCCGTGCGCCCCGCTTAAGGTTGACGTCCTCCCGGTAGGAAACTCCTTCATGTGGTCACTCCGCGACTGGCGCCGCAAGCGCATCCTCGCCCGTCTCGCCATCGAACCGGCGCTCTGGCAAAGCGTGCTCGACAGCCTGCCGATTCTCGAAGGTTTAACCGTCGAGGAGACCGAGCGCTTGCGCGAGCGCAGCCTGCTGTTTCTGCACGCCAAGCGCCTGACCGCGCTGCCCGGAGTCGAGCTAGACCTTACCAGTCGCCTGCGTCTGGCCGCACAGGCAGAGCTGCCTTTGCTGCACTTGGCTGATCTGGACTGGTATCAGGGCTTCCATGAAATCGTCATCTACCCCGATGATTTCCATAGTCCGCAGAAGCACCGCGATTCCGCTGGCGTGATGCACGAGTGGGATGGCGAACACAGCGGCGAAGCCTGGTTGCAGGGGCCGGTGATTCTGGCCATGCCGGGGGTCCAGCAGAGCGGCACCTGGGAAGGCTACAACCTGGTGATCCACGAGCTTGCGCACAAACTCGACATGCTCAATGGCGACGCCAACGGCCTGCCCCCGCTGCACCGCAACATGCGTATCGAGGATTGGGCCCACGCAATGCAAAACGCCTACGACTCGCTCAACACCAAGCTGGATGCCGATCCTCACGCCCACACGGCAATCGATCCGTACGCCGCGGAAAACCCAGCCGAGTTCTTCGCCGTCACCAGCGAGTATTTTTTCAGCGCGCCGGACGTGCTGCATGAGGCCTATCCTGATGTCTACCGACAGCTGGCGGCCTTCTATCGACAGGACCCGCTAACACGCCTGCAGCAGCGGTAAGGCAACCATCCGCAATACGCGGAACCTCACTGATTTGTGACCGTCGAATACGCGCATTGCCGGACCAGGGAGCTTCGCCACCGCCGGCATGGCAAAACGCCCGACACTGCGCCTATAATCGCGCCCACTTTTTTCGCCCCAGGCCGCCTCGGCCGACCACGGAGCAATGTTCATGAGCTACAGCAAAGTCCCGGCCGGCAAAGACCTGCCAAACGACATCTACGTCGCCATCGAAATCCCGGCCAACCACGCGCCGATCAAATACGAAATCGATCACGACACCGACTGCCTGTTCGTCGACCGCTTCATGGCCACGCCGATGTTCTACCCGGCCAACTACGGCTTCATCCCGCACACCCTGGCCGATGACGGCGATCCGCTAGACGTACTGGTCGTGACGCCCTACCCGGTTGCCCCAGGCTCCGTCATCCGCTGCCGTCCAGTGGGCGTGCTGAACATGACCGACGAAGCCGGCGGCGACGCCAAGCTGATCGCCGTCCCGCACGACAAGCTGAGCCAGCTGTACGTGGATGTGAAGGAATACACCGACCTGCCGCCGCTGCTGATCGAGCAGATCAAGCACTTCTTCGAGAACTACAAGGATCTCGAGAAGGGCAAGTGGGTCAAGGTCGAAGGCTGGGAAGGCGCCGACGCCGCCCGCGCCGCCATCACCAAGGCTGTGGCGGCTTACCAAAAATAAGCCAATACCGCTAACGGAAGCCGGCCCACAAGGCCGGCTTTTTTATTGGTGAGCTCTCTGCCCCTCCCAAACGCAATGACATTTGCAGGCTATGACCCGTCTAGCAGACGTTGGAATAACCAGTGCAACCCAACGTACTGCCTTCGGGAAGCGGCTGGACTTTGTGGCTAAACATTAATCAGGTTCCCTTGTCACGGATGAAGAGCCGACGTTCCCGGTGCTGTGAATGAATCCTTGTTCACTTTCTCCACGGTTAACTGCCTGAGCTGCGAACGCAAGGCCTCCACCTCCCTCAACAATTCAGCTTGCCCGCTACTCCCCTCGATGGGTTCACCGGTATCCAGGTCAAACCAGCGCGCGTCAGCAATTCGGACATCCATAATCTTGCGGTCCTGCGACGTTGCCGAATCAGCACGCTGCCGTACAGCCTCACGCAGGGCGTATTTGCTTGCAGGATTGCCATGGTTGAGAAAGACAGTCGCTGGTTTTCCAGAGCCATAGCCATCAGTACGAAAAAGGAAGTCCAGTAGCATCTGTTGATCAGCATGAGCCGAGTAGTACGGCGACATATCGAACACTTCCGCCTGGCCAGAGGCCAAGCTGTCCAAAGGCAGACTGGACAGGCTCGCACGTTGCATCAACTCCGCTCCCTTGGAGCCTCCGGACTGATAGCCCGTAAGGATCACGGTGTTACGTGGATCACTACCCCAGCGCTCCAGATAACCGACCACCGGGCCGTTGTCACACATGCCGGCGCTGGCGATCACGATATCGGCGTCAAAATTGGAGGGCTGTCTGGGTTTTGTCATGTTCAGGTAGCACTCATCGCCTGCCTTGAAGCGGCCATGCTCTACCAGGCGCTGCAACATGGCTTGAATCTCATCGGCATGCATCGCCAGCGAATCACACAGCTCAGCATTCAGGTATTTGAACTTGCCGTTAGGCGACTTGCTGCAGAGGTGTTTCGCATACACCTGAGTCACCGCATGGCCCAGTGGTGCATGGATATTGGCTGTGATTGGCCGATCGTTACCGTTATGCCCAGGTGCCTGCCTGCTCGCGGGCAGGTTAACTTTCATCCAGTGCAGAACGTCCATCAGTAATTCCTGAGCACGGTGCAGCGAGAAGGCCGGCATCAAGACCTTGCCGCCCTTAACGAACAGGGTATGGGCGATGACTTCTGCCAGGCGTGCCAGACGCAGTTGGGAGTTTTGATACGCCTGCTCTCGCACCCGCCCGCCATAGGTGGACTCAACAACGATGTAGTCCGTGTCGGCAAACGGATGTTGGCCGCTCTTCATCAACGGCAGATAGGCGTTTTCATCCGTCTGGCAACCAACGTCTCCGCTGAAACAAATGGAGCGATTATTTTCCTTCACCTTCCAGCCAATACTGATCAAGCAGGCACCCAAGATATGGCTGCTGCGCAGGTAGGCCATCCAGATACCTTCGGCCAAGCGAATGCTGCGACCCCACTTGAAACCTGGGTCATCATCCAGAACGCTCCAGCGAATCTGCTTTACTTCTTGCTCAGTAAACATGCCGCTTACCCGCGCAGCGTCCAGCAGCATCAGTTCGGTGAGCTCGCGGGTTGCACGGGTGGCGTAAACCAAACCGGTGAAACCCTCACGTACCAGTCGGGGCAACAGGCCACAGTGATCGATATGGGCATGAGTCAGCAGCACATACTTGAGGCGCGCTGCATGGAAAGGGAATGCCTGACTATTAGCCCATTCCTCCCGTTCGTTGCCTTGGTGCATGCCACAGTCCACCAGAAATTGGGTATCGGAGTCGGTGTGATGCAGCCAGGTGCACGAGCCGCTGACACCTTCGATTGCACCGACGAATTTCATCTTCAGCATGATCATTTCCTTTTCTCGGGCGACAGCGGGCGATGCTCAGAGGCAACTGAGCCGAGCTGTCTGAATTTAGATTTGCGGTTGTAGCGAAAGCGCGTTGAACGTCAGTTGTTCAATGCACCAGATGGAATCGAGAAGTGCCGGGCATAGAGCCCTTGGTACAGCTGTTCAGCGAAATGCCTTTCGCGCCGGTCAGCCGGGCTGCCACAGCCAAGGTAGGGGAAGTGGTCGATAAAACGGCTAAACAGGCGTTCGCAGTCGCTGCGATAGCGGCGGGTATCCAGAACGTGCGCCTGCCACAACTGCCAGGCAGCACCAGACGGCATCAGCAGTTGATTGGGATAGCACTTCTTCAGGCTGAGAAAACGCCGGTACTCCAGCTCGGCCATGGCCCAGTCCAGGCATTGCAACTGGGGTACGAGGCGCAAGGGAAACAGATCCAATTGCTCGATAGCAGGATCAGTGGGGAGTGGTTGATGGTTTGTCATGACTGGCTCCTCTGTGATGACGAAGCCAGTGTTGATTCGTGGATTCCACAAGCCGCCTAGTTTTTTCGTAGCGAATCGAGCAAGTCGTCGAAGTCCTTGGCCTCTTCGTATTCATGGATGATCAGGCCGCGATATTGCAGTAGCAGCTCACTCTGTGTTTGCACCTCGCAGGCGAGCAGGTAGGCCTGCCGCAGATCCCCGCTGAGGTAATGCGCCATCATGCTGTCCCCCAAGGAAAGTGCGGCGGTTTGCGCCGCCAGGGCCTTCAGCAGATTGCCATGCAGATGGCCAAGGCCCATCTGCGGGAGGGTATCGGCAAAAGGATTGGGTAAAGGCTCTTCGCGAAGATCGGCAACGGGCAGCCGATCCAGAAAAGCGACCAGCTCTTTGCGCAACAGGCCGAGGCCAGCGAGAGACTGGCGTTCAAGAAATAACTGCCTCGCCCAATTGACCAAGGGATGGCGGTTGGCCCCGGGCTTGAGAAACTCGACCACCAGCTTGGGCTCACCAAATACTCCCTGGAGCAGAATGGCATTCCATAGCAAGGTGATGTGCTTGGGGTTGATGCGGACACGATTACGGCTGTCACGGCCGTAGCCCAGTGGTGTCCAGTCCAGTTGGATAATGATGGTCTTTTTTTTGTCAGGGGTGCGCTCTACTTCATCGGGCTCCTTTTTCGAGGGGCACAACGCATTGGCCAGCGTCTTCAATGCATCCAGCAATTTGCCATGCTGACTCAAGGGCTTGGCCAGGCCGACCTTTTTGCACAACAAGTTGTCGTAGACCTGGGAGAGCTCCGGCCAGTGGCGGGAGTCAGATTTCACAGGACATTTCCAGGAGCTCATCTACAGAGGTGCGAGGGCCGAATGACACTGGCATCCCGGCAATTTGTAGCGCCTGTGTGAACCAATCATCAGCAGCGCATTCGTAGCGGCGGCGATATTCATCGACCACGCCCATGCAGTAACCGGCGCGAAGCGCTTCGGACAAACCCGTGGCTACACCTGCAAGCAAACGCTGCTGATCCCGTTTGGCGTAGATATCCACCAGCTCCTGGCAGCTCTGAATCAGATGGCCGGGGTCATCGTTGGCCTGTGCAACAGGTACGCACAAGCTGGCAAGCAGGCAAGCGATGGGCAGGATAGTAGGTTTCACAGGCTGGCCTCCTTGGCCGTAGTGGATACGCTGGGTTCAACACGGGCAGGCATTGCTTCGGGTGTAGAAAGGCTTTCAGTCGCAGCAGTAGGTGCCGCGAGATACACCGCCAGCAAGACCGAGCCAAAGGTCACAATCTTGCTGACCGGGTCATCTTGCAGCAGGTATCGGTAAAGTCCCGGGACATCCTCGGTTTGTGCCATCACAAACGTGAACAAGCCGATGATGATCATTCCCAGGACGCTCATCACGCCCTGGAACATCAGCAAGCGGCTCAGTCCGCGCCACGTGCCAGTGGTGAAGTGTTGGCAGTAGTGGATATGCCGCCACAATAACAAGGCCAGCAACGGCATAACGCCCCACTCCAGCAACGAGAGGTCAGTTAGGCCTTCTCCGTATTCAAAAATTATCAATGGCAGGCCTGCCAGCGTCAGCAGGCCGAGCAGCCACAGACTTCCTGTCCTTAGACCGCGCAGTAGTAGGCAAAGGCCTTTGGTGAGGCCGTTATCCAGCTTGCCGGCCAGAGGGAGTTGGGGGGACTGCATCGGTGCTCCTTGCATGTGTCTTTTGGGGACTTTCATCAATGCCTACTGAACTAGCAGGCGCGTTAACCAGACGGTCAGGGCAGATGCCACGGTGTGTCTGAAATAACGTATCTTCATTTGAAATTGCGCCCGGTAACTCCTTACCGTCCGCACCAGCTCATCTACCAGCCTGCGGGCGTCAGTGTAGAAGGAGTCTCGGTCCCGCCTTCTTGTGGAGGGCACGGCCAGCCCGACTTTGATCGCTTGGCACAACCCTGACGCATGGCTTGCAGGTGGTCAGTGATTGACCTGACGCGTCAGCAAAACCTTGCCCGGTTGGCGCATGACGCCTATTATTCGCAGCAACACGGCCCCCGCCTCTTGGTTCCTAGTGAGCTTACGCGGGGGTTTTTTATTTTCCGGCCTGGATCTCCCCGATCCACCAGCTTTCCCACCCGGCCGGTGCTCCCATATCCGCGATGGACAGCTTGCGGCGCGAATGCTGCGGCGGGAATTTCTGCAAATGATGCTGCATACGTATATGCCATTCGGTGCGTGGACAAACGACCTTGACCATGTGTCGGGCGATGGCCAGCAGCAGGAAGGGCTTGGCGATCAGATCCGCCTTGCCGATAAAGCCATCACACCAGGCAATCGCTCCCTGGTTTGGCAGGCTAGGCTGATCGGTCACATTGCGATTCCACAAGCGGCTGTGGTGCGCCGTGAGGTTGCGCAGATAGCTGAGCGAGCGAACCCAGCTTTGGAAGACCTTCCAGTCGCTCACGCCGTACTTGGCGGCGATACGCTGCTGATCAGCCACTTTCATCATGGCCAGCAACTGGGAAACAGCGCCAAAATCCCAGACCTCGACCGCTACCCAAAGTGGTAGAGCCGGGCCGTGTTGGGCTCGGTAGTGCTTGACGAAATCTTCCTTGGAACGCTGCAAGAGGCCAGTGTATTTATCCCTCCAGGCGTCGAAGGTGGTCATGCCCGTGCGTTTATTGATCTTGCCGGCGAACGAGGGGTGCAGCTGCTTGATGTCCAGATGAGCGAAGGCATTGCGCTGACCCAGCAGGTAGGCGATGTCGACGCGCAAGGCGATCTCGATACGCTCCAGGGCATCCATCACCAGCAGGCGCAGTTTCTTGTCGAACAGGTACAACTCGACGGCATCGACGAACTGGGTATCTGCTTCGAACTGATCGGTGCGCACGGTGCGCAGGGCTTTTGTGGCCGGGTCTTGCTCCAGCTGGAAGACACGGAATGGATACCAATAAGCCGTCAGCCGGTAATAGCCTATGCGCCCCAGATAGCTGAGAGCGGCCGCTTCGTTGGTCACCACCATCCCGCGCGACTTGAGCAGTTCCAGTTGCTCGGCAAAGGACTTCCATGGCCTGTTGTATGCCATTACGCCACCGCCTGCTCGACCAGGGTGCTGGCCAGTTGTTCGTTGAGTTGGCGGGCCTGGGTTAGGCGGGGTTTTAGTTGGTCGCAGAGGGCCATTAGCTGATCGACTTTGGCGACGATGCGGTGTTGTTCGGCAAGTGGAGGGAGGGGGAAAAAGACGGCTCCGATCTTTCCCGGGGATGTGTGCTTAACTTTCATTCCAGTCGAGCTATCAGCAACGCACGATCTGAGATAAACCCCGTTGAAGTAGTGAAAAATATATCCAGAAGAAACAGTTCCACTATCAAAAATGAGCTTCCCTAAGCGCTGATTATGCAAATAGATCTTTCCGTCATTCGGAACAAAAGCTGTACTTCCAAGAAGTCCCGCAGCCTGCTCAGTCATTGCAACAATAAGGTCACCGGCATGAAGCGCAAACTCTTGGTCAACCGGGCCGCAGTAGTATTTTGTACGATCACCACGATCCCGAAATCCACCCGCCTCAAACAAGCTACCTGGTGTAGTCAGAACGTATGGAGAGGCTGACTCGCTAAAATATGCGCTCGAAAAAGCATAACCATGCTTTATGGAAATAAGATCGCTCACTCGGCACCATTCCCATGCTTCTGGCACATCAAATAGCTTGTTCTCTTCCACACTATCTGCGAGTAAGGTCTGCTTCTTGGCCTTGCCCTCAGCCACTAATCGAGCTTTTTTCTCTGTAATGCGCCTAAGCAACTCACTGGCCGGTTCATCGCTCGGATCTTGCGGCACCAGTTTTCCCATCACAGCCAGTTGCAGCAGGGTTTGCTTGAGGGCGTCGATGCTGGGTTCGGTGGTGAGCAGGGTGTGGAAGTGTTCGGCCAGGCGCTGCCAGTTGGCGGCGAAGTCGGCGGCATCGGAGGCCTGGGTCAGGCTGTCGAGTAGCGCCTGCACCAACTGAGCGTGGGCGCTTTCGGCGTCGGCCTGCTGGGCTTCCAGGCGGTCGCACAGGGCCATCAGCTCATCGACTTTGGCGACGATGCGATGTTGTTCGGCGAGGGGAGGTAAACCAAATGGTCTGACGAAGAGCTTGTCGTAAACAAGGCTCTGAACTGTAGTCCCTTGTTTCACATCTTCCTTCAGGATAACGCGCTCAGTGCCACGCAGCATAAGCTGCACATAATTTGATGGCTGAGGTTGGAATGGTGAAATCGCTTTCAAGTCTTGGTTGATAGTGCAGGGCACTGCGGTTATTTGAGCAGGCAGCTTCCGCTTTAAGATGCCGCTTCGGCCCACTAACAAAATAGAGCCAATTGGCACTAACTCCAGGCTTGTTTTATCTAGTGCTAATTGCGTGACCTTTAGCTCGCTATCTGTGATGTCACCATCATGCATGTCCTTAGGGGATACCCAAGGAATGTCACCATTCCAAAACTCTGATTTTGACATTGATGGTGTGCTGCCACCTCGCATAGCTGCGATCTCGTTTAGGGAGGTCCAACTCCATCCCTCAGGCAAGCCAAACGGCTTTTCCCCTTCAGCAGACTCAGCCAGCGGTTTCAGCTTCTTGATCTTGCCCTCAGCCACCAACCGCGCCTTTTCCTCAGCAATCCGCTTAAGCAATTCACTGGCCGGCTCATCACTAGGATTTTGCGGCACCAACTTGCCGCGTACCGCCAGCTCCAGAATCAGCTCGCGCAGCTTCTTGATGCCGTTGGGCGCGCTGGCCAGCAGCGGCAGGTTGTCGGTCAGCAGAGCGGTCATGGGCGGTTTTCCGGAGCAAGCATGTTCATGATCAGGCGGATCAGGGTGTCTTTCTGTGCGGGGGCGGATTCGGCGACCAGCAGGGTCAGCGCCGCCAGCCCGGTGTCATTGATCACAGCGTTGCCCTCGCCATCGAGCAGTCTGCCGTTGCGGTGCAGGAAGTCGACGAAGAGGTAAGCGCCACTGCGCTTGTTGCCGTCAGCGAAGGGGTGGTTCTTGACTACGAAGTACAGCAGATGCGCCGCCTTGCTTTCCAGGCTCGGGTAAGCAGGTTCGCCGAACACGCTTTGTTCGAGGTTGCCGAGCAGCGCGGCCAGGCCATCACCACGTTCGCGGGCGAACAGGTCGCTGGCTTCGCCACGGGCCATCAGCTGGACTTTGAGTTCAGCCAGTTGCCGGCGCGCCTGGGTAGCATCGGGCAACTCACCACCGGGACTGCCGGTGGGCTCGGTGAGCAGACCCTCGTCGTAGCGTTGCAGCCAGAGGAAGGTCTGGGTGTAGCGGCTGACGATCTCTACCAGCCCACGCCCGCCGGCTTCTCCCAGTTCGGGCGTGCGAGCGGCCTTGCGCACCAGCTCCAGCGCCGCCTCCAGCTCGCGAGCGTTAGCCTCGAAGCGCGCGCGGTTGAGCGTATAGCCGCGGGTCAGGTGCTGTTTGAGTACCTGATTGGCCCACTGGCGAAAGCGCGTGCCTTCACGGGACTTCACCCGATAGCCGAGGGAGATGATCACGTCGAGGTTGTAGAAGGCCACCGGCTTGTCGGAGCCAGCAATGTGCAGATTTTGCACATTGCTTTCACGCTCCAGTTCGCCTTCGGCGAAGACGTTGCGGATATGCCGGCCGATCACGGTGCGGTCGCGGCCGAGCAGCTCGGCCAGTTGCTCCTGGCGCAACCATACGCTGTCGTGCTCGACGGTGACGACGATTTGCCCGCTGGCACTTTCGTAGATGGCGACGTCGCTCATGACCGCTCCAGCGCCTCGGCCAGCACGGCCTTGAGCTGGTCGCGCAGCTGGCTGATTTCGCCTTGCAGCTGGGCGTAGTCACGCAGCAGCTGGTCCGGGTCGTGGCTGATCTGCTCGCCCACATGGGGGTTCTTGAAGTCGAGGTTCCAGTTGCGAGCTTTCAGGTCATCCACGCTGACCTTCCAGGCGAACTCGTTTTCCACCCGTGCGGCAAAGCCGTCGGCCTCGCTGCCCCACCAGGCCTCCTCCACGGCGAACTCTTCGACGCGCATGGGGCGCGTCTTGGAGTAGTTCTTCACGCCGGCTGGGTACTGATGTTCGTAGAACCACACCTCTTTGGTCGGCGTGCCCTTGGTGAAGAACAGCAGGTTGGTCTTGATACCGGTGTAGGGGTTGAACACACCGTTGGGCAGGCGAACGATGGTGTGCAGGTTGCATTCGGCGAGCAGCTTTTCCTTGATGCGGCTCTTGATGCCTTCGCCGAACAGGAAACCATCAGGCAGCACCACGGCGGCGCGGCCACCGTCTTTGAGCAGCTGCATGATCAGCACCAGAAACAGGTCAGCGGTTTCCCGGGTGCGGAAGGCAGCCGGGAAGTTGGTTTCGATACCGTCTTCTTCCATGCCACCGAACGGCGGGTTGGCGACGATGCAGTCGACCCGCTCCTTTGGCCCCCAACTGATCAGCGGACGGGCCAGGGTGTTGTCGTGGCGGATCTGGTTCGGCACTTCGATGCCGTGGAGGATCATGTTGGTGGTGGCCAGCAGGTGCGGCAGCGGCTTCTTCTCTACGCCGTAGATGCTGGCTTGCAGCGTGCGCTCGTCCTCGGCGGTTTTTACATAGCGGCTGCGTTTGTGCTCGATGGTGCAGGTGAGAAACCCGCCCGTGCCGCAGGCCGGGTCCATAACCTTTTCATCCAGCTTGGGATCGACCATGCGCACCATGAATTCGGTGACCGGGCGTGGCGTGTAGAACTCGCCCGCGTTGCCTGCGTTCTGCAGGTCACGCAACAGTTGTTCGTAGAAGTTGCCGAACTCGTGGCGCTCCTGCGCCTTGTTGAAGTCCACGCCCTGCTGGATTTTGTTGATCACCTGGCGCAGCAGCTGGCCGGACTTCATGTAGTTGTAGGCGTCTTCGAACACGCTGCGCACCACGAAGGCGGACGGCGTGTTGCTGTACTCGTGCAGGTTCTGCAGCTGCGGAAACAGGTTGTTGTCGATAAAGTCCTTCAGCGCATCGCCGGTCATGCCTTCCGGGTCGGCAGCCCAGGTGCGCCAGCGACAGCTTTCAGGAATGGGCGACTTGTAGTTGTCGTCCATCAGCTCCCACTCCAGCTCGCGGTCATCGAAGATCTTGAGGAACAGCAGCCAAACCAGCTGGCCAATGCGCTGGGCGTCGCCGTCGACACCGACGTCCTTGCGCATGATGTCCTGGATGGATTTGATGGTGGAGCTGATGGACATAACGAATTCTCGGCGGGTGAAACAAAGCGGGGGATTGTATAGCGGTTGGGTCGTGACAGCAGACGCTGCTTTTTGCGAACAAGCTCGCTCCTACAATGCCTGGCTCAACCATGTATTCCCACGTAGGGTGGGCTTCAGCCCACCAATGGGCGTACCCCAGCGCCTCGGCCAATGTGACGTGCAATCCACCGAAACCGCCGTTGCTCTTCCTCGAGTGCCGCCAAGGCTGCGCGGTTGCCCACGGAATGGCTGGGCTAGCCTGTATAGAGCGCGTCTTCCAGCTCATGGATGGCCTGGTTGTAGCCGGCCTTGCCGCCGAATGCCTTGATCAGCTCGATAGGCGCACCGATCTGGTTGAAGGGGTCGAGCTGGAGGATCTTGATGTCTTCGATGTGCTCGATGCCGGTGTGCGCATATTTATCCAGCAGCGCTTCAAGCACCTGTCGGGCGGCACCGGAGTATCTGGCGAAGTAGTTGCGCTTCTTCACCTGCTCGGCGCGCTCGCGACGCGACAGCGCGGGCTGGTCGAAAGCGACGTGGCAGATCAGGTCGAACGGATCGAGTGGCTTGCCCTGCTTCTTTTCCACCTCTTCGGCCAGGGCTTCCCACATCACGCCCTGTGCGGCAAGCTCGTCGATGATGGCCTTCTTCTGCTCGGCATCGCTCCAGCGCCGAAGAAAATCATCCAGCGATGCGAACTGCTTGTGCACGCAGGTGCGGGTGTAGTCGTTCAGCGACTCGGTAATGAGGCGGCCGTCCGGGCCGTAGTACTGCACGCGCTCGGCGATGACATAGATCGGAATGCTGTCGATGACGTACTTGATGCGCTTTTTGCCGTCTTCCTCGCCAGTGAACTCCAGCTCACCGACATCGACCTCGCTGCCTGCGGTGATGCCGTCACCTTCCAACAGATCGTCAGGCGGGACCGGAGGCTCGTCGCCTGACGGGGCGTAAATCACAACGGGATCGCCATCAAAGGCCGGATCGGCAAACAGCTCGGTGGCCTTCTTGAAGTCAATGATGGTGAACCAGTATTTGCCGAAGTCCTCGTTGATGCGGGTGCCCCGGCCGATGATCTGCTTGAACTCGGTCATCGACTTGATGTGCTGGTCGAGCACGATCAGCTTGCAGGTCTGTGCATCGACGCCGGTGGTCATCAGCTTGCTGGTGGTGGCGATGACCGGGTAGCGCGATTCGGGGTCGATGAAATTGTCCAGCTCGGCCTTGCCTTCCTGCTCATCCCCGGTGATGCGCATGATGTATTTGCGATTCTCGGCCACGCGTTCGGGATTGAGGTTGACCAGCGCCTGGCGCATGCGCTCGGCGTGATTGATGTCGTCGCAGAAGACGATGGTCTTCTGGAACGGATCGGTGGCCTTGAGAAACTCGGTGACCTTTTGCGCCACCAACTGGGTGCGCGCCTCGATGACCAGGGTGCGGTCCATATCCTTGAGGTTGTAGATACGGTCTTCGATCAGCTCGCCATTCTTGTCGAGCATGCCCTTGGGTGGCCGCCAGCCTTGCAGGTCTTTGTCGAAATCGATCCGAACCACCTTATACGGTGCGAGAAAGCCGTCTTCGATACCTTGCTTCAAGGTGTAGCTGTACACCGGCTCACCGAAGTAAGTGATGCTGGAAACCTCTTTGGTTTCCTTCGGCGTGGCGGTGAGGCCGACGTGGGTAGCACCGGAGAAGTAATCCAAAATCTCGCGCCAGGCCGAATCCTCAGCCGCGCTGCCGCGATGGCATTCGTCGATGACGATCAGATCGAAGAAGTCGCGGGAGAACTGCTTGTAGATGTTCATCTCTTCTTCAGTGCCGGTCACAGCCTGATAGAGCGACAGGTAGATCTCATAGGACGTGTCGATCTGCCGCTTGGCGATCTTGGTCATCGCCGAACCGAAGGGCTTGAAGTCGTTGTTCTTGGTCTGGTCGACGAGGATGTTGCGGTCGGCCAGAAAGAGGATGCGTTTCTTCTGCTTCGACTTCCACAGTCGCCAGATGATTTGAAAGGCGGTGTAGGTCTTGCCGGTGCCGGTGGCCATGACCAGGAGGACGCGATCCTGCCCACGGGCGACCGCTTCAACTGTGCGGTTGATGGCATTGGTCTGGTAATAGCGCGGCATGCGTCCCGAGCCGTCGTCGTAATACGGCGCCTCAGCCTTGTTTCGGGCCTCGCCTTCCAGGCCCTTCCACTGGCAGTAGCGTTGCCAGAGCTCGGCAGGGCTGGGGAACTGGCCTAGGCTGAGTTCCGTTTCGACCTGATCACCCGTGCCACTGCGGTCATGGAACAGAAAGCCATCGCCATTACTGGAGAACACGAACGGCACGTCCAACGCCTCCGCGTAGCCAAGGGCCTGCTGCATGCCCGAGCCCAGGGAGTGCTTGTTGTCCTTCGCTTCGATTACTGCGAGCGGAAGGTTCGGCTGATGGTAGAGAATGTAGTCCGCTCGGCGTGACTCGCCGCGGCTGTGCAGCTTGCCACGCACGATGATGCGCCCGTTGGTGAAGCTGACTTCCTCACGGACCTGCTTCTGCATGTCCCATCCCGCCATGGCGATCGCAGGCGAGATGAATTTGCTGCAGATATCCCGCTCGGAAAAAGACTTCTTGTCCATGCACCTGTCCTGAAACGATACCAATACGGATGCCCTAGCCGAGGCGATTCATGACCGAGCCAGACAGCGGATAAGCGATTTAGATAGCGAGCTGAAGGCCATCCTTGGAGCGCTGCAGCACTGCCGAGTGCGCATCGATGGCCACAATATCTTTGTGCCATCACCCGGTAAAGCTACAACCTGCACAGTCCGCCAAACGGAGTCATCCAGCGACTGCCGTTATACCGGCATCAAACGACACTGAGGCCTTCCTATGACAGTTGGTTTGATCGTTTCAGTGGAATGTCGAACCGTTCAGTTGGGTGACCTGCTAACACGATATGGCTACCGAGAAGACACATCTAGTCTGGCTACGCATACAGCGTGACGTGGACGGGATTACTAGTCGCGGCCGAACAGGTTAACGACGCCCAAATGAGCCTCCCAGCGCTGATCGCTATCCAGCAGAGGCCAGCCAGTACGTGCATTGGTGACGACATCACTGGCTACGCGGCTCTCGTTGGCGCTGTAGCGCATTGTTGCCCTGCCCTCAAATTGACCGGCACTTACCAGTCCGTACCGCTTGTAGCAAAGGCAGACATCACCTGCGCGAGACGTTACAGCTGGACACGCGTCTGCAGCACGTCTCAAGCGAAGCCTAAGCACGCCGCAGGGCAGCGATCAGCCGCCAACAGCAAACCTGCCCGACGAAGTATCGACACCAGATCACACAAAACCCGCTGCGGACTGTCTATCAGAGGTGATCTCGTAGAACCGTGGGCAATGACCGTTAGACTAGCGGCATGGTTTTACTTGTCATCCCGTGCGATACCTAAGAAATAGCTCTAAAAGTCATATTGGATTTGCGATGACCACCACCTACAACGTCGCATTGGTAAGCCTGTCCATCCTGATCGCGATCGCAGGCTCTTTCACTGCGCTGGACCTGGCCAGCCGAGCTCGCGCCTCGGCAGACTGGATTCGCCACGCCTGGCTATGCGCAGCGGCTGTGTGCATGGGCGGCAGCATCTGGTCGATGCACTTTGTCGGGATGCTCGCGTTCGGCATGCCCGGCATGCAGATTCGATACGACATACCCCTGACGCTCTGGTCGCTGGTCGTCCCCATTGTCGTGACAGCCGTAAGCTTTTTGGCTGTGGCCAGCCGCGGGCTGACTCGTACCACGCTGGTGATTGGTGGCCTGTTCATGGGGCTCGGGATCGGCGCAATGCACTACATGGGTATGGCTGCGATGACCATGCATGCGCAGCTTTCCTATGACCCACTGTGGGTGGCCATCTCGTTCGGCATCGGCATCGGCGCAGCTACCGTTGCACTCTGGCTCTCCACTCGAAGCCGGCGCCTGTCGCTGCAGGCCGTCTCGGCCGTTGCCATGGGCTTCGCCGTGGCAGGTATGCATTACTCCGCGATGGCTGGTGCACATTTCACGCCCTTGGACGATGCGACGCCAGCGCTCCCGGGTGGTGGCCTGGACCTGCTGACGCTAGCGCTTGCGGTTGCCGGGTCGACCTTCGTCGTGCTTTTCCTTGGGCTTACTGCATCAATGTACGACAGGCGCATGGCGAGCCTCAGCGAGCGCGAAGCCGCCGCGCTGCGCCAGAGTGAAGAGCGATTTCGCGAGCTGTACAGCAAGACGCCGTTGCCGCTGCATTCGCTGGACGAACAGGGTCGGCTGGAATCGGTAAGCGATGCCTGGTTGGTGTTGATGGGCCATCGCCGTGAGGACGTCATCGGCCGGCCGCTGATCAACTTCATGACCGAGCGTTCCGCACGGCAGATGCTTAGCCAGGATTGGCCCGTGTTATTGAAAACAGGCGAATGCCTCAACGCCGAGTACCGACTGGTGGCCCGAGCGGGTGCGTTCATCGACGTCCTGGCCTCCACCCGGCTCGAACAGACTACCCAGGGCCCTCTCATCATAGGTGGCCTGGTGAACATCACTGAGCGCCGCCACGCCGAGGCGGCGCTGCGTCAGGCGCAAAAGCTGGAGGCCATCGGTAAGCTCACCGGCGGCATCGCTCATGACTTCAACAACCTGCTTGCGGTAGTAGGCGGAAATCTAGAACTGCTTCGCAAGCGGCTGCCGCAAGACACGACGCGTACCGCCCCCCTGATCGACAACGCGTTGCTGGCGACACAGCGCGGTGCGAGCCTGGTGCAGCGAATGCTGGCATTCGCGCGCAAACAAGAGCTGAATCCCAGTTCGGTTGTGCTGCAAGACCTAGTGCTGAACATGCGCGAGCTGCTGCGCCGCTCTGTCAACACCAACATCAACATCGAAACTCGGTTCCCCCTCAGCTTGCCGCCGGCTTACGTGGATGCGAACCAGCTCGAAATGGTGCTGATCAACCTGGTAGTCAATGCTCGGGATGCCATGCCAACAGGCGGCACCATCTGCATCGAGGGGCAGCTGCGCGCGGCAGCGGAAGGCATGCAGGAATACGTGGCCTTGATCGTGCGTGACACCGGCATCGGCATGAGCCAGGAAACGCTCGCACGCGCTACGGAACCCTTCTTCACCACCAAAGGACCGGGCAAGGGTACGGGCCTTGGTCTATCGATGGCACACGGCCTAGTCGAACAGTCGGGCGGGAGCCTGGCAATCGAAAGCAGCCCGGAAAAGGGAACGACTATCGAGCTCTGGTTACCCTTGGGCGTCTCCGATCAGCGGGGCGCGCCAGCCTCGGATGACAAAGTCGAGCCCGCCTTGACGCCCGTTCCGGCGCTGACAATCCTCATCGTGGACGACGACCCCCTGGTGCTGGCCAACACCGCCGCGCTGCTCGAGGACATGGGCCATCAGGTCACCAGTGTCGATGGTGGCGAGGCAGCGCTTAGTGTTCTGCGCCAGCAGCGAGCTTTTGACCTCCTGATTACCGATCAGATGATGCCGGGCATGACGGGCACCCAGCTGGCCAAGATCGTTAGGGGCGAGAGACCGGAGCTGCCGATCCTGCTGGTCAGCGGCTACGCAGAATTGGCCGAGGAAGGCCGCCCTGTGCACACACTGGCAAAACCGTTCACACAGCACACGCTTAGCGTGGCGATCAGCGAAACACTAGGTCGCCCTAGCTCGGGCACTGTGGTGCCGTTGCTAAGCCGTCGCTGAGTACCGGTTCGCTCCGGCACCAGCCTGCCTGACAACGAAAAAGCCGGCCAATGGCCGGCTTCTCAGTTCATCAATCAACGATACGCAGCGTATGCGCCTGTGCCCAGACGCCATCGGCAGCGCATTTGGCCGATCAAGACTTACCTTTGCTAACTGCAGCGCCCGAACCGAGATCAGCCCCGGTCAGTGGGTCAACCGAGACATCGGACTGGGTCCGCACCGCCATCTGCTGGACCACCTTCTGCTGGGCCTTGCTCAGATCGACCGAAGGCTTTCCATCGCCGCCGTCCACTGCCGGTTGCGGATCTTCGACGAACTCCCATTCCGGCCCCTGATTCCAGGGTCCGCGCAGATCGCCTTCGCCCTGCGACAGGTTGTAGTAGACGTTGGCAAATTGCGGATCGCCCGGCAGTTTGCCTTGAGGGAAATTGGGCTGGATGGCGTGCAGCGCTTTTTCGAATGACTTCTGGTGGGCGATCTCCCGGGTCATCAGGAATTTCAGCGCATCCTTGATGCCTGGATCGTCGGTCACGTTGATGAGCCGTTCGTAGACGATCTTGGCGCGCGCCTCGGCCGCGATGTTGGAGCGCAGATCCGCCGTCGGCTCGCCGATGGAATCGACATAGGCTGCCGTCCAAGGCACACCTGCAGAGTTGGTCAAGGCTGGGCCGCCACCATAGAGCAACGAAGTGATATGCGAATCGTTGCCGCCACCGGTCAGCGAGCGATACAGATCCGCTTCCTTCTCGACGCCTTCGGCCAGCTCGCCCTTGGCGCCCTTGTTGAGCATACCGACGATGGAGCCAATGACTTCGAGGTGGCTGAGCTCCTCGGTGGCAATGTCCATGAGCATATCCTTGCGGCCCGGATCATCCTCGGACACACCCTGGACGAAGTAACGCATGGCAGCGGCCAACTCGCCTTGGGGCCCGCCGAATTGTTCGAGCATCAGGTTTGCAAGGCCCGGATTGGGCGCTGCGACACGCACGGTGTATTGAAGTCGTTTGTTATGGACGAACATGGTTCACCTCTCGATTCTTATGACTTCCCTTGGAAACAACCTCCTTTAGTGAAGGGGCCGCTGACGGCATTGAATGCAAGCGGCCCTACTGGTGGAGTCTAAAAAAACCTAACTGTCCGATTGTTTTTATCAATCATGCCGATGCCTATTGCCAATGAGTCAGCATCAAGCGACTGAGGTCTACGCGCGCGCCGCTTCGCTTCGAGCTACAGTCAACTTGAACCGATGTCGGCGATAGCACTCTATGGAATCCACAGCATTCGCTGACTTCTGAGGTGACAGATGCGCCGTCCGGTACGCTCCCGTTTATCCCGCCATACCCCGTCAATCCTGGCCGCCCTGCTGACTGCGGTAGTCAGCGGGACAGCCCTTGCAAGTTCGCCGCAAGTACTCGGGTGGGTCGAGAAAGGCTTGATCCTTCCTGAGCAGGTCGCGGTGAAATTCAAGCTCGACACCGGCGCGTTGACCTCTTCCATGCACGCCGAAAATATCGACCGTTTCGAAAAAGATGGCGACGAATGGGTGCGCTTCACAGTCGAGCTGGAGGATGTGGATACAGACGAAGACGTCAGAACCCGCCTGGAGCGCAAGATGGTGCGCGACATCAAGGTGCGAGGCGCAGGCGGTGCTGAAGAACGTCCGGTGGTACTGATGAAGGTCTGTCTGGGCAACCAGATGTACGAAGAACAGTTCTCCCTGAACGATCGGGACAAGATGAATTACCCGGTTCTGATCGGTCGTCGCACCCTGGAAAAGGTAGGCCTGGTGGATTCATCCAAGACCTTCACGACCGAACCGAACTGTTCCGGCGCCTAAGCGGCAGAATCACGAGCACGGCGGATCGCCAACGGTCCGCACTCCGTTTCATTTTGTTGCAACTCCCTCATCCCCCTCCGGTCCACTGAACAGAGTCGCCGCTGCAACCGCAGCGCCAGCGCCTGGCTCGCGTCAGGGCGCACATTGATCAATCCGGCCCCGGGGGATTCGTGGAGCATCAAGGTGAATACCTGAGACAGGGCGCCATGCCATCTGACATGGGCATGGACGCACACATGCACATGATGGAACGCCGCCACCTGGCCACGCTCTGGTGTCACTTCGCCAATGTCCTGCTGGGCTTCTGGGTGCTCAGCGCTCCCTTTATCTTTGGCTACCTGAACATTGCGCCAACCGATCTCGACTTGCCGCGATTGGCGACCGAGCGCGAGTTGCCGGACGTGGCCACCCGCGCGCTGCTGATGACCTGGAGCGACGTGGTCAGTGGCGCCTTGGTCGTATTGTTCTCGGTCCTTTCGCTGAAACGTATCGCCTGGGCGCAGTGGGCGAACACCGCCATGGGCCTCTGGCTGATGTTAGCGCCGCTGCTGTTCTGGACGCCCTCGCCCGCCAGCTACGGCAACGCGCTTCTGGTCGGCGGGTTGGTGATCGCCTTCTCGACGCTGGTGCCGATGATGCCCGGCATGAGCATGAGCGGCATGATGCAGAAGGCCGCCGTACCGCCAGGCTGGGACTACAACCCGTCGACCTGGATGCAGCGACTGCCCATCGCCTTGCTTGCGGTAATCGGTATCCTGCTGGCGCGCTATCTGGCCGGCTACCAGTTGGGGCATACCGCCAACGCCTGGGATCCGTTCTTTGGAACCGAGCCCAACGGCACCGAAACCATCATCACCTCCGACATGTCCCGCGCCTGGCCGGTATCCGACGCCGGTGTCGGCGTCATGGCCTATATGATCGAATTGCTGATGGCGGTGATGGGCGATGCCCGACGCTGGCGGACCATGCCCTGGATGGTCGCCGCGTTCGGCGTGGTGGTAGTGCCGCTGGGCGCAGTGAGCATCTTCTTCATCATCGCGCAGCCGATCTTCATCGATACCTGGTGCACCCTCTGCCTGATCCAGGCACTGGCCATGCTGGTGATGATGCCCTACGCCCTGGACGAGCTGGTGGCCATGGGGCAGTTCCTCAAGGACGCGCGCCAGCGCGGCAAACCCTTCTGGAAAACCTTCTGGCAGGGCGATGCGATGGAGGGTGCACGGGAGGACAACACACCCGAGTTCGACGGTAGCCTGTCGTCCATGACCTTGAAAGGACTTCGCGGTGTGAACCTACCGTGGGGCCTCGCGTTGCTTTGCATCCTCGGCGTCTGGCTGATGTGCACACGCCTGATTTTCGGCACTGAAGGGTCGATGGCCAACAGCGACCACCTGATGGGCTCATTGTTGATCACCGTCTCGGTGCTGGCCTTCGCTGAAGTGGCACGTCCGCTGCGCTTTCTCAACTTGCCGATCGGCGCCTGGCTGATCGCCGCCCCTTCGTTCCTCGAGGGCGCCGGGTTCGCGGCCACCATCGGTAGCCTGATCGCCGGCGTGCTGGTGATCGGCCTGAGCCTGCCACGCGGACCGATCCGCCACCGCTATGCGGGCTGGAACGCGCTTCTTCGCTAACCCATCAAGACAGGAGCTTTTAGATGAGCGACCGCGAACAGACTGCCGTGATCTGTGGAGGCACTGCTGGCGTAGGCCGCGCAACCGCCCATGCGTTCGCGCGGGCAGGCTTTCGCGTGGCGGTGATCGCACGCGGTGAAAAGGGCCTGTCCGACACGCGCGAGGAACTCGAAGCGACCGGAGCGAAGGTCCTGGCGATTTCCGCCGATGTCGCCGATGCCGAAGCCGTCGATCGCGCCGCCGAGCGAATCGAGGCGGAGCTGGGGCCAATCGAAATCTGGGTCAACGCCGCCATGGCGACGGTGTTCGGGCCGGTCAACAAGATCAGTGCTGCGGAATTCAAACGCGTCACCGACGTCACCTACCTGGGGTTCGTGCATGGCACGCTGGCTGCGCTGCGCCACATGGAGACGCGCAACCGCGGCACTATCGTGCAGGTCGGATCGGCGCTCTCGTACCGCGCGATTCCGCTTCAATCGGCATACTGCGCAGCCAAGTTCGCGATCAGGGGCTTCACCGATTCGCTGCGCTGCGAACTGATTCATACCAACAGCCGGATTCGGCTGACCATGGTCCAGCTGCCGGCGCACAACACGCCGCAGTTCGACTGGTCGCGCAACAAGATGAACAAGCGCCCCCAGCCGGTTCCCCCCATTCACACGCCTGACGTGGCCGCGCGCGCCATCCTGCGCGCTGCCACCGATGCGCCGCGCGAGCTCTGGCTGGGGCGTGCGTCATTTCAGGCGATCATCGGCAACATGTTCATGCCCGGCCTGCTCGACCGGATGATGGCCAAACAGGCCTGGAGCGGCCAGATGACCGACGAGCCGGCCAGAGATGAACAACCCGACAACCTGTTCCAGCCGGTCGAAGGCTTGCATCGTATCGAAGGCAGGTTCGGCAAACAGATGAAAGACAAAGCCCTCGGGCTGAGTTCAGAGACCGTCGGAAAGCTGGCCGCAGGCGGCCTGGCGGTGACAGCAGCGATCGTCGTCGCGGTGGTGGCCGCCATTGCCAGTTAGCGGCCGCTTGGCTTGACGGGCGAGACGTCAGCCGTGCTGCCTCGCCCGCCGTCAATCAGATCACAGCATGCTCTGATGACGGCATCCGTTAACGATGCGAGGCCAGCTCCTGCCGGGCCTGACGGACGACCGAGAAGCCAGCTGACAAGGCAAGCCCCGCCATGACCAATGCAACGACAAGGTCCGGCCAGGCAGCGCCGGTACCAAAGACCCCTGCCGCGGCGATCATCACCGCGAGGTTACCAATCGCGTCGTTGCGGCTGCACAGCCAGACCGAGCGCATGTTCGAATCCCCTTCCCGAAAGGCGTAGAGCATCAACGCGACGACGACGTTGGCAATCAGCGCCAGCGTGCCGATCACGCCCATGGTCAGCGGTTCGGGTACGACATCGGCGTATACCGACCACCCGGCACGGCCCAGCACGAACACGCCGAACGCCAGCATCGTCAGGCCTTTAACCATGGCAGCCCGTGAGCGCCAGACCAGCCCCATCGACAGCACCACCAGGGTGATGCCGTAGTTGGCAGCGTCGCCGGCGAAATCGATGGCATCGGCCAGCAGCGAAACCGAGCCGGAACGCAGCCCGCTGATGATCTCCACGACAAACATGATCAGGTTGATCGCCAGCGCGACCCACAGGGCCTTGCGAAAACTCGGGTTGACCGCCGGTGTTGAACAACCGGAATCACAGCATCTCGACGACATGGAATGCCCTCCTGAACTATATTCGGAGCCATTGCACACCCTGGAGCAACTCCAGGGTCAAGCCATTTTTAGACATTTAGCTGCTTTACGAATGAGGAGACCCCGATGCGCATAGGTGAACTGAGCACAGCAGCCGATGTGGACGTCGAAACCATTCGCTATTACGAAAAGATCGGCTTGATGCCCGCCCCTGAGCGCGGTTCCAACGGCTACCGATCCTATTCCTCCAGGCAGCTGGCGCAACTGACGTTCATCCGCCACTGCCGCGCCCTGGATATCGGGCTGGCTGATATTCGCCGGCTGCTTGAATTTTCCAATCACCCGGACGCCAGCTGCGGCGACATCAACCACCTGATCGACGAGCAGCTCGAACGCGTCCGTACGCGACTGGAAAACCTCCATGCCCTGGAGCTTCAGTTAAAGGAACTCCGCAGCTGCTGCACCGGCAATCGCGCCATGCATGGTTGTGGCATCCTCAACGAGCTGACCAGTACGCCAGCGGCCATCAAGGCCGGCACCACGCAGCCGTAGCAGTCGGTTTTAGGCGACCTGACAATCGCCGGTCAGCACTTGGCGTCGCGCCCGGCTCCGCTAACGCATGGCTTGTCGGCACGCGCCTGACGCCAACCGCTGGTGACTGATATTGCAGGTGCTTGGCGCAACGCAGCGGCAGCGATAATCTTCCTCTCTTTTTGCCTCGAGCCTTTCCGATGCCCTTGTTCGATATGCTGCTATTGATCGCTGCCGGCTTTGCCGCGGGAGGCATGAACGCACTCGCAGGCGGCGGTACCTTCTTTTCGTTTCCAGCATTGCTTGCCACGGGCTTGCCGCCAGTGACCGCCAACGCGACCAACGCGGTTGCGCTCTGGCCCGCCAGCCTCGCCGGCGCCTGGGCCGCGCGCTCGGCGTTACACCCTCTTGGCCGCTACCTGATCCCCCTGCTACTGGCAGGCTTAATTGGTGGTTTGCTCGGCGGCCTGTTGCTGCTGGCCAGCGGCGATGACGTCTTCAGTCTTCTGATTCCCTGGCTGCTGTTGCTCGCCACTGCGCTGTTCGCCGCCAGTCCCTGGCTGAGCCGCTGGCTCGCGGCGCGCCGCAAGGACAATAACGCGGTGCCGCCTCATGCCCCGACATCGCTGGCCGCTCACGCGCTGGTCTCGATCTACGGCGGCTATTTCGGGGCCGGCATGGGCATCCTGCAGCTGGCGGCCTTTTCCATCGAGGGCCATCAACTGGTCCGCGCCAATGCGCTGAAAAACCTGATCTCGGCGGTGATCTACAGCGTCGCCACAGCGACCTTCGTCATCGCCGGTCGGGTGAGCGGCTACGAGCTGGCGATCCTGCTGGTGGGCACCACGTTTGGCGGCTACGCTGGCGGCGCGCTGAGTAAGAAACTGCCCGCGACCTGGTTGCGTCTGTTCGTGATTCTGGTGGGCAGCACCATGACCCTTTACTACTTCCAGGCCATGTACTGGCCGTCACCGGCTGGCCTCTAGCCCGCTCGGCTTATGGCTTCTGCCGGCCAGCTCTGCTAGTGTCGCGCCCGTTTCAGAGCAGCCGCAGAGAACAGGTTCCGCCATGGCCCGCAAGAAAGTCGCCCTCGATTTCGAACAATCCCTCGCCGAGTTGCAGCAGCTGGTCGAGCGTCTGGAAAGCGGCGAGCTGTCGCTGGAAGACTCGCTGACCTGCTTTGAGCAGGGCATCGGTCTGACCCGTGACTGCCAGGCAGCGCTCAGCCAAGCCGAACAGAAAGTGCAGATCCTTCTGGAGCGTGACGGCAAGTTGCAGAAAGCCCCATTCGAGGCGGATTCCGAAGCATGATCGGCGACTACCAGAAACGCTGCCAGCGACGCGTCGACAACTGCCTCGACACGCTCTTCTCCCCACCGCGCCCGCAACTCGACCGTCTTTACCAGGCCATGCGCTACAGCGTGATGAACGGAGGCAAGCGCGTCCGTCCCCTGCTGGTCTACGCCGCCTGCGAAGCGCTCGAAGGTGACGTTGCCCTGGCCGATGGCGCAGCCTGTGCCGTCGAACTGATTCATGCCTATTCGCTGGTGCACGATGATCTGCCAGCCATGGACGACGATGACCTGCGCCGTGGCCAACCCACCACCCACAAGGCCTTCGACGAAGCCTGCGCGATTCTCGCCGGTGATGGCCTGCAGAGCCTCGCGTTCGAAGCCCTGGCGCGCGACCCGCTCAACCCATCCGCCCCATCGCTGCGTCTGGACATGCTGGCCAGCCTCGCACGTGCCGCAGGCCCGGCCGGCATGGTCGGCGGCCAGGCGATCGATCTGGGATCGGTGGGACTGAAGCTCGACCGCAACGACCTGGAATTGATGCACCGGCACAAGACCGGCGCGCTGATTGAAGTCAGCGTACGTCTCGGCGCCCTCGCCAGTGGCCGTTCCGATGAGCAGAAACTGGCGGCATTGCAGCAGTACGCTCAAGCGGTGGGCCTGGCGTTCCAGGTACAAGACGACATCCTCGATGTGGAAAGCGACACCGCTACGCTCGGCAAACACCAGGGTGCCGATATCGCGCGTGACAAGCCCACCTACCCGTCGCTGCTCGGCATGGACAGCGCCAAGGCCTATGCGCTGGAGCTGCGTGACCTGGCGCTCGATGCCGTCGCCCCGTTCGGGCCCAGCGCCGAGCCGCTGCGCCAGCTGGCCTGCTTCATCGTGGAACGCCGCAGTTGACCGGCGAACCGCCACTGCTCGGCGCTGCGTCTGTTCGGCATAACGGCGACCGTTGATGCTTGAGACGTTCTTATCGTTGTAACCATCGGGTAAACTGCGGCTCTTTTTTCAGCCAAAATGATTCGCCCGATGCCCAAGACGTTTCATGAGATTCCTCGGGTCCGCCCTGCGACGCCCGTTCTAGATCGCGCGGCCACGCCCGAGCAGCTGCGCCGGCTAGGCGAAGCGGAACTCGAAGAACTCGCCAACGAACTGCGTCAGGACCTCCTCTACAGCGTAGGCCGGACCGGCGGGCACTTCGGTGCTGGCCTTGGCGTGATCGAGCTGACCATTGCCCTGCATTACGTCTATGACACGCCGAAAGACCGCCTGGTCTGGGATGTCGGTCATCAGGCCTATCCGCACAAAATTCTCACCGGGCGCCGCGAGCGCATGGAAAGCCTGCGCCAGAAGGACGGCCTCGCCGCCTTCCCACGCCGTAGCGAGAGCGAGTACGACACCTTTGGCGTTGGCCACTCCAGTACCTCGATCAGCGCCGCACTGGGCATGGCCATCGCCGCCCGCATGCAGGGCAAGAAGCGCAAATCCATCGCAGTCATCGGCGACGGCGCGCTCACGGCAGGCATGGCTTTCGAAGCACTGAACCATGCGCCGGAAGTCGGTGCGGACATGCTCGTAGTGCTCAACGACAATGACATGTCGATCTCGCGCAATGTCGGCGGACTGTCCAACTACCTGGCCAAGATCCTTTCCAGCCGCACCTATTCGAGCATGCGCGAAGGCAGCAAAAAGGTCCTCTCGCGCCTGCCCGGTGCCTGGGAAATCGCCCGCCGCACCGAGGAGTATGCCAAGGGCATGCTGGTCCCGGGCACGCTGTTCGAAGAACTCGGCTGGAACTACATCGGCCCGATCGACGGCCATGATCTGGCGACGCTGATCGGCACCCTGCGCAACATGCGCGACCTCTCCGGCCCGCAGTTTCTGCATGTGGTCACCAAAAAGGGCAAAGGCTTCGCTCCGGCGGAAGTCGACCCGATCACCTGGCACGCGATCAGCAAGCTTGACCCCATCGGCGGCCCGGTCAAGCCGAAGAAACCCAGCGGCCCGAAGTATTCCAACGTGTTCGGCCAATGGCTGTGCGATATGGCTGCGGTAGACCCACGCCTGATGGGCATCACCCCGGCCATGAAGGAAGGCTCGGATCTGATCGATTTCAGCGAGCGTTATCCAGACCGCTATTTCGACGTCGCGATTGCCGAGCAGCATGCGGTTACGCTGGCTGCAGGCATGGCCTGCGAGGGTGCCAAGCCGGTCGTGGCGATCTATTCGACCTTCCTGCAACGCGCCTACGATCAACTGATCCATGACGTCGCGGTGCAGAACCTCGACGTGCTCTTCGCCATCGACCGCGCCGGTTTGGTCGGCGAAGACGGCCCGACCCATGCGGGCAGTTTCGACCTGGCCTATTTGCGCTGCATCCCCGGCATGCTGGTAATGACACCGAGCGACGAGAACGAGATGCGCCGGATGCTCACCACTGGCTACCACTTCCAAGGTCCCGCCGCGGTGCGTTATCCACGCGGCACCGGCCCGAACGCAATGATCGAATCGGGCCTCGAACCGCTTGATATCGGCAAGGGCGTGGTGCGTCGCGAGGGTACGCAGGTCGCGCTGCTGGTGTTTGGCGTGCAACTACCGGACGCCATGCAGGTTGCCGAAACACTGAACGCAACAGTCGTCGACATGCGTTTCGTCAAGCCCCTGGATGAGGCATTGGTGCGCCAGATAGCCGACAGCCACGCGCTGTTGGTGACCATCGAGGAGAACAGCATCATGGGCGGTGCCGGCAGTGCGGTCGGAGAGTTCCTCGCCGCGCAAAACCTGAGCACACCGCTCCTTCAACTGGGCCTGCCTGACTACTACGTCGAACATGCCAAACCCAGCGAGATGATCAGGGAGTGCGGACTGGACGCCGCCGGTATCGAGGCGGCAGTCAAAGCGCGACTGGCAAGGCTGCACACTCAGCCGTAGGATCCAGCGCCGCCATGGGCAACAGCGAGGCGGTCTGGGTATATGGGAGTCGAATTTCCATACCTCGATCTTCGCTGGGTCCGGGGATGGATGAAACATCATCCACGCAACGCTGCCGTAGCTGGGCCGGGCGGATCAATCCTTCCCGGACCAAGAGCTTCCTAAGCCCCCAACCGATCAGCTCTGTTTATCGCAGCCTTGCACTGAAGCGCATCGCTCGTTCGCTTGTTTTTCCCCAGCCCAGGCCGTAAGGTTCGCGCGATTTCCTATCCGCCCAGGTGTGCACGACCGCCAGGTCCGCATTAAACGGGAAGCCGATGCGCTCGAAGAGCAAGGCCGGCGCTGCCCCCGCAACGGTAATCGACCGTGATCCAAGGATCACCGCCCGCTCAACCGCCACTGTGCTCAGCACGGGAAGGCGAGCGCGGTGCGCGTCGAAAGCCCGGAGACCGGCCTGGCGGATTCGACTGGTGTTGCGGAGGGCAGCACCGTCAAGCGCGGCTGCGTGCCCTTGCGCTTGTTCCTGCCCTTCTCAAAAGCGCTGAACTTTTGAGGATGTTCGACTTGAAGCCGTCTCGTACCATGCTTGCGCTGGCCCTGATACCAGGCGCTGCTGCCGCCCTGGAACCTTATCAGGCTCCACCAATGGTCATCACCCGAGCGACCGCTCTGGAACGGCCCGCCCCTGCCAGCACCCGCGTGATAGATAGGGATGAAATCGAGCGGAGTGCAGCCAGTAGCCTGATAGAGGTGCTGAACGGGACAGCTGGTATTCAGATCCGCGACACGCTGGGCGACGGCAATCATGCCTCCATCAGCCTGCGTGGTTTCGGTGATAACGCAGTCAACAACGTGCTGGTTATGGTCGATGGCAGAAGGCTGAACAATCCCAGCTTGAGCGGTCCGGATCTGAACAGCGTGCCGCTCGCTAACATCGAGCGAATCGAGATCTTGCGCGGTGCTGGAACCGTCCTATATGGCGACCAAGCGGTAGGAGGGGTGATCAATATCATCACTCGTCGCCCGACTGGCAACGAAGCCTATGTCGAAACGACCCAGGGCAGTCACGATCTGGAGGCCTACCGGGGACATGTGTCGCAAGAGCTCGGAGGCGGTTTTTCAGCCTTTGCTAGCGGCGAGACAAGGAACGCTGACAACTATCGTGACCACAACAACGCCAGCTACCGCGATGTGTTCGGCCGTCTCCGGTATGAACATGCCAACGGCTGGTTGCTGTACGAGTATCAGAATGTAGACGACGAGCTTCTATACCCGCGCAGCCTCACCATCGTGCAGCGCCGTGCTGATCGCAAGGCCAGCATCTCGAACGAGTGGAACAACAGCAAAACCGACGTGCATCGCGTTGCTGGCGAACAGGCGTTTGGCCGCCACTGGACAGGGAACCTGGATTACACCATCAGAGACAGCGACGGGAATGGACTGATTTCCGGCAGCCCGTTCACCGAAGGTACCAGGGTGGAATCCATCAGCCCCCGCATCACCGCCAACTGGGACAGCGCGGCCGGCCGCAGTGAATGGTTGTTGGGGTTTGACCACCTGAGGGCTGATTACCAGGCGGCGTATAGGCTCTATCCTTCGCTCAGCAGTCTCGCTGAACAAACGCAGCGGGACTGGTATACACAACTCAGCCAGCCACTGACCGATCGCGTCACGCTCAGCCTTGGTTATCGCATCAGTGAAGCCGCCGACCAACACAACGGCCGCAAGCGCAGTGACAACGAAGACAGCTCAAGCATTGCGCTGGGCTGGCAGGTGACTGAGCAGACTCAAGTATTCGTCAAACGCGAAGAGGTTCTGCGCTGGGCCAACGTCAACGAAAACGCGCTCGTCGAGCCTGAAATCGAATTCCTCAAGCCGCAGACGGGCGAGTCATGGGAAGCTGGTGCCACATGGCAGGACGACATCCAGCTGTATCAGGCCAGCCTCTACCGGATCAACCTGGAGGACGAGCTGCTCTACGCGCCGTATGCATTGGGCGGCTGGGGCGCGAATGTGAACCTGGACCGGACTCGCCGCGAAGGACTGCTGCTAGAGGCTGAGCGCGAGTTGTCAGATCGACTCCGCGTCGGTGGTCAGTACAGCTTCACCGACTCAGAACTGAGGGCCGGCGCCAACAAGGGCAACGAGGTTCCCTGGGTATCGCGCCACAGCGCTGCCCTGCATCTTGACTACCAGATCATGACGAACCTGCACGGCTACTTGGAGGCCATTTATACAGGCCCGCGCTACCTGGCCAGCGATGATGGGCAGGTAATGCCGAAAGAAGGCGGCTATACGCTGTTCAATGCCGCCGTCCGGTATGAATACCAGAGACTCAACGCCAAGCTGCGCATCAATAACCTGACCGGCAAGCGCTACGACAGCTATGCCACTTACAGCAGCTGGCAAGCAGGCAACAGGGCCTTGTATCCAGCTCCAGAGGAGGTTGTACAGCTAAGCGTGGGTTATCGTTTCTGATACCGGTCAGTCCGCTGCCAGCGCCATAACTTCGCAGAGCTTCCTGATCGCACCAAGCATCTGGAAGCTCGGTCGCTCGAGCCCCTTGTCGGGCACTTCCCACAGCTGTCCCTTACGCACCGCTTCCAACTGCGGCCAGGCATTCCATTCGGATAGCTGAGCACCGCTGCCAGCCAGGATGACGTCCGGGTTACGTGATAGCACGGACTCGACGCTGACCTGGGGCGCCGGCAGTTGCAGATCGGCGAATACGTTACGACCCCCGCATACCTCGATGGCCTCACTGACGATCTGGCGTCCACCGAGCGTATACAGGGGCCGATTCCAAACCTGATAAAACACCGATAACGGCTGCTCTCGGTGGTATCGACGCCGAAGTTGCTCCAGGCCTAAGGAAAACTGACGTTGAAGTTCGCGCCCCTGCTTGCTTCGGCCGATGCGCTGACCAACCCGTGCAAACTGCTCGGCCAGTTGTTCCAAGGATACAGGCTGTACGACGAGCACCGGGATGCCGAACTGCGTGAGCTGGTCGCGCTGCGCACGGCTGATGCTGTCCGGCCAGAGCAATACCAGCGTTGGTTGAAGGGCCAGCAGGCTTTCCATCTCCAGCTGACCCATTCGGCCCACTGAAGGTATCGCCGCCAGCGATGCAGGTCGCTCACCGCCGTCAAGCACGCCGACGAGCAGTTCCTTGGCGTTCAGTTCCAGCATGATTTCGTTGAGCGAAGGGGCTAGGCTGACGACTCGCTCGGTTGCACCCAGCCAGGGCGATGCTGCCAGTGCCAGCAACAGAGCCAGCACTCTGGTCATTGCAGTTGACGCGGTAGGCGGTAGAGCACCAGCAGCGCCAGGCTGCCACATACCAGCAGCAACTGGGCAACCGGTTCAAGTCCGAGTGGCACGCCTATCGCCCCCAGCCACGCCGGCAACGCGGCGGTACGCAAAGCCCGCAGCCGGACGCTGCGCAGCCTCGACCAGGCCGATACCTCAGCATCCGTGCCGAGATCCTTTTCAGTGGCGATCAAGGCGTGCTTGTAGGCGCTGAAACGGGGCAGATTAAGAAACAACAGGACAAGACCGCCAATGAACAGTGGCAACGCCAAATGCTCACCGAAGCGGCCTGACATCTGTGGGAACTGGCGGACGACGAGCACAGGCACAACGATGAGTAGCAGATAGAACCAGCCATCGAGCGACAGCTGGCGGCGGGCGGCAGCGCGATTCACGACTGCTCGGCTTCGCCCTGATGGATCTCGCCGAGCATGTGCCCAAGTTTTCCGGCCTTGGTGGCGAGGTATTTTTCGTTGTGCGGGTTGTGTGCGATTTCCAAAGGCATGCGCTGGGCGACGCGGATGCCGAAGCCTTGTAGGGCCTTCACCTTGCGCGGGTTGTTGGTCATCAGCTTGATTTCGGCGATGCCCAGGTGTTCGAGCATGGGGAGGCAGATCGCGTAGTCACGCATGTCCGGCGCAAAGCCGAGGCGCTCATTGGCTTCCACCGTGTCAGCGCCAGCATCCTGAAGCTCGTAGGCGCGGATCTTGTTCAACAGACCAATGCCACGTCCTTCCTGGCGCAGATACAGCAGCGCCCCACGGCCCTCTTCGGAGATCGCGCGCAGCGCAGCTTCGAGCTGAAAGCCACAATCGCAGCGTAGGCTGAACAGGGCATCACCGGTGAGGCACTCGGAATGCAGGCGGCCCAGAACAGGCTTGCCGTCCGCGACATCGCCCAGAGTCAGTACGACATGTTCCTTGCCAGTGTCCTGATCGAGAAAACCATGCATGGTGAACACACCGAACGGCGTCGGCAGTTTGGAAGCGGCGACGAACACGACTGACACCGGAGAGACTCCAGAAAGCGGAAAAGCGGATATTGTAACAGCAGTGCTGCAGCAAGCTGTATCGGAAGATCGGCAGCCAACGAAGCGATACCGCCAAGATTTCGTAGCGAAGGGCCAGGTCTAGATTTTGGATTCGAGCTTTAGTACGCCTTGATCCTCACGCCAGCTGACGCGACTGAGAAAGCTCATGCCAAGCAGGGCATCCGTAGGTGAGCCGCCTTCCACCACGACGGCCTCAACCCCGAGCACGTCGATCGCGCCGACCTTCACACTGTTGAGGTTGACCCGCCAGGCCTTGGCCGTACCGCTTGCTGTGCCGACGACGATCTGCCGGCCATCAACCCGGTAATCGATTCCCAGGCGCCGCGCTTGAATCTCATTGATCGCTACCGACGTAGCGCCGGTGTCGACGAGAAACTGCACGGGTTGACCATTGATCGAACCGGCGATCCAGTAGTGACCGCCCTGCCCCTGAGCGATGCTCAGCTGCCGGCGATCAGGCTCGGCGAACCCTGAGCTCAACTCACGAGAGAGACCATAGCTGCGCTCGACGCCCACCACCCGCAGAACCGCGCTTTTCGAATCAGCGCTTATTACCTCTACACCGCCCGGCCCTACCTGACCGACCCGTACGAGCTTGCGCTGGCCGTCGACATTCAACACAGCAGCGCCAGGAAATAGGCCGACCACCTGCACACGAGGTGCAGCTGTGACAGCCAGCGAGGGGAGCGACAGCGTGGAGACAAGCAGCAAAGAAACGAGGCGCATCAGTGGCGGCCTTTTGAAACAGGACAGGTCGCATTGTTTCACGAGCCCTTCCGGCATTGCAGCGATCCGACGCACAGCCCAAGCCTCCGAGACAATCAGCCTAACAAGCGCACCGCTATGTGCATCACACCGCAAGCGGCAAATCCGGCGAGGATGTCATCAAGCATGATCCCCAGCCCACCATGGACCTGCCGATCTACCCAGCTGATCGGCCAAGGTTTGAGGATATCCAGCAGACGGAACACGACGAACCCGAGCAGCAGCCAGTACCAGCCCGCAGGCACCAGCCAGAAGGTAATCCAGATGCCGGCAAACTCGTCCCAGACGATACCTTCATGGTCGTGCACGCCCAGATCCTGGGCGACCTTGCCGCACAGCCAGATACCGAACAGCATGCTCGCGACGATGAGCGCGCCGTATCCCCAGCCCGGCAGCAACTGCCACAGCGGCACGAAGGCCAGCGCTACCAGAGAGCCCCAGGTGCCCGGCGCTTTCGGCAAGGTGCCGGAGCCGAAACCAAAGGCCAGGTTATGCCATGGATTGCTCCACACCGAATGCGGGATCGGTTCGGCGGCAGACTGCAGAGAATCGGTCAAACGGTTGTCCTCATTGTTAATTCGAGCGTCGCCAGCTCAGTTGGTGAAGTGGTTGTAGCCTGGATGGCCGATGCCCACAGACCGCCCATCAGCATCAACCAACCGAACGCCCTCTCCCACCTCCACATGGCCAATGACGTGAACTGGCCATCCTTCGGACTGCATGGTCGGTAACGCATCGGCTGGCAAGGTAAACGCCAGGAGATAGTCGTCGCCTCCCCCCAAGGCGCATTGCAGGGCCTGCTCAGTCCCGGCGAAACGCACCAGCGAATCCGACAGCGGCACCCGGGCTTGCTCGATTAACAGCGAAACAGAGGATGCGGTGGCTATATGGGTGCAATCGGCCAACAAGCCATCGGAGATATCCAACGCCGCGGTTGCCTTGCCACGCAACGCCTGGCCGAGCGCGAGCTGGGGTTGCGGCGACCAGTAGCGCCTTAGCAGCGCTGCCGCCTCGACGGTATCCGCCTCCCGCTCGCCAAGCACGATCGGTAAAGCCCCGGCTGCATCGCCGAGGGCTCCGCCAACACAGAGCAGATCGCCGGGTTGCGCACCGCTGCGCAACAACGCCTCGCCTACCGGCACGCGCCCAAATACCGTCAGCGTCATGCTCAGCGGGCCGCGCGTGGTGTCGCCGCCGATCAAACGCATGTCGCAACCAGCCGCCATCGCGTCGAGGCCACGGGCAAATTCGGCCAGCCAGTAGGAATCGACGGAGGGAAGCGTCAGCGCTAGCGTAAACCCGATGGGCGTGGCGCCCATGCCGGCGAGATCGCTGGTGGAAACGGCCAACGCGCGCTGACCGAGTGAGTACGGATCGCACGGATCGGGGAAGTGCACCCCAGCCGTCAGCGAGTCGGTAGAGATTGCCAACTGTTCGCCGGGCGGAACAGCGAGCAACGCACAGTCATCGCCGATACCTAAAACGACATCGCCGCCAGCCCTGGCACAAGCGGCGGCGGCGAAGTAGTGGCGGATCAGCTCGAACTCACCCATCAGACGATCAGGCTCAGCGCTTGTGCGCGCTGACTTCGGCACTGCGAAGGATCGGCGCCAGCTTGTCCAGCACGCCGTTGACGAATTTGTGCCCGTCAGTGGCGCCGAACACCTTGGCCAGCTCGATACCTTCGTTGATCACCACCCGGTAGGGTACGTCGATACGATGCATCAGCTCGTAGGTAGACAAGCGAAGAACAGCCAGTTCAACGGGATCCAGCTCTTCAAGCGGGCGATCCAGATGCGGCACGATGGCACCGTCGACTTCAGTCTTGGCGCGCGCGACGCCGGTCAGCAGCTCATGGAAGTAGTTGCCATCGACGCCGGAGAAATCGTTGTCGACGCGAAACTGCGCCTCGATTTCATTCAGGCTCTGACCTGCCATGTGCCACTGATACAGGGCCTGCATCGCCAGGCTGCGCGCCACACGGCGCGTGGCGATCTTGCCCTTGGCCTTGGGCTGCGGGGTGTCCTGACTGTCGTCGTGATTAAGGCTCACTTGGCCTCCAGCTGCGCCAGCAGACTCACCATTTCAAGCGCGGACAGTGCAGCTTCGGCGCCCTTGTTGCCGGCCTTGGTGCCGGAGCGCTCGATGGCCTGCTCGATGGAATCAACAGTCAAAACGCCGAACGCAACCGGCACGCCGAACTCCATGGAAACCTGCGACAGGCCCTTGGTGCATTCGCCAGCCACGTATTCGAAATGCGGGGTACCACCACGGATGACCGCGCCGAGGGCGATGATCGCGTCGTATTCGCCCTGCTGGGCAACTTTCTGTGCGACCAGCGGAATCTCGAAGGCACCCGGCGCGCGGATGATGGTAATGGCGTCTTCGGCGATGCCGTGGCGCACCAGCGCATCGACGGCGCCGCTTACCAGGCTTTCGACAACGAAGCTGTTGAAGCGGCCAACGACCAGGGCGAACTTGCCCTGCGGGGCGATGAAGGTACCTTCGATGGTCTTCAGTGTCATAGGTGGTTTCTCATCTCTTTAAAGAACGAAGGCGCCGCGTTGCGTTGCGGCGCCCTGACATCATTTATTCGGCGGGCAGGTATTCTACAACTTCCAGGTCGAAGCCGGATATCGCGTTGAACTTCATCGGCGAACTCATCAGGCGCATTTTGCGCACGCCGAGGTCGCGAAGAATCTGCGAACCAGCACCGACGGTGCTGTAGGTGGCCGGGCTTGGCGACTGCTGGCGGTTGAGCTGCGCCAGCAACTGCGTGCCGGTCAGCGGATTGCCCAGTAACAGCACTACGCCACTACCGGCTTTGGCCACTTCGCTCATAGCAGCGCGCAGGCTCCAGCGACCCGGCACGGTCACCATCAACAGGTCACGCAGTGGCTCCATGTTGTGCACGCGAACCAGCGTGGCCTCTTCCGGGGAAATCTCACCACGGGTCAGCGCCATGTGCACCGTGTCTTCCACGTCGTCGCGGTAGGTGACCAGGGTGAACTGGCCCAGCTCGGTGTCCAGTGGCTGCTCGGACACACGCTCGACGGTGCGCTCGTGGATCATGCGGTAATGAATAAGGTCGGCGATGGTGCCGATCTTCAACCCGTGCTGTTCGGCGAAGAGTTCGAGCTCCGGACGACGCGCCATGGTGCCGTCGTCATTCATGATTTCGCAGATGACGCCGCTGGCCTCAAATCCAGCCATGCGCGCCAGATCGCAGGCCGCCTCGGTGTGACCAGCGCGCGCCAGAACGCCGCCTGGCTGCGCCATCAGCGGGAAGATATGACCGGGACTGACGATGTCTTCGGCTTTCGCACTGCGGGCTACGGCAGCCTGCACCGTCCGCGCACGGTCAGCGGCGGAAATGCCGGTGGTCACACCTTCGGCAGCTTCGATGGAGACGGTGAACTTGGTGCCAAAGCCGGAGCCATTACGCGGCGCCATCAGCGGCAGCTGCAGGGTTTCGCAGCGCTCGCGGGTCATCGGCATGCAGATCAGGCCACGGGCGAAACGGGCCATGAAGTTGATGTGCTCGGCGGTCACGCATTCGGAGGCGACGATGATGTCGCCCTCATTCTCGCGGTCCTCGTCATCCATGAGGATGACCATCTTGCCGGCGCGGATGTCTTCGATCAGTTCTTCAGCAGTGTTCAGAGCCATGAGGCCAATCCTTACTTGTTCAGGTAGCCGTGTTCGGCCAGGAAGCTTTCGGTCAGGCCCGAGGCATTCGGTTCAGCGGCCTTGTCGCCCATCAGCAGGCGCTCTAGATAGCGAGCCAAGAGGTCCACTTCCAGATTCACCTTCCGCCCCGGGCGGTAGTCGACCATGATGGTCTCGGCCAGGGTGTGCGGGACGATGGTCAGCTCGAACTCCGCACCGTTGACGGCATTGACCGTCAGGCTGGTGCCATCCACCGTGATCGAACCCTTGAGCGCGATGTATTTGGCCAACTCACGCGGCGCGCGGATGCGGAACTGAACGGCGCGGGCGTTTTCCTCACGCGCCACCACCTCGCCCACGCCATCGACGTGCCCGCTGACCAGATGCCCGCCGAGACGGCTGGTCGGCATCAGCGCCTTCTCCAGATTCACGCGGCTACCAGGCTTGAGATCGACGAACGCGGTGCGTGCCAGCGTCTCGCGGCTGACATCGGCCCAGAAGCCGTTGCCCGGCAGCTCGACCGCGGTCAGGCAAACGCCGTTAACCGCGATGCTGTCGCCCAGCTTGACGTCCGCCAGATCCAGCTTGCCGGTCTCGACCAGCACGCGAACGTCGCCACCCTTCGGCGTCATGGCACCAATGGTCCCGATGGATTCGATTATTCCTGTGAACATACGGCCTCCCGTGGAAGGCTGTTGAAACGATGCATATGACGAACTCCTGTTTTGGATAAAACAGGGCGCTGCAGATCGATAGGGAGTGGACGCGCGCACGAAAGGCGCCCGTCGAGGCATCCCGCTCTCTCTCATCCGGACTATACCGTCGGCCCCGGAATCACACCGGGTCTGCTGACCTTGTCGGAGACAAGCGCTCGCGGGCTAAACGATCGTCAGCATGGCCAACCGCATCGTAATTACCGCCGGTGGGGAATCTCACCCCGCCCTGAGAACGTGGGCCGCTAAGGCCCGGAGCAGTTTTTACCACAGTTGCGCCGGTTCTGCAGCCGACAAACGACCGTTTGACTTCAAGCCCAGACAGTAAAAATCCCTGACGATCCTCGCAACTAGCGTTGCGCTTGTTTGTCCATACGCATCGCAGCGGGCTATCGCATAGACGCCGCCAGCCGCACCCGATGCAACGCAAGACGATCAGGAAGGAACGTCACTCCCGCATTCTTCGTACCGACACGCCGAGCCAGGATCCGCTCGCACTATGCCGATCCTCCGCGCAGATCAGGACACGATCAGGACGAACGCTCCGAACCTTCACATGTGCCACGAGGGATTGGGTATGTCAGAGGTTACGGCTATGGAACCGTCGGCAGCGGCATACGCTGCCGAGATCGACCGTAAGGGCTACACGGTCATTGAGCACTACATTTCGCCCGAGCAACTTGAACTGGGCCGCGCTTTCATCAAGCAGCAAGCGGCCAGCCATAATGGCGAATATTTCGCCATCCATGGCATCGAGGCGTTGGGCGGCAATCTGATCGCCGGGCTGGCGCTGTCGCAGCCGTTCAAGGAGACACTGACAGAACTCTATCGACTCCAGACGGGCCGGGAGCCGGCCGCAACGGAGCAGATCTTTCCCGTCATTCGCTGTCTCCAGGGGCGCAGCGGGCTCAAGCAATCGCACTTCTATCACTTCGACGCCACGGCGGTCACCGCACTACTACCGTTGTATATCCCGACGGAAGGCGAGCACTGCGGCGATCTGATCATCTTTCCAAGTGTGCGGCGCATCCGCTTCAACGCCCTGCGCAACGTCATCGAAAAAGCCGTGCTGCATAATACCGCCAGCCAGAAGCTGGTCGCTTTTGCGGTGCGACGCGGCTGGCTCAAACCGATTCGCCTGAAGCTGGAGCCGGGCAACCTCTATCTGTTCTCGGGTTACCGAAGCCTGCACGCGAATGATGAATGCGACCCCGCGATGCTGCGCGCCACGGCGTTGTTTCACTTCGGCAATCCGCATCATGAAAGCCTGGTCGCAAGGCACCTGCTGGGCACCAACAAGCGAAAAGCCAAGCTCGATCACAACGGGCTGAAGCCGGTGAACTAACCGCCCGACAAGCTTGATCTCAGCGAGTAGGTTCACCTGCGGCACAGCAATCGCGAGCCCATCGCGTATGCTGTGCGGCCCGGTGTTTGCCAACGAGATTTCACATTGACTGATCAAACGGTGACGTATTTCCTCGAGATGACCGCGCCATCGCAGCTACGGGCGAAACCCGTACCGCAGGACTTGCTAATCAGCGAATGCGAGATCAAGCAGTTTCGCTTCAATCAGTTTCTCTATCGGCTGATCGGCGGCCCCTGGCAATGGACCGAGCGCCTCCAGCAATCCGACGAAGCCTGGCAGCGGGAGATTGAAAGTCCCGATCTTCGCACCTGGGTGGCCTACCACCGCGGCGCCATCGCTGGCTATTACGAGTTGCGCCGTAGCGCTGACGACGTCGAGATACTCTATTTCGGGCTGGAAAGCGGCTTCTTCGGCCGAGGATTTGGAGGTGGCTTACTGAGCCATGCGATCACAAGTGCATGGGAATGGCCCGGGACGCGACGCGTCTGGGTCCACACTTGTACCCTCGATCATCCAAGCGCGCTGCAGAACTACCAGGCTCGCGGATTCACGTTATATGACCAGCAAGTTGGCATCGAATAACGACGGATTGAGCGTCAGTTCGAGGGTACGGCGATGACTTTCCAGTCATCGCCAACCGCCCGGATATCCTTGATCTGCAGTTCGCGCGCCTCGCTCATGCGATCCAAGGGCAACTCCAGCAAGGGTCGGGCCGACGACCCCAGGAACTTGGCCGCGACGAACAGCTGGTACTCGTCGATCAGCCCTTGGGCCGCAAAGGCCCCAGCAAGGCGCGGCCCGGCTTCCAGCAGCACTTCGTTGGCCCCTCGTTCGGCCAGCTCGCGAAGCAGCCCAGTCAGATCGACGCGTCCGGCATCACCGGCAAATGTCAGCAGCTCGTGACCAGCCGACTGGTAAACGTCAACGAGGTCCGCACGAGTGCTTGCCACCAGCGTCGGCCCTGCCTGGAAAAACGGCGCATCCAGCGGCACGCGCAGCTTTCCGTCGACCAGCACCCGAAAAGGCGGACGTTGGATGGCCAGCGCAATCATTTCCTCATCGAGCCCTAGCTCGGCCGCGCGCACGGTTAACCTGGCATTGTCCATGAGTACCGTATCGGCGCCGGTCAACACCACGCTCGATTGCGCACGCAGCCGCTGGACCTCGGCTCGGGCAGCGGGCCCGGTGATCCACTGGCTTTCGCCGCTGGCCATGGCGGTGCGGCCATCCAAGCTCATCGCCAGTTTCGCGCGCAAGTAGGGCAGACCGGTTTCCATGCGCTTGATGAAGCCAACATTTAGCGCTCGCGCCTCTGCCTCCAGCAGGCCGCTCGACACCTCGATTCCGGCGCTGCGCAAGCGCTCGAGACCACGCCCAGCGACCTGCGGATTCGGATCCTGCATGGCCGCGACGACACGACCAACCCCGGCGTTGACCAAGGCTTCGGCACAAGGCGGCGTCCGGCCATGGTGGCTGCAGGGCTCGAGGGTGACGTAGGCAGTGGCACCGCGGGCGCGGTCGCCGGCCTGTCGAAGGGCATGAACTTCGGCATGCGGTTCGCCAGCACGCACATGCCAGCCCTCCCCGATGAGTTCGCCATCCTTGACGATAACGCAGCCGACCCGTGGATTGGGATGCGTGGAGTACAGCCCTTTACGTGCCAGCTGCAGCGCCAGGGCCATCCAGGCGTGATCGTTGGTGCTCATTCGGTTTTTGCAGGCTCGCGTGACAGGCGCTCGATTTCCTCGCGGAACTCGTTGAGATCCTGGAAACGGCGATAAACCGAGGCGAAGCGGATATAGGCGACCTCATCGAGCTTCTGCAACTCGACCATCACCAGCTCGCCCAGCACGCGCGATTTGATCTCGCGCTCGCCGGTGGCGCGCAGGCGATGCTTGATGTGGGCGATGGCTTCCTCGAGGCGCTCGACGCTGACCGGCCGCTTCTCCAGCGCGCGTTGCATGCCGGCCCGCAATTTCTCTTCATCGAATGGCTGGCGGCTGCCGTCCTGCTTGATCAGCCGCGGCATGACCAGCTCGGCGGTTTCAAACGTGGTGAAACGCTCGCCGCAGGCGAGGCACTCACGGCGACGGCGCACCTGATCACCCTCGGCCACGAGGCGCGAGTCGATGACTTTGGTGTCATGTGCACCACAGAAGGGACAATGCATGGGCTAGAGCTGTCAGACGTCGGGAGAGCCATGGTAGCGCATCCCGCCGGCAAGACAAATCGAGCGGATTGTTGCTATACAGGCGCGCATCAACATCATGTTATGGAGCCGTCCGTGCAGTTACGCCCCTTTGTTCTGCCTGCTTTGCTGCTGGTTCTGGTTGGGTGTTCGAGTGAGCAATCCCAGCGTCCTACTGCGGCGGTTACCTTCGAGGAACCGCCCCAGGCCACCACCCTGATGCACGAACTGCACGGCAGCTTGATCGGCGTCCCCGCCGACAGCGAAGTCGAGCTGGCACTGCTGGAGGTCAACCGCCGTGACCAGCCAGACCGACTGCTGAGCAATGTGAAGCTGCAGGGTCGGGGAACTGAGCTGCCCTTCATCCTCAAGTTCAATGCCGAGAAATTCCCGCAGGGTCGAGACGTGGAACTGCGTGGACGAGTGACCCGTTCGGGGCAGTTGATCATGCGTCTGCCAGCCGTGCAGGTGAGCAGCCCGGCCAATCAGTCCTTGGGCCCGCTGCATCTGGTACCAGCGCCTTGACCCCGCCCGCTGCGCTGCAACAAGCCTTGGCTGAGCTGCTCGGCGACGCTTCGCTGAGTATCGAGTCGCTGCCCGGCACCGATATCCGTTTATGGCTGATCGATGCGGCCAATATGGACCGGGCGTTCAGCCCGGAGGAAACCCGGCGGATCCTCGACGAGCCGCCCTATTGGTGCTTCTGCTGGGCCAGCGGCCTGGTCCTGGCGCGCTGGCTGGCCGAACGGTCGGAATGGGTGCGCGGCAAGCGTGTGTTGGATTTCGGCTCGGGCTCGGGTGTCGCCGCCATTGCCGCAGCGAAGGCCGGCGCGGTCGAGGTTGTCGCCTGCGACCTGGATCCGTTGGCCCTTGCCGCGTGCCGCGCCAACGCCGAACTCAACGGCGTGCAGCTCAACTATTCGGAAGACTTTTTCAGCGAGGCTGACCGCTACGACCTGATCATCGTTGCCGACGTGCTCTACGATCGGGCCAACCTGCCCTTGCTGGATCAGTTTCTCAGTCGCGGCCAAGTCGCGCTGGTGGCCGATTCCCGCGTGCGGGATTTCCAGCACCCGCTGTATCAGCGCCTGGACATCCTTGACGCCTGTACCTGGCCCGACCTGGCCGAACCTGCGGAATTTCGCCGAGTCAGCCTCTACCACGCCCGTCGCGAAGCCGTGCCCGTCGCGATGTGCTGACAAGCAGCGCCTGCCGTCAGGAGGAAACATGCCGACCGAAAAACCATTACGCCTGTTCTTCGCCCTGGCCTGCCCTTCCGACCTCGCTGAGGCCGTCTGCAACTGGCGTGACAGCCAAGAGGTAGGGGGTCGGCCCGTCGCCCAGGCCAACCTGCACCTGACCCTGGCTTTTCTCGGTAACCAGCCCGCGGCCTCCGTCGAGGGCTTGAAACAGCTTGCGGCAAAGGTGCGCGTCGATGCCTTTGCGCTGCGGCTCGATCAGTTGCGGACGATCGGCAAGGATTTCGCCTGCCTGATGCCCAGCCAGAGCCCGTCGCCGTTGAACCAACTGGTCGAGCAGCTACACGCGGGGCTGTCCACACACGGCGTCATGCTCGACGCACGGCCGTTTCTGCCGCACGTCACGCTTTCACGTCAGGTTCACGCCTTGCCGGATATCCAGCCACCAGCATTCCATTGGCCGGTGCGCCGCTTCGGCCTCTATTGCTCAGAAAACACCTCATCGGGTGTTCATTACAGCGAACTGGCGAGCTGGCCGTTGGCGGCCCCCGGTCGCTGAGCGGGTATCAGCGCCGCCCTTGCTTCCGAATCGGCTCGCCCCCACTTAACATGCACGCCTCATTTCGCATGCGCCCATTCCGAGAATTCCAATGAGCCAGACTCCTTACATCTTTGACGTCACCAGCGCCAATTTCGAGCAGCTGGTACTGGAAAACTCCTTTCATAAGCCGGTGCTGGTGGATTTCTGGGCCGAGTGGTGCGCGCCCTGCAAAGCGCTGATGCCGCTGCTGGCAAAGATCACCGAGGAGTATCAGGGCGAGCTCGTGCTGGCCAAGGTCAACTGCGATATCGAGCAGGACGTGGTTGCGCGTTTCGGCGTGCGCAGCCTGCCAACCGTAGTGCTGTTCAAGGATGGCCAGCCGGTCGATGGCTTTGCCGGCGCGCAACCGGAATCTGCGATCCGCGCCATGCTCGAGCCCCATGTGCAAGCGCCCGCTGCGCCGGAAGCGGACTCGCTGGAAACCGCACAAGCGCTGTTCGCCGAGGGACGCATTGGTGAGGCAGAGGAGCTGCTCAAGCAAGCGCTGGCTGAAGACAACGAGAACGCTGTCGCGTTGATCCTCTACGCACGCTGCCTGGCCGAACGTGGCGAGCTCGGCGAAGCCGAACTGGTGCTCGATGCTGTAAAGGGCGACGAACACAAGCAGGCACTGGCTGGCGCCCGCGCGCAGCTGACGTTCCTGCGCCAGGCCAATGACCTGCCCGAGGTTGCCGACCTCAAGAGCCGTTTGGCGCAGAACGCCGAAGATGACGAGGCGGCCTACCAATTGGCCATTCAGCAGCTGGCACGTCAGCAGCACGAAGCGGCACTGGACGGACTGTTGAAGCTCTTCGTACGCAATCGCGGCTACGCCGACGGCCTGCCACACAAGACATTGCTGCAAGTATTCGATCTGCTCGGCAGTGACCACCCGCTGGTCACCACCTACCGCCGCAAGCTGTACCAGGCGCTCTATTGATGTCTGCGAATGGGGCGAGCCCCGGCCTGCACTGACATCCAAGCGGCGGGTCCCGCCTGACGCCACCGTGGATCGGTACAACGTGAGCGACCCTAACTTTGCATGCCGATCCGAGGGTGATTGATCGCCCTTAGCCCTCGAGTAACTGGCGCAGTGCCAAGCAATCACGGGCGTGCAGCTCGGTCAGCTCCGGCCAGGGATTTTCCGGCAGGTTGACCAGCACGCCGCGCGCACCCGCCGCCTTGGCGCATTCCAGATCGAAGCGGTAATCGCCCACCATCACCAGTTCGCTGGGTTCGATGCGCCATTTGTCCGCCAGATGCATTAACCCGCCCGGATCGGGTTTCGGCGGCGCTTCGTCACGGCCGAGGATGTCATCGCTGGCGAAGCAGTCACCCATGCCCACTGCCTGCAGGGTTACCAGCGCCAACTCATGTGCGTTGCGCGTCAACACGCCGAGCCGACAACCACGATCGCGCAACGTATGCAGGAGTTCACGGGCGCCCGGCGCCGGCGTCGCGGCATAGGCCAGTTCGCGTTCGTGCTCGAGCAACCAGGCGCGCTTGCCCGCGGCCTCTTCAGCCGGCAGCGCGGCGAGGTGATGGAGGATGTCGTCGTCTTCAGGAATATCCAGGGCGCGCTTGATCGCCGGGAAGTCGTGCACGGCAAGCGTTAGGGTGCCGTCCATGTCGAACACCCAGTGCCGCGCATCGGCCAGGCTCACTTCCAATCCTCGCGCACGCGAATCAGACCTTCCTGCGCTACCGAGGCAACCAGCTGCCCGGCGCGGTTGAAGATACTGCCGCGTGCGAAACCACGCGCGTTACCGGCCCAGGGGCTGTCCATGGAATACAGCAACCACTCGTCGGCGCGCACTTCGCGATGGAACCAGATGGCATGGTCCAGGCTCGCCAGCTGAATGAACTTGCTCCAAGAACTGACGCCGTGTGGCTGCAGTGCGGTACCGATGAAGCTGAAGTCCGAGGCGTAGGCGACCAAGTACTTGTGCAGCGCCGGGTTGTCCGGCAGCGAGCCATCGGCACGGAACCAGATATGCCGGACCGGCTCGATCGGCTGCGGGTTGATCGGATCCTGCAGCGTGACCGGGCGGATCTCGATGGGTTTCGGACGGCGCAGCTTTTCTGCCACACGCGCCGGAACCAGCGGCGTCAGTTTGTGCAACAGTTCCCACTCGCTGAGCAGGTCCTCGGGACCGACCACGTCGGGCATCGGCAACTGATGCTCGAACCCGCTCTCGTCGGCCTGGAACGACGCGCTGCAGGTAAAGATGGTCTGCCCTTTCTGGATCGCGCTGACCCGGCGCGTGGTGAAACTGCCACCGTCGCGCACACGGTCGACGTCATAGACCACCGGCTGGTGGGAATCACCAGGCCGCAGGAAGTAGCCGTGCATCGAATGGACGTGACGCTCCGGCGCCACCGTCTGGCTGGCCGCGGACAGCGCCTGACCGACCACCTGGCCACCGAACAGCTGGGGAAAGCCCAGGTCCTGGCTGGCACCGCGGAAGAGGTTTTCTTCAATTCGCTCCAGCGACAGGAGGTTGACCAGCGTGTCTAGGGTGTCGCTCATGGTGTAGTTCCTTTATGTATGCGAGGCACGAGGCAGGCGCGCAATGTTACGGATTCCGTAGAAGCGGCTCCACTGGTAGCGCTTGTCGGCGAAGCGCTACCCAATCATCCCGCGTGATTCGATACAGCGAATGAGGGCGCAGCGGATGCCCTTCGGGAATCATCGGATGGTCAAAGTCATCCGCTGGTTCATGCCGCATGCCCAACGCCTGCATCACCCCCAGCGATGGCTCGTTGATCGCCGCGGTGTAGGCCACCACCTCCGGAAGCTGAAGCCGCTCGAAGCCGCACGCCAGCGATGCTTCTGCCGCCTCGCGCGCGAAGCCTTGCCCCCAATGTTCATGGGCGAGCCGCCAGCCGATTTCCACCGCTGGGCAGAACGGCAGCTGCAAACGGCTCCAGGCCAGCCCGGCCATACCGATGAATCGCCCATCGCTTTTGAGCTCCAGCGCCCAGAACCCGAAGCCGAACCGCGCGAAATGGATCCGGCTGCGCGCCATCGCCGCCGCGCATTCGTCGCGCGACAGCAACTCGGGGAAATAGCGCATCACCAGCGGGTCGCTGCACAGCTCGACCAGGGCATCGAGATCGCCATCACGCCAGGCACGCAGACGCAGGCGCGGTGTTTCCAGTTCAATACGTTCCATCGGTTCGTCCATGCTGTTTCCTTGAAGATTTCGGTAACGGCTGCATACTCGCGGTTGACCTCAATGGGCCCGATTCGATGTCCTTGCCGTTGGTTTTTCACGACGATTACAGCCCCGCTCTGCCGCCGGGACACCGCTTCCCCATGGAGAAGTTCCGCCTGCTGCGCGACCATCTCGTTGATTGCGGTTTGACCACGGATGCGGCGCTGTTGCGTCCCGAACTCTGCCCGCCCGATATGCTGGCGCTCGCACATGACCGACACTACGTCGAGCGCTACTGCAACGGCGACATGAGCCGCGACGAACTGCGCCGCCTGGGCCTGCCCTGGAGCCCGCAACTGGCGCAGCGCACCGTACGCGCAGTTGGCGGCTCGCTGCTGGCCGCAGATCTTGCTTTGCAGCACGGGCTGGCCTGTCACCTCGCGGGTGGCACCCATCATGCCCATCACGATCATGCCTCCGGCTTCTGCATATTCAACGACCTGGCCATCATCGCCCTTTCGCTGCTGGAGAGCGGCCGTGTCGGTCGTGTGCTGATCTTCGATTGCGATGTGCATCAGGGTGACGGCACAGCACGGATCCTCGAGCAGGTACCGGACGCGGTCACTGTGTCACTGCATTGCGAAAAGAATTTCCCGACGCGCAAGGCCCGCAGCGATTGGGACATCGCTTTGGCGCCGGGCCTTGGCGATGCGGAGTACCTGAAAGTCGTCGACGATACGCTCAGCTACCTGCTGCCACTGTATCAGCCGGATCTGGTCATCTATGACGCCGGTGTCGATGTGCACCGTGATGACGCGCTGGGGCTGCTTGAGCTCAGCGACGACGGCCTGGCCATGCGCGACAGCGCGGTGATCGAACACTGTCTGGGGCGAGACATTCCGGTGGTTGGCGTGATCGGTGGCGGCTACGACAAGGACCGCGCACTGCTCGCACGGCGCCATGCGCAGCTGCACATCAGCGCCGCGAACGCCTGGCAGCGACACGGCCTGGGCTGACACCACTGGTCACACCAACGCTCGCAGCGCGGAACTTCAAACGGCAGCGAAACCCTCACTTCTATGTGTGAATGAACCGTCCCGGCACGTCTGGATCGCTGTTCAAGCACTGGCAAACATAACAATGAGGATGCACCAATGCTCGAAACTGACCGCGACACCACTGCCTATCGCAACCCTCTTACCCGCTACCTGCCCCACGCGTCATGGAGTGCCGTGTTCGCCGGCATTGCATTGGCACTGGCTGTTTCGCTGCTGCTGCACTTGCTTGGGACCGCCATCGGCGCTTCCACGATCGACCCCGCAACTGAACACAACCCCGTTGCGGGCCTCGGCATGGGCGCGATTATCTGGATGGTGCTTGCCGGTGTCATATCGCTGGCCATAGGCGGCTACATCGCGGGCCGTATGGCGCCCCGTCACGGCATGCTGCACGGCTTGCTGGTTTGGGCTGTCACGACTCTGATCACGGTGTATCTGATTGCCAGCCTGGTCGGTTCGGCTGTCTCGGGCACAGCCAGCGTGGCGGGTTCGACTTTGCAAGCGGTTGGCTCCAGTGTTGCGTCCATGGCGCCCGCCATCGGCGGTGAGATCAAGCAGCAGGTCAAGCAGGCTGACATCAATCTCGATCTGAGCAATATCGAGGCTGAACTCAAGAAGGCACTGCGCCAGACCGGCAAGCCGCAACTGGCCCCGCAGAACCTTGAGCAAGACGTCCAACAGGTTCAGCAGCAGGCTCAGAATCGCGTAGAGCAAGCGCAGCAGAATCCTCAGCAGGCTGATGAGCAGATATCGCAACTAATCGACCGCATTCAGCAGAAAGGTGAAGAAGCCCTGAATGCCGCCGACCGTGAAGCGATGGTCAATCTGATACAGGAGCGCGGCAACATGAGCCAGCAGGAAGCCGAGCAAATGGTCAGCCAGATCGAGCAGCAGTACCAGGAAGCCTATGTGAAGTTCAAAGAGCTGCAGGCCCAGGCGGAGCAAAAAGCCCGTGAACTGGCTGAACAAGCCGCCAAACGTGTATCGCAAGCCAGCTGGGCGCTACTGATCATGATGTTGATCACTGGTGCCGTTGCAGGCTTTGCCGGCATGTTCGGCTATCGCCGTCAGCCCAAGCAGAACGACGCCGTTTAAGCCCTACCCCCGGCGCGCCATGCGCCGGGGTTCTCGTCCGCTCAACGCCCCGTCCGCCCATCCCCGACTCCACTCTCGCTGCGACTTCGCAGCGCGAACCGCTAGAATGGCCGCCTTTTAACCACGGCCTTTCGCCATGCCCACCTCACAATCTCGCGTCGCGATCATTGGCGGCGGCCCCGCCGGGCTGATGGCTGCCGAACTGCTGAGCCAGGCGGGCGTTGCCGTCGATCTCTATGACGCCATGCCCTCGGTCGGTCGCAAATTTCTGCTGGCCGGCGTCGGCGGGATGAACATCACCCATTCCGAGGCCTTTGAGCCATTTGTGGCGCGCTATCGCGAGCGTGCCGCTGAACTGCGCCCGCTGCTGGACGCGTTCAACCCCGAGGCCCTGCGCGAATGGATCCACGGGCTGGGCATCGACACCTTCGTTGGCAGTTCCGGGCGAGTGTTTCCCTCGGACATGAAGGCTGCACCGCTGCTACGCGCCTGGCTGCGTCGCCTGCGCGATGCGGGCGTGCGGATCCATACACGCCATCGCTGGCTGGGTTGGAACACCGACGGCAGCGTGCGTCTGCTTACGCCGTCGGGTGAGATCAGCGTCGACGCCGACGCAGTGCTATTCGCGTTGGGTGGTGGCAGCTGGGCACGCCTGGGCTCCGACGGTGCCTGGGTCCCTGTGCTGGAACGTCGCGGCATTGCAGTCAACGCGCTGCGGCCTGCCAACTGCGGCTTCGAGGTGGCAGGCTGGAGTTCGCACCTGCAGGAAAAATTCGCGGGCGCGCCGCTGAAAACCGTCAGCCTCGGTCTCGCCGAGTGCGCGCCACGCAAGGGTGAGTTCGTCGTAACCGCCACCGGCATCGAGGGCAGCCTGGTGTATGCGTTGTCCGCCGAGATCCGCCAGGCGATCGAGCAGAACGGTAGCACCACAGTCACGCTGGACCTGCTACCCGATCATTCGCTGGAGAGGATCATTCGCGCCTTGGCCAAACCGCGCGGTTCGCAGTCCATGGCCAAGCACCTCAAGCGTCAACTCGGTCTTGATGGCGTCAAGGCGGGATTGTTGCGGGAACTCGCGCCCGCTGACGCCTTCGATGACCCGCAGCGTTTAGCGAAGGCGATCAAGGCCCTGCCCATCGAGTTGCTGCGCCCCCGCCCGCTGGACGAAGCCATCAGCAGTGCCGGCGGCGTGCCGTTCGAGGTGCTGGACGACGGACTGATGCTGCGACAGGTGCCGGGCGTGTTCTGCGCGGGAGAAATGCTGGATTGGGAAGCCCCCACCGGGGGCTACCTGCTGACCGCCTGTTTCGCCAGCGGTCGAGCGGCAGCGGTGGGCATTCTGCGCTGGTTGGGGATTGCTAACCCGCCCAGCGCCTGATGGAACGGCGCTCGTTTAAGCCAGATGCCTGAACAGCGCCACGGCGATGATTCCAGCCGCGATGGCCGGCAACGGCTTCTTCAGCAGCAGCATGGTCACCGCCGTGGCGAGAAAAGCCAGCCGGGCACCGTTATCGCCGTTGACTGCCATGGGTGTCAGCAGTGCCACCAGCACCGAACCGGACATGGCGCTGATGAACTGCTCGGTTCGGCGGCTGATGGGCACGAACGACATCGCAAACACACCACCCCAGCGAGTCACCAGGGTGACCACCGCCATGACCAAAATGACGATCAGCGTGCCGGATCCCGCCGTTTCCAGCGTCATGTCGGTTTCTCCATCCACAGCGCGCCCAACAGACCACCGGCCAGCGCCCCGACCACCACATGGCTATTGGCGGGCAGATACCAGTAGGCCAACATCGAGGCGCCACCCGCGACGACCCAGATCACACTCATCCGCAGATCCTTCTTGCCGCCGACGACCATCGCCAGGAGGAAACAGCCCATGACCATGTCCAGCCCCCAACTGACCGGATCGTGGATGGCGCTGCCGAAATAAAGCCCCAGCCAGGTGCCCAACACCCAGAACGTCCAGAGCGCCAGACCACCGCCGAACAAGATGCCTAACCCCGGCCTGCCGAGACTGAACGCCTGCATGGACATGGCCCAGTTGGCATCCGAAACAACGAACATCACCGCGTAGCGCTTCGCCGGCGGCAAGTGCTGCAGATAGGGATATAGCGTCGCGCCCATCAGCAGGTGCCGCGCATTGACAGCGAATACGGTGACCACCAGCGGAACGACCGGAACATGCGTGCCCCAGAGTTCCAACGAGGCGAATTGCGAGGCGCCGGCGAAGACCAGCGCGCTCATCATCAGGATCGAATAGTCGTTCAGCCCCGCCTGCGTCGCGGCCAGGCCAAAGGCCAGCCCAAACACCACAACGAATAGCGAGATCGGCGTCAATTGCCTGAACCCGGCCCATACGTCAGCTCGGCTAAGTGAGTGAAGCTCCGCTTGCGCGTGTGCCAAAAGCGATCTCTCCTGTGCTGTCTTGCATGTATGAAAAACGCAAACCCTCAGGCCTTCTCAATCTGACGCCCGGCTTAACGAGCAATCAGGCAAACCGGCGCTCATCCACTGTTGCCATCTCAATGCGACAAACACGCAACGAGCTGACACCCCCGCACGGCGCGCCACCCGCCTCGGTCAGCGCTTTTTCGTCGGCTTCGTTCCGCCCAGGCTCGGCACTTTGCGGATCGGCTTGGCGTTGGGTTTCTCGCTCTCATCGAACCAGTTGCCCAGATGAACACGGCCTTTGCCAGCCGACTCTTTAGGCTTCTTCGGCTTTTTCGGTTTCTTGATGATCTGCCCGCCCGGCTGGGTGGTCGGCACCCGATGATCCGGGACGAAACCCGGCTCGTCGTGGCGCGGCAGAACTTGCTGAATCAACGTCTCGATGGCTGCGAGCTGATCGACCTCATCGGCGGCGACCAGCGACACGGCCTCGCCTGTCGCACCCGCACGCCCGGTTCGGCCGATACGGTGCACGTAATCCTCGGCGACCGTGGGGAGGTCGAAGTTGACCACCTGCGGCAGATCATGGATATCCAGGCCACGTGCGGCCACATCGGTGGCTACCAGCACCTGCACTTCACCGGCCTTGAAGCGTTCCAGCGCACGCAGTCGCGAAGCCTGCGGCTTGTCACCGTGGATCGCATCGCTGCTGATGCCCTGCGCCTGTAGCTCATCCACAAGCTGGTCGACGCCCTTGCGCGTCTTCACGAACACCAGCACCTGCCCCCAGCGCTTTTCCGCCAGCAAGTGCAGAAACAACTCGGACTTGCGCTTCTTGTCCACCGGCACTAGCCACTGCTTCACGGTTTTTGCCGCAGCATTGCGCGGGCTGACCTCGATCGACAGGGGATCGCGCAGCAGCTCCTGCGCCATCTGCCGAATCGGGTCGGAGAAGGTCGCAGAAAACAGCAAGGTTTGGCGCTTTTTCGGCAGCGCGCTAAACAGCGCATCCAGCTCTTCGGAAAAGCCGAGATCGAGCATCCGATCGGCCTCGTCCAGCACCAGCGTTTGCACCTGGCTGAACTTCACCGCGTTCTGTCGATACAGATCCAGCAACCGCCCGGGTGTGGCGACCAGCACGTCGATGCCCTTGCGCAAGGCCATCATCTGCGGATTGATGCTGACGCCGCCGTAGACTGCATAGGTGCGCAACGGCAGGTCCTGCCCGTAGGTTCTGAAGCTCTCGTGTACCTGCTCGGCCAGCTCGCGGGTCGGCACCAGCACCAGTGCGCGGACCGAATTGCTTGCCACCTGCGGCCCTTCGTGCAGCAGTCGCTGCAACAGCGGCAAGGCGAAACCCGCGGTCTTGCCGGTGCCGGTCTGCGCGGCGGCCATCAGGTCGCGGCCCTTGAGCACAGCCGGAATCGCCTTGGCCTGGACCGGCGTCGGCTGGGTGTATTCAAGCGATTCGAGGGTGCGTAGCAGCTGATCGATCAGGCCCAAAGAGGCGAAGGTCATGACGGTAACCGGACGAGGAAAACGAGGCGCGCAGTTTACTCGAAAGGAAGCAGGAAGCTGAGCGTAGGGTGGATGTCGCTTTCTACATCCACCGTTGGCCGCCGAATGGAACATGCGGCACCGGCAGCCCCAGAAGTGACGGGCCGACAGCGCTATCGCAGCAGCAGCTTGCCTTCGATGGGCACGTAACGCGACGCCGCGCGAATCAGCGAGTTGGCTGTCAGGCCCGGCGCACCATAGGCCGTCGCCTCGGCGCCGCCAGCGCGCACTCGGTCGAGCAACAGATCGAAGTCGCCATCTCCCGAGGCCAATACAACTTCGTCGACTTGCCCCACCACGTCCAGCACGTCGATGGTGATTCCAACATCCCAGTCGCCCTTGGCCGAGCCGTCGCTGCGTTGGATATACGGTTTTAACTTCACCGTGAAGCCGAGGTTGCGCAGGATCTGCTGGAACTGCTGCTGCTTGGCATCCCCCCGATCGATGGCATAGGCATAGGCCTCCACGATCTCGCCGCGCTCGCTGACCTCGGCCCACAACGCGGAGTAGTTGAAATGGCAGCCGTGAGCCTGGCGCACCGTGTAGTAAAGGTTCTGCACGTCGGCAAACAAGGCGATCTTCTTCACGCGATGACCTGAGCGGAGGAATGGCCAGCCAGTATGGACTGCGATAGCGCGGCTGTCGCCGGCCGGTCGTTTGGGCTCATCAGGCCATTGAAAACGACGTTGGCAATGCTTCGTAAAAACAGTCTGGATCGCCAGCCCGGTCAAATGATTTAGAACACTACCCTCTGCGTCTTCGGCTGCTTTGACTCGCGATGGTCGTTGCACCTCGTCTTGCCTGCCTCGCCTACTTTTTCCAACGGCCTGCTAAAGTGCGCGCCTGGTTTTTCCCACGAGTTGCCGCCCTGCGATGAATGTCCTGTCCATCCTCCGTGACGCCTGGTTCTTCTACTCGCGCAATTTGCTGTCCATTGCACGCCTCTGCCTGCCGCTGATTCTGCTGGAGAGCCTCGCCCGCCTGGCCATCAACCATCTGTTCGGCAAAGGTGCCATGCCGGCACAGGAGCTGCTGATCGGACTCGTCTTCTACCCGCTGTATATCGCCGCTTTGATCCTGTTCCTCGATGCGCGCAGCCGCGGTCATGCACCGCCGCTGCGCGAGGTGATGAGGCGTGCATTGCCGCTATGGCCGTCGATGGCGGTACTGGCTGGGCTGGGCACCTTGCTGATCATGCTCGGCGCCTCGCTGTTCGTGCTGCCGGGGCTGTGGATCATGGTCAAGATCGCCTTTGCCGAATACCTGTTGGTGATGCGCGGCTTGAGTCCGCTGGCGGCACTGAAGGAAAGCTTCCTGCAGACCAGTGGACATTTTCTGCTGATTCTCGGCTGCATCCTCGTCGTGCTGGTGCCGCTGTGGCTTCTGGAAGCCTGGGTGGCCGCACAGTTCTGGGCGGGTGAGACAGCGCCTGGAGCGCTCGCCGTGGTGGTCGACAGTGTGGTTGGGCTGGTGCAGCTGTTGGCGACGGTGGTGCTGTTCCGCTGCTTCATGCTTTGCAGCGAACCGGGCGGCGATCAGAAGCAATAACGTTGATCGGCAAGGCGGCAGACCCCGATTTGACGAACTAGGCTTGGTCTCCACCCGTCAAGGAGGCCGCACCGATGACCGACCAGAACCCCAGCATCCTGTCCCACGTATCCCTCGGCAGCAATCGCTTCGATGAAGCCGCTGCCTTCTACGATCAGATCCTCAGCACGCTCGGGTGTAAGCGCATCATGGCCCATCCGGGCGCGATAGCCTGGGGGCGTGAATACCCTGAGTTCTGGCTGCAAACGCCGATCGATGGCCAACCAGCCAGCATCGGGAACGGCACCCATATCGGTTTCTTCGCAGCGGACAAGGCCTCGGTCGATGCGTTTCATCGCGCCGCGTTGGCTGCCGGAGCCACGGATGAAGGCGCTCCCGGCCCGCGTGAAGAATATGGCGAGCCCTACTATGGCTGCTTCGTGCGCGACCTGGACGGCCACAAGATCGAGGCCGCCTATTGGGACATGAAGCAGGCTCAAGAGCTCTACAGCGACGCGCCGACCGCCTAGCCCGCGCCGGATGAAGTCCGAGCACCGGCCAGCCGCGGCAACAGCAGGTGCTCGAAGGTGCGCGGGAAGCAGCGCGCCACCAGCCGCGCCCGCCAGTCGAGGTTCGACAGCACCAGCAACCGTCGCCGTTTCAACGCGCCTTGATAGATGGATTCCGCCACGTCTTGCGGCGACGCCACGCGCCCCACCGTCAAAACCGGCTGTGGCGCGGTAGAGCCATCGCCAATCAATACGTTCTTGCGCAGATCCGTCGCGGTGTACCCCGGACACACCAGCATCACGTTGACACCGGTATCGGTCAGCTCGCTGCGTAGGGTTTCGAACAAACCATGCAGCGCATGTTTGCTGGCGTTGTAGGCGCCGCGGTCTGGCACCGGCGCGTATTGCGAGAGTGAACTGAGCACGATGATCTGTCCTTCACGGGCGACCAGGCTTGGCATGGCCGCCTGGGTGCAATGCAACGCGCCGTAAAAGTTGACCGCCATGATCCGTTCAAATACCGCCAGGCTGGTGTCGGCGACCCGGCTGCGATGGGTAATACCCGCATTGTTGATCAGCACGTCGATACCGCCGAAGCGCTCCACCACCAGCGCAATGGCCTGCTGCACCGCAGCGGCATCCGACACATCGCAGCGCAGCCCTAGCGCGTCAGCGTTGTGATGGTCTGTAAGGTGCTGTACCAGCCCGTCAATGGCGTTCTGATCGAGGTCGAAGATCACGACCCTGGCACCGGCCTGGGCCATCCGCTCGGCCAGCGCACGGCCGATGCCGGCACAGCCGCCAGTAATCAGCACCACTTTGCGATCAAACACCTTGCTGGTGAATACCTTGCGATACATAGACCTCTCCATCGAGTCATCCGGGTAACCGACCCCGATAGGCACGGTACGCTCTAGCCTCAGCATAGCCAGCCTGTTTTCTATCTGCTGGAGGCATGGTCGCGGCGCCGGTGTGTCGGCGCTCAAATGTCCATTCTGGACAGCCGGGCGCGTGGCGCGCCATGCTTTGCCTACGCGCGAACCACAAGGGGCAGTGAATTACCTTGAAGCGATTATTCTGGATACCGGTTGCAGCGGCTCTGGCGGGGCCTTGCGTTGCCTCGTCCGAGGCGCCGAGAACCCTGACCGTCGGTTACTACGATTTTCCCCCAGCCATTTACAGCGATGCCCAAGGGCGCCCAAGCGGACCCCTGGTCGATCTCACTCGGCGCGTACTCGCCCACGCAGGTTTTCAGGCGCAATTCCGCGGCCTGCCGAGTGCCCGGCTGTACGCAGCCCTGCAGAACGGCACTGTCGATATCTGGCCCGGCGCGCCGGGCAAACCTGAGCTGCAAGCCGACACCCTGGAGGGCCGAGAAACCCTCGCCCAAATCAGCCTCAACCTCTATCACCGGCCCGACACCCCACGCCCGACCATGCCAAGCAGCCTGCGCAAACGCGGCGTCATCATCATCGGTGGCTACAACTACTGGCCACAGGTGAACCAGATGCTGCACGACCCGCAGCTGCAGATTCGCCTACACCGGACGGCCACCCATACCTCAGCATTGGAGATGTTGAAACACCGCCGTGCGGACTATCTGCTCGACTACGAGGTTCCGGTGAGCCAGGCCCTGAATCGCCTCGGCATGGAGGCGCTTCCCCATGTAGAGCTGCATAAGGTCGCCATTCGCTTTATCGTGTCCCGCCACACTGAAGACAGCCAGGCGGTCGTCGATTCACTGGACCGAGCCTATGCCGAGATGACGACGGCCGGGGAAGACCTGAGCCTGCCGGAGGAGTAGCGGCGTTCCAGGGCGAGGCCGCTCGCCAAGGCAGTACCGGCGCATTCCAGTCTTTGCCGAGCGTTTCCCAGGTCCTGCCCGCTGCTCAAGGCGCCTCGCCTGGTTACTGATTCGGCATCAGCAACTCGGGCACCTCACGCCCGGCAACGAACAGCTCGTCGACCAGCCGCGTCACCTCCGCCTCGTTGCGCACGCGGTACCACTTGCCCGCCGGATAGACGCTCAGCGTCGGGCCCTGATCGCACGGGAACTGGCACTGGGTTCGGGTGATGTGCACGCCGCCCTCGCATTCGAGCTTGCCTGCCGCCTTGAGCTTTTCCCGCAGCCCCTTCCACAGCGGCAAGGCGCCGCGACGGGTGCAGCGTGGACCATTGCACAGCAGCACGCGATGCTCATGCAGAGGGATTTTCGACCAGGCGTGCACGGCTGGAAGCGGCGCGACATTGGTACAGGGCAGGTGCAGCTCCGGTCGGTCGATCAGGGCGCAGGCCGCTTCGACGGGCAGCGCCTCCGCAGTACCGATCGCGCTGGCTACGAAAATCTGTTCAGCGCCTTCGAGCTGCATAAGCTCGCTGCGCAGCCAGTCGAGATGAGCGCTGCTGCTCTGCGGCTCGAGGTCGATTACCAATAGCGGCCGACCGCTTTCGCGGACCGTCCGCCAGAGCAGTCCGTAGCCCGAGCCCGTATCGATTACGTCCCGCAGCGCTTGTTCGCCGCGCAGATCGGCCAGACGTGCTCGGAATACTTCGGCGAAAGAACCTGCGGACAGATCGGGGCCGGCGAACAGGACCCGTGCATAGGGTGAAACAGCGGTAGTCATTGGCTCTCTCCTTAGCGGCGCGCAGTCTAGCAGCGACAGCTGAAGGTGAGCGATCAGGCGGTAGCACCACCGGTGATGACGCCAAGAGCCATGAGCGCTGTTTGCAGATCATCCCGGCGCATGAATTCCCGGGTTACTGCCGGGAGCATCGGCCGGCGCAGCAGTAATACCGGCAGGCCGCGCTCGCGGGCCACCTGCAGTTTGGGTTCGGTGGAATCGCCGCCGCTGTTCTTGCTGATCAGTACGTCGCAACTCAACCGTTCGAACAGCTGGCGCTCGCGTTCCAGATCGAACGGGCCGCGGTCACCGATTATTTCCGCGCGATCAGCGGCCGGCTGAGCATCCAGGCAACGCACCGTCCAGTGCTGATGTTTTGGAATCTCGTGTAGGTGCGCCAGCGGCTCGCGTCCAAGCGTGAAGAACGGCCGGCGGAAGGCGCTCATGGCCACGATCAGCTCATCCCAGTCGTTTACCTTGCGCCAATCGTCCCCCTCGCTAGCTTCCCAGGCAGGCCGTCGCAAGGCCCAGCATGGAATTCCGGCCTGCTCCGCCGCGATTGCTGCATTGGCGCTGATCTGCGCCGCGTAGGGGTGCGTGGCATCGACCAGCAGGTCGATGCGTTCGGCCTTGATGAACCCTGCAAGGCCCTGCGCACCGCCAAAGCCGCCCACGCGGACCTGACATTTGAGGTCGTCGGGCACGCGGCCCAGGCCGGCGAGACTGTACACATGGGATGGGCCGAGGCAGCGAGCAAGACGCAAAGCGTCGCCCGTACCGCCGAGCAGCAGGATGCGTTTCATCGCGGTTTCTCGACCTGCAGCAGCGTGATCGGCAGCGCGCCACGCCAGGTGTCGAAACCGCCAAGCGGCTGGGCGTGTGCCACCGACACCCGGGTCAGCTCGCCGCCAATGCGTTCACGCCAGCTCATCAACAGCGCCTCGCTCTGCAGGGTCACGGCGTTGGCCAACAGCCGGCCACCGGGCTTCAGGCTGGCCCAGCAATGTTCGATCACACCCGGAACCGTGACGCCCCCGCCAATGAAGATCGCGTCCGCCTCGGGAAGGTCGGCCAATGCCTCCGGCGCGTGACCGGCCACCAATTTCAATGCGGGAACCCCAAGCGCGTCGCGGTTATGTTCGATATGGGCCTGACGCCCCGCATCGGCCTCTACCGCGATGGCGCGGCAACTGGGATGAGCACGCATCCATTCGATGCCGATAGAGCCGCAGCCGGCGCCGACATCCCAGAGCAGTTCGCCGGGCATGGGTGCGAGGCGGGCCAGGGTCAGCGCCCGCACGTCCCGTTTGGTCAGCTGGCCGTCGTGTCGGTAGAGGTGATCGGCAAGACCGGGTGTGAGCGGCAGGCACTGGGCATCCGCGTCGGGCATGCATTCGACGGCCAGCAGATTCAGATCGGCGATGGCATCGAAGGACCATTCCGTGGCGAGTGAGTCCAGGCGGCGTTCCTTTGCTCCGCCCAGATGCTCAAGCGCGGTCAAACGGCTTGCGCCGAAACCGCGGCTCGCCAGCAACTGCGCCACCTGCGCGGGGCTCGTTCCGTCATTGCACAGGATCAACAGGCGGGCACCGGGAAACATCCGGGCGTTCAGCGCCGCGAGCGGCCTCGCGACCAGGGAAACGACCTCCGTCTCCTGTAATGGCCAGCCAAGGCGCGCCGCCGCCAGAGATACGGACGACGGCGCTGAAAACACGCGCATCTCAGCGGCATCCAGTTGTCGCGCCAAGGTGGCGCCGATGCCATAGAACATCGGATCGCCGCTTGCCAATACGCACAGCGGGGTGCCCCGGCGTGACAGGACCGGGTCAAGACTGAACGGGCTCGGCCAGCGTTCTCCCCGGCCCTGCAGATTGTCGGACAACAGCGCCAGCTGCCGATCACCGCCGATGATGCGTGTTGCCTCATTGAGCGCCTGTCGAGCCGCTTCGCCGAGCCCGGCCCAGCCGTCTTCGCCGATACCCACCACCGTCAACCAGGGCGTCATCCCGCCTCTCCATCACTATGCCAAGCCTTCGTCAGGCGACAGGCTTGGCTGTCGCGTCGTCGGGCAAAGCGGGCATAATAGCGCCTTCGTCGGTGCCCGCCGCGACTACGCCAAGGGCCTAAGAGGGAATACGGAGCGATCTCATGATCGTGACCGAGCTGCCCCCGCAACTGTAAACAGCGAATCCTCCGCACGCATGCCACTGGGAAACCGGGAAGGCCGCGGATGATGATGACCTGTCAGCCAGGAGACCTGCCGACGACGCTGGTCGCGAGTGCCAACATCGGGCGGGGTGTACCGATGCCAACAGAGTTCACCAAACTCTGCCGGTCTGGTCGCCGCGTCTTTAGTTTCAGGTGACACCGTGCGCGACCATGCCTTCCATGACTGAACTGCCCGTTCCACGCCCCAGCGCGTGCCCTGGCCTGCTGCGCATCGTGCAGGCGCTGGACGGCGGCATCTGCCGAATCAAGCTACCCGGCGGCGCGCTTGCCGCGAATCAGGCGCGCGTGATCGCCGAAGTGGCTCAGCACCATGCCAGCGGCGTGCTCGAGCTGACCAACCGCAGCAACCTGCAGATTCGCGGGGTACGGGCCGACGCCGAGCAAGCGCTGATCCGCGCAATGCTGGACGCAAATCTCGGGCCCTCGGTTGCCGACGCTGACGACGTGCGAAACCTCATGCTGAGCCCCGCTGCCGGGCTGGATCGCCAGCAGCACATGGACACCCGCCCCCTGGCCGAAGACTTGCTAACCCTGCTACAGGACAACCGAGCGCTGCACGCCTTGTCCGCCAAGTTCGCCATTCAGCTCGATGGCGGCGAAAGCCTGTGCATGCTGGAGCACGCCCATGACCTCTGGCTGCGCGCCCTTCCCGGCACCCCGCAGCAGCTGGTGTTCGGGCTGGCGGGTTATCCGACCGACAAGCCTATCGGCATGGTCGCTGCGACCGACGCCGTGCAGCTGGTCGAAGCGATCCTGCTGACCTTTCTTGAGTGCGCTGGCCCGGAGCAGAGCCGCATCCGCCAGTTGCTCGAGTCCATCCCGGCCGAAGAACTATTGCGTCGGGTACAGGGGCGCCTGCCCATTGTTCTTTCGCCCGTGCCGGCCAATTGGCAACGGCAGAGCCCAGCGGCAGACGCGCCATTTGGCATCGTCGCGCAACGCCAGCCAGGGCTGGCAATGATTGTGGCCAGCGCGCCGCTGGGGCGGATCGACGCCAGTCAGTTCCTCGCCGTCGCCGAACTGGCACGGGTGCACGGCGATGGCAGCCTGCGACTCACGCCCTGGCAGGGCCTGTTGATTCCAGATGTACAGATCGACGAGGCGGACACCGTACTCACGGCCCTCCAACAAGCTGGACTGCTCACCAGCAGCGCCGCCCCGCTGGCTAACCTGATCGCCTGCACCGGCTCGGCCGGCTGCGCGCGCGGGCTGGCCGACACCAAAAGCGATGCCCTAGAGTTGGCGGCCTGCCTGCAACAGCATGACGCCCGCCCGCAGGTACATCTCAGCGGCTGCTCGCGCTCATGTGCGGCCGCGCATGTCGCACCTTTCACCCTGCTTGCCGTGAGCGACAACCGATACCAGCTGTTCGAGCGCGCGGCGGGTATGGCCGGCTTCGGTCAACCACTTGCCTCACCTATGACCATCGACCAAGCGGGCGCATGGCTCGCCAGCATCACGCAACAGGACGCACCCATGCTTGATTACATCCGCGACGGCCAGGAAATCTACCGGCGCTCCTTCGCCACCATTCGGGCAGAAGCCGACCTCAGTGCGATTCCGCCTGACATGGAAAAACTCGCCGTGCGGGTGATCCACGCCTGTGGAATGGTCGACATCGTCAGCGATCTCGCCTTCTCTCCCGGTGCCGGAGCGGCCGGTCGTGCAGCGCTGCAGGCCGGCGCGCCGATCCTCTGCGATGCCCGCATGGTTGCCGAAGGCATCACCCGGCCGCGCTTGCCAAAGGACAATCCGGTCATCTGCACCTTGCACAACGACGGCGTGCCAGACCTCGCCAAGACGCTCGGGAATACCCGCTCCGCGGCGGCGCTGGAGCACTGGTGTGAGCATCTGGAAGGCAGCGTGGTGGTGATCGGCAATGCCCCGACCGCACTGTTCTACCTGCTGGAAATGCTCGATGCCGGCGCGCCCAAGCCTGCGCTGATCATCGGCATGCCGGTCGGTTTCATCGGCGCGGCGGAATCCAAGGATGCGCTGGCGGCGGACAGCCGCGGCGTGCCCTACGTGGTGGTGCGCGGTCGGCGCGGCGGCAGTGCGATGGCGGTGGCCGCGGTCAACGCCCTTGCCACGGAGGTGGAATGATGGAGGGCAAAGGACGGCTGATCGGCCTGGGCGTAGGCCCGGGCGATCCCGAACTGATCACGCTGAAAGCCCTGCGCCTGCTGCAGAGCGCGGCTGTGGTCGGGTATTTCGTGGCCAAGGCAAAAGCCAGCAAGGGCCAGGGCGGCAACGCCTTCGGCATCATCGAGCAGCACCTGACCGACGGCCAGCAGCGCATGCCGCTGGTCTACCCGGTCACCACCGAAAAGCTCGCGCCGCCGTTCTCCTACGAGGATGTGATCAGCGATTTCTACGACACCTGCGCGGTGCAAATTGCCGCTGAACTCGACGCCGGGCGCGACGTGGCGGTGATCTGCGAAGGCGATCCGTTCTTCTACGGCTCCTACATGTACCTGCACGACCGGCTGGCGGCGGATTATCCAGTCGAGGTTGTGCCGGGCGTCTGCTCGATGCTGGGCTGTACCTCGGTGCTCGGCACGCCGCTGGTCTACCGCAATCAGAGCCTTTCGGTGCTGTCCGGCGTGCTGCCGGAGCCGGAACTCAAGCAACGCCTTCGCGACGCCGAAGCGGCGGTGATCATGAAACTCGGGCGCAATTTCGAAAAGGTCCGTCGCGTACTGCAGGAGCTTGGGCTTGAGCAGCGTGCGCACTACGTCGAACGGGCCACCATGGCCAACCAGAAAATCGTCCCGCTCGATGAAGTGGAGCCGATGTCGTCCCCGTACTTCTCGATGATCCTCGTTCCTGGCGAGAAATGGCGCGGCTAGAAGCCTTCCTCATCACCCGTCTTCCCTGATTTATTGGATGCACTATGCCCGGCCCCGCCACCCCAGCACCCGCCATCGTCGTAATCGGCGCCTCCGCCCTCGAAACCGCCCGACGGATCCAGCGCCTCTACCCAGAGGCGCAGGTCCACGGGCTCCGAGGCCGCACGGACGAGGTCGACAGGCCGTACGAAAACTTCGGCGAACACCTGCGCGCGCTTTATCGAGCCAACACGCCGATCATTGCGCTCTGCGCGGCCGGCATCGTAATTCGCAGTCTGGCCTCGGTGCTCGGCGACAAGGGCGACGAGCCTCCGGTACTGGTGGTCGGTGAAGATGGCAGCGCCGTGGTGCCCTTGCTCGGCGGCCTGGCAGGCGTAAACCGGATGGCCCGGGAGATCGCCGACGCGCTGGAGGTCAACCCGGCCATCACCACCAGCGGCGAGCTGCGCTTCGGCGCCTGCCTGCTCTCCCCTCCGCCCGGCTACGTGCTGGCGGATCTGGAACAAGGCAAGCGATTCGTCAGCGATCTCCTGGCAGGTGCGCCGGTGCGGGTCGAAGGACCTGCGCCCTGGCTGGATGAACTCAGCCTGCCACTCGACCCGAATGCGAAACACCGGGTGACCGTCAGCCCGCTCAGGCAGGACGACGCTTCCACGCTGAGCATTCACCCCCGGCAGGTCGCGATCCATATCGAACACGGCGGCCCGGAACTGTATGCGGAAGTGCAGCAGCTGATTGATGAATCTGGTCTATCCCCGCATAGCCTGGCCTGCCTGATCGCCCCGCCCGACCTTATTACGAGCGCCGAACTGCAACAGGTCGCCAGCCAACTGGACCTGCCGATCCGTTACAGCGATGACGCCGAACAGCTGCCGCCGCAGCACAGCCGCAGCCAGCGCGTGCGTCTGTTAATGGCAGATGGGCTCATCGAGGTTGAGAAGATTGGGCAGCCGCGCGGCTGCCTGACGGTGATCGGCCTCGGTCCCGGCGCACCCGAGTTCATGGTGCCTGCGGCGCGGCAGGCGCTGGACGAGGCGCAAGACTTGCTCGGTTACGAAACCTATATCCGCATGGCCGGCCCGCTACGGCCAGGCCAGGTCAGCCACAGCAGCGACAACCGCGAGGAACTGCAGCGCGCGGGCCACGCCTTCGAGCTCGCCGCCATTGGTCGTCGGGTCGTGGTGATCTCATCCGGCGATCCCGGCGTGTTTGCCATGGCTGCCGCGGTACTGGAAGCGCTGCATGCATCAAGCGACCCGCGCTGGCATGCGGTCGATCTGCAAATCCTGCCGGGCGTTTCTGCAGCCTTGGCGACCGCGGCAAGAGTCGGTGCGCCGCTGGGCCACGATTTTTGCCTGCTCTCACTATCGGACAACCTCAAACCCTGGGCGATGATCGAAAAGCGCCTGGAGCACGCCGCGGCCGCCGATCTTGTGATGGCCTTCTACAATCCCATCTCGAAGGCACGACCCTGGCAGCTCGGCCGGGCGCTGGAGATTCTCCGCCAACAGCGCAGCCCGGAAACCCTGGTAGTGCTGGGCCGCGATGTAGGGCGACCAGCCGAAATGCTGACCGTCACCACGCTTGGTGAACTAGGACCCGAACAAGTGGATATGCGCACGCTGGTCATCATCGGCTCATCGCAGACCTGCCGGTTCGCCAAGCCGGGCGGAGGCGACTGGGTCTACACCCCCAGAAGCTATCCGGCCTCCTGAACCGAGCCCGCGTTTTAGACGTGCTCAATACAGGCAAACCAATTACCCTAGCGACGCTTGATGGTTCTGCCCCAAAGGCAGAGGCAAGAGGGAAGCAGGTACGCCTCAGGGCTATTCCTGCGCTGCCCCCGCAACTGTGAACGGCGAGTTCACCTGCAATGAAGTCACTGGCCTGATCGGCTGGGAAGACGCAGGTGCACGACGACCCGCGAGCCAGGAGACCTGCCATCAGCGTGCCGATCCCGGCGCCTTTCAACCCGCATCCCTCGGAGGGAGAACGATGCATATCGAACCTGGCGTACTCAACGCCGCAAAAATCGTCTTTGCCAACGCTGCTGCCGTTTCGACATTGGCGGTGTTCCTGCCCAAGCTGATGTGGCGGCCGGACATCTGGATCAAGACCCTGCTCGCCGCGCTGTTCTTCTCCATATTCATGGAGGTATTTCACATGCCGGTCGGCGCGTCGGAGCTGCACTTCGTAGGCGCGTCGGCGGTGTACGTGATCTTCGGCTTCGTGCCGACGCTGTTCGGATTCGCCATTGGCTTGCTGCTGCAAGGGCTGCTGTTCGAACCGACCGATCTGGTGCACCTGGCGGTCAACTCACTGTCGCTGATCCTGCCGCTGATCGCTGCCCATGGCCTGCTTGGCCGGCACTTCTTCGCCCAAGGCGGGCGCGTGGTTCGCTGGGCAGAAGTCGTCAAGTTCGACGCGGCCTTCTACGGCGGCGTGGTGCTGATGGTCGGCTTCTGGCTGTCCCTGGGTAACGAACCCACGCCGCTGCAGAATTGGGCGATGTTCGCTGTGTCCTACCTGCCCCTGGTGCTGCTTGAGCCGCTGTTTACCTGCCTGGTCGTACGCACGCTCAAGCGCTTTGCGGACAAGCCGCTGATCAGCCGCTTCACCACGGTCAAAACCCTCGCGACCGCCTGATCAGGCCAAGCCCAGCGCTGACGATCAGTCCTCGTCAGCGCTGCGGCGACGCAACAGGTAGCTGTCCATCATCCAGCCATGCCGCTCGCGGAGCGCGGCGCGGGTGCTGCGGATCTCTTCCGCAACCTCCCCTACCTTTCCGGCAATCAGCACTTCATCCGCGGTGCCGACATACGCCCCCCAGTAGATATCCATCTCCTGATCGACGAACAGGCAATAGGTGTCCCGCGCATCAAGCATCACCAGCACGCTATCAAGCCCCTCGGGAAAGCCCTCGGCCAGTCGCCGGGCCGGCATGACCTGAAAGGCCTGGCCGATGCTGTTGAAGCAGACCTTATGCCGGGCCGCTAGCGCCTGCAGACTGGTGATGCCCGGAATCACCTCGTAGGTGATGGGCTCCGGACTGGCTTGCACGATGTCCTCGACGATACGCAGCGTGCTGTCATACAGCGCCGGGTCGCCCCAGACCAGAAAACCGCCCACCTCGCCCTCGGCCAGTTCGTGGTGAACCATCTGCTCGAACACCCGCTGTTTGTCCTGATTAAGGTCGACGACGCTGGCCCGGTAATCAGCGACGCCTCGAACGCGCTCGGGGCATTCCGCCTCGACGAAGCGATACCCCGCCGTTTCGATGAAGCGTTCGCAAATGTGCTTGCGCAGGTGGATGAGCGAGTCCTTCGAGGCGCCCTTGTCCATCAGAAAAAACACGTCGACACGGTTCAGCGCCTTGATTGCCTGAACCGTCATGAAGTCGGGATCACCTGCGCCAATGCCGATAATCAATAGGGTTTTCACGGATTCCGGCTCCATTGCGCTCAGGGTTTGTTGTTCAAAGTTTGTCATTGAGGGCCGCGAGCGTATCGATGTGTCGATACTCCGCGCCCAGTTGTTCGGCCAATTGCCGTGCCCTACCTAGGCGAATAGGCGAGCTCTCGATATCCACCAGCAGCGCCGGGCAACGGGTCGGGTTCAGAGCCCCAGCGTCACGCAGCCGGCCATCCGTGAGGATCAGCAGTCGATGCTGCTCGGCGGGCTTCAGGCGTTGTCGACGCGTCTGCCAATCCGCCGCCTGCTGCAGTGCGTCCAGCAACGGCGTACCGCCTCCGGCACCAAGATCAGCCAGCCATTGCTGCTGTGCAGCTGAAACCTTGCGACCCGGCCACACCCAATCGGCGCGCGTTCCGTTGGCCTGCATCAGGGCCAAGCGGACACGCTGACGCCGTGCCTGCTCGAAGACCTCACCGAGCAGGCCCTTGGCCTTGCTCAGCGCGCCATGTCGACGCGTCGAGCCCGAAGCATCTACGATCACCAGCCACAGCTCGCTTGCCCGGAGGCTGCGGGGGCGCATCACCAGATCTTCACGGCGTTGCGGTCGCCCGTTGAGCAAGAAGGTGGCTGCCCAGTCGATCCGTCCCGCTGCACCACTGCGAGCGGCGCCCTGCCGACCACCGTTCAGGCTGCCCGGTGCTGCTCGTGCATCCGCGCCGCGGGCGCTGGGTGGGCGGATGCTCAGGACTTTTTTGGCCATTGCGGCGGCTCTCGACGAGCGCCAACGGGCTGTGCCAGGGCCGGCAACTGCCCCCAGTCACCTGCTCCCTCGTTTTGCTGCCGAGGCGCGCCGGGCTGGTCAGGCTCGCGTGGGGGCGGTGATTGCGGAGTCGATGAAGGAGGCGCTGCCTGGCGCTGACGATGGCGCAGCACGAAACCGGCGACGGCCTCGATGTCTTGATCCTCGATTCGAGCCGAGGCGCGCCAGGCCGCATGAGCACGGGCCGCGCGCAGCCAGACCAGATCCGCGCGCAAACCATCAACCTGAGCTGCAAAGCAGCGCTGACTGATCTGCTCCAGTGCAGCATCGTCCAGCGGGATGTCCAGCAAGAGTGTCCGAGCGCTCTGGCAGCGCGCGCGTAAAGCCTCCTGCTCGGCCGACCAGCTGGACAGGAATCCGTCGGGATCGGCATCGAAACCCAGCCGCCGGCGCACGATTTCCGATCGCTGGGCGGGCTGCGGCTGGGCATCAAGCGCAACGTTCAAGCCGAAGCGGTCGAGCAGCTGCGGACGCAGCTCGCCTTCCTCTCCGTTCATGGTGCCAATGAGGACGAAGCGCGACGCGTGGCGATGGGACACGCCGTCACGTTCGACGTGATTGACGCCGCTGGAGGCTGCATCGAGCAACAGGTCGACCAGATGGTCCGGCAACAGATTGACCTCATCGACGTAGAGCACGCCGCCATCGGCCTTGGCCAGTAAGCCGGGGGAAAACTCGGCGCGCCCCTCGCCCAATGCGGCATCGAGGTCCAGCGAGCCGACGATGCGTTCCTCACTGGCGCCCAGCGGCAAGGTGACGAACTGGCCGCTCGGCAGCAGGTCCGCCAGCCCGCGCGCCAGGGTCGACTTGGCCATGCCGCGAGGGCCTTCGATCAACACCCCGCCAATCGCCGGATCGATCGCGGCCAGACACAGGGCCAACTTCAGATCGTCGGCACCCACCACGGCGGCCAGGGGAAAGTGACTATCGGGCATGGAAGGCATCCGTAGGGGCAAAGAGGAATATGTAGGGTGGGTTAGCGGCGCAGAACTCGGGACAACGATACGCAAGCGATCGTGACGCGCCGCGTAACCCACCACGCGATGGCACGTGCTGCAGCGATGGCGGGTTACGCCACGTCGATATCATGCTGGCATAGGACAAGCGAGACTCGCGGCTGGCCCATTTCGGTGGCTCGAAGCAAATGCGCCTGCTCATGATTCCTCGCTGTCGATCAGCAGGTTTTCCAGGGCTTCTCGATACTCGCCCGGCTCTTCCCAGAGCCCGCGTTGCTGAGCTTCCAACAGACGTTCGAGGATGTCTTTCAGCGCCTCGGGATTGTGCTGCTGGATAAACTCCCGGGTATCGCGGTCCAGCGCGTAGGCATCGGCCAGCAGCGCGTACTGGTGATCATCGATCAGCTCGGTCGTGGCATCGAAGGCGAACAGGTAATCCACCGTGGCCGCCAGTTCGAAGGCGCCCTTGTAGCCGTGCCGCTTCATGCCGGCGATCCACTTGGGGTTGGCCGCACGCGAACGCACCACCCGCCCGAGCTCTTCCTTGAGGCTGCGAATTCGGGGGTTGTCCGGCTGGCTGTTGTCGCCGTGGTAACTCGCGACCGATCCGCTGCGCAGGGTCTCGGCGGCGGCCAGCATGCCGCCCTGAAACTGGTAGTAGTCGTTGGAATCGAGAATGTCGTGTTCGCGGTTGTCCTGGTTCTGCAGCACGGCCTGAACCTGCTGCAGCCGCTCGGCGAAGCGCGCCCGCGCCGGCAGGCCTTCGGCATCCTTGCCGTAGGCGTAGCCGCCCCAGTTCAGGTACACCTCGGCCAGGTCTTCGCGGCTCTGCCAACGCCGATCATCAATGACGTTCTGCACGCCCGCGCCGTAAGCACCCGGCATCGAGCCGAAGATTCTCCAGCCGGCCTGGCGCCGCGCTTCCGGCTCATCAAGGCCGCCGTCTTCAAGTTCGAGCGATTCGCGCCAGACCCGGGCCGACAGCGGGTTCATGTCCTCTGGTTCGTCGAGGTCGGCCACCGCTTGCACCGCTTCGTCGAAGATGCGGATGAGGTTAGCGAAGGCGTCACGGAAGAAGCCGGACACTCGCAGCGTGACATCCACCCGCGGCCGACCCAGCTCTTCTAGCGGCACGATCTCAAAGCGCTCCAGACGGCCACTGCCTGATTGCCAGACCGGTCGCACGCCCAGCAGCGCCATGGCCTGGGCGATATCGTCGCCGCCGGTGCGCATGGTCGCGGTGCCCCACATGGACAGGCCTAGCTGCCGCAGATAATCACCGTGATCCTGCATGTGCCGTTCGAGCAGCCGCTCGGTCGCCTGCACGCCGATTCGCCAGGCCGTAGGCGTCGGCAGGTTGCGCACATCGACGGTGTAGAAATTACGCCCCGTCGGCAGCACATCGATACGTCCCCGGCTCGGCGCACCACTGGGACCAGCAGGGACGAAACGGCCCTGCAATGCGGCCAGCAATCCGGCCATTTCTTTGCTCCCACAGCTGTCAAGCAATGGCGCGATCCGGCCTCGCAGCTGCTGCACCACGTCACGACTGGCGGGCCCGACACCTGCGGATTCGCTTTCGATCATCTGCAGCGCAAGCAGCTCCAGCCGCTCACGGGTATCGCCCGCGGTGCGCCAGAGACTGGCGTCGCAGTGTGCCAAGGGGTCCGGACGCGGCCCGTGCCAGGGCGCCGCCATGTCGCAATCGATGGGATCGAAGCCCAGGGCCAGATCATCGGCCAGGGCGCGCAACAGACTTGCATTGGCGCCCTGCCCGTCACCGCGCGGAATACGCAGCAGCGCGAGCAAGGTGTCGCGCCGCAGTTGCCCGCCGGGAGACTCGCCGAAGACGTGCAAACCATCGCGTATCTGGGACTCTTTCAGGTCGCAGAGGTAGGCATCAAGCTGCGGCAGCCAGCTGTTGGGATCGTCGCTGAGCTGCAGCCCCAGCTCGCGGTCCAGATTGGCCGCACGCACCAGCACCAGGATCTCGCTGCGCAGTTCCGCCGCACGGCGCAGGTCGAGCTGGCTTGCTTCGTAATACTCGTCGGCCAAACGTTCGATATCGCGCAGCGGGCCGTAACTTTCGGCGCGGGTCAGCGGCGGCATCAGGTGATCGATGATCACCGCCTGTGTGCGCCGCTTGGCCTGAGCGCCCTCGCCCGGGTCGTTGACGATGAAGGGATAGATATTAGGCATGGCGCCGAGCACCACGTCCGGCCAGCAGCTGTCGGACAGACCGACGCTCTTGCCGGGCAGCCATTCGAGATTGCCATGCTTGCCGACGTGGATGACCGCATCGGCGCCGTAGACTTCGCGCAGCCAGCCATAGAATGCGAGATAGCCATGCGGCGGCACCAGATCGGGATCGTGATACATCGCCGCCGCATCCAGCTGATAGCCGCGCGCCGGCTGGATGCCGACGAAGGTCGAACCGAAGCGAAGCCCGGCGATCATCAGCCGGCCGGCGCGAAACATCGGGTCCTGTTCGGGCGTGCCCCAGCGATCGATCACCGCCTGCTGATTGGCGGCCGGCAACTGCTCGAAAAAGGCCCGGTATTCCTCCATTGCCAAACTCTGCGCGCAAGGTCGCAGATCCAGGTTGTCGAGATCATTGGTGACCCCACCGAGCAGCTGGTGGATCAGCGCGGTGCCGCTCTCTGGCAGATCGGCGACCGGATACCCCTGCGCCTTCAGCGCGTGGAGGATGTTCAGCGCGGCGGCCGGGGTATCCAGGCCGACGCCGTTACCGATGCGGCCGTCGCGTGTGGGGTAGTTGGCCAGGATCAGGGCGACGCGCTTGTCACTGTTCGGCAGCCGCGCCAGCCGGGTCCAGCGCCAGGCCAGCTCTGCCACGTGGTCCATGCCCGGCAGATGCGGCTGGTAGCAGATCACGTCGCTTTGGCTGCGCTCGCTGCGCCACGCCAGGCCCTTGAAGCTGATGGGTCGGGTGATCAGCCGGCCGTCCAGCTCCGGCAGCACGACATGCATCGCCAGGTCACGCGAGCCCAGACCCTGGGCATTGGCCTGCCACTGTTCATGATTGTCCAGCGCGCAGATGGCCTGCAGCACTGGGACGTCCAGCCGAAACGGCCGCAGGTTTGGCGCGTCCGGGCTGGACTGGGCAAAGCCTGTGGTGTTGATGATCACCCCGGCGGCGCTCTGCTCCAGCCAGGCTTCGACCTGCGTGAGGCAGGCAGCCTCCTTCAGGCTGGCTACGGCGATGGGCAACGGATTGAGCCCTTGCGCCTGCAACCGCTCACAGAAGGTGTCGATAAAGCCGGTGTTCGCCGCCTGCACCTGGGTGCGATAGAAGATCAGCCCAACCACCGGGGCGTTCGCTTGCCAGTCGCGCTGCCAATCAGCCAGCGCCGCGGATGAATGATGAGGGTGATAGATCGCTACACGAGCCAGCGCCTCTGGCTCGTGCCAGGCATAGTCACGGCCCAGCCAACGGTTGGCAATGCAATGGAAAAACTGCCGCGCGTTGTCCAAACCACCCTGGCGCAGAAACTGCCACAGCCGATGGCTATCCTCGGCTGGAACGTTGCTCAGCTCGCTCAGCTCGGGATCGGCACAGTCATCGCCCGGGACCATGATGACGGTAGCGCCGCGCTGACCCAGCTCCACCAGCCGCTCGATCCCGTAGCGCCAGTAACTGACGCCACCGTGCACGGAAATCAGGATGACCTTTGCATGCTGCAACACCTGCTCGACATAGAAGTCGATCGACGCGTTGTTGCCCAACTGCGCCGGGCTCGCCAGCCGCAGGCTGGGGTAGTCCTCGGGCAGCTGGCCGGCCACCTCGGCAAGCAGTGACAGGTGTGAATCCCCCGTGCACAGCACGACGATTTCCCCAGGCGTCTGGCCCAGGTCGGCAATGCTGTCGGCCGGCAATTGCTGGCCGGGCTGGGTTCGCAGCAGATGCACGGCCGGTCAGCCCGCCAATGCAGCGTTCAGTTCGGCATCAATCGCCGATGGGTCAAGTGACTGGCCGATGATGATCAGCCGGCTGACGCGTGCTTCACCGGCCTGCCAGGGGCGGTCGAAGTGCTTGTCGAACCGTTGCCCGACGCCCTGCAACAGCAGGCGCATGGGCTTGCCCGGAATCGCGGCGAAGCCCTTGATGCGCAGGATTCCGTGCTTGATCACGGCGCTCTTCAATACGTGCAGCAGCTTGTCTTCAGGCACCTCCGGCAGCTCGACCGCGAACGAGTCGAAGGCTTCATGATCGTGTTCTTCATGGCCTTCGAGATCGTGGTGAGTCTTGCGCCCATCGATGTGCAGTTCGGTTTCGCAATCGAGACCCAGCAGCACGTTCAACGGCAGCTCGCCGCCGTGCGCCTCGATGACCTTGACTCCTTCGGGAAGCTCCTCGGCCACTTCGGCCCGAACCGCAGCCAGCGCATCGGGACTCAGCAGGTCGGCTTTGTTGAGGATGACCAGATCGGCGCTGGCCAGCTGATCGGCGAACAGCTCGTGCAGCGGCGACTCATGATCGAGATTGGGATCGAGCTTGCGTTGCGCATCGACCTGATCCGGGAAGGCGGCAAAGGTGCCGGCAGCCACTGCCGGGCTGTCGACCACGGTGATCACCGCATCGACCGTGCAGGCGTTACGAATCTCCGGCCAGTTGAAGGCCTGCACCAGCGGCTTGGGCAGTGCCAGGCCCGAGGTTTCGATGAGGATATGGTCGAGATCGCCACGACGCGCCACCAGCTCCCGCATGACTGGGAAGAACTCTTCCTGAACGGTGCAGCAGAGGCAGCCGTTGGCCAGTTCGAAGACCCGGCCATTCGCCTCTTCCTCGCTGCAACCGATGGAGCACTGCTTGAGGATTTCACCATCGATGCCCAGCTCGCCGAACTCGTTGACGATCACGGCGATCCGCCGGCCTTCGGCATTGCTCAGCATGTGGCGCAGCAAGGTGGTTTTGCCGGCACCGAGAAAGCCGGTGACGATGGTGACGGGAAGTTTGGAAAGGGTTTTCATCGTAGCCCTGCGAGCATCGGAAAAAAGATGAGCAGGCAGGCGGACACTTACGTGGCGACGAGCGCCAACAAGCACCACCGGAGCACCCCGCCCGGTTGTAAATGTGTGGCGAGGCAGGTCTCCTGGCTCACGACCGGGCGACGCGAGGTGCGTCTGCCAATATCCCTCGCCTTCCCGCGCCATGCGCAGTGGCTGGTGTGCTCGACAAAGCACACCCAAGGGTCAAGTCGCTTACAGTTGCGGGGGCAGCCACGGCTTTCCGTGTTCCCTCTTAGCTCTGGCATCGCCAGAGAACCTCGACGCGTGAAGGCTACGCAGAGGCCGGGGGCGGGTCAATCGCCCGGTTGACGCTCAGCAAGGCGCGTGATGTTCTTGCGCCCCTTTTGCCCATGACCGTGCTCGCTGCGGTCCATCCCAATACGAGCGCCATGCCCATCCCGACCGCTACTGACGATTCATCTCTCCCCGAGCCCCGCCCCGTACCGGATGGCGCGCTGCTCGTCGCGGGGCTGGGGTGCCGCAGGGGTTGCAGCCGGGTCGAGCTCGAAGCGCTTCTGCATTGCGCCTTGCGCGAGCACGGATTGACAATCGCCGCGCTCGGCTGCCTGGCCAGCAGCGAGATCAAGGCGAACGAACCGGGGCTGCAGGCGCTGGCCGCGCACCTGAGGCTGCCCCTTGCCTTGCTGTCTGCCACGCAGCTTGCCCCCTATGATGCGTCGGTCAGCGAGCATTCGCCGCGCAGCAAGGCCCTGACCGGCAGCGCTGGACTTGCCGAGGCCAGCGCGCTCGCACAGGCCGATCTCATGGGTAGTCAGAAAGCCCGATTGCTGTGCCGAAAGCTGCGCTCCGCCAATGCGACCTGCGCCTTGGCTATCACCCGTCTTCCTTGATTGGAGTTTGCATGACCGTCTATTTCATTGGCGCCGGCCCTGGCGACCCGGAACTGATCACCGTCAAAGGGCAGCGTCTGGTGCGCAGTTGCCCGGTCATTCTCTACGCCGGTTCGCTGGTGCCGGCCGCCGTGCTCGAAGGCCATAGTGCCGAGCAGGTGATCAACACCGCCGAGCTGCACCTGGACGAAATCATCGAGCTGATCCGACAGGCCGATGCGCAGGGCCAGGATGTGGCGCGAGTGCATTCAGGCGACCCGTCCCTGTACGGCGCCATTGGCGAGCAGATTCGGCAGCTCCGCCGGCTCGGCATCGCCTTCCAGATCGTTCCGGGCGTGACCGCGACGGCTGCCTGCGCCGCACTGCTGGACGTCGAGCTGACACTGCCGCAGATTTCCCAGACAGTGATCATGACCCGCTACGCCACCAAATCCGACATGCCACCCGGTGAGCAGCTGCACGATCTGGCCCGACATGGCGCGACCATGGCTATTCATCTTGGCGTGCAGCATCTGTCGCGCATCGTGGCCGAGCTGGAACCGCACTACGGCACTGACTGCCCGATTGCCGTGGTGCACCGCGCCAGTTGGCCCGATCAGGATTGGGTGACGGGCACCCTCGCCGACATCGAGGCCAAGGTCAGCACCAAGGGGTTTCGCCGTACCGCATTGATCCTTGTCGGTCGGGTGCTGACGGCCGAGGCGTTTGCCGATTCGGCGCTGTACAACGTCGACACAAGGCACCTCTATCGGGCGGCGAAAGACTGAGTCCTGCGGGCTACTTCCGTGGTTTGACCCGCGCAGTCGGCTCGGCGATCAAGGGGTCGTCGGGCCAGTAATGTTTCGGATACCGGCCTTTCAGGTCCTTCTTCACCTCGATGTAGGTGTTGGCCCAGAAGCTGGCCAAGTCCTGGGTCACCTGCACCGGCCGGCGCGCGGGCGACAGCAGATGCAGCTTCACCACCTGCCGCCCGCCAGCGATGCGCGGCGTGTCGGCCAAACCGAACAGCTCCTGCAAGCGCACCGCCAGCACCGGCGGTGATTCGTTGTAGTCGAGCCGCACCCGCGAACCGGATGGCACGGCAATGGCGACCGGTGCCAGTTCGTCGAGTCGTTGTGGCAGCGGCCAGGGCAACAGAGTCGCGAGCATGCCTTGAAGGTCGAGCCCAGCGAAGTGCGCCAGCCGAGAAACCTTGCCCAGATACGGCAGCAGCCAGTCTTCGAGTCGCCCCAGCAACGCCGCGTCGCTGACGTCGGGCCATTCACTTGAGTCGCCCGTGCGCAGATCGAGCTGCCTGAGCAGGCCGATTCGCGCCTGCCACTGGCGCAGTTCCGGGGTCCAGGGCAGCAGCTCCAGCCCCTTGCGCCGCACCAGCCCGAGCAGCGCACGGCCTCGGGCCTCGTCATCCAGCCCCGGCAAGGGTTCGCGACTGAGGACCAGCTCGCCGACGCGCCGCTGCCGCTCGGCGCGCAGCACGCCTTCGCGCTCGTCCCATTCCAGTTCGTCGCGCTGGCTGACCTGCTCGGCCAGCACCTCCTCGAACAGTGCCGGGTCCAGTGCCGCCGCGCGGTAAATGCGCTCCTCGCGCTGGCCCTGACGACTGCCCAGTTCGGCGATCACCAGCCAAGGCTCCTTCATCAAAGCATCCGGTTCACCGAATACCGCGGCGCGACCGTTGGCCAGTCGATATTCGCCGCCACCATCACGGCGCTGCCGGGCGATCCTGTCGGGATAGGCGAACGCAAGCAGCGCGCCGTGCCAGCGATGATCGGAAGCATCAAGCGGTGCCGGCGCCGAGGGCCCACGCAGCAAGCCGCGAAACTGACGGGCCAGCTGGCGCACCCGCTGTGCGCCGGCATGCCGGCCCGCGCTGCCGTCGAGCAGGCCGAGACGGGTGGAAATGTCCGCGCCGCCGCGCTCGCCGCCGCGCTGGATATCGCGCTCCACCAGCAGTGCAGCGAGATCGGCGGCCAGCGGCGCGAGGCCCAGCGCCTGACCGCGCAGCAGCAGATGGGCGATACGCGGGTGAGCGGGAAGCTCAGCCATGGCCTGGCCATGAGCGGTCAATTGCCAACCGCCGCGGGCAGTCCGACCGAGCGCGCCGAGACGCTCCAGCAAATCCTGCGCCTGCCGGTAAGCCGCAGCAGGCGGCACATCCAGCCAAGCGAGCTCATCAGGTTCGACACCCCAGCGTGCCAGCTGCAGCGCCACGCCGGCCAGATCCGCCTGAAGGATTTCCGCATCGCCATAGGCGGACAGCTGGGCGTGCTGGTCTTCGGACCAAAGCCGGTAGCAGGTACCGGGTTCCAGGCGCCCGGCACGACCCGCGCGCTGCGTTGCGGACGCCCGTGAGATCCGCCGTGTTTCCAGCCGCGTCATGCCGCTGCCGGGATCGAAGCGCGGCACTCTTGCCAGCCCCGCGTCGACCACGACCCTCACGCCTTGAATGGTCAGGCTGGTCTCGGCAATGTTGGTCGCCAGGACCACCTTGCGCTTGCCGGCGGGCGCGGGCTCGATGGCCGCGCGTTGAGCCATCAACTCCAGTTCACCGTGAAGCGGGCAGAGCATCACCTCGCCTCGATCGGTCAGCTGCTCGGCCAGCATGTCGTTCACGCGGCGGATCTCGGCCTGCCCGGGGAGGAAGACCAGCATGCTGCCGGACTCTTCATCGAGCGCCTGCAAGATGGTCTGCACCACCCTCGGCTCGATGCGCTCACCGGCCTGAAACGGTCGCCCCCAACGCTGCGCGACGGGATACATGCGGCCTTCGCTGCGCACCACCGGCGCATCGTCGAGCAGCGTGGAAAGCCGTGCGCCTTCGAGCGTCGCGGACATCAGCAAGAGTTTGAGCGGTTCATCGCGCAGCAACAGTCGCGCATTGAGCGTCAGCGCCAGGGCCAGATCGGCATCAAGACTTCGCTCGTGGAATTCGTCGAAGATCACCAGGCCAACCCCTTCAAGAGCCGGGTCGTCCTGCAAGCGGCGGGCAAGGATGCCCTCGGTGACCACTTCGACGCGGGTTCTGGGCCCGACCTTGCTCTCCAGCCGGATGCGATAACCGACGGTTTCACCCACCTTTTCGCCCAGCTCGCTGGCCAGCCGCTCGGCTGCTGCCCGAGCTGCCAGGCGACGTGGTTCGAGCATCAGGATTTTTTGCCCGGCCAGCCAGGACTCGCCCAGCAGCGCCAGCGGCACGCGGGTGGTCTTGCCGGCGCCGGGCGGCGCTTCGAGTACCGCTTCGTCACGGCTTTGCAGGGCCTGGCGCAGCGCTGGGAGGGCTTCATCGATGGGCAGGGCAATCATGGAGACTCCGTTTTCTGGGCCGCGATTATAGCGAGCACAGGCCTCGGCGCAGCGGCGAACAGCGTTATGTCCCAGGTGACGCAACGATGCCGAACAGAGCGGGCAGCGGAAGTGTCTGATATCGGGAAAACATCACGCAGCCCTTGTATAGTTGCGCCACTTTTCCCGGAGGTCCTTATGCGTACTCGTTCCCGTGTCATCGGCGGCGTGCTGGCCGTCTCCCTGTTCACCCAGCTGACCGCCTGCGGCACGCTGTTCTACCCCGACCGCCGTGGCCAGATCGACGGCAAGATCGACCCGGCAATCGCAGTGGCCAACGCCGTCGGCCTGCTCTTCTATCTCATCCCCGGCCTGATCGCCTTTGGTATCGACTTCGCCACCGGCGCGATCTATCTGCCTGACAGCAACTACTCCATTGCCCCGGAAAAATTGCAGGAAGCCATTGGTGCTGACGGCGTGATCGACCAGGCCAAGCTCAAGGCCATCATCGAAACTGAAACTGGCCGTAGCTTGCCGCTGGATGACCCGCGTCTGATCCAACACAACGGCAGCGTCGAGCAGCTGGCGGCCTTTGGACTGCGTCCGGCCGCCTGATGCAACACACCCGCGAGCGCAAGGGCGTCAGCGCCGAGCACGCCCGGCTGATGCGCCGGGCCACACACCTGGCGCTCGCCGTGGCACTGACGCTTGCTGCCAGCAAGGCGCTGGCCTGGTGGCTGAGCGGCTCGGTCAGCCTGCTGGCCGGGCTGACCGACTCGCTATTGGACGGAGCCGCCTCGCTGCTCAACTTGTTGGCCGTGCACTACTCGCTGCGCCCCGCCGACGAGGACCATCGCTACGGTCATGGCAAGGCCGAAGCCCTGGCCGGGCTCGGCCAGGGTGCCTTCATTTCCGTGAGTGCGATTCTGGTCTGCGTTCAGGGTGTGGACCGCATGCTGCACCCGCAGCCGCTTGGTGCGCCGACACTGGGCATCGCCGTCATGTTGCTGTCGTTGGCGCTGACCGTGGCGCTGTTGATGTACCAGCGGCATGTGGTGCGTGAAACCGGCTCCACGGCAATTCGCGCGGACTCGTTGCACTACCGCTCGGATCTGCTGCTCAACAGCAGCATTCTTGTCGCGCTGGTGCTCGCCGGTTACGGCCTGGAACGCCTGGACGCCGTCTTCGGTATCGCCATTGCGGTGTACATCTTCTGGAGCGCCCTGAGCATCGTGCGAGAGGCAGGCGCCGTGCTCATGGATACGGAGCTTGCCCCGGAGATCAGCGAACACATGCATCAGCTGGCATGCGACGTGCCTGGCGTGGTGGGCTGCCACGACCTGCGTACCCGTGTTTCGGGCACCCGCTGGTTCGTGCAAATGCACCTGGAGCTGCCGGGCGAGCTGCCACTGATCGAGGCGCATGCGCTGTGCGACGCGGTCGAAACGGCGATCCACAGCCACTACCCCCGGGCTGAAGTACTGGTCCATGCCGACCCGCTCGAGGTAGTGAGGCCTCGCCCGTTGGAGCCAACCGAACGCCCATAAAAAAAGACCACGTGGCGAGACGTGGTCTTTTTTCAATACTGCTCTGAATTCGCTAGTCGCTTGTGACGACGTCTTCGGCAGCGCCTTTTGAGCGGTGCGGGCCCGGACCGATAGCCTCGGTAAGGTATGCGGTTGGCGCGGCGGGGTGAGTACCGCGTCAGTTTTGCCGGGGGCTGAAGTTGGATAAAGCTTACGCCCCGCCCAGCGACAGAGGATTGCGAAAATTGCTCATATTCACACCAGTTGCGCAATCCTTGCGCGCAGATGCATAGTTATGCGCAACCAAACACCACAGGCAACCAAACATGAGCAAGCTAGACCGTTACGACCTGCGCATTCTGCAGGAACTGCAGCACGATGCGCGCATTTCCAATCAGGATCTGGCCGAGCGTATCGGACTGTCGCCCTCGCCCTGCTCGCGACGCGTCAAGCAGCTTGAGGACGACGGCTACATCGCCCGCCAGGTCGCGCTGCTGGACCGCAAGAAGCTCGGCCTGACCCTGACCGCCTATGTACTGATCGGCATGGACCGACACACACCGGAGCGCTTCGAGCACTTCGAAGGGGTGATCGGCAAATGCCCGGAAGTGCTCGAGTGCAGCCTGGTGACTGGGATGGATGCCGACTACCAGCTCAAGGTTGTGGTGCCGGATATGGAGCACTACCAGGCTTTCCTGCTGGGCACCCTGACCCGTATCGAAGGGGTGTCGAGCGTGCGCTCCAGCTTTGTCCTGCGGCAGGTGTCATCGAGCACCGAGCTGCCGCTGGAGCATTTGCGAGGCTGAGACACCGCTCACACTTGCAAACCACACAGCTAGAAGGGCTATTGCCTATAATCCGCGCCCTTCTGCTTCGCCCGCTCTCGAATGTGTTCGGCAGGCGCAGCGATATCAGTCTCGTGCAAGGGAAATGCCCATGAAAGACACCAACCGCGTCATGCAGAGCTACGGTCGCTGCTGCGCGAGTGCCGCCTTCTTCGACGACTTCTATGCCACCTTCCTTGCCAGCTCCCCTGCGGTGCGGGACAAGTTCGTCAAAACCGACATGGTGGCGCAGAAACAGCTGCTGCGCGCCGGCATTCTCAACCTGGTCATGTTCGCCCGTGGCATGCCGGATACCAAGCTCCAGGCGTTGGGCAAGAGCCATTCACGAGCCCATCTCGACATCCGTCCCGAGCTCTATGACCTTTGGATAGCCGCCCTGCTCAAGACCATCAGGCAGCATGATCGGCAGCTGGAACAGCTGGATCTTGAAGCCTGGCAAGTGGTGCTCAACAAGGGCATCGACGTGATCAAATCCCACTACTAACAGCCGTACCAGAGCTCGAAACAGAGCCTCTCGCTCGAACCCCTGAAGCTCAGAATCGTCCAACGCCTGAGGGAGCTGAGCACGCTCCACGGGCGTATACTGCGCCGTTTTCTCGCCCGGCCAGCCCGGGCGCATTCTTCGATGTCAGTCAGGAGTAACGTGTGGAGCCTGAAGTATTTGAGAAGTGGATGATGATCGTCCTGGTCGGCGGCCTGATGGCGTTCATGGCATTCATCATCTGGGACCTGGCCAAGAAGTCGAAAGCCGGTCGCCTCGGCACGGCCATTCTGTTTTTAGGTCTGGGGCTGTGCCTGTTCGCGTTTCTCGCCAAGCCGATCATTGGCTACGTGATCGAAGTGACACAGGGCATTCCGCACTGACCCGCTGAAGTCGTTTGAACAGAGCACAGCGGCCAGCGCTTCACAAATGCGCCGGCACCTGCCGCCATTCGCCCGGCTGCAAATCGTCCAGCGACCAGGGCCCGATCCTGACCCGCACCAGCCGCAGCGTCGGCAAGCCGACCGCAGCAGTCATCCGCCGTACCTGACGATTGCGGCCCTCCCGAATCACCAGCTCCAGCCAGCAGGTCGGCACACTCTTGCGAAAACGCACCGGTGGATTGCGCGGCCAGAGTTGGGGCTCGTCGAGCTGCCGTGCTTCAGCTGGCAAGGTCATGCCATCGTTGAGTTCAACGCCGTCGCGCAGCCGCTGCAGCTGCTCGGCAGTCACCTCGCCTTCCACCTGAACCCAATACGTCTTCGGCAGCTTGTGCTTGGGATCAGCAATACGCGCCTGCAATTGCCCGTCGTTGGTCAGCAGCAAAAGGCCTTCGCTGTCGCGATCCAGGCGGCCAGCGGGATACACACCCGGCACCGGCACAAAGTCCTTCAGTGTGGCGCGGCCATCGGCATCGTTGAACTGAGTGAGCACGTCGAAGGGTTTATTCAGTAGCAGCAGACGTGGCTCGGCCGGCGGCGCCTTGGCCACACGACGAGGTTGTGATCGCGCCGCTGCAGGGCGCGGTGGACGGGGACGAGAGGTGCGAGGCATGGCGGAGCCTTTGATGGCAGGCCGGCCATGCTAGGGCGGGCGTTGCTGACCAGCAAGGGGCGGTGAAAGCCAGCGTTACTACAGGCACCGAACCGGCTAAAACAACGCTGCGACCGATCAGCACCACAAAGGCGCATGGCGTGCGCCATAACCTCACCAAGCGCACCGTTATCGGACAATGCCGCGTCCATGCCCCGCCATGGCGCATTTCATGATTGACCGCAAAACGCCGGAACAGAAGGCTTACAGGCGAATTGGCACGGATGCTGCGATAGGGCTCTACGTCCCCAAGGACCAACCCCACAGTTGCGCATGGACAGCCAAGGAGCCGCCCACAATGAAACGCCGTCCCCTACTGAAGTCCACCCTCGCCGCCAGTGCCCTGATGCTCAGCGGTCTGTTCCCGTTCACCCTGCAGGCTGCCGAGACCATTAAGGTCGGCATCCTTCATTCGCTGTCCGGCACCATGGCCATTTCGGAAACATCTCTGAAAGACATGGCGCTGATGACCATCGACGAGATCAACGCCAAGGGCGGCGTGCTCGGCAAGCAGCTCGAGCCGGTGGTAGTCGACCCTGCGTCCAACTGGCCGTTGTTCGCTGAAAAAGCCCGTCAACTGCTCACCCAGGACAAAGTCGCGGTGACTTTCGGCTGCTGGACATCTGTGTCGCGTAAATCTGTACTGCCCGTCTTCGAAGAGCTCGATGGCCTATTGTTCTACCCGGTTCAGTACGAAGGTGAAGAGCTGTCGCCGAACGTCTTCTACACCGGCGCCGCGCCAAACCAGCAGGCCATCCCGGCCGTTGAATACCTGATGAGCGAAGACGGCGGCAGCGCCGAGCGCTTCTTCCTGCTGGGCACCGACTACGTCTATCCGCGCACCACCAACAAGATCCTGCGCGCCTTCCTGATCAGCAAGGGCGTGCCGGAATCCAGCATCGAAGAGGTCTACACCCCCTTCGGTCACAGCGATTACCAAACCATCGTCGCCAACATCAAGAAGTTCTCCGCCGGCGGCAAGACGGCGGTGGTGTCGACCATCAACGGCGACTCCAACGTGCCGTTCTACAAAGAACTGGCCAACCAGGGTCTGGAAGCCACTGACGTTCCGGTCGTCGCCTTCTCGGTCGGTGAAGAAGAGCTGCGCGGTATCGACACAAAACCGCTGGTCGGTCACCTGGCCGCCTGGAACTACTTCCAATCGGTCGAGAACCCTGTGAACGACAAGTTCGTCAGCCAATGGAAGGCCTACGCCAAGGAAAAAGGCCTGCCCGGCGCTGACAAGGCCGTGACCAACGACCCGATGGAAGCCACCTACGTCGGCATCCACATGTGGGCGCAGGCGGTCGAGAAAGCGGGAACTACCGACGTCAAACCGGTGGTGCAGGCACTCGCCGGCCAGACCTTCGAAGCACCGAGCGGCTACACCCTGACCATGGACGAGAAGAACCACCACCTGCACAAACCGGTGATGATCGGCGAGGTGCAGGATGACGGGCAATTCTCGGTGGTCTGGGAAACCGAAAGCCCGGTCCGCGCACAGCCGTGGAGCCCCTACATTCCCGGTAACGACAAGAAGCCGGACTACGCGGTGAAGTCGAACTAAGCGAAGCGTCAATCGCATCGCATCGCCTGCGTAGGGTGGGCTTCAGCCCACCAATGGCGTCTTCGGTGGGCTGAAGCGGAACGCCGCCCGGCCCACCTACGAAACTGATTGCTGCTTTCGTTGCGGTGGATGGATGAAGCGCCATCCACCCTACATTCGCTCGGCTTTGTAGGGTGGATCGGGACGCGGAGTCGACGCCTTTCTCATCCACCTGTCGACCACCACAAGCTCCACGAAGAGAGCTCCGGGGTCCCTGGGGAACACACGAATGAACACTGCCCTGTACCGATTTTTCTTGCTGCTCCTGCTGGCCTTGCCCTGGGCAGTCCACGCCGGAGACGCGGCCGACTACGCCAAAGCCAGCCCGGCAAAACAGGCCAAGCTGCTGGAAGACTGGGCCAATGCGCCAGCCCCTGAGCGGCTGGAACTGATCGAAGCCCTGCGCGCCAACCGCGTGGTGATCGACAAGAACAAGACACCCTTTATCGGCGAAAACGGTGATTACCGTGCCCTCGAAGGCGACGCCGAACCCGTTGGCACGCCGAAGAAGCTGCGTCTGAACAACCGTCTGCGTGGCCTGCTCAATAGAGCATTAGCCAGCCACCAGCTGTTCTCCGACGATCCGGCCGAACGCCTTGCGGCGGCCAAACGCCTGCAACGCAGCGGACAACCGGAGCAGCTGCCACTCCTGCAGCAGCGCCTCGAAGCCGAAGATGACCCGACCGTGCGCGAAGCCCTGACCCTGACCCTGGCGAACCTGCAATTGAGTGCCGAAGACCCGGGTGTGCGCCTGGCTGCAGTGCGCCTGCTCGGCGAAACCGGCGCACCGCTGGCGCGCGTGCGGCTGGAAAATCTGCTGGCCGATGAGGCGGAAACCGACGCCGCCGTGCGCAAGGCCGCCGAGACCAGCCTGGCTCAGGTCAAGCGCAAGCTGTTGATCGGCGAACTGCTGGGTCAGGCCTTCAGTGGTCTGTCGCTGGGCTCGATCCTGCTGCTTGCTGCACTGGGCCTGGCCATCACCTTTGGCCTGCTGGGCGTGATCAACATGGCCCACGGCGAGATGCTGATGCTCGGCGCCTACACCACCTACATGGTGCAGGCACTGATGGCCCGGCTTATGCCGGACGCCTTGGCGTTCTATCCGCTAGTGGCGTTGCCGGTGGCGTTTTTCGTTACCGCCGCCATCGGCATGGCGCTGGAGCGCACCGTCATCCGCCACCTCTATGGCCGTCCACTGGAAACTCTGCTGGCGACCTGGGGTATCAGCCTGATCCTGATCCAGCTGGTGCGGGTGCTGTTCGGCGCGCAGAACGTCGAGGTCGCCAACCCCGGCTGGCTGTCCGGCGGGTTGCAGGTGCTGCCGAACCTGGTGCTGCCCTACAACCGTATGGTGATCATCGGCTTCGCACTGTTCGTGGTGCTCTTGACCTGGCTGCTACTGAACAAGACCCGCCTGGGCCTGAACGTGCGCGCCGTAACGCAGAACCGCAACATGGCCGCCTGCTGCGGCGTTCCTACCGGCCGTATCGACATGATGGCCTTCGGTCTTGGTTCCGGCATCGCCGGGCTCGGTGGTGTTGCGCTGAGCCAGATCGGTAACGTCGGCCCGGACCTCGGCCAGGGCTACATCATTGATTCGTTCCTCGTCGTGGTGCTGGGTGGCGTCGGCCAACTGGCTGGCAGCATCTTTGCTGCCTTCGGGCTCGGCATCGCCAACAAGATCCTCGAACCACAGATCGGCGCCGTGCTGGGCAAGATCCTCATCCTCGCGCTGATCATCCTGTTCATTCAGAAGCGCCCGCAGGGACTGTTTGCACTGAAAGGGAGGGTGATCGATTGAAAACTCGTCTCTCTCTCCATTCCCTTCTAGGAGCGATGGGTGACGCCCAGTCCTTCCTTTCGATAACGGTGTCAGTCAGCAACCCTGCGGGATCGCCAGCAAGCTGGCTCCTACTGGACACCCGGCGAATCGGCGCACCCGCCATCAACCCTCGGCAGGACGGCCACCTATGAACCAGCCACTCACCCTCACGGCTACACAAAAAGCCGGACCGAAGCTCACTGCCGCCGCACTCGGCCTCGTGCTCGCAATCCTGCTGGCGATGCCGCTGCTGCACCTGCTGCCCGCAGACAACGCCTTTCATGTGTCGGCCTACACCTTGACGTTGGTCGGCAAGATCCTCTGTTATGCCATCGTCGCCCTGGCGCTGGATCTGGTCTGGGGTTACGCCGGGCTGCTGTCGCTCGGCCACGGCCTGTTCTTTGCCCTTGGCGGTTACGCCATGGGCATGTACCTGATGCGCGAAAGCGCCGGCGACGGGCTGCCTGCGTTCATGAGCTTTCTCGCCTGGACCGAGCTGCCGTGGTACTGGTACGGCACCTCCAGCTTCCTCTGGGCCATGTGCCTGGTGGTGCTGGCGCCCGGTCTGCTGGCCTTCGTCTTTGGCTTCTTCGCCTTCCGTTCGCGGATCAAGGGTGTGTATTTCTCGATCATGACCCAGGCGCTGACGTTCGCCGGCATGCTGCTGTTCTTCCGCAACGAAACCGGCTTTGGCGGCAACAACGGGTTTACCGGCTTCACCCGTATCCTCGGCTTCGACATCACCGCACCGGGCACCCGCGCCGCGCTCTTCCTGGCCACTGTGGCGTTGCTGGCCGGCAGCCTGCTGCTGGGTTGGAAACTAGCGCGCAGCAAGTTCGGTCGCGTACTCACCGCACTGCGGGATGCGGAAAACCGCCTGATGTTCTGCGGCTACGATCCACGCGGCTACAAGCTGTTCATCTGGACGCTGTCCGCCGTGCTCTGCGGCCTGGCCGGCGCGCTCTATGTGCCGCAGGTGGGGATCATCAACCCCAGCGAAATGGCACCGACGCAATCCATCGAAGCCGCCGTCTGGGTCGCTCTCGGCGGGCGCGGCACGTTGATCGGCCCGCTGCTCGGCGCCGGCATCGTCAACGGCATGAAGAGCTGGTTCACCGTGGCCTTCCCCGAATATTGGCTGTTCGCCCTCGGCGCGCTGTTCATCATCGTCACCCTGTACCTGCCGAAAGGCGTCATCGGATTGCTGCGCCGGAGGGGCGAACAATGAAAACCGCACCCGTACCCGAACTGATCGATCCGGTGGACGCTAGCGGCAGCGGCCGCGACGCCATCGGCCTCGGTCGCGTCAAAGGCGCCGGCCTGGATGCCCGCCACGGCACCATCCTCAGCCTTGAAGACATCAACGTCAGCTTCGATGGCTTCAAGGCGCTGACCAATCTCAGCCTCTACATCGGCGTCGGTGAATTGCGCTGCATCATCGGGCCCAACGGCGCCGGCAAGACCACCATGATGGACGTCATCACCGGCAAGACTCGCCCGGACAGCGGCACGGCCTTCTTCGGCGATACCCTCGACCTGACGCGCATGAGCGAAGTGGAAATTGCCCAGTCCGGCATCGGCCGCAAGTTCCAGAAGCCCACGGTGTTCGAAGCATTGAGCGTGTTCGAAAACCTGGAGCTGGCGCAGAAGACCGACAAGTCGGTGTGGGCCAGCCTCAAAGCCAAGCTCAACGGCGAGCAGCGTGACCGCATCGATGAAGTGCTGGCCACGATTCGCCTGGACACCTCACGCAATCGGCCGGCCGGGCTGCTGTCCCACGGGCAGAAGCAGTTCCTCGAGATCGGCATGCTGTTGATGCAGGACCCACAACTGCTGCTGCTTGACGAGCCGGTCGCCGGCATGACCGACGCCGAAACCGAGTTCACCGCTGAACTGTTCAAGAGCCTGGCGCGCAAGCACTCGCTGATGGTAGTCGAGCACGACATGGGCTTCGTCGACACCATCGCCGACCACGTCACCGTGCTGCACCAGGGCCAGGTGCTGGCCGAGGGCTCGTTGCAAGCCGTGCAGAACGATGAGCGAGTGATCGAGGTGTATCTTGGGCGGTGATTGATTCAAAGGGTGGACGGCGCCCTTCTCATCCACCCTGGCATCCCATGGTGGATGGGTGAAGCGTCATCCACCGTACGGCCGCCGAGCGTCCACGCCCGCATCAACGCAAACCTAATCGTAGGGTGGATAACGCCAGAGGCTTATCCACCAAAGTGAAGGAGTCGCACATGCTGCAAGTCCAACAACTGCACCAGTACTACGGCGGCAGCCATATCCTGCGCGGCCTGTCTTTTGACGCGCAGATCGGCGAAGTCACCTGCCTGCTCGGGCGCAACGGCGTCGGCAAGACCACCCTGCTCAAATGCCTGATGGGCCTGATCCCGGCTAAGGAAGGCGCGGTGAACTGGGAAGGCAAGCCGATCACCAGCTTCAAGCCGCACCAGCGCGTGCACGCCGGGATTGCCTACGTGCCGCAGGGGCGCGAGATTTTCGGGCGCCTGACCGTAGAGGAAAACCTGCTGATGGGGCTTTCCCGGTTCAGCGCGAAGGAGGCCAAGGAAGTCCCCGAGTTCATCTACGAGCTGTTCCCGGTTCTCAAGGAAATGAAGCACCGCCGGGGCGGTGATCTCTCCGGTGGTCAGCAGCAACAGCTCGCCATCGGCCGTGCGCTCGCCAGCAAACCGCGCCTGCTGATCCTCGATGAGCCCACCGAAGGCATCCAGCCGTCGGTGATCAAGGAGATCGGTGTGGTGATCAAGAAACTCGCCGCCCGTGGCGACATGGCGATTCTGCTGGTGGAGCAGTTCTACGACTTCGCCGCCGAGCTGGCCGACCAATACCTGGTGATGAGCCGCGGCGAAATCATCCAGCAAGGCCGTGGCGAGACGATGGAAGCGGAGGGTGTACGCGGGCTGGTAGCGATCTGAAGGCTCGCCCTGTTGGCGAGGCCTTTTTGACCCGTCCATGGCTGATGGGCGCCGCGTTCGGTCTGGCGTCGCGCCCTTCGCAAACAATTCGCCCTGCCGAGCAAGCGGCTAGCGCTACGCCCGAACGGCCGCTAGGTCGGACTCGTTTGCTCCGTAAGCCTAGACTCGCCTGTGGTGGGCAACTGGCTGCTGCTCTTGGCGGTCTGACGCAGTAAGCTCCCTGGGTCGGCCGCGTACGGCCTGCCTACCCGAACAGACAAGAGGTCCTGCATGAACAACGTGGTTTTCATCACGGGTGCGACATCCGGCTTCGGCCGAGCCACTGCCCGCCGCTTTGCCGAGGCCGGCTGGTCGCTGGTCCTGACCGGACGCCGCCATGAGCGGCTCGAAGCGCTGAAGGAAGAACTGTCGGCCAAGGTCCCGGTGCACATCGCCACGCTCGACGTACGCGACGCCGAGGCAGTGAAGCAGGTGATTACCGAGCTGCCCGAAGGCTTTCGCCAGGTCAAATCACTGGTCAACAATGCGGGCCTGGCGCTCGCCCCGGAGCCCGCGCAGAACGTTGATCTGAACGATTGGCACACCATGATCGACACCAACGTGACCGGCCTGGTCAACGTTACTCATGCGCTACTGCCGCGTCTGATCGAGACGGGCAAGGGCGCGAGCATCATCAGCATCGGCTCGGTCGCCGGCCACTGGCCCTACCCGGGCGGCCACGTTTACGGTGCTACCAAGGCGTTCGTTGAGCAGTTCAGCTACAACCTGCGCTGCGACCTGCTGGGCACAGGCGTACGGGTCACCGACATCGCTCCCGGCATGGCCGAGACCGAGTTCACGCTGGTCCGCACCAAGGGTAACCAGGAAGCGTCCGACAAGCTCTACCGCGGCACCACGCCGTTGACCGCCGAAGACATCGCCGAGCAGATCTTCTACGTGGCCACCCTGCCCGACCACATCAACATCAACCGACTCGAAGTCATGCCTACCCGACAGGCCTGGTCGCCGTTCAATATTGATCGGGACAAGTAAAGACGGCGCAGAGGGATGCGTCAGTTTCGCCTCTAGGCTACGTGCCTCATAACGGCGAACGTACGCGTCCTACCCTTCGGTGATGCTTCCGTTACCGACGACTGTATGAGGCACCTCGACGATAGAAAAGCTGTGCCGGACGGTGCTTGCAGCTGAGCCAGCTTCGCTTGAAAGCGAGAGAGATGTCAGGGGGGGCCGGAGCAAGACCGGTCTCCCTGCAGGGCATGAAGAGGATCGAGAGCGACTGCAGAAGCCTGTCACCGAAACGGCCCAGGAGGGCCGTTTGGCTGTGGAGGATTACTCGATGTCCTTGCGCACGATCTTGCCGTCCTCCACCACCGCCATGGTGGTCGGGGTGATGAAGCCGCCCTTGTCGGTGATGCCCTGTATCGAATAGAGGTTGTACTTGGGGTCCAGCGCGCTGATCGCCTCGGCCATCTTGGCGCGGACCTGCTGCGGCTCGGTACTGCCGGCCAACTCCATGGCCTTGGCCAGCGCATGGAAGGCCAGGTAGTTGTAGGCCGCCTCCGATCCGGGGATCTTGCCGTGCGCCTGCTTGTAACGCTCGACAAACGCCTTGGCCGCCTCGCCCTCGTATTCGGACAGCGGCACGACGCCGATGGCGCCGTCCAGCAGGTCGAAACCGCCCGTGACGGCGGCGATCTCGTCCAGCTTGGCCTGATCCATCACGATGAAGCCGCCCTGGAAGCCAAGCTGCCGCGCCTGCTGCATGACCAGACCGGTTGGCTCCGATGCACCACCGACGAACATCACATCCGGATTGGAAGCAATCACCCGGCTCACGCCGGTATAGAAGTCGGTCGACTTGTTGTAATCCATGGGATTGCTTTCGACAATCTCTCCGCCCTTCTCCTCCCAGGCCTTGGTCATCATGTCAGTCCAGATCTTGGCGTACTCGTGGGTCGCGCCGGCGATGCCGAGCTTTTTGCCATGATGCTTGAGCGCATAGTCGGAAAAGGCATCCACGTAGCCGGTGAACTCTGGCGGAATGCGTACGGTGAGCGGATTGCCCTGCTCAGTTACCGAGGGCACGCTGGTATAGGCCATGATCAAGAAGTCGTCGCCGACGTTGAAATCCTGCAGGGCAAACACGCCACCGGTGTGCGGGACGAAGACTGCAGCGGCCTTGGACTCCTTCACCAGCCGCTTGGCGTTGGTCGCCGCCTGGCTCGGTGAGTACTTGTCGTCGAGGCTGATGAGATTGACCTTGTAGGTCTCGTCGCCGATTTTGATGCCGCCGGCCTTGTTGGCTTCATCGACCGCCATGCGCAGGCCGGACAAGGTGTTCTCGCCATAGAGCGCCGCACCGCCGCTGAGCGGGCCGGTGAAACCGATATTGAGCGTCTGCTCGGCATATGCACCGCCGGCCTGGGCCGCGGTCAGGGTGGCAATCGCCATTCCAAGCGCTTTGAGCGTTTTCATTGTTGTCTCCTGGGTCATGACTGTTCAGGCGCCGATATAGGCTTTGCGCACGGCTTCGTTACCCAGCATGGCCTGCCGGTCCCCCTCCATCACCAGGCTGCCGCCTTCGATGACATAGGCGCGGTGGGCGATCTTCAACGCGGCGAACGCATTCTGTTCGGCCAGCAGTACGCTGGTGCCGGACGTGTTGATACGGGAGATCACGTCGAACATCTGGTTGACCACCAAAGGTGCCAGCCCCAGCGAGGGCTCATCGAGCATCAGCAGCCGCGGGCGGCTCATCAATGAACGACCGATCGCCACCATCTGTTGCTGGCCGCCGCTCAGCGAACCGGCCGGCTGGTTGCGCTTGTCGTGCAGGATGGGAAACAGGTCGAGCACTTCCTTCAGGTTGCGCTTGTTGCCCTCGCTGTCGCGCCGGTGCAGGTACGCACCGAGCGCGAGATTCTGGGCAACCGACATCTGCGGGAACAGCTTGCGCCCCTCCGGGCAGTGCACCACGCCAGCCGCGACCAGGCCGGACGGCTTTAGCCCGTCGATACGCTTGCCTTCCAGCGTGATACTTCCGGCAGTCGGTTTGAGCAGCCCGCTGATGGTGTTGAACAAGGTGGTCTTGCCGGCACCGTTGGCGCCGAGCATCACCACCAGCTCACCGGCGCCGACGGTCATGGAAACCTGCGTGAGCGCCTTGAAACTGCCGTAGCAGACGTCGACCCGATCAAGCTGCAGCATCGTAGTCACTCCCCAGGTAGGCTTCGATGACAGCCGGGTTTGCCTTGATCTCGGCGGGCGTGCCCTCGGCGATCTTCTCGCCGTAGTTGAGCACCATGATCTTGTCCGCCAGGCCCATGATCATGTCCATCTTGTGTTCGATCAGGCACACGGTCAGACCATGCTCGGGCATCTTGCGGATCAGCTGCGCCAGCCCTTCGGTTTCTTCCGGATTGACGCCTGCGGCCGGCTCGTCGAGCAGCACCAGCTTCGGCTCGGTGGCCAGCGCCAGGGCGAAGGCGACGCGCTTGCGTTCTTCCTGGGAGATATCCAGCACTACGCGATTTTCCAAGTGCGCCAGCCCGACGAAGTCCAGCGCGGCGCGGGCCTTTTCGCGGCACTCGCGCTCTTCCTGCTGCAGACGCTTGGAATTGATCAGCACATCCCACAGCCCCGAGCGCGTGCGCAGACGATGGCCGACGATCAGGTTGTCGAGGACGGTTGCCTGCTCGAACAGATGCGTGGTCTGGAAGGTGCGACCAACCCCGAGCCGCGCCACACGGTCGCAACGCATCCGTGACACGTCATGGCCGTCGATGAGAATTCGCCCCGAGCTGGGCTTGTGCACACCGGAGATGAGGTTGAAGAAGGTGCTTTTGCCCGCCCCGTTGGGGCCGATGATGGCGTTGATCTTGCGCGCTTCGAACTCGACGCTGACATCGTGTACCGCTGCCAGGCCACCGAACATACGTGTCAGGTTTTCGACCTTAAGCATTGTTGTTCACCTCGCTGCCTGGGCTGACCTTGGTGGCAGCACGTGGGTCCTTCGCCCTCGCTGCCGCGGTGTCCTTGCGCAGCTTCCAGCCGAGAAAGGTGCCGATGACTCCGCGCGGCATGAAGATCACCAGCACCACGATCAGCGGGCCGAAGATGATCATCCGGTAGTCCTCGAGGAACTGCAGCGACTGGGTGATCCAAACCACGCCGACAGTGCCAACCAGCGGGCCGAACAGGGTGCCGAAGCCACCGACCAAGAGGTAGGTGATCATGTCGAAGGTGTGGTTGGGGTTGGCTTCTTCCGGCCCGATGAAACGGATCATCGAGGCATAAAGCCCGCCGGCGACACCGGCATAAGTGGTCGACAGGACGAAGGCCAGCAGCTTGTTGCGCATCAGGTCGATGCCCAGCGATTGGGCCAGCGCATCACCGTTGCGGATGGCCATGAAGGTACGCCCCAGCAGCGAGGACGCCAGGCGACCGGCGAACCAGATCGCCAGGATCAGAAACAGCAGCGCGAGGTAGTAGAACGGCACCGTCTGGCTGAAATCCACCAGCCCGAAGCCATCCGGCGCGGCGATGCCGCGAATGCCGATGGCGCCGTGGGTCAACTCCTCCCATTTATCGATCAGCAGATAAATGATGAAGCCGACGCAAAGCGTGAAGATGGCAAAGAAGTGCTCCTTCAGGCGCAGCGAGACGATCCCCACCAGCGCACCGACGGCGGCCGAAACCAACGCGGCCGCCACGAAGGCCGGCCAGAAATTCCAGCCATGGTCGGCCGTGAGAATTGCCAGGGTGTAGGCGCCGATGGCGAAGAAGCCGCCGTGTGCCAGGTTCAGCTGACCGCAGTAGCCGGTGATGATATTCAGGCCGTAGACCGCAATGGCCCAGATGAAAGCGCTGGCCATCACGTAGACCTGATACTCGCTCTTGGCGAATAGCGGGAAGGCCATGGCCAGGGCCAGCAACGCCAACTTGGCGCCGCGGCCGGTCAGTAAGGAAGCGAAACGATGCATCAGTGAGCCCCCTTGGTGAACAGCCCTGTCGGGCGGAAGGACAGGATCACCACCAGCAACGAGAAGGCGATGATGTCCTTGTAGTCCGAGGACAGGTAGAAGCCGCCGAAGCTCTCGGCGAAGCCAAGAATCATGGCGCCGATGATGGCGCCCGGAATGCTGCCCATGCCGCCGAGCACGATGATCACGAAGGCCTTCATGATCACCAGGTGCCCCATCGCTGGGTACACCAGATTGATTGGCGCATAGAGGGTGGCAGCGAAGGCGGCGAGCATGCCGGAGATAGCGAAGGTCAGCATCGCCACGCGGTTGGCGTCGATGCCGACGAGAAACGCACCTTCGCGGCTCTGCGCCATGGCGATGATGGTCGAACCCAGCATCGTCTTGCGCAGGAACAGGTGCAGCGCAAACATCAGCGTAAAGGCGCCAACGATGATCAGCAGGCGCTGCTCGGGAATGATCAGCCCGTCGAAATTGAGGATGCCAGCATAAGGCGAGGCCATGCGACGGAAGTCAGAGCCCCAGAGCATCTGCACCACCGCTTCGAGAAACAGCAGGATGCCGATGGCCGCGATCTTGTCGTGAATCGGCGGCGCGTTGCGTAGCGGGTGGAAGACCAACCGCTCCGACAGCACTGCCAGCGCGGCGACCACCACCCCGGAAAGCAGCATGGCGATCCAGTAATGCAGGCCGAGGTCGGTCATGAAGAAATACGACGCGAACGCACCGACCATGTACAGCGCGCCGTGGGCGAAGTTGGGGATGTGCAGGATGCCGTAGACGAGCGTCAGGCCAAGGGCGACCAGACCGTAGATGCTGCCTAGGGTCAAGCCGTTGAGCACTTGCTGAAACAATAGATTCAATGCGGCGTCTCCGTGGATCTTGTTGTTATGTGTGCCACCGAGCGACTGCCGATTCGTCCCAGTCAAAGCAGGTCGAACATGCCACCGCCGCCGGGCAAATCGACTCTTCGCCTGACTGACATTGGCACTCGCTCGCACCCTCGTCAAACGAGCAGCTCGGAAGAGATAAAGGCCCATAAAGCAGCGTGATGCTGGCAACAAGCTATTTCAGTGACTGCCCGGTCGCTCAGATCAAGCTTCGACGGATCGCTGCTCGATCAAGCCGAGCACGTCGCAGCAAGGCCTCATCTATACGCACCAACGTGGATCACTCGCTGCGCAAAACCTTTCGCACGCACCATTGGAGGGCACCAAAAGCCGGCAACCTCACCGTCGACCGGCTCATTTACTCGCCCACCAGGCTTGTAAGCGCCGCGCAGCGCACCGCGTTGGCGCGAGAGGCACGACTATTGCTCGGCTGGTTCAACCATTTGCTGATCTCACGGTTCATGACTGCTCTGACTCCGCTGTTCACGCCCCACTGGAACGCCGAACTCGAACTGGGCTATGCCCGCTTCGACGGTGGGACACGCCCGGTATTGCGCCGTCACAGCGGCCCATTGAGAGTCCAGAAGCATCTCTATCCCGAGGGTCCGGCGGTTTGTCAGCACATCATCGTGCACCCGCCGGGCGGGATAGCCGGGGGTGACCGGTTGGACATCAGTGTCGCGGTCGGCAGCGGCGCCTGGGCACAGCTGACCAGTCCTGGCGCGGCGAAGTGGTATCGCGCTGGCGGCCCGGCTTTTCAAAATGTGCACTTGCGCGTCGAGGCCGGCGCGACGCTGGAATGGCTGCCACAAGAAACCATCGTCTACTCCGCTGCGCAGGCGGAGCTGAGCACCTCCATCGAACTGGAGGGTGACGCCAGGCTGTTCTGCTGGGACATCATTGCGCTGGGTCGACCGGCCAGCGGCGAGCGCTTCGACGCTGGCCATTTCCAGGCCCAGCTGAACATCAGCCGCGACGGCGAGCTGCTCTGGCACGAGCGTCAGCGTGTAACAGGCAGCGACGGGCTACTGGACTCGCCGATCGGTCTCGACGGCCACCCCGTATTCGCCACCCTGATTGTCAGTGGCGAGATCAGTGCCGAGTTGCTGGAGCGCTGCCGTGCGATTACGAACCGGGTGCGGGGCGATCTGACACAGTTGCCTGGCATGCTCGTCGGGCGTTGCCTGGCTGGCGAGGCGTTGCATGCACGGGCCTGGCTGATCGACCTGTGGAGGTTGTTGCGACCTGCATTGCTCGATCGCGACGCGGTGCCACCGAGGATCTGGAGTACATAAACTGCGGTGGGTAAGGCTCCGCCGTTACCCACCCTACGTCGGCCAACATCAGGTGCTTGGCCGCCCCGAAATTCGCTGTGTGGTTGCCACCACCAGCCGGTGGATGCGACAAGCGATATCCACCGCCACGATTGGAGCCGTTATGGATTTGTCGCCGAGAGAAAAAGACAAGATGTTGATTTTCACCGCAGGGCTGGTGGCTGAGCGTCGCCTCGCCCGCGGTGTAAAGCTCAACTACCCGGAAGCCATGGCCTACATCTCCGCGGCGCTGCTCGAAGGTGCCCGCGACGGCCAGACGGTCGCCGAGCTAATGCACTACGGCACCACACTGCTGGCTCGTGATCAGGTCATGGAAGGCGTGCCGGAAATGATCCCGGAGATCCAGGTCGAAGCTACCTTCCCGGACGGCACCAAGCTGGTCACCGTGCATCAACCAATCGCTTGAAACACGGGTCAATGTCTACTGCGGCGAAGCCCGCAACGATGATGATCCCGAAACGCTTGGAAGGAATTGAACGTGCAGATACGTGACGCCCTGGACGCCGACCTCGGAGGCATCCTAGAGATCTACAACGACGCGGTACAGAACAGCACGGCGATCTGGAACGACCAGCCGGTCGATCTCGACAACCGCCGCGCCTGGCTGGCCGAGCGCCACGAACAAGGCTATCCCGTGCTCGTCGCGATCGACGAGCACGGGCAGGTAGCCGGCTACGCCTCGTTCGGCCCCTGGCGCCCTCACGACGGCTTTCGTCATACCGTAGAGAATTCGGTGTATGTCAGCCCGGACCACCGCGGCAGCGGCATCGGTCGCAGCCTGATGCAGCTGCTGATCGAGCGCGCCCGTCAGCTCGACAAGCACGTGATGATCGCCGCCATCGAGAGCGAGAACCGCGCCTCCATCCATATGCACCAGCAATTGGGCTTCATCCACGCCGCGCAGATGCGTCAGGTGGGCTGCAAGTTCGGCCGCTGGCTGGACCTGACCGTGATGCAACTGACGTTAGATAGGAGGTCCGAGCCATGATCCCCGGCGAATACCAGATCCAGGCTGGCGACATCGAGCTCAACGCCGGCCGCCGCACGCTGACCCTGAACGTGGCCAACAGCGGTGACCGGCCGATTCAGGTTGGCTCGCACTACCACTTTTTCGAAACCAACGATGCGCTCGCCTTCGACCGCGCCGCAGCGCGTGGCATGCGGCTGAACATTCCGGCCGGCACCGCCGTGCGCTTCGAGCCAGGCCAGAGCCGCGACGTGGAGCTGGTCGATTTGGCCGGGGACCGCCGGGTGTTCGGCTTTGCCGGACGGGTGATGGGCGCACTCTGACGCAGCGTTATTCGTTGGGTGGATGGCCACCCCGTGGAAAACGCCGAAGGCTTTTCCACCACCCAAATTGCGGTGGACAAGCTTCGCGTTGTCCACCCTACGGACAGGATGAGACTCAATGAAGATTTCCCGCCAAGCCTACGCCGACATGTTCGGCCCCACCGTCGGCGACAAGGTGCGCCTGGCCGACACCGAGCTGTGGATCGAGGTCGAAAAGGACTTCACCACCTATGGCGAGGAAGTGAAATTCGGCGGCGGCAAGGTGATCCGTGATGGGATGGGCCAGGGTCAGCTGTGCGCCGCCGAGGTGGTCGACACCCTGATTACCAACGCGCTGATCCTCGATCACTGGGGCATCGTCAAAGCCGACGTCGGCCTCAAAGACGGACGCATCGCCGCCATCGGCAAGGCCGGCAACCCGGACATCCAGCCCGACGTGACCATCGCCATCGGCGCCGCGACTGAAGTCATCGCCGGTGAAGGCATGATCCTCACTGCCGGCGGAATCGACTCGCACATCCACTTCATCTGCCCACAGCAGATCGAGGAGGCCTTGATGAGCGGCGTCACCACCATGATCGGTGGCGGCACGGGCCCTGCCACCGGCACCAATGCCACCACGGTGACGCCTGGCCCCTGGCACATGGCAATGATGCTCAAGGCCGCAGACGCCTTCCCGATGAACATTGGCTTCACCGGCAAGGGCAATGCCTCGCTGCCCGAACCCTTGATCGAACAGGTCAAGGCCGGCGCCATCGGTCTCAAGCTGCACGAAGACTGGGGCACCACCCCGGCTGCCATCGACAATTGCCTGAACGTCGCCGACCAGTACGACGTGCAGGTAGCGATCCACACCGACACCCTCAATGAATCCGGCTTTGTCGAGACGACACTGGGCGCGTTCAAGGGCCGCACCATTCACACCTATCACACCGAAGGCGCCGGTGGCGGCCATGCGCCGGACATCATCAAGGCCTGCGGCTTGCCGAACGTGCTGCCCAGCTCGACCAACCCGACGCGGCCATTCACCCGCAACACCATCGATGAGCATCTGGACATGCTCATGGTCTGCCACCATCTCGACCCGAGCATCGCCGAGGACGTGGCCTTCGCCGAGAGCCGTATCCGCCGCGAGACGATTGCAGCCGAGGACATCCTGCACGACCTCGGCGCCTTCTCGATGATCAGCTCCGACAGCCAAGCCATGGGCCGCGTTGGCGAAGTGATCACCCGCACCTGGCAGACCGCCGACAAGATGAAGAAGCAGCGCGGCGCCCTACCCGGTGATGGCGCCGGCAACGACAACTTCCGCGCCAAGCGCTACATCGCCAAGTACACCATCAACCCGGCCATCACCCACGGCGTCAGCCACGAGGTCGGGTCCATCGAGGTCGGCAAGTGGGCGGATCTGGTGCTCTGGCGCCCGGCGTTCTTTGGTGTAAAGCCGACGCTGATTCTTAAGGGGGGCGCTATTGCCGCGAGCCTGATGGGCGATGCCAACGCCTCGATCCCGACGCCGCAACCGGTGCACTACCGCCCGATGTTCGCCAGCTACGGCGGCTCGCTGCACGCATCGAGCTTCACCTTCATCAGCCAGGCCGCTTTCGATGCCGGCGTGCCCGAACAATTGGGGCTGAAGAAGAAGATCGGCGTGGTGAAAGGCTGCCGCTCGGTGCAGAAGAAGGACCTGATCCACAACGACTACACGCCGGACATCCAGGTCGACCCGCAGAACTACCAGGTGCGCGCGGACGGGCAATTGCTCTGGTGCGAGCCGGCGGACGTACTGCCCATGGCGCAGCGGTACTTCCTGTTCTGATCGCCCTGAATACCTGCATCGCGCAAAGGTGGGCTAAAGCCCACCCTACTTTCTCTATTTCTTTTGATGGCTACGAGTTGGCGGGGCGGCACTTTCGTAGCCCCCATCCATCGGTAGGGTGGGCTTCAGCCCACCAAGGTCCCGCACGGCCCTGCCACATTCATACCCTGATCGCGCAACGGTGGGCTAAAGCCCACCCTACATTCCGCTGATGGTAACGGGCCGGCGGGCCGGGGCTCCCGCGGCTCGCGCCCTAGGCATCAAGCCTGTTGCACGGCCGGACATTCATCCCGAATCGAAGCCCCTGCCTGGGGCGTTGGCCACGATAGCGCTTCTCCCTGGTGCACAAAATAAGGTGCCTAGAGTTGGCATGAAATGGATTTCCTACACCGTGATTTGTATACAAACAAATCTAACGCCCTTCAGAGCAGCGTCTAGTCTAGGTAGCTGTAGGCCGCTCATGCTCCAAAGACGTGCCTCGATGTCGCGGGCTGTGCCATACGCGGAACAAGAACTGCATACAACAATCGACAACAACCATGCACAGAGCGCCCACCTATGAATCACGACGATTTCCACATCAAGCAGATAGACCCCACTCTGTATAACGAGGACCTCGCCCCGCTCGCCCCCGCCAAACGCAAGTGGGGGTGGTTCGAGATCTTTAACGTCTGGTCGAACGATATCCAGAGTTTGTTCGGCTACACCCTCGCCGCGACGCTGTTCATCAGTTACGGCCTGAACGGTTGGGCCGTGCTTGCTGGGATCGTGCTGGCGGGTTTCATCGTCATGGGGCTGGTGCAGCTGACCGGCAAACCCAGCGTCAAATACGGCATCCCGTTCCCGGTGATGGCGCGCGCCAGCATGGGCGTACGCGGCGCTAACTTCCCGGCGGTGGTGCGCGGGATCGTCGCGATCTTCTGGTACGGCGTGCAGACCTACTTTGCCTCCACAGCCGTGGCGCTGTTGATTCGCACAATGGCAGGGCCTGGGTCCGAGGCGACCCTGCTGGGGCTGACCACCATCGACTGGATTGCCTACGTGATCGTCTGCGTCTTCCAGGTTGCGCTGTTCATCAGGGGCGTGGACTGGGTGACGCGCTTTCTGAACTGGGCTGGGCCGCTGGTCTATCTGGTAATGATCGCGATGATGATTGCCATCTGCTACAAGGCCGGCCCAGGTCTGGCTGGCGCACTGGGCAGCATCTTCAGTGGCACTGGTACATACGCTGGCGGGCCGATTGCTGCCTTCGCCGCGGTGGTCGGCACGATGGTCGCTTACTTTGCGGCCGTGGTAATCAATTACGGTGACTTCGCGCGATTCGTGAAGGACGAACGTCAGATGCGCATCGGCAATTTTCTCGGCCTGCCGGTGAGTCTGGCGATCTTCTCGCTGATCGCCCTGGTGATCACGGCCGGCACCGTGGTGGTGTTCGGCGAGACGCTGACCAACCCGACCGATATCGTTGCGCGCATCGACAACGTCGGCCTCACGCTGATTGCTGCGATTACCTTTTTCGCCGCCACGGTGGGCATCAACCTGGTCGCCAACTTCATCCCGCCAGCCTACGACATCGCCAATCTGGCGCCAGCACACATCAGCGCCCGCACCGGCGGTTTCATCACCGCCGCTATCGCGTTTTTCATCGGTGCGTTGTGGGTATCGTTCATCAGTGCGGTGGGCATCGCCGCCTTCGTCGATACGCTGGGCGCCGTGCTGGCACCGCTGTACGGCATTATCGTCGCCGATTACTACCTGGTCCGTCGGCAGCGGCTGGACGTACAACAACTGTTCTGCGCGGAACCCGGCTCGACCTACTACTTCAATGCCGGCTGGAACCGTAAAGCGGTCATCGCCTTTGGCGTGAGCTCGATCTTTTCCGTTGCGTCAGTCTGGACACCGGGGCTGGAAAGCCTGTCGGGCTTCGCCTGGTTGCTAGGCGCCTTGTTTGGCGCCGTGGTGCATTACCTGCTGATGCGCAAACAGATCGTTCCGGCCGTTGCTAACCCTCCCCTGACGACCCAAGCGTAACGCCCTGGGCGGGTCGGGTCGGCAGATAGTCGGCTCGATTCCGCTCTTCGAAACGGTGCGTGATAAAGTGCACGGCCACCATCACGCGCCGCCATGACATTGCATGAACCGATCGATAACCGACGACATTTCGGCGATCAGCCGTATCAGCGCCGTGCCAGCGATCCTCCGGGTGATCTCCGAGACCACCGGGTTACGGTTCGCCGCCGTTGCGCGAGTTACCGAAGATTCCTGGACAGCGTGCGCCGTGCTCGACCGGACCAACTTCGGTCTGCAGGTCGGCGGCGAGCTGGACGTGACCACCACGCTGTGCCACGAAATCCGCGCATCTCACGAAACCATTATCATCAGCAAGGTGAGTGAGGACGGGCGTTACTGCAACCATCACACGCCCAAGATGTATGGCTTCGAGAGCTACATCTCGACCCCTGTGTTTCGCACCGATGGCAGTTTTTTCGGCACCGTCTGCGCGCTCGATCCGCTGCCTGCGAATCTGTCGGAAATGCCGATCCTGCCGATGATGGAATCGTTCGCCAAGCTGCTGGCTATTCAGCTGGAGGCGGAAGAGCAATTCGAAGCCACCGAGGCAGCCCTGCTCGATGCGCAGCAGACGGCCGAGCTGCGGGAGCAATTCATCGCCCTGCTCGGGCATGACCTCCGCAATCCGCTCTCCTCGATTCTGTCCGGTGCGCAGCTGTTGATGAGGCGCACCAAGGACGCCTCGATCACCGGCATTGCCGAGCACATGCTCACTGCGACCCGTCGCGCATCACGCCTGGTTGACGATGTACTGGACTTCGCTCGCGGCCGGCTGGGCAATGGAATTCCACTGCAGAACCGCGAATGCAAGGACCTTCACGTCACCCTGACGCATATCGCTTCGGAGATGCAGAGTGCCAATCCGCAACGCGCAATCGAAGCCGACATCGCTCCGCTCGACGGGGTCCGCTGCGATGCGGATCGCGTCGCGCAGTTGCTGTCCAATCTGCTCGCCAATGCGCTGGTGCATGGGTCAACGGATGGCCGGGTACAGGTCCGCGCGGTGATCGAAAATGGATGGCTGTTGCTGTCGGTGAATAACCAAGGCGAGCCGATTCCACCGGAACGGCTGGATCAACTGTTTCAGCCTTACTGGCGTGAGCCCTCAAGCAGCCAGTCCGGCCTCGGTCTGGGGCTCTACATCGCCAATGAAATTGCGCGCTCGCATGGCGGCAGCATGCGCGCGGAGTCAACAGCCGAAGCGGGCACGACCTTCGTTTTCAGCATGCCCACCGAAGCGCGTGCGCTCTAGGCGTGCTCAGCCTTCATGACGTCGTAAGCGCCCAGGTACGCACCAGCTAGCTGACTCTTTTGCTGATCGCTGAGGATCTTGCCGGCCATCTGGAAGAACTTGTGCTCTTCTTCCTGAAGATGGTGATGAACCTTGTCAGACAGTTTGCGTGCCTGCACAAGCCAGCTCGGACTGCTGGGATCGGTTTCTTCCAGCGCCTCGACCATCTCATCCATTTCATGGTGTTCGGCGATCGCATGACGGGACAGGTCGACCCCGCTGTCATCGCGCATCAGCGGGATATAGAAATGCCGCTCTTCGGCCACCGAATGCACCCAGAGTTCGTGCTTGAGCTCAGCGAAAATCGCTTGCCGCTCAGCGCTGTCGCCGTGGGTCTGTACCAACTTTTCAGACAGATCACGCTGGATGTCGTGGCTTTGGCGCAACGCTTCGAAAATCATCATGGGTATATTCCTCTTCCGTGAACCTGTGGGGACGCGGTGTGTGACAGGCACAGGGGCGCCGAGTGCGCCCTTACCGGCGCGTTTTTTTGTCACGCACTCAGCGCAGTTGGCTGTCCTTGCTGCCGCGGCGGTTGTAACCGCTGAATTTGGCTTCCTGCTTGTCCCGTTCGGTTTGGCATTTGACGCACGACCGGACACCGGGCACGGCCTGCCGCCGCGCCTCGGGAATCTTCGTGTCGCATTCCTCGCAGTGCGTCAGGCTCTCGCCCTGCCCCAGCCGACTGCGCGCTCGCTGCACAGCATCTTCGATGGTGCTGTCGATCTGTTCCTGAACCGCACCCTCATTCGCCCAACCCGTAGCCATCGCGACCTCCCAGCAAGCCAGGTCTAACAGTGTTCTAGCTTGGAACACCTACCCCGGGCACCGTTCAGTAATGCAACTGGCGTGACGCGCATTCCGCGCCTCCAACCGAAAACCACCCGTCGATCCGTTGGCGTCAAATCGACGAACGGACCTCAGCGCCACATTGCATTGTCTATTCTTCCAGCCGATTGAACGGCAAGCCCCACTACAGATGCTCTATCTCGGGACTTGCCTCGTCGAGGTCGTCCGCCGGCCTTCTGTAAACACACCCCCAGGGAAGCGGTGATGCACACAAAGATCCTGCCGGCGCTGTTAATTGGCCTGAGCGGATGCGCCAGCCAGCCGGAAGTGCTTGAACGCGAAGTCGGCCAATTCGACCTGCGACTCGGCACGGCCCCCACCCGTAGCATGGCCCAAGGGCTGGTGAACCCGACGGCCGCCAGCACCTTTCGCGGAGGACTGGACCTGACTCACGACAGTGGCCTGTATGTCGGCCAGTGGGCGCCCAGCATGGGCATCATCGAGGGCAACCAGTTGGAGCTGGACAGCTACATCGGCTATGTCCAGCCCCGCTTCGACCAGGCGCCAGGCTACGAGCTGGGCGTGATCCGCTACAGCTTCCCCGAGCTGGAAGGAGCGGATCATCACGAAGTCTATGCAGGCTTCAACCTGGCTGGCAGTCGGCTGGGTGGCGCGTTGAGCAGCCGACCGGGGCGCACCGACAGCACCCTGCTGCTGGAGCTGGGTGCTCTTAGCCCACTCGATCTGGACCTGCGTCTGAAGTATGCCAGCCACTCGATGGACAGTCCGATGTACCACCCCGGTGGCAGTGTTGAAGTTTTCAATGACTGGTCGTTGAACCTGTCTCGCCCCTGGCTGGGCGTGCGCCTGGATCTTTCCTACACCGACTCGAGCCTTCGCGGCCGCGAGTGCGGCGTCTATTCAGGGCAGAACACCTATTGCGAGAGCTACTTCATGTTCAAGGCCGAGCGGTCGCTGTTCTAACGATGCTCCGATCAGCTTTGCTTGAAGCGCATCCTGGCGTGCCATACGGCGACAAGAAAGGCCGTGGCCGCAAAGCCATACAGCAGGCCAAGATTGCCGTCCTGGTAGAGCCATGAGCCAAGTACGGGCCCGGTGGCCATGCCCATGAAGCGGAAGAAGTTGTAGCTGCCCACGGCGGTGGCGCGATTGTGCGGGTACAGGTCCATCAGCAGGCTGGTCTGCACCGGCAGCGAAAGGCCGAGAAACAGCCCGAACGCACTCACCGCGACCACCAGCGCCGCCAGTGACCACTGCGCAACCGCGAGAAATAGCAGCAGACTGAGCGCATTGAGTGCCGCGGTCGTCACCAGCACCGGACGGGGACGCCAGCGCCCCAACAGTCGCCCACCGGCGAAGCTGCCGATCACAACAGCAATCGACAGCGGCAGAAACACCAAGCCCTTTTCGCTGGCACTCAGCCCGTAGCTGGCACCGAGGACGCGTGGCATGAACACCAGGTAGTTGTAGAACGCGTAGTACTGAACAAAGCTCAGCACCATGATCGCCACGCCCTGGCGATTGCGCACCACATCCAGGTACTCCCTGGGATGAAAGGCGCGAGGCGTGCTCCCGGCCGGGCGGGTCTCCTGCAGCCAGATGGCGTTGCTCAGCAGCGCAACGCCACCGACCACCGCGAGCAGCAGAAATACGTAATGGAAGTCAACGTGCTCGCCGATGAAGCCGCCCACCACCGGGCCAACCACCGGCCCCAGCGCCACCATCATCTGGAACGAGCCCATCGCCCGAACACGCTCGGCGCCTTCGAACCGATCCCCGATCACCGTCACGGCCACCACCGCACCGGCAGCGATGCCCACCGCCTGCAGCGCACGAAACACCAGCAGCGTCTCGATATTGGTCGAGAGAAAACAGCCGATGGACGCGCCGATGTAGCACGCCAGCCCCAGCAACAGGGTGCGCCTGCGGCCACTTCGATCCACCAGCGGGCCGTAGACGATCTGCATAAACGCCAAAACGAAGGTGAAGATCGAAATGCTGAGGTTGATCAGCAGCGGCGTCGTCTGCAGCGCCTCGCCCAACTCCGGCAGAATCGGTGCGTAGACCGTCTGCGTGAACGGGCCGAGAAAGGCGGCGAATGCCACCATGAAGGTCAGCAGGCGTGGGCTCATCGGATCTCCGCTAACGCATCGAAAAGAGGCCCGGCGGCGCGCGCCGCCAGGCGGGATGGGTCACTCCTTGACCTGCATGTATTCCTCGGCCCAGACCATGTATTCCTCGGCGGTCGAGTATTTGACCGACAGCTGCGAGGCGTTGAGATCGGACGCATCGATCTGACGCTGCTCGCGCAGGCAGTCGTAGGTCGCCTTGATCGCGGCAAAGTAGGCCGCGTGACCGTTGACCACGATGCGCACGCCAAGCGCAGCCAGACGGCTGTTGTCGCGCAACTTGGGATTGCCATAGGTCACCAGCATCACCGGTACGCTGAGTTTTTCCGCGACCTGCTCCAGCTGTTCGAAATCCTCGATGCCGACCAGGCAGATCCCATCGGCGCCGGCTGCCTCGTAGGCCTGCACGCGCGCGATCACCTCTTCCAGGCCGATCACACCCGCATTGGTTCGCGCGATGATCGCGAGTTCAGGATCGATGCGTGCTTCCAGCGCCGCACGGATCTTGCCGACCGCTTCGAACATGCCAATCAGGTCGGTGGACTTGCGCCCGAATTTGGCGGGCAGCAGGGTATCTTCGATCGTCAGCGCCGCGATGCCGGCGCGTTCCAGCTCGACCACCGTGCGCATCACGTTCAGCGCGTTGCCATAACCATGGTCGGCGTCGGCGATGATCGGCAGCCGGGATACGCGGCCGATGCGTGTCGCCTGCTCGACAAATTCACTCAGAGTGATCAGCGCAAAGTCCGGCGCGGCCAAGACCTGTAGCGAGGCGACCGAGCCACCGAGAATGCCGACTTCAAATTCCAGATCGGCGGCGATACGCGCCGACATCGGGTCGAATACCGATGCAGTGTGGTAGCAGCGATCGGAGGCCAGCAGCCGACGGAACTCGCTGCGCAGGGTGTGATGAGAGATACGTTGCATGGGGGTTCCTGATGAATCGCACGCAAGGGTCGAGTCGCCCTTGTCTGTTCAGTGTTGGTAGTGGTACGGACGGCCTATTGCACGTCTCGGTGTTTCAAAGTGCCGGGCGCGGTTGTCGCCCTTGCACATACGCCATGACCAGCCCGCTGGCGATGATGATGGCCATGCCGACAATGGCGCCGAAATCCGGCGTATGTCCAAAGGCAACCAGGCCTACCACCCCGGCAAAGATGATCTGCGAATAGGTGAACGGTGCCAGCGCAGCGGCGCTGGCAAAGCGAAACGCATTGGTCAGCAACAGATGACCGCTCATGGCCATGGCACCGAGCCCGGCCATCATCAGCGCGTCATGCAGCGTTGGCGTCTGCCAGTTGAAGAACACCAGCACGCTCATCACCAGACTGCCAACCACGCTGGTGATGAAGTTGCTGGTGACCGGATGATCCGTGGCGCTGAGTCGACGGGTGATCAACTGATAGACCGTGAAGCTCAGCGCCGCGCCGAACGGCAACAAGATCGCCGGCGTGAACAAGGCACCGCCCGGCCGCACGATGATCATCACGCCGATCAGCCCACAGCCGACCGCCAGCCATTGGGCACGACTGACCTGTTCGCCGAGCAAGGCGGACGCGATGGTAACCAGCAATGGGGTCAGGAAGATGACTGCAGTCGCTTCGGCCAGTGGGATGTAACTCAGACCGCTGATGAACAGCATGCTGACGCTGACCAGACTCAGGCCACGGCAGATCTGCAGCTTCGGCCGCAGGGTATGAAACACACGACGCCCCATGCGTGGCGTGAACAAGGTGAGCATCAGCACCGTCTGCGCCATATAACGCGCCCAGATAACCAGGAACACGGGGTAGAGCTGCGTCAGATACTTGGACAGCCCGTCGTGACTGGCGAGCGTCAGGCAAGAAACCAGAATCAGCGACACGCCAAGCAGGGGCCGGTGAGAGTTATTCAATGAGGGAAACCGCGACAATAGGTAGCAAGCTATGAATTATGCCCATAAATCGCCATTTCGTCAGTGGTGACGTGAGCTGATCCGACCAGAAGAGGTGCGCCCCAGCCTGCCACGCAGGTCCATCTCACACGTCGATGCGTCTGCTGAACGTCGATTCGTGACCTGATCACGCAACTGTCATCCCGTCAGGCTGTAATGCGCTACGTCTGTCGGCGCCCGCTCCGCTCGCCCGACAATCGCGTATGATCGCCGCCCCCGTGCGAGCCTCGTTACCGGCCGCTTCAGTCCGAGTGTTGTTTTGATGTTCACGATACGAGCGATGCAGGTGCGCGATATACCTGCGGTGCTGTCGATTCAGGAAGAATCCTATGCTGCCGAAGTCCACGAGGACGAAGCGGTGATCCTCAACCGCCTCGCCGCCTGCCCGCAGCTGGCCTGGGTGGCCGAGGACGATCAGGGCGTTTGCGCCTATCTCTTCGCCTACCACTCACGGGTCGGCAAGGTGACGCCACTGGATGGCGACTTCGAATCCCCCGCCAAAGCCGACTGCCTGTATCTACACGACCTTGCCGTATCCCGGCGGGCCAGTGGCCAGGGCATCGGGCCGGCACTGGTGCAGAAGAACCTCGAGCAGGCGCGCACTCAAAAGCTGCGCTACTCGGCGCTGGTTTCGGTGCAGGAGTCCGAAGCCTTCTGGTCTCGCCTCGGCTATGCAGCGCACACGGAGCTGGAGCCGCCCCAAGCCAGCAACCTTGCCAGCTACCAGATACCCGCCGTCTATATGGTGCGGGCGCTGCACTGAGTGCACGAAGTTGGTGCGACCTAGATATAGACGCACCATAACGAGACAGCCTAAAGCCCCATTTTCAAGCACGGATAACCTGCAGGCTGCGGGGCGCTTCTGTTGTGGCGGGTTGGCAAGGGCCTTGCTCTGCTTGTGCCAATCGCACAACCGGAACTGCTCGCCATGCTGGTCATCCATCACCGCACCTCCCCGCAGGCCAATGCCGACGCCGAGCTGGAGTTGACCTTCGAAGCCCGTAGCAAATCGCGTCTGCGTTGCTTCTCCACCACAGGAGAAGATGTCGGCCTGTTCCTCGAGCGCGGCCAGCAACCTCTGCATGACGGCGAATGCCTGCGCGCCGAGGATGGCCGTATCGTCCGTGTAAAGGCCCGCGCCGAACAGCTCCTTCATGTGACCTGCAGCAGCGCGTTCGAACTGACGCGCGCCGCCTATCATTTGGGCAACCGCCATGTGGCACTGCAGGTCGGCGACGGCTGGCTGAGGCTGCTCGATGACTACGTACTGAAAGACATGCTGGTGCAGCTGGGCGCCAGTGTCGAAGCCATCGAGGCGCCCTTCCAGCCCGAGCACGGCGCCTACGGGGGCGGCCATCATCACTCCCACGCAGGCGAAGCCGAGTTCAGCTACGCGCCACGTCTGCATCAGTTTGGTGTGCGCACGTGAATCCGGCTGCGTTCGCGTTGCTGCGGCTTGCCAGCCCGCAGTTGCCGATCGGTGGATACAGCTATTCGCAAGGCCTGGAAATGGCGGTCGAATGCGAGCGAGTACGCGACGAAGCCAGCGCCCGCCGTTGGCTGGGCGACCAGCTGTTACTGAATCTGGCGCGCTTTGAAGCGCCGCTGCTGCTGGCGCACTGCCAGGCGGCAGCAGCCGAAGACTGGACAGAACTCGAGCGACTTGCCGATTGCCATCGCGCCAGTCGCGAAACCCGTGAGCTACGGCTGGAAAGCCGGCAGATGGGCTACTCGCTGAAGCAACTGCTGAACAACCTGCCCGAACTCGACGCCCCTGCCCGCGCGCTGTTTCAGCGCATCGACGAGCCAGGCCTCGCCCTGGGCTGGGCCTTGGCCGCACGTGCCTGGGGCATCGGCCCTGAAGATGCGCTGACCGCCTGGCTCTGGGGCTGGCTGGAAAATCAGCTGGCGGTGCTGATGAAAACCCTGCCGCTCGGCCAGCAAGCGGCACAACGCTTGACCTCCCAACTGCTGCCGACCCTGCAGCAGGCCCAGCGCGACACAACCCTTATCGAGACGGAAAACTGGGGCAGCGCTGCCTTTGGCCTGTCCCTGACGAGCATGGCGCACGAGCGCCAATACAGCCGGCTGTTCCGCTCATGAGCACCGCTTTCACAAGAGGATACAGACGATGAACACCCAACCCCTGCGCATCGGCATCGGCGGGCCGGTCGGCTCCGGCAAAACTGCCCTGACACTCGCCCTCTGCCTGGCCCTACGCGAGCGCTACAACCTCGCTGTGGTCACCAACGACATCTACACCCAGGAAGACGCGCAGTTTCTGGTACGCAACGAGGCCCTGGCGCCCGAGCGCATCATCGGCGTGGAAACCGGCGGCTGCCCGCACACCGCGATCCGCGAGGATGCTTCGATCAATCTGGAAGCCGTCGAACAGCTCAACCGGCGCTTCCCAGGGCTGGACCTGATCATCGTCGAGTCCGGTGGCGACAATCTGTCCGCCACCTTTAGCCCGGAGCTTTCGGATCTGACCATCTATGTGATCGACGTATCGGCCGGCGACAAGCTGCCACGCAAGGGCGGGCCGGGCATCTGCAAGTCCGATCTGCTGGTGATCAACAAGGTCGACCTGGCACCCATGGTCGGCGCCTCGCTGGAGGTCATGGATCGCGACACCCGCAAGATGCGCGGCGACAAGCCCTTCGTGTTCAGCAATCAGAAGGTTGGCCAGGGCCTCGACGAGATCATCGCCTTCATCGAAAAACAGGGAATGCTCAGCGCCGCCTGAAATGAACCACTCCTGTAGGCGCGACCTTGCTCGCGAAGTAGCAAAGCTCCAAGCGCTTCGCCAGCAAGCTGGCTCCTACGAGACAGACAGTCATCCGGCTCCTGTGGATCGCCAGCAACGATTCGCGACCCGCCATGCACACCAGAGGGAACCTTCCATGAAACTGAACAGAAAACTCTTCGTCGCGTCCGCCCTGTTACTCAGCCCGGCTTTGGCGCTCGCTCACCCCGGCCATGACCAGGCCGGCGTGATGTCCGGTATCGCACATCCAATCTTCGGACTCGACCACCTGCTGGCGATGCTCGCGGTCGGCCTCTGGGCGGCTCAACAGGACGGCACGGCACGCTGGGCGCTGCCGCTGACCTTCGTTGTAACGATGCTGTTCGGCGGGCTAGCTGGTTTCGCCGGCTTCGAGATGCCGCTGATGGAAACCGGAATCGCCGGCTCGGTGCTGGCGCTCGGGCTGCTGGTGGCGCTGGCGGTACGCCCACCGCTTGCCGTTGCGGCCGGGCTGACCGCGCTGTTCGCTCTTAGCCACGGCGTGGCACACGGTCTAGAGCTGCCCGCGCTGTCCAGCCCATGGGGCTACGCCGCAGGCTTCGTCGTAGCCACCGCTGCCTTGCATGGCCTCGGCTATGCCGTCGCCCGTAACCTGCCAGCGGCGGCCGCCCCCATCGTCCGCCTCGCCGGCGCGGCCTCCGCGTTGGCTGGTGCCTGGCTGCTAGCCGTCTGAGCAAGACACAAATCGAAACAACTACGGAACCTGAGCGCGCCCTAAGACCCAAAAGATGACGTCTGTCGCTGATCGTATTCGGCGGCGCTTCATCCACCGGCCCTTAGGGAGAGCGCCAAGTGTCCCCATCCCCCCACGCCCACGGCTTCGCCTATTGGGCGCTGAAAATATTCGCCTCCATCGTTGCCCTGTTCGGCCTGGCCCTTGCTGCTGGCGGCGTCTGGCTGATTAGCCTCGGCGGTTCTTGGTACTACCTCATCGCCGGCGCCGGCATGCTGATAGCTGGCGTACTGCTGTTTCTGCAGCGACTCAGTGGTGTCTGGCTCTATTGGGCGGTATTCCTCGGGACCGTCGTCTGGGCAATCTGGGAAGTCGGGTTCGATCTCTGGGCGCTGTTGCCTCGCCTGATGGCGCTGGCCGTGATTGCTCTTCTAACGCTGGCATTCATTCCGGTGCTGCGGCACCACACTCGCAGGGAGGCGCACCCATGACCAACCTGATCAGACTGGTTGCCCTGTTGAGCCTGGCCTGGTTACCGCTTGGCCACGCCCAAACGACCGCGGCGGACCCTTCGCTCGAACCTGCCACCACGGTGTCACCGGGACCGGCGGGTGCGGAACCTGAGCCGGCCGACTGGACTGCTTATGGGCGCAGCAATGCGGCAACGCGCTACTCGCCGCTGGAGCTGATCAACCGCAACAACGTCGCCGACCTCAGACCGGTTTGGGGCTATCGCACCGGCAACCTGCCCGATCAGTCCGTGGTGGAAAAGAAGTGGGCGCCCGAAACCACGCCGCTCAAGGTCGGCGACAACCTCTACCTGTGCGATGCGTTGAACGTGCTGATTTCGCTGGATGCCAGCAGCGGCCGCGAACGCTGGCGCTACGACCCGAAGGTCTCCACCGACCACATCCCCTACTCGGCTACCTGCCGCGGCGTAAGCTACTACGAGGTGCCGAATGCACCTGATGACGCCGCCTGCAAGCGCCGTATCATCGAGGGCACGCTCGACGCCGAGCTGGTCGCGGTCGATGCCGATACCGGCGTGCCCTGCGCCGACTTCGGCCATGCCGGGCACGTCGATTTGATGGAAGGCATGGGCGACTCCGTACCCGGCTACGTCGCGGTGACATCGCCGCCTACCATCGTCCGCGGTGTCGCCGTGGTGGGGCATCAGGTGCTCGATGGGCAGAAAGAGGACGCCCCGTCCGGCGTGATCCGCGGATACGACGCCGCCACTGGCGAGCTGGCCTGGGCCTGGGACATGGGCCGCCCTGGCGAGACCGGGCTGCCTCAGGGGGATGATGTCTACACCCGGGGGACACCCAACGCCTGGACCATTTTCTCCGGCGACGAGGCACTCGGGCTGGTCTATGTGCCGATGGGCAACTCGTCGGTCGACTACTGGAGCGGCAACCGGCGCGAGTTCGAGAAGCCCTACTCCACGGCACTGGTTGCGCTCGACGTTACCCGCGGCGAGGTGCGCTGGGTCTTTCAGACGGTGCATGACGATGTCTGGGACTACGACCTGGGCTCCCAGGGCAGCCTCATCGACTTTCCGGTCGAAGGCGGTCACACGGTGCCAGCCGTCGTACTGCCCACCAAGATGGGCGACATCTATGTGCTCGACCGCCGCACCGGCGAGCCACTGACGCCGGTCGAGGAACGCCCGGTACCGGCCAGCCCCCTGCCTGACGAAACGCTTTCGCCGACCCAGCCCTTCTCCGTCGGCATGCCATCCACGCCCCGCGAGCCGCTGACCGAAGCAGACGCCTGGGGCGTGACACCGCTGGACCAGCTGTGGTGCCGCATCCAGTTCAAGCGCGCCAGTTACGAGGGCATGTACACGCCGCCAAGCGCGGACAGGCCGTTCCTCCAATGGCCGAGCTACAACGGGGGTAACGACTGGGGAAGCGCGGCGGTCGACACCGAGCGCAACATCCTGGTGCTGAACTACAACCACATCGCCATGCATGACCAGCTCATCCCGCGTGACAAGGCCGACGAGCGCGGCATGGTCCCGCTCGGCGTACCGGGCGGCAGCACTTCGTCCGGCGGCTCGGTGCCCCAGGCGGGGTCGCCCTATGCCGTGTCCATCCAGGCCTGGCGCAACGGCCTGACGGGCGTGCCCTGCTCACGTCCGCCGTTTGGCGGCATCATGGCCATCGACCTCAACACCCGTGAGGTCTTGTGGAACGAGCCGCTGGGCACCGCCCGCCGTAACGGGCCGTTCGGCATTTCATCGCACTTGCCGGTGACGGTCGGTACGCCCAACAATGGGGGCCCGGTGATTACCGCAGGCGGCTTGATCTTCATTGCGGCGGCAACCGACAACCTCATCCGCGCAATCGATATCGACTCAGGTGAGGTGCTCTGGCAAGACGTGCTGCCCGCCGGTGGGCAGGCGACGCCGATGACCTATGAGGCCAACGGGCGTCAGTATCTAGTGATCGTTGCAGGCGGCCACCACTTCATGGAGACGCCGCCGGGCGACTATGTGGTCGCCTACAGCCTGCCGGCCAAAGGCGACCCCACGTTGCCGGATTTCCTGAAGGACTGAGTGTCCGGCGAGCCGCCGCGCATTAGCGGAACGGCGGCTCGTCGAAGCTGCGCAGCTTGCGTGAGTGCAGTGAATTGAGCTGGGTGCGCAGGAGATCGAGCGCGGCGATGCCGATCTTCAGGTGCTGGGTCACGGCGCGCTCATAGAAAGCGTTGGCCGAGCCTGGCAGCTTGATCTCGCTGTGCAGCGGCTTGTCCGAGACGCAGAGCAGCGTCCCGTACGGCACGCGCAGGCGATAGCCCTGAGCGGCGATGGTGCCGCTCTCCATGTCCACCGCGACCGCACGGGAGAGGTTGATCAGCGGCCGCTCCTGAGCCCAGCGCAATTCCCAGTTGCGATCATCGTAGGTCAGCACCGTGCCGGTGCGCAGGCGCCGCTTGAGAGCTTCGCCCTGCTCCCCGGTCACCTGCGCTGCCGCTTCCTGTAGCGCCTGCTGGACTTCCGCCAGCGCTGGCAGCGGGATATGCGGCGGCAGCACCCGGTCGAGAATCCCATCACGACGCATGTAGGCGTGGGCCAACACGTAGTCGCCGATGGACTGCGACTGCCGCAGCCCGCCGCAGTGGCCGATCATCAACCAGCAATGGGGGCGCAGGACGGCCAGGTGATCGGTGATGTTCTTGGCATTCGATGGGCCAACGCCGATATTCACCAGGGTGACGCCATCGCCATCTTTGGCCTGCAGGTGATAGGCCGGCATCTGATAGCGATGCCAGAGCACGCCGCCAATGATCGCCTGGGCTTCGCCCTCCTCCATGCCGCGCTCGATGATGATGTTGCCGGGCAGCACCATGCGCACGAAACGGGTGTCGTCGCGCAGCATGTCGAGACCGTGACGGATGAACTGATCGACGTAGCGGTGGTAGTTGGTCAGCAGGATCCAGGGCTGCACATGGCGCCAGTCGCTACCGGTGTAATGCACCAGCCGGCGCAGGGAAAAGTCCACCCGCGCACCATCGAAGAGCGCCAGCGGGTAGGGATCGGCATGCTCCCAGTCATACAGGCCGTCGGCGATGTCATCGGTGGCGGCGGATAAGTCGGTGCTGGGGAACACCCGCGCCAGTTCGGCGGCAGTCACACCGGTTCCGGCCAGTTCGTCGCCCTGTTCGATCACATAGGGATAGGGAATGTTGCGCTCACTGATGCCCACCTCAACTTTGACGCCGAAGTCCTTGATCAGCGGTCGCAGCTGGTCGAGCAGGTAGCTGCGGAACGACGCCGGATGGGTCACGGTCACGCTGTAAACACCCGGTGCCTGCACCTTGGCGTAGGCACGGGTGGAAGCCGGCACCTCGCCATGGCATTCGTAGGTCAGACGCAGTTCGGGATAGCGAAACTGGGCGCGTTCGGCGGCGTCGGGCTCCTGCCGAGTCTTCACATAGCGTTTGAGTGCCTGGTTAAGCGAGCGAGTGGCATGCTGGTGGAGTTCGGCAAGATGGTCCACCGCCGCTTCAGCGCTGGTGGCAATGCGAAGAGTCTCGCCTGCTGGAATCATGGTTGGTTTCCTTGTCTGTTCGTTGAAAGCATCTTGCCTGCTGATCAATGACAGCGGTAGCACCGCAGTGCTGCGATCATCGATTAGACGCGGCTATTCGCAGCGCCAGCGACTCCAACCGCGCCTTCAATATCGCCAGGCTGGGCGCCGCGGTCAGGCTCAGACGCAGCGCATTGGGCGCGCCATGACCGACCGCGAACACGGCCGCTGCAGCCGCCTCGATCCCCGCATCACGGCACAGCACCGGCAGACTTTGATCGTCTGCCAGTTCCAGCCACAGATGCGGTGAGGCATTTGACGACGCAGACCCAAGCAGTTTCTGCGCCAGCCGCCAACGCCGGGTCATCTGCCCACGTTGCCAGGCCAGCCGACGCGCCGCGGTGCCGTCTTCAAGCCATTCGCAGCCGATCTGCAGGCATAGCGTCGACAAGGCCCAACTGGTCGCCTGCCGCTCCGGATCGATACGCGACAACCACTCGTCCGGTCCGGCAATAAAGCCCAGGCGCAACCCAGGCGCGACCGTCTTCGACAGACTGCTGATCAGCAGGGTCCGTTCAGGCAACGTCGCGGCCAAAGGTGGCTCGTCGCCAAGTGCGCCGTAGATATCGTCTTCGATGATCAGCAAGCCTCGCCGTCGCGCTACGGCAGCGACAGCCTCGCGGCGCTGCGTATCCATGCTGACGGCGGTCGGGTTCTGCATGCAGGGCGTCAGGACGGCCACGCGGGCCGAGGTAGCGCGGGCCAGGCGGTCGAGATCGTCCGGCAGAATACCGAACGCGTCCATTGCGACCCCGTGCAGCGGTAGTCGTAACTGACGCCCGGCGGCCTTTATACCGGGGGACGTCAGGGCTTCGACCAGCACCGGCTCGCCTGGCTCGCACAATCCGATCAGCGCAGCGAACACGCCCTGCTGCGCCCCGGCACAAAGCATCACCTGCTGCGGCGGAATTTCAAGCGCCCGACTACGCAGCCAGCCGCTCACCGCCAGCTGGCCACGCTGCAGACTGCGCGCTGAGGGATAACCTTGCAGGCCCGCCAGCTCACCCGTCGCGCACAGGGCCGCCATGCTGCGCTGCATGTCCTCATCGTCCGGGTCGAGTACCGGCAGGTTGGTCGAGAGGTCGACCAGTTCCGGATAGGCCTCCGGCGTCTTCAGCCGGAACAGGCTGGCCTCGCGGCTGCTGGCGAGCACGTAAGTACCACGCCCTACCTCGCCACCGACGAGATGCCGACGCGCCGCTTCGCGGTAGGCCTGCATTGCCGTGCTGGGATTGAGGCCGAGCGCCCAGGCCAGCCGCCGCTGCGGCGGCAGTCGATCCCCCGACCGCAGCTCGCCACGTGCAATGGCCGATGCAATGGCATCGACCAGCGCCAGGTAGCGCGGTTGGTCATCAGATTCGAGTTTGGGTAACCACATTGTTTGCCATGCAATATAAATATTTACCCATACAATGCCCGCCACCTAGGATCGACGTCAAACCGCCAAGGAGCCGTCGATGTTCGATCTACACCAACTGCGTCAGGCAGCCGAACTGATTCACCAGAGCGTACCGCCAACCCCGCAATACACATGGCCACTGCTGGCCGAACGGCTTGGCTGCCAAGTCTGGGTCAAGCATGAGAATCACACGCCGGCCGGCGCTTTCAAGGTGCGCGGCGGTGTGCTCTATATCAATGAGCTGATCAAGCGTGAACCGCGCTTGCCGGGGCTCGTCACCGCAACCCGTGGCAATCACGGCATCAGCCTGGCGATGGCCGCACGCAACGCGGGTTTACGCTTGCAGATTCTGGTCCCTGAAGGCAACTCGGCGGAGAAGAACGCCGCCATGCGTGCATGCGGCGCTGAGGTCGTCGAGTACGGTCGCGACTTCGATACCGCCCGCCAGCGCGCCGCGGAGCTGGCTGAGGCCAACGGCTGGCATTTTGTCCCCTCACTGCATCCGGACCTGATCAAAGGCGTCGCCACCTATGCGCTGGAATTCCTCGAAGCGGTGCCGGACCTGCGACGGGTTTATGTGCCCATCGGGCTCGGCTCAGGCATCTGCGGGATGATCCGAACCCGCGACCTGCTGGGCCTGAACACGGAGATCATCGGCGTGGTGTCCAGCGCTGCCGATGCCTATGCACAGAGCTTCGAGCAAGGCCGCATCGTCTGTACGGAAACAGCCAACACCTTTGCCGATGGGATGGCATGCCGCATGCCATCTCCGGACGCTCTGGAGATCATTCGCAAAGGCGCGGCGCGCATCGTGCGCGTCGATGACGCTGAAATCCGCCATGCCATCGTCGCCTTCCACGAAGACACCCATAACCTCGCCGAAGGCGCCGGCGCTGCCGCGCTGGCCGCCGCGATGCAGGAGCGCGAACACAACCGTGGCGAGCGCATTGGCGTGGTGCTCAGTGGTGCCAACATCGACCGCGGCGTGTTGGCTGCATCATTGACTGTAGCTTGCTAAGCGAGTCGATCTGCCGACTGACCAGCCGCCAGTTGAACACCAGAAAACAGGTCCATCCGGACGACGGTAGAAGCGCCCTACAACGCCACTGTCGCTCCAGGCTGAGTTACCCATGAAGTACGACTTAGCCCTTTCTCCACATGGCCCGACCCGCTAGTCCGGCAGCCACTGATTGATTGGCGACAAGCGGAGCGTCTATGGGAATCAAACTTGCTAGCAATCGGCGAGCGACAGTTTTCCGCCACTGATAACCTCAAGCAAACAGAGCGTCAATTTGTAGACGCCAGAAAAAGGTTGACAAACGGCACTGTCATCTGAAATGGCAGTATGCCATCATTCGCTCAACAGATTCATGACCTCCAAAAAGCAGACTGCCACCCGATAAGTGTCGCCGTGATAAGCGCAACACAGGCTTGGCTGTGATCCCCATTGAACATGTTTTACATCTGGAGCTTCGGAATGGGCATTTCGAGCGACATCCTCGGCCTTTTTAGAAAGATCGATGTAGCCCCTGAACAGTACCAAGAGGTTTCGCGCGCAGGGCGAGACCAAGTCTCCGTCGGTCACTGGCCCGCCTTAGCGGCAAGCGCAACGCCCGAACAGCAAGCGGACTCACCAAGCGCAGCTCAGCTCCCCGGCCCGACCGTGGAAAAGAAGGCATCTATCGTCGCGCCAATTTCTTGTCCATCTGATGCACCCTCAGCTGCGCATCCTTCTCAAAGCAAAACCGAGCGAACTGACTGGCCTGCCGAGAGACTGCAGGATCTACTGGCCCAGCTGAAGCTGGCTGAAAACGAAGCTATCGCCAACGCAACAGCGAAAGCATCGCAAGAGCAACTCATCGAACCGCTCGCGCCTGCTTTGGGCCAGGTGAATGTAGTCACTGTCATGTCTAGTAAAGGCGGCGTCGGAAAAAGCACGATTGCTGCAAACCTCGCAGTAGGCTTGGCCAACCTGGGCCGATCGGTGCTGCTCGTAGATCTTGACCCACAAAACGCACTCATTCATCACGCCCAGCCTCTAAATCAGCGCTCGATAGAAGATGCCGCTCGCGGCATAGCCAGTACGAGCGAAAGCACTTCGGACTGGCGGTCATTATGTATGGCAACCACAGCCGGACCGGCCCTGCTGCCGCACGGCCTGATAGAAGAGAACGAGCGCCAAGCGTTTGAGCAGCTTCTGGACCGTGACCGGTATTGGCTGGGGCGTCATCTCGAAGCAATGGAGCTTGCCGATGGCGCGGTCGTCATTCTTGACACGCCGCAGGGACCATCACCTTACCTGCGGCAGGCGTTGGCGATCACTCGCCAGGCGCTCGTTGTAAGCCTTCCCGACGCGAGTTCCTATACAGCATTGCCAATGGCCGAGAAGCTGATCAGTAGCTACGTCGGTGAGCGCGACGACTTTATCGGTTGTAGCTATCTAATCAATCAGGTCGACCACTCCCGACAACTCAACCGCGACGTCAGCCTGATCATGCAGCAAGCCGTGGGCGAGCGAATGGTCGGCATGATCCACCGCGACCAGTCAGTATCCGATGCGCTGGCCTACAACCGTACCGCGCTCGAACAGGACGCCAACGGCCAAGGTTTCCAGGACCTGGTCCGGTTCGCCCAGACTTTCATGGGCCAACTGCCCTTCGCTTCAGAAGGCAGTGCCACCAAGTGAGCCCCACCCCGACGTCGTTAGTGACAAGGCTGCGTGCACTCAGCGAGGAGCGCTGGCTGACCGGCCGTTTGGGCAGCATGCTTCTGGCAGCCATAGGCCTGGCGCTGCTCGTTCCGGTAGTGGCCGCACCGCTCGACCTGCAAGCACAACTGTTGTTCTCAGCCTTTTGCCTGGTTGCCGTGCTGCTGCTTCGCAAGCATAACCACCAATGGGTGAAGATCGGCATGATCACACTGTCGGTGATTGCCTCGCTGCGCTATATGTACTGGCGGCTGACGTCTTCGCTGGGCTTCGAGAACCCGCTCGATGCGGTGTTCGGCTATGGCCTGCTGCTGGCGGAACTCTACGCCCTGACAGTATTGATGTTCGGCTACCTGCAGACCGCCTGGCCGCTGCGGCGCAAACCTCTGCCTTTACCGGCCGACCGCAGCCTGTGGCCGACAGTCGATGTTTTCATCCCGACCTATAACGAGCCGCTGGAAATCGTGCGTCTTACCGCCATCGCCGCTCACATGATCGACTGGCCGAAAGACAAACTGCGCGTGCACGTGCTCGATGATGGCCGCCGCGAAACCTTCCGACAGTTCTGTGAAGAAGTCGGCATCGGCTATATCGTTCGCCCGAATAATTTCCACGCCAAGGCTGGCAACCTGAATTGGGCGCTCAAGCAGACCGATGGTGAGTACGTCGCCATCTTCGACGCTGACCACGTCCCGACCCGCTCCTTTCTGCAGATCGGCATCGGCTGGTTTCTCAAGGACCCGAAGCTGGCACTGCTACAAACCCCACACCATTTCTTTTCGCCCGATCCGTTCGAGAAGAACCTCGAAACCTTCCGTGCAGTACCCAACGAAGGCGAGCTGTTCTACGGCCTGGTACAGGACGGCAACGACCTGTGGAACGCCACCTTCTTCTGCGGCTCCTGCGCCATCCTGCGACGCGCCCCGCTAGAAGAAGTCGGCGGCGTGGCGGTCGAAACAGTGACAGAGGACGCCCACACCGCCTTAAAGCTGAGCCGCCTGGGCTACAACACAGCTTATCTGGCGATCCCCCAGGCAGCGGGCCTCGCCACCGAGAGCCTGTCGGGGCATATCGGCCAGCGCATCCGCTGGGCTCGCGGGATGGCGCAGATATTCCGCACTGACAACCCTTTACTCGGGCGCGGACTCAAGCTCGGCCAACGCTTGTGCTACGTCAATGCCATGCTGCACTTCTTCTATGGTTTGCCGCGCCTAGTGTTCCTTACCGCCCCGCTGGCCTACCTGTTCTTTGAAGCGCAGGTGTTCCAGGCCTCGGCTTTGTTGATCACAGCCTATGCGCTACCGCACATCCTGCACGCCAGCATTACCAACTCCGCGATTCAGGGCCGCTTCCGTCATTCATTCTGGAACGAGGTTTACGAGACGGTACTGGCCTGGTACATCATGCCGCCGGTGCTGCTGGCGCTGGTCAACCCCAAGCTTGGCAAATTCAACGTCACAGCGAAGGGCGGGGTCATTGACCGAGGCTACTTCGACTGGATGATGGCGCGCCCCTACATCGTGGTGTTGGGCCTGAACCTGCTCGGTTTAGCGGTCGGGCTGGGCAAGCTGGCGTTCGACGCCGATGCCAGTGCCTCCACGCTAGTCATCAACCTGATCTGGACGCTGTACAACGTCATCATCACCAGCGCCGCGGTGGCGGTGGCCAGCGAAAGCCGCCAGATGCGTGCCGAGCCGAGAGTCAATGCCCGGATCAACGCCACCTTGGCGCTGGGCGATGGCTATACCATCGCCTGCCACACCCTTGATTTCTCCCAGCGCGGGATTGGTATTCAGTTACCTACGGGGGTAACCGTGCCGCGCGGGGCGACGGTCGACGCCTCCCTTTATCTTGATGATTACGAAAGCTCGTTCCCAGCGACCGTAGTATTCAGTCGCGACCAGACCATCGGCCTGCACTTCAACCAGCTCAACACCGCACAGCAGTACGAGCTGGCCCAACTAACGTTCAGCCGCGCCGACATTTGGGCAGACGCCTGGGGCAACAGCCGGGCCGACACTCCACTGAGCGCTCTGCGTGATGTCTCGCGAGTCGGCCTACGCGGAATACGCCAGCTCTACAAAGCCACTCTCGAAGAAATCCAGCTTCGCCGCACCGCAAAAGTTTCCGGTCCGGTAATTGTCCCGAGGAACACATGAATCTCCGCAAGCAGGTCGACTTCCCGTTGCGCCGCTCCGTTACCACTCTCTTGGCCGTCATGACCAGCACGCTGGCCCTGTCGGCACTTGCTGAGGACGCCGCCCCAGAAGCCGTCTCGACCGAGTCAATACAGCTGATCGCAGCGAGCAACGCAGCGAACAGCCAGCAGCTTACCCTGCGCCAGCTCGGCGCCAATTACCCCATGACCTTGCGCGGCATCGAAGGCATCGATAGCGTCAATTTTGACGTGCGCGCTGACCAAGTCGTTACCGGCGCTCGGCTGCAGCTCAACTACAGCTACTCGCCAGCCCTGCTGCCGGATCTGTCGCAGCTCAACGTTTTAGTCAACGACGAGGTCGCTGCCACCCTGATGCTGCCGACCGAAACCGCAGGCACTCGTCAGCAGCAACTGGTGGAGATCCCGCCGCACCTGGTCACCGAGTTCAACCGGCTCAGCCTGCAGCTGATCGGTCATTACACTATGGCCTGCGAAGACCCCAAGCACACCAGCCTGTGGGCCAAGGTCAGCAATCGCAGCACCCTAACCATCGAGACCACACCGCTGACGCTGCCCAACGACCTCGGCCGACTGCCACAGCCATTTTTCGATCGCCGCGATGCTCGTGCACTGACCCTGCCGTTTGTGTTCATGAGCAAGCCGAACGCCACCCAACTGGAGGCTGCAGGCGCGCTGTCGTCCTGGTTCGGCGCCCTGGCTAGTTATCGCACCGCTCGCTTCCCGGTGAGCTTCGCCGAGCTGCCCGACCAGGGCCACGCCGTCGTGCTGGCTACCGGCGCCGCAGCGGCGCAGTTGCTGGGTGTCGAGGAAGTCACCAAGCCAACCCTGGCGATGACCGATAACCCCAATGACCCCTACGGCAAGCTGCTGGTTGTGGCCGGCGCGGACAGCTCACAGCTTAAGGAAGCCGCAGCGGCCCTGGCGCTTGGCAGCCAGACATTGGCTGGCGAGCGATTGACCGTTGGAGAAGTCGTCAACCTCGCGCCGCGCCAGCCCTATGACGCACCCAATTGGCTACCCAGCGACCGCCCGGTACGTATCGGCGAGCTGATCGCCAACAAGGCACTCAGCGTCTCGGGCTACGATCCGGGCACCATTTCCATCCCAGTGCGCCTCCCCCCCGACCTGTTCGGCTGGAACGAGGAAAACCCGACGCTCAAGCTGCGCTACCGTTACACGCCTCAGCCGGTGTCGACCAATTCCTCGCTACTGGTTAGCGCAAACGGAAAATACCTCAAGTCGCTGCCTCTGCCTTCAGTGGAAAGGCTTGGCGAGGACCAGAATCTGCTGGACCTGCTTAAGAGCGACGACAGTTTATTGCGCGAGACGGATATCGATCTGCCGCTGACCGACCTGCCGCTGAATTCGACCCTCGAGTTCCGCTTCATGTACGACTTCATCAAGCAAGGCGAGTGCCGCGACATCATTATCGACAACATGCGCGGCAGCATCGAGCCTGACTCCTATCTTGACCTGAGCCACTACAACCATTTCATTGCGATGCCGAACCTCGGCGTATTCCAGGGCAGCGGGTTCCCCTTCACTCGCCTGGCCGATCTATCGGAAACAGCAGTAGTGCTTGCGTCCGCCCCCTCTCAGGAGGAAATCGCCGCCTACCTGACCGTGCTCGGCCGTTTTGGCGAATCCACCGGCTACCCCGCCTCAGCGGTGCAGGTAACCGATGGCGCCGACCCTGAACAGTTGCGCGGCAAGGACCTGCTGGTTATCGCTGGCAGTGAGGAGCTGCCAGTGTTGCGGGCATGGAACGAGCATCTGCCGGCTGCCCTGAATGGCACCACTCAGCGGCTTGAACTGTCGGACCTGACCTGGCGCATGCGCGACTGGCTGAGCCCCGATGCTGGAGTGAACCACCGCGGCGCTCGGACGAGCGTCTCGCTGGCCGGCGACCGTACCCGCAGCTTCATCGCCGGCTTCGAGTCGCCAGTCGAGCCAGGTCGCACCGTCGTGGTACTGGCGAGTGCCGACCCTACCGTGCTGAGCGAACTGACCGATGCGCTGATCGGTGGCGAGCAGTACGAAGGCAGCATCGAGGGTAGCCTGGCAGTGGTCAACGGTAGCCGCGTCGACTCGCTGGTCGCAGAGGAGACCTACCATGTGGGCACGCTGGGTTGGTTCAAGTACCTGCAGTGGTTGCTCTCGGGCAGCGTGTTCATGATGTTGCTGGCCACCGGACTGGCCGTGGCGCTGCTGAGCCTGGTGTTCTATGTAGTACTGCGCGCCAAGGCGCGACGTCGTCTGGAAGGCTGAAGCATGCCTGGACGCGCCCGCCAAGCTCGGACCCTGGCCATGTTGATCATCGCCCTGCCGATTGCAACCCCGGCACGGGCAGATCAGTGCCAGGGCCAGTGGCCGATGTGGGAGCAGTTTGCCGACCGCTGGGTGCAGGCCGACGGCAGGGTGCTCGAATCCTCCCTCGAACCGCACCACAGCACGTCTGAAGGCCAGTCGTACGCACTGTTCTTTTCGCTGGTCGCGAACGATCGTGACCGATTCGAACGGATCTGGCGCTGGAGCGTCGAGAACCTCGCTGGCAACGACCTCGACCACCAATTGCCAGCCTGGTTATGGGGCAGGGGCAAGGATGGCGTGTGGCAACGCCAGGACATCAACGCCGCATCGGATGCCGACCTCTGGTTCGCCTACGCGTTGCTCGAGGCGTCACGCCTGTGGGACCGCCCCAAATACCGCGCCGATGCCCAGCAGCTATTGGCGAACGTCATCACCAAGGAAACCGCCGATCTGCCCGGCCTGGGCACCATGCTGCTGCCCGGCCCGGTCGGGTTTGAGCATTCCGAGGAGCGGCTCTGGCGCTTTAACCCTAGCTACCAACCCCTGCCGCTGCTGCGCCGACTGGCCGCCGAGCAGCCGGCCGGTCCCTGGTCAAACATCGCAGCGGCCAGCACCGTCGCCCTGCAGCGCTCAGCACCGCACGGCTTCGCTGCAGACTGGGTGGGCTATCGCCTCGACGAGAATGGCGTGGGTCACTTTGAGATCGATCCGTTCAAGGGTGGCGCCGGCAGCTACGATGCCATCCGTGTGTACCTGTGGGCAGGGATGACGTCGGCAGCCGATCCACTGGCCGCGCCCACGCTGCAAGCGGTGCACGGCATGGGCTCAGCCACCGCGGCCCGCGGCATCCCGCCCGAACGCGTTGAGGTCGCCAGCGGCAAAGCCGAAGGCGACGCCCCCTTCGGATTTTCCGCAGCCCTCGTGCCCTACCTGCACGCAAAGGGCAAGACCCGGCTGGCCAAACAACAGGCGCAGCGCGCCCGCCAAGGGCTCGAGAAGGCCCTCGACGCACCCGCGGGTAAGGCCCCGCCGGTTTATTACAACTACATGCTCAGCTTGTTCGGCCTCGGCTGGGCTGACGGTCATTACCGGTTTGCCGCTGACGGCAACCTGCAACCTCTCTGGAACACCACATGTTCAGATATCACGCGCTGACCTTTGGCCTGCTAGCGGCGCTCGGCCTGCCGACAGCACTCGCCCAGGACGACCCGCAGCAGTTGCTGATCCGGCAAGGCCATTTCTGGCAGGCGCAGGATAAACCCGAGCGGGCCGCTGAAGCCTGGAACCGCCTGCTGGAACTGGATGCCGCTCAGGTAGACGCGCTCTACGGCATGGGTGCCATTGCACTGGACAAGGGCAACACAGCACAGGCGCGCAAATATCTCGCGCGGCTCCAAGCCGTGGAGCCGTTTCCCCGGCAGGCGTTGCAGCTTGAGCAGGACATTCACCTTTCCAGCTCGGTCAATAGCAAGGCGCTCGAAGAGGCCCGCCTCTTGGTCGACAATGGCGAGCGGGCGCAAGCCGTCCAGCACTATCGTCAGTTGTTGGGCAAGCGCGAGCCGCAGGGGCTCATTGCGCGCGAGTTCTACAACAACCTCGGTTTTCTGGACGAGCATTGGACCGAAGCCCGTGCCGGCCTGGAGCGGCTGGTACGCGAGCGGCCGGAAGACTCGATCGCCGCGCTGTTCCTCGCCCAGCATCTTGCCCGCCGCGAAACGACGCGCCCCGAGGGCATCCGGGCATTGGCTAAACTTACGGCGCGCGAAGACATACAAGGTTACGCCGAGGAAGGCTGGCGCCTGGCACTGACCTGGATCGGCGAGCCGAAGCCGGCCGATGCCCCTCTGTTCGAACACTACCTGAAGACCCATCCGGACGACGACGAGATCCGCGCGCTACTGGCCAAGGCTCGCAAGGCTCCGGCCAAGCCAGTCGAGTGGAAGCCTGACCCGGACGTTGCGCGCGGCCTGGCCGCGCTCGACCGCAAGGATCTTGCAAGCGCCGAGGAAGCCTTCGCCAAGCGCCTCAAGGCTAGCCCCAACGACCCCGATGCACTTGGTGGCCTGGGAGTGGTTCGCCAGCAGCAGGACAAGCTTGAGGACGCCGAACTCCTACTGAAGAAGGCGGTACGGCAGCCGCGTGGCGGCAGTTGGAAGAAAGCGCTGGACGAAGTGCGTTATTGGCGACTGCTAGACAGCAGTCGCCAGGCTTCGGGCAACGCTGCCCTGGCTTTGGTGCAGCAGGCCATCGCGCTGCAACCGAACAACCTGGAAGGTCTGCGCCAGCGAGCCAACATCCACTTGGCCAGCGGTAATTTTGTACAGGCTGAAGCGGACTACCGGCAGGTGCTGCAGCGCAAGCCGGCCGACACCGACGCCCAGCGCGGTCTGATCGATACGATGGTGCAGGCCGGGCGCACTGAAGAAGCACTGACACTGATCGACCAACTGCCCACCGAAAGCCGCGATGCCTTAGGCAATCTCGGCGAGCTGCGGGCAAACCAGGCACTGCAGCGTGCCCGTATTGCCGAGGCCAAAGGCGACCAGGCCGCGGCGCGGCAGGCACTTGAGCAAGCCCTGCAGCACGACCCGAACAATGCCTGGGCACGCTTCGCGCTGGCGCGTATCTACCTGCAGCTGGGCGCCGCTCCCGAAGCAAGGTCGCTGATCGACGGCCTGCTGACATCCAACCCCGACGATCCCCAGGCGTTGTACGTCAGTGCCCTGCTTTCCGCCGAACTCGGGGAATGGCAGAAGGCAGACGAGGCGCTGCGGCGAATTCCCGTATCCGCGCGCACCGCCGACATTCAGCAGCTGACCAGCGACACGACCTTCCAGCTGCAGCTGCAACAGATCAGTCAGCTGTCCGCTGCCGGCCGCAAGCAGGACGCCCGGGTCTTCCTCGCCCGCACCGAACCGCTGGCCGAGGGGCGGCCCGAGCGCCAGTCGGCACTGGCACAGGCCTACGCCGACGCCGGCGACCCGGTGCGGGCTATGACGATGATGCGCGATCTGTTGGCCCGCAGCCCCGGCCGCAACACCGGCCTGACACTGCAGTACATCGGTGTCCTGCTCAGCGCCAATCAGGATGCCGAAGCGGCTTCGCTGATGCGTGCGCTTCAGGCCGAACAGCTTGACGCTGCACAACGCCGCCAGTACGACGATCTGCTGCACATCTATCGTGTGCGCCAAGCCGACCGGCTTCGCGAACAGGGCGATCTGGTCGCTGCTTACGACATGCTCGCGCCAGCACTGACCGCCCGCCCACAGGATGCGCTGGCGAACTCGGCCTTGGCGCGCATGTACACCGATGGCGGTACGCCAGCCAAAGCCCTCGACCTTTACCGCCCCCTGCTGCAGCGCAACCCCGACGACGCACGGCTGCAGCTAGGTGCCGCCGAAGCCGCCACACAGGCGGGTGACCACGGGTTCGCCGACCAGGCCATCCAGCAGGCCGTGCGCCTTGCCCCGGCCGATGCCGAGGTCCTCACCGCGGCAGCGAATCTCTACCGCCGCCAAGGCAAGACACAGCAGGCCGCGGAGCTGCTCAAGCAAGTGGTCGCGCAGGAAAAGCGCCAGGAGCGGGCCGCCTACGCAGCCACCACGGTCCAGCAGAACAGCACCAACCCCTTCCTTGGCTTGCCGGGCCAGACGGGGCAGCGGCTGCAAGCGGCCGACCCGCTGGCGCCAGTGCCGACCGCGTCGGATCGATTGGCAAGCGCGACGGGCCGGGTCGCCAGCCAGGCCAGCGTGTCTGGCAATCCCTTTGCTATGCCGCCGAAACCGGTCGATCCACGCGCCGATCTGAGCCCCGCCGCACGCGCACTGGCCGAGATTTCCGAGGCACGTAGTCCTTACCTGGTGCAGGGCCTGCAGGTCTCGGGAAACGACAGCGAATCAGGACTTGGACGCCTGACTCGCATCGAGGCACCCGCAGAAGCCAACCTTCCGGTGGGCAACGGTCGAGTTGCGGTGCGCGTAACGCCCGTGGCACTCAATGCTTCGAGCGTCGGCGAAGACGCCCGCGGTCGCTTTGGCGCAGGCCCGCTTGCCTCTGCCGACTCGCCCGGCTCGCAGAAAGCCAGCGGCGTCGGCATCGGCGTCGCCTACGCGCATGAGAATATCGGTTTGAAGGCCGACCTCGGTACTACCCCGCTCGGCTTTCTCTACGACACGACGGTGGGCGGCGTCAGCATCGAGCGGCCGATTGGCTCGACCGGCCACGCACACTGGAAGGCGGGCGCATCGCGCCGCGCGGTGACTGACAGTGTGCTGTCCTTCGCCGGCACCGAAGACAAGCGCACCGGTCAGCAATGGGGCGGCGTGACCGCCAATGGGGTACGCGGCGAGCTTGGCTACGACGATGGCAACGTAGGTGCCTATGGCTACGCCGCCGCCCATGTGCTCGAGGGCAACAACGTCAGCGACAATAACCGTGCCGAACTCGGCGGCGGTGTGTACTGGTACCTGAGCAACACAGAAGGCGAGCAGCTCACGCTCGGCGTCAGCAGCACAGCGTTCGGCTACTCCGAAAACCAGGGCTACTACACCTACGGCCATGGAGGCTACTTCAGCCCGCAGACATTCTTCGCGCTGAGCATGCCAGTGTCATGGTCGCAGCGTTACGAGCGTTTCAGCTATCAGCTCAAGGGCTCGGTAGGCCTGCAGTTCATTGATCAAGATGACGCCGACTACTTCCCCAACGACCCGAATATGCAGGCAGCGGCGTCCGGCGTCCTCGGGCGACCAGCAGTGTATGCGGGCAGCCGCAAGACTAGCCTCGGCTACAGCCTGTACGGCGCAGGAGAGTACCGCGTGACGCCGAACTTCGTTCTCGGCGGGCATCTCGGGCTTGATAACGCCCAAGACTATCGCCAGTGGAACACCGGCTTGTACTTGCGCTACCTCTTCGAGGATCAGGCCGGGCCAATGGCCTTACCGATCAGCCCCTACCAATCCCCCTACGCCCACTGATACCCAGGAGCCACACGATGTCCGTCCTCGCCGGCCTCACCCTGCTCGTTCTCGGCGAAAGCCACATGAGCCTGCAAAACCACCTGACCGAGCCGCTCAACGCCGCTCTCGTCGCCAAAGGCGCACAGGTGCACTCGATCGGGGCCTGCGGGGCAAGCGCAGCCGACTGGCTGACCACCAAGAAGGTCGATTGCGGCGCCGAGCAACAAGGCACCGGCAAGCTGCTGATCAAGGGCCGCGAAGCCACCACTACCCCGATCAAGGACCTAATCGCGCAGAAGAAGCCCGACGTGGTGGTACTGGTCATCGCCGACACCATGGCCTCCTACGACAAGCCGGCCTTTCCCAAGGCCTGGGCCTGGCAGAGCGTCACCAGCCTGACCAAGGCCATCGCGGCTACCGGCACCAAGTGCGTGTGGGTAGGCCCGGCATGGGGCAAGGAAGGCGGTATGTACAAGAAGAACGATTCGCGCACCCAGCTGATGTCGAAGTTTCTCGAATCCAACGTGGCGCCCTGCACCTACGTCGACTCGCTGAAGATGGCCAAGCCGGGGCAATGGCGGACCACCGACGGCCAGCACTTCACTGTTGCCGGCTACAAGAGCTGGGGCGCAGGTATCGCTGACGCCATCGCCAAGCTCCCGCCTGAAGCCCTCGGCGCCAAAGGGGCCAAGCAATGAGCCGCTCACGCCTGTTGATTACCTGGCTAGCGGCAGCACCACTGTCTGCCTTGGCGGCCTCGATCCCGCTGTACCCCACCGGCCCGAGTGAAGACTCGGCGTTTCTGCGCTTCGTCAGCGCAGCGCCCGGTACCCTTGAGCTAGTCGCCGCTGGCTCTGGCGCAACCCTAGCGCTTGAAGGCGACAGCGCCGCCTCGGACTTTTTGGTGGTGCCGGCCGGCACGCCCGTGCAGGGCACACTGACCCGCGGCGAGCAGCAGCATGCACTGAACGTTACCGTGAAGCCCGGCGAATTCGTCACCGTTGTCGGCCTCGCCGGCAAGGGCGAGACGATGGACGTACGCGTGGTGCGTGAGCAGGCGGACGACTTCAGCGCCCTCAAGTCCTCGCTGGCCTTCTACAACCTCGACGGCGGTTGCAAAAACGCCACCTTGAATGCCGCCGGGCGCGACGTTTCGATCTTCAAGGCAGTGGCGATGGGCGGCTTCCAGCGGCGGCTGATCAATCCACTGAACCTGTCGGTGCAACTGCTGTGCGACGGTCAGCTGGTGGGCGAGCCGCTGGCGCTCGGCCAGTTGGAAGCCGGCGAGCGCTACAGCGTCATGCTGGCACCTTCTGCAGATGGATCTCGCCTGTTTCAGGCCAGGGACACAGTGGCCAATTGAAGAACTGACATGGTATTCGCCTCCCTCGAGTTTCTGATCTTTTTCCTGCCGGCGTTTGTGCTGGTCTACAGCCTGAGCCCGGCTGGCTGGCGCAACCCGGTGCTGCTGGTCGGCAGCTGGTTCTTCTACGGCTGGCTGAGCCCGATGTTCCTATTGCTGCACATCGTGCTGACGGTCATCGCTTGGCTGGGAGGACTGTTGATCAACCGCCTGCCCGAACAGGGCAGGACGAGGGTGCGGGTACTCGCGGCGCTGATCGTCCTGAACGTACTGGTGCTGTGCTGGTACAAGTACGCCAATATGGTGGCAGGTCAAATCAGCGAGCTACTGATGGGCATGGGGGCGATGTCGCTGGAATGGCAACACGTCGCGCTGCCGGCGGGGCTGTCATTCATTGTGCTGCAGGCGATTTCCTATATGGTTGACGTGCATCGCCATGTGGTCCCGGTCGAGCGCAGCTTCGTCGCTTACGCCACCTACCTATCGATGTTCGGCCACTCTATCGCCGGGCCGATCATTCGCTACAACTGGGTACGCGAGGAGCTGGCACAGCGCCGCGCCACCTGGATGAACTTCTCCCTCGGCGCCCGACGCTTCATGATCGGCATGAGCATGAAAGTGCTGGTGGCCGACAGCTTGGCGCCGCTGGCCGACACCGCCTTCGCGCTGGAGCAGCCGAGCTTCGTCGACGCTTGGATCGGCTGCCTCGCCTATTCGATGCAGCTGTTCTTCGACTTCGCCGGCTACAGCGCCATGGCCATCGGCATCGGCTTGATGCTCGGCTTTCACTTCCCCGAGAACTTCAACCGACCATATCTGGCGCGCAGCATCCAGGATTTCTGGCGCCGCTGGCACCTGTCGCTGTCCAGCTGGATTCGCGACTACCTGTATATTCCCATGGGCGGCAACCGGCGCAGCGAGTGGATCACCTACCGCAACCTGTTCCTGACCATGGCGATTGCCGGCCTATGGCACGGCGGCGACAGCTGGAACTTCCTGCTCTGGGGCGGGCTGCACGGGCTGGCACTTTGCGCGGCGCGCGCCTGGGACCAGGCAGGTCTGCGCGCCATGCCGGCCTTCCCCGCGCATGCACTGACCTTGCTGTTCGTGGCACTCGCCTGGACACTGTTCCGCGCACCGGACCTGGACAGTGCGCTGTCGATGTACGCCGGGCAGTTCGGCCTGCACAGCTTCGGCCTCGGCGATGCCCTGGCGGTAACCTTGCGCCCGGCCCACGGCATCGCCGCCATGCTCGGCATCGTCTGCGTTATCCTGCCGGTCTGGCAGGCCCGTGCCGAAGCGCGCTGGAGCGATGATCGCTGGTTCCTTATGCTGGGCGCGGCCTGGCCGATCTGCGGTTTCCTGCTGTCGTTCGCGCTGATCGCCAGCCGCGAAACCGTGCCCTTCCTGTATTTCCAGTTCTGAGGGCCGCCTGATGACCACTCCTTCGCTCCCCTCCTCTCCGGCACCGGTTCCACCTTCCGAGCTCAGCGTCCGGCTGAGTCCGCTGGCCGGCGTGGTGCTTGTGCTGTTCTTCGTCTGCGGCCTGCTTTCCTGCCTGTGGGCGGTTTATACCGGCCGCGTCGACCTGATCGAAGGCCGCCCGAGTTGGGACGCGCTGCTCCATGGCGAGGTGACTCACCGCATCGCCGACGAACTGGCGAATGTGCCCTTTCCCGAGCAGGCCGCGCGCCTCGAACGTGCCGCCAGCTGGCTGCTAATCGACGACCTCGGACCACGCGTGCGCGAAGGGTGCGATGGCTGGCTGTTCATCGCCGACGAGTTAAAGGTCCATCCCGAGGCTGACGCGAACGCCGCCGCCAAAGCGGAACAGGTTAACGCCGTGCGCAAGTATCTGGCCAGTCGCGGCATTGAGCTGATCGTCGCCATCGTGCCGGACAAATCGCGCATCGTCCGCGAGGCGTTGTGCGGTATTCCTCGGCCGGAGCGTTTCGAGGCGCGAATCCGGGATTGGACGGCGCAGCTGGCGGGCGTACGCACCCTGAACCTTACCCCGGTACTCGCGACGCTGGGGCCCGAGGCCTTTCTTCGCACCGATACTCACTGGAGTGAAGCCGGTGCACAGGCGGCCGCTGCCGCATTGGCCGCAGCGGTGAAGCAAACCGAGGTGAACCCCAGCCCGGCGAAAACGCTGGTCGCTCATCCCGGAGAACCTCAGCCGCGCCCCGGCGACCTTCCGCGCCTGGCTGGCCTCGACTGGCTACCGCCCGCGCTGCAGCCCGAACAGGAAAGGGTCCGCCCCACCCGCTTCGAAACACAGGCCGAGGCCAGCGACATTCTCAGTGAAGATGACCTTTTCGGCGACGCGCAGCTGCCCAATATCGCGCTGATCGGCACCTCGTTCTCGCAGAACTCAAATTTCCATGCCTTCCTCGAACAGGCCGTAGGCGCCGCGGTAGGCAACTTTGCCAAGGATGGCGGCGAGTTCGCTGGCGCCGCTACCCGCTACTTCGCCAGCCGTGACTTCAGCGAAACACCGCCGGAGCTAGTGATTTGGGAAATCCCCGAACGGGACATTCAAACGCCGCAGGCCGGCGCGATCCTGCCCAAGTAGGCGACGGGCGCACCTAGCGCTCGGTCGGCGCACTACGCGCCAGCAGCGCACTGATGTCGAGGCCGCGCGGCAGCGTGCCGAAGGCCCGGCCGTTACCCGCCAGGCGGCTGGCGATGAACGCATCCGAGACTTTATCGTTACCCGCTTCAAGCAGCAGCTTGGCCTGCAGCGCGACGGCTACGTCTTCGGTGAGCTGACGCGCGCGGTACTGGATGTCGCCTTTATCGGCAAAAGCCGTTTGCAGCCCTTTGATGTGATGTTGCAAACGCACATCGCCATGACCGTCGCCCAGCTCGGCGAACAGTACCTCCAGCACACCAGCCTCCTTGGACAGCGCACGCAGGACATCCAGGCACTGCACATTGCCTGAGCCTTCCCAGATGGAGTTCACCGGCGCTTCGCGATAGAGGCGCGGCATGATCGTCTCCTCAACGTAGCCGGCGCCGCCGAGGCATTCGCTGGCTTCGGCGACCATTTCCGGAGCGCGTTTGCAGATCCAGTATTTGCCGATCGCCGTGACCAGCCGGGCGAACTTCTCCTCCTGCTCGTCGAACGGATTGTCCATCGCGCGCCCCATGCGCATGGTCAGCGCCAGTGCAGCCTCGCTCTCCAGCGCCAGGTCGGCCAGCACGTTCTGCATCAGCGGTTGTTCAATCAAGGCACGACCGCCCACCTGCCGATGCGTGCAATGGTGCATGGCCTGGGTCAGCGCTTGGCGCATCAATGAGCTGGAGCCGATCATGCAATCAAAACGGGTCGAGGAGACCATCTCGATGATGGTGGGCACACCGCGCCCCTCCTCACCGATCATCCAGGCCAGCGCGCCGCGGTATTCGACTTCGCTGGATGCATTCGACCAGTTGCCCAGTTTGTTTTTCAGCCGCTGGACATAGAACTGGTTACGGCTGCCATCGGGCCTATGCCGCGGCAGAAGGAAGCACGACAAGCCTTGTTCGGTCTGCGCCAGGGTCAGGAAGGCATCACACATAGGCGCCGAACAGAACCACTTGTGCCCGACCAGCTCGTACTCCTGGCCTGGACCACGCGCCCCGACGGCATGGGCACGAGTGGTGTTGGCCCGCACATCGGTGCCGCCCTGTTTTTCGGTCATGGCCATGCCGATGGTGACGCCGCTTTTCTGCTCCATCGGCAGGTTGCGTGGGTCGTATTCCCGGCTGAGGATCGTTGGCAGCCAGACGTCGGCAATCCCAGGCTGCTGTCGCAGGGCGGGAACGCTGGCGTAGGTCATGGTCAACGGGCAGCTGCTGCCGGCCTCGGCCTGGTTGTGCAAATACATCAAACCGGCACGCGCCACCTGGGCGCCGGATTGCGGATCGGTCCAGGGCAGTGACGGGATGCCATGAGCAATGGCGGCACTCATCAACTGGTGATAAGCCGGATGAAACTCCACCAGATCGATGCGGTGTCCGTATCGGTCATGGCTCTTGAACACCGGCTTGTTCTCGTTGGCCAGAAACCCGGCAGCCATCAGGGGCCCACCGGCCAACGCGCCGTAAGCATCCAGCCGCGACTCGGCCCAGCCGCCCCGGTATCGCCGCACCCAGTCCTGCAGCGGCAGGTCGAGACGGTACAGGTTGGCACCGTCCAATGGCGGGACCTGATTCAGCACCTCGTGGGTTTCGGCGTATTGCAGCAGGCTCATATCGGGTCTCCTCGGCAGATGCGGCAAGGGGCCCGACGGCATGCAACTAGGGGTTAGTAATAGCTACCGCTGTCACTGCGATGAATCGCCGGGCCGAGCGGGCACCGGCTGGTGGGCACCCACCAAAGAAGTGAAGCACGCAGGTACGCCGGGCAAAAGTGAGGTTTCGGCCAAAGTCTGCGCGTTGCAATGGCGAAACAGGCCGCAGCCTTAGGCGCGGGCGCTCAGCGTTGCACGTTCAGGTCAGCTCTACCGGTAGCAATACCTGGAAGCGGCTGCCGCGACCCGGCTCGGATTGGCAGGACACCGTTCCGCCCTGCAACTCAACCAGCTGCTTGCACAGAGACAGGCCGATTCCTAGCCCACCGTACTGGCGGGTCATGCTGCCATCGAGCTGGCGGAAGTATTGAAACAGCGAGTCATCGACCGGCGCATCGAACCCCACGCCCGTATCGATCACCGTCACATCGAGCGAGTAACCAGGCGCTGACTCGTATCCTTTGACCGAAAGTGTGATGCCGCCGCGCAGGGTGAACTTGATGGCGTTGTCGAGCAGGTAGCCAAGGCTCTGTTTCAATTTGCCGGGGTCACCAACCAGTATTTCCGGCAGGTGGCCATCGAGCTCGAGATCGAAGCTCAACCCGCGCGTTGCGGCCCGCGCGCCGTATTCCGCATAAAGCTCATCGACCAACATCCGCAAGCTGAACGGCGCGTTGCTCACCCGCAACTTGCCCGCCTGCAGTTCAGTCAAGGCGAGGATGTCATTGACCAGCTGCATCATGTCCCGCGCCGATCTGGTTGCGATGCGCTGGTATTGCTCAAGCTCGCCGCTCAGCTCTAGGGTGCGCATAAGGTCGAGGCTGCCGATCACGCCGTGCATCGGAGTTCGTAATTCGTGGGTGACGTTGGCCAGGAACTGATCCTTGAGGCGGTTGCTCTCGGCCAGTTCGCGGTTCATGGCTTCGAGTTTACGCCCGGTCTCCATGAGCACTTGGGCACGCTCTTCCTTCATCATGTTGATCCGGTCGGCCAGGGCCAACGACAACAGCGCCACCTCGAGCGCCGAGCCGATCTGGCCGGCATACATGGTGATGAACGTATGCGGCAGGTACCCCAGCACCATCAGCGTGTTGATCTGTCCCCCGATGAGAAAGGCCGACCAGGCGATCAAGAAATAACGCGCAACACGCATCCCTCGATGCCAGGCCACAATGGCGGCGACGAAAATAATCAGAATGAACCAGAGTGCAAGGAAGGTCGCCATCCGCAGCGCCAGCGCGTAACTGGAGGTCAGCGATACGATCATCGTCACCGCCCCCAGCCCCATCAGCAGCATCAGGGCACGGTCGATCCAGGGGCTGTGCTCGCTGGTATGCAGAAAGCTGCGCGCGAACTGACAGCCGAACAGACCCGCCGCACCAATGAGAAATGGCGTCGATGCATTGGCCCACCACGGCCAGTTCGGCCAGAGATACTGAACGCCAAGGCCGTTCACCGATACCTGATATAGGCCGAACGAGGCGATGTAGAGGATGTAATAGAGGTAGCTGCGATCACGGACGCTGAGGTAGATGAACAGGTTGTAGAACAGCATCACCAGCAACACGCCGTAGATGATCGCTAGCACATAGATGTGCCCGGATTGTTCTTCCAGGTAGGCCACTGGCGACCAAAGGGTGAGCGGGATCTGAATCGAGCCCTGACTTTCCAACCGCAGGTAGATTCGCTGTGGCTGGTTAGGCGCTAGCTGCAGGTCGAACAGATGGTTGCGTTGCCTGATCTGGCGCTCATGGAACGGCAACGCGTCGCCGCTCTGCTGCGCAAGGCGATAGCCACCGCGACCATCAGGCAGGTAGAGGTCGAGATGGTCGAGCGGCGGATACGCCAGCTCCAGCCACCAGCGGCTGTGTTCAGCTGGCGCCTCGGCACGGTAGTTCAGGTCGATACGCAGCCAGAACGCCGAGCGTGAGTAACCGGCATTGAGCACATCCTCATCGCTCTCGACGAAGCGCCCCGCGGCATCGAGCTCGACCACCTCAGCGATGGTGGCTTCGCGGCTGGGGTCCTCCAGCACCGCCATGACCTGGCCGAGTGGAAGACGCTGGGTGTTGCTGTTGAGCTCGACGGCACCCGACATCGCTGGCAGCAGGGCGAGCAGTAAAAGAAGAATATGGTGCATGGGGAGGCAATCCGTCGAGCTGCGCCAGAAGAACCCCCGTTCTCCCGAATACACACAGCCAAAGCTAAGTGCTGGCACTTTAACATGGTTCTGGCGCCACAGAATCGACGCTATGTGCCCACCGGACGGACGTACGCGGCGGCAACCGCGAGCCCGTGCCGGCGCGAGCTGCCCGGGAGGATTGGTGATAAGCTCGCACGCCATGAAAATCCGGCAGCGCCTAGCCTCGGCCGGACCCACCACACCATGACTCGGGGAACCCATCGATGTCCGGCCATTGCTCCCGCCCTGTCGTTCTTTGCCTTTCCGGCCACGACCCGAGTGGCGGTGCTGGGCTACAAGCCGACATCGAAGCGCTTATCGCCCAGGGCTGTCACGCCGCCCCGGCGGTCACTGCACTGACCGTTCAGGACACCGTCAACGTCACCGACTTTCGCGTGCTCGATCGCGAATGGGTGCTGGCTCAGGCTGACGCCGTCATAGCCGACTTGCCAGTGGCCGCGGTCAAACTGGGCATGCTCGGCTCGGTTGAAATGGTCGAGACCGTATTGGAAATCATGCAGAAGCTGCCTGGCATCCCACTGGTTTGTGATCCGGTGCTGCGCGCCGGCGGCGGCGGCGCGCTGGGCAAGGACGAAGTCGGATACGCCATGCGCGAACGGCTGTTTCCAGTATCTACCATAGCCACCCCGAACCTGCCTGAAGCACGGATTCTTGCCGAGCTTCCGGAAGGCAGCGCCGATGAATGTGCGGAAAAGCTGTTGCCCTTCATCCGTCACCTGCTGATCACCGGCGGCCATGGCGACGAGACCGAAGTCCACAACCGACTCTACTCACGTGATGGCAGCCGCTACGATTTCAGCTGTCAGCGCCTGCCCGGCAGCTATCACGGGTCCGGCTGCACCCTGGCCAGTGCGTTGTCCGGAAGGCTGGCGCTGGGCGAGGATCTGGCCAGCGCGGTGAAATCCGCCCTCGATTACACCTGGCGCACCCTGCGTGACGCCGAAGCACCAGGCCGTGGCCAATATATTCCACGACGCCTGCCGCTGGATCTGGCCTGACCGGAGCGCTGCCATGAAAGACACCAAACTGCGCGGGCTCTACGCGATCACCGACAGCAAACTCTTGGCCGACGGGCGGCTGCTGCCCTATGCCGAGGCGGCGCTCAAAGGCGGTGCTCGGCTGCTGCAATACCGCGACAAGTCCGAGGATGACAGACGGCGTCTACGCGAGGCCGAGGCCTTGCGCGAACTTTGCGATCGTCACGGCGCCCAGTTGATCATCAACGATGATGCCGAGCTTGCCGCCCGCCTGGGCGTCGGCCTGCATCTCGGCCAGGAAGACGGATCGCTCTCAGCGGCTCGTGCCCTGCTCGGCCGCCAGGCCATCATTGGAGCGACCTGTCATGCGCGCCTGGATCTGGCTGAGCAGGCCATCCGTGAGGGCGCCAGCTATATCGCGTTTGGCCGGTTCTTCGACTCCCACACCAAGCCCGGCGCGCCCTCGGCGACGCCTGAACTGCTGGCAGAGGCCCGACAGCGGTTCAGCGTGCCGATCACCGCGATTGGCGGCGTGACGCTGGACAATGCGCCAGGCCTGATCGCCAAGGGCGCCAGTCTGATCGCCGTCGTCCACGCCTTGTTCGCTGCCGATTCGGCGAACGAGGTCGAACGCCGCGCGCAGGCCTTCAGCGAACTCTTCGCTATTAATTGAACACGGCACGGCTCCAGCCGCCGTGCTCCTCAAACCTATTCCTGTATCGAGAGAGGCACTATGTCCCGTTCCGAAACCCTCTTCGCAAGTGCTCAGAACCGAATTCCAGGCGGCGTGAACTCACCGGTACGCGCCTTCCGCAGCGTTGGCGGCACGCCGTTATTCTTCAAGCACGCCGAAGGCGCCTATGTCACCGACGAAGATGACAATCGCTACGTAGATTACGTCGGTTCCTGGGGCCCGATGATTCTGGGGCACAGCCATCCTGACGTACTCGACGCGGTCCGCAATCAGCTGCAACACGGATTGTCCTACGGCGCGCCGACCGCCATGGAAACCGAAATGGCCGAGCTGGTCTGCAGTCTGGTGCCATCCATGGAAATGATGCGCATGGTCAGCTCCGGCACCGAGGCGACCATGAGTGCAATCCGTCTAGCCCGTGGCTACACCGGGCGCGACAGCATCATCAAGTTCGAAGGCTGCTACCACGGCCACTCCGACAGCCTGCTGGTGAAGGCAGGCTCAGGTGCCCTGACCCAAGGGGTTCCCAGCTCTGCGGGGGTACCGGCAGCATTTGCCAAGCACACCCTGACGCTGCCATTTAACGACCTGGCCGCTGTCGAGCAGATGCTCGCCGAAGTGGGCAGCGAAGTGGCCTGCATCATCGTCGAGCCGGTCGCAGGCAACATGAACTGCGTACCGCCGGCACCCGGTTATTTACAGGGGCTGCGCGAGCAGTGCGACAAACACGGCGTGGTGCTTATCTTCGACGAAGTGATGACCGGCTTCCGCGTCGCCCTCGGCGGCGCTCAGGCCCATTACGGCGTCACCCCGGACCTGACCACCTTTGGCAAGATCATTGGCGGCGGCATGCCGGTCGGCTGTTTTGGCGGCAAGCGCGCCATCATGGAGCGCATCGCCCCGCTGGGCCCGGTTTATCAGGCCGGCACTTTGTCAGGTAATCCGCTGGCGATGGCGGCCGGCTTGACGACGCTGAAGCTGATCAATCGCCCCGGTTTTCATGAAGAGCTCACCGCTTACACCACGCGCATGCTGCAGGGCCTGAAAGAGCGGGCTGAAGCCGCCGGCATTCCGTTCGTCACCACCCAGGTGGGCGGCATGTTCGGTCTGTATTTCAGCGAAGCGGACAACATCGTCACGTTCGACGACGTAATGTCCAGCGACGCCGAGCGCTTCAAACGCTTCTTCCACCTGATGCTTGAGGGCTGCGTGTATCTGGCGCCCAGCGCGTTCGAAGCCGGCTTCACCTCCATCGCTCATGGCGATAAGGAGCTGCAGATCACCTTCGATGCCGCCGAGCACGCCTTCGCTCAGCTGAAATGAACCTGATCCCCGATCTACTACAAGCCGTGCTGCTGACCCTGACGGGGTTGGCGAGCGCCATCTGGATCGGCAGCGCCCGCCGCGGCTACGGTGAGCCGGATCAACCGGCTCTGTTCTCGGCACTGCTTGCGTTCAGTCTGGCGGCCGGGACAGGTGCATGCGCGGCGGCACGCCTAGCACTAGGTGCTGATACGCTCGAAGCGGAACGCTGGCTGCTGCAGGCAACCTTGCTGCTTGGCTTGCCGCTCGTCGGTGTGGTCGCGTTGACTCTGTCGCGCAGATGGATCTGGAGCCGCCCCACCTGGGGCCGTGTGGTGATTGGGTTATGCGCGTTTTTTGAACTGGCCAGGCAGCTGGGCTGGAGCGCGCCGTATGCGCTTTCGCTGGGTTTGCTGAGCGCTCTGCTGGTGGTTTATGCAGGCTTGCTGCAATGGCCTGCACGCCTGCAGGCCGCGGCGGGGTTGGCTGGCGGCGTTTTGCTCATGGCTCTGCTCCCATGGGGTGGGCTGCTGCTCAGCTCCAACCCGCTGCTGGCCTATCAGCAGCTGTGGCTGGCACTGGCCATTCCGATCATCGCCTGGCTATTGCTCCATCTACCCGGGAATATGCGAGAAGAAAGCCCTGCGCCCACATAAAAAGCCGCAAGCCTGCCGTTAAAGCCTTTGTAAGCAGGCCACCGCTTATCCATAATGTGACAGTCGGCTCGTTTCACGCCGAACCTTTCAGTCACCGCCCTGATCTTCGAGGCGCCTTGATTCATGACTTGCACCGGTCGCAGCCTCACTCTTGGCTGCCTGCTGCTACTCACTCCCCTGCTGGGCATCGCGGGCGGCAACTCGCTGCTGATCCCTGCCACTTCCCGCTGCGCGCTCAACACCGTCCCGGAAGCGATGAACGAAGCGCTACGCGCCTGCGAACATGCCGCCAACGGGGGTGACCTGCAGGCGGCCTATGAGCTCGGTGACTATTACTACAACGGCCGGCGCGTTCCACGTGACCTGGCCAAAGCGCTTCACTGGTTCGAGCAGGCCTCATTGAAGGGACACGCATTGGCCCAGCATCGACTCGGCGTGATGTTCTTTCGCGGTGAAGGGGTGCCCGCCAACAACGTCCAGGCTTACGTTGTGTTGAAGATGTCGGCGGTCAATGGCGAAGAAGAGGCGCTGGATACTGCCGATCGTGTCTCGGCGCAGATGGGCCGTGAGGAGCACGAAATCGCGACTCAGGTCCTCGGGCAGATCTTTCGCGACTATCTGATGGACCTGCAGACGGCGGGCGAATAGCGCGCTGCCAGCGAATGCGTACTCCGACTGGCCTCAATGTCACCAAACCCGCCTGTTTTCCCTTGCGACTCACGGCTTGAGGCGGGCCTTTGCGCTTGCGCTTTTATCGCCCACGCCCTGGTCGTATAATCGCCGGTCATTTTTTGCACAACGCCGGCCCGTAACATGACCCGCAAGCTCTATATCGAAACCCACGGTTGCCAGATGAACGAGTACGACAGCTCGCGCATGGTTGACCTGCTGGGTGAGCAGCAACCTCTCGAGATCACTTCAAATCCGGCGGAAGCCGATGTGATCCTGCTCAACACCTGCTCGATTCGTGAAAAGGCCCAGGAGAAGGTGTTCTCGCAACTGGGCCGCTGGCGGGAGCTCAAGCTTGAAAACCCGCAGCTGGTGATCGGTGTCGGCGGCTGCGTTGCCAGCCAGGAAGGCGCGGCGATCCGTGACCGGGCGCCCTATGTCGATGTGGTCTTCGGTCCGCAGACGCTGCACCGCCTACCCGAAATGATCGATGCAGCGCGCACGACGAAGAAACCGCAGGTCGACATTTCGTTTCCCGAGATCGAAAAATTTGACCGCTTGCCCGAGCCGCGCGTCGACGGCCCGACCGCGTTCGTCTCGGTCATGGAAGGCTGCAGCAAATACTGCACGTTCTGCGTGGTGCCTTACACCCGTGGCGAGGAAGTCAGCCGTCCGTTCGACGATGTGCTTGCCGAAGTCATTCACCTGGCCGAAAACGGCGTTCGGGAGGTCACATTGCTCGGACAGAATGTCAACGGCTACCGCGGCGCTACCCATGACGGCCGCACTGCCGATCTGGCCGAACTGATCCGCGTGGTCGCGGCAGTCGATGGCATCGACCGCATCCGCTACACCACCAGCCACCCACTGGAATTCTCCGATGCGCTGATCCAGGCTCACGCCGAAGTGCCAGAGTTGGTGAAGTATCTGCATCTGCCGGTTCAGTCAGGCTCGGATCGGGTGCTGGCCGGGATGAAGCGCAACCACACCGCGCTCGAATACAAGTCACGCATCCGCAAGCTCAAGGCCGCCGTACCGGACATCCTGATCAGCTCTGACTTCATCGTTGGCTTCCCAGGCGAAACCGAGAAGGACTTCGAGCAGACCATGAAGCTGATCGAGGACGTTGGTTTCGACTTCTCCTACTCCTTTGTCTACAGCTCGCGGCCGGGCACGCCAGCAGCGGACCTGGTCGACGAAACCCCAGACGACGTGAAGAAGCAGCGCCTGGCGATCCTGCAACAGCGGATCAACCAACAGGGTTTCGAGAACAGCCGACGGATGGCGGGCACGCAGCAGCGCATTCTCGTCACGGACTACTCTAAGAAAGACCCAGGCATGCTACAGGGTCGTACCGAACACAACCGGATCGTCAATTTCCGTTGCGACAATCCGCGGTTAATCGGACAGTTTGTCGACGTGCACATCGACGAAGCGCTGCCGCACTCGTTGCGCGGCACACTGCTGGAGCCGGTCGTTAGCTGAGCACCGCGTTACTGCGGCCGATCGCCGAATGAGCTGCAGCCGCAGTAACGCAACGGCTCGCCACTGCTTTTTTCTTCACGCAGCGCTATTCTCCTCCCATCTTTTTGCAAAGCAGGTCAACTAAAAGCCCTTGAACGCCCCCACAGAACCTCATCGCTTTACCCTCGAACCCTTTGAAGCCAATCGCTTTGCCAATCTCTGCGGTCAGTTCGACGAGCATCTGCGCCTCATCGAACAACGCCTGGATCTGGAAATCCGCAACCGTGGCAACCAATTCGAGTTGGTCGGCCCGAGTGATGTGGCCCAAGCTGCAGAGCATCTCCTGCGACGCCTGTATCGCGAGACCAAGAGCATTGAGCTCTCGCCAGACACGGTTCATTTGTTCCTGCAGGAGTCGGCAATGGAAGAGTTGAACAACTCGTCTACGACGCCGAACATTTCGCTGCGCACCCGCAAAGGCAATATCCGTCCACGCGGCGTCAATCAGCAGCTCTACGTGCAGTCGATCCTCGACAACGACATCAACTTCGGTATCGGCCCAGCCGGCACGGGCAAGACCTATCTGGCGGTCGCCTGCGCTGTCGATGCACTGGAGCGCGAGCAGATTCGCCGCATCCTGCTGGTACGTCCGGCAGTCGAGGCCGGTGAAAAGCTTGGCTTCCTGCCCGGCGATCTGGCCCAGAAGATCGACCCTTACTTGCGCCCGTTGTATGACGCGCTCTACGAGATGCTCGGTTTCGAGCAGGTCGCTAGGCTGATCGAGAAACAGGTCATCGAGATCGCGCCGCTGGCTTACATGCGTGGACGCACGCTGAACAACAGTTTCATCATCCTCGATGAGAGTCAGAACACCACCCTCGAGCAGATGAAGATGTTTCTGACCCGCATCGGCTTCGGCTCGACAGCGGTGATCACCGGCGACATTACGCAGGTGGACCTGCCTCGTGGCACCAAGAGCGGTCTGGCCCACGTGATCGAAGTCCTGAAGGACGTCAATGGCATCAGCTTCACGCACTTCAAACCCAAGGACGTGGTACGCCATCCGCTAGTACAGCGAATTGTCGAGGCCTACGAGGCATTCGAGGGCGATCAGGCACAAAACGGTAATCGTACGCTTCAGGAACATGGACGTGATTGAGCTCGACCTGCAATGCGAAAGCCAGGGAGCCATCCCGTCCGAGGCGGACCTGCGTCGCTGGTGTGAGTTGGGGCTGCGCCAGCGCACGGCCGACTCCGAGCTGACCATCCGCCTGGTGGACGAACCTGAAGGCCGCGAGCTGAACCGGACATGGCGACACAAGGATTACGCCACCAATGTGCTTTCCTTTCCGGCCGAAGTGCCCGACGGACCGGGCGGCGTTCCGATGCTGGATATTCCGCTGCTGGGCGATCTGGTGATCTGCGTACCGGTGCTTGAGCGGGAGGCGGTAGAACAAGGCAAGACACTGCAGGCGCACTGGGCGCATCTGGTCATCCATGGCTGTCTGCACCTGCTCGGCTACGATCATATCGATGACGACGAAGCCGAGGAAATGGAGAGCATCGAGCGTCAACTGTTGGCGGAACTGGGTCACGCCGACCCTTACGCCGACGAATAGCCCGCTACGGGCAACTGCAAGGACCACTGAGTCAAAGATATGAGCGAAGACCGATCGAGCAACGGGCAGAAGTCCTGGTTTGGGAAAATCAGCCAGGCTTTTGCCCATGAGCCGAAGAATCGTGAGGAGCTGCTGGAAGTATTGCGCGGCGCTCACCAGAACAAACTACTCGACAACGAAGCCCTGGCGATTGTCGAAGGTGCCATCCAGGTCGCCGATCTGCAGGTGCGCGACATCATGGTGCCGCGCTCGCAGGTAATGAGCATCAGGGCCGACCAGTCGCCGAAGGAGTTTCTCCCCGCGATCATTTCCGCAGCGCACTCGCGCTATCCGGTAGTGGGCGACAGCCTCGACGAAGTTATCGGCGTGCTGCTGGCCAAGGACTTGCTACCGCTGATCCTGCAAAACGATCAGCAGAATTTCGACATCAAGGACCTGCTGCGCCCCGCCACCTTCGTGCCCGAATCCAAACGCCTCAACGTGCTGCTGCGCGAGTTCCGCGCCAATCACAGTCATATGGCGATCGTCATCGACGAATACGGCGGTGTCGCCGGACTGGTGACCATCGAAGACGTACTCGAACAGATTGTTGGTGATATCGAGGACGAGCACGACATCGAAGAAGACAGCTACATCCGGCCACTGCCTAGCGGCGACTTTCTGGTCAAGGCGCTGACACCGATCGATAGCTTCAACGAGTTCTTCCAGAGCGAATTTCCGGATGAGGAATTCGATACTGTCGCTGGCCTGGTGATGAGCACCTTCGGTCATCTGCCCAAGCGTAACGAGGTGACTGAGATAAATGGCTTCCGCTTCCGCGTGCTGAACGCCGACAGTCGCCGCGTGCATATGCTACGCCTGACCCGTACCGAAGCTGAAAGCCGCTAGGGTTCTGCGGGGGCTGTTGCACTGGCTTAGATAGATCCTTTTAGCATTCACCCGCCGTGCACCCTCCATGCTCGCGGCGGTTACTCAAGGAACATCCATGCGCTGGATTACCCGCCCCGGCTGGCTGGGCAACCTGCTGGCGCTCGCCGCCGGCGCCCTGACAACGCTGTCGCTTGCCCCCTTCGATCTCTGGCCGCTGGCCCTAGTGTCGATGGGTCTGATTTATCTGGGCCTGCGCGAGCTGACGCCGAAACAGGCGGCCGGCCGCGGCTGGTGCTACGGCTTCGGCCTGTTCGCCTCGGGCGTCAGCTGGGTCTACGTCAGCATTCACGACTTTGGCTCGGCCCCGCCTGTCTTGGCCGGTGCGCTGACCTTGGGCTTCGTCGCCGGGCTGGCGCTGTTCTTCCTGTTGCTTGGCTGGGCCTGGGCCCGCTGGCTGCGACAACCGACGGCGCCCCCGCTCAACGCTCTGCTGTTCGCCGCGCTCTGGCTCGCCTTGGACGCACTGCGCGGCTGGGTACTGACCGGTTTCCCCTGGCTGTATGCCGGTTATAGCCAACTAGAAGGGCCATTGGCGGGGCTTGCGCCACTCGGTGGCGTCTGGTTGCTGACCTTTGCGCTCGCATTGACCGCATCACTGCTGGTCGAGCTACCCCAGCTTCTGCGTCACAAGGCATCGCTGACCGGAGCATCGCTGCTCGTAGTGGCCCTATGGGGCGGCGCATTGGGCTTAGGCAACCACACCTGGACAACCGCAAAAGCCGAACCGATCACCGTCGCCGCGATGCAGGGCAACGTCGCGCAAAGCATCAAATGGGACCCGAAAAAGCTCGAGATGCAGCTCCTGCTCTATCGCGACATGACCTTCCGCAGCCAACCTGTCGATCTCATCGTCTGGCCCGAAACCGCAGTACCGATACTCAAGGAGCATGCCGAAGGCTACCTGACGATGATGGGCCGCTTCGCCCAGGACCGGCAGTCAGCCTTGATAACCGGCGTTCCGGTACGCCAGCCCAATGCCGACGGCGAGCTGCGCTACTACAACGGCCTGACCACGGCGGGCGACGCGCAAGGTACCTACCTGAAACAGAAACTGGTGCCCTTCGGTGAGTATGTGCCGCTGCAGGACATGCTGCGTGGCCTGATCGCCTTCTTCGACCTGCCCATGTCGGACTTCGCGCGCGGCACGGCGGAGCAATCGCTGCTACAGGCCAAGGGCTACCGGATCGCACCGTTCATCTGCTACGAGGTCGTCTACCCGGAGTTTGCCGCCAGCCTTGCAGCGCAGAGCGACATCTTGCTCACCGTTAGCAACGACGCCTGGTTCGGCCACTCGATAGGCCCGCTGCAACATCTGCAGATGGCGCAGATGCGAGCCCTTGAAGCCGGTCGCTGGATGATTCGCGCCACCAACAACGGCGTCACGGTGCTGATCGACCCGCACGGTCGCATCGTCGAGCAAATCCCGGCGTTCAAGGAAGCGGTGCTATACGGTGAAGTCACGCCCATGCAGGGATTGACGCCCTATCTGCAATGGCGCTCCTGGCCGCTGATCGTCGTCTGTGTGTTGTTGCTCGGCTGGGGCCTGGTGCGCCGTCGGCGGGGCTGATGCACAGCGCAGCCACCACCGGCCAACGCAGCGCTATTCAGAGTCGCCGTCATAAAGCAACGGATAGACCAGCATGCCGACCGCTTCGTTGAGCAGCATGCCGGTTTGCCAGACGGCCTTCGCCTCGGGCAGCCAGCCACCAAAGGGTCGCCCGTTGGGGACACCCACGAATCCTACCGGGGCGGCGATCACCTTCAGTCCCACCGCCTCGAAACACCAGCGGGACCGTGGCATGTGCGATGCCGAAGTCACCAGCACGACACGCTCGATGCCCGCCGCCTTGAGCACTTCCGCACTGTAGCGCGCGTTCTCCCAGGTGGTCCGACTGCGCTCTTCGAGCCATTGCGTCGGTGTGTTGAAATCGCGCTCCAGCGCCTCGGCAGCCAGTAGCGCTTCACTCGGCGGCTCGCCATAGTGCAGCCCACCACTCGCCAGGATCGGCAGCCCCGATGCCTTTGCCAATCGCGAGGCGTAACGCAGCCGCTCGAGCGCAATATGGCTGGGCTGATCGGAACCCCAGCCAGGATCGGCCTGTTCACGACCTGCGCCCAACACGACAATCGCTTGGGCACGCCGGCCGAGGTCGCTCCACTCCGAGCGATCCAGCGCCACTTCGCTTTCAATTGCCCGCGCTGCCCATTCGACTGTCACCGGCAGACTCATCAGCCACAGCCCGCCGAATCCCAGCACGAAACAGAACGCTGCCAGCCGTGGCGAGCGCCGCCGCAGCCACCAGGCCGCGAGCAACAGCAACAACAGCCCGCCGGGCGGTAGCAGCAATTGTTTAAAGAAATAGCGTATCGGCATGTGCAGCTCCGGTTGATCGGTCGCCACAACTTTACCTTCCGGGGCGCCCGTTTGTCGGCAGCACGGACGCCTTCAATGCTTCGGGTAGGTATGCAACCGTTGCCTGGCACGCAGCAACTGCGAACCACACGCCGAACAGGCCACCGGACCGGCCCCCTCTGGCCAATGCACGCTGGCGCCGCAGAGCGCGCAGGTCATCGCCTGCTGAAGCGCGGGTGGACTCTGCTTGCAGCGCTTGCCGGAGTGATGCCGCAGCACATTACGCAACGCGGGCCGGGCCGCCTGGCGGTCCAGCTGCGCCTGCTCCTCGGCAGCCGCGTGCCAACCGGACAGCCATTGGGAGTCCTGCTGGAGATAGGCACGGATCAAATCAAACTCGGCAGGCGTCAAACCACCAACCTCCAATTCGGTAGTAGTCCCAGTGTCATCACCCGCCGTTCGTTCGGCTTCTTCCAGAGCCAGTGACAGCCGCTGCAGCACGCGTCCGTACAGGGTTCCCTCATCCGCCTGGCGCTCTCTACCCATGATTCACCTCGTGTTCATCCCGCCCCCAGTACAAGCGTAGTTCAGACTCGAACATCCACCTCGCACTCGACAAACGGGGCCGAACAATGCTGGCAAATCGGGTTTCCCTCGGTTGCAAAGGGTCATGTATGCTACGGCGCTTCCATGCGTTCGTATCAACCCGTTGCGCCGCCGTTTGCGTCAGGCTTAGAGCCGGCGGTGCGGCAGCCCGAGTTGCGATGCGAGCAGCCAGCCTCTTTTCCAACGCCAGTAGCCATGCACGAACAGTATCAGCCCCGCGAGATCGAAGCCGCCGCGCAGTCCCACTGGGACGCGCAAAAATCCTTTGAAGTGAGCGAACAGCCAGGCAAGGACACCTTCTATTGCCTGTCGATGTTCCCCTACCCCAGCGGCAAGCTGCACATGGGGCACGTGCGCAACTACACCATCGGCGACGTGATTGCACGCTACCAGCGTATGCAGGGCAAGAACGTGCTGCAGCCCATGGGCTGGGACGCGTTCGGCATGCCAGCAGAAAACGCAGCGATGAAAAATAAGGTCGCGCCGGCCAAGTGGACCTACGAAAACATCGACTACATGCGTACCCAGCTGAAGAGCCTGGGCCTGGCAGTCGACTGGACGCGCGAAGTCACCACGTGCAAACCCGATTACTACCGTTGGGAACAATGGCTGTTTACCCGCCTGTATGAAAAAGGCGTGATCTACCGCAAGAACGGCACCGTCAACTGGGACCCGGTCGACCAGACCGTGCTGGCCAACGAGCAGGTCATCGATGGCCGCGGCTGGCGTTCCGGCGCGCTGATCGAGAAGCGCGAAATCCCCATGTACTACTTCAAGATCACCGCCTACGCGGATGAGCTGCTGGAAAGCCTGGACGAGCTGGACGGCTGGCCGGAACAGGTCAAGACCATGCAGCGCAACTGGATCGGCAAGTCGCGCGGCATGGAGATCAGCTTCCCTTACGACGTCGCCAGCATCGGCAGCGAAGGCGTGATGAAGGTCTTCACCACCCGCCCCGATACGCTGATGGGTGCAACTTACGTGGCCGTTGCTGCGGAACATCCGCTTGCCACCCTTGCCGCACAGAACAATCCCGAATTGCCGGCGTTCATCGACGAGTGCAAGCGTGGCGGCGTGGCCGAAGCCGATATCGCCACTCAGGAAAAGAAAGGCCTCGCCACCTCCCTGCGTGTGCAGCACCCACTGACAGGCGAACTGCTGCCGGTCTGGGTCGCTAACTATGTATTGATGAATTACGGCGAAGGCGCGGTGATGGCCGTACCGGCCCACGACGAGCGCGACTTTGCCTTTGCCACCAAATACGACCTGCCGATCAAGCCGGTGGTGCGCACAAGTGCCGGCGACGAAACACCCGCGCCCTGGAACGATGCCTATGGCGAACATGGGGAGCTGATCAACTCTGGCGATTTCGACGGGCTGGACTTCGACGGCGCCTTTGATGCCATGGAAGCCGCGCTGCAGCGCAAAGGCCTGGGCCAAGCCCGCACCCAGTTCCGCCTGCGCGACTGGGGCATCAGCCGCCAGCGTTACTGGGGCTGCCCGATTCCGATCATCCATTGCGAAACCTGCGGGGATGTCCCGGTGCCGGAAGACCAGTTGCCGGTCGTACTGCCCGAAAACGTCGTCCCTGACGGCGCCGGTTCGCCGTTGGCCCGTATGCCGGAATTCTATGACTGCAGCTGCCCCAAATGCGGCGCCGCAGCCAAACGTGAAACCGACACCATGGACACCTTTATCGAGTCGTCCTGGTACTTCGCCCGCTACGCCTCACCTCACTATGATCAGGGCATGGTCGACCCAGTCGCAGCCAACCATTGGCTGCCGGTAGACCAGTACATCGGCGGCATCGAGCACGCGATCCTGCATCTGCTCTATGCGCGCTTCTTCCACAAGCTGATGCGTGACGAAGGGCTGGTCAGCTCCAACGAGCCGTTCAAGAACCTCCTCACCCAGGGCATGGTCATCGCGGACACCTATTACCGCACCCTGGAAAACGGTGGCAAGGACTGGTTCAACCCGGCCGACGTCATCGTCGAGCGCGACGCCAAGGCCAAGGTCATTGGTGCGAAGCTCGCCAGCGATGGCCTGCCGGTGGAGATCGGCGGCACTGAGAAGATGTCTAAATCGAAGAACAACGGTGTCGACCCGCAAGCCATGATCGACAGCTATGGCGCCGATACCTGCCGCCTGTTCATGATGTTTGCCTCGCCGCCGGACATGAGCCTGGAATGGTCCGATTCCGGCGTCGAGGGTGCGAGCCGCTTCCTGCGCCGTGTCTGGCGACTGGCACATGCCCACGTCAGCGCGGGTGCCGTTGTGAAACTGGATATATCCGCCCTCAGCGATGAGCAGAAGGCTGTACGCCGTGCGATCCACCTTGCGATCAAGCAGGCCAGCCAGGATGTTGGGCAGCATCACAAATTCAACACCGCGATCGCCCAGGTGATGACGTTGATGAACGTGCTGGAGAAAGCAGCCGCTGCAACAGAGCAGGACCGCGCGTTGCTGCAGGAAGGCCTGGAAACCGTCGCACTGCTGCTGGCCCCTATCACACCCCACATCTCCCACGAACTCTGGCAACAGCTGGGCAACAGCGGCTCGATCATTGATGCACAGTGGCCGGCCGTCGACGAGTCTGCTCTGGTTCAGGACAGCCTGACGCTGGTGGTGCAAGTCAACGGCAAGCTACGCGGACAAATCGAAGTGCCCGCCAGCGCCACACGTGAAGAAGTCGAAGCCACTGCCCGCGCGAACGAGAACGTAGTGCGTTTCACCGAGGGCCTGACGATTCGCAAGGTCATCGTGGTGCCGGGCAAGCTGGTTAACATCGTCGCTAACTGATTCGCCTTGGCGCGTGCGCCAAGGCTGGCAAGGGGATACAACATGATCAAACGCAATCTGGTGGTGGTCGGCCTGGCCCTGCTGTTGAGCGCCTGCGGCTTTCAGCTTCGCGGGACAGGCGATACCAGTTTCGCGCTCGATGAAATTAATCTGCAAGCGCGCAACAGCTATGGCGAAACCGTGCAGCAACTTGAAGAACTGCTCAAGGACAGCGGCGTCAGGGTTTATCCCGGCGCTCGCTATACTCTGGACCTGGTACGCGAGCAGACCCGCCAGCGCACCGCCAGTTACACCACCGCTGCACGCACTGCCGAATACGAGCTGACCCAGACCCTCGACTATGAGATCCGTGGCCCGCAGAACACGGTGCTTCTGGAAGACCAAGTCGAAGTATCGAAGGTCTATGTTCATGACAGCAGCAACCTGATCAGTTCGGATCAGGAAGCCAGCCAGCTGCGCCGGGAAATGCGCCGCGAGCTCCTGCAGCAACTGAGCATGCGCCTACGCAACATCACGCCTGCGCAGCTCGACCAACTGCAGCAGACAGCAGAAGCGAAGAAGCGTGCTGAAGCCGAGGCGATCGAGGCTCAGATGCGCGAACAGTCTGCGCGACCTTTGCAGTCGCCCATCGAACTGCCGCTCCAGTGAAGACCTGGGAGCCCGCCAGCGCAGGCTCCCGGCCCTTGCGATGAAGCTACCTCCCGCCCAGCTCGCCAAGCACTTGCAAGGCTCTCTTGCGCCGATTTATGTGGTCAGTGGCGACGAGCACTTGCTCTGCCAGGAAGCCTGCGACGCGATACGTGCGGCTTGCCGTCAACAGGATTTCAGCGAACGCCAGGTTCTAAATGTCGAGACCGGTTTCGACTGGGGCCTACTGATCGAAGCCGGTGCCAGCCTTTCCCTGTTTGCGGAAAAACGCCTCTTGGAGCTGCGAATTCCCAACGGCAAGCCCGGCGACAAAGGTGCCGCGGCGCTGATCGACTACCTTGCGCGTCCCGCAGAAGACACCGTGCTGCTAATCAGCCTGCCCAAGCTAGACGGCAATACTCAGAAGACCAAATGGGCCAAGGCGCTGATCGACGGCAAACAGGCGCAGTTCCTGCAGATCTGGCCGGTGGACGCGCAACAGCTGCCGCAGTGGATTCGCCAGCGCCTGGCACAAGCCGGTCTTGCTGCAGACCAGGAAGCCGTGGAGCTGATCGCGGCACGTGTCGAAGGCAACCTGCTGGCCGCCGCGCAGGAAATCGAAAAACTCAAACTGCTCGCTGAAGCGGGCCAGGTAACCACCGAAACCGTCCAGGCCGCGGTTGCCGATAGCGCACGCTACGACGTCTTCGGGCTGATTGATGCCGCGCTGCTGGGGCAGCCCGAACACATCCTGCAGATGCTTGCAGGCCTGCGTGGCGAGGGGGTCGAAGCGCCGGTCATTCTCTGGGCCGTCGCGCGGGAAGTCCGCCAGTTGGCCAACATCGCCCAGCAGTACAGTCAAGGCGTACCGCTTGACCGGGCATTCAGCCAGGCCCGCCCGCCAGTATGGGACAAGCGCAAGCCGCTGGTCAGCAAAGCCTTGCAGCGACACGATGCAGCGGGTTGGCAGCGGCTCCTGATGGATGCGCAGCGCATCGATGAGCAAATCAAAGGGCAGGCCGAAGGTGACCCATGGGTCGGTTTGACGGATTTGTGCCTTCAGCTGAGCGGACGGCAGATCAGGTTGTAGAACGCAGCAAACAGTGTGGGTGTCGCCCTCAGATGCGGTCAGGCTCTCTGATTTGCGCTAAACGCCAGGTGTTGCCTGCCCTCCAGGGCTGGACATTTTTTATACAGTCCCTATGATGCCCCGGCTGATCCATAGCAACCGAGAGGGTAATTGATGAGCAAGCAACAAAAGCGGCCAAACAAGGCCAAGAGTCTAGTGGCTCAACCCCTGTTCCGCAGTCGCCAGGAACAGTCGAAAAAAGGCAAAGGCAGCTACCGCCGTGAAGCCTCCCAGTCCACCAACTGGGAGGCTTCGGTCCTTCTGGCGGCTTGAAAAGCCAAGTCACTCAAAGCGTGATAATGTCATCTGCCGATGACCTGCCGAGAGTGGTGCATGCTTTACACCTTCGTTCCCGTCCTGCTGCTGCGTACCCTGATTGCCGGATCAGCCCTGAGCATCATGGTCGCCTGCGCCGCCGAACCGGTCGCACCGAGCGCGCAAGCCTCCGCTAGCCCGCCCCCCCCTAGCACCGTCGAACTCACCGTCTTGCCATCCGAAGCCGAGCCTGAACAGCTGAGCTTCGCAGAATGGCGCAACAGGTTTCGTAGCCAAGCCCTTAACGCGGGCATTTCGGCGCAGGTATTCGACCGCGCCTTTGCAGGCGTCACGCCTGATCCAAGCATCATCATCGCTGATCGCAGCCAGCCGGAATTCACCCGCCCGGTCTGGCAGTACCTGGACGGCGCCCTATCGAAACAGCGTGTCGATCGCGGCAGACGTCTGCTCGAGCAGCACCAAGCGACGCTGAATGATATAGAAGCTCGTTACGCTGTTGATCGTAATACGCTGGTCGCGATCTGGGGCCTTGAAAGCAGCTACGGACAGATCATGGGCGACAAGGGCGTGATCCGTTCGCTCGCCACACTGGCACACGAGGGTCGACGCCCTGGATTTGCCAAAAGTCAGCTGTTGGCGGCCTTGGAAATCCTCCAGCACGGCGATGTGAGTGCCGAACAGCTGCGGGGATCCTGGGCCGGCGCCATGGGACAGACCCAGTTCATCCCGACCACCTATAACACCCACGCGGTGGATTTCGACGGCGATGGCCGCCGGGATATCTGGAGCAGTACCGCCGACGCCCTGGCATCAGCCGCACATTATCTGCAAGCCTCTGGCTGGAAAGCCGGGCAACCGTGGGGTTTCGAAGTCACCTTGCCGGATGGATTCGACTACGCACAGGCTGACAATGCTATCCGCAAGCCAGTATCCGAATGGCGTCAACTGGGACTGACCGGACTGCCGGCAGGTACCAGCATGGATGCCGCAAGCGCGACGTTGTTGCTTCCCGCCGGGTACCGAGGCCCAGCATTTCTGGTCCTGGATAATTTCCGCGCCATACTGCGCTACAACAATTCATCGTCCTATGCGCTGGCGATCGGACTGCTGTCCGAGCGCTTCGATGGCGCCGGCAGGGTCCGTGCAAGCTGGCCACAAGGGGAACAGCCGTTGAGCCGCTCAGAGCGGCTCGAACTGCAGGAACGCCTTTCAAACCGAGGCTTCGATCCAGGCACTGCAGACGGCATCATCGGTGCCAACACCCGCAGCGCTATCCGAGACTTCCAGCAACAGCTGGGCTGGCCCGCCGACGGGCATCCGACGCAGGAATTGCTGGGACGGCTGCGCGCAGAGCCTTAGCGAGCATGGCCGAACTCATCGGCCATGCGCTGCCCCAAGCCGCCCGGCTCCGCAGCCGGGTGACTCACACTCGTTGGCAAGCAAAGCGCGGTAACGCAGGTAAACGCGGATAGAACACTCGTGCACGACCCGATCGTCACTGCGGCTCCCCGCCGCGGCGCTGTCGATCCGTGCATGCCTCGTCACGCGGACTGACCGGTCAACGCCTGTGATAAACTGCGCGGCGGCCACAAGCCGTCTCGTCCCACGGAGCCTCTAGCGGAGCCCAGATTGCCGATGTCCGATATCTCCCAGCCCAAACCCGTTGCCAGCGGCGATAAATTCCGCACCACTCAGGGCATCACCGCGATCAAGGACGGGCAGAAACGCCGCGCCTCAAGCGAACCCCAGGTATTCGAACCCAAACCCAAGTGGCTGCGGGTCAAGGCGCCCAGCGGCAGCCGCTTCGAAGCGGTCAAGCGCAACGTGGGCGAGCACCGCCTGAGCACCGTATGCCAGGAATCGCACTGCCCGAACATGGGCGAATGCTGGTCCAACGGCACCGCCACCATCATGCTGATGGGCTCGGTGTGCACCCGCGCGTGCCGCTTCTGCGCGGTGGATACCGGCAACCCCAACGGCTGGCTGGATCAGGAGGAGCCACAGAACACCGCCAAATCGGTGGAGCTCATGGCGCTGCGCTATATCGTGCTGACTTCGGTGGACCGTGACGATCTTGACGACGGCGGTGCCGCGCACTACGCCGCCTGTGTGCGCGCCATCAAGGAGCGCACCCCGCAGGTGGTCGTGGAGGCCCTGACTCCGGACTTCGACGGCGACCTGCAAGCCATCGAACGCGTGGCGGACTCGGGCCTGGAAGTCTTCGCGCAGAACGTCGAGACGGTCAAACGCCTGACCCATGAAGTGCGCGACCCTCGCGCCGGCTACGAGAAGACCCTGCGCGTGCTGGAGCATGCCAAGCGCCATCGCCCGGAGATGCTGACCAAAACCAGCCTGATGCTGGGCTTGGGCGAAAGCGACGAGGAAGTGCTGCAGACTATGGATGACCTGCGCGCCATCGGCGTCGACATCCTCACCCTCGGCCAGTATCTGCAGCCGACCCGCAACCACCTGCCGGTCAAGCGCTGGGTCAGCCCCGAAGAATTCAACCGTTTCCGCGATATCGGTCTGGAAAAGGGCTTTATGGAAGTCGCCGCCGGCCCGCTGGTGCGCTCCAGCTACCGAGCCGACCGGGTGTTCGAGAAAAACAACCTGGGCTTGGCCGCTCCGGTGCCGGTACCGGGCCAGCCGTTCGACAGCAGCCTCATACCGACCCTCAATCTGAACTGATCGTGCCGAATACCGCCTACCCCTCTATCTCGACTGGGTAGGCGTTTCATATCCGTCATGCCCCGCTGACATATTGGATAAGCCCCGACTTAGCTAGCTTATTGCTGCGCCTGTGAGGGTCTGCTGCTGCGCGTAGCCGAGGTGCTTGACCAGCTGCTCACGCAGGCGGGCACCAACCTCGGCAAAGGCTACCGGCCCCTCAACCAGATCGGCTAATTGGGTCATGCCCATGCCGGCGTAGCCGCAAGGATTGATCCGCCCAAAGGGTTCCAGGTCCATGTCCACATTGAGCGCCAGGCCATGGAACGAGCGTCCGTTACGAATGCGCAGGCCGAGGGACGCGATCTTCGCAGCCTCGACGTACACGCCAGGCGCGTCCGGTTTGGCCAAGGCCTGCACATCGTAGCTGGCAAGCAAACCGATCAGGCTCTGTTCGATGCGGCTGACCAGTTCGCGCACACCAAAACCTAACCGACGGACGTCCAGCATCAGGTAGCACACCAGTTGCCCGGGGCCATGATAGGTCACCTGCCCGCCCCGATCAGCCTGAATCACAGGGATATCACCGGGCAACAGCAGGTGCTCGGCCTTGCCGGCCTGCCCCTGGGTGAACACCCGCGGATGCTGTAGCAGCCAAATCTCGTCAACAGTGTCCGGCTGCCGTTCGTTGGTAAAGCGCTGCATGGCTTGCCAGGCGACGGGATAGTCCACCAGACCGAGCTCACGCACCCCCAACAGCGAGATACTCATGACTAAGCACCTGCGCCTGGAGGACTTACAGCCATGCGTGCATTCGTGGAATGCCGGCCCATTACAGCACCATGTGCACGCGCCCGGTGGCGCGCAGATCGACATGAATCGCTTGCAATTGCTCCACGCTCGTCGCCGTGATCAGTACCTGCACGGATAGAAAACGTCCGTTACGACTGTCGCGGCTAACCAGCGTGGTTTCATCAAAATTCGGCGAATGCCGACGGATCACTTCTACCACCGTCTCGCTGAAGCCTTCGCCCGCATCGCCGATCACCTTGATCGGATAGCGCTCGCAGGGGAACTCGATTTTCGGTGCTTGTGTTTCGCTTTTACTTTCGGTCATGGCAACGGACTCGTGATCCGCAAGCGCATCCAGCGGAGAGCGGGACGCGCTTCAGAGGTTCAGTTGAAGAGGTTGAAGAAGAACAGCTGAATGCTATCCCACAAACGGCTGAATAACCCACCTTCCTCTACCGCCTGCAAAGCAATCAGGTCAGTGCTTTGCAACACCTCGCCATCGAGACTTACCTCGACCTTGCCGATTACATCACCCTGCTGGATTGGCGCGGTGAGTTCGGGATTAAAGGTAAGGCCGGCCTGGAGTTTGTCCATCTGCCCACGCGGCAGGGTCATGGTCAGGTCGTTCGCCAGCCCAGCACTGACCTGGTCCTGCTGGCCTTTCCAGACACGAGACGTCGCCAGCTCAACACCCTTCTGATAGAAGGTTCGGGTCTCGAAGAAGCGGAAGCCATAGGTCAGCAGTTTCTGCGTCTCGGCGGCACGTGCCTGCTCGCTGTTGGTGCCGAAGACAGCGGTGATCAGACGCATGTCATCACGAACTGCCGAAGCGACCAGGCAGTAGCCTGCCTCTTCGGTATGACCGGTCTTCAAACCGTCTACGGTCTTGTCGCGCCATAGCAGAAGGTTACGGTTGGGCTGTTTGATATTGTTCCAGAAGAATTCCTTCTGCGCGTAGATGTCGTAATGCTCCGGATCCTCATAGATGATCGCACGTGCCAGTTTGGCCATGTCAGCAGCAGAAGAATAGTGTTCTGGATGAGGCAGCCCTGTGGCGTTCATGAAGTGGGTGTTGGTCATGCCCAAACGCTGAGCCGTGCTGTTCATGAGGTCGGCAAAGGCCTCTTCGCTGCCGGCGATATGCTCAGCCATAGCGACGCTGGCGTCGTTGCCTGACTGAATAATGATGCCGTGCAGCAGATCGTCTACCGAAACCTGCGTATTGACCTGGATGAACATCCGCGAGCCACCGGTGCGCCAGGCTTTTTCGCTAATAGTCACCATGTCGCTTTCGGAAATCTGCCCCTTCTTGATTTCCAATGTGGCGATATAAGCCGTCATCAGTTTTGTCAGACTGGCGGGCGGCAGGCGCTCGTCACCGGCATTCTCGACTAGCACCTTGCCGCTGGCGGCATCCATCAAAACGTAGGACTTGGCCGCCAGCTGTGGCGGTGAAGGGATGATCGGCTCGGCCCAGGCGGTGGGCGCTACGGCCAGCACGGTGAGAAGGAACAGCCGGTGCACGAAGGTGGTGATAGTCATTGCGCTCTCAAAAAGGTGGTGTGGCAAAAACGGTTACAGGTCAGCGTCGCTTATCCATCAGCGATGAAGAACCTTCAATCGCCGCGTACTCTGCGCGGGTTTCCCAAATTGGCGAGACGGACGCTCTGTTCGAGCTGTGTGGCTTCATCGGGGGAGTCGATTGGCCCTAGGCGCACCCGGTGCAGAATCTGCTCTTGGTGCACAACCGAACTCACGAAAACCGGCGCTTCGGTCAGACTGCTGAGCTTGTCGCGTAGCAACTGAGCGGCATCAGGGTTGGCAAACGCACCGACCTGGAGATAGACACCGGTCCCGCTTGCAGCGCGCTTGTCGCCGGTCTCAACCTCCACCGGCACGGTGGCGCCAGCATGCTGTGTGGGTGGCGGCGTGTATTGTTCGACAGGTTGCGCCAGCGCAGCAGCCGAGGGTTTGGCGACTTTTTGCGGCTGGGCCAGGACCATCGGCGCCGGCCTGCCTCGCTCGGCCCACCATCGCTCGGGGTCGATACCTTCGACCTTGACCCGTGCGGTCCCGTTTTCTGCATAACCCAGTTTCTTCGCCGCCGCGAACGACAGGTCGATGATCCGATCCGAGTAAAACGGACCGCGGTCATTGACCCGCAGCACCACTGTCTTGCCGTTGTCGAGGTTGGTTACCCGAACATAGCTGGGCAGCGGCAGCGTTTTGTGCGCCGCGCTCATGCCGTACAGATCGTATTTTTCGCCGTTGGCGGTCGGCTGACCATGAAACTTGGTGCCGTACCAGGATGCCGTTCCGGTCGCCCGATAGTTGCGCCCGTCACCGATGGGGTAATAGGTTTTGCCCAGCACGGTATAGGGATTGGCCTTGAACGGGCCGTTGTGCGGCGTGGGTGTTGCGTCCGGGATACGGGACACGTCGACATCCCACCAAGGCGCGCCGTCCTTGTGCGGCCGCGAGTAGTCACCTGGCCCACTGATACCTGCACTTTTGGTGGGGGCCGGCGACGGTGTCGGCGCCGACGAGCATCCGACAACCAGCACAGCGACAGTCGCTACCGCCAGCAAACGAGAGGTCATTGCGCACCCCGCGCCTGGAGCAACTGCTCGGAAAGCTGATGGACTGCCATCGCGTACATCACGCTGCGGTTATAACGGGTAATGACATAGAAGTTGGGCAAGCCGACCCAGTACTCGTCGCCGTCGGTCCCGTCGAGACGAAAGGCGGTTACCACAGTGTCGTTGGCCATCTCCGTTTCGGTCGACCATTGCCAACCCAGCTCGCGCAATTCAGCGGCCTTCAGGACCGGTTCAAGCCCCTCGGTCAGACCTTCGCTATGCTGCTCGCCACTTACTGTGGCCCGCGCCACCACCGGTGCACCAGCTGTCCAACCGTGCTGTTTGAAATAATTGGCGGCGCTGCCGATGGCGTCGACAGGATTCTTCCAGATATCGATACGTCCGTCCGCATCGAAATCCACGGCATAGGCGCGGAAGCTGCTCGGCATGAATTGCGGCAGCCCCATGGCACCGGCGTAAGAACCGGTCAGTGTCAAAGGGTCGACTTGCTCTTCACGGGCCAGCAACAGGAATTCCTTGAGCTGCTGACGGAAGAATGGCTGGCGCGGTGGATAATCGAAGCCCAGGGTCGACAAGGCATCTATGACGCGATAGTTACCTGTGTTGCGGCCATAAAAGGTTTCGACACCGATGATGGCGACGATGACCTGTGCCGGCACACCAAATTCCTGTTCGGCGCGCGCCAGCGCCGCCTCGTTCTCGCGCCAGAAATCCACTCCCTGAGCGACCCGTGAATCGGTCATGAAGATCGGCCGATATTCTTTCCACGCCTTGACGCGTTCTGCCGGCCGCGAGATAGCATCGAGAATCACCTGCTTGCGCTCTGCCTGCGCCAGCACTTCGATCACCTGCTCACTGGCGAACCCATAGTCCTGCGTCATTTCGCGCACAAAATCGGCGACCTTTTCGCCTTGATAATCTGCCGCAAAAACCGCCGGAGCATGTCCGAACGCTGCAAAAAGACCCGCTCCGCAGAGCGCTCGCGTCAACCAGCCACGTCGTAATCGATCCAAGAAATTCACTCTAGTCAAACCTGTGCGATCCATTTGCGATGGGTGTGGATCGACATCAAAACCCCGAACCCTGATAGCAGGGTTACCAATGAAGTGCCACCAAAACTGATGAAGGGCAACGGCACCCCTACCACCGGCAACAGACCGCTGACCATGCCGATGTTGATGAATACGTAGACGAAAAAAGTCATCGTCAGCGCACCGGCCAGCAACTTGCCAAACAGGGTCTGCGCCTGAACGGTAATGACCAGCCCGCGCATAATCAGCAACAAATAAAGCAGCAGCAGCAGGCAGACGCCCACCAGGCCGAACTCTTCAGCCAGAACCGCAATGATAAAGTCCGTATGGCTTTCGGGCAAAAAATCCAGATGGGACTGGGTGCCCAGCAACCAACCCTTGCCAAACACCCCGCCTGAACCTATCGCCGCCTTCGACTGGATGATGTTCCAGCCGGTTCCCAGCGGGTCGCTTTCTGGGTCGAGGAATGTATGCACGCGCTGTTTCTGGTAGTTGTGCAGAACGAAATACCACATAGCCACGGCGATCGGCACCAGCGCCGCAATTGCGCTCAGAATCCAGCGCCAGCGCAGCCCGGCGATGAACAGCACGAAAGCACCGGAGACCAGCACCAGCAAGGAAGTGCCCAGATCCGGTTGTTTGAGGATCAGCACGAAGGGCGTGAGGATCAGGCCAAGGCTGACCATGGTGTGCTTGATGCCTGGCGGCAATGCGCGCGCAGATAAATACCAGGCGATGGTCATCGGCATGATGATTTTCATGAACTCGGACGGCTGGAAGCGAATCACCCCTGGGATATTGATCCAGCGGGTCGCACCCATCGCGGTGTATCCGACGAACTCCACCGCGACCAGCAGCGCTACAACCGCCAAGTAGCCAGCCGGGACCCAGCGCGCCATGAATCTGGGCTCCAGCTGGGCGATGACCAGCATGGCGCCCAGGCCGAAGCCATAGGAAGTCGCCTGCTTGATCAGCAGATCCACGTTCTTGCCGCCGGCCGAATAAAGAACGAACAAGCTGCCGGCCGCCAGCGTCAGCAGAAGCAAGAGCAGCACCCCATCGATATGCATGCGCTGTAACAGCGTCGCCCGACGACGCATCACATCGGTGGTCGAAAGCGTGCGGTCGAATGTTCCGCTCATGGCTTGGGCCCCTGTGCCGTCATGGCCGGCGCATACTCGGCCTTTAGCTCGCCCGCCTCGTTCAACAACCAGGCGTCCATGATCTGCTTGGCCACCGGAGCGGCGACGCCAGACCCGGACTCACCGTTCTCGACCATCACAGCCACTGCTATCTGTGGGTCATGCACCGGGGCGAAGGCGACGAACAAGGCGTGGTCACGATGGCGTTCGGCAAGTTTGCCGCTGTCATACTTCTCGCCCTGCTTGATGGCGACGACCTGCGCCGTACCGCTTTTGCCGGCGATGAGATATGCGGCGGTATCGCCTACTTTCTTTGCCGTGCCGCGGGCGCCGTGCAGCACCTTCACCATGCCGTTGATGGAGGCATCCCAGTAACTTGGATCGCGGAGCTGAATATCAGGCATCGGTTCCGGATCGACAGGCATTTCACCTTCGATGCTTTTCGCCAGGTGCGGTCTGATCCACTTGCCATGGGTCGCCATCAGCGCGGTCGCCTGGGCCAGCTGCAACGGAGTGGTCTGCATGTAGCCCTGACCGATGCCGAGGATAACGGTCTCGCCCGGGTACCAGGCCTGCCGGTAACGCCCACGCTTCCAGTCTCGCGACGGCATCAGGCCGGCGGTTTCCTCGAACATATCCAACGCAACGCGCTGGCCGAGGCCAAAGCGACTCATGTAGTCATGCATACGGTCGATGCCCATCTTGTGGGCAAGGTCATAAAAGTAGGTGTCGTTCGACCGCATGATGGCCGTTTCCAGATCCACCCAGCCGTCGCCGCCGCGATTCCAGTTCCGATACTTATGCTTCACATTGGGCAGCTGAAAGAAGCCGGGGTCGAACACGCGGCTGTTCTCGGTTACCACACCGGTATCCAGCCCAGCCACCGCCATCATCGGCTTGATGGTCGACCCTGGTGGGTACAGCCCGCGCAAGACCCGGTTGAACAGCGGCTGATCGATCGAGTCACGCAACTCGCCGTAAGCCTTGAAGCTGATGCCGGTCACGAACAGGTTGGGATCGAAGCTGGGCTGGCTGACCATTGCCAGCACCTCGCCGGTCGAGGGCTGCAAGGCGACAATGGCGCCGCGACGTCCCGCCAACGCGGCTTCGGCCGCCTCCTGCAGCTCAAGATCGAGCGTCAGGGTGATGTCCTTGCCCGGAATAGGATCGGTGCGCTTGAGTACCCGCAGCACCCGACCCCGAGCGTTGGTTTCGACTTCCTCGTAACCCACCTGACCGTGCAGGACATCTTCATAGAAGCGCTCGATGCCGGTCTTGCCGATATGGTGGGTGCCGCTGTAGTTGACCGGATCAAGCTGCTTGACCTCCGCCTCGTTGATCCGACCGACGTAGCCGACCGAGTGCGCGAAATGCTTGCCCTGTGGGTAGTGTCGAACCAGTTGCGCCGCCACCTCCACGCCTGGCAGACGGAACTGATCCACCGCGATGCGGGCGATCTGCTCTTCCGACAACTCGTACATGATCGGCACCGGCTCGAATGGCCTCCGCCCCTGAAGCACGCGCTTTTCGAAGAGCGCACGCTCTTCGCTGGAGAGCTCCAGCACCTCGACCACCGTGTCGAGTGTCTTGCGCCAATCTTCAGCTCGCTCGCGAGTCACCGTAAGACTGAAGCTCGGCCGGTTGTCGGCGATGAGTTTGCCAGTCCGGTCGAAAATCAGCCCGCGATTCGGTGGAATCGGCTGGACGTGAACACGGTTGCTTTCGGATAGCGTCGAGTGATGCTCGTACTGCACGACCTGCAGGTAGTAAAGCCGCGCAATCAAGGCGCCGATCAGGAGCAGCACCAAAACCCCGCCCACAATCACCCGCTGACGCACCAGGCGGGCGTCCTTTTCGTGGTCCTGGAGAGGGATCGACTTGGACATCTTGGGTTTGGCTGTACTACTTGTGGTAAGGGTGACCCGACAGCAACGTCCAGGCGCGATAGATCTGCTCGCCGATAAGAATGCGCACCAGCGGATGTGGCAAGGTCAACGGCGACAGCGACCAGCGTTGCTCACTCCGCGCGCAAACTTCGGGCGCCAGGCCCTCCGGTCCGCCAACCATCAGGTTGACGTTGCGTGCATCGAGCCGCCAGCGCTCCAACTCGGACGCCAGTTGCTCGGTGCTCCATGGCCGCCCCGTCACTTCAAGCGTGACGATGCGCTCGCCGGGTTGCACCTTCGCCAGCATGGCCTCGCCCTCCTGACGAATCAACCGCGCCACGTCGGCATTCTTGCCACGGGTGTTAAGCGATATTTCATGAAGCTCCAAAGGCAGCTCAGATGGCAGGCGCTTGGCATATTCTTGCCAACCGTCCTCCACCCAGCGCGGCATCTTCGAACCCACCGCAATCAGCTTGATCCGCACGGATCGACTATTCCTGCTCGCCCGCGTGCTGCGCACGGCTCTGCTCGGCGCCCTGCCAGAGGCGCTCGAGATCGTAGAACTGGCGAGTTGGCACCTGCATCACATGCACCACCACATCCCCGAGGTCGAGCAGAGCCCATTCGCCGCCGTCCAGGCCTTCGCTACCAAGCGGGCGTACGCCCTGCTCCTTGACCTTCTCGAGCACGTTCTCGGCGAGCGATTTCACGTGACGGCTGGACGTGCCGCTAGCGATAACCATGAAGTCGGTGACGCTGGTCTTGCCACGGACATCGATAGTCGTGATATCGGTGCCTTTCAGATCTTCCAGGGCACTAACGGCCAGCTGAGCCAAAGAATCATTTTGCATAGTGTGAAACAACCTCAGTTCGACGCCCGGTACAGTCCGTGCGCGTTGATATAAGCCAGCACGGCGTCCGGTACGAGAAAGCGTACAGACCGGCCGCTGGCCAGAAATTGACGAATACGTGTTGCCGACACCCCTAGCGGGGCCTGCCAGACGAAAGCGATTTGCCCACCGCTGCCGGTAAGCGTCAGCGGATCGTTCACGCTGCGTGCCGCCAGCAGGTCCCGCAGTGCTTCCGGCGACTTGCTGTCGGCATCCGGCCGCTGCATGACCAGAATATGGCAATGATCGAGCAGCTGATCCCAGCGATGCCAACTGGGAAGCCCGCAGAAGGCGTCCCAACCCATGATCAGAAAGACCTGATCGTCATCATCCAGCTCGGCACGCAAAGACTCCAGCGTGTCGACGGTGTAAGACGGCTTGTCACGCTCCAACTCGCGTGCATCGACCGAAAGCGGAGCCAAGTCCTGCACCGCCAGCCGAACCATGCTCAAGCGATCCTGCGCAGTGCTGTATGGCGTTTCACGGTGCGGCGGTCGGTAGTTGGGGACCAGGCGAACCTCGTCGAGCCCGACCATCTCCGCTACTTCCAGAGCGCCGCGTAAATGCCCGATATGCACCGGGTCAAAGGTGCCACCGAGAAGGCCGATGCGCCGAGGGGTGCCAGTTGCCCTCATCAAGTACGCACGTGGCCGTCGCCGAATACCACGTACTTCTCGCTGGTCAGTCCTTCCAGGCCGACCGGACCACGGGCGTGCAGTTTATCGGTGGAAATGCCGATCTCAGCGCCCAACCCGTACTCGAAGCCATCGGCAAAACGAGTGGAGGCGTTGATCATTACCGACGCCGAATCGACCTCAGTAATAAAGCGCCGCGCATCGGTGAAGTTTTCCGTGACGATCGCGTCTGTGTGCTGCGAACCGTAGCGATTGATGTGCTGGATGGCTTCATCCAGGGAATCGACAATGCGGATCGACAGGATCGGCGCGTTGTATTCGGTGGACCAATCCTCTTCGCTGGCAGCTAACACATCGCTACCGAGCAATTCACAGGTCCTCGGGCAGCCACGCAACTCGACGCCCTTCTCCCGATAGATCGCTGCCAGCGGCGGCAACACACGAGCGGCGATGGATGCATGAACCAACAGCGTTTCCATGGTGTTGCACGGCGCATAGCGCTGGGTCTTGGCGTTGTCGGCGATGCGGACAGCCTTGTCGAGGTCGGCCGCCTGATCGATGAACACGTGGCAGATTCCGTCCAGATGCTTGATCACCGGCACTTTAGCGTCGCGACTGATGCGCTCGATCAGCCCCTTACCGCCGCGCGGCACGATCACATCCACGTATTCCGGCATGGTGATCAATGCCCCAACGGCGGCACGATCGGTGGTCTCGACAACCTGCACCGCAGCAGCTGGCAGCTGGGCCTCGGCCAGGCCCAGTTGAATGCAGCGAGCAATGGCCTGGTTCGAATGGATCGCTTCCGAGCCGCCGCGCAAAATAGTGGCGTTGCCCGACTTGAGACACAGGCTTGCGGCATCGATGGTCACGTTGGGCCGTGACTCGTAGATGATCCCAACCACGCCCAGCGGCACGCGCATCTTGCCAACCTGAATACCAGAAGGCAGGTAGCGCATGTCGCGTATCTCACCGATGGGGTCAGGCAGGTTCGCGACCTGGCGCAGTCCCTCGATCATGTCGTCGATGCGCGCCGGCGTAAGCGCCAGCCGATCGAGCATGGCCTCGTCCAGACCATTGGCACGCCCAGCCTCGAGGTCCTCACGATTAGCACGGACCAGCTCCTCACGCGCGGCGTCAAGCGCGGCGGCGGCGGCTTGCAAGGCCCGGTTCTTCTGCGCTGTGGTGGCACGCGCTAGCACGCGCGACGCCTCGCGCGCGGCGCGACCGAGGCGGGTCATGTAGTCGAGTACGGACTCGGTCATGGTCTGGCTGGCCTGACTGAAGGGAAAGCGGCTGATTATAGCCACCCACGCGCCTCACGCACAGCGGCGCCGGGCGAATGGCAGAAAAGCATCCGACTGCAGTCACGCCACCGAATGTGCCACCTGACCACTCAAGCGCGTCGAAATCCGCCGTTTGATCAGTGACCGCTCCAGGCAATTCCCAGCGTTATCATGACCAGACGCTTGAAACCCAGGCGCCAGGTGCCGGGTCGAAGCGTTTCGGACCAAGGAAAACAACCATGCCGGAATGGCTTACCGCACTCTCGAATTGGCTCACTGAGCACCCACAATGGCTTGGCCTTAGCCTGTTTTTAGTCGCCTGCCTCGAATGCCTCGCCATTATTGGCTTGCTGATGCCCGGCACCGTACTGGTGTTTGCCATCGCGGTCGTCGCCGGCAGTGGCGTGCTGAGCCTCGGCGAGACACTGCTCCTCGGCTATGCCGGCGGTCTACTTGGCGACCTGCTCTCATACGGGCTGGGACGCCGCTACCATCAGAATATTCGCAGTCTCCGCGGCCTACGCGACCACCCAGAATGGCTGACACGCGCCGAGTTGTACTTCGAGCACTACGGCATTGCCAGTCTGCTTGTAGGACGCTTCATTGGTCCGCTGCGACCCATGTTGCCGGTAACCGCGGGCATGCTCGACATGCCGTTCGGACGCTTTCTCCTGGTCAGCCTGGTCGCCGCGGCTGGCTGGTCGATGGCCTATCTGCTGCCGGGCTGGGCGGCGGGTGCAGCCGTGCGACTGCCCTTGCCAGAGGGTTTCTGGAGCGAGGCGGGCGTTGTGACCGCCGCTCTGCTTCTGCTCGTCGGCGGCGTGGTGCATGGCAGTCTGCATCAGATGCGCTGGGTGACCCCGCTTGCCGCCGGCCTCAGCGCAGCCGTTCTGATTGGACTATTCATTGGTTGGCCCTATTTGGTGGAACTCGACGAAGGGCTGATGACGGTCATTCAGGGCGAGCGCAGCCCGATCTTCGACCGTTTCATGGTCGTGGTCACACGAGCCGGCGACTTCCAAACCCAGCTGTGGGCCGCCGTGTTGCTGAGTCTGTTGTTGATCGCCACGAAACAGTGGCGAGCTGCGGCGTTCAGCATTCTCACGCTGCTGGGCACCGCGTTGGCCAACGGCGCACTTAAAACGACCTTCGGCCGCATCCGCCCGGAAATTCTGCTGGAGCCCCTGCACAGTTTCAGCTTCCCCAGCGGTCACAGCTCGGCAGCATTCGCCTTTTTTCTCACCCTTGGTGTTCTCGCTGGCAGGGGCCAGCCACCGCGCCTGCGCCTGGCCTGGGTGCTATTGGGCGCCTTGCCGGCCACCGCAATTGCACTGTCGCGTGTCTATCTCGGCGTTCACTGGCCAACCGATGTGATCGCTGGCGCGGTGTTGGCAGCCAGCATTTGCGCCGCGAGCCTGACCCTTGTGCAATGGCGCGCACCGATGACGGGACTGTCGCCGAAAATATGGTGGCTGATCCTGCCGGCCACCCTGGGACTGATTGGCGCCTTTGCGATCTGGGCATTGCCAGGTGCCATGCTGCTGTATCGCTACCAGTAGTGCCGCCAACGCCATTCAGACACCGTACATTTATTCGACCGCCTCGCCCTGCAGCTGCTCCAGCCAGCGCTGAATTCGCTGCAATTGCAGCGCTGGATCGTCAAGCTGCAACAGTTCGATTTTCTGCTCCGGCTGAAAGGGCAGCAGGTAGGCCAGCTGATGCGCCAGTGAGCGCTGGCCCTGCGCGGCACTGCCCATCCCTAAGGCCTCAACCAGCGGATGCTGACCGAGCGCTTCCAGCAGAATAGCCAGATCAAGATGCTCATCGTTCAGCGGCAGGTCGTCCCCCTCCTCGCGCCAGTTGATCTCGGCAACGGTCAGCTGATCACGCTGTACCTCGACCGACAACACATCGAAGCGACGGCCGCCCTCGACTCGTATGCCCAGCAGGCCATTAGGGCGCTGTTGCCAATCGCGAATCAACGCCTCACAGCCTGTCAGGGCATGTTCGCTCGGCGCCACGCCCACCTCACTGCCTTCGATGAGACGCACCACACCGAATCCATGTCCGGCCTTCATGCAGCTGCTGACCATATCCAGATAGCGCGCCTCGAAGAGCTGCAGATCAAGGGTGCACCCAGGAAACAAAACGGTATCGAGCGGAAACAACGGTAGCTTCATTCAAACTCCTCACGACAGCATCAGCACGGCCAAAGGCAGCAGCACTGCGGTCATCACGCCCATCAGGCTCATGGCCAGTGCTGCAAACGCGCCGCACTCGTCGCCTTCCTGCAACGCCTGGGCAGTCCCCACCGCATGCGCAGTCAGACCCAGCGCCATGCCTCGGGCGGCAGGATGCTGAACGCCAAACCTGCGCAACAGTTCCGGGCCGATGATCGCGCCGATGATACCCGTGATCATCACGAAGACAGCTGCCAGCGCCACCACACCGCCGATCTGCTCGGCCACCAGCATGGCGATAGGCGAGGTAACCGACTTGGGCGCCAGGGTCATCAGGATCATCTGGTCGGCACCAAAGACCCACGCCAGCGTCATGCCCAGCGCCGTAGCGCCAGTGCCGGCCAGTAGCAGGGTGAGCATGATAGGCCCGAACAGTTCGCGGATCCTCCGCAGATTCAGGTACAGCGGCACCGCGAGTGCCACGGTGGTTGGCCCGAGGAGCACGGTCAGCATCTGGGCGCTGTCGCGGTACTCCTCATAGCTCAGACCGCAAAGCACAAGCGTAGCGACCACCACCACCATCGACACCAGCACTGGCTGCAGGAATACCCAGCGGGTTTTTTCGTAGGCCGCATAGGCCAGCTGAAAAGCCGCCAAAGTGATCGCCACGCCAAACAGGGGGTGATGAATGACCGCACCCCAAGCCGCCTGCCACTGCATCGCGATCATGCGCGACCTGCCTTGCGCTGCTGACGGCGAATCAGCGTTTGCATCAGCCAGCCGGTAAACACCAACGACACCACCAGCGAGAGCACCAGTACGCCGACGATGGCCCAGAAATCCTCGAGAATCGCCCCGGTGTAGGCCATCACACCCACAGCGGGCGGCACCAGCAACAGGGGCAAATAACGCAACAGGCTACTCGCGGCGACCTGCAGCGATTCACTCGCTTGCCCGCGAGCCAGCAGCGCTACGAACAGCAACAGCAAGCCGATGATTGGCCCCGGCAGCATTGGCAGAACCATTACGTTGAGCGCAGTGCCAAGCAGTTGGAACAGCAGCAGCCAGGTTAGTCCGCGTAGCAGCATGGAAGCCTCCAGAGCAAAGGAGCGCAATTATAAGCATCTCGCCACAACGACACCCGCAACAGCTCCCTATCAGCCTATGGCGCGCCATTCGCACGAACCATGCTTGGTTGATTCGCCCTCGGCTGCGTGCTGATCTAGCGTTGCGTCACATCCGCACAAAACAACAAACACCGGAGGATATATGCCGCAAGTACCCGTAGCAGAACTCAAGGACTACATTGGCAAAGAGCTAGGCCACTCCGAATGGTTCACCGTCGATCAGCAGCGAGTCGACCAGTTCGCCGATTGCACCGGTGATCACCAGTTCATCCACATCGACCCGGAGAAAGCTGCGCAAACCCCGTTCGGTGGCACCATCGCCCACGGCTTCCTGTCGCTTTCGCTATTGCCGATGTTGATGGACGAACTGATGATTCGTCCTGAAGGAACCAAGATGGGGGTCAACTACGGGCTCGATAGCCTGCGCTTCATCCAGCCAGTCAGGGTCGGCTCGCGGGTTCGCGTAGCAGCGACGCTACTCGACGCCTACGAGAAGAATCCGGGACAGTGGCTGCTCAAGTCGCGCGCCGTAATGGAAATCGAGGGCGTGGAAAAGCCCGCCTACATTGCTGAGACCCTGGCGCTCTGCTTTGTCTGACCAGACGGGCGCCGTTGCCGCACCCCGCTGAGTTTGCGGCATACTGCGGCGTCGCCCCTCTGGATAGCCGCATGCGCCAACTCGCTCCACTTCTGTTCGCCTGCTTTTTGACCGCCTGCGGTGATGGCGAACCGTTGTTGCCTGCCGACGCCGTGCTGCCTGATGGTGGTCGTTACCGGGGCGAGGTCATTGATGGCCTGCTGCAGGGCGAAGGGCGTATCGACTATCCCAACGGCAGCCACTACCTTGGATCGTTCAAGGATGGACAGTGGCACGGTCGAGGCGCCTGGCAAGGCGCTAATGGCGACCGCTACGAAGGCTCCTTCAAACAAGGTCTGTTCAATGGCCAGGGCCGCTTCAGCTACGCCACCGGTGGAGTCTACGAAGGGCATTTCGAGCAAGGAAGCCTCAACGGCACGGGCCGCTACAGCGAACCCGGCCTGAGCTACGAAGGTGGGTTCAAGGACGGCCTCTATCACGGCACCGGCAAATTGCAGGAGGCAGAGGACATCAGCTATGAAGGCGCGTTTGCCAGTGGCCAGCCCAACGGCGAGGGCACCCGTAGCGACGCCAGCGGTGTATTCAGCGGCACCTTCACCGACGGCCGACTCAGCGGTGATGGCCTCTACCGTAGCAACGACGGCGAGCATTACCTGGGCCAGTTTCAGGACGACCTTTTCCATGGCCAGGGGCGCTACGAAGATGCTGCCGGGAGTGTCTGGAGAGGCACGTTCAAACACGGCGAACTAAGCGGCAACGGCGAATATGTCGGCATCGATGGTACGCACTACAGCGGACAGTTCACACGCTGGCAGTACAACGGCGAAGGTGATCTGCGCCAGCCGGACGGCGCTCAGTATGTCGGTCGTTTCCAGGCAGGCCAGTTCGATGGGCCGGGAACCTTCATCCTCGCTGACGGCACCAAGCGGAGCGGTACGTGGCGGGCCGGCCGCCTAAGCCAGGATGCTCAAGGCAAGCGCCTCGCCGACCCACTGGAGATAGGCCTGCTGCACCAGGGCCAGCTGTTGGCGGACGCTCTTGACGCAGTGCCACCATCGACCCCGGCGGCAGAGCTCTACAGCCTGACCCTGGCAGGCGATGGACAGCAAAGCGTGTTTCTGCGCGAAGTCGACTACGTGGACGACCTGCTGGCTGAACGTTTTGCCGCCCGCGGTCAGATCAGTTTGGTCAACCACCGCGACCACTTCACCGACCGGCCATTGGCTACTCGCGAAAACCTTTCCCGCGCGATTGCCCGGCTGGCCGAGCGCAGCGGCCCGGAAGACCTGATCTTCATCTACTTGACCAGTCACGGCTCGGCAGACCATCAGTTGGTCCTCGCGCAACCCCGGCTGGCGCTGGAGGACTTGCCAGCCGCGGACCTGTCGGCGCTGATGCAGCCACTTGCCGAACGCAACAAGATCATTGTCATCTCTGCCTGCTATTCCGGCGGGTTCATCGAGCCGCTGAAAAGCCCCAACACGCTCATCATTACCGCAGCTCGTGCCGACCGCGTGTCGTTTGGCTGCTCCGAGGAGAGCGACTTCACCTACTTCGGCCGCGCTCTATTTGCCGAGGCCTTGCAGGAAACTCCGGATATTGTGCAGGCATTCACGCTGGCACAGGCGAGGGTTGCCGAACGGGAACAAGCCGACCACTATCAAGCTTCGGAGCCGCAGATATGGGCGCCCGAGCAGGTTGTCGAACGCTGGCGAGTGCTGAGCAGACAGCAACCAGCGCCATCTGACTGATCGTCACAGGAAGCCAAACCATGTATCTGACGCCACAGCGTATTTTGCTTGCCGGCGCCACCGGGCTAACCGGCGAGCACCTGCTCGACCGGCTGCTCAACGAACCCACAGTAGAGTGCGTGCTCGCCCCAAGCCGCAGGCAATTAGCCACACACCCGCGGCTTGAGAACCCGATTGGCCCGCTGCAGACGCTGCTGCCGGAGCTGTCGGGTGACATCGACACCGCGTTTTGCTGCCTGGGTAGCACACTGAAGGAAGCAGGCAGCCAGGACGCCTTTCGCGCCATCGACCATGATCTGGTTATCGCCTTCGCCAAACGCGCCCGGGAGATGGGCGCGCGACACCTGCTGGTAATCAGCTCGCTGGGGGCCGACCCCGCCAGTTCTATTTTTTACTGCCGTGTCAAAGGCGAGATGGAGCAGGCGCTACGCGCCCAGAACTGGCCGCAACTGACCATCGTGCGACCTTCGCAGCTGCTCGGGCCACGCATGCAGGTCCGCCCGGTCGAACGGCTGACCGCCCCGCTCTCCTATCTGTTGCCCGGCAAGTACCGGGGTATCTCGGCCTGCACTTTGGCGCGGGCGCTCTGGCGCCTGGCGCTGGAGGAAAGCGAAGGTACGCGGGTGGTTGAGTCAGACGAACTGCGAAGACTGGGCCGGTAACCGTTTCAAGCTGCGCTGATGCCGCGCGCAGCTTGTAAATCACGCATTTTTCTGGCTTTGCCATGCTGCGGCGTGATCAGTGCTTGATGAAGTGCTCGCGGTAATGGCGCAGCTCGGCAATCGACTCGCGGATGTCGTCCAGCGCCAGGTGCGTACCACCTTTTTTGAAACCAGCCAGTACCTCAGGCGCCCAGCGCGCGGCCAATTCCTTGAGCGTCGAAACGTCCAGGTTGCGGTAGTGAAAGTAGGCTTCCAGGCGCGGCATGCGGCGGTAAAGGAAACGCCGATCCTGGCAGATGCTGTTACCGCAGATCGGCGACTTGCCCTTAGGCACCCACTGCTCAAGAAACGCCAGCGTCTGCGCCTCGGCGTCCTCGGTAGTGATCTGACTGTCGCGCACCCGCTGAGTCAAGCCGGAGCCGCCATGCTGGCGTGTATTCCACTCGTCCATACCGGCAAGGATCTCATCGCTCTGATGGATGGCGATAACCGGCCCTTCGGCCAGCACGTTGAGCTGACTGTCGGTAACGATGGTTGCCATTTCGATGATGACGTCGTTGTCAGGATCCAGACCGGTCATTTCCAGATCGATCCAGATGAGATTTTGCGGGTTCTGCATGGTGAACTCCTTGGCTGTGGCGCGCAGTTTAGCCGCTCGCGGAGCGGCCGTCAGGTTGCGGGGCCGCCCCGGGCCGCCAGATCAGCAGGCGTGAACGCCGCCAGTCATCGATGGCCAGAGTTTCCTGCGCCTCAACGCCAGGCACCTCGAAGCTGTTACTGATCAACAGCGCATCCGGACTCATCTCGGCCCGAGCCTTCTGCCACAACGCGGGCATGGGAGCAGGCGAGAGAAAGCAATAGACCACATCGTAGCCGGCCAGCGGTTCGCGCCAGAAGCTGCGAAAACGCACCCGGCAGTTGCGCTGGAACAAACAGCGCAACCAGCACAATGCAAAGGTGAGCGGAGCCGTCTCGACACCGACGAAACGTGCCGATGGATAAAGCCGCGCCAACCGCAGGAGGGTGCCGCCGAGCCCACTGCCCAGATCAACGAAACTGAACCCATCGGGCAGCGCCTGTAGCCGTTGCGCCAGCTGCTGCTCGGCAACCGAACCAGTGAGATACAAGGGAACCCGCTCGGCCAGGGCGTTCCAGTTCAACATCAGCAAGATTAGAAAGCCGACCAGCAACAACCAGGGTGGCAGCGCATGGTCTTGAAGAAGCACCAGCCCCGGCACGAAGCCAAGATTGATTGGCAGCCACCAGCGCGACAATCCGAGGCGCTGACCGATCAATGCAGCAACCGCACCTTGCAGACAGGCAGCCCCTAAAAGGCTGAGGTGCCAGCCCAGCAGTCGCGCCAACGCAAGCAGCAACAGCCAGCAGAGCAGCAGCGACAGCAGTTGACTGAGCAGCGCCAGCAAGGCGGGATAACGAGTAAGTGAGGAGACAGGCATGGGCGCTGGCCGCCAACGGTAGAGACTGCCTAGTCTACCGGCCAAAAGCCCAGCAAAAACAGGCCCGCAGCCCGTACTCACGGGCATGTTAGACTCGCCCTCTTTTCATACCTGGGCACCCACGCAATGGCCAAACGCCAACTCAACCGCCGGCAAAGCTGGCGCATCGAGAAGATCCAGGAAGAACGCGCCACGCGCGCGGCGCGGCGGGAATCGCGCACAGTGGAAGAGCTCGAGGGCGGCGATCTCGGCCCAGAACAGACCGGCCTGGTCATCGCTCACTTCGGCGTGCAGGTTGAAGTTGAGGCTCAGGAAGGCGAGCACTGCGGTCAGGTGTTCCGCTGCCACCTGCGTGCAAACCTGCCAGCGCTGGTGACCGGCGATCGAGTGGTCTGGCGTCCAGGCAACCAGGGCATCGGTGTAATCGTTGCGCAACTGCCGCGTCAGTCCGAGCTCTGCCGGCCAGACACTCGCGGTCAGCTCAAGCCAGTGGCCGCCAACGTCGACCTGATCGTCATCGTTTTCGCCCCGTTGCCGGAGCCGCACGCCAATCTCATCGACCGCTACCTGATCGCAGCCGAGCATGCCGGTATCACGCCGCTGTTGCTGCTGAACAAGGCAGACCTGATTGATGCCCAGAACGAAGGCGCACTCAACGCCCTGCTGGCGGTCTACCGCACCCTGGGCTATCCCCTGATGGAGGTGTCCGCGCATGACGGTGCCGGCATGGAGGCGCTGCAAGCGCGCCTCGACGGGCACGTCAGCGTATTCGTCGGCCAGTCCGGGGTGGGCAAATCGTCGCTGGTGAACAGCCTTTTGCCTGGCGTCGACACCCGGGTGGGTGCGCTGTCAGAGATGACCGGTAAGGGAACGCATACCACCACGACCGCGCGGCTGTTTCATTTCCCCGGCGGTGGCGAGCTCATCGACTCCCCGGGCATCCGCGAATTCGGCCTGGGCCACGTAAGCCGCTCTGATGTCGAAGCCGGCTTCATCGAGTTCCAGGACCTGCTGGGTCACTGCCGCTTCCGCGACTGCAAGCATGACCGCGAGCCGGGCTGCGCTTTGCTCAAGGCACTGGAGCAGGGGCAAATCCAGCCACAACGCATGGCCAGTTACCGACATATCATCAGTAGCCTACCGGAAGCCGACTACTGACATTTGCTTGACCAGAAACGGTTGAGCCGCCCGGCTCAGTTACCGCCAGGCTGGTCGAATTGCAGCACGCCGTCCTCGAAGATGTTCAGCCGCTCGCGCAACTGCGGTGCTTGCAGCGGCGCGGAAGGCGCTGCCGAGGGCGCCGACATATCACCTGCGGAAGTGGGCTCTGACGCTGCGTCTTTCCCCGTCGCGTCCGACTGCTCACCCTCGATATCGCGCTGCGCTTTCTTGGTCAACACCAGGATATCGATGCGGCGATTGACGGGATTCAACGGGTCCTCCCGATCAAACAAGGCCGAAGAGGCATAGCCCACCACCCGGGCAATCTGTTCCTCTGGATAGCTACCCGCAACCAAGGCGCGCCGAGCTGCATTGGCCCGCCCTGCCGACAACTCCCAGTTACCAAATTCGCCGCGCCCAGAATAGGGCTTGGCATCGGTGTGCCCGCTGACGCTGATCTTGTTCGGTACCGCGCGGATGGTATCGGCCATGGCCAGCAGAATATCCTCGAAGTACGGCTGCAACTGGGCACTGCCTAGGGCAAACATAGGACGATTGGCCGCATCCATGATCTGGATGCGCAAGCCGTCCTGAGTGATCTCGAACAGGATCTGATCCTTGAAGCGGGTCAGCTCCGGATTTTCGTCGACCTTGTTTTGCAACTCTTGAAGCAGCAGATCCAGACGTTCGCGGTCCAACTGCTCGGCGAAGGTTTCCGCCTGCTCCGCATCCATCGCCGCGTCGGTCTGCTGCACTGCCGGATCGACGACGTCGTTGAGCGTACGGTCCGGCGCAGGCGTTGGGGTACCGCCCAGATCGATCACATGCGGACTGGCGCTTTCAGTGAAGCCAATCGGGTCCTGGAAATAGCCCGAAATAGCACGTTTCTGTTCGGGCGTGGCCGAGGACATCAGCCACATCACCATAAAGAACGCCATCATGGCGGTCGCAAAGTCGGCGAAGGCAATCTTCCAAGCGCCACCGTGGTGGCCCGCGGCGACCTTCTTGATCCGCTTGACGATGATTGGTTGGGTATTATCCATGGTCGCGCTTAGCTGCCACGCATGGCTTGTTCAAGCTCGGCAAAGCTTGGGCGGTGCGCCGGCAGAAGTACTTTCCGGCCGAATTCCACCGCCAGTGTCGGCGGCATTCCCGAAGCGGAGGCGACCAACGTCGCCTTGATGCTCTCGTACAGGTTGAGCTCTTCCTTGGCGTCATGCTCGAGCGCCCCGGCCAGCGGGCCGAAAAACCCATAGGAAGCAAGAATTCCGAGGAATGTACCCACCAGCGCCGTAGCCACCTTCTCGCCAATCTCGGCATTGGTCGCGGACGCCAGAATCGACATGGTGATCACGATGCCCAGCACCGCGGCCACGATTCCCATCGCGGGCAAGCCGTCGGCGATTTTCGCCACAGCGTGAGACGGATGCTCGAGTTCTTCCTTGAGGCCGTTGAGTTCCATATCGAACAGCCCTTCCAGCTCGTGCGGAGCCATGTTGCCGGACGACATGATGCGCAGGTAATCGCAGACGAACGCGGTCATCCGCTCGTCCTTCAAAATTGCCGGATACTTGCTGAATATAGGACTGGCTGCGGGATCTTCGATGTCGGCCTCGATGGCCATCATGCCCTCACGGCGACTCTTGTTGAGGACCTCGTAGAGCATCCCCAGCACTTCCAGGTAGTACTTGTGAGTAAAGCGGTTGCCAAACATCTGCAGCGACTTCTTGAACACGATTTTGGTCGTGCTGCCGGGGTTCGCCTGCAGGAAGCCGCCAAGTGCGGCACCACCGATGATCATCACCTCGAACGGGTGGATCAGCGCGGCAACCTTGCCGCCGGACAGGATGAAACCGCCAAGAACACTGGCGATTACCACAATAATGCCGATTATTTTTGCCATAGGTAGGTACGTCTAAAACCCGATCTTAGGGCACCTGAAACAAGCCGTGCGACATCGCACGATCTCGATTGGGGTCAGGCGGAAGGGCAGATGAAAAGAATTGTTCTGGTTATCGGAACTTTTGCGCCAGACTAAAGGCCATCCCGATGAAATGCTAGTTCGGCGGCGCCATGACTACGACACCATACCCACGCACGCTTGCAGCCTGGCTCAAGGCGTTGGACGCCGTTGTCCTGCCGGCGGCTGCCGAACCCTATGCACGTGTTAAACGCGCACTGGGCGACAGCAGCTTATCTATGCGCGAGATTTCGGACCTTATACAGGAAAGTCCGGTCCTTGCCCTTACCGTGATCCGCGAAGCCAACCGCAGCGCCGGATCGACCAACAAACCGGCCGAGAGCCTTGAGGTTGCGCTCAGTCGCATCGGCCTGAAGCGCGCCGAAGCCCTGTTCGCCAGGGTGCCAGCCGCTCAGCCAAACGATATTCCGGCGCCATTGCGCCAGCTGATGTTGATCAGTAGCCACGCCAGCCAGCAAGCCAACGGGTTGTTTGCTTCACGCTTGGCGCGACTCTGGCAGGAAATCCACTGGAGTAGCCTGTTGTTTCTTTCGCCGGCGTGGGCGCTGGTCGCCGCACACCCGGAACTGTTGGAGACCTGGGAGCAGCGCGTACTGGTCAAACGCGAGCCGGCCCGCCAGGTCGAGCAGTCGCTGCTGAGCGTCTCGCTGCTGGAGCTCTGCATCGCCACCGCCGAACACTGGGGGCTGCCCGGCTGGATTGCCCAAGGCTACCGGCTGCTCAACGAGCATCGGCGCATGTTGATCAAGGCACTGCACATCGCCCGCGATAACGAACATCCCTTGCACCAGCAACAGATGCTCGACGCCGACCCTACACTGCGTCGCTGGCTCACCTTACCAAGCAACACCATCCTGCTCGCAAACGGTCTGGCACTTTCGGCACATCACAGCTGGAGCGGCATCCACAGCCTGCGCTGGCAGCGGCTCGCTGGACTCTACCTGCAGGTGCCTCTCGCCGAACTGCAGCAGATGGCGCATCAGCAAGCGGCCGCCAGCGCCCGCGCGGTCGGGCCAACCGATCTCTGGCATCCGGCCCAGGGGCTACTCTGGCCATGGGAAAGCACATTCCAGGTGGAAAAGGCCGCGAAGCTGCCCGACACCGAAACCTTGGCCCTATGGCGCGAGCATTGCCGCGAGCTGCTCAGCGACCCCTGCCCCTTCGACAATGTGCTGCAACTCACTGCGACCTCCTGCAAAGCGCTGACGTGCTCGGGCATGCAGCGCGTACTGTTGCTGATGGTAGATCGCAAGCAACAGCGCCTGGTCAGTCAGCAGGCCGGCGGACTGCCAAACGAAGCAGCCCGGCTGACGCTAGATCCCGAGCAAAGCCAGGTGTTGCGAAGATTGCTGGAAAAACCGGCGTTATTACGGCTCAAGCCGGACAACCTCGCCCAATTCACAGCGCTGTTGCCCGGCGCATTGAAAGCCCTGTTCCCCAGCGAACATGTCCTGTTGCGCTCCGTCGGCCTGGAAGACCGGGTGGTGATGCTGCTGGTGGTCGATCAGAACAACACCGCTTTCAGTGAGACGGGCTTGCAGGCCTTCACCAAGACGGTCCAGTGCATCGAGCGCGCCCTGACGACGTTCAGCAAACGCGTCCGCTGATTTTTTCGCTAGACTGCTCCTTTCTGTCTGTTCGAGGCTTGCCGTGTCCGCCTTTTCCACCCTGCCGCTGGTAATCGAACCGGCCGATCTGGCCGAGCGTTTGAATGCTCCCGAGCTGATTCTGGTCGACTTGACCAGTACGGCCCGCTACGCCGAGGGCCACCTGCCTGGCGCACGCTTCGTCGACCCCAAGCAGACTCAGCTCGGCCAACCACCGGCGCCGGGGCAACTGCCCGGCAAACCTCAGCTGGAAGCACTGTTTGGTGCGCTGGGGCATCGTGCCGACGCTGTCTATGTGGTGTACGACGACGAAGGGGGCGGCTGGGCCGGCCGATTTATCTGGCTGCTTGATGTCATCGGCCATTCCCATTACCACTACCTGAACGGCGGGTTGCACGCCTGGCTGGCGGAACAGCGCCCTCTGTCGCAAGACAGCCCTGTCGCTGCAGGCGGGCCGGTCCCCCTCCAGCTTGACGAAACCCCTAGCGCGACCCGTGAATATCTCGAAAGCCGGCTCGGCGCCGCCGACCTGGTAATCTGGGATGCGCGCTCGCCGGAAGAGTATCGCGGCGAGAAAGTGCTCGCGGCGCGCGCGGGGCATATCCCCGGCGCAATCAACTTCGAGTGGACCGCAGCCATGGACCCGGCACGCGCCATGCGCATCCGCGAAGACATCGCTGAACGGCTGGAAGCGCTCGGCATCACCGCCGACAAAGAAATTGTCACCCACTGCCAGACGCATCATCGCTCCGGCTTCACCTACCTGCTGGCCAAGGCATTGGGCTATCCGCGCGTCAAGGGATACCCTGGCTCCTGGGGCGAATGGGGCAATCTACCCGACACCCCGATCCAGCAATGAAAAGGTTATCCATGAAAGATCGCTTGTTTGTATTAAGCCAGTATCTGCTGCCACATCATCTGATTTCGCGCCTCGCCGGCTGTCTCGCGGAGTGCCGCCTGCCCTGGATGAAAAACACGTTCATCAAGGCGTTCATTCGTCATTTTGGCGTGCCGATGCACGAAGCTCAGATCGAAGAGCCGACTGCTTTCGAACATTTCAATGCCTTCTTTACCCGCGCCTTGAAAGACGGCGCTCGCCCACTCGATCCGACACCCGCTGCGGTCCTCAACCCCTGCGATGGCGCCATCAGCCAGCTCGGCAAGATCGAGCAAGGGCGGATCTTTCAAGCCAAGGGTCACAGCTACAGCGTGATGGAACTGCTCGGCGGCGATCACCAACGTGCCGCGCCCTTCATGGGTGGAGACTTCGCCACCGTGTACCTATCGCCCAAGGACTATCATCGGGTGCATATGCCACTGGCCGGCACCCTGCGGGAAATGGTTTACATACCGGGCCGCATCTTTTCGGTGAACACCGTCACCGCTGAAGGCGTCCCGGAGTTGTTCGCTCGCAATGAGCGCGTGGTCTGCCTGTTCGATACCGAACACGGGCCAATGGCCATGGTATTAGTCGGCGCAATGATCGTCGCCAGCATCGAGACCGTGTGGGCCGGACTGGTTACGCCGCCCAAGCGTTCGCTCAAGACCTTTCACTACGACGAAGCAGCGCGGGCGCCCATCCGACTGGAGAAAGGGGCGGAAATGGGCCGATTCAAGCTCGGTTCCACTGTGATCCTGCTGTTTGGACCGGACCGGGTCAGCTGGGCTGAACACTTGGGGGCCTTGACGCCGGTCCGCATGGGGGAAGGGCTGGGCCAGGCGAAGTCGGAGGATGACATCGTGGCGCCGCCAACGGTCTCACCTCAGGTCTGACACCGCCAATGGTCGGCGGGCGCTGGTCAATTGCTCCGGGTTCGCTATGATTGCTCGCAACGATTGCATATTGATATCACGGCGTGGCGGGCCTCCCCAGTTCACCACCGCCGTTGGTGGTACGGCTGCAGGCATGCCACGGAGTTTATCGCTTGGATAACCAGAGCCAGCCATTACTGTTGCGCGTGTCGACGCCGAATTGCCAGGAGTTATCCTTCTGCGAACCCAGCGTGCGCGGCGTCAGACGCTGGCTTTCCGGCCTGCCTAAGGCAAACCTCGGCGAGACCGCGCGACAGCTGTACCAGGCCATGCGCGAGCTCAATCAGCTTCGCACGACCGCGGCGAACCGATTGCAGCTGCTCGAGCTGCTGCGACCAGAAATCCATTTCGTCTGCCGGGAACTGGAACGCTACTTCATCAACCAGCCTATCGTGCTCGGCGAACGCCCGCGCAAAGTGGCTAGCCTGTGCCAAGCACTGCACAACCATCTCGCGATTGGCTACAAATTGATCTCCGCCGAGCTGGCCCCACAGACTGGACGTGACCGCCTGCAGTTGCTCACCATTGCTCTGCAGCGGGCCATCCGCAGCCTTTGCGCAATGCTAGTGCGCTCCACCCAGCTCTACAGCCCGACGCCTGATGGCCTGTGGCTGGAGCTGCATCAGCTGTACGCGATAGCCGTCGCCCAAGGCGTACACCGCACCCCCGTGCAGGACGAATTGTGCTACCAGGTTCCAGGCCTCAGCACGGAACAGAGCTACATCGGTGCGCTGATGCTGGGCAGCGCCCGCTGCAACCAGATGCGGCAGCAAGGTATCGGCCAACTCGCGCAACTGCTCGAACCCTGGAGCGCCTTGGTCCAACTGCAGGTTGGGTTGGGGCCGACCAGCCTGTTCGGCGTGTCCCCTCGCATCGATGGTCCACCGCGCTATCGATCGATGTTCCCTGCCAACGAACGCGCCGATCTGCTCGGCATCGACCCGCATGCTCTGGTCAAAGCCATCCAGTCGCACCTGCAGTTGCCAGCCACTGAGAATAAAACGCTCGCCATCCCCGAAGGGTTGAATCCAGATCTATTGCAGCATTTGGCTGCCGCCTGGGGTGACATCTCCGAGCGCAGCTTCCAACGCGCCCCGACACAAGGGTCGATGACCCTGTGCATCGGCATGAGCGCATTGCATTACTACCTGGCAGGCCAGCGCCCGTTCGGCGAGCTGCTGAAACGCCCTGACGCGACTCGATCAGCTGTATTCAAGCTGAACAATGCCGCACCTGACGTCTGGTCCGTGGCGTTCGACGCCCAGGTGGTCGTAGAGGAGGAGCGACTTCCAGAAGAGGACCATATTGAGTTCGTCCGCCCGGTTACCGCACCATCCAAGGTGATCGAGGAAGACGAGGCCGCACCACCTAAAGCCGATAGCCCGTTTTCAACATTCGAAGTGCAACGGGTCGACCAGAGCCCAGGCGGTTACTGCCTGTCCTGGCCGGGCGAGGTCCCGGCCCAACTCCAGGCTGGCGAGCTGCTCGGCCTGCAGGACGCCACCAGCCAGACCTGGAGCGTCGCAGTGGTGCGCTGGGTCCGTCAGGTCCGCGGCAGCGGGCCGCAGATGGGCGTTGAACTCATCGCGCCCCAAGCGCAGCCCTGCGGGCTTCGCCTGCTGCGCAAGACCGATCAGGGCAGCGAATACCTGCGCGCCCTGGTCCTGCCGGAAATCAGCGTGGTCTCGCGTCCGGCTACGCTGATCGTCCCCCGTTTGCCTTTCCAAGAAGGCCAGAAAGTGCAGATCAACCAGAACGGTGACGAGCACCGCGCGATGCTCTGCCGCCGGCAGGCGGGCACCAGCAGCTATAACCAGTTCGAGTATCAGTTGGTGGGCCTCCCCGCCTCCCCCCAGGAGACGCCGATCACAGCACGGGGCACCCAGGCGACTTCACGGGGTGAAGATTTTGACTCGCTCTGGAACACGCTGTAGATTGCCGATCACCGTTTTTTAGCCTTCACGCCCCTCTACGGCGCGTTCTAAAGCTGCAGCCATGGCCCCGCAAAAGAAAACCATCCGCCTGCTGATCCTTGAGGATTCGCAGAATGAAGCTGAGCGACTGGTCAGCCTGTTTCGTAACGCGGGCCAGGCGACGCGCGTCCATCGCCTGACCTCCAGCGAAGACTTAGCCGATGCACTGCAGCAGACCTGGGATCTTCTGATCAACGCGCCGTCCAGCGCCAACCTCGATCCTAGCGAAGCTATCAGTGCCATTCGCAAGCAAGCCAAGGATATTCCGGTCATCCAGCTTATCGAGGGCAACGACACCGATGCGATTACCGAAGCCCTCACCTTGGGCGCTCAGGGCGCGCTGCCGCAGGGCGAAGACGAGTGGCTGATCCTGGTCGCAAGCAGGGAACTGGCAAACCTCGAGGAGCGTCGTGCTCGCCGCTCCGCCGAACTGGCACTACGCGAAGCCGAAAAGCGCTGCCAGCTGCTGCTGGAGAGTTCGGTGGATGCCATTGCCTATGTCCACGACGGCATGCATATCTACGCCAACCGAGCCTATCTGGAGCTGTTTGGCTACGAGGATGTTGAAGAGCTCGAAGGCATGCCAATGATTGACCTGATCGCTTCCTGTGATCAGGGCGAGTTCAAAGGCTTTCTGAAGAACTATCAAAGCCTGCAGGGCAGCGCCGAACTGGTCTGCGGCGGGATTCGCGCTGACGGCAGCAGCTTCAAGGCAAGCATGCACTTTTCGCCTGCCAGCTACGATGGCGAGCCGTGCATCCAGGCTGTCATTCGCGCAGAAAGCGACAATGCCGAACTGGAAAAGCTGCGCGAGATCAGCAGCCAGGATCTGGTGACCGGTCTTTACAACCGCAACCATTTCCTTGAGTCGCTGGACGGCGCGGTCGAGCGCGCAGTAAACGCCGGAAAGAGTTCGAGCCTCGCCTACATCCGCATTGATCGTTTCGCCAGCCTGCAAGCCGAAATCGGCCTGGGCGATTCGGATCGCTTGCTGGCCGAATTGGCGCAGCTGCTTCGCGCGCAGTTTACGGAGCAGGCCGAACTGGCGCGCTTCGGTGACGATGCGTTCGCGGTACTCATGGCAGAGGCCACGCCAAAGCAACTCGAACAGCCCCTGACCGAGTTGCTACGCAAGGTCGAAGGGCATCTTTTCGATGTCGGTGGCCGCACCATTCAGACCAGCCTGAGTATCGGGGTCGCCGCCCTCGACGAACAGACTGCGAAAGCTCGGGACGTGATTGACCGCGCCCACCGCTGCGCCGAAGAGCTGACCGATGGCAACGCCCTGCGAACCTACGATCCGGCCCGCGAACTTGCAGCCGCCGCTAGCCGCGGCAACGTGCTCGCCATGCTGCAACAGGCGCTGGAGAAAAACAGCTTCCGCCTGCTGTTCCAACCGATCATCAGCCTCCGCGGCGATAGCCACGAACACTACGAAGTGCTATTACGCCTGCTCGACCCAGAGGGCACCGAGGTTCCGCCGGGAGAGTTTCTCGATGCCGCTAAAGAGGCAGGACTGGCGACCAAGATTGATCGCTGGGTACTGCTTAACTCGATCAAATTGCTCGCCGAACACCGCAGCAAGGGCCACAGCACGAGGCTGATGGTTCACCTGTCAGGGCCCAGTCTGCAGGACCCATCACTTCTTGGCTGGCTTGGCGTCGCGCTCAAAGCTTCCAAGCTGCCGCCCGATTCGCTGGTTTTCCAACTTGACGAAAACGACGCCGTCGCTTACCTGAGGCAGGCCAAGGCGCTCACCCAGGGGCTTGCCGGGCTCGGCTGCCGCGTCGCCCTGAACCAGTTCGGCTGTGTGCTGAATCCGCTCAATACGCTCAAGCACCTCAACGCCGACTTCGTGAAGATCGATGGCTCCTATACCCAGGACCTGAGCCGCCAGGAGAATCAGGAAGCGCTCAAACAGCTCCTGGCACAGCTCCATGAACAGGCCAAGCAGACCATTGTGCCCTTCGTAGACAGCGCCACCGTGCTGGCGACGCTCTGGCAGGCGGGTGTGGGCTATATCCAGGGCCAGTACCTGCAGGGCCCGAGCCAGTCGATGGATTACAACTTCTCCTCCGACGAAGATTGATTCCCAGCAGCGCTGGCTCCATCGGTCGGTCGAATCGCTACGGCGAAAAGCCCGCGTCGACACCTGGGCGTCCCCGCAGGGCTTGATCTCTGTCAGCTCCGACCGCCAGGATTGGACTAGAGTGTTCTGACCTAGCCTGCGAGGAATGCGTCATGACCATGATGAGAGCCGCCGCGTTCGTCGAACCCCGCCGAATCGAGCTTGTTGACAAACCTATCCCCGACGTCGGCCCCAACGACGCACTGGTGCGTATCACCACCACGACCATCTGCGGCACCGATGTGCATATTCTCAAGGGCGAGTATCCCGTGGCCGCCGGCCTGACCATCGGCCACGAACCCGTGGGCGTGATAGAGAAGCTAGGCAGCAACGTACAGGGCTACCGAGAGGGCCAGCGCGTCATCGCCGGTGCGATTTGTCCAAACTTCTCCTCCTATGCCAGCCAGGACGGCCTTTCCTCTCAGGACGGCGGCTGTGCCTGCCACGGCTACAAGCCGATGGGCGGTTGGCGATTCGGCAATACCATCGACGGCACCCAGGCCGAGTACGTACTGGTCCCGGACGCTCAGGGCAATATGGCGCCGGTCCCCGACGGGCTAACCGACGAGCAGGTACTGATGTGCCCCGACATCATGTCCACCGGATTCGCCGGCGCCGAAGCCGCCAAAATCAAAATCGGCGACATAGTGGCCATCTTCGCCCAGGGACCGATCGGTCTCTGCGCCACCGCCGGGGCACGCCTGCGGGGTGCCGGGATGATTATCGCTGTCGACGGTGTCGATGCACGCCTGGACATTGCACGGCAAATGGGTGCTGACGTGACGTTGAACTTCAAACAAACGGATGTAGTCGAGGAAATTCTTCGGCTCACCGGCGGCCGGGGCGTTGATGCCGCCATCGAAGCACTTGGGCAACAGTCCACCTTCGAGAGCGCCTTACGCGTGCTCAAGCCTGGTGGCACGTTGTCTAGCCTGGGCGTGTATTCGGCCGACCTCACCATCCCGCTTGGTGCCTTCCATGCCGGTCTCGGCGACCACAAGATCGTGACCTCGCTGTGCCCTGGAGGGAAGGAGCGGATGCGGCGGTTGCTGAACGTGGTGGCCTCGGGACGGGTAGACCTTGCCCCTTTGGTGACCCATCACTACGCCCTCGACGACATCACCAGCGCCTATGAGCTGTTCGCCAATCAGCGCGACGGGGTGCTCAAAGTGGCGATAAAGCCGTAAGGCACGCCTTAGCTGGAAGCTAAAGCCAACCGCTCAGCTTCCAGCCTGCTTATTCCGTTCCTTCACGATCCCGGAAGCCAAGCAGGTAGAGAATCCCGTCCAGCCCCAGTGTCGAGATCGCCTGTTTGGCCGACTGTTTGACCAGTGGTTTGGCTCGAAAGGCGACACCCAACCCCGCCAATCCAAGCATCGGCAGGTCATTGGCGCCGTCGCCAACGGCAATGGTCTGCTCCAGCCTCAAACCTTCCCGCTCAGCCAGCTCGCGGAGAAGATCGGCCTTGCGCTGTGCGTCGACAATGGGCTCCTGAGCGACACCGGTGAGCTTGCCATCGACAATCTCCAGCTCGTTGGCGTAGACGTAATCGATGCCCAGTCTGGCTTGCAGCTGTTTTGCAAAATAGGTGAAGCCACCTGACAGGATGGCTGTCTTGTAGCCGAGGCGTTTTAGCTCGGCGAAAAGCAGCTCAGCGCCTTCAGTGAGCCTGAGCCGGGCGCCCACCTCTGCCAACGCGCGCTCCTCCAGGCCTTCGAGCAATGCCAGGCGCTCCCGGAAGCTCGCGCGAAAGTCTAGCTCGCCGCGCATCGCACGTTCGGTGATCTCCGACACCTGATCGCCAACGCCTGCCACCTTGGCCAACTCGTCGATGACTTCCGCCTCGATCAGCGTCGAGTCCATGTCGAACACCGCCAGCCGGCGATTGCGGCGGAAAACCGAGTCACGCTGAAAAGCGATGTCGACGTTGAGTTCCTGCGCCACGCTGAGAAACTCAGCGCGCAACGCTGCGGTATCGGCAGGCTCGCCGCGAACCGAAAACTCGATGCAACCCTTGCCCAACTCTTCCGGCATGTCCAGTGGCTGGCGACCCGAAAGACGATCTATGTGATCGATGTTCAGGCCGTACTTGGCGGTGATCGAGCTGACCCGCTGCAACTGCTCGGCAGTCACCTTACGGGTCAACAGGGTAACGATGTGCCGGGGCTTACCCTGCCCGGCCACCCACTGCTGGTAATCCGCCTCCGCGACGGGTGTGAAGCGCACCTGCTGGTCATGTTTGTAACCCATGAACAGCACATCCTTGAGTACAGAAGAAGCACGTTCGGTATCAGGTATTTCCACCAGAATGCCGAACGACAGGGTGTCGTGGATCACGGCCTGACCGATATCCAGGATATTCACACCACCTTGAGCGAGTACGCCGGTGATTGCCGCGGTCAACCCAGGGCGGTCTTCCCCAGTGATGTTAATCAGGACGATTTCGCGCAAGGCGTAGCTCCTATGCAAAGAAGACGGGCATTCTATATCAGCAGGACGGCCGCTGAACGCTGCAGCGACGCACCGGTTTCCAATCCATATCTGCTTTGGCGCGCCTGCAATTCGTCTGCTTTGACCGAGCGACCTTTAGCCCCCACAGCGCTTTCCGTATACTGCGCGCCACTTTCCTAAAGAGTAGAGCCGCGCTCTGTGAACCGGCCCGCATCCGTCAAGCCCGACAATTTCTTCCTGCTGATCTATCGTGCATTGCGCCAGCGTCGTGTTCCGCTGGTTCTGCGGGTAGCCAGCCACACGCTGCTGCTCGTCGCGCTGGCCTTGATCATCTACGCCTGGGTCATGGGCATGCAATTCAAGCATGCGATGGAGCAGCAGGCCGATGCCCTTGGCCAAAGCCTGATCACCCAGACGGCCGCCTCGGCGACGGATCTACTGGTGGCTAACGATATTCTTAGCCTCAATGTCTTGCTGAGCAACCTGGTGAAGAACCCGCTGGTGGCGCACGCGGCGATCTACAGTGTCGACAACCGGGTGCTGGCGGAATCGGGTACCCGCCCGCAGCGAAGTCTGTTGGGCGACGAGGAAGGCCTCTATTCCACGCCCATCAGTTTTCAGGAGGTGATCGCCGGACATCTGCGCATCAGCCTCGACATGCAGCAGTTCCAGCAGCCAATGACTATCAGCCTGCAAAGCATGGGGTTGCTCAGTCTTATCCTGCTAGCGCTAACCCTGACGCTTAGCATGCGCCTGGGGCGGCAGCTGTCCCTGCCTCTGATGCAGTTGCGGCTGTGGTTGCGCGATCCCGATGACCCAGCGCCCGGCGCAGGCCGGCAAGATGAGATCGGCGAATTGGCGCGGCAGCTGCAGGCACGCCTGGTGCCCGAAAAGCCAGAGCCGGAAATCGAGCTAGACGACAGCATGCAGGATCTCTATTCGGCACATTTCGAGGTGCCTGCCCCGGCTGCGGTCAAAGACTACGACCGTTCCGATGTGGATCTTCGGGACCATCTCGATGAATCGACTGAGAGTTTGGTCACCGTTGATCATGCTTCCGATGAGTCATTCGACGATGGCTTCGATGACGACCCTCCATTCGATGAGCCCAAGCCTGCGCCTGCCCAAGCTCCGGCAACCATCATTCCCGCAGCCCCAGCGATCTCGGGCAAAAGTGGCGTGCTGGCGATTCAGCTCGGCGCCCAAGAGCAATTGCGCCGTCTGCCACGCGCGCGGCTTACCGAGCTCCTGCAGCGCTATAGCGATTGCCTGCAGCAGGCCGCGACCCTGTATCAGGCCGAACTGCATACGCTCAACGATGGCAGCAGCCTGATGTTGTTTCACAGCCAGGACGATGAGCAGAACTACCTGACCCACGCGCTCTGCTGTGGCGAACTGATGCGCGCGCTTGGGCACGCGTTGCAAATCGAAGTGGCCGATAGCGGTATCACACTACAGCTGCAGCTCGGATTGACCCAGGGTGAGGGGCTGTACGACCTCAGCCAAGGCGACCTTCTACTGAGTGAGCCCGCGCAGGCAGCGCTGGCCATGTCTCAACATAGCCGCAACCTGCTGCTGGTCGAACGAGGGATTGGCGAAGACAGTCTGATTCGCCAGCGTGCGCGTATCCGTCCCATTGCGAGCCCAGAAGGCGCCTGTTGCGTCGAGCGACTGCTCGAGCCTTACCCGTCGCTATTGGAGCGCCAGCTCGCTCGCATGCATGAGCTGCGCAACCGCATCAGCTGACACCGGCAATCATCACTCGGGCCCGTTTCGCTGCAGTGAGTCCCTACCTGACAACCGCGGTCGGCACCCGCGCGTCGGCGGGACCGATTGCCGGCAAGCTGCCCAGTGGCTCGATGGTAGCCGCGGTCAACGGACATGCAAGCCTCAGCCATGCTGGTCTGATATACGCCCGCGCGGCTCCTGCCCGCGAAAGATCTTCGAAATCGTGGGAACGCGCGCTGCCACTAGGAAACGCCCCGGTCAGCGCAAGGGTATGCAAACAGACGCTTTAAGCAAATCGCTTAGAAGCGAAACACTTCCAGGTCAGTCCTGATCGGTTCCACTGCCGGGATTGCCGGAGCGGCGGACTTGCTCGGCGCTTTGTTGACGCTGTGTTTGGTGCGAGCCTTGGCCACCATCATCGGCTCAACCGCGCCCGCCATCATCTCGCTAAGTCGCCGCAGGAGCAGGCTCTGCGCCCGCACCTGGTCGGTTGCGCTGCCTTGATGCGCCTCTTGCAAGCGAACCAGCCGGCTGCTCTTGCGCTTACCCTGCCCGTCCAACAGGCGCCACTGAGCCTCCAGCACAGCAGGATGCTGAGGGCCGGAATCCAGGCGGGTGATCTCGAGTTCGACCTGTACCTCAGGGATGAACCCCTTGCTGCCAGGGCTCAGCTCCAGGCTCTGAGTCTTCAAGCGCGAGGCCAACTGGCGCAACAATAGCTGACTGATGTCGCCTTGCAGGCTTCCAGCCCAGCGCGCCTGCTGGCCGTCTGCGGCCAGGCTGCCGTCCGGCAGCCGCTGCAGCAAGGCGTCGTGTTGCAGATAATCGGCCAACTTGATCGGCCCTAGCAGAACTGCCGCGCCATCCGCTGCTTGCGCTGGCATTTCGACGTTGCCGTTGTCGAGTCGATACATTGGCACAGGCTGGGTGACACAGCCGGCCAGGCTGGCACAGGCAAGTAGCAAAACAGTTGTGAAGCGTTGCACGTTCATCTCTACCTTTGCACTGGGCTTGGGCGACGCGTAAGGCGGCTGGCGCCTGTCTGCGCCGCTGCCATCGTTTACCGTCAGCCATCGTGCTGATTGTCTTTGGCAGGCGACGTGGTCGGCAATTACCGGCGCCGCATTGCAAAATCGGAGAAATCGGAAGGCCGCTATCTTCCGCGAAACGCCCAGCAGAATCCAGCCTCCACGACCTATCCGGCCAAGCAACTTACTCGACCAACAGTGCGTCCACTCGCTGGAAGCCGCGCGGCAGCTTGTTGCCCCGCCGCCCGCGCTCACCCTTATAGTGTTCCAGATCATCGCTCTTCAGCGAAAGGGTACGTTTGCCAGCTTGCAAGACCAGCGTCGCCCCTTCCGGCAGCACGGCGAGATCTGTTAGATACTCCTCACGGCTTGCGACCCGGTCACCCGGAATGCCAATGATCTTGTTGCCTTTGCCCTTGCCCAGCTGCGGCAGGTCTCGAATCGGGAACACCAGCAAACGCCCCTCCGTCGTAACGGCGGCCAGCCAGTCCTGGTCGCGGCTTTTCAGCGGCCGCGGCGCGACGACTCGCGCACCGGCTGGTAGCGACAACAGTGCCTTGCCTGCCTTGTTCTTGGCTTGCAGATCCTCACCCTTGACCACGAAACCATAGCCAGCATCCGACGCTATCACGTACAGCGACTCGTCATCGGGCAACAGGACGCATTCGAAACCGGCACTGGGTGGCGGCGTCAGGCGGCCAGTCAACGGCTCGCCCTGGCCGCGCGCTGAGGGCAGCGAATGGGCCGCGAGCGAATAGCTGCGCCCAGTCGAGTCGATGAACACAGCGTACTGGTTGGAACGGCCTGCTGCGGCGGCCTTGAAGCCGTCACCCGCCTTGTAGGACAGACCGGTGGCGTCGATATCATGGCCCTTGGCGCAGCGTGCCCAACCCTTCTCCGAGATCACCACGGTGACGGGCTCGGAAGGCAGCAGTTCATTTTCCGACAGCGCGCGGGCTTCGGCTCGCGCAACAATGGGCGAGCGACGGTCATCGCCATAGGTCTCGGCGTCGGCGATCAGCTCCTTGCGCACAAGCTTTTTCAGCTTGGCTTCGCTGCCAAGCAGTGCCAGCAGCTTCTCGCGCTCCTTGGCCAACTCGTCCTGCTCGCCGCGGATCTTCATTTCCTCCAGCCGAGCCAACTGGCGCAGGCGGGTGTCGAGGATGTAATCGGCCTGTAGCTCAGACAGCTCGAAGCGCGCCATCAAGACAGGCTTGGGCTGATCCTCGGTCCGGATGATGTGGATCACCTCGTCGAGGTTGAGAAAGGCGACCAGCAAACCTTCCAACAGGTGCAGGCGGCGTTCGACCTTGTCCAGCCGAAACTGCAGGCGACGGCGCACGGTACCGATGCGATAGGTCAGCCACTCGCTGAGCAGCACCTTGAGATTTTTCACCTGCGGTCGGCCATCGAGGCCGATGACGTTGGTGTTGACCCGGTAGCTGGATTCAAGCTCGGTGGTGGCGAACAAATGCTGCATCAGCTCGTCGGCATCGACCCGATTGGAGCGCGGGATGATGACGATCCGGCAAGGATGCTCATGATCCGACTCATCGCGCAGGTCAGCCACCATTGGCAGCTTCTTCGCCTGCATCTGTGCGGCAATCTGCTCCAGCACCTTGGAGCCGGACACCTGATGCGGCAGCGAGGTGACCACGATATCGCCGTCCTCGACGCGATAAACCGCTCGCATGCGCACCGAACCGCGGCCGGTTTCATAGATTTTCAGCAGGTCAGCACGCGGCGTGACGATCTCTGCCTCGGTCGGGTAGTCCGGTCCCTGCACATGCTCGCAGAGCTCTTCGACGGTGGTCTTCGGATCATCCAGCAAACGCACGCAGGCGGCGGCCACTTCACGCAGGTTGTGCGGCGGTACGTCCGTCGCCATGCCGACGGCGATACCGGTGGTGCCATTGAGCAAGAGGTTGGGCAGGCGCGCCGGAAGAGTCGCTGGCTCGTTGAGCGTGCCATCGAAGTTCGGCACCCAGTCCACAGTGCCCTGCCCCAGTTCGGTGAGCAGCACTTCCGAATAGCGTGACAGCCGTGCTTCGGTGTAACGCATGGCGGCAAAGGACTTGGGATCGTCCGGCGCGCCCCAGTTACCCTGACCGTCGACCAGCGTGTAGCGATAGCTGAACGGCTGGGCCATCAGCACCATGGCCTCATAGCAGGCCGAATCACCGTGAGGGTGGAATTTGCCGAGGACGTCACCCACAGTACGGGCCGACTTCTTGTGCTTCGAATCGGCGTTCAGCCCCAGCTCGCTCATCGCATAGATGATGCGCCGCTGCACCGGCTTGAGGCCGTCACCGATATGAGGCAGTGCGCGATCCATGATCACGTACATCGAATAATTCAGGTAGGCCTGCTCGGTGAAGTCGGCAAGGGAGCGACGCTCCACGCCGTCCAGGCTCAGGTCGATAGTTTCGCTCATGGTCGATCCGTGGCGTGTTGGCGCAGCACCAGGGTGCCGGCGCGCTGGGTGAATTCGAGTTGTTTCAGGGCGCTCATGCCGAGCAATATCTGCTCACCGCCAAATCCGGGCGCCACGATGGCACGTACGTCGTGCAGCCGGATGTCGCCAAGGGCCAGGCTGTCCAGCACGGTGCGGTAACCGGTGGTCTGCCCATTGGCGGTCTGCAGCATCACCGGAGCACCGCGAGGCAGACCGAGGCGGTCGCCCACTTTGGCGGGAACTGCAACATCGGTGGCGCCGGTATCCAATAGAAAGGTCACTGTCTCGCCATTGATTCGGCCATCGGCCACAAAATGCCCCTGCGGGTTGCTATCGAGGTGTACCTCGATCTGCTCGCCTTGGATGACCGACACCGGCTCGCGGTTGGGGTTGAAACGGCTCTGCTCCCAATCAGAGAAAAACTGCGTGGCCAGAAACAGCCCCGCCCCCCACGCCAGGACCAGCATGATGCGCCCGGCACGACGCCCGGCAGGCTGGCTCACTGCTTGGCACTCCACCCACCCTTGGGCGCGGCAAAGCGCCAGACGACGGGACGCTTTTCGCCATCTGCACGGGTAAGCTCATTGTTGTCGATCCCGACCCATGCACCTTCCGCATCGACCCAGAGCGCTTCGGCATTGCCATACGGGGTGTCGTAGCGGCGCGGTTCAGCCATCGCCGTGTCCGCGTAGGACCAGCATGCCTCACGCTCCCCGTTTTCCAACTTGCGACGACAGATCTGATGCGCCACTGGCTCGAGCGTGAACAATTTATCGCTATAAAACGTGAGCCCGGAAAAACGCCGCGGCTGGGTGGCTTCATCCATCGCGGGCGGGGTTGAATCGCGTCCGCCGCCGACCATCAATACGCAGCCACCGGTACAGCGCCAGCTGTTCTGATTGCGATGGGTCACCATCAGACCTCGGCGACTGTGCTCTGCCGCCAGCCACAGCCGATCGGCGCCAGGATCGACCGCCACGCCTTCGAACATGGCGTTGAACTTGAGCAGCATTCCGCTCGCCCGCGCTTGACGCACCACTGCAACAGGCAAGTTGAGCCACTCGGCGGTGCCTGCCGGGCTAACGCGCAGCACCGCCGCATGCGCTTCGCTGACCAGGTAACGATTGCCCAGGCTGTCGCAGCTCAGGCCTTCGAAATCCATCTCTCCACCGCGCAACATGCCAGTGAAGGCGGAGCGTACACGTACGCCCCACGAAAGCCCGGTATTCGGCACGGGAGGCAACTCAAAACGCTCGGCCTCGGCCTGCCAGACGGTATCGCTGGCATCGAGGCGGTAGAGCACACTGTCCTCTCGGTCGGATACCGCCCAGAGCGCATCACCGCACCAGGCCAGCCCGGAGAGATTACCCGCAGCGATCCCTTCGACGGGATGCTCGCTGACCATTGTCAGTTCGGGCGCGGCGGCTGCCGAAAACGGCACTGCCAGAGCGACCAGCAGCGCCATCCAGCGAGCACTCAAAGCAGCACCTCCGCGAGATTGCCCTTGGACTCCAGCCAGCTCTTGCGATCACCTGCGCGCTTCTTGGCCAACAGCATGTCCATGATTTCGCGCGTGCCGTCGAAGTCATCCAGCGTCAACTGCACCAGCCGGCGGGTGTTAGGGTCCATGGTGGTCTCTCGCAGCTGAGGCGGGTTCATCTCACCCAAACCTTTGAAGCGCGTGACCTGCGGCTTGCCGCGGCGCTTTTCCGCCAGCAGGCGATCCAGAATGCCGTCACGCTCGGCTTCGTCGAGCGCATAAAAAATATCCTTGCCGAGATCGATGCGGTACAGCGGCGGCATGGCCACATAGACATGACCAGAATCCACCAGCGGGCGGAAATGACGAACGAACAGCGCGCAGAGCAGCGTCGCGATATGCAGACCGTCCGAGTCAGCATCAGCGAGGATGCAAATCTTGCCGTAGCGCAGCTGGGAGATGTCGGCCGCGCCCGGATCGACCCCGATGGCCACGGCGATGTCGTGCACCTCCTGGCTGGCCAGCACCTCACCGCCGTCGACTTCCCAGGTATTCAGGATCTTGCCGCGCAACGGCATGATTGCCTGAAATTCCTTGTCGCGCGCCTGCTTGGCGGATCCGCCGGCGGAATCACCCTCGACTAGGAACAACTCGGAGCGCGCCGGATCCTGCCCGGCGCAGTCGGCCAGTTTGCCAGGCAGTGCCGGTCCCTGTGTGACACGCTTGCGCTCGACCTTCTTGCTTGCCTTGAGCCGTCGTCCGGCGTTACTGATAGCGAGCTCGGCCAGCTGCAAGCCCAGCTCGGGATGGGCGTTGAGCCATAGACTGAAGGCATCCTTGACCACGCCAGAGACGAACGCCGCCGACTCCCGCGAAGACAAACGCTCTTTGGTCTGGCCGGAAAACTGCGGTTCCTGCATCTTCGTCGAGAGCACGAATGCGATCCGCTCCCAGACGTCCTCGGGCGCGAGCTTGACGCCGCGCGGCAGAAGATTTCGGAACTCGCAGAATTCGCGCATCGCATCCAGCAACCCCTGGCGCAGGCCGTTGACATGGGTGCCGCCTTGCGCAGTGGGGATCAGGTTGACGTAGCTTTCCTGAACGCTGTCGCCGCCCTCGGGCAGCCACAGCAGCGCCCAGTCCACGGCTTCCTTGCTGCCGGCCAGACTGCCGCAGAAGGGCTCATCCGGCAGCCGGGCAAATTCACTGACAGCATCGACCAGATAGGAGCGCAGGCCGTCTTCGTAGTGCCATTCGGTCTTCTCACCGGTGCTCTTATCCTCGAAGCTGACATTCAGTCCCGGACAAAGCACGGCCTTGGCCTTGAGCACATGCTTGAGCCGGCTGATGGAGAACTTCGGCGAGTCGAAATACTTGGGATCGGCCCAGAAATGCACGCTGGTGCCGGTGTTGCGCTTGCCAACGGTTCCGATGATGTCCAGCTCACTGGCCTTGAAGCCATCGGCGAACGCCATGCGGTACTCACTGCCCTCACGCTTGACGGTCACCTCCACACGGGTCGACAACGCGTTAACCACGGAAATACCGACGCCGTGCAAACCGCCGGAAAACTGATAGTTCTTGTTCGAGAACTTGCCGCCGGCGTGCAGCTTGGTGAGGATCAGCTCGACACCCGAAACCCCCTCTTCCGGATGGATGTCCACCGGCATGCCACGACCATCGTCGATCACCTGTAGCGAATTATCCTGGTGCAGAATCACCTGGACCGAGCTGGCGTGGCCCGCCAAGGCTTCATCGACACTGTTGTCGATGACTTCCTGGGCGAGGTGGTTGGGCCTCGAGGTGTCGGTGTACATGCCTGGTCGCTTGCGCACCGGATCCAGGCCGGAGAGGACTTCAATGGCTTCGGCGGTATAAGACATGTGCGTCTCGTGATGTCCTTATAGATCGGAAAAATCGACGTCTGCAAACAGCACCGGATCGAAGCCGGCAAACGCCAGCAAGGCAGGAAGCCGCTCGGAGAATCCCTGGAAACCGTGATCACCACCGGCCTGGATGCGCACGGCACAGCCCCTATAGAAATCGGCCGCATGGCGGTAATCCAGCGTCTCGTCGCCTGTCTGCAACCAAACCTGATAGCGTTCGGCATCTTGCGGCGACGGCACTTCCAGCTCAGCTAGCGCCGTGACATGGTCTTCAGTCAGCTCCCAGACCTCACCGCTATAGAGGTTGGTCTGAGGCCCGAGATAGCCATCGAAACGGCAATGAGGCGTCACGGCCGGATTAATCAGCAGGGCCTTCAGCCCGTAGCGTTCGGCGAGATGGGTTGCATAGTATCCGCCGAGGGAGCTGCCGACCAGCAGTGGCCGCCCCAACTCGGCGATGGCCTTCTCGAGCTGCGCAATCGCCTGACGGGGGTGATGATGCAGCGCCGGCACCTGCAGCGAAGCAGTCAGGCCCAGGCGACTTAGCGCCGCCGTCAACTGGCTGGCCTTTTGCGACAGCGGTGAACTGTTGAGGCCATGCATATAGAGAATGGTGGGCTGGTCGCGGGTCATGCTGATTCGCTGGGCTGACAAAGGATGGGAAGGCTACTAGGCGAGGCGCGCAAGCTGCAAGCTGCCAGGGAAGCGGGAGGCCGCCCGGGAAACAAATGAGTGTGGAGTTGCGTCAGCGCCAAATGCCTTAGGGCTTTGAACTATCAATACCCTTTGACGCTGTAGTCGACTACGAAGTCGGTGCCGACCACTCGCGAGACACCCGTCTCGAGCTTGCCGTCGGCATACAGCCGCAGCCAGCGGTAGCCTGGTGCGAGTGTATCGACCTGAAAGTCCTCGCTGCCGGGCGTGAACTGCACCCCTGTCGACGGGGTGGCTAGCAAGCGAACACCACGACGCTCGCTATCGAATGCCTGGTGAATATGCCCCCAGAGCAACGCTTTGACGCAGCTGAAACGATCCAGCACTTCGAACAGCGCCTCACGGTTGTGCAACCCAATGCTGTCCATCCAGCGACTGCCAATCGAAACGGGGTGATGATGCAGGCAGACCAGGTGAGGCCGTTCCGGTGACTGCTGCAGGGTTCGCTCCAGCAAGTCCAATTGATCGTCACGCAGCATGCCGAAAACCGCGCCCGGGACCAGCGTATCGAGCATGACGACCCGCCAAGCACCGATATCAAGCACAGGCATCATCATTTCGCTGCCACGGACGGCCTCTTGCATCGAGGTCAATTCATCATGGTTGCCCGGGCACCAGCGCACCGGCGCATCGATACGCTCGGACAACTGGCGAAAACGCTTATAGGAGGCAAGTGAGCCGTCCTGAGAAAGATCCCCTGTCGCCAACATCAGGTCGATACGAGGGTGCTCATCGAGAACCAGATCGACGACACGCTGCAGACTCTCAGCCGTATCCATGCCCAACAGCTTGCCGCCTGATTCTGCGAACAGGTGGCTATCGGTCAGTTGTACGAGCAATACCGAGTCGTTTTCAACAGTGAGCGGCGCAGCAGCCAAGACCCGTCTCCTTTGGCGAAATCGCATCAGAATTATGGTGGCTGGGAGTTGCAGGGGTAAACCGCGCGATGCGGGCATGCATCACAGAACCGCTTGGGAGCATCATCGATGCATAGCACAACGCCAGCACGCATTCAGACGTGTGCTGCTTCGCTTAAAGCACAGACTCCAGCTCATGGCCACAGGCCAGGCAGTGGCCGAGCCATTCCCCAAGGAACAGATTGAGCTGATTCTTCTCGTCAGGCTGATGCATCTGCGCGTTGGGATAGCTGTAAATGCCGCGGAAACGCCGAGCGTTTTCGGCGCCGATCACCTCAGCCATACGCGCATCGTGATAGACCCGCACGTCCATCTGCGGCACTGGTAACCAAGGCAGGCAGTCCTGCTGGCTGATGTGGACTGTGGTGGTGTAGGGGCAGCTCTCGGTCACTGTCAACACCAGCACGCCGAGCAGCCGGTCGCCCTGGCTCATGGCGATCCGGCGTGTATCCGGGTGGTTGCGCATCGCAGGCAGCAAGCGCATCAGACGCATGTAGTTCGCCTCGCAGGCCGCCTGCAACTCCAACAGGTCGACGCGGTATCGCTCGCGGGTTCGCCTCATATCCACGCCTCCCTGATCTCGCTGCGGTTCAAGGCCAGCCACTGCAGGGCAATGATCGTAGCCGCGTTATCAATCCGGCCGTCGCGCAGCGCCTCCAAAGCATTATCAAGAGACCACACTGCGGCACGGATATCTTCCCCCTCTTCTTCCAGCCCGAATACACCGCCCGCACCGACACTGCTGCAGCGTCCAACGTAGAGATGGATGCGCTCGGTGCTGCCCCCCGGGGACGGATAGTAAACAGACACCGGCCAAAGCTCGCCGAGCTCCAGGCCTGCTTCCTCGATCGACTCTCGGCGCGCCACCTCTTCAGGCTGCTCGTCCTTATCGATCAGGCCGGCCACCGTTTCCACCAGCCAGGGGTTATCGCCATGCGCCATGGCGCCGACACGAAACTGCTCGATCAATACGACCTCGTCGCGCTGAGGATCATACGGAAGCACGCAGACGGCATCGTGACGAACAAACAGCTCGCGCTCGATCTCAGCACCCATGCCGCCTCGGAACAGACGATGGCGAAGGCGGAAGCGGTCAAGGTTGTAAAAGCCACTGAAGCAGCGCTCGCGGCTGATGATCTCGACATCGTCGGCGCCGGCTTTGAAAATATCGTTCATGCACTACTCACATATCGGTTTGTTCCAGCACCTGCCGGCGTCGGAAAAAGGCTGCAACCGTCACTGCGTGAGCGGTCTTTCTGCTGCCATCCTAGCGCGCCGCTTGCTCAGGCGCAGCCCTTAGCAGACCATTCGCACGACGGAAGATGCCCAGCTGGCAATTCTCGAACTTCGCTCCGCTCATGCACTCGAACCCGCACTGAAACCGCCGCAGGAGCCAACCCATTGATGCCAATCCGCAATGCCATCGCGTTAATAGCATTCAGCCTGCTCATTGGAGGCTGCCAACACTTCGGTGGCGAACCGCCTGTGGAGGTTCGACAGATTCTCAGCGAGCAACGTCCAGCCGGCTGTCCTGCACAAGACGATAGCTGCCCATTGGTGAACATAGATACTCAGCTGTTTGAAAACGAGCCCGCACTGAACGCGCTGATCGACCAACGGTTGCGCGAGATGACGGTAAACAGCCCGGATGTAGAGGTCCCAGCCTCCCTCGAGGGCTATCAACAGACCTTCCTGCGAGACGCGAAACCAGGGTGGAGCAGCTATCTTCAAGCCAAACTGCGTGAACAACATGGGCCGCTACTGGTGGTAGAGCTGTCCAGCTATATCCACACGGGCGGCGCTCACGGAATGCCCGGACGCGGCTTCATCAATTTCGACCGAGCGCAGGACCGTGAGCTGAAGCTCGCCGATGTACTGCTGCCGGGCAAGGAAGGCGCCTTCTGGCGCGTTGCCGCGAAGGCGCATCAGCAATGGCTTCTAGCCAACGAGCACGATGCCGCTTTCAGCCGCCAATGGCCGTTTCAGCAGACCTCAAACATCGCGTTCCTGCGCGACAAGGTCTTGCTCAAATACGACGTTTACAGCATCGCACCGTATTCGAGCGGTCACCCTGAGCTGGAGATTCCGTACAAGGAGCTCAGCGGGATACTGAAACCGGCGTTCTTGCCGTAGTCGTTGCAAAGCGGCTCAGCACCAGTAGCAGCCCCCCGGAGAGGAACAGCGCCGGCAGGCTGGCGCCAACCTCGGGCCAGGCATTTGCCAACAAATGGTAGACAGCCGCACCGCAACCCCACGCCAACAACGTCTCCCAGCGCAGCATCGTGCCGGCGATTTGCAGCCGGCCACGCCTCCTGAGCAGGTAGTGATCCACCAGCACAACACCAAACAGTGGGGCGAATACCGAGCCGATCAGTAGCAGGAAGTTCTGGTATTGCGCCAATGGTGCGAACCAGGCGATCAAGGTGCACAGCGCACCGATGACCAAAGCCAGCCGCTCGACCTTGAACGGCAGCAGTATGCCAACGGAGACTGCTGCCGAATGGATGTCTGCAAAAGCATTCTCAGACTCGTCCAACAGGATCAGCAGCAGCGGGATGCCAAGTCCGGCACCCGCCAGCGCCAACAACAGCGCGTTCACTTCGCCGCTGCCGGCAAAGGCCAGGGTATAAGCGACACCGAGGCTCATCAGCCAGACGTTGCCTACGAAGAAGCCCAGCACCGTACCGCCGAACACACGCCGCGCCGCCTTGCCGAAGCGCGAGTAGTCTGCGATCAGCGGCAACCAGGACAACGGCATGGCGATGGCGATATCGAAGCCCAGCGCAAAGGGCAGCGAGCCGTCGCCCTGACGTGCCCATAGGGCCCGGATATCGGCCTTTTCGAACAGATTCCAGGTCAGCCAGACGCAGGCGCCGAGCAGCAGCCAGATGCCCCACTTGCGCAAGATCCGACGGACGAAGGTCAGCGGGCCGGTGATCGCCAGCAGCGTCGCCAGCGCTCCGAAGAACAACGTCCAGAGCGCGGGGCTGACCCATCCGCTCTGCTCGCCAAACGCACGCGCAGCCAGCAAGCTCGCCGCGTCGCGCATGATAATGATCTCGAAGGCGCCCCAGCCGACCAGCTGGACCAGATTCAACAGCGCCGGCAACACCGCGCCGCGGTCGCCCAGTGTGCGCTTCAGATTCGCCATTGAGGACAAGCCGGTGTCGCTGCCGATCACCGCGACCGCACCGAGCAGTATCACGCCTACTGCGGTGCCGCTGACGATGGCCAGCAAGGCACCACTCATGCCCAGACCCGGCGCCAGCAAGGCGCCAAGCTGCAATACCATAAGACCGACGCCGAGGGAGAACCACAGAGAAAACAGATCACGCCCACCGAATACACGGTGCTCAGCGGCGATCATCTGATGCGGGGAATAACGTCCTGGAATGTTCACATTGTTATCTCAGAGAAACCGGTTGCCCGGCACAACCGTGAGCACGAGTGTTTCGCCTCACGGAAGGAACATCAGCAGCGACCTGAAGAACGGATAACGCCGAAGGCTTACCCGCCTTAAACGAAATGTCCCGATTGGCCGCCGAATCATTTCGACAGAAGTGGCTGGTCGACGCGTGGAAAAGGCTCCGCCGTTTTCCACCCTACAGTCGGGCCACGCAGCTGCCCCTGGCTGTTTCGTAGGGTGGATCACGCTTCATCGATCCACCAAGCCGCGGCACGGTGGATGTAAAAAAGCGACATCCACCCTACGACGTAGTGGCCGATCCCAGCCGCTACACCTGCTTGTAGATCACCGACCCTTCATCCTTGAAGCGGGAAGACTGCTCGGCGAATCCGGCTTCGATGGCCTTCTGCTCATCGGTCAGCCCGTTCTCCTTGGCGTATTCGCGAACTTCCTGGGTGATCTTCATCGAGCAGAACTTCGGCCCGCACATGGAGCAGAAATGCGCGACCTTGGCCGAATCCTTCGGCAGGGTTTCGTCGTGGTAACTGCGGGCGGTATCCGGGTCCAGGCCGAGGTTGAACTGGTCTTCCCAGCGGAACTCGAAGCGCGCCTTGGAAAGGGCATTGTCGCGGATCTGTGCGCCCGGGTGGCCCTTGGCCAGGTCAGCGGCGTGCGCGGCGATCTTGTAGGTGATGATCCCGGTCTTGACGTCATCCTTGTTCGGCAGGCCCAGGTGCTCCTTCGGCGTGACGTAGCAGAGCATGGCGCAACCGAACCAGCCGATCATGGCCGCGCCGATGCCGCTGGTGATGTGGTCGTAACCGGGCGCGATGTCGGTGGTCAGCGGGCCTAGGGTGTAGAACGGTGCCTCGTCGCAGCATTCCAGCTGCTTGTCCATGTTCTCCTTGATCAACTGCATCGGCACGTGGCCGGGGCCTTCGATCATGCATTGCACGTCATGCTTCCAGGCGATCTTGGTCAGCTCGCCGAGGGTTTCCAGCTCGCCGAATTGCGCAGCATCGTTGGCATCGGCAATCGAGCCCGGACGCAGGCCATCGCCCAGCGAGAAGCTGACGTCGTAGGCCTTCATGATTTCGCAGATTTCCTCGAAGTGGGTGTAGAGGAAATTCTCCTGGTGATGCGCCAGGCACCACTTGGCCATGATCGAGCCGCCGCGCGAGACGATACCGGTGACGCGTTTGGCCGTCAGCGGCACATAGCGCAGCAGCACGCCAGCGTGGATGGTGAAGTAGTCCACGCCCTGCTCAGCCTGCTCGATCAGGGTGTCGCGGAACAGCTCCCAGGTCAGGTCTTCGGCGACGCCGTTGACCTTTTCCAGGGCCTGGTAGATCGGCACGGTACCGATCGGCACCGGCGAGTTGCGGATGATCCACTCGCGGGTTTCATGGATGTGCTTGCCAGTGGACAGATCCATCACGGTGTCCGAGCCCCAGCGGATGCCCCAGGTCAGCTTGGCGACTTCTTCTTCGATAGAGGACCCCAGCGCCGAGTTGCCGATGTTGCCGTTGATCTTCACCAGAAAATTGCGGCCGATGATCATCGGCTCGAGCTCGGTGTGGTTGATGTTGGCAGGGATGATGGCACGGCCGCGAGCCACCTCGTCACGCACGAATTCGGCAGTGATTTCCTTCGGGATCGACGCACCAAAACTCTGTCCGGCGTGCTGCTCGGTGAGCAGGCCGGCCGCGCGCGCTTCCTGCAGCTTCAGGTTTTCGCGGATGGCGACGTATTCCATTTCGGGCGTGATGATGCCCTGGCGCGCGTAGTGCATCTGGCTGACGTTCTTGCCCGGCTTGGCGCGGCGCGGGTTACGTACGTGGGCGAAGCGCATCTTGGTCAGCTCGGCATCGGCCAGGCGCTGCTGGCCGAAGTGCGAAGTCAGGCCATCGAGCAGCTCGGTATCGCCACGGTCGTCGATCCATGCCGAGCGCACGTCGGCCAGGCCTTTGCGTACGTCGATGGTCACGCTCGGATCGGTGTAAGGGCCGGAGGTGTCATAGACCAGAACCGGCGCGTTGATCTCGCCGCCGAAGTCGGTCGGCGTCACGTCGAGACTGATCTCACGCATCGGCACGCGGATGTCCGGGCGGGAGCCTTGGACGTAGATTTTCTGCGAACGCGGGAAAGGCTGGATCGATCCCTGATCGACTTGGGCGGATTCACTCAGGTTTTGTTGTTCTGCACGCATCAGGCTAGCTCCTCGAAAGTTGTCGGAGCGAACCTGAAAAACACGGCGGGAAAAGGGCATCGGGGCGCGCCGGGACTGGCGCCGAGAGAGCTGGCCGAAAGACTGGCGAGCACATCTTGTTCCCTACGCAGGCCTTAACCTGATCAGGTTCAACGGGATCCGGAACTTTCCGATCTCAGCCTTCGCTTCAAGGCACCCCGACAAGAACGGGCCGAGTCTAATCAAGAGTGGCAGGGAATACCATGCCGATGGCAGCCGCCACGACCGCCGGGTCATATCCATCCCTGCCCCCCTGATGCTTGATCGCCTCCAACAAGGGCCCGACCACCCTGCTCAAGCGCCTTGACCGTCTGCATGCCCGCGCATAGCCTTGCCCATCACTTCGCTTCAGGGAAAGACGCACATGCTGCGCAGACTCACGTTGGCACTCGCCGTGACCGCCGCCTCGTCCGGGCTGACTTGGGCCGAGACAGCACCTCCACTTTCCGCTCGAACCGACCTGGTTAGCGTCTACCGACAGGCGGTTGAAAACAACGCCGACCTCGCCGCGGCACGCGCGCAATTCAAGGCGATCCAGGAAGTCGTGCCGCAAGCGCGTGCTGGCCTGCTACCGAACCTCAGCGGCGGTGCGGAGCTCAGCAATACCCGCACCGATGTCGATACGTCCATGGGATCGCGCTCACTGTCACGCAGCGGCACTGTCTATCAGGCGACCCTCAGCCAGCCGATTTTTCGACCTGAACGCTGGTTCCAGTTGCAGGCGGCCGAAGCCATCAGCGAACAGGCCGCGCTGGAGTACTCGATCGCTGAACAGGACTTGATTCGCCTCACCGCGCAAGCTTACTTCGCCGTGTTACGTGCCCAAGACAATCTGGCCGCAGCCAAGGCCGAAGAGTCGGCCTTTCAACGCCAGCTCGACCAGGCTGACGAGCGCTTCGAAGTGGGTTTGTCCGACCGTACCGATGTGCTCGAAGCTCAGGCGGGTTTCGATACAGCGCGCGCCAACCGGTTGCTTACACAACGGCAAGTGGACGATGCGTTTCAGGCGCTATTCACCCTGACCAATCGTGAGTATCTGGCGCTGGAAGGTATTGAGCACAGCCTGCCAGTGCTGCCGCCCATCCCCAACGACGCCAGCGCTTGGGTCAACACCGCCACGCAGCAGAACCTCGACCTGTTGGCCAGTAATCAGGCCGTCAACGCTGCCGAGGAAACGCTGCGCCAACGCCGTTCTGGGCATGCACCGACCCTCGACGCTGTGGCGCGCTACAGTAAGGGCGACAACGACAGCCTCGGTTTCACCAACACGGGTAGCGAAGCGGTGACTGGCATCCCCCGCTACACCGGCGACGTCGAGCAACGCAGCATCGGCTTGCAGCTAAACATCCCGCTGTACAGCGGCGGGCTGATCAGCTCCCAGCGCCGCGAAGCCTTCCACCAGCTGACCCAGACCGAGCAACAGCGTGAAAGCTTGCGTCGTCAGGTGGTCGAAACCACGCGCAACCTCTATCGGGCGGTCAATACCGATGTGGAACAGGTGCAGGCACGGCGGCAGTCGATCGTTTCCAACCAGAGCGCCCTTGAAGCGACCGATATCGGCTACCAGGTCGGCACCCGCAACATCGTCGACGTGCTCGACACGCAGCGCCGCCTGTTCGCTTCGGTGCGCGACTACAACAATGCCCGCTATGACTACATTATCGACAGTCTGCGCCTGAAACAAGCGGCCGGGACGCTCAACCCAGGCGATCTGGAAGATCTGCAGCGCTATCTGAAAACCGACTACGACCCGGACACTGACTTCCTGCCACCAGATCTGTCCGAGAACTTCGCCCGCCCGGTGCGCATCGAGTAATTGGCATGGCCGGACGGGCTACCGCTACGTTCAGCCGGAATAAATTTCAAGGATCGTCAGGCCTGCAATGGGCCTGGCAGACACCACTTTTCCGCGGCAGGTTTCGGTCACAGGGAGCGTACGCAAACAGGCTGATCCCCGGCTAACCGAGTAAAGCCCCAATCCCCTGCAGCAAACGGCCCAACGCGCCCTGATTGTTCTTCAGCACTGTCAAGCCTGCGCTGCGCACTTGCGCAGCGCGCGCGGGATCGACCCAGAATGCCTCTACTGTAGATGCAAGCTCAGGTGCACTGCCGACTTCGGCAAGCGCACCGGCATCGCGTAGCTGCGCGGCGATATCGAGAAAGTTGAACAAGTGCGGTCCCGTCAGCACGGGTTTGCCCAATGCTGCAGGCTCTAACAGGTTGTGCCCGCCGGTCGGCACCAGGCTGCCGCCAACAAAAGCAACATCGGCGAGTGCAAACAGAAACAGCAGTTCACCCATGGTGTCGCCAAGTACTACCTGTGTAGAGGCCTGCGGCGGCTCCGCTAGCGACCGCCGAACCGTAGCGAAGCCCTGTTTTCGGCACAGCTCATACACCGAGCCGAAGCGCTCCGGGTGGCGCGGCACCAGAATCAGCAACGCGTCAGGGTGCTCTGCTAACAGCAGGCGATGGGCAGCCAGCAGAATGTCGTCCTCCCCCGTGTGCGTACTGGCGCCGATCCAGATCGGCCGCAATACGGCGCCCCATTGCGTACGGAGCTGATCAGCGCGCTCAAGCAGCGACGGGTCGATGCTAAGGTCAAACTTGATCGAGCCAGTGACCTGCACGCTGGTCTCACGGGCACCGAGCTGTCGAAAGCGAACGGCCTCGGCTTCGGTCTGCACCGCGATCAGGCTCAGCTCGGCCAGCATCGGCGCGGTCAGCCGGGCGAAGCGTGCATAGCCGCGTGCCGAGCGCTCGGAGAGCCGAGCATTGGCCAGCGTCACCGGGATGCCGCGACGCGCGCACTGGTGAATGTGGTTGGGCCATAACTCGGTTTCCATCACGACCGCCAGCTTCGGCCGCAGACGCTCTAGAAAGCGCGAGGCCGCCCAGGGCAGATCGTAAGGCAGATAGCAGTGCTGCACGGTGTCGCCAAACAACGCCTTGATGCGCTCCGAGCCAGTCGGCGTCATGCAGGTCACGGTGATCGGCAGCTGTGGATAGCGCTCCTTGAGCGCCCGAATCATCGGCGCCGCAGCAATGCTTTCGCCGACCGACACCGCATGCACCCAGATGCCACCCGGCTGAAACGCCGGCAACCCGACAGCGAAGCGCTCGGCGATGCGCGTTCGATAAGCCGGCGCTCGACGGGCGCGCCAGAACAAACGAACCACGATCAGTGGCAAAGCGAGATGAAACAGCAGGGTATAGAGGGCACGATTCATGGGCGCGGAGCTTAGCAAAGGGGCGAATGCAACGGCCACAGCGAAGCGCGAAGCGAAATCCGGTACCGTTGCGCAGAACTTGCCCGTTCCGCGGGAGCCGAATGAACGCAGCGCAGACCGGCACTGCCCGCAACCGGAGACCGTATGACTGGCTATTTCTATCTCGCCATCGCTATCACCGCCGAAGTGATTGCTACCACGTCCATGAAGTCGCTGGCGGGCTTCAGTCGCCCGCTACCGCTGTTTCTGGTTATCGCGGGCTACAGCCTGTCGTTCTGGATGCTTGCCCTGGTGGTCAAAACCATCCCGGTGGGAATCGCCTACGCCATCTGGGCCGGCCTGGGCATCGTCCTGGTAAGCATCGCAGCGGCAGTAATCTACCAGCAAAAGCTCGACCTTCCGGCGGTGCTCGGCATGGCGCTGATCGTGGCTGGCGTCGTGGTTATTCAGCTGTTTTCCGGCAGCACGGGACATTAGCCAGATCGGCTGAAGCCGACAGGTGAGCGGTTATACTGCGCGCCTGATTTCTCTATGAGGCCCGCCCATGTCCGATTCACTCAGCACCGATGTTTTGATCGTTGGCGGCGGAGTCGCCGGCCTGTGGCTGAATGCACGCCTGCGCCGGCTGGGCTATTCGACACTGCTGGTGGACAAAGGCGTGCTCGGCGGCGGGCAGAGCGTCAAGTCACAGGGCATCATCCACGGCGGAACCAAGTACGCCTTGAGCGGCGCGCTGACCGGCGCATCCGAAGCCATCGCCGATATGCCGCGACGCTGGCGCGAGGCTCTTGCCGGCAACGGAGAACTGGACCTTTCCGGCGTACGCCTGCTCTCCGACGCGCATTATCTGTGGTCTCCAGGCACGCTGACCGGCAACCTCACCAGCTTCTTTGCCAGCAAAGCCGTCCGCTCACGCGTGGGTCAGGTCAAGGGGAGCGAACTGCCACCAGCGCTGCAGGATTCTCGCTTCAAAGGCAAGGTTTACCGCCTTAGCGAGCTGGTGCTGGATGTCCCTAGCCTGATCCAGCGACTCGCTGAATTATCTGGCTCGGGCCTGCTTAAAGCCGAACGAATCGAGCCACTACGGGAAAACGGCGAACTGACGGGGCTGGTCGTCGACGGTCGCTCGATACGCGCTCAGCGCATTGTGCTGACGGCCGGCGCGGGCAATGCCGAACTGCTGAATGCTTTGGGTCTCGCCCAACCGGCGATGCAAAAGCGTCCGTTGCACATGGTCATCGTCAAGGCGCCTACATTGAAGCCGCTCTATGCACACTGCCTGGGCGGCGGCTCCAAACCTCGCATCACTGTCACCAGCCACCCGGCTGAAGACGGTGAATGGGTGTGGTACCTGGGCGGCGATCTGGCCGAAGCGGGCGGGGTGGCGCGCGATGAGGCGGCACAGATTGCGGCTGCGAAGAAAGAACTGGCCGAGCTGGTGCCTTGGATCGATCTGTCCGCGGCGAAATGGGCAACGCTGCGCATCGATCGCGCTGAGCCGGCGCAATCGGCATTGGCGAGACCGGACAACGCCTTTCTCGCGGAGCAGGGCCGTCTGCTGGTCGGCTGGCCGACCAAACTGGCGTTGTCGCCGGATTTCGCTGATCGCGTCGAAGGCGCCTTGGTCCGAGACGGCATCCAACCGCAACCGCTGGCGCCACTGCCTGAACTGCCCCGCCCTGCGATCACCCGGCCCTTCTGGGAAGGATTGGTCTGATGGAAACGACCCTCCACCACCTGCATCGCCCGCTCGGCAGTACCGGTCTGAATGTATCGCCACTGGGCCTGGGCACCGTCAAGCTGGGCCGTGACCAGGGCGTGAAGTACCCCAACGGCTTTCGTATTCCCGACGACGCGCAGGCGCGACAACTGCTTGCTCTAGCACGGGATCTCGGGATCAACCTGATAGACACCGCGCCCGCCTACGGGGTCAGTGAGCAGCGCCTGGGTCCGCTGCTGCAAGGCCAGCGCGACCATTGGGTGGTGGTCAGCAAGGTCGGCGAGGAATTCGCCGACGGTCGTTCGCATTTCGATTTCTCACCAGCCCATACCCGCTTTTCCGTCGAACGCAGCCTAAAGCGGCTGAAAACCGACCGTATCGACCTAGTACTGGTGCACTCGGACGGACGCGACCTGGAGATTCTGCAGGACAGTGGCGTTTACGAAACGCTCGCGGAGCTCAAGCGCGAGGGTAAGATTCTCGGCTACGGCCTGTCGGGCAAGACTGTGGAAGGCGGATTGCTCGCCCTTGAGCATGGCGACTGTGCGATGGTCACCTACAACCTCAACGAGCAGGCCGAGCGGCCGGTGCTCGACTACGCTCAGGCACACGGCAAGGGCATCCTGGTCAAGAAGGCGCTCGCCAGCGGCCATGTTTGCCTGACGCCAGACGAGGACCCCGTACGGCTCAGCTTCGAGTTGTTGTTCAGCCACCCCGGCGTTGGCGCCGCCATCGTTGGCACCATCAACCCGCAACACTTGTCAGATAACGTGCGTACCGCCGCAGCCGTTTTATCCCAACAACAATAAACACGGCCAAACGGCCGCCTACTGCCAGGAGGAGCCGATGCCGCGTGTGCTGATCCGCAAGAATCCCACAGCCTTCAAGACGCTGCCGCTGCTCGTCGAAGCGAGCCCGGAAGGCTTGCGCTACCAGAGCCTCGGACGGCCGCTCAATTTCAGCGAGATGCTCGAACGCCGCAGGCCAGTGACTGTCGATGATCCGAGCCGCTTTAACCTCGAATTGGCAAACCTCGGCGTCTCGGTACGCCTGACCCTCTGCTGGCAGGGTCAAGAATACTGGGTACTGGTGCGCCAGCAACGCCAGGACCGGGGCGACGTGGTGCTCAAGCTGATCTCTGGCTACGTCCCCGCCCATGAGCTCAGCCTGCCGCTGCTGACTGCGATCCAGGAAGTCGCTGAAGAGTGCTTGATGGAGACGCCTGAAGGCTGGCTCGCCGGGCGCTTCGGTGATACCTGGCTGCCAGCGCCTTATCAGGGCAGCTTGCGCTATCGCGAGGCGGTGCATTTCAACCTAGCCTCGCTTTCCGGCTCGGCCAGGCCGATTCAATGTGGTCAGATGACCTTGATGGAGCGGCCGCGAGCCTATGTTCATCTGCCTACTGCTTCGCTTCAGCTGGTCTACGACATGCGCCTTGAGTTGCCGAAGGAAACCCGCGAGCTAAGCCTGTTCCACGTTGATGAACGCCTGGACGACGGCAAGCTCGTCGCAGCGTTATCCCGCAGCAGACCCGACCTCTTTCTGGTTCCGCTGCTACAGGGCCGCCCGACCGCCGCGCTGTTCACACTACGCAAGGGTCAGCCCGTTCCGGCCAGCACGCGCGGGTTGTGGCTGTCGGAAAGCTTTGCCAGCCAGGACGAATGGGTCGTGCGAGAAGAGCGAATCAGCTGGCGTGACTGGACCAAGACCAACACTTTGGCGGCATCTGGTTGAACTGAAGAGATAGCCTGCCCAGCCAAGTTATCGCTTACGTATTTTCTCGACAATGGCCGTGGTAGAGCTGTTTTCAACAAGCCCAAGCACCTTGACCTCGCCGCCATAGGCTGTGACCAGATCAGCTCCCACAACCTGATCGACACCGTAATCACCGCCCTTGACCAACACATCCGGTTTGACCTCTGCAAGCAGATTCTCCGGTGTGTCTTCTGCGAAGCACACGACCCAATCGACTGCGCCGAGGCCAGCCAGCACCGCCATGCGCCGATCAACCGAGTTGATCGGCCGGCCCGGCCCCTTCAGGCGACTCACCGAACCATCATCGTTCACTGCGACGATCAAGCGATCTCCTTGGGCTCGCGCCTGCTCCAGATAGGACACATGGCCGGCATGCAGAATGTCGAAACAGCCATTAGTGAAGACGATCTTTTCGCCTTCGGCGCGAGCATCTTCGATCACCGTCAGCAACTGCTCCAGTGTCATCACACCGCGTTCGGAACCCTCCTCGCGCTGCACCGCGCGGCGCAGTTCCGGGGCACTGATACAAGCGGTTCCAAGCTTGCCGACGACGATGCCGGCGGCGAGATTGGCGAGGGCCACGGCCTGCGGTAATTCCTCGCCTGCAGCTATAGCGGCGGCCAGGGTAGAGATGACAGTGTCGCCAGCGCCAGTGACGTCGAACACTTCGCGAGCCCGAGCAGGCAGGTGCAACGGCGAATGCTCCGGACGCAGCAACGTCATGCCATGCTCGCCGCGAGTCACCAGCAGCGCACCGAGTTCAAGGCTGTGCATCAGCTCAGCCCCCTTAGCCACCAGATCGGCTTCGTCCGTGCAGTGTCCAACGATGGCCTCGAACTCACCGAGATTCGGCGTAATCACCGATGCTCCCCGGTAAATCTCAAAGTTCTTTCCCTTGGGGTCGGCCAGCACCGGGATGCCGCGCTGGCGCGCCGCCTGAATCAATGCCTGGTGATTGCGCAGCGCGCCCTTACCATAATCGGACAGAATCAACACTTTGACGCCGTCCAGCAGCGCCTCGACCTGCCTCAGCAACGCGGCGGGATTCGTGTCGAAGGGCTCCTCGAAATCCATTCGCAACAGCTGCTGATGGCGACTCATCACCCGCAGTTTGATGATTGTTGGCTGATGCTCGATGGATTGAAAGTATGCCCCGATCCCCGCAGCAGTAAGGCTATCGGTCAGGCTCTGCTGCGCCTCGTCGACCCCGGTAACCCCAACCAGCGCCGCCGGCGCACCAAGCGCCGCAATATTCAGCGCAACGTTCGCCGCCCCACCCGGCCGATCCTCCACCTGCTCGACCTTGACCACCGGCACCGGCGCCTCGGGCGAGATCCGCGAAGTGCCGCCATGCCAGTAACGATCGAGCATGACATCACCGACCACCAGAACGGCGGCTTGGTCGAATCGGGGCATGGACAACTTCATGGGGGCTCCGGTGAGTAAGAGAAAAAGGCGGCGATCATAACATGCACGATGCGACGACCCGCCTGGACCGGCGCCTTGCTATAGGTGGCGAACCCAAAACAGTTCGTGTCTGCGTACCGCCTTACGGAAGAATTCGTCCTCGCCGGTGCGCGGCCAGCGCCGGCCGGCGAGGGCTACCTGAATCAAGCGGCGCAGACGCTTTTTCAGCGGCAGTGGCCCGTGTAAATCGTGCTGCATGGCCAACGCCATGGCCTTGTTCAGCCGCGCGTCGGCATCCAGCAGAGGGCTCCACAAGCGATCCGCCGGCAGCGGCTCGATGGCAGGCGGCAACGCAATACCACCATCAGCCGGACCCATCGGCCAGCGATCGTTATCGTGCAGGTGATTGGCATAGAGCAGCAGCGTTTCCGGCTGCCAGCCCCCCTCGTCCATCGCCTGAACAAGCGCTCGCGTGGCAGCGACATGGTCGGAGTGCGGATCGAGTTCAGGATGCGGCGTGACCACTACTTCAGGACGGAAATGCGACAGCAGCGCGCGCAGGTCGGCCTGCAGGTTATCCCAGCTCGGCACGCCATCCACATCCGCCGGCAGCGTTAGAGGGTTGTGCTGGCGTACGCTGCGGATGTCTTGCTCGCCCGACTCGCGCGAGCCAAATGGACGCTCCGGCTCCTCGAACATGGCTGGCAGTTGCAGGCAGTAATAGCCGAGCTGCGCGCAATGCGATTGCGGCACGCCGCCCCAGAGCGGTATCGCTAAGCTGTCCCAACTGCGCAGGCGCCCCTTCAAACGAGCCGCAGCAGACAGATCCAAGCCCAGGCGCTGGTAGTTCTTCGCCTCGATCTCGCCCTGAGTCAGGGTCACTATGGAGACGTCGCGCGCTCGGCTGTACAAGCCGAAGGCGGCCAGCTCGGCATCGTCAGCATGGGGAGCAATGATCAGGATCCGACGCTCGGCGTAGTCCGGATTACGCATTGCATATAGGGTCGCATCGTTCGAGAGGTGGCAGAAACGCCCGAGAACGCTCAGCCTGCCCTGGACGAGCAGCTCGTGCTGACCGGAAAGGTTGAGGTAACGCCGACCCGCGACACCGCGCTCGAAATCCTGGCGGTCCTCACCGATCCATACCTGTGGGTCGCGCCAGCGCCCTAGCCAGCTGGCCTTCAGATTGATCTCGAGAATCAGCGTATCTGCAGCCTCGAAGTCGTCCGCCAGCACCAGACGGCCGTCCTCGATGCGCACCGGATAGCGCTTAGCGTCTTCGGGAAAGGCGTAGCGGTAGTCGTCCTGCGGCCGGTAGAACAGATGATCAGCGAACCATGCCTCATGGGCGATCCAGCCGAGAACTACCAGCAGCGGTAGCAGCCACCAGCTGACTAGCGCGCCAATCAGCAACAGCACAACGAGCGCGACGAGCAGCGCGATGCGCTTTTGCTGGCGATGACGTTTAAGCAATTGCTGCTTGCGTGCACTCATGGCTCACACCTGGTAGACCGGAACGCGGTTGCACCAGCGGTCCTTGTACTCTCGGTCCGCACGACCGAAGGAATAACGCAGCGGTTTGCACAGCGCGCGGGCATCGGCCCAGGCTGCCTGGGTATTGACGAAGCTGAGGACGCTGCCGGGGCTGAAGTCACGCTGTTGCGGATCGACACCGCCGTTGATGTACTCGATCGACACCCACTTCGGCGCTTCGACCCGGTAAAGCACCTGGACAGCGATGGGCTGCTCATCGAACAGAACCACCGAGCCGGTCATGAACTCGCGCAGTAGTGCAAAGACCTCTTGCAGATGGCCCTTACCGGGCGCCTCGAAACCCCAGCGGCGCTGGAACAGATCGGCATACATTGCAGCCTGCTCGGTCGGCGAGAAATCCAGCATCGGTCGAAGCACACCGCCAGCCTCTTCCAGCAGGCGCTGCTCGCGACGCTGGTTGTAGCGGAATTTCTTCGAATACTCCTCCGGTTCGCGCGCCAGCGCCAAGCCCTCCGGCTGCTCGCGCAACGTATTGACCGAGGCAGCGTTGAGTTCTGACACGTAGCGCATACGCTGGCGCACCGGTACGTCAGCCTGCTCGGCAACCGGCAATATGATCTCCGCATTGCCCATATCGAACAGGCCGCGTTTACCGGTTTTTTTCAGCACATCCTTGGAAAGCGCCAGATGCCGCCCCCAGCAGGGAACCGCTGCAATCAGCTCACCGTGCTTTTCCCAGCCCAGGTAGCGCACTGGAATACCAGCGAGCCCAGCCAGCCGCTCGATGACCTCAGGGTGAGTCGCAACACTACCGCCGTAGCGCTGCCAGGCTTCGGCATACGTCGACGCGGCGATAATGCGCCAGCCACGCTCGCGCCAGCTCTGCAGGAACCGCAACATCAGGATTCCTGCTCTTCGGGCACTTCATCCTTGAACTGCGTCGCGTGGAGCCTGGCGTAGGCGCCGTTCGCGGCCAGCAGCTCGGCGTGGGTACCGCGCTCGACGATGCGGCCCTGCTCCATCACCAGAATCTGGTCGGCCTTTTCGATAGTGCTCAAGCGGTGCGCGATGACCAGCGTGGTACGGCCCTGCATGACATGATCCAGCGCCCCCTGGATGTGCCGCTCCGACTCGGTATCCAGCGCCGAAGTGGCTTCGTCCAGAATCAGCACTGGCGAGTTCTTCAACAATGCACGAGCGATTGCCAGGCGTTGGCGCTGACCGCCGGACAGCAGCACGCCGTTTTCGCCGACCATGGTCTGATAACCCTCCGGCATCTGTTCGATGAACTCATCGGCGTACGCATCACGGGCCGCGCGGCGTATGTTGTCCAGCGGCGCGCCGGCCAGATCGCCGTAAGCGATGTTATTGGCCACCGTATCGTTGAACAACGTCACCTGCTGAGTCACCAGCGCGATGTGCCGACGCAAATTACGCAACCTGTAGGACTCGACATCCGCACCGTCGAGCAGTATCTGACCGGCCTCATGGTGATAGAAGCGTGGGATCAGATTCGCCAGCGTGGATTTGCCGCTGCCGGATCGGCCTACCAGCGCGACCATCTGCCCGGGCTCGATGGTGAAGCTGATGTCATGCAGAACGCGCTTGTCGGTACGTGGGTAGACGAAATCGAGGTTACGCACCTCGAGATGGCCGCTGACGGCCTCGCGTTCAAGCGTGCCCCGATCGACTTCTGGCTCCTCGTCGAGTTGCTCGAAGATGCTTTCCGCGCCGGCCACCCCCTTCTGGATCGTCGAGCTGACTTCCGAGAGCTGGCGAATCGGCTTGGGCAGCAACCCGGCAAGCGTGATGTAGGCGACCAGATCGCCAGCAGACGCGTCACCTCGTAGCAACAACACCAGAAACATCAGCACGGCCATGGCGCTGTAGATGACCAGCTGCAGGCTCGGTGTGTAAACGGCGTTGGTCTTGACCATACGCAACTGTTTGGCGGTGTTCTCCGAGCTCGCCGCCAGGAAGCGATCCCGCTCATAGGGCTCGCCACCGAAGCTACGCACCACGCGATAGCCCTGAATGGTTTCCGATGCCACATGGGTCACGTCGCCCATCGCGAGCTGAATCTTCTTGCTCTGCTTGCGGAATTTCTTGCTGGCGCTCGAAACCATGACCCCAATCACTGGCAGTATCGCCAGCATCACCAGCGTGAGCTTCCAGTTCATCCACAGTAGCGTGGCGAACAGGAAAACAACCGTCATACCCTCGCGCACTACCACCTTGATCGCGTCGGTCGCCGCGCCGGTAACCATGGTCACGTTGTAGGTGATCCGCGAGATAAGATGTCCGGAGTTGTGGCTGTCAAAATAACGGTTGGGCAGAGTCAACATATTGTTGAACAGGGCCAGCCGCAGATCATGCACCAGGCCTAATGAGACCTTGGCGAGAAAAAAATTGCCGAGAAACGATCCAACACCCTGCATGAGCGCGATGAAGATGATCAGCAGCGGGACGGCCTGCAAAAGCTTCAGCTCTGCGAGCCAGCTATGCCCTTGGAGGTAGGGGACCTGTGCAAAAAAACTCGCCTCGGGGTTGTTCAGCCCATCGACGAAAAACTTGAGCATGTAGCCGAGCATCGGCTGGGTTGAAGCGAAAATCAGAAAGCCAAAGAGGCTGATTGCGAAAAGCCCCCAGTAAGGAAGCACATAGCGCAGCAATCGCAGGTACACAGTGAGACTGGATTGCTGGGTAGAATTGGCCATTCGGCAAGCCCCATACGACTGGCTAGAGGAACAAGATGCGGATTGTAACAGCGCAAGAACTAGAAAGCTGGCTGGCTAGCGGGAAGGTGCTAGAGCAGGACGCTCGGGGGCCTAAGGTTGTTGCGCTTGACAGCGGGACATACTTGAAGATCTTTTACACTCGGCGCCATCCGCTACTAGCCCGGATGTTTCCATATGCAGAAAAATTCGCGCGCAACGTAGCGCTATTGAATGAAAAAAATATTCCAACTCCGGAAGTGATTGAAACGTTTTGGCTCAGCAAGCGCACTGGACTAACCGGGTGCATCTACCGGCCGCTACCGGGAGAGTCACTAGAGCAAATTTTGCAAAAAAGCTCTGACACCTTATACACATACATTCCAAAGCTAGCAAAATTCATCAAGCTTCTTCATGAAGAAGGCATATATTTTCGTTCGCTCCACCTTGGCAACATCATATTAACGCCCGATGGAGAGCTTGGATTAATCGATGTGCTCGATTTACGGAAAAACAAACAAAAGCTAAGTCGCCGACTTGTAAAAAGGAATTTTAATCACTTACAAGCCTATACAATCCGAAAAAAAATATACAGCTTCCCCCTTCAAGAACTGATAAAAACATACGAATCAATTTGAATACACCCACAAGGATGTGTCCATGATCAGAAAGCTTAGCGCTTCAGCGAAAGAGTTTCCCTTTACCTGCAGCGTCGAACGATTAACACTTCACACTTCATTCAGACACTCTCAGGCGCTAGCTCAAGATATCCATGAAACAATAAGCAAACGTAGCAACCCCAACCAACGAATCAAGACCACATTATCAACTGATTCCAACGCGCTATTCTTCAAAAGCTCAGCCATTAATAGCTGGAAATCGAAGGTACGCCTGACGTTAGGCATTCAACGCGCCAAGAGGAATGGCGCTGGCTACGACTGGCCATTGGAAGAGCTACTCAACACGATAGATGCAAGTAAGCTCAACATCCCTTCCGCATCAATACTAGGCTTCGGTTACATTCGCCACAAGCTTGGATGGATAACGGAATTCTTCCTACTTACCGAGCAACTTAACTCACACATCGACGGCGAAGACTGGCTCGCAAGCGAAGGAAACGACCCAAAAGAACTAATCAGCCGGGCCCTAGCACTGTTACTACAGCTTCATAAGAGCAACTTCATCCATCTTGATCCTTGGGCAGCAAACTTCATGATCAATCCGCAGAATCTTGATGACATTCGCATCGTCGATTTAGAGAACTGCGTGCTAGCGCCTACGCGATATTTCCAAGAAACCCTGGGAATGCAATTCGGCATCCTGTATAGACGGTCAGTCTGCGATTATGTGGCAGAAGAATATTTTGACGAGTTAGTGAGACATGCCATCAGCTCGCACAATATTCGGTGCGACGATCGCTTCTGGCGATCTTATATGACATCCAAGAGGGAAAAAATTGCAAGAAAATCCAGAAGAAGGACACCACTCACGGGAATGATAATCTCAGGCTAATTTAATCAGCCCCTTAAATTTATGCTACGCCTTTAAAGCCATTAGAGCGTAACAAAACTAGGCAAAAAAATATCAAACAACCGCAACGACAAACTGAGAGCTTTTCTTGCTCACATAGACACCCGGCGAGTTCAAGCTTTTGTTAACAAAACTCATCGCCCCAATAGTAACCCCGCTGGCGATCTCGACACGATCCCCAATAATGCAAGAGTGCGCGCAAAGTCTAACATCATCACCGATGCATATCTTTTTGTCGCCGTCCTCGCCCTTTATTCCAATAGTGCAATTCTGCCATATCTTAAAGTTTTTACCTATGACAGCATAAGCGCTCACTACTATTCCTGACGGATGCGCAATCCATAAGCCTTCTCCAACTACCGCCCCCATCATGATTTCCACGTTATATCGACGACTAATACGCTCGTTTAGAAACTTGGCACGCCGCCGCCAGAATGAGTTCCCTCGAAAGTGCAGTACATAGGCAAGGCGATACCAGAAGAGATATGCTGAGCGGTTGCTTCGCTTGCATTTTTTCCTAAGCCTATACCAAGAGAACTCTTCCTCACTTCCGCCTAATATTTCGGCAAGCCAATAGCTTTTCATTTCAGCCAGCATGGACATCCTACAAACTCTCAGAGCGGCGCCACTCTGCCTTCTCATAAACAAGAATGGCAACCGGCAGCCAGAATATAATCCAAAAAACGCTTGGCCTAAGAAAAATGACGTAGAAGTTTGCTACCGAAGCCACTAATACGAAGGCCATCAGACTGAGACCAAGCGGAGCAAACTCATACTCTCCACGATGGCGCCACCCATTTCTCATGCTTCCGCCAATCAAGGCAAGCAGAAGCAGAACACCAAAAATGCCGTACTCATAAAAGAACTGCAGATATAGGCTGTGCGCCTGATTGAAGCAGCGGCGAACTTCCTCGATACAGATATTAGGGTCAGCACCCGCACCCGCGCCCCACAGCCAAAATGTATCGACTTTCGACCACCAGACCCAAAATATCTCATCCCGATAGCTTGCATCTATCCCACCTACCCTGCCCAGAAGTAGTAACCCAACGATAGAAAAAAGAGCGAACCCCCAGAGTACCAAGCGGAATCTGCGGACATCTAGCGAGACCGCCAGATACACCATAATTGCGGCCAAGAGAGCAACCCAGACACCTCGGGAGTATGTGAAATAGCAATATAAAAAAGTCCCCAAGAATGCAATCTGGGACACCAGACTGATCGCACCTTTCTCCCGCACTGACAGAGAGATTGCCACTATTGCAATGACTCCGAAATATAGAGCCGCTACGATTGGGTTATCGAAGTCAGCCATATCATAGCCACTCCAAGAGTCCAGTCTAAAATCTCTAAAGCCCAAACCTCGTTGATCTATAAAAATCGCCTGAAACAAGCTGAGCCATGCAAATACGGCAGCCGTACAAACAACTGCAACAAGCAAGCCTCGCCAAAGATTCTTGTTCTGCATCACAAATGCGATGGCGACTACATATAAACCGACGTATAGGATCAATCGCAACCACCGCCAAGGCTCGCCAATGCTTCCCTCGTTAAACAATGCAACAATGGCTACCCACATACACAATGCCATTAAAAGGCCAAAGGCAGCCCTATTGAACTGAGGTAAACAATGCCGAAATAAAACAAGGGCAGCCAACGCGGGCAAAAATAACGTTAGGTTGGTGATGGTGGCGTAACGACTGCCATCAGCGATAAAGCAAATTCCAGCCAGCTGAAGATATAGCCCGATTGCGAGCAATACTCTCAAATACGCAGGGAACGACCACGATGAACTCATGCTGCCAAGGCCTCAATTCTTCTAGCTACCGCTGCATAGTGCTCAGCCCCGCCGTCTTGCCAGCGGCCAGGCACGCAATATTCTTCTCGGAGATAGCTTATGAACGCGTTCCGCAACTCCTCACTCAGCGGCCAAGCTGGCAGTTTTTTTAGCCAAGAGATGGCCTCTTGCGCACTACGCGCTCTAGCCGCAATTCCTTCGATCGCATAGAAAGCCTCCCCCAAAACCAGCACCGGTTTCGCCAGAAGAATGCTTTCAAGGCCGACTGTAGAATTGATCGTAACAACGCAATCGGCTTTTTCTATTAGCTCTTGAGTTGAATTGCCGTTGGCGAAAAGCACCGCGTCTGAGGCACGCCTGGCGAGATCCGGATATTTTACCCGACTCGATGGATGTTCCTTCAGAACCACCACCCTCCCGCTGCGCTGCGCCACCAGCTCAGCAAAGGAGAAAAGCTCGCGCATATTTTGCACCCATGGCGAGAACAATCGAATTTGCGTGTCCCAGTCATCTTGAAATGGGATAAAAATAAAGTTGCGGGGCAGATCAACGGCCTGGCTTAGACGCTTAGTTTCTCTAGGGATTAGAGCGACCGAATGCGTAGGCTGAAGCCGGTCAGAATATCGGTTGGCGTAATCCCGATAAAACGCAGGATCTCGGGGTACGGAATTCCGATAGTTCACCCCCTTGGGATCTAGAGTCGTAGAATCGGGAAGCAAGCCGTTTTCGAAATAAAGCCGCAGCACGTGGGCGCCGCACATACTCATGAGCAGCGCACAATAACGGTGACCACCGTTCCATACAGCCACCGCGTCAGGCTTCTCACTTCGCAGCAGCCGACCAATACGAAGCGCCATAACCAGCAGCTCAAGCCTGAGCAATACCCGGTATAACGCGCCATGATAGCGCCCCTTTATTGCTCGCTCCGCGCACTTCTCTGTAACCAGTCGCCCCCACTCCACACGGCGTAGCGCTTGTTGCAGTAGCGAAATGGATGGAAGCGGCAGCCCACCTGGAGTGACGACGATCCCATCCAACGAAGTGTTCTTGAGAAGGGCGCTAAAATAGCGAGTTTGATGCTTGGCCAATCCCAGAAATAAGATTTTCATAACCATACTTAATCAGCTTTTTGGACGGGTGCAGAGAGGCGAATCCCAGCTAACTCAGAGGCTGCGATCATCGTTTCTACGCTATTTACTAGCGAGGTAAGAGGCTCATTTGCATGGCTAATGTGATAGTCGAGAAACGTTAACAAGCGATCACTTGTCTTCTCTGGTTCCGACAGAACTGACTCGATACACAACGTCAACTGAGACTCATCCGTGCACCTCGGCAAGCCACACCGCTCCACAGAAAAAAAGTCTTCACCCTGTCCGAGCAGAACAAAAGGCGTACCGGCACGAGCCACATCCAATACAGCATTGGTATAGCCGCACAGTACCAGATCGAATTGCGCGGCACAGTTCTCGAGCTTCTCGCCGCCAGGTACAAAAACGATACGCTCGAAGTCCACCGCATAGTCAACCCAAGGGGAACCATGTCCACGAGGATGCAATTTTACAGATAGCTCAGCATCCTGGTGCCGCTCGAGCCACCTCATAACCCACTTGCAACATTCTTGATAGGACTCTGTATGTTCGTAATCCGGGCCTGAGCCGAGAAACAACAAACGAAGCGCTCGTCCGATGCGAGTTTTTCCTCGCGGGGAATTTTCCCGATCTGTTAGATAATACGGCCCCGCATAAACGGCGCGGCAGTGACCATAAGCTTCACCAAGCGAGGAAAGATAGTCATAAGAGCTTTTACCGAATATTAAATAGTAGTCGTAATCAAAATAATCGTAGCGACTGGACTGGCCAGACGGCACTGAGTGCGCCAAATGCAATACTTGCATACCCTCTGCCCTCAGCGCCTTGACGAAGCTTGGGATGATCCATCCGTTTCGCTCGGTTAACACCACCTTGGCCCGATAGCGCTGCAGCAGGAAGGCAGCATGCGCAGCGTGCCAGTAAAGCAGGAACGGGACCGGCACAGCGGGCCTGACGAATTGCCGAGCGCGAATCAGCACATTGTCTGACTCTTCGACAAACTCTTCGACGTGGAGACCTCTTGCTCTCAGCGCCTCCAAAAAAGCGCCTTTTCGACCTTGTTCATATGACTTACGCGAGGGATGAATCAACAGCACATCGCACCGAATTGCTGGGGCAGCTCGGCCATTGCAGAGTAAACAAGCCAGCAGACTCTTACCTGCCATCCGCAAGCGCAGTCGCAAGGCCGCCAGTTGCCCCTTCCCGCGACGCATCGGTGCGCTGACCACGAAATCGCGCAGCTGGCGCAACGCCACGTTCACAGACCGCCCCACGCTCAGCGTTTTCCGCTCAGCCAAAGCCGCACTGCCTTGCGGGTATAGGACATCTTTAATACTGCCCTCCAATCAGCGCCAATGGCTTGCCGGTACATCGCTCGAGCCTCAGCGAACCGGCCAGCGCTCAACAGTCCACGAAACAGCGACAGGCAACGCTGAGCCTTAAATGCTCTGCGTAACGACACCATCGCCGCAGGCACTCGCCCCTTGTCGAATACTTCCTCGACGACGGCAAGCCCAACCGCACAATCCTGCTTGATGTCGTGCCTCATGCTGTCATCGTGCTTGTAGATCAACGCCATGGGCGCAGCAAGAATAGTGCAATCGAAGTTTGCAAGTGCTTGACTGAAGACCGGAATGTCCTCTGCATTACGAAAGTTTTCGGGGTAGTTCCCGAGCCGGAATACATCGCGGTGGATAGCGGACGCCCCGTTGGCAAGGCCGATGGTCTTATCCAGTAAGTACCTGCGCAATCGCTCCAACCGGCTCCTAGGAAGCGCCGTAGGCAAATGCTTGCGCCGCTTTCCATTGGGCCATACCGCCCAATGTCCGCCGATTACCATGCGTGTTTGCGGATGTCGTGCAAGGTGCTCGCTCAACAACAGCACCGCATCCGGCGCTAACTCGTCATCGGCATCCAGAAAAACCAAATAGACACCTTTCGCCTCTAAGATGCCAAGATTCCGAACAGAAGAGGCCCCGCCGTTAGGTTTGCGAATTACGCGAAACCGTTCGGGATGCCTGGCTTGCAACTCGGCGAGTACCGAGGGAGTTTCGTCGGTAGAGCCGTCATCGATTACTAACAGCTCACCACGCTCATTTAGCTGATCGACCACGGACTCGACTGCGCGCGGGAGAGTCTTCGCGTAGTTGTAAGCGGGTATGACGAAGGTAATCAGCAGGTCAGGCGTGTTCATACCAATCCACCCCGTCCTTGACCACGAGGATGTCCTCCATGATCAGGTACTGCAGATCCGAGCCATAGAACATGTTCAACGCATCGGCCGGCGAGCAGATCATCGGCTCGCCGCGGCGGTTCAGCGAGGTGTTCAGCGACACGCCGTTACCGGTCAGCTTTTCCAGCTCCAGCATCAGGTCGTACCAGCGCGGATTGTGCCGGCGCTCCAGCACCTGGGCGCGGGACGTGCCATCCTCGTGAACCACTTCGCCAACGCGCTCCTTCCAGCCCTCGTTGACCTCGAAGGTGAACGTCATGAACGGGCTGGGGTGATCGACCTTGAGCATCTGTGATGCAACGGTATCGAGCATGGACGGGCAGAAGGGTCTCCAGCGCTCGCGGAACTTGATCTGCTCGTTGATTCGATCGGCCACGCCCGGCACGCTCGGACAGCCGATGATCGAACGCCCGCCAAGGGCGCGCGGGCCGAACTCCATGCGCCCTTGGAACCAGGCCACGGGGTTTCCGTCCGCCATGATCCTAGCAATGCGCTCAGGGGTGTTGGTGATCTGCTTGAACACCGGCTGGTTGGGGTGCCGGGCACAGGCCGCGATGACATCTTCGTTGGAATAAGACGGGCCGAGATAGACGTGCTCCATCTTTTCCACCGGTACACCGCGCTGGTGGGAGACGTAGGCAGCCGCACCCACCGCGGTCCCGGCATCGCCGGAGGCAGGCTGGACGAACAGCTCTTTGACGTCGTCGCGGGCGATGATCTTCTGGTTGAGTTTGACGTTGAGCGCGCAACCGCCGGCGAAGGCGATCTTGCCGGTCTCGCGAATGATGTCGCCCAGGTAATAGTCCATCATCTGCAGCGCCAGCTTTTCGAACAGCGCCTGCATGGCGGCCGCGTAATGGATGTAGGGATCGTCGGCGATATCGCCTTCGCGCTTGGGGCCCAGCCACTCGATCAGCTTGGGCGAGAAGTAGTAGCCCTTGCCCTTCTCCTTGTAGCGACGGAAGCCGATGACGTTGGCGTAATCGGTGTTGATGGTCAGCTCGCCATTCTCGAACGTGGCCAGGCGAGAGAAGTCATACTTGGCGGCATCGCCGTAGGGCGCCATGCCCATCACCTTGAACTCGCCGTCGAGCATCTCGAAACCGAGATATTCAGTGATCGCGCCGTAGAGACCGCCAAGGGAATCCGGGTCGTAGAATTCCTTGATCTTGTGGATCTTGCCATTCTCGCCCCAGCCGAAGAAGGTGGTGGCGTATTCACCCTTGCCGTCGATGCCGAGGATCGCGGTCTTCTCGGTAAAACCGGAGCAGTGGTAAGCGCTGGAGGCATGAGCCAGGTGATGCTCGACCGGCTGGATCTTGACCTTCTTCAGGTCGAAGCCCAGCTGCTGGAGACACCATTCGATGCGTTTCTTGTAGCGGTAGTAGCGGCGGTTGCCCATGAGAATGGCATCCAGCGCGCGATCCGGTGCGTACCAGTAACGCTTGGCATAGTGCCAGCGGGCCTTTTCGAAGATGCTGATCGGTGCGAACGGGATCGCCACCACATCGACGTCGCACGGCTTGATGCCGGCCTGCTCCAGACAGAACTTGGCTGACTCGTAGGGCATGCGGTTCTTGGCATGCTTGTCGCGCACGAAGCGCTCTTCTTCGACGGCGGCGATCAGCTTGCCGTCGATATACAGGGCGGCGGAAGGATCATGACTGAGGGCGCCGGAAAGGCCGAGAATCGTCAATGCCACGGGTATTGCCTCTTAATCTTCGATGCTGGTGCCGGGCACCGCGGGTAAACGTTGGTCAAGCAGTCGATGCAGGGCGCAGTCGGCCGGCCAGTTGCGCAGAAAACGTGCGCGGTCCTTGGCATAGGCCCGGGCGAAGCTGGTATCGCTGCCATGTTGCTGAACGGCATCGAGATCGATGAGTGCCCAACGGCCCTGCTCCCAGAACAGGTTGTGCCCCTTGAGATCACCATGACTGATGCGCTCGCGAATCAGCGCCGCGAACAAGCGGTCCAGCGCGGATAGCTCCCGCTCAGGCGGGCAACTATCCACGTACGGCTGAAAACGCGCGATTATATCTTCACCGGGGAGCAATTCGGTAATCAGCCAAGCGGGGCCACGTAGCCACAACCAGCGCCGCTCGATGACGGCTAATAGTCGAGGGGTGGCGATACCGACGAAATCGAGCCGATTGCCCTCAACCCAGCTATGCCACGCCCGGCTTGGGCGCCAGAAGCGCTTGAGCCAATGCAGCGGATTCTTGATGTTATAGCGCTTGATCAGTAACGGCCGCCCATCTAGGTCAACCTGCGCTACGGTAGCGGCACCGCCGGTCTTGAAGAGCTTGCCCTTGACGATCAACGCATCCGGGGCGGCAAGCACCGCCTGCAGGCCCGATTCCTCATCGCGCCTCACCACCTGCGCACCGAACGCACCGATACGCGCACTGAAGAGACTGCAATCGCGCGCCACCTTTTTCAGGTAATCATTCAGACGCCAGGCACGAGTCTTACGGATATCCTTGAGCAACGCCTCCAGCGGCAGCGCATGCTCGCTGTTGGCGAGTAGATAGTGCACCAGCAGCTCTTCGATGAACGGCTCAAGCTCTGCCGGCAACTGGGCGAAGAAAACACCAAGGTTCTCCAGCACGCGCTCCCGAGATAGCGGCCTTCCGGTCACTTCCGCTTTCACGCCACCGCCGTCAACCACATAGAGCTGGTCGCCTGCACGCAGCAGATTGTCGAGGTGCAGATCGGCCTGCCAAATACCGCGCGCATGCATATTTGCGATCAGCGCAAGCGCATCCGCAAGCACCTGCTCCTGAGCCGATGACAGCGGAGCATCTTGCTCAGTTTCCCGCCAAAAGCTCCAGAGACTCTGAGCACCCTCGAGATAGCCGAACGTCAGCCACCCCCCCTCTCGCTCAACCCAACCCTCGTCTAGCAGAGTAGACGTCGGCAGGCTCTGCCCAGCCAAGAGCGCGGCACCTTCACGCTCACGTTGATAATGTCGACCTGCCTTATCTCCGACCAGCACCTTGACCAATACCTGGCGCCCCTCCCATTCAGCGCGGCCGACATAGCGCTGCCCGGGCAAGACACGTAACCACGATTCGATCAGCATTTCGCCCGAGGGGACTTCCAGAACCAGCGGCAATGAAGGCTCACGGCCGGCTTTGGCCAGTTCTCCGAGCTTCAATCTGTTCATTCCCGCCCCTCGAAGAACTTCAAGACGGCGCGGATCCTGGCCTTGTCTCGGTTATCCAACTTCTGATGACCGCTGTATTGCAGATAGAAACGCAAGCGCTGCGTCCGCGTGAGCTGGTACTTGGCAACTTTGTCCAGACAGGCCAGGTCCTTGACGATACGCCGCTGCAGGAACGGTCCACGCCAGAACGCGCCGGTCGGGCAGTCGATCAGGTAAAGGCGGCGCTGAGGATCGACCAGCAGATTCCGCCACTTTAGATCGTTATGCGCAAAGCCACGGTCGTGCATCGCCCGCGTCGAGCGCGCCAACTGTAGGCTGACATCCTGGACCCAACGACGATCCCGCAAGCGCGCATCGGTGGTGTTGGCCAGCAACGCAAGATCTTCGGTCTGCTCAAGCTCACGGGTGATCAATGCTCCACGCAAAAAAGCACCACCGCGGCGCTCCAGGCCGTACGCCACAATCGGGGCGGTCGGAATGCTCCAGCGCCGGAAGAGCATGAGATTCTGCCATTCGGCCTTGACCCGAGGCCGGCCGACAAATCGACGCAACCCTTTGCCTGCGCCAGAGTACCGCTTCACGTAATAGCGAACACCGTTACGCTCGATGCGGATGACCTCCGACAGCAAATCCTGGGTCAGCCTCTCGCCTTCCAGCTCGAATACGCTCTCTAGCCTGCCGAAGTCATCGCTCAGATCGGCATAGGCCGGGTCGAGTGTCCAGCCTGCCATCACAGCGCATCCCCGTAGCGCAACTTGCGGTCTTGAAGCTTTTCTGCCTTCCGCTGCAGCCAAGTCAACAACGAAACCTCGTCACGCAGGACGTCCCGTAGTGGCCGTTGGAAATAAATCTTTAGAAAGCGCAGCTTGTCACGGCGCGTTAGGCCGATGCCCAATGCCGAGAAGTACAACCCGGCCAGATCCTTGTTGCGCCAGCGGCGTGGCGTCTGGGCGCGGGTCTGGGCGCGGTGAAGGTCGATCAGCGACAGGCGAAAATCATGCGCCGTCACCGGCTTGTCCGTATGCAGCAGAAAATGGCAGATGTAGAAGTCGCGGTGATTGACTCCGGCACGGTGCATGTTCCCAGCCATGCTAGCGACTTCCGCAATCAGCGCGCGCTTGAGCGCAGGCTTCGGCGGCTGTTCACGCCAGTTCGCGGCGAAGTCCTCGAGGCTGACCGTCGGTGCCAGTTCTTCGGTGATGATGAACGAATGCTGAGTGGCGGGATTGCTGCCGCGCTCGCCATAAGCGACGGCAGTCATGGTCGGTACGCCGGCCTCGTGTAACCGTTGAATGGCCCACCACTCCTGCCCGGCGCCGAGGACTGGCAGCTTGGCGGTGCTGAGGTTCTTGACGATCTCGCCCCAACCGATGCCGCGATGAATCTTGACGAAGTAACCGCGGCCGTCGATTTCGGTGCGCAAGGTGCGCCGACCTTCGAGTTCGCGGTAAACCTGCCCCTGCAGCTGCTCAACTGCCTCGAACGGATCGCGACCGGCCCAGAGGGTTTTGAAGGGCTCTGTGACGATCAGTTTCATGGGCGCTCCGCGAGGATCACATCGGCAGCCCGCTCGGGCATGCTGTAAAGATCGGCGCGCTCGGCGAACGCGAGGGCGTTCTGCGACCACTGAATGCGCTGTTCCTCGCTCGACAGTATCTCGGCCAGCAGCCGGTCGAGATGACCCTGGTCGAACGGACTGGGCACCACACGGCCGCAGTCGGCATCGGCAATGTAGTGCGCATAGCCACATACATCGGTCACAAGCACCGGCAGCCCGGCGACCAGCGCTTCCAGCAGCACGGTACCGGTGTTCTCGTTGTAGGCAGGATGGATCAGCAGATCGGCACCCAGCAGGAACCGCGGAACGTCACTGCGGCCTTCAAGGAAGACAACTTGATCGGAAATGCCTAGATTCCGGGCCTGCAGCTGAAAGGACTTGGGGTCGTCCTGCCCAATGACGAACAAGCGAGTCCGTCGTTTCAGCTCTCGAGGCAGCGCAGCGACGGCTTTGAGGCTGCGGTCGAGTCCCTTGGTCTTGAAACCGGAACCGATCTGCACGAGCAGAAGAACATCGCTCTCAAGTCTGAATTCCCGTCGGAACTCGGCCCGGATGTTGGCTGCATTGGACGGCGCCTTTCGATCCTGGGCAATGCCCGGCGGCAACAGGTGAAAACGATCAGCCGGCGTCGCGTAGTGCTTGATGAACAGCGGCTGCTGCACCTCGGAAATCATTAGGATTTGCGTCTTCGCCTCCGGGGCGAACACAGCCCGCTCGTACTCAGCGAAATGCTTGTAGCGGCCCCAACGGCGATAGATCGGGTTGCGCAGGGTCTGGGCCTTATCTTCGAAACAAGGGTCGGCGGCGTAATACACATCCAGCCCTGGCATCTTGTTGAAGCCAATCACCCGGTCAACTGGCCGCTTCGCCAGGTCGGCTTGGACCCAGGCGGTGAAGCGCTCGTTGCGGGTGTGGTTGAACAGCGCCTTGACCGGTGCAATCAGCACCTCGAAACCCTCGGGCACCTCACCTTCCCAGATCATTGCGTAGACCCGGACCATATGGCCCCGGCGCTGACACTCGAGCGCGATGCGCATGAAATCGCGCTGCAGCCCGCCAAAGGGAAAGTACTTATAGAGGATGAAGGCCAGCTGCATCAGGGTGTCTCCGATGACCGCAACAGGGCCTTGAGTTCGCTTGCGACGTGCTCGGCTGATAGCCCGTCGAAGCAGGGTTTGTGCCGATCGCCTTTACCGGCGTTAGGCCCAGGCGCGCACAAGTGTACTTGGGAACGGCCATAGGCGCCGACTCGGCCAGGCAGCGTGGGGCCATAAAGCGAAATGCTCGGAACGTCCAGCGCTGCGGCGAGGTGACCGAGCCCGGTGTCCACCGCCACACAGGCACGTGCCCCGGCAACCACTTTGGCAACACCGCCCAGATTGAGCCTGGGCAATACCGAAGCGCTCGGCAGGCCTTGGGCGATTCGTTCGGCTCGGGCCTTTTCTTCTGCATTGCCCCAAGGCAGACGGATCGCCCAGCCGAACTCGCTCATACGCTCGGCCAGTTGGCGCCAGTAAGCCTCCGGCCAATGCTTGCTCGGCCAGGTGGTGCCATGCAGGAAGAGTAAATAGGGCTGTTCGCCTGGTGTGGCCAGCTGACTGCGGTCCAGACCATAGTCGGCAATCAAATCAGGAATCGAGTAGCCGAGCGCCTGGGCAAATAGTTGACGCACCCGCTCGAGCGCATGCTGGTCCCGGGGCACGGCATAGCATCGATCATAGAAACGCGACGCCAGCGGTTCGCGTATTGAATCCCGATCAAACCCTGCAACCGGCGCCTTAACGTAACGTGTTAACCAGGCGCTTTTGAGCAGTCCTTGCGCATCGATCACCAGGTCATAACGGGTCTCGCGCAGCCGCGCCTTGAAGCGCCGCCACTCGCCGGAACGAAGGGTTTGCAGCGGATGCTTGCGCCAACGGCGAATGGCCACGGGAATTACCTGCGCAACCGCCGGATGCCAGGCAGGGATCTCAGCGAAACCCTCCTCCACCACCCAATCAAACTGAATACCGGGGATGGCGCGCTGCGCGTCGGTCAACGCCGGAAGCGTATGGATCACGTCACCCAGCGAAGAGGTCTTGACCAGCAACACCCTCACTCAGCGCACCTCGACTGGCTGTGGAACCAGGCGCCCTAGCGCCTCGATGACCGGGCGCGGTGTCAATTCACGCATGCAGTTGTTATGGCCAAAACGGCAGGTGCGTTCGAAACAGGGACTGCAATCGAGCCCCAGACGCACGACTTCGACCTGATCGGACAATGGCGGGGTGAAGGCCGGTGACGTCGAACCATAGACCGACACCAGCGGCCGCCCGAGCGCGGCGGCGACGTGCATCAGTCCCGAATCGTTGGAGACCACCGCTTCGGCGCAGGAAAGCAGATCGATGGCCTCGGCCAGACTGGTTTCGCCAGCCAAGTTCAGCGCCTCTTCACGCAACCCGGGGATCAACTGTTGCAGGATCTGCTCGCCGACAGCGTGGTCGTTTTTCGAGCCGAACAGCCAGACCTGCCAGCCTTCGCGAATTTTCACCTCGGCAACCTTGGCGAAATGCTCGGCCGGCCAACGCTTGGACTCACCGAACTCCGCTCCGGGGCAAAGCGCCAATACCGGGCGATCAAGAGAAAGTCCGAAACGCGTCAGCGCTGCGTCGCGGGTCTCTTCGACGATACGCAGAGCGGGCTTCGGGTAGGGTTTCGGCAGCTCGGCGCCAGGCTCGTAAGCCAGCGCCATAAAGCGCTCGATCATCAGCGGATAGCGTTGCTTGTCCAGCTTGCGCATGTCGTTGAGCAGGCCGAAACGCATCTCGCCCCGCCAGCCGGTACGCTTGGGAATACCGGCAAAGAACGGGACCAAGGCGGACTTCAGCGAGTTGGGCAGCAGGATCGCCTGTTCATACTTTCCCCGCAGCCCCTGGGCGATGTTGCGCCGGGTCGCCATGTCGAGCACACCGTGCCCGACCGGAAAGCTCAGCGCCTGACTCACCTCGGGCATACGCTCGAGAATCGGGCGACTCCACTCCGGCGCGAGCACGTCGATCTGGCAACCGGGATGACGCTGTTTCAGACAGACAAACAGCGTCTGCGCCATCACCATGTCGCCGACCCAGCTAGGACCCACAATCAGAATATTCATAAAGGCAGCTTCAGGCTTAGGGCTTCATGCCGCAAGCGCGAGCTGCCCGAGCGGCCCGTGTTCGCGGCAGCAGCCCTTGCGCTTATTTGACCAGCGTACGCCACTCGGGGTGCGCCTCGGTCTTGCCGGACACCAGATCGAAGTAGGCTTTCTGTACTCGCTCGGTGACCGGACCACGACGACCAATACCAATGTTGCGACCGTCCACTTCGCGGATCGGCGTGACTTCAGCGGCGGTGCCGGTGAAGAACGCTTCGTCGGCGATGTAAACCTCATCACGGGTGATGCGCTTTTCCACCACCTTGATGCCCAACTCGTCAGCCAGGGTCAACACGGTGCCGCGCGTGATGCCATTAAGGCAGGCGGTCACTTCTGGCGTGTAGATCACGCCATCTTTGATAATGAAGATGTTCTCGCCCGAGCCTTCGGCTACATAGCCTTCCGGGTCCAGCATCAGCGCTTCGTCAGCGCCGCCAGAAATCGCTTCCTGCAGGGCCAGCATCGAGTTGATGTAGGCGCCGTTGGATTTGGCGCGGGTCATGCTGATGTTGACGTGATGGCGGGTAAAGGAGCTGGTGCGCACCTTGATGCCCACCTCAAGCGCTTCGTCGCCCATGTAGGCGCCCCAGTGCCAGGCGGCAACGATCACGTGGACCTTCAGGCCGCTGGCGCGCAGCCCCATGCCTTCGGATCCGTAGAAAACCATCGGGCGAATATAGGCGCTTTCCAGATTGTTCTCGCGAACGGCGGCGCGGGTGGCCTCGTTAATTTCTTCTTTCGAAAACGGCATCTTCATATTCATGATGTGCGCCGAATCGAACAGGCGATCAGTGTGCGCCTGCAGGCGGAAGATAGCGGTGCCGGCTGGCGTGTTGTAAGCACGCACGCCTTCGAACACGCCCATACCGTAATGCAGGGTGTGAGTCAGTACATGTGTGGTCGCATCGCGCCACTGCACCATCTCACCGTCATACCAGATCACGCCATCACGATCGGCCATCGACATTGTTGCCACCTCAAGATTCGAAAAATGCTGTTTGCCGACGAGATCAGCTGAGCCCCAGCTCACGCCAGATGCGCATCACCGCGCGACGCTCGTCATGAAATTGATCCCCGCTTACCACGCCAGGCAGTTTCTGCAGTGATTGCCGGTGGGCCGCAGCGCGGTATGCCTTGTAGGCATCCTGCAGCAACCGAACCTCATCGCCGGTCATCAACCCGGCCTGCTCCAACCCATCGAGAATGCGGATATTGTCGGTATAGCGCAGCAGTTGCGGATGCTGGTGCGACCACGCCAAAGCCGCGTATTGCACCATAAATTCGATATCCACGATACCACCGGCGTCCTGCTTGAGATTGAACTCACCCTCCGCCAAAAAGGCTTTGTCAGCCATGCCGGCCTGAGTGGAGCGGGTCCCGAGATTGTCACGCATCTTGGTGCGCATATCGCTGACTTCGCCGCGCAGCCGTTCGAGATCACGCGAGCGCCCGAGCACCGCAGCACGGACTTTTTCGAAATCCTTTGCCAGCTGTGGACAACCGACCAACACTCGGGCCCGCACCAACGCCTGATGCTCCCAGGTCCAGGCCTCCTCGCTCTGGTAGCGACTAAAGGCATTCAGCGAGCTGACAAGCAAGCCGGATACGCCCGACGGACGAAGGCGCATGTCGACCTCGTAGAGCTGGCCGGAGGTGGTCTGAGTGGTCAGCAGATGAATGATGCGCTGCCCCAGGCGGGTGAAGAACTGTGCGCCATCGATGGGCTTGGCACCGTCGGTTTCGGCGTTCGGGTCGCCGTCATGGATGAACACCAGATCCAGATCAGAGCCATGACCAAGCTCGATTCCACCAACCTTGCCATAGCCCAGGATGATAAAGGCCGGATCGCACAGCGAACCGTCGGCACGCCTCGGCTGGCCGTGCCGCGCGACGGTGTGGCGCCAAGCCAGGGCCAGCACCTCTTCGAGAATGGCCTCGGCGAGCCAGGTCAAGTAATCGCTAACCTTCATCAGCGGCAAGGTGCCGGCGATCTCGGAAGCCGCAACCCGCAGTCGGTGCGCCAACTTGAAGTGGCGCAGCGCTTCCATCTGTTGCTCGAGGTCGTCCTCGGGAATGCGCGCCAGCCGCTCGCGCAATTCGCCAGCGAGTTCCGGCGCCAGCGGCGGGCTGAACAGCCGCCCCGCGTTGAGCAGCTCGTCGAGCAGCAACGGAAAGCGCGCGATCTGCTCGGCGATCCATGGACTGCCGGCGCAGAGCTCGAGCAAGCGCTGCAGGGCGCCGGGATTTTCGGTCAGCAACACCAGATAGGCGGAGCGACGTGCGACCGCCTCGACCAGCGGCAATACGCGCTCCAGCACCAGATCAGGATCATCCTGCTCAACCGCCTGAGCCAACAACCGAGGAATGAAGGCATCGAGACGCTCGCGGCCGAGACGCTGCATGGTCCGCACCTGATTGCCGCTACGCAAAGCCGCGAGTCGCTGGCAGGCGGTCTGACCGTCGCGAAAACCCGCATCGCTCAGCTGACGGCAGGCAAATTCCTCGTCCCAATCCTGCTCCCACAATGGCAGCCACTCGCCACCTGCCAACGACTCGCCTTCGGCGTTTTCGTCTTCGTCGGGATCGGCAATCACCTGACGGAAATGCCAATCTACTCGACCGCGCCAATGAAGAAGCTGCTGATGGAAGGCTTCCCAATCGCTGAACCCCATGATCAAGGCGACGCGATCACAATCGATCTGGTTGTCCGGCAGCATCTGTGTTTGGCGATCATCGATGGCCTGCAGCGCATGCTCGGTGTAACGCAGGAATTCATAGGCTTCGCGCAATTCCTCGACCGCAGGAGGCGGCAGATAGCCCTGCCCGGCCAGGGTTGTCAGCACCTTAAGCAAGGGCCGCTGCTGCAAGCTCAGGTCGCGCCCCCCGTGGATGAGCTGGAAAGCCTGAGCGATGAATTCCACCTCGCGAATGCCACCCGAGCCCAGCTTGATATTGGCGGCCATACCCTTGCGCCGCACTTCCTGCTGGATCAGCTGTTTCATGGTGCGCAGCGCATCGATCGCGGAAAAATCGAGGTAGCGCCGATAGACGAAGGGCCTGAGCATTTCCAGCAACTCCTTGCCGGCCGCTTCGCTGCCGCCGACCACCCGAGCCTTGATCATGGCGTAGCGTTCCCAGTCGCGCCCCTGGTCCTGGTAGTACTGTTCCAGCGCATTGAAGCTCAGCACCAGCGAGCCGGACGAGCCATAAGGTCGCAGCCGCATGTCGACGCGAAAGACAAAGCCGTCCAGGGTCGGCGCATCCAGCGCCTTGATCAGCCGCTGACCGAGGCGAATGAAGAATTCCTGATTATCCAGTGAACGCTTGGTCCCCACAGTTTCGCCGCCTTCCGGATAACCGAAGATTAGATCGATATCGGATGACAGGTTGAGCTCGCGCGCGCCCAGCTTGCCCATGCCAAGGATGACCATCTGCTGCGCCTCGCCGCTGCGCCGACCGATCGGCATACCGAACTGCTCGCAATGGCGCTCATACAACCATTGATAGGCAAGATCGATACAGGCGTCAGCCATGTCGGACAAATCGCCGCAGGTCTCGGCGAGATCAGCCTGACGAGTAAGGTCACGCCAGATGATTCGTACCTGTTGGCGGTTGCGGAACCGGCGTAGCCGATTGGCCAGACTCTCCTCGTCCGGGCAGTCGCTGAGCAGCTCTGCGAGCACTGCACGCATTTCGCCCGCCTCCAACGATCGCTCCAGCAACCCGCTCTCGGCCAACTGGAGCAGCAATTCAGGATCTCGGCTAACCTGTTCGCTGACAAAGTCGCTGGCGGCGCAAACCCGACCGAAAGCCTCACGACGCATCGTCGGCCATGCCAAGAACCGCTGTTCAGCCTGCTCCGATGAGTCGCGCAGAGCGCCGAGGAACGTCTCCTCGGCACGGGTGACCAAAGATTCAAGCGACGGCGGCAGTGCAACCAGCGATGGCAAACTCATGAATGTTTCCTTAGCGCAAGAATGGCTAGAGGGATAGCGAAAACGTCCGGACTAGAGCCCCTGACGCCGGAGCCAGCCAGCTAGGCCAGCTCGCCGCGATGTAGTTTTACTACGAAAGAATGTGACAGGGGGCTGAATCAGCCGCGGTTTTGTAGTAAAACTACAGAGCCCGGCTCTACCCCCGGCAAACATCCAAGAACATATACGCGCCGGCCCACAAAGCCGGCCGCGAAGCAGGCAACCGATTCTGGAAGCCTTTCCGCCCTGGAGCAAGCCATGCAAGATCTCGATCCCGTCGAAACCCAGGAATGGCTGGACGCCCTCGAGTCAGTTCTCGACCGCGAAGGCGAAGACCGCGCCCACTATTTAATGACCCGGATGGGGGAGCTGGCCACCCGTAGCGGCACACCGCTGCCCTACGGCATCACCACGCCGTACCGCAACACCATCCCCGTTACCCGCGAAGCCAAGATGCCCGGCGACCTGTTCATGGAACGCCGCATCCGCTCTTTGGTCCGCTGGAACGCGCTGGCAATGGTGATGCGCGCAAACATGAAGGACCCGGACCTGGGTGGACATATTTCCACCTTCGCCTCCAGTGCGACGCTCTACGACATCGGCTTCAACTACTTCTTCCAGGCGCCTACTGAAGAGCATGGCGGCGACCTGATCTACTATCAGGGCCACGCCTCTCCGGGCATCTATTCGCGCGCTTTCCTCGAAGGCCGCCTGAGCGAAGACCAGATGCTCAACTTCCGACAGGAAGTGGATGGGCAAGGTCTGTCGAGCTACCCGCACCCGCACCTGATGCCGGACTTCTGGCAGTTCCCGACCGTATCCATGGGCCTGGGCCCGATCACCGCGATCTACCAGGCGCGCTTCATGAAGTACCTGGAAAATCGTGGCTTCATCCCGAAGGGCAAGCAGCGCGTCTGGTGCTTCATCGGCGACGGCGAGTGCGACGAACCGGAAACCTTGGGGGCCATCTCCCTGGCTGGCCGTGAAAATCTCGACAACCTGGTGTTCGTCATCAACTGCAACCTGCAGCGTCTGGATGGCCCGGTCCGCGGTAACAGCAAGATCATCCAAGAGCTGGAAGGCGTGTTCAAAGGCGCAAACTGGAACGTCAACAAGGTCGTCTGGGGCCGCCTGTGGGACCCGCTGTTCGCTGCCGACGAAGACGGCCGCATGCAGCGCCGCATGGACGAGGCAATCGACGGGGAATACCAGAACTACAAGGCCAAAGACGGCGCCTATGTGCGCAAGCATTTCTTCGGCGCTGACCCTGAGCTGCTCAAGCGTGTCGAGAGCATGTCCGACGAGGAAGTCTGGAAGCTCAACCGCGGCGGCCATGACCCCTACAAGGTCTATGCGGCCTATCACCAGGCGGTCAATCACAAAGGCCAGCCGACAGTCATTCTGGCTAAGACCATCAAAGGCTACGGCACCGGTGCCGGTGAGGCGAAGAACATCGCCCACAACACCAAAAAGGTCGATATCGACAGCCTGAAGTTGTTCCGCGATCGCTTCGACATCCCGGTCAATGACTCGCAGCTCGAAGAACTGCCGTTCTACCGTCCAGCCGAAGACAGCGCCGAGATGCGCTACCTGCGCAAGTGCCGCGAGAAACTCGGTGGTTCCTTGCCGCAGCGCCGACCGAAGAGCTTCAGCATCCCGACGCCGCCATTGGAAACCCTCAAGGCGGTGCTTGACGGTTCCGGCGATCGCGAGATTTCCACCACCATGGCTTTCGGCCGGATCCTGTCGCAGCTGGTGAAGGACAAGGATTTGGGCAAGCGCATCGTGCCGATCCTCGCCGACGAGGCGCGCACTTTCGGTATGGAAGGCATGTTCCGCCAGCTGGGCATCTACTCACCGGTCGGACAGCTGTACGAGCCGGTCGACCGTGATCAGGTGATGTACTACCGCGAAGAAAAGGATGGCCAGATCCTGCAGGAAGGCCTCAACGAGGCCGGGGCGTTCTCCTCGTTCATCGCGGCGGGTACTGCCTATAGCAACTACAACCAGCCGATGCTGCCGGTCTACATCTTCTACTCGATGTTCGGCTTCCAGCGGATCGGCGATCTGGCCTGGGCGGCGGGCGATGCCCAGACCCGCGGCTTCCTGTTGGGCGGTACCGCCGGGCGCACGACGCTCAATGGCGAAGGCCTGCAGCACGAGGACGGCCACAGCCACATCCTGGCCAGCACCATCCCCAACTGCCGCAGCTATGACCCCACTTACGGCTACGAGCTAGCGGTGATCATGCACCACGGCATGCACGAGATGATGGAGCAGCAGAAGAGCGTCTACTACTACATCACCGTGATGAACGAAAACTACCAGCAGCCGGCCATGCCGCAGGGCGTCGAAGACGGCATCCTAAAGGGCATGTACTTGCTCGAGGAAGCCAAGGGCGACTTCAAGCACCGTGTGCAGCTGCTGGGTTCCGGCACCATCCTGCGTGAAGTGCGCGCTGCGGTGGACATTCTCGCCAAGATGGGCGTGGGCGCCGACGTCTGGAGTGTCACCAGCTTCAACGAGCTGCGCCGTGATGGCCTGGCCGTGGATCGCTGGAACCGTCTGCACCCGACCGAAGAGCCGCGCAAGAGCTATGTAGAGCAGTGTCTGGAAGGTCGCGAAGGTCCAGTCGTGGCGTCTACCGACTACATGAAGCTGTTCGCCGATCAGATTCGTCAGTGGATCCCATCACGCGAATACCAGGTGCTGGGTACCGACGGCTTCGGCCGCAGCGACTCGCGCGCCAAGCTGCGTGACTTCTTTGAAGTCGACCGTCGCTGGGTTGCCGTCGCGGCACTGCAGGCACTCGCCGATCGCGGCGCCATCGAACGCACGGTCGTGGCCAATGCCATCACCGAGTTCGGTATCGACCCCGAGAAGCGCAATCCTCTGGATTGCTGATGCTGCGTGCGCACAGGAGAACCTATTGTGAGTGAAACCATACGCGTACCCGACATCGGCAGCGGTGAGGGTGAAGTAATCGAGTTGTTCGTCAAGGTCGGCGACCGTATCGAAGCCGACCAGAGCATCCTGACGCTCGAATCCGACAAGGCCAGCATGGAAATCCCGGCGCCTAAGGCGGGGGTGGTGAAAGCCTTGAAGGTCAAGCTGGGCGATACGTTGAAGGAAGGCGACGAGCTGCTGGAGCTTGAGAGCGAGGAAGAGCCGGACAGCGAGACACCGGCAGAAGACGCCGCCGAGCCGGCCGGTGCCGCTACCGGCGGCCCGGCAGATGAAACCGAGGCGCCTACCCCTCCGGGCGATGAAGCTCCGTCGGCATCAGCCGAGGAAGGCGAATCGCAGGAGATCAAGGTCCCGGACATCGGATCGGACGGCAAGGCCAGCGTCATTGAAATCTCGGTCAAGGTCGGCGACACCATCGCCGCCGAGCAAGCGCTGATCACCCTTGAGTCCGACAAGGCCAGCATGGAGATACCCTCCCCGGCTGCCGGCGTGGTCGAGAGCATTTCGGTGAAGGTCGGCGACGAAGTTGGTACCGGTGATCTAATCCTGATCCTCAAGGGCGCCGCTTCGAGCAAGTCGGCAGCGGCCAGTGCGCCGGACAGCCAGGCGCAAAGCACGGCCAAGGAGAAACTGACCGAGCAGGCCGCAGAAGCACCTGCCGAAGCTGCAGGCGAGTCCGTGGAGGAGGTTCGTATTCCGGACATCGGGTCCAGCGGCAGCGCCAAGGTCATCGAAGTCATGATCAAGGCCGGCGACAGCGTCGAGGCGGATCAATCACTGATCACGCTGGAGTCGGACAAAGCCAGCATGGAGATCCCAGCGCCCAAGGCTGGTGTGGTGGAATCGCTGTCGATCAAGGTCGGTGACGATGCCAAGACCGGCGACCTGATCCTGACCTTGAAGGTGGCTGGCGCAGCTCCGGCGAAGAAGGCCGAGCCAAAGCCGCAGCAGGAAGCAGCGCCCCAGCAGCAGGCCGTTGCACCGAATAAGCAAGGCGTACCGGAGGCCAAGGCAGCCTCGACGCCAGCCCCGGCCGTGAGCGGACCGAGCAAGGCCGGTACCAAAGTGCACGCCGGTCCGGCAGTACGCATGACCGCCCGGGAATTCGGGGTGGAACTGGCTGACGTCACGGGCACGGGGCCCAAGGGGCGGATTCTCAAGGAAGACGTCCAGGCCTACGTCAAGAGCATGATGACCACGGTCAAGCAGGCTCCAGCCGAAGGCGCTGCGGGTGGCGCGGGTATTCCGCCGATCCCGACCATCGATTTCAGCCGCTTCGGTGAAATCGAAGAAGTGCCCATGAGCCGCCTGATGCAGGTCGGTGCCGCCAACTTGCATCGCAGCTGGCTCAACGTGCCGCACGTGACCCAGTTCGAGTCGGCTGACATCACCGAATTGGAAGCTTTCCGTGTCGCGCAGAAGGCGATCGCGGAAAAAGCCGGCGTCAAGCTGACCGTGCTGCCGTTGCTGCTCAAGGCGTGCGCGCATCTGCTCAAGGAGTTGCCGGAGTTCAACGCTTCACTGTCACCAAGCGGCAAGTCAGTGATCCGCAAGAAGTACGTGCATGTCGGCTTCGCGGTCGACACTCCGGACGGCTTGATGGTCCCTGTGATACGCAACGTTGACCAGAAGAGCTTGTTGCAGTTGGCAGCCGAAGCGGCAGAGTTGGCCGAGAAAGCCCGCACCAAGAAGCTATCGCCCGATGCCATGCAAGGGGCCTGCTTCACCATCTCCAGCCTCGGCCACATTGGCGGCACCGGCTTTACGCCGATCGTCAACGCGCCGGAAGTGGCAATCCTCGGTGTATCCAAGGCGGCAATGCAGCCGGTTTGGGATGGCAAGGCCTTCCAGCCTCGCCTGATGTTGCCGCTATCGCTGTCCTATGATCACCGCGTCATCAACGGCGCCGCGGCCGCACGCTTCACCAAGCGTCTGTCCGAGCTGCTGGCTGACATCCGCACCATGCTGTTGTGATCGGATGAGCAACAAAAAACCCGCCATCTGGCGGGTTTTTTTGTGTCACCTAACACCGTGAGGCGCCATCAGCCTTTCTGCAAATTGCGGAACAGAAATGACAGAGCCTTCGCCAGCTCCTCGGCACCCTTGGGATCGCGCAGGATGGTTAACCAAGGATCGCCACCCGTCTTGCCGGCGAAGGTGCACACGACACCCTGCGGCGGGCATTGGTACTGGATGTAGGGGTCCATGCCGAACACCGAGAAACCTCTATTACGCACGGCGACATTGCCGGACGCATCCCGGCGCTCCTCACGAATGCGCAACTCACCCGGAGCACCAACGCTGATCTGGTATTCGAGGTCCTCTGGGTTGGCCTGCCCCACTTGATAGGCCGCCCGCAATCCATAGGTTTTGAGCAGTGCATTGCTATGAGCAAGCAGCGCTTTTCGTTCGTCCGTGGTCAGGTAAAGCGTCTTGAGCTCGGCCAGATATCGCGACGGTTCATCCGAGCCCAAGGTATTTGATTCGGCAGCTTTGAGCTGTCCGGTGGCGATCAGGAAGATCGAGATCAACAGTAACTTTGATAGCCGACTTGTCAGTCCCTGCTGCATGATGCACCCTTGCGGTGATTAATATTATTTAGCCATCGCCGCGCCGTAAAAAGCGTCTAAGCTGCGGCTAACGAAGCGACTACCGCAGCATACTGGAAGCAAACCGCTCGATGAAAATACATACCGATGCCGCCAGCCGTTTGGCGACCGAGGTTGTGACGCAGTTGCCAGTGCCTTCGAGGCTGGGCATGCTGCGCTTCGAGCGTTTGAATGAATCCAGCTGGGCGCTGCTGTTTCTAGACCCTGCCTGCGAACGTTATCTAGGCCAGCCCGCGCAGGATCTCTGTTCCCTGATCGACTCGCCTTACGCCAGCCTCATGGAACCGCAGGTTCGCCTTAAGCTTCATGACGTTGTCCAAGCCCAGCTCGCAACGCTGGGCCACTATTCCATCCGGTATTGCCTGCACACCTGCGGTGGGCCGCTGGATATGTTGGAAATCGGTGAACTCTGCCAGCAGTATGGTCGAGATCTGGTCCGCGGCTACCTGATTGTCGAACCCCATGCAGCGGAAGCCTCCCCTGCGCTGGAAGCCGAAAATGCGAAGCTGCGGTCGACCCTGGAGTTTTATCAGCAGGCCCAGGATGAGCACCTCGAACACCTGATCCGCTCCCGTGCGCAGCAGAGTCTGATTGTGCGCCTGGCCCGGCACCGGTACAGCGCAGCCGACCCGCAGCTCGAGGCCGCCCAGCTGATCACCCAAGCCGCCAGCGAAGCCTACGGGATAGCCCGCGCGTCGATATGGCATTTGAAGGGTAATCATCTAGAAGCCATCGCCGCCTACTGTCGCGACAGTGGCAGCCTCGAATACCCTTCATCGTTGGAAGTGTCGGGCTGTCCGCGTTATATGGAGGCGCTGCACAGGGGGCGAGTGATCGATGTGCAAAACATCGCCGAAGACGCCCGGACCGTGGAACTTGCGCAAGCTTTTTTCAAACCACGGGGTATCACGTCGATCCTTGACGCAACGATACGGGTCGGTGGTGAGGTGTTTGGCGTGCTCTGTCTAGAACACTCCGGTTGCGTCAGAACCTGGCATGCCGACGAGGTGGCGTTCGCTGGTGAACTGGCCGATCAGTATGCGCAGGTGCTGGCCAATCAGCAGCGCGTCAGTGCGACTTACACATTGCACCTCTTCCAGCGCGCGGTCGAACAGAGTGCCAGCGCGTTCATTCTGGTCGATCGTGATGGCATCGTCGAGTACGTGAATCCGAGCTTCACCTCTATCACCCAGTTTTCAGCCGATGAGGTTCGGGGCCGCCGCCTAGCCGAGCTTACCGCCTTGGAAAACCTCAGCGAATTGCTGTTCGATACCTCGTCGGCCTTGTCGCAAAGCAACAGCTGGCAGGGTGAATTTCGCAGCCGCCGAAAGAATCTTGAGCCCTATTGGGGGCAGCTGTCGATTTCCAAGGTGTTCGGTGAGAGCGGTGAACTCACGCATTACATCGGCATTTACGAAGACATCACGCAGAGCAAGTTGGCGCAGCAGCACATCGAGCGCCTGGCCTATACGGATAACCTGACCAGCCTCGGAAATCGGCCGTTTTTCATTCGCAGCATAGAAGAGCGCTTCGCCACCAACAAAGAACCGCAGCTGTGTCTGTTGCTGGTGGATATCGACAATTTCAAGCGCATCAATGACAGCCTCGGACACCAAACCGGGGATAAATTGCTGGCCAGCCTGGCTCGCCGTCTACGCAACAGCCTCAACCGGGACAGTGTGCTTGCACGCTTCGCCAGCAACGAGTTCGCGCTCCTGCTCGACAACATGGACCTTGAAGAAGGCCGGCTCCTGGCGCATCAAGTGCTGCGCATCCTCGACAAACCCCTGTTTGTCGACAAACAGCTGATCAGCGTCAGCGCCTCCCTGGGCCTGGCCTGTTCGCCGCTGCATGGCCGCGATCCCGAGACGCTGATGAAACACGCCGGCCAAGCCCTGCATAAAGCCAAGGCCAACGGCAAGAATCAGGTCCAGGTGTTTACCGAAGCCTTGCACGCCGAGGCCAACTACAAGCTATTCGTCGAAAACAATCTGCGCCGTGCGCTGGTGCAGAATGAGCTAGAAGTCTTCTATCAACCCAAGCTCTGCCTGCGCAGCGGTCGGCTCCAGGGACTGGAAGCGCTGCTGCGCTGGAACCACCCGGAAAAAGGCATGATCCGCCCTGATCAATTCATCGGCGTTGCCGAAGAAACCGGGTTGATCATCCCGATAGGCAAGTGGGTAGCACGGGAGGCCTGTCGAATGGGGCTACAGCTCGCAGCGCTGGGCATCGGCAATCCACAGGTCGCGATCAACCTGTCGCCCAAGCAATTTTCGGATCCCGACCTGGTCGGCTCAATCGCCGCCATTCTTTCCGAAGAACAGCTACCACCCGACCGTCTTGAGCTGGAGCTGACTGAGAGCCTACTGCTCGAAGCGACCGAAGAGACCCGCCAGCAACTGATAGGGCTTAAGGCACTCGGGGTCACGCTGGCAATGGATGATTTCGGTACCGGCTATTCGTCGTTGAGCTATCTGAAGAAATTCCCCATCGATGTGATCAAGATCGACCGCAGCTTTATCAAGGACATCCCGGACAACCAGGACGATATCGAGATCACCTCAGCCGTTATCGCCATGGCCCGCAACCTCAATCTCAAGGTGGTTGCGGAAGGTATCGAGACAGTAGAACAACTGACCTTCCTGCGCCATCAGCGCTGCGATATCGGGCAGGGTTACCTGTTCGACAAGCCCATCCCCGGCGACCAGCTACTGACCTCGCTACGCCGATACCCGCACTGGCTCTAACGGTCTGCGCCTACCGTCCGGGCACATGCGCGTTGGATTTGTCAGCTTGGTAGCCTAGGCTAGCTGAAAACACGCCCCAGGCTCGAGGACCACAATGACCCTGCGCTCGCAAATTCTCGTTCATAAACAAGCGCTACCCGATGCAGGACAAGCCCTGCCCGGACGCGCCACCCCAGTTCCGGTACCCGCAGCTCACTTCGTCAGCGGTAACCCGCTGCAGCCCCCATTCCCGGCGCACCTGCAGCAGGCGATGTTTGCAATGGGTTGTTTCTGGGGGGCCGAACGGCGCTTTTGGGAGCAGCCCGGGGTATGGACTACCGCGGTGGTCTATGCCGGAGGGCACACGCCAAACCCCACCTACGAAGAAGTCTGTTCCGGTCTTACAGGGCACACCGAAGCCGTGCTGGTGGTGTTTGACCCACAACAGATTTCTTACGACAACCTGCTCAGGCTGTTCTGGGAGGCGCACAACCCGACCCAAGGCATGCGCCAAGGCAACGACATCGGCACCCAGTATCGCTCGGCAATCTACTGCTTCAGCGCCACGCAACTCGAAATGGCGCGCGACAGCGAAGCGTGCTTCCAGACAGAGCTGAACAAGCACGGGCTTGGAGGCATCACCACGGAAATCGCCGACCTACCGGCTTTCTACTACGCAGAGGCCTATCACCAGCAATATTTGGCGAAGAACCCTGGCGGATACTGTGGCCTTGGAGGCACAGGCGTCTGCATGCCAGCCTGAAAACTGCACTGCGTCGATGCTGGGGCTAATCAGACGCTAGGGGAGGCAAGCGCAGCCTCCTGCCAATGTCTTTTGCGGTGGCGTTGCGCCCGGACAGCTTCCCCAGCTTGTCCGCGCTCCGCCAACTTCATCTGGATCGAGCCGCCAAGCCGCCGCGGCACACAGACATCCATCTACCGGCCCGTGACGCCTGGCTTCTCTGCCCTTTAAAAAAGAAAACCCCGCCGAAGCGGGGCCTTTGCAGACTGAAACTGACATCCGTGACTTACGCCTTCCTGGCGTCGTTCCGCTACGCGTCCGTTTTGTGTCTAAAGCGCTTCCCTACGCGGCGTCCATGGCGGCAAAGACTACCGATCGGCCTGGAAAACCTGTAGTAGCAGTTCGCACCACGGCTTGTAAGCATTCACTTACGCACGAAACCTGCCTTGGTCCCGCGTGTAAGCAATTGACTACAAGCGATGCAGATCTATGACTGAACTGGTGGCGCATTGTTCCCTAAAGATGGCTAATTAATTTCATTATGCCTTCACGGATGGATCTCTCTTAGAACTGCGCAGCATCGAGCAGATACAGCGAATCGCTGCCGGCTCGGACCGAGGCGCTCAACGAGTGAATGCGAGGCAACAGACGTGCGAAATAAAACCGCGCTGTGCCGAGCTTGCTGGCGTAGAAATCGTCTTGCTTTTCCTTGCCCAGCGCGGCTTCTGCCATTCTCGCCCACATATAGGCGTAGGCCGTGTAACCGAATACATGCAGGTATTCGACCGAGGCTGCGCCGATCTCGTTGGGGTTGCGCTTTGCGCTATCGATGACGAAGGCCGTGAGTCCGTCAAGGTTCTCCAGTGCTGCCTTCAGTGGAACAGTGAACTCGCCGAGTTCACTGCTCGCAGCCGCACAGTAGCTTCGGATTTCCTCCGCAAACGCGTTGTACAGCTCGCCGCCACTGCCCACCACCTTGCGCCCGAGCAGGTCCAGCGCCTGGATGCCGTTGGTACCTTCGTAGATCTGGGTGATCCGACAGTCGCGGACCAGTTGCTCCTGCCCCCATTCCCGGATAAAACCGTGGCCACCGAAGATCTGCTGACCATGGACGGTGGTTTCCAAACCCATATCGGTGAGGAACGCTTTAGCCACGGGCGTCAGCAGAGCCACCTGCGCCTCGGCGCGCTGACGTGCTTCGGCATCATCACCGAACTTGGCGATGTCCAGCTGCAGGGCGACATAGCTGGAGAAGGCGCGCCCGCCTTCGTTCAGCGCTTTCATGGTCAGCAGCATGCGGCGCACGTCTGGATGCACGATGATCGGATCGGCGGCCTTGTCTTGCGATACCGGCCCCGTCGGAGCGCGGCTCTGAATGCGCTCACGGGCGTACTCGATGGCACTCTGGTAAGAACGCTCGCCGGTGGAGAGCCCCTGGATGCCAACGCCCAGACGCTCGTAGTTCATCATGGTGAACATGGCGGCCAGTCCCTTGTTGGGCTCGCCAACCATCCAGCCCGTGGCGCCGTCGAAGTTCATGACGCAAGTCGCAGAGGCCTGGATACCCATCTTGTGCTCGATGGAGCCGCAGCTCAGGCTGTTGCGCTCACCCAGGCTGCCGTCTTCATGGACCATCACCTTGGGCACCAGGAACAGCGAGATACCGCGCGAGCCGGCCGGTGCGTCGGGGAGCTTGGCCAATACCAGATGGATGATGTTGTCGGTGAGATCGTGCTCGCCGCCGGTGATGAATATCTTGGTGCCGCTGACCTTGTAGGAGCCGTCCGCCTGAGGCTCTGCCTTGGTTCGGATGATGCCCAAATCGGTCCCGGCGTGGGGCTCGGTCAGGCACATGGAGCCGGACCAGACACCGGCATACATGTTTGGCAGGTACTTCTGCTTCAGCTCTTCGCTGGCATGGGCGTAGATTGACAGGCAGGCTCCGGAAGTCAGCATTGGGTAGAGACCGAACGCCAAACTGGCAGAGTTCATCATTTCCTCGACCTGCGCCGAGATCGCTTTCGGCATGCCCATGCCGCCGTAGGCTGGGTCGCCGCCTACACCGACCCAGCCGCCTTCGGCGTAAAGGCGGTAGGCCTCTGGGTATCCAGCCGGAGTGGTTACCGCGCCGTCGACCCAGCGACAGCCTTCCTCGTCACCGCTGCGGTTGAGCGGTGCGATGGAATTCGCAGTGATCTTGCCGGCCTCCTCGAGGATGGCTTCGGCGGTTTCCGCATCGACGACTTCCGCCAACGCTGGCATCGTCTGCCAGAGCTTCGGGGCGTCGAAGACTTCATTTAGGACGAAACGCATATCGCGCAGGGGTGCTTTGTAGTCAGCCATGAAAAAGACCTCGCAGAAAACATCTCACCCGGCCGATTGGCCGCAGCAGTTTCGCGAGTCTAACTGAAGACCAATCGGCGCCCGAAGCGTCTTTAAATGACTGATCGGTTCTCACTCCGACGCTACAGGCAGCCACGCTTGCTCGCCCGGAATCCACAAGCCCCGACTGAGATCGCCCAAAAAAAAGCCCGCACGAGGCGGGCTGTAAATTACCGGTGGGTCAGAAAGCGAATTGGTCAGCGGCCAGCTTCATCAGGCTTGCACTTCCGGCCTCGATGGCCGCTTTGTGGGCTGCGGTGCGCGGAAGCAGGCGAGCAAAGTAAAATTCGGCGGTGGTCAGCTTAGACTGGTAGAAAGCCGTGTCGCTGCCCGCCTCGTCCAGCTTGCTCTGAGCCACCACAGCCATGCGCAGCCAGAAATAGCCCAGGATCAGGTACCCGCAGTACATCAGATAGTCCACCGAGGCTGCGCCGACTTCGTCAGGATTCTTCATCGCTGCCATGCCGATTCGTGTGGTGATCTCGCCCAGCTCGCGATTGAGGCCAGCCAGTTGTGTCACGTATTGCTGCAGCTGAGGATGCTGCCCGTTGGCCTCGCAGAACTTGTGCACCTGCTTGGTGAAACCGAGCATCAGCTTGCCCTGGCTCCCCAGCACCTTGCGCCCCAGCAAATCAAGCGCCTGGATGCCGTTGGTGCCCTCGTAGATCGGGGCGATACGGCAATCACGCACGAGCTGCTCCATACCCCACTCCCGGATATAGCCGTGGCCGCCAAACACCTGCATGCCGAGGTTAGTGACCTCAAGCCCGGTGTCGGTCATGAAGGCCTTGCAGATCGGAGTGAGGAAGGCGAGCAGGTCCTCGGCTTCCTTGCGCTTGTCGGCGTTGGGGCTGTGTATCTGATCGAGCAATTGTGCGGTGAAGTACGCCAGGGCACGGTTACCCTCGTTGAAAGCCTTCATCGTCAATAGCATGCGCCGCACATCAGGATGCACGATGATCGGGTCGGCCGGTTTCTCAGGAAACTTCGCGCCGGTCAGCGCGCGCATTTGCAAACGCTCGTTGGCGTACTGGATCGCGCCCTGAAAGCTCGCCTCTCCACTGCATAACCCCTGCATACCAGTCCCCAGCCGGGCATGGTTCATCATCGTGAACATGCAGTTGAGACCTTTGTTGGGCTCACCGATGAGGAAACCCGTGGCGCCGTCGAAGTTGATGACGCAGGTCGCCGAGGCCTTGATCCCCATCTTGTGCTCGATGGAGCCGCAGGCAACAGCATTGCGGTCGCCTGCTTCGCCGGCGGCATCAGGCAGGAACTTGGGTACGATGAACAGCGAAATCCCCTTGGTGCCAGCCGGGGCATCGGGGAGTTTGGCCAGAACCAGATGCACGATGTTCTCGCTCATGTCGTGCTCGCCGGCCGAGATGAAGATCTTCGTGCCGCTGATCGCATAGCTGCCGTCAGCCTGCGGTACCGCGCGAGTCTTGATGATGCCCAGATCCGTGCCGCAGTGGGATTCGGTGAGGCACATGGTGCCGGTCCAGCGGCCCTCGGTCATCCGGGTCAGGTAGGCCTGTTTCTGCTCATCGGTGCCGTGAGCCCCGATTGCCGCCATGGCACCGTGGGTCAGTCCGGGATACATACCAAAGGAGGTATTCGCCGAGCCGACCATCTCGCCAACGACCAGCCCCAGCGAGTGCGGCAGGCCTTGTCCGCCATAGGCAGGATCCGAGGCCAGGCCCATCCAGCCACCTTCTGCGTACTGCGCGAAGGCCTCCTTGAAGCCTTTTGGGGTGACGACCACGCCGTCATCGAAATGGCACCCTTCCTCGTCACCGCTGCGGTTGAGCGGCGCCAGAACCTGTTCGCAGAACTTGGCGCCCTCCTCGAGAATCGCGCTGACCGTGTCTGGCGTGGCGTCTTCGGCACCATTGGCCGCATAGCTGCCATGAAAGTCGAACACTTCGTCGATCAGGAAGCGCATATCGCGCAGGGGAGCTTTGTAAGCGGGCATATCGATCTCCAGGACGGCACTGTGCATTGTTATGCCCGCCACGCTACCGGCAGATCGACCCGCTCGCCATCACATTGCAGGCGCTGAATGCGCCACCATAACCACCGGCTGCCCGACCGGTTCGCACGGCCAACGCCGGCAGGTTTTCAGCCGCGCGCTAAGCGTCGGTGGACACCTCTTTCAACGTACGCATTGCACCGCGGCGGTTCTCCCCATGCGCGCGGATGCAGTTACGCCCCGCTCCCTTGGCGCTATAGAGCGCCTGGTCGGCCTTCTTGATGACCTCCTCGGGGCTGCGCTGCGTTATAAGTCGTTCGGCGACGCCGATACTGATGGTCACCGAGACCGCGGCTGCCGAAGCAACACCGCGGCGCTGCCGCCCCTGCTCCGCATCCTTTGGCCGGCTGGACTTGTCACGCAATTGCAACGGATAACTCTCGACAGCCTGCCGTACGGCTTCCAGGTGCGGCAGGCAATGCGTCAGATCACGCCCGGGAAATACCAACGCAAATTCTTCACCACCGTAACGATAGGCACGCCCACCGCCACCGACTTTGCGTAGCCGGCTGGCGACGAGTCGCAGTACCTCGTCACCCACGTCGTGCCCATGGGTATCGTTAAAAGCCTTGAACCGATCCACGTCGGCCATCGCGATAACGTATTGACGGCCAAGACGCTGTAACCGCTCGTTAAGAGCACGACGGCCAGGCAGGCCGGTCAGCTCATCACGAAAAGCCATCTGATAGGCCTCCTGTGCAATCGAAACCACCAGCACCAGCATCATCAAGCTGCTCAAGACGTTGAGTGCGCCCGGACGACTGAATACCTGCGGCAGCATCAAGAACAGCCCTACCAGCGCAACCAACTGCGCCGCATGCACTGGTCGAGGCCGCCGCAGGTATTGCGCCAGCACCCCGAGTATTGCGATTAGAAACACTGGATAGGCCAGCTGGATCAATTGCAGCCAGTCGGCCTGCAATGACGGCCAGCGAATCTCAGTCAGCCAGTCGAGCACACCCACGGGGAAGCGCCGCGCCAGAGCCAGCGCCAAGACCGACACGACAAACACCACAGCAAGCCGTGCCAGACCGTCCTGCAACAGATGTGCACGCTCTTGCCAAAGGGCATAGAGCCCATAGAGTGCCGGCAAAAGCAGGCTACACAGGTGGAAGGTCAGCGCGGCCTCAGGCAGTAGCGAGCCAGTGAGCCGGTAGTGATCGATCTGGGTATCGAGCAGGAAATAGACGATATAAACCGTCAGCAGCAAAAAGGTCTCACGGACCCGGCCATAGGCGATGCAGAAGGCTCCCCCGAGCAACAGCAGCACGGTAGGCAGCACATTGAACAGCGAAGTGAAGAACTCGTTCAGGGTAGGTTGACGCGCAGCCACAAGCCCTCCGATCAATAACGCCAGGGGAGCATAGAAATGACTGAAGCGAGCAGGACTCAGGCGGGGCACGGCGGCTCCGATAACGGCCGTGAGGAAAGCAGGCATTCTGCCTGCACTTGGTGACAGGTTCACCTATAGAGGTGCAAAACAATGACTGGCATGGCGAAAAACAGGCAAAAAAAACCGCTGCCGTAGCAGCGGTTTCTTTTCTTCCCAGAGGCCTTAGTAGGCCAGCTCGAAGTGCGCCTCATCCATGTCCATCAGGTTGTCAGCACCGGACAGCATGGCTTCAACGTGGGTACGCGTACGCGGCAGGATGCGCTGGAAGTAAAAGCGTGCGGTCTGCACCTTGGCGGTGTAGAAGCCGTCCGCATCTTCGCCGGCAGCGATCTTCTCCGACGCCAGGCGTGCCATGTCCGCCCAGAAGTAGGCCAGGCAGGCGTAGCCGCAGTACATCAGGTAATCCACCGAAGCGGCGCCGACTTCTTCGCGGTTCTTCATCGCAGCCATACCGACCTTCATGGTCAGATCGCCCCACTCCTTGTTCAGCTTGGTCAGAGGCTCGACGAACTGCTTGACCGCCTCGTTGCCCTCGTTGGCCTGGCAGAACTTGTGCACCACCTTGGTGAAGCCTTTCAGCGCCTCGCCTTGAGTCATCAGTACCTTACGGCCCAACAGGTCGAGCGCCTGGATGCCGGTGGTGCCTTCGTACAGCATCGAGATGCGGCTGTCGCGAACGTTCTGCTCCATGCCCCATTCAGCGATGAAACCGTGGCCGCCGTAGATCTGCACGCCATGGTTGGCCGCCTCGAAACCGACTTCGGTCATGAACGCCTTGGCGATCGGAGTCAGGAACGCCAGCATCGCGTCGGCGGCTTTGCGCTCGGCTTCGTCCTTGCTGCGCTGGACGATGTCGACCTGCTTGGCTGCGAAATACATCATCGCCCGGTTGCCTTCGGCAAAGGCCTTCATGGTCAGCAGCATGCGGCGTACGTCAGGATGCACGATGATCGGGTCAGCAGCCTTTTCGGGCGCCTTGGGACCGGTCAGCGAACGCATCTGCAGACGCTCACGCGCGTACTTGATACCGCCCTGGAAGCCGATTTCGGCGTGTGCCAGGCCCTGCAGCGCAGTACCCAGACGCGCCGTGTTCATGAAGGTGAACATGCAGTTCAGGCCCTTGTTCGGCGGGCCGATCAGGAAGCCAGTAGCGCCATCGAAGTTCATCACGCAGGTGGCGTTGCCGTGGATGCCCATCTTGTGCTCAAGCGAGCCACAGGACACACCGTTGCGCTCGCCCACACCGCCTTCGGCGCTTGGCAGAAACTTAGGCACGATGAACAGCGAGATGCCCTTGGTGCCAGCCGGCGCATCGGGCAGACGAGCCAGAACGATATGGACGATGTTATCGGCCATGTCGTGTTCACCCGCGGAGATGAAGATCTTGGTGCCGGAGACTTTGTAGCTGCCGTCGGCCTGAGGCTCGGCCTTGGTGCGCAGCATGCCCAGGTCAGTGCCGCAATGCGGCTCAGTCAGGCACATGGTGCCGGTCCACTCGCCGGAAACAAGCTTGGTCAGATAAGCCTGCTGCTGCTCAGCAGTGCCGTGCTCGTGCAGAGTATTCATAGCGCCGTGAGACAGGCCGGGATACATGCCCCAGGACCAGTTAGCTTCACCGATCATTTCGCTGATGGCCAGGCCCAACGATTCCGGCAGGCCCTGACCGCCGTGCTCGACGTCATGGGCCAGGCTCGGCCAGCCACCTTCTACAAACTGCTGGTAAGCCTCTTTAAAGCCGGTCGGCGTCTTCACGCCGCTTTCGCTCCAGGTGCAACCCTCGATGTCGCCCACACGGTTCAGAGGCGCGATGACCTGCTCACAGAATTTGGCGCCTTCGTCGAGGATGGCATTGACCATGTCCGGAGTGGCGTCTTCACAGCCCGGAAGGTTTTGATAGTGCGCTTCGTAGCCGAGCAATTCGTCACGTACAAAGCGGATATCGCGCAAGGGGGCCTTGTAGTCAGGCATATCGTAAACCTCAGCAGTGGGTTCTTGATTCAGGTGACTGACGGGTCAGCCACGCTTGATTTTGAATGGACCATCCGGCATAGCCCCGGCAGGTCAAACAGGCGTTTGAAACATACGTTTAGGCCTGTTCGATGTCAAGCAGCGACCATGACGCCGTTCGTCGACATCTGAACAATCATGGGCAGGGATCAGGAGTGCCCGGAATCGGGCGAGGCGGCCGGCCAGAAAGGCCGGCGCAGGTCAGGCTTTGGTATTGACCAATGTACCGAGCACTTCGTCGGCAGTCTGCAGGAGGCGCACGCCAGCGTTAGCCTGATGCTCACCTACTTTCATCTGAACCAGTTGCTCGGTCAGCTCGACCGTGTCGGCCATTGCCTGAGAGGTTTCAGCAGCAGGCAGAGTGCGATCAGCCACGACAGCGCTGGCTTGGTCAACCCGCTGCTGGCCGGCTTGGTAGGCTCCAAGGCCGGCAGAAAGAAGACTGTTGATTTGCATGATTCAAACCCCACTGAAGTCGCTTCGCTATCATTGATAGCAGAGCCGTTCCGCTGACGCCAGCGCCACGTCACTATAAGCAGCATTCAAGCACCTGATTGAATGTTGCCTGCGCGCCGTCTTCAAGTCCTGAGCGGCAAAATCTTGAGCGGCGCCAGGTCGAGGTAGCGTGCTACCGCTGCCGGGCTTGCGGTCGGCAAGCGCGGCACCCGACCAAGGCATGGGGCCTCAAGCCGCTCATTCAACGTCGCGAGATTTTCCTGCAATCGTGAGGTGGCAGGATCAACGATGTTGGCGACCCAGCCGGCCAGCCTCAATCCGTCGCGCTCGATGGCCTCGGCGCTGAGCAGCGCATGGTTGATACAGCCAAGGCGCACGCCGACTACCAGAATCACCGGCAGGCCGAGCTCTATGGCGAGATCGGAAAGCGTTTCGTCTCCAGCCAGCGGCACGCGCCAGCCACCCGCGCCCTCCACCAGAGAGAACTGAGCCTGCAGTGCCAGCACTTGCCGAACCGGCTCGGCCAGCGACGTTACAGTCAGCTCGACACCCGCCTCGCGGGCGGCCAGGTGTGGGGCGATTGCCGGCTCGAAGGCCAACGGGTTGACCTGCTCGTAGCGTAGCGGCAACGTGCACTCGCCGAGCAACGCCAGTGCATCGCTGTTGCGCAGGCCTTCGGCGGTGATTTCGCAACCAGATGCGACCGGCTTCGCTGCTGCCGTGCTGAGCCCGGCCAGCCGCGCGGCGTGCAGGAGTCCGGCAGCGATAGTGGTCTTGCCGACTTCGGTGTCTGTACCGGTGACGAAATAAGCCGCGGTCATGCCAACTCCTTGCACAACACGCCATACACCACCTGATAGGTCGCTGGAAGCCCGCTCGGCGTGCGGAACTGCTCGTAGGCATCGATCAGCGCACGGATCCGAGCACGGCCGGTAAGCCCGCCCGGACGGCCGGGGTTCAGGTTATGCGCGCCGAGCGCCTTGAGTTCGCAGGTGAGCTGACGCAGCTCGGCGAAATGCAGCACCTCGGGCTCGACCTCTAACCGCTCCAGCCGCAAACCACCGGCGGCGCAGTACTGCTGATAGGTGCTGAACGGACGAAAGCGATTCACATGGGCAAAACCGTCCACCGCCTGCCAGCTGTCGCGCAGCTCCTGCAGAGTCCCGCTGCAGAGGCTGCTGAAGGCGAACAGACCACCAGGACGGAGCACCCGCTTCGCCTCGCTCAGCACGGCGGGGAAATCCTCACACCACTGCAGCGCCAGACTGGAAAAAATCAGATCCACCGACGCATCACGCAGCGGCAAGCACTCAGCATCGCCAGCGATGAAACTGCCCGCGCCGCCCTGGGGCCGGGCATGGCGTAGCATGCCTTCGGCGATATCCAGCGCGACGCCTTCGCCAGCCGGAAAGCGGTTCGCCAGGACTCGCGAGAAATAGCCGGTGCCGCAACCCAGATCCAGCCAGCGCGCCGACGTCAACCCTAGAGGCAGACGCGAGATCAGCGCGTTGCCGACGGTGCGCTGCAGCTCGGCCACAGCGTCGTAACTGGATGCCGCACGGGAAAACGACGCAGCAACCTGACGCTTGTCAGGCAGACCGCTTTTCGTATCCGGTGCTAGTGCCGTGGCCGCGTCCGTCATTCCGCCTTGCTCTTAATGAAAGCCGTGATGGTTGCGGCCACGTCGTCCGGCCGCTCCAAAGGGAGCGCGTGGCTTGTCGAGGCGACCAGCTCGGCTTCGACTCCAGGCATCCAGCGCCGAAGCGCATCACAGGCAGTTGAAGGCACCAGCGCGTCGCCACCGGCAAACAGGTGCAATTGCGGCCCGAAATAGCCATGCAGCGCGCCACGCCCGTCCAGCTCAGCGAGTAACTGCAAGCCGGCATCGAGCACCGCCGGAGCCGAAGCGGACTGGCTAACCTCCAGCTGGCGAGCCAGCGTTCGCGGATCGTAGCCACCGCGGCTACAGAGCAGGCGGAAACGCTTGAGCGTTTCCTCGGGATCAAGCCTGAACGCCTCTTGAAAGGCATCGAAGATCTCCGCCGCCATCGCTTCGGGCCACTGTGGGCGGGCACGGAAGCAGGGGTTGCTGGCGATCGTGACCAGTCCACGGCAGGAATCCAGGCGCCGCGCGGCGAGCTGGGCGGCCAGCATACCGCCCAGCGACCAACCGGCCAGCCAGCTGTCATCGGGTAAACGGCGATCGAGTTCGTCTAACCAGGCTTCGGGCTCGGCAAGCTCGGGCAAGGGCTCGATGACGACGTCAAGATCCGGATCGAGTTCTGTCAAAGCCTCGCACAAAGGCTGCAAAGCAGCCGGGCCATACGCCCAACCGGGTAGCAAAATCAGCTGATCACGCATCCGCTTCAGGCTCCTTGGCCATTCGATTCCAGCATTCGGCCAGGATATCCAGCAGTCGTTCCACCTGCGCTTCGCTATGCGACGCGCTGAAGGTCACTCGCAACCGCGCGCTGCCGGTAGGCACTGTCGGCGGGCGGATGGCACCGACCAGAATTCCGCGCTCACGCAGCGTCGCAGAGAGATTCAAGGCGCGCTCGCTGCTGCCGACCAGAATCGGCTGGATCGGCGTCGGGCTATCCATCAAGGTTAAACCGATCTCGCTTGCACCCTGGCGGAAACGTGCGATCAGACTGTTCAGGTGATCTCGGCGCCAGCTCTCACTGCGGAGTAGTTCCAGGCTTTTGAGGGTGGCGCAGGCGACAGCCGGTGGCTGGCTGGTCGTATAGATGTAAGGCCGAGCGAACTGGATCAGCGTCTCGATCAGTTCCTCGCTGCCAGCCACAAAGGCCCCAGCGGTGCCGAAGGCTTTGCCGAGCGTGCCGACCAGGACCGGCACGTCATCTATCCCCAAGCCGAAATGCTCGACGATGCCGCCGCCGGTTTTGCCCAACGGGCCGAAGCCGTGTGCGTCATCGACCATGACCCAGGCATTTTTGGCTTTCGCAGTGGCGCAAAGCGCTGGCAGGTTGGCCAGATCGCCATCCATGCTGAATACGCCATCGGTAACCACCAGCGTATCGCCGGCGGCCTTGTCCAGGCGCTTGGCCAGGCTGTCGACGTCGTTGTGCAGGTAACGCGAGAAGCGCGCGCCACTGAGCAGGCCGGCATCGAGCAGCGAAGCGTGATTGATACGGTCTTCCAGCACCGTATCGCCCTGCCCTACCAGCGCTGTAACGGCTGCGAGGTTGGCCATGTAACCGGTTGAGAACAACAACGCTCGCGGCCGGCCGGTGAACTCAGCCAGGGCCTCCTCGAGCTGGTGATGCGGTGTGCTGTGCCCCATTACCAGATGCGATGCACCGCCGCCGACACCCCAGCGCGCAGCACCCTGCCGCATGGCGCGGACGACGTCGGGGTGGCTAGCCAGCCCCAGATAGTCGTTGGAGCAGAACGCCAACAACTGTTCGCCATCAACTGCCACCTCCGGCTGCTGCGGTGTTTCCAGCAACGGGCGATGGCGATAGAGGTGGGCGGCGCGGCGCTCAGCGAGACGAGACGCAAGATCGAAAGGCATAGTTCAATACCCTAGGAGCGAGCTTGCTCGCGAACGGAAGAACGCGAAAGCTTCGCGAGCAAGGACTAGGCGTCCCCCTCGCTCCTACTGAGGTTGCTTAGGCAGTGGCGTCGTAAAACAGTTTGCTGTCACGCTGCTCGACCAGGGCCTGCTCGATGGCCGCCTGGTGCACTTCGTCGTCGTGCTCTTCGCGGGCTTCCGGCTGGATCCCCAGGCGCTTGAACAGCAACATGTCCTTGTCGGCCTGCGGGTTGCCGGTGGTCAGCAATTTTTCGCCGTAGAAGATCGAGTTGGCCCCCGCGAGGAAGGCCAGCGCCTGCATCTGCTCGTTCATCTGCTCGCGACCGGCCGACAGGCGCACATGAGATTTCGACATCATGATCCGCGCGACAGCGAGCATGCGGATGAAATCGAAAGGATCGACGTCCTGCTCTTCGGCCAGTGGAGTGCCCTTGACCTTGACCAGCATGTTGATCGGCACCGACTCCGGATGCTCGGGCAGGTTGGCCAGTTGAATCAGCAGACCGGCGCGGTCATTCAGCGACTCACCCATGCCAAGAATGCCACCGGAGCAGATCTTCATGCCCGACTCGCGCACATAGCTCAGCGTCTCCAGACGGTCGGCATAGGTGCGGGTGGTGATGATATTTCCGTAGAACTCCGGCGAGGTATCGAGGTTGTGGTTGTAGTAGTCCAGTCCCGCGGCTGCCAACGCTTTGGTCTGCTCCTGATCGAGCTTGCCGAGGGTCATGCAGGTTTCCAGTCCCAGGGCTTTCACGCCTTCGACCATTTTCAGCACGTAAGGCATGTCCTTGGCGGACGGGTGCTTCCAGGCGGCGCCCATGCAGAAGCGCGTCGAACCAATGGCCTTGGCGTCGGCCGCAGCCTCCAGCACCTTCTGCACTTCCATCAATTTTTCTTTATCGAGGCCGGTGTTGTAGTGGCCTGACTGGGGGCAGTACTTGCAGTCTTCCGGGCAGGCGCCCGTTTTGATCGACAGCAACGTCGAAACCTGGACGCGGTTGGCATCGAAGTGCTGGCGGTGCACGCCTTGAGCCTGGAAGATCAGGTCATTGAAGGGTTGTTCGAAGAGCGCCTTGACTTCGGCGAGGCTCCAGTCGTGACGGGTAACGGAAGCGGCGGTGGCGCTCATGGGCAATCCTTGTAATTAATAGCGGCTCGGCGGCCAGGCACGGATGCGAAATGGTTAGCCAAGGCCGAGGCGCTGTCAACCAGGAAAGGAATCATGGTTTACAACTGGCTAAATATTGAACACTACTGTTCGCTTTGTGATGAGCGCTGCGAAACACGGCAATCGGTCTGCGGCGCCTGCGAAGCAGAACTGCCCTGGCTGCGCGAGCACTGTTCTGTATGCGCCCTGCCGTTGCCGGCGTCCGGCCTGATCTGCGGCGAATGTCTCAAGCGGCCGCCCGCGTTCGAGCAGGTTACCGTGCCGTGGCGCTTCGCCTTTCCGGTAGACACCCTGATCAGCCGTTTCAAACACCAATCTCAATGGCCGCTCGGCAGGCTGCTGGCGGAGCAGCTGTCGCGCCATTTGCAGCATGCGTTCGATGAAGGTTTGCCACGCCCCGATGCGCTATTGCCGGTGCCCCTGGCCCGCAAACGGCTGCGTCAGCGCGGCTTCAATCAGGCGCAGATGCTCGCTGATTGGCTGAGCACAACACTGTCGATCCCCGTCGATACGAAGCTCATAACGCGGGTTCAGGACACCCAGTCGCAGCAGAAGCTTGATGCGGCCAGTCGGCGACGAAATCTGCGCCAGGCGTTCGCCCTTATCGATGATCGGAGCCTGAGCGGACGTCACCTGGCAATCATCGACGATGTGCTGACAACGGGCGCAACCGCGGAGGCGTTGGCCCGTCTGCTTAAGCGAGCCGGCGCGGCACGCGTTGACGTCTATTGCCTGGCGCGGACACCGAAACCCGGCGAGTCGCCAGGCGCAGTTGTGTAAACACGCCAGTGCAATACACTGGGTACCCGTCCACGGAGCCGACCATGAGCCACCCCTTCGACACGCTTACGCCTGACCTTGTGCTCGATGCGGTGGAAAGCACCGGCTTCATCAGCGACGCTCGCGTGCTGGCATTGAACAGCTACGAAAACCGCGTCTACCAGGTGGGCATCGAGGACGAAACGCCGATCATTGCGAAGTTCTATCGCCCTGGCCGCTGGAGCAACGAGTCCATTCTCGAAGAGCATCAGTTCTCCAAGGAGCTGGCCGATCGCGAAATCCCGGTCGTGGCGCCATTCGAGCGCGACGGCAAAACCCTGTTCGAACACGCCGGTTTTCGCTTCGCGCTCTTTCCTCGCCGCGGCGGTCGCGCGCCGGAGCCGGGCAATCTGGATCAGCTCTACCGACTCGGCCAGTTGCTGGGCCGCATGCATGCGGTCAGCGCCAGCCGGCCCTTCGAGCATCGGGAAACACTCAATGCCGAGCATTTCGGCCATGAGTCGCTGGCGACGCTGCTCGAAGGTAATTTCGTGCCCAAGAGCCTGCTGCCTGCTTACGAGTCGGTGGCGCGCGACCTGCTGAAGCGTGTCGATGATGTCTTCGCCCGCACCGATTTCCAGCCGATCCGCCTGCATGGCGACTGCCATCCCGGCAACATCCTCGCCCGTGACGATGCGTTCCACCTGGTCGACCTGGACGATTGCCGGATGGGGCCGTCGGTGCAGGACATCTGGATGATGCTGGCTGGCGAACGCCACGAGCGCCTCGGGCAGCTGTCCGAACTGGTCGATGGCTACAACGAATTCCATGACTTCGCCCCGCGAGAACTCCCGCTGATCGAAGCGCTTCGCGCTCTACGCCTGATGCACTACAGCGCCTGGCTGGCGCGCCGTTGGGATGACCCGGCTTTCCCCATGAGCTTCCCGTGGTTCGGCACCGAACGCTACTGGGGCGATCAGGTGCTGATCTTGCGTGAGCAGATGTCCGCGCTGCAGGAAGAGCCGCTGAAGCTTTTTTAGCTGGAAGTTCGGAAGTGAACGGGGGCAATCGGAGCCCCGACGGTCTAGCACTGGCCTGCTCGGTGGGCTGAAGCCCACCCTACAAATCAAGCGGAGCGTTGCCGGCCAAACCTACTCGCTGCCAACTTGTTCCCCGGAGCGCGCTCGCCCCTACCCTACGACCTCAAGACTGACTAACCGTAGGGTGGGCTTTAGCCCACCTGTGCACACGCATCTACGTCTCGGTCAGGCCTCCTCGATCAACCAGTCCAGTCGCCATCCGCCTTCGCTTTGACCCAGCAGCTTGGCCAGCCAAGGCAGCAGCTCACGCAGTTCCTCTTCCAGCCCCCATGGCGGATTGCTGATGGCTAGGCCTGAGCCGTTGAGTCGCAGGGCGTCATCAGTCGGATGGACGAACAGCTCGGCCCGCAGCAGCTTTGGCGCACCGCTACGTGACAGGTCTTGATAGAAGCGCTTGAGCTGCCGCTCATCCTTGATGGGATACCAAATCACGCCGATGGTCTGGCGCATGCGCCCCAGCGCTTCCTTCAGCGCCGTCACGCAGCGGCTCAGCTCGTCGGCCTGCTCGAAAGGCGGATCAATCAGCAGGACAACGCGTTTTTCGGCGGTCGGCATCAAGGCGCGCGGCACGTGCCAGCCCTCGCCCAGGTGCACCGCAACACGGTGGTCACCGGACATATTGTCCTTGAGCAGGCGGCCGTCCTCAGGGTGCTTTTCGTTGAGTTGCAGGCGATCCTGCGGGCGCGTCAGCTGGCGCGCCAGCTCCGGCGAGCCGGGGTAGTAACGCAGCTGACCGCCTGGATTGAGCGCACGGATCACATCCAGATACCCCTGCGCCATTGCCGGGACATCCTCTGCCTGCCACAGCCGGGCGATGCCCTGCAGCCACTCACCGGTGCGGCTGGCCTGGTCACCGGCCAAGTCATACAGGCCGACGCCGGCATGGCTGTCGAGATAGGCGAACGGCGCCTCCTTGCGCGCCAGCATGGCGAACAGACGGGACAAGACGAGGTGTTTGAAGACGTCGGCGTGATTGCCGGCGTGAAAAGCGTGGCGGTAATTCATCGGGCACTCCTGAAGAGCGCACAGTCTAACTGCGCCGAGCCGCGATTCGCAGAGCCTGGACGAAACACCCGTTGACCAAGGGTACGAAATCTCGACAGACGGCTGCTACAGTGACCCACCGCTATCCAACCAGGACGCTCCGATGGACATTCGCGACCTCTTGCAGATCACCCTACCCATCATCCAGGCGCCGATGGCCGGCTCGCAGAACCATCAACTCGCCGCCGCAGTTTCCGAGGCCGGAGGGCTGGGCTCGATCCCTGCTGGGATGCTCAACCCCGAGACCCTGGATGCCGAGCTGACCGCCATGGCCGCGCTGACGCGCAAGCCCTACAACGTCAATTTCTTCTGCCATCAGACACCCGCCGAGGACGCCGCACGTACTGAAGCCTGGCTGGCATTGCTGGCGCCTTTCCTGAACGAATTCGCGATCGACCCGGCGAGCATTCCGGGCGGCGCAACCCGTCAGCCTTTCGACGCCGCGATGGCCGAAGTGGTCGAGCGGCACCGTCCACTGGTGGTCAGCTTTCATTTCGGCCTGCCTACGCGGGACCTGCTAGAGCGAGTCAAAGCAACCGGTGCAAAGATCCTCTCCAGCGCCACGACGCTGGAAGAAGGCCGCTGGTTGCAGGCGCACGGTGTCGACGCGGTGATTGCCCAGGGCGTCGAAGCCGGGGGCCATCGCGGCATGTTTCTAAGCGATGACATCAATGGTCAGGTCGGCACCTTTGCCTTGCTGCCGCAGCTGGTTGCCGCACTGGACGTGCCTGTGATCGCCGCCGGCGGGATTGCCGATGCCCGCTGCGTAACCGCCGCGCAGGCGCTGGGCGCAGCGGGAGTGCAGGTCGGCACCGCTTATCTGCTATGCGACGAAAGCCGCGCCAGTCAGCTGCACCGCCAAGCCTTGCAGAGCCCCTTTGCCGAGCACACTGTTTTGACCACCTTGTTCTCCGGGCGGCCAGCGCGCGGCATCGTCAATCGCCTCATCCGCGAAGTGGGCGCTCGGCCAGAAGCCGTGCCGGCGTTTCCGCTGGCAGGCAACGCCATCGGCAGCCTGCGCGCCGCAGCCGAGCCTCTGGGCATCGATCATTTCTCACCCCTATGGGCGGGGCAGAACGTCAGCGGTTGCCAGCCGATTCCGGCGGCGCGATTGACCGAGGCGCTGGCGGCCGGCTGGAAGAATTAAGCGACAATCAGGGCTGCGCCAGGCGTCGGACTGGGTCCATTGTCGCGGCGTAGCGCGTAAACTGGCCCGACCTGCAGATGAGCGGATCGGATATGACCGTGCTGACAAACACACTGGTATTTCTCGCCACCCTGGCCGGTATGGAGCTGTTCGCTTGGTGGGCGCACAAGCATGTGATGCATGGCTGGGGTTGGGGCTGGCACAAGTCGCACCATGAGCCGCGCACCGGCTGGTTCGAGAAGAATGATCTGTATGCAGTGGTATTTGCCGGGGTCGCGATCCTGCTGATCGCGCTGGGTACGGCGGGCTACGGCCCGCTGGAATGGATCGGCGCCGGCATGACGGCCTATGGCTTTCTATATTTCGTCGCCCATGACGGCCTGGTCCACCACCGCTGGCCGCTGCGCTACGTACCGCGCAAGGGCTACCTCAAGCGTCTCTATCAGGCCCACCGCCTGCACCATGCGGTAGAAGGCAAGGAGCGCTGCGTGTCATTCGGCTTCCTCTACGCGCCGCCGCTGCCGGTGCTCAAGCAGCAGCTGCGCGAGCTGCATGATGGTCCGTTGCACAAGACAAACGCTAAGCCCGACGGGGACGTTTCCAGAGGGAATCAGGACGCGGCGTGAGCTGCATCCGACGCGAAGCCAGCGCCAGCAGTCCCCCGCCCAGCAGAAACTGCAATTTCTGCGCGCTCGTCGTCGACACGCGCGTGTCCCAGGCCGCCGTGCCGCGCGCTTTCACCTCCACACCTATCTGCCGATAGACCCCATGCGCCGTTGCAATGGACCAGGCCGAACGCAGAGGCAGGTCGCGCAACCCCTGCGAGGCCGACAGGTAGTAAGGCTCAGCTAGATCGACCAGACGGGCCGCCAGCAGCGCCAGCGCGGGCCGGTTGTGCGGCAGGCCGATCTCATCGGCCGGAATGCCTGCTTTCTCGAGCCAGTCGGCCGGCAGATAGACGCGGCCGATCTCCGCGTCCTCGACGATATCGCGAGCGATATTGGTCAGCTGAAACGCCAGCCCCAGGTCGCAGGCCCGGTCCAGCGTCGCCTCCGCTTCGGCGCCCATCACTTTCGCCATCATCAGGCCCACCACCCCGGCGACGCGGTAGCAGTACAGCAGCGTGTCCTCGAGAGTCTGGTAGTGATACTCCTGCACATCCATGCGGAAGCCCGCGAGATGTTCCAATGGGTATTCTCGTGGTATCTGGTGGCGCTGAACCACTTGCTGAAACGCAGCAAAGGCCGGATCGCTCATTGGCTCCCCGGCATAGGCGCGCTCGGTCAGGTCCACCAGCTCGGCCAGCCGCGCTTCACCGGTGGAGCGATCACCCTCGACCTGGCCGTGCCCCAGCGTCTGGCCATCGATCACGTCATCACAATGCCGGCACCAGGCATAGAGCATCACCGCGCTCTGGCGGGTGCGTTCGTCAAACAGCTTTGCCGCCGCCGCAAAGCTCTTGGAGCCGACATTGATCGCCTGCGTCGAGTGATCGATGACCTTATCGTTCATCCGGCCTGCTCCTGCGACATGAAGTCCTCCAGCATCAGGCCGGCCGTGGCCTTGGCCGAACCCACCACTCCCGGCACGCCTGCACCGGGATGCGTGCCGGCACCGACGATATAGAGGTTTGGAATCACATCATCACGGTTATGCGGGCGGAACCACGCACTCTGGGTGAGGATCGGCTCCAGCGAAAATGCCGAGCCCAGATGGGCATTGAGCTCGTCACGAAAATCGTGCGGCGTGAAGATCCGGTGGGTCACCAGGTCGTCGCGCAAGCCCGGAATGTAGTGACGCTCAAGGTATTCAAAGATGCGGTCGCGGTACTTCGGCCCTTCCACCGCCCAGTCGATATCCGCCGTGCCCAGGTGCGGCACCGGGGCCAACACGTAATGGCTGGCACAGCCTTCCGGCGCCAATGATGGATCGGTCACGCAAGGCGCGTGCAGGTATAGGGAGAAGTCATCAGCCAGGGTTTCGCGCTTGAAGATCTCGTCAATCAGCTCACGGTAACGTGGACCGAAACACACCGTGTGATGTTGCAGGTGTTCATGGCGGCGCTTGAGGCCGAAATGAATCACGAACAGTGACATGGAGAAACGCTTGCCGGAGAGCCGCTTGGCCTCTTCACGACCACGCTGTTCGTGGCCGAGCAGCTGCTTGTAGGTGTTGACCACATCGGCGTTGGAGGCCACCGCATCGGTATCGAAGCGACGGCCATCCCCCGTAGTCACCGCTTTAGCTCTTCCATCCGCCAGTTCGATGCGCGCCACTTCGGCGTTCAGCTCCAGCTTGCCGCCCAGGTCTTCGAATAGCCGGACCATGCCCTGCACCAGCGCTCCGGTGCCGCCGCGCGGAAACCAGACACCGCCCTGGCGCTCCAGCGCGTGGATCAGCGCATAGATGGACGAGGTTTCAAAGGGGTTGCCACCGACCAGCAACGAATGAAAGGACAGCGCCTGGCGCAGCCGGTCGTTCTCCACGAACTTCGAAACCATGCTGTACACATTGCGCCAGGCCTGCAATTTTGCCAGCTGCGGCGCGACGCCGATCATGCTGCGAAACGACAGGAAGGGCACGGTGCCGAGCTTGACGTAGCCTTCCTCATACACGGCGCGGGAATAGGCAAGAAAGCGCTGGTACCCCGCGACATCCTTTGGATTTAACGCATGAATCTGCCGGTCCAGTTCGACCTGATCGTTGACGTAATCGAAGCTGTAGCCATCCTCCCAGCACAGCCGATAAAACGGGCTGACCGGCAACAGCTCGACGTAATCGGCCATGCGCTTGCCCGCACCGGTAAACAGCTCGTCCAGCGCAGGAGGGTCGGTGATCACCGTCGGGCCGGCGTCGAACGTGAAGCCCTGATCGTGATAGACGTAGGCGCGGCCGCCCGGCTTATCGCGCTTCTCCAACACCGTAGTCTGAATGCCGGCACGCTGCAGCCGAATCGCCAGAGCCAGCCCACCGAAACCGGCACCAATCACCACGGCCCGCCTCACACCGCCTGTTTGTTCGTTCATCATTTGTCCTTGTGGTGCAGGTTGCCAGCGGCGAGCGCACGCAGCGCTTCACCCACCGGCACGGGAGGTTTGCCCGAGACGATGCGCAAGCGGTCCCAGGTGGTCAGGTTGGCCGCGTAGAAGCGCTGAATCAGCGGTTCACGCAAGCGGTAGAAACGCTGCATGACCGCCCAGCGGCGATCCGCCGGTCCGGCCATGAACAGCATGCGATTAAGCAATCTGAAGAACCCACGTTGACGCCACTGCTGCAGCGAATAGCCGCGAATCGCGGCGAACAGGCTGTCTGCATCCCAGCGATTCAGCGCGACCAGGTGATCGGCGAGGCGTACCGCATCAGGCAGTGAATAGCCTGTAGTCGGATGAAACAGAGCGGCAGACAGCCCCGTCTGCGGCACGCTACGCGCCTCGTCCCAGAACGCCGGCAAATCACCGGAGAGCACGATGGGCAGCACGCCCTGCTCTTCTCGCAACAGTTCGGCGATGACCCAGCCACGCTCGCTGGCATAGCGGGCGATGTTGTCGCGCAACGCACCAAGCGAAACGGCATCGCCATCGGCGTAGTAAGTGTCTTCGATCAACAGGGTGTCGGCGCTGAGCGGCAGCACATAGACGAACCGGTAGCCATCCTGCTGAGCGACGCTGGCGTCCATGATGATCGGCTCCAGCAAGCCGTGCGGCTGACCCAGGCGTAGTGCCTGGCCAAGGAATTTCTGGAAGCCCAATGCCAGCTGACCGCTTCGACGTACCCCTCGCCCGTCGATTACCGCGCCAGCCCGCAACACTTTGCCGCACGCCAGCCGCACCTGCCGGGGCTCTACGTGCGTGACAGTGGCGTTCAGACGTACGCCGTCAGCCAGCTCCGACACCAGCAACTGATGGAAGCGATGGGAAAAGATGCTGGCATAGCCGCTGCCCAAACGGCGTTGAAGATCCGGGAAGATCACCTCGTAGCCAGGCCAGCGATTGCCCACCAGCGGCTCCAGCCAGGTCTGTTGGGCTGGCGTCAGGTCGTGTTCGTGAAAGGACCAGGTATGGTTGCCGCCGAGGGTTTCACCCTGCTCGATGACCAGCAGCCGCAAATCCGGACGCGCCTGCCGCAGGCGCAGGGCCAGCAGCCCGTTGGCCAGGCCGCCGCCGACGAGGATCAGGTCCGCATCAGCCATGTTCGGCCCTCTGCAATGCCGGCGATTCGATGCCGAGTGCTGCCTCGATCAGTTGCGCTGCCCGCGGCGCGCCACCGGCAGCATGAACTTCATTGCCCAGAAGTCGGGCGCGCTGAGCGAAATCGGGCTCGCGCAACAACCGACGCAGGCCCTGCACGATACGTCGGCGACTGGCCAGACGCGGATCGAGCTTCAAGCCAACGCCTGCATGCACCACCCGAGCGGCTACGCCGGGCTGATCGAAGGCAATCGGCAACGCCAGGCTCGGCACACCTGCTTCCAGCGCGTCGAGTACGGTGTTGAGCCCGGCATGGGTGACTACGGCATCGGCTCGCGCCAGCACCGCACGCTGGGGTGCGAAATCGGTAACCCAACTGGCGCCGGCCTTGATCAGTCTTTGCTCCTGGCGCCGATCAAGCCGGCCGCAATGGGCGATCAACAGTTGTACATCCAGGTCGCGGCACGCCTCGGCTATCCGCTGGAACAGGCCGAAGCGATCGCCTTGCAGGGTGCCCAGCGAGGCGAACACGAATGGCCTGCCGGTAGCGACCGGAATAGTCATCGCTGGCTCGTCGGTCAACGCCGAGCGCAGCGGGCCGATGCCGTGGAAATAGCCAGGCAGGGCGGTACGTGGAAAATCGAAACCGGGTGTGGTCTGGCTCAACTGCAACAAAGGCGACAGGCACTCATCGAGGCGCTGGCGAGGCGGCAGACCGAACGCGGCTGCATGGCGCGAGATAACCTTGGCGTGCGCCTGCATCGCCCGGTCATAGACGCCACTGCTGTGCAGATTCAACTGCTCGCCCCAGGGCGTCGCACGATAGCGCCAAGGCATGACCGGCAGCGGCACCAGCGCCTCACGGTTGACTGGCAAGGCACAGGCCACCGACACGAAGGGCAGCCCCAGGTACTCGGCGACAAGCCCACCACCCGGCTCCATCTGGTCTGCAATGACGCACTCTGCGCCGATGGAGCGAAGCACGGCAGGTGCCTCTCGGCAAAACATATCGGTCGCCGAGGCCATATCGGCGATCACCCGGCGTATGCCCCAGGGCCCGCCGGGGCGTGCTGCACGGTCAATCACCGCCCTGAGCGAGCCTGGCGGATGCGAGCCCGCGCCGACCTGGGCAAAACCCAGTCGAGGGTGGCGCAATATTGCGGCCACATTAGCCTGCTGCACGACCGTCACCCGGTGCCCGCGAGCCAACAACTCAGAGGCGAGCGCTTCCATCGCCCGCACGTGGCTGTGAAAAGGCGGTGCGATCACGGCAAAATGAATCATTGAAACGAACCTCGCCGGCTGGCAGAGCAGCAAACCTGACGACACATCACAGCTTGGACGGGTCGAAGGGTGCCAGGAGCGGCGCCTTGGCCAGCTCCGCCAGATTGGCCGAGCCCGTACAGAAGCAGGCAATGCGCAGCTGCTCGATCAGCACCTGGAAATGCTCGACCACGGCTTCTGGTCCGATCAGCGCTGCGTCCAGCACGCCGGCAGCCTGCCCCACCAGATTGGCGCCCAGACGAATCGCCTTGGCCGCATCGATGCCGTCACGAATGCCGCCGGATGCGATGAGCTGAGCAGCGGGGCACGCGCGGCGAACAGCCGAAATCGCCTGCGCGCTGGGAATGCCCCAGCCGGTGAACGCTTTGGCAATGGCGCGCTGCTGCGGATCCAGGGTTCGTTCGGCCTCTACCGCCGCCCAGCTGGTACCGCCGGCACCGGCGACGTCGATTACCGATACGCCGGCATCGAGCAATCGCTGCGCCACGCTTGGAGAAATGCCCGCACCCACCTCTTTGGCTACCAACGGCACCGGCAAGCGCAAGGCCAGTGCCTCGAGCGCCGCGTACACGCCTATCCAGTTGCGATCACCGCCAACCTGCACTGCTTCCTGCAACGGGTTCAGATGGATGATCAGGGCATCGGCCTGAATCATGTCGACGGCGCGCTGCGCCTCATCCAACCCGTAGCCGGCAACCAGCTGCGCCGCTCCGAAATTGGCCAGCAGAGGGATCGACGGCGCAAGTTCACGCAGGTGCCGGGTCAGCCCCTGATCGGCATCGGTCTCCAGCGCGATTCGTTGCGAGCCCACCGCCAGGGCAATCCCCAGCACCTCGGCGGCCTCGGCCAGGTTTCGATTGATCTGGGTCGCCCGCGCCGCGCCGCCAGTCATCGAGCTGATCAGCAGCGGGGCTGAGAGGGGTCGGCCGAACAGCACGGCGCGAATATCGATGTCGTCGAGACGCAACTCCGGAACCGCGCAGTGCTCGAAAGTCAGGGCAGCGTAGCCTGGATCGACGGCGGAACAGGCGCGGCGCGGGTCGAGAACGATGTCCAGGTGGTCGTTCTTACGTTCCGCAATAGTTTCTTTAGTCATGCAGCGCCTCGTTCGATGACCTTATGTGGACGGTAGTGGTCATTAAAAGTGCCAAGACTTATACACTCTGTACAGGTATTGTCACGATATCTAACGAAAAACGATACAGGAGGTCGTCATGGCCATCGCTTTGCCGGACACGCACCACGACTTCGGACAGACAGTCAGTACGCTGCGTGCACAGGTTGACGAACGGCTTGGCCAGTGGCTACCGCTAGCGCCCCCGCAAGATGCCATCGCCACCGCCATGCGCGAAGGCACCCTCGCGCCGGGCAAGCGTGTCCGCCCATTGCTGCTGCTATTGACCCTCAAGGATCTGCAGCAGGACGCGACGGCCTTCGATGCCGGCCTCGACCTGGCTTGCGCCCTGGAGATGGTGCACGCCGCCTCACTGTTTCTTGATGACATGCCGTGCATGGACAACGCCGAGCTGCGCCGTGGCCGGCCGACCATTCACCGTGAGTTCGGCGAAGACGTCGCGGTCCTCGGATCGGTCGCCCTGCTCAGCCAAGCATTCAGCATAGCCGCCTCGACAGCCAGCATCGACGCGTCGACGCGCAATCAACTGGTACGCCTGCTGTCGCAAGCTACCGGCGCGCAGGGCCTGGTTCGCGGCCAGTTTCACGATCTGCGTGAGGGGCAACGCGCGCGCCCGCTCGAAGCCATCGCCCATACCAACCGCCTGAAGACCTGCCCGCTTTTCACGGCTGCGGTGGAGTCCGCTGCGCTGCTGGCCGATGCCAGCGCGAGCTGCACGCGCCATCTCAACGGTTTTGCCACCGAACTCGGGCTTGCCTTCCAGCTCCTCGACGATCTGGCCGACGGGCTCAGCCCTCAGCAGATCGGCAAGGATTCCGGCAAAGACGCCGGCAAAAGCACCGTGGTCGCCCTGCTCGGCCCCGAGGCGGCGCGCCAGCACATCGAAGAACATCTGGCACGTGCCGAACAGCATTTGATCGACGCAGGCATCGGCGACGGTCACCTGGCACAGCTGCTCGAATATTTCTGCGCGAAGCCACACTAAGCCCGCCCAGGCAACCCCCAGAAGACGCTGCTGTGTCGACCCATCACTCGAATGTATGGTGCTAGGCAGCCGTCTCGCCGGCTCCTTAGACTCGAGTGCATGTAAACGGAGGATTTTTCCATGCCCGAGACTCTGCTCTGCCCGCGTAACCTGGCATTCGAACTCTACGAAGTACTCGACGCCGAAGGCTTGACCCAGCGCGAACGCTTTGCCGACCACAGCCGCGAAACCTTCGATGCGGCCATCGACACCGCCCGCAGCATTGCCGAGAACCTCTTCGCCCCGCACAACCGCAAGGCAGACGAGAACGAGCCGATCTACAAGGACGGCGAAGCGGTGCTGATTCCGGAAGTGAAGCCTGCCGTCGATGCGTTCATCGAGGCCGGCTTTCACAACGCGTCGCGCAGCTTCGACGATGGCGGCATGCAGCTACCCAACCTGCTTTCACGGGCCTGTTTCGCGCACTTCCAGTCGGCCAACATCGGCACCTCGTCATACCCGATGCTGACCATGGGCGCGTCGCACCTGATCGAGGTGTTCGGCAGTGACGAACAGAAACAGCGCTTTCTCCAGCCCATGCTTGAAGGCCGCTTCTTCGGCACCATGGCGCTGACCGAGCCGCACGCCGGCTCTTCCCTGTCCGACCTGCGCACCCGTGCCGAGCCTGCCGGTGACGGCTCCTACCGCCTGAAGGGCAACAAGATCTTCATCTCCGGTGGTGATCATCCGCTGTCGGAAAACATCGTGCACATGGTCCTGGCCAAGCTGCCCGACGCCCCGCCCGGTGTGAAAGGCATCAGCCTGTTCATCGTGCCCAAGTTTCTGGTCAACGATGACGGTAGCCTCGGCAAGCGCAACGACGTGATCCTGGCTGGGCTGTTCCACAAGATGGGCTGGCGCGGCACTACCTCCACGGCGCTTAACTTCGGCGACAATGGCAATTGTGTTGGCTATCTGGTGGGTGAGCCGCACAAGGGCCTGTCGTACATGTTCCAGATGATGAACGACGCGCGTATCGGCGTTGGCATGGGCGCGATCATGCTCGGTTACGCCGGCTACCTGTACTCGCTCAACTACGCGCGGGAACGGCCACAAGGCCGCCTGCCAGACGGCAAGAACCCGGCATCGTCGCAGGTCCCGATCATCCAGCACACCGACGTCAAACGCATGCTGCTGATGCAGAAAGCCTACGTCGAAGGCGCCTTCGATCTCGGCCTCTATGCCGCGCGTATCGTTGACGAAGAGCAGACCGCAGGGACCGAGGAAGAGCGCAAGAGCGCCCACGAGCTGCTGGACCTCCTCACCCCGATCGTTAAATCCTGGCCTTCGGAGTACTGCCTTAAAGCCAACGAGATGGCCATTCAGATCCTGGGCGGCCATGGCTACACCCGTGAGTACCCGGTTGAGCAGTACTACCGCGACAACCGGCTGAACCCGATTCATGAAGGTACGCACGGCATCCAGTCACTCGACCTGCTGGCACGCAAGCTGACGCAGAACGGTGGCGCCGGGCTGCGCCAGTTGCTCGGTCTGATCCAGGGTACCTGCAAGCGCGCGGGCGAGTTCAGCTCGCTGGATGCGCTGCGCCAGCCGTTGGAGCAGCTCCTGGCGCGCCTGACCGAGGTCACCCAAGCGCTGCTCGGCGACCTGATGGCTGGCAAGATCAACCAAGCACTGGCCAATTCAGCGCTGTACCTCAAGGTATTCGGTCACGCCGTGATCGGCTGGCGTTGGCTGGAGCAGGCGATTCGCGCCGAACAGGGGCTGGCGAAGGGCAACGAGGCGGACGTCGATTTCTATCGCGGCAAGTTGCAAGCTGCACGCTACTTCCTGACGTGGGAAGTGCCGAGCTGCCATCACGAACTGGATCTGCTGGCCGGTCGTGACGACACCTGCCTGACCATGCAGGAAGACTGGTTCTGACCTGGCGCCCGACACGCTGTACGTGTCGGGCGGCCACAATCACTCAAGACGCCGTTTATCGGCGCCCCCTCCTTATCCGAAACGCCCGTCGCTCCGCCGGGCTTTTTTGACAGCACGTCAAAACCGCGGGTTAGAATCGCTGGCATGCAGCCTGCATGCTTGCCAGCAGTACTAACCTTCGGAGAGCGCGTTTGGATATCGGCAACATCAACCAACTGTTCTTTGTCGGTGCTCTGTTGGTTGCGGCGAGCATCCTGATGAGCTCTCTGTCGACACGTCTCGGCGTGCCGATCCTGGTCATCTTTCTTGCGGTCGGCATGCTCGCGGGCGTCGACGGTATCGGCGGCATCGTCTTCGACGACTACTCGCTGGCCTTCCTGATCAGCAACCTGGCCCTCGCGATCATCCTGCTCGATGGCGGCATGCGCACCCGCGCCGCCACCTTCCGCGTCGCACTCTGGCCGGCGTTTTCGCTGGCAACAGCCGGAGTGGTCGTCACGTCCGGCCTGACCGGTCTGGCTGCAGCCTGGCTATTTGATCTACCCATGATGCAGGGCTTGCTGATCGGCGCGATAGTCGGCTCGACGGATGCCGCCGTGGTGTTCAATCTGCTCAATGGCCGCGGCCTCAACGAACGGGTCGGTTCAACATTGGAAATCGAGTCGGGCAGCAACGACCCGATGGCGATGTTTCTGACCGTCGCACTGATCGACATGCTCGCCTCCGGCCAGACCGGCTTTGGCTGGGGCTTCTTCATCAGCCTGCTGCAACAGTTCGGAATCGGCACCCTGCTTGGCTTGTCCGGCGGCTGGCTGCTGCTGTATCTGATCAACCGGCTATCGGTTGCCGATGGCCTCTACCCGCTGCTGGCAGTGGCCGGCGGCATCATGATCTACGCATTGTCCGGCGCCATCGGCGGTAGCGGCATCCTCGCGGTCTACGTCTGCGGTCTGCTGCTGGGTAATCGCCCCATCCGCAACCGCCACGGCATCCTGCACATGTTCGACGGCCTCGCCTGGCTCAGTCAGATCGGCATGTTCCTGGTGCTCGGCCTGCTGCTCACACCCAGCGAGCTGCTGCCCATCGCCCTGCCGGCGCTGGCACTGTCGTTGTGGATGATTCTCTTTGCCCGTCCGCTGGCAGTGTTCATCGGGCTAGCACCGTTTCGCAGCTTCCACCTGCGCGAGCGCCTGTTCATTTCCTGGATCGGCCTGCGCGGCGCAGTGCCGGTGATTCTTGCGGTATTTCCGCTGATGGCCGGGCTGGAGAACGCCCAGTTGTTCTTCAACGTGGCGTTTTTCATCGTGCTGGTTTCGCTGCTGCTTCAAGGCACCACGCTGACCTGGGCGGCGAAGAAGGCCAAGGTCGAGGTGCCGCCCTCTCCGCTGCCGATCTCCCGCGCTGGGTTGCAGATTCACACGACCAGTCAGTGGGAACTGTTCATCTATCGCCTGACCGCCAAGAAGTGGTGCATCGGCGCCGCGCTGCGTGAATTGAAGATGCCCACTGGCACACGCATCGCAGCCCTGTTCCGCGGAAAGGCACTGCTGCACCCATCGGGCAGCACGCGCCTGCAAGTCGACGACATCCTTTGCGTCATCGGCCACGAAGAAGACCTTCCGGCGCTCGGCAAGCTGTTCAGCGAAGCCCCGCAGCGCGGCCGAGACATGCGTTTCTTTGGCGACTTCATACTTGAAGCCGAGGCCGAGATGAGCGCCCTTGCGGCCCTGTATGGCCTGAAACTGGGCGAAGTCGACGGCAGTCAGCAGATCGGCGACTTCATGGCCGAACGCGTCGGCGGCAAGCCAGTTACGGGCGATCAGATCGAATGGAACGGCCTGACCTGGACCATCGCCGCCATGGAGCATGGCCAGGTGCGCAAGGTTGGCCTGAAGTTTCCCGAGGGCAACAAACCCGGTCCATCGCTGCATTTCTGAAGCGCTGTACAGCCGCGACGCACCGAGCCAGAGCGTTCCGATCTATGGGCTCGCCTCGGCCTTCGGCAGCCCTTAGACTCCGCACTCTTTTCTTCACTCGATAATGTTCATGGCACCCTTGCGTATCTTCTTGCTGGCGACCCTGCTCGCCTTCGTTCCCGCTTCCGCATTCGCTCAATCCATTCCAGGCCTGACCGGCACCAAACCGGCCGCCGAAGAGGCGAAACCTGCACAGCCAAGCGCTGACGAACGTGCTCAACGCCTTGCGGAGCAGGCCGCGACCGCGCAGCAGCGACTGACCGAACTGAAGGCCGAACTCGCCAGCGCGCCGAAGGAAATCGCCGAGTCCCAGCGAGATCTGAGCAAACTCAAGAGCAGCGACACCAGCGATCTGGTCGAAAAGCTGGCCAAACTGAAGATGCCGGCCCTCGAGCAACGCCTGGCAGAGCGTGTCGAGGAGTTATCGACCTGGCAGACAGCGCTGACCGCGGCTAACAGCATGATCATCAGCGCCCAGACGCGTCCCGAGCGCGCTCAGGCCGATATCAGCAAGTCGCAGATGCGGATCGACGAGATCAACAACCTGCTCAAGGCCGGCCGCGAAAACGGCAAGCCACTGAGTGATGAACGCCGCGCCCTGCTTGCGGCGGAAAAGTCTGCCCTCAACGCGCAGATCGAACTACGTCGCAACGAACTGGCCGGCAACAGCTTGCTGCAGGACCTAGGCATTGCCCGCCGCGATCTGCTGTCCGAGCGCATCGCCCGTGCCGAGCGCGAAACCATGGCGCTGCAGACGGCCATCAACAACAAGCGCCGGGAAGAATCCGAACAGACCGTCGCCGAATTCTCGCTAAAGGCCGAGAAGACCGGCTCCGACAAGCTGCTGCCGGCCGAAAGCGCCGAGAACAAGCGTTTGTCTGGCTACCTCTTGCGGGCCACCGAGCGGCTCAACGACCTCACCCAGCAGAACTTGCAGACCCGCCAGCAACTCGACACGCTCAACCAGGCCGACCAAGCACTGGAAGAACAGATCGCCGTTCTTGAAGGCAGTCTGCTGCTGTCGAAGATCCTCTCGCAGCAGAAGCAGGCCCTGCCGCAGCTCTCGCTGGATAGCAACCTGGCGGATGAGATCGCTGATATTCGGCTCTATCAGTTCGAGCTGAACCAGCGCCGCGAAGCCGCCGGCAACGTCGAAGACTATGTAGAACAACAGCTGGCCAGTCAGCCTCCCAGCGAGGTGACTCCCGAATTACGCAGTGCGTTGCTGGAGCTGGTTCGCACGCGCAGCGAGCTGCTCGATCGACTCAACCACTCGTTGAACGCTCTGCTGAGCGAGTCGATTACGCTGCAGCTGAACCAGCGCCAACTGCAGAGCAAGGCCGAAGCCCTGCGCAATACGCTGGACGAGCAGATGTTCTGGATCCCCAGCAATCGGCCACTCGATCTGGACTGGTTCAAGAACGTGCCCACGCTGCTCGACCGGCAGCTGCGGGCGATGCCCTGGGGCTCGGTGTTCGAAGCCTTAGGCGCAGGCCTGCTGGAGCGGCCACTATTCTTCGTTCCGCTGTTGCTGATGATCGGCGTGCTGCTCTGGCGCCGTCAGGCGATCAACACCAAGCTGGATTCGCTGAGCAGCGACATCGGGCACTTCCGTGACGACAGCCAGCTGCATACGCCGATGGCGCTGCTGCTGAATCTGTTGCTGGCGCTGCCGGGCGCATTGTTTCTCGCGCTGTGCGGTTACCTGCTGCAGATGGACGGGCGCGGGCAGAACGACGCCCTCGGCGCCGCGTTCTATCAGATGGCGCAGGCCTGGTTGGTGTTCTACAGCGCGTATCGGATGCTCTCGCCCAATCGGGTCGCCGAAACGCACTTCGGCTGGTTCCGGCCGCAGGTCACCTTCCTGCGCAACGAAATCCGACGGCTGGGGCTGGTGGTTATGGCCCTGGTGGCCGTGGTGGCGATTGCCGAACATCAACCGGGCAATCTAGTCGACGATGTGATCGGCATCGTCGTGGTCCTGGTCTGCTTCGCCCTGATGAGCTGGCGCCTCACGCGCCTGTTGCTGAAAGGCCCGGCCAGCCAGAACGCTTCACCGCTTCAGCGCTTCATCGGTCTGCTGTTCAGCCTCCTGCCGCTGGCGCTGATCCTGGTGGTGGGTTTTGGCTACTACTACACGGCGCTGAAACTGACGGGGCGCTTGATCGATACGTTGTATCTCCTACTGGCCTGGATCGTCATCGAAGCGACGCTGATTCGCGGGCTGACCGTCGCTGCTCGCCGACTTGCTTACCAGCGTGCCCTGGCCAAGCGTGAAACTCAGCCCGACGAGCCCACAGACAGCAGCGAGGCAAGCGGTGAGGGCGGCCTCGATATCGAGCAGGTCAACCAGCAGTCCCTGCGCCTGACCCGCCTGGCGATGTTCGGCCTGTTCTTCGCGGTGCTCTATTGGGTCTGGGCGGATCTGATCAGCGTGGTCTCCTACCTCGATAACGTCGTGCTCTACGAATTCGTCAGTGGTGCTGGCGACACCGCCACGACCAATGCCATCACCCTTAACAACCTGCTTGGGGCTCTGCTGATCGTCGCCATCACGGTGGCCCTGGCGCGCAACCTGCCGGGTCTGCTGGAAGTGCTGGTGTTATCAAAACTGCACCTGGCGCAGGGCAGCGCCTATGCCACCACGACGCTGCTGTCGTATCTGCTGGCCGGCATCGGCTTCGTCTCCTTCCTGTCGACGCTTGGCGTCAGCTGGGACAAGCTGCAGTGGCTGGTGGCCGCACTCTCGGTTGGCCTGGGTTTCGGCATGCAGGAGATCTTCGCCAACTTCATTTCCGGTCTGATCATCCTCTTCGAGCGTCCGGTGCGGATTGGCGATGTGGTGACCATCGGCAATCTCTCAGGCACAGTCAGCCGGATTCGAATCCGTGCCACCACCATTACCGACTTCGACCGAAAAGACATCATCGTCCCGAACAAGACCTTCATCACCAGCCAGCTGGTGAACTGGTCCCTGAGCGACACCATCACCCGCGTGACGATCAAGGTCGGCGTCGCCTATGGATCCGATCTGGATCTGGTGAAAAAACTGCTTTACAAGACCGCGAATGAAAACCCGCGGGTATTGAAGGAACCGGAGCCACTCGTATTCTTCCTGACCTTTGGCGAGAGCACGCTCGACCACGAGCTGCGCGTCCACGTACGCGACCTCGGCGACCGCAACCCCGCCACTGATGAGATCAACCGGGCCATCGACCGCGAATTCGCCAAGGCTGGTATCTCGATCGCCTTCCGCCAGGTCGATGTATTCCTGAAAAACTTCGACGGCAAACAGCTACACCTGGGAACCGCGCCACGGCTCGCTCAGCCCGATAACCAGGGCGCTACGCCGCCCACCGACAGTCAGGCCTGAGGAACGTCACCTCCTTTCCCGGCCTCCAAACACAAAGCGCGCCCGCACAGGGCGCCGAACCGCAAGGTGCCGGAGCCCCCGTGAAGACGCTTACCGAGCTGAATTTCGACAACCGCTTCGCCCAGCTGGGCGAGGTTTTTTCCACCGAAGTCACGCCCCAGCCGCTCGAAAATCCGCGCCTGGTAGTGGCCAGCGAAGCCGCCATGGCCTTGCTCGATCTCGACCCGGCAACCAAGGACGATCCGCTGTTCACCGAACTGTTCGCCGGCCACAAGCTCTGGAGCACGGCGGAACCACGGGCGATGATCTATTCCGGCCACCAGTTCGGCAGCTACAACCCGCAACTAGGCGATGGCCGTGGTCTGCTGCTCGGTGAGGTGGTCAACGAGGCGGGCGATCATTGGGATCTGCACCTCAAAGGCGCTGGCATGACGCCCTATTCCCGCATGGGTGACGGCCGTGCCGTGCTGCGTTCATCAATCCGCGAGTTTCTTGCCAGCGAGCACCTGCACGCGCTGGGTATTCCCAGCTCCCGCGCGCTCTGCGTGACCGGGTCGGAGACACCGGTTTACCGCGAACGCCAGGAGCTAGGCGCAATGTTGATGCGCCTCGCGCCCAGCCACGTCCGCTTCGGCCACTTTGAATTCTTCTACTACACCAAGCAGCACGACGAATTGAAGAAGCTGCTTGATCATGTTGTCGAAAACCACTTTTCAGAATGCCTGGAGCATCCAGAGCCATACCATTGCTTCTTCCGTGAAGTGCTGGAGCGCACCGCGGAAATGGTCGCCAGATGGCAGGCCTATGGCTTCTGCCACGGGGTGATGAACACCGACAACATGTCGATCCTAGGCATTACCTTCGACTTCGGACCTTACGCCTTTCTCGACGATTTCGATGCGCGCTTCGTCTGCAACCACTCCGACCATGCCGGCCGGTATTCCTACGAGAACCAGGTTCCGATTGCGCACTGGAACCTCGCCGCGCTGGCGCAGGCGCTGACGCCCTTCATCGCCATCGAGCAGCTGCGGGCGACCATGGACCTGTTCCTGCCGATCTACGAAACAGTGTGGCTCGATCTGATGCGCAAACGGCTCGGCTTGCAGACCGCTGAGGAGAGCGACAAAGAGCTGATCCAGCGCTTGCTACAGCTGATGCAGAGCAGCGCCATCGATTACACGCGCTTCTTCCGCGAACTCAGTGACAGCCATCCAGAGATGGCTCTGGCTCGGCTGCGTGAAGATTTCGTCGACATCAAAGCCTTCGATGAATGGGCCGCGACCTACCGCCAGCGTTCCGAGCGCGAAAGCGTCGATCACGAGGCGCGCCGGACCCGCATGCAGGCAGCCAACCCAAAGTACATTTTGCGCAACTACCTGGCGCAAAAGGCAATCGAGGCCGCCGAGGCAGGCGACTACGGCCCGGTGCGCGAGCTGCATGGGGTGCTTAGCCGCCCCTTCGACGAGCAGCCAGGCATGGAGCACTACGCCGAGCGCCCGCCGGAATGGGGCAAACACCTGGAAATCAGCTGCTCGTCCTGAGCCATGGCGCTGCGCAGAATGCTGCGCAGGCTTTGGCTTGGGGCGATCGACCTGTAGTTATGAAGCGAGCAATGGCGGGAGCTAGAGACACATGCGCCAAATATTGCGCAACTGCGGGCAGGATGTTGCCCAACTAAATGTGAGCGATGGCGCAGAGCAGACGGCCGGGACCACAGCGGGAAATCCTAACCTATTGAAAAATAAAGATTAAATATAGCTGGCACGCGCCTTGTACTTATTCTGCTGCCATTCTGGCATTCAACAAGGCAAGGAGAGCGTTCATGCCAACACCCGCGTATCTGTCCCTCGAAGGCACCAAGCAAGGCCTGATCACCGCAGGCACTTTCACCGAGGACTCGGTCGGCAACATTTTCCAAGAAGGACACGAAGATCAGATTCTGGTGCAGGCTTTCCAGCACCAGGTCATCATCCCGCGAGACCCTCAGTCCGGCCAACCCACCGGCCAGCGCGTGCACAAACCCCTGATGATCACCAAGGTGTTCGACAAGTCGTCGCCGCTAATCTTCAACGCTCTGACCTCGGGTGAACGCCTGAACAAGTGCCGCCTGGAGTGGTACCGCACCTCCTCCACCGGTACTCAGGAGCACTACTTCACCATCGAACTGGAAGATGCGGTGATCGTCGACGTGCAGTCGCGCATGCCCAACTGCCAGGACCCGAACATGTCCCACTTCACCCATCTGGAAGATGTGTACTTCACCTACCGCAAAATCGTCTGGACCCACGAAGTCTCCGGCACTTCCGGCTCCGATGACTGGCGTACCCCGATCTCGGCCTAAGCCTTGATCAGGCCTCGCGGCCACGGTTAATCCACATCGGCCAGGTTTACCTGGCCGATGCGTTTCTAGCTGACGCATTCGGCAAACAACGTAGTGCTTCACACGGATATTTCGCCAAAAGGGCGAGAATAGCTGCCAGATTTCTGCGGAACTGGATGCCTCTCCAATCCGCGCTACGGCACGCCAGAAATACAGGCGATGCCGCCTTGCGAACCGTTACCGGCTCGCCGCCATGGACTGGTTACAAAGGAACAGGGAATGTTCAATTCGGCTAACGACACGCACTTCAGCCTCGCGATTGAAGGCGCTCAATATCATTTGCAGGTACTCGAATTCAAAGGTCGAGAGGCCATCTCGCAGCCCTTCGCGTTCGACCTCGAACTGGTCAGCGAGCGCTCCGATATCGACCTGGAAAGCCTGCTACATCAGCGCGCCTTTCTAGCCTTGTCGCCTGCTGGCAAGGGTATCCATGGCTTGATCTACAGCGCAGCGCAAGGCAACTCCGGCAAACGCCTGACGCGCTATCGCGTCACCTTGCGCCCACAGCTAGCCTATCTATCTCACCGCACCAACCAGCGCATCTTCCAGCACCTCTCGGTACCGCAGATCATCGCCAAAGTGCTAGAAGAGCACGGCATTCTCGCCGGCGACGGCCACCGTTTCGATCTTGGGCCGGTGGTTTATCCCAAGCGGGACTACTGCGTTCAATACGATGAAACGGACCTCCAGTTCCTCCAGCGCCTCTGCGAGGAAGAAGGCATTCACTACCACTTCCAGCACAGCGATGCCGGCCACATGCTGGTCTTCGGTGATGACCAGACGGTATTTCCGACACTTGCCTCGGTTGCCTATCAGCAGGACAGCGGTCTGGTTGCCGATGAGCCGGTCATCAAGCGCTTTGGCGTGCGCGTCGAAACCCGCACCGGCCGCGTCACCCGCCGCGATTACGATTTCGAGAAGCCCCGTCTAACCATGGAGGCGGCGGTTAGAAGCAACACCCAGCCCGACCTCGAGGATTATGACTATCCCGGCCGCTTCGTCGACCGCGAGCGAGGCAAGCACCTATCCCGGCGCGCGCTGGAACGCCATCGCCACGACTTCGAACTGGCTGAGGGTGAAAGCGACCAGCCGCTGCTGGTCAGCGGCCACTTTCTATCACTCAGCGATCATCCGCGCAGCGACTGGAATCAGCTATGGCTGCTGACTGAAGTTTTCCACGAAGGCAAGCAACCTCAGGTGTTGGAAGAGTCCGTCACTGATTCTTCAGGCATCGCCGCGCTGACGCCCTTCCCCCTAAGTGGCGAAAGGGAAGCCCGGCTAAGTGATGAGAGGTCCCTTGCAAACAACGACTTCACCCAAGGCTACCGAAACCAGTTCACCGCGACACCTTGGGCCGCTCCCTTCCGCTCCGCACTTCGCAACCCCAAACCACGCATCCTCGGCAGCCAGAGCGCGATCGTAACCGGCCCGGCCAGCGAAGAGATCCACTGCGACGAATACGGCCGAGTGAAGGTGCAGTTTTTCTGGGACCGCGAAGGCAAAGCCGATGAGCACACGAGCTGCTGGCTGCGCGTGTCATCCAGTTGGGCCGGCGACCGCTACGGCGGCGTGGCCATCCCACGCGTCGGCATGGAAGTGCTGGTGACCTTCCTCGAAGGCGACCCCGACCAGCCCCTGATCACCGGCTGCCTGTACCACAAGGAAAACGCCGTCCCTTACGACCTGCCTGCGAACAAGACCCGCAGCGTGTTCAAGTCCCTGAGCAGTCCGGGCGGTGGCGGTTACAACGAACTGCGCATCGAAGACCGTAAGGGCGCCGAGCAAATCTACCTTCACGCCCAGCGCGACTGGGAAGAGAACATCGAACACGACCAGAAGATCCGCGTCGGCCACGAACGCCACGACACCGTCGAGGCCAACAGCTACAGCGAATTCCGCGCCGAAGAACACCGCACCACGCACACCGACCGCCGCAGCGAAGTCAAAGCAGACGACCACTTGACCATCGGCAATAACCAGCACGTCAAGATCGGCACCGGCCAGTTCATCGAAGCCGGCGACGAAATCCACCTCTCCAGCGGACTCAAAGTCGTCCTCGAAGCCGGCAGCGAGCTGACCTTCAAGGCCGGTGGAAGCTTTATCAAGCTTGATGCTGGTGGCATCACGATGGCTGGGCCTTTGATCAGGATGAACTCGGGTGGAAGTCCGGGGAAAGGCTCGGGCGCGGCGCCGATTTTGCCTGGGCAAGTTAGGCCGGCGGATGTGGATATGGCGGGTAGGCTGCTGATACCTGCCCAGCGCCAGGCGTTATTGCGAACGACACCAAGGTGTGAGATATGCGAGCGAGCCAACCTGGAAGCCGAAGCATGAGCCGCAATTTCCTGCTCGTGGACGGTGTGCTTCGTCAGGACGCCCTGCAATGGCTTTATGGGGTAGGGGAGCCTATCGAGGTCATTCCTCTCTACAGCGGCACCCGCTGGGACGGCGTCAAAGAGCTCGGCCCAATTCTGGTTGGTCTGGACAGCCATTCGTCCTTACTGGGTGAATGGCGAAGCAGCCCCTCTCTTCAGCGCCAGACCAGCAGAATACAAAGCTCGTCATCACTGAACGATGTCGCCGATCACCTGAGCCAGTTCATCACCATCACGGACAATTTAGGTAGCTACAGCCTCTTCCGTTTCGCGGATCCGCTGGTGACTTCTTACTGGCTGAACAGCTATCCCCAATCTGCTTATCAAACTCTTCTGGGCCCCATAATCGAATGGCTCGTACCCCTACCCCCGCCTAACTGGGCTCCCTCGCATGCAGTCGAATGGCAGTCCTATCGCTCACAGCCCAACAGCTCCAGATTGGAAGGCAAGCTCAACCATCTCATTGATGATCAGGTTAAGGCGCTCGAACAGGCCTATCGGCGCAGCTTCAAGGAGCGGCTATACGGTTGGTTGATCGAAGATTACCCCCAAACCTTATCAGGGCTTGGTGAACAGGAGCGAGGCCAATGGCTGGAACAACGCTTGCTCGATGCCGAAGCCTGGGGACTGGTCAACGAGCGGAGCATTGCGATCTGGCTCGAGCGCTGCGCCTGCTGGGGCGATAACTTCGCTACACGCTCCGATAGCCCTTACCAGGCCTGGTTAGCTAGGACACCAGATGCCCAGAAACTACCGCCAGAACGGCGTATTCAAGCCCTGGACGAAGACTGCCTTGCCGGCTAAAGGAACGGATTTCCATGAGCACGACGACCTCCGATACAACCTTGCAACAAGCCAAACGCAATCAGGCCTTCGAGAACAAGCCCGCCAATGCAAACGGCCAGTGCCCGCTAAAAGCAGTTGATATTGCAATCCATCCCGTTCGCTATTCGATAGATGAGTCACCGGCACGCGGCAGTGCACAAGGTCCAAACCCGCTGCCCAAAGGCTGGCCGAGCAACCACCTGCCGACGCTCAAGACGCGCAGTTATACCCTGCGCCAGCTCCGTGACGGCTGGCTTTATGTGTGGGATGAAACTGATCGCACCCTTCACGAATATCAGGTGAAGGGGCACCAGCTCATCCGCCACCAATGGGGCAGTGCACAGCTGGGCAAGGATGAACGAAACAACCCCGGTGACAGCAAACCCTACCTGCTTTACCCAAAGCGCAGCCGCCTGCTCATTGCCTATGCCCCGGTGCAGTGGACCTGGCGCTTGTGCGAAAAAATACGCAGCAATCCCCAGGAGCAAAGCCGTTGGATGCGCACCTTAAACCTGCCGCAATACTGCACCAAGATGCAGGCAGCACATGCCGCACCTATCCGCGAAATAGGCAGTGCTGTCGCCGACATCCTGGCAGGAGGGGAAGCCCCGACCTTCAAAAGCTGTCTAATAGCGACAAACCAAGACGACACGTCCCGCCCCTGCAAGAAGCCGATCGACCAAGCCCTTATTCTGGGCAGCGTACCTGATCAGGACAGCGCTCTCGTTGTCGCCCTAGACGATCCATTGGCCATCGTCGACGACCTAGCCATGAATCTGCAGGGGCGATGGGTGGAACTGGCAGCAGCAGAGACGCAGCATGCCAACAAGACCAATAGCGCCACCCTTATTCACGAGCTTTGCGGCGTCAAACTAGACCCCTTCATTCCCAAATCGGTATCAGCCAACCCAAGCCGCAAGCAGGCATTCATCAAGGATGCTCACGCCCTGCTCGATAGCGAGACACAGCTGCTCAATCACAGCGGCAGTGACGCGACCTTGACGCTCAAGTCGCTGCAAGTGCAGCGGGCTCAGCAGCAATTTCGTACGAATTGGGGCAACCCACCGTCGGGGCCAAAATGGCGCGCACTGGTAGAAGAATGGCAGCAGAAAAAAACCTGGCGCGAGGACGTTCGCTTCGATGAGGCCTTGAGTTATCTGCAAGAGCGCTCCGATGAAATGGAGCGCCTCAATGCCCACATCCAACGCAGCGAAAGCGACCTACTCGCCTGGCTGAAAAGCCTCAGCCCGAAAGCGGAAGAGGTTTTCTATGACCCCTGCCACCCGCAGCAATCGACCTATCTGCTGGACACCATGGCCAACCTGTACGAGCAATTGGGCGCGAGCGACACGGGCAAGCAATGGCTCTGCGAGCAGTACGGCAACCCCACTACGCTGGCAGGCCTGGCGCTGTTCAATTTCAACGCTGAGCTTTCCGCGCTGATCGACAAGATTTCCACCAACTTCACCACCTACGGCACCATCGACAATCTGGGACGGCAAAGCGACGGTAGCGGACAGGCCCACGGCGGGCTCTCCGACACCACCAGTGAAGTCAGTCGGGCCAACGAGGTGCAATCGGTACTAGATCTGCCGAGCGTACAAGCTAGTAACCTGTACAAGAGTCTTTCCGAGCCAGGCAAGCGTGCCTTCGAGACCTTGCGCGCCGTAGTGGGGCAAAAAGCCAAGGACAGCTGGAACCTGATGGCCTTTGTTCTACTCCCTGCCTTGAGCACGAAATTTGCGCCCAAGGTTCGAATCTTTGCCTTCAGCGTCACCCAGGTCTTGGTTTCTACGGAAATCTCCACACAGACGCGTTTGATTCTGAATGCCGAGTTCACGAAGAAGAACCGTCAATGGCAAATGCAGGTTGCTCAGCTCGAGAAGAATATCAAGGGCCTGCAACGCGCTCTTTCTCTACCCGGTGAAGGCCCCGACAAACGCTCGGCACGCATACAGTTGCTCGGGCTGGAACAAAAGCGCGAGACGCTGAACCTGCAAAGGCCTAACGAGGTAATCGGTAGTGTCGTCACCGAAACCACGATCACCAAGGTACAAACCCGCCAAGTGAACATGTGGCTCGCGACACTTGGCCAGTCAGAGCTTCTAGATCAATTGCAGCTCAAAGCAAAAAGTTCGGCGGGCTACGCAGCCCGCAGCCGTCAGTGGATGAACAGGGAGCTCGGCGGCAGCTTGCCCGTACTGGTCGCTGGTCTGAATGTGTGGAACTTCATCAATAGCCTGGATAAAGCACGGAATGAGGGCATTTTCAGTGAGGATGAGCTGCGTACAGTAGGGGCCAACGCCGCCTATACCGCCAACGCATTGATGGCACTCTGGACGGTGCCGGCGTGGAACAAATGGGCGAATATGCAAGGAGCCCTTAGAACAAGAACATCACTACTGGCCAAAGCAGGGGTCAGCACTTGGCTGAAAGCCGGAAGCACAGAATTTTCGGGCCTGGCTCGCAAACTGGTGTTACGCACCATGGGCATGGCCGCTTTCGGCGCTATAGCTGCGGGAGTTGAGGCTTGGCAGGTTTCCAAAGACATTAGTAATGCGACCAGTTCTGAAGAGAAATATGCTCAAAGCACGAAACTGGTTGCGCTGCTATTCATGTCATCAGTAGGTGGCGTCCAACTCGTCGGCAGTGCCCTGGGCTTCTGGTTCGGTTTTGCCTGGGTCATGTCCAATCCGGTAACTATCATCATCGCGCTGCTCGGCGTGATCTACCTTATCTCCAGCATGGTCGCGAACCAGTACAAGCGTGAGGGTCTGCGGCTTTGGCTGTATCGCAGCAGTTGGGGCAGATCCCCCTCCTGGACGTACAGCGACGAGGATCACAAAGACGAGCTGCGCACCCTGAAAGAAATCTGCCTGCGCCCAAGCCTGGCGGCTCGCGCCTCCACCTTGCCATACTACGACCGTGGCCCGCGCATCTATACCGGCTTCTGGCTACAGCTCCTACTGCCGTCCGATCTGGCGGGAACAGCCGTGAAGCTGCAGCCAGCCATGGTCGACAGCGGCTGGTTTTCCGACAGCCTGATGCAAGGCATGGCAGACAGGTTCTACGATCAATTCCTCGAAGGCCACTGGGCGCCCATCGAACAATTTGGCCAACCGCCCGCACGGCGTCCCAATGGGCCGCTGCCCGGTGACACCCTTTACCCCAAGGACACACAGCATCGCCTATGGCAAACCTGGATCGCCTACCAGCGACCACCCGTGCTGGAATTGGAAGTTCGCTACCCGGAGCAGATTCTGGAAAGCGCCAACGGCCGGGGCTACATGTTCCGCGTGGGCATAGGCGCCTCATCCTCGGAGGCGGATATGAAGAGCGATGCTTTCAGCAAGGAACCCGATACCGATATGGTGCTTTCTTCACAAAACACCCGATTACTCCGCTTGCAGGTGCCACACACGAGTGAATGATTAAGCTTATGAGCAGCACATTGAACAGATTTCTACAAACTCTTCCCTGGGATCAGCCCATCAAACTTCCCGACAACCATCAGTGGAAGTACGCTAATCAACCTGCATTGCTAGACTGGAGGATCAAGGCACGCCCTTACAACACAACCGTTGCCAATAGCATGTTTATCTTCATACTATGCGCAACTTTAATTTTTAGCTATTTTTTGCTATACGAAAATGCGAAATTCTCATTAATTGAAACCATCTTTATTGCTGCGCCAGGTTTTCTTCTTTTTTTCTTAGCTTTATATGGCACAACTCATCAAAAAACAAAATTCGCTTATCGCCTGACCGAAACAGGCATAGAGGTCTGCGAATGGAAAGCCCCTGGCAAAGGCTGGATAATTGCCTTGAAATGGCTGACGGTTATCGCTGCGATCGCCGTCTTATTCATCATCGCACTTGATCCATCGACATTTTGGATAGCACTCGCCGGGCCTGGCAGTATCGGGTTGATTTATCTGACAATGGCAAATTCAAAGAAATTTCAAGAATTCCACACAAGCCTTCATACGTATGAATATCAATGGAGTGAGTTCAAAAATATTACCCTGGACCGGCCTAAGAACATAATTTGTCTTGAAACATCTTGGCTCAGCCCGCACTCAAATGAATATGTAGATTGGCCATTTTATATATTCTCAGATAAACGCAACTTCGAGAAACACGCTAGTCTTGTCCGCAAACTACTAAACGAACTGCCCCTCAAACAAGAGAGCATTTCAGTACTGCAGTTCTAGCTTCGGAATCCAATACCACTATGTTGCTCACTTCACAAAGCGCCCGATTGGTCCCTCTGCAGGTGCCACATGCGAGTGAATGACTGTATGTGAGCAGTACCTTGAACAAATCCCTACAGACTGGATGATCGCCTGGGAATGGCCGGCAGCTGTAGCTCTAACTCAATCATCCTACTCCGGCACCTCCACACACACATGAATCGCATCATGCCGCCAGTACTCCACGTCGCAGTCAATGATCCGCTCATGCTGATCGCGGTTCAGACGGGTGATGCGCAGGGCTGGGCTACCGGGGGCGGTGCGCAGGGTTGATGCGGCTTCGGGGTGCAGGGCGGTGGGGACCATGTCGAAGCGGACGCGACCGTAATGGATGCCGTATTCGCTGGCGTACAGCTCGGTAAGTGAGCAGGTCAGGTCGTACTTTAGGATGCCCGGGAAGTGGGCTGGGTTCAGGTAGTGCTCGACGTAGAGTACGAGGCGGCCGTCGATGCGGCGTGCGCGGCGGATCTGGATGACGCTCGATAACGCCGCAAGCTCCAGGCGCGAACAAATCTCCGCAGTAGCAGGCTGCAGCCTTGCCGACAGCACCTCGGTAGCAGGCAAACGGCCCTGTTCGCCCACCATCGCGTGGAAATGGCTCCGCACCAGTGGGTTGTAGAGCACCCGAGGTGGCGACACGAACCAGCCACGACGGTCTTCGCGATAGATCATGCCGAGGGATTCCAGCTGCCCCAAGGCTTCGCGTAGCGTGATGCGTGTGGTGGCGAACAGCTCACTGAGCTTTCGCTCGGACGGCAACTGCCCGCCCGGCTGCAGCAAGCCATGACGGATCTGTTCCTGTAGCGAGCTACAGATCGCCGTCACCGTCCGCGGCACTTCATCGCGCATCGTCTTTTCTCACTGGACTATACCAAGGACCAAAGCGGGGCACGGGCTGCCGTCTTTTCCCGTTTGATGGCGGGTAACGCTAGAGCGTAACGATGACTGTCGCATGACAATGCAGCGGCAAAACAGCCAGCTAACCGTATAGATAACGCGGTGCACTACGGACAAAAAACTGTGCAGGCCTTTTCAGGCAGGGTTTTGCGGGTGCGCTAGGCTTGTTACGGCACTCCTGTCGCAGTGTCGCCCGTTACGGCGATGGCGGAGGTAACGACATCAAACTGTCACTTGCACCCCCTAGCTTGGTTGCATCGAACTGATCTAGACCAACCGACCTGCGAAAGGAGCTTCGAATGAAACGACTGCTGCTGGCTTCACTACTGGGATCAGCGATCGCCCTGGCGACATCGGCGAACGCTGCACAAACGGATCTGAAAGCGCTCGAAGAGGCGGCTCGCGCAGAAGGTGAGGTCAATAGCGTCGGCATGCCGGACAGCTGGGCCAACTGGAAGGATACCTGGCAGGACCTTGAGCAAAAGTACGGTCTCAAGCATATGGACACCGACATGAGTTCGGCCCAGGAGATCGCCAAGTTCGCAGCCGAAAAAGACAACGCCACGGCCGACATCGGTGACGTCGGCGCGGCCTTCGGGCCGATCGCCGTTCAGCAAGGTGTTACCCAGCCATATAAGCCCACTACATGGGACCAGATTCCCGAGTGGGCCAAGGACAAGGACGGGCACTGGATACTGGCCTATACCGGCTCCATCGCCTTTATCGTCAACAAGCAGCTGGTCAAGGATGTGCCGACCTCCTGGGCCGAGCTGAAGGATGGTCAGTACAAAGTCGCCATCGGCGATGTCAGCGCTGCTGCACAAGCGGTCAATGGCGTACTGGCCGCGGCCATCGCCAACGGTGGGGACGAGACGAATATCCAGCCGGGCCTGGATTATTTCGCCGACATCGCCAAGCAGGGCCGCTTGTCGCTGTCGAACCCGACGATCCAGACGCTGGAACGCGGCGAAGTGGAAGTGGGTGTGGTCTGGGACTTCAATGGCCTGTCGTACCGCGACCAGATCGATCCCAGCCGCTTCGAGGTCGTGATTCCGTCCGATGGCTCGGTGATTTCCGGCTACACGACCATCATCAACAAGTGGGCCAAACACCCCAACGCCGCCAAGCTCGCCCGCGAATACATTCTCTCCGATGCCGGGCAGATCAACCTGGCCAAGGGCAACGCCCGGCCGATCCGCGCCGAGCAGCTGACACTGCCCGCCGAGGTGCAGGCCAAGCTGCTGCCGAACGAGCAGTACGTCAAGGTCAAGCCGATCGAGAACGCCGAGGCCTGGGAAGCAACTTCCAAGGCCCTACCGCAGCAGTGGCAGGAAAACGTGATCATCGAAATGGAGTGATCGGCTGCTAACCGACAGGATCGTAGGGTGGCGAGCGGCGCCCCACTTCAGCCCGCCAGCACGCAGGCGGTGGGCTGAAGCCCACCCTACGACGCGCACCAAGTGTGCCGGACGACGGGTTGGGTCGGTTTTTTGTAGGGTGGGCTTTAGCCCACCAGAGAAAGCCCCGCCGAAGAAATGGTGGGCTGAAGCGGAGCGCCGGCCGGCCCACCCTACGGCCCACTCCTGATGAGGAAATGTCCAATGGGAAAAGCCATCCTCGTTGTGCTCGACGGCCTCAGCTATCAGGTCGCAGAGCACGCACTCGGCCATCTGCAGGCCTATTGCGTGGCCGGCCGTGGCGCGCTGTACCGCTTGGAATGTGAATTACCCGCGCTGTCTCGCCCCCTTTATGAATGCATCCTGACCGGCGTGACACCAATCGACAGTGGCGTGGTGCATAACGACGTGGTGCGGCTATCCACCGAGCGCAGCATCTTCCATTACGCCCGCGACGCTGGTTTGAGCACAGCGGCCGCGGCCTATCACTGGGTCAGCGAGCTCTATAACCGCGCGCCTTTCCTGGCGGCACGCGATCGTCATAGCGAAACGCCCGAACTGCCGATCCAGCACGGTCACTTCTACTACGAGGATCACTACCCCGATTCGCATTTGTTTGCTGACGCGGAAAGCCTGCGGCTGCGGTTCAGTCCCGACTTCCTGCTGGTACATCCGATGAACATCGACGACGCCGGCCACAAGCACGGCCTGGATTCGTCCCAGTATCGCAACGCCGCGCGCCGCGCCGATATCCTCCTCGCCGACCACCTGCAGCGCTGGCTGGACGATGGTTACCAAGTCATGGTGACGGCCGATCACGGCATGAACAACGATCGCTCCCACAACGGCCTATTGCCCGAGGAGCGCGAGGTGCCACTGTTCGTGCTGGGTTCAGCTTTCAGCCTCGACCCAGGCGCACGGCCGAAACAGACCGAGTTATGCGGAACATTATGCGAGTTGCTCGGCGTGGCCCATGACAAGCCCCTGTGCCAGGACTTGCTGAAATGAGCGCGCCGCTTGAAGACAATCTCAAGACTGCAGCCATTCGAGACGGTGCTGTCCCTAGAATCGCAAACCGTCAGGCGCCGCGCGGCAAATGGCTGGCGCTGCTCTGCCTGCTGCCGTTCGCCGTGTTCTTTTTCGCCTTTCAGATTGCCCCGTTGCTGTGGGTCACGCTCAACAGCCTGAACACGGCGGACGGCTGGAGCCTGGCCAATTTCGAGAAAATCTTCGGCTCCAAGTTCTATCTACAGGCTATCAAGCACAGCTTGCAGATCGCCTTCTGGTCCAGCCTGTTCGGCATCGTCATCGCCATCCTCGGTAGCTACTCGCTGCGCCAGGTCGATTCGAAGTTGCGCGACTTCGTCATGGCCTTTTCCAACATGACCAGCAACTTCGCCGGGGTACCGCTCGCGTTCGCCTTCGTCATTCTGCTCGGCTTCAACGGGGCGCTGACGATCCTGCTCAAGCAGGCCGGCATCATCGAGGACTTCAATCTCTACTCCAAGACCGGACTGATCGTGCTCTACACCTACTTTCAGATCCCGCTGGGCGTGCTGCTGCTCTACCCCGCCTTCGATGCACTGCGCGAGGACTGGCGTGAGTCAGCCTCGTTGCTGGGTGCGGGCACCTGGGGCTACTGGCGTTATATCGGCCTGCCGGTACTGACGCCGGCACTGCTGGGCACCTTCGTCATCCTGCTGGCCAATGCGCTGGGGGCCTATGCCACGGTTTATTACCTCACCACCGGCAACTTCAACGTGTTGCCGATCCGCATCGCGGCGATGATTTCCGGCGACATTTCCCTCGATCCGAACATGGCGAGCGCATTGGCGATGGTATTGGTTGGGTTGATGGGCGTGATCACCGTGGCGCATCAGCTGCTGCTCAGGAGGAGCTACCATGCGGGCCGCTGAAGCCAAACGCGGTGCGCTGTACCACCGCACGGTGGTGTGGCTGCTGTTCCTCATCTTGTTGCTACCCCTGGCAGCGACCTTTCTCTACTCGATCTCAAGCAGTTGGTCAGCGACCATCCTGCCGGACGGGCTGACGTTCGACTGGTATGTGCAGCTCTGGAGTGAAGAGCGCTTCCTGCGCGCATTCGCCCAGTCCTTGCTGGTCTGCCTCGGGGCGCTGACCCTGGCGGTGGTGCTGATCCTGCCGCTGTTGTTCGTCGTGCATTACCACTTTCCCAAGCTCGACGGGCTGATGAACATCCTGATCCTGCTGCCGTTTGCCGTGCCGCCGGTGGTGTCCTCGGTCGGCCTGTTGCAGCTCTATGGCTCCGGGCCGCTGGCCATGGTTGGCACGCCATGGATCCTGATTGGCGCCTACTTCACCATTGCGCTGCCATTCATGTATCGCGCGATCAGCAACAACCTGCAGGCGATCAATCTGCGCGACCTGATGGATGCCGCCCACCTGCTCGGTGCCAGCACCTGGAAGGCGGCGTTTCTGGTGGTGCTGCCGAACCTGCGCAAGGGGCTGATGGTGTCGCTGTTCCTGTCGTTTTCGTTTCTGTTCGGCGAGTTCGTCTTTGCCAACCTGCTGGTCGGCACGCGCTACGAAACCTTGCAGGTGTACCTCAACAACATGAAAAACAGCAGCGGCCATTTCAACAGTGCGCTGGTGATTTCCTACTTCTTCTTCGTGCTGGTGTTCACCTGGGCGGCGACCCGGTTGAACCAGAACAAGCCCTGAGGGGACGTGTTAGCAAGAGGGCCTGGCTAGGTCGGCGTTTCCTCGGTGGGCTGAAGCCCACCCTACGTGACTCACCGGGCGTGCCGGGAGGTGGGCTCGAGATTTTGTAGGGTGGGCTTTAGCCCACCAGAGAGAGCCCCGCCGAAGAAGCGTTGGGCTGAAGCCCACCCTACGCAATAGCAGCGGGGCGGCTGAAATGGAGCACCTCATTGCCCACCCTTTTAAGACTGACTACGACCACCGCTGCGGCTATTCGAGACAGGAACATTCATGAGCTACCTCAGCATTCGCAACCTGCACAAATCCTATGGCGACACCCAGGTCTTCACCGATATCGACTGCGAGATAGCCAAAGGAGAGCTGATTACATTGCTCGGCCCCTCAGGCTGTGGCAAGTCCACACTACTACGCTGCATCGCCGGGCTCACCGAGGTGGATGGCGGACAAATCTTGCTGGATGGCGAGGATCTGGTGCCCATCTCACCGCAAAAGCGCCAGATCGGCATGGTCTTCCAGAGTTACGCATTGTTTCCCAACATGACGGTGGAACAGAACGTCTCCTTCGGTCTGCGCATGCAGAAGATTGCCAGCGATGAAAGCGCCAGGCGGGTGGCCGAGGTGCTGGCGATGGTCGAGCTAGGCGACTTCGCCCGCCGCTACCCGAGCCAGCTCTCCGGCGGGCAATGCCAGCGGGTGGCCCTCGCACGCTCGCTGGTCACCCGCCCTCGCCTGCTGCTGCTGGACGAACCCCTGTCGGCGTTGGATGCGCGTATCCGCAAGCACCTGCGTGAACAGATCCGTGCGATCCAGCAGGAGTTGGGGCTGACCACGATCTTCGTAACCCATGATCAGGAAGAAGCACTGACGCTGTCTGATCGCATCCTCCTGATGAACGCCGGACGCATCGTCCAGAGCGCCGATGCCGAGACCCTGTACACCGCGCCCGTGAGTGCCTTCGCCGCTGGCTTTATCGGCAACTACAACCTGCTCGCCGCCGACGTCGCCTCACGATTGTTGCAACGCCCTGTCCATTCGAAAGTGGCGATCCGACCGGAAGCCATTGCGCTGGTCAATTCATCAGGAAGCAACGAGGGGATCGCGGCGGTCATCAAGAGCCACAGCCTGCTGGGCAATGTGATCCGCTACCGCGTCGAAGCGCGCGACGTCGACCTGATGGTGGACGTGCTAAACCGCTCTGCCGCCGATCTCTATCCCCACGGCCGCCAGGTAAGCCTTACCATCGACGCTTCGGCAATTCACGAGGTGGCTTGATGGCACTGGCAATTTTTGACCTGGACGAAACCTTGATCGATGGTGATTGCGCCAGCCTATGGGCGCACGAAATGGCCAAAATTGGCTGGGTGGACGGGGAATCCTTTCTACGCAAGGACGCCGAGCTGATGGCCGAATACGCCTTCGGCACGCTGGCGATGGAAGACTACATGGCCTTCAGCCTGACGCCGCTGGTGGGCCGTACGGCTGAAGAAGTGGCTCATGTTGTCGAGCCCTTCGTTGAAGATGTGATCGAGCCGCTGATCTACAGCGATGCCATGCGCCAGGTCGCTCAGCACCGCAAGGCGGGTGACCGCATCCTGGTGATCTCCGCTTCGGCAGCGTTTCTGGTCGAAGCAGTGGCCAGCCGACTCGGCATCGGGGATGTGCTGGCGATTCAGTTGGAAGAACAGCACGGTTTCTACAGTGGCAACACCCGTGGGGTGCTCACCTACCGAGAAGGCAAAGTCAGTCGGTTGCGCGAGTGGGCTGAGGCTGAGGGTGAATCGCTGGAAGGGGCGTATTTCTACTCCGACTCGATCAACGATCTGCCGCTGCTCGAGCAAGTGGCGCACCCACACGTGGTGAATCCTGATCCACTGTTGCGCGAGCAAGCGGAGGCCAAGGGCTGGCCGCAACTGAGCTGGGCCTGAGTTTCGCCCGGGGCCGCCTCAGGCTCCGGCGTTCAGCGGCAGCAGAACACGGAACAGCGCGCCCTTTCCCTCTTCGCTCTCGACCTGAATGAGTCCGCTGTGCGCCTTGATGATCTGCTCGGCGATGAACAACCCGAGCCCGAGCCCGGCGCTACTCTCGCTACCTTCAGCTCGCTCGAACTGACAGAAGATTCGCTCCAAACTCTTCTGGCTGATACCGATGCCGTGATCGCGCACCTCGATGCAGGCGCCCGCTGCGGTAGTACTGACGTTCACCTGCACCGGTTTGCCGGCGCCGTAACGCATGGCATTGGTCAATAGGTTCGCCAACACCTGCTCGATACGAAACTCGTCCCAAAGGCCGATCACCGGCTCCGGACGCTGGAACAGCAATGTGCAACCACTCGCTTCCATCTGCGGGGCGAAATTCTCCACCACGCTGGCTACTAGCTTTCCCAGATCCACCTGCGTCGGCCGAATCGACAGTTTGCCGGTACGGATCCGCGAGACATCGAGCATGTCGTCGATCAGCCGGATCAGGCTCTGGATCTGCCGTTCATCCTTGTCGACCATCTGTTGCAGCTTGTCATCGCTGAACGCAGCAAGGTTCTTGCGGCCAAGCTGCAGCTTGCGCAACTGCACTTCGAGGATGAGGGTGTTGAGCGGCGTCTTCAGCTCATGGGAAACGATGGACATGAAGTCATCGCGCATACGCACCGCATTCTCTAGCTCGACCTTGGTGCTGCGCAGCTCGTCGAGCAACACTTCCTGCTCGCGGCGACTGCGCTCCAGCTCTTCCAGCTGACGCGCCAGGCGCTTGCGATTGCGATACAGGTCGACGAACACGCTGACCTTGCTGCGCACTGCATGGGTATCCAAGGGCTTCTGCATGAAGTCGACGGCGCCGCTCTCGTAGCCCTTGAATGCGTAGTCGAGCTCGCGTCCGGCCGCGCTGACGAAGACGATCGGAATCTGCTTGGTGCGCTCGGTGCTGCGCATCAGTTCGGCCAACTGAAAGCCGTCCATGCCAGGCATCTGTACGTCAAGTATGGCCAGCGCGAACTCATGGCGTAGCAGCAGCTCGAGCGCCTGCTCAGCCGACTCAGCCTGATGCACGTGGATACCTGGGCCTTTCAGCAGCGCATCCAACGCCAGCAGGTTCTCAGGTAGGTCATCGACTATCAGCAGGTTCGCTTCATCGGTGTGTTCGAGCATGGGTCACTCCAGTTCACGCAACAGTCGATGGATATCGCGCAAGGGCAAAATGTAATCCGGCGCGAAGCGCTGGAGTGCTGCAAGTGGCATGGTCGGGACCTCGGCTTCGCCAGGGTCCTGAACAATTGTGAGGCCGCCGGCCTGCTTGATCGCCTCAAGACCGGCGGCGCCGTCCTCGTTGGCGCCTGTCAGAAGAATCCCGGCGACACGCTCGCCCCAGGCATCAGCCGCCGACTCGAAGAGCACGTCGATTGAGGGCCTGGAGAAATGCATCGCATCATCCTGGCTAAGCGACAGGCTCATGTCCGCCTCGACCAACAGGTGATAACCCGGCGCTGCGAAGTAGAGCGTGCCGCCGCAAATGGGCTCCTTGTCGCCCGCTTCCTTCACAGCCAGATCGGTTTTGCGTTGGAAGATTTCGACCAGCTGCGTTGGTCCGGTTGCCGGCACGTGCTGAACCATCAGCAGCGGCAAGCGATAGGTTCGAGGCAACCCGTTCACCAACGCGCTGAGCGCAGCCAAACCGCCGGCGGACGCACCGATTACCACGGCATCCACGGGTCGGTCGAGCGGTTGAGAAAAGGCTTCGGCGGCAGTGAGCGTCATAGTTTGCGGAACACCCTTTCCGGCTTGTCGAACGCCTCGAACTGTTCGGCATACCCGGAAAACTCAACGGTTTCCTTGCTGCCAAGACCGAGAAACCCGCGGTGGCAGAGCGAGTCGTAGAACAGGCCGAAGGCGCGGTTCTGCAGCGGCTTGTTGAAGTAGATCAGCACGTTGCGGCAGGAAATCAACTGGGTCTCGGCGAAAACGCTATCGGTCGCCAAACTGTGATCGGCGAACGTGATGTTTTCTTTCAATGACTTATCCATGATTGCCGAGTCATAGGCCGCCGTATAGTAATCGCTCAGGCTGTGCTTGCCACCGGCACCTTGATAGTTACTGGTGTACTGGCGCATGTTGTCGATGTTGAAGATGCCCTGGCGCGCACGTTCGAGTGACCTTGGATTGATGTCGGTCGCGTACAAGATAGTGCGATCGAGCAATCCTTCTTCTTTGAGCAAGATGGCCATCGAGTAGACCTCTTCGCCCGTGCTGCAGCCGGCAATCCAGATCTTCAATGACGGATAGGTGCACAACACCGGTATCACTTGCTCGCGCAACGCCAGGTAATAGCTGGGGTCGCGGAACATCTCGCTCACCGGAATGGTGAGAAACTGCAGCAGCTCCATGAACGCCTGCGGATCGTAGAGAATCCGGCGCTGGAGCTCCGAGATGTTCTCGCACTGCATCTGCTTGAGCGCCAGCAACACGCGGCGCTTGAGCGAAGCACTGGAGTAGTCGCGAAAATCGTAGCTGTAGCGCAGGTAGATCGCTTCGATCAGCAGCTTCAGCTCGATGGCCTGGTTGCGGTCCGGCATGTCACAGCAGCTCCACTTTCGGCAGCCAGACACGGATCAGCGAGAACAGACGGTCCAGATCGATGGGCTTGGCCAAGTAATCGTTGGCACCCGACCGCAGGCAGCGATCCTGATCGTCTTTCATCGCCTTGGCGGTCACTGCGATGATCGGCAGTTTGGCGAAGCGCGGATCCTTGCGGATCTCCTGCATGGCAGTGAATCCATCCATCTCCGGCATCATGATGTCCATCAGCACCAGATCGATGTCGCCGACATTCTGCAACTGAGCGATGGCTTCGTGACCGTTGCGGGCGATCTCGATCAGCGCGCCCTTCTGCTCCAGTGCGCTGGTCAAGGCGAAAACGTTACGCACGTCGTCGTCGACCACCAGGATCTTGCGGCCCTCGAAAGCCTTTTCTCGGCTGCGCACGCTTTTGAGCATCTTCTGCCGCTCCGGTGGCATATCGGATTCGACCTTGTGCAGGAACAACGTGACTTCGTCGAGCAGGCGCTCCGGCGACCGTGCGCCTTTGATGATGATCGAGCGCGAATATTTCAGCAGCGCACCCTCTTCGTCGCGAGTCAGGTTGCGTCCGGTATAAACGATGACCGGTGGGAAGGAGCAGATGTCTTCACGCGCCATGCGTTCGAGCAGCTCGTGGCCGTCCATGTCCGGCAGCTTGAGGTCGATGATCATGCAATCGAACACAGTGGAACGCAGCAGCTCCAGGGCCTGCTCGCCGAACTCCACGGCGGTGATTTCGATGTCCACGTCCTCGATCAGCCGCGACACGCTTTCACGCTGACGCGCGTCATCTTCGACCAGCAGGATACGTTTGACCTTCTGCTCCAGCTTGGCTTCGAACAGGCCGAACACGGCCTTGAGGTCCTCGCGGGTGGTCGGCTTGGTTGCATAGCCGATGGCACCCATCTGTAACGCAGCTTCCTTGCGGTCTTCCACCGACACGATATGCACCGGAATGTGCCGTGTGATGGGGTTTTCCTTGAGCCGTTCGAGCACCGTAAGACCGGAATGGTCCGGCAGCCGCATGTCCAACAGGATCGCATCGGGACGGTACTGCACAGCCGTGTCGAAACCGTGATCGGCGTTCTGTGCGATCAGACAGCTGTACTTCAGTTCATGGGCCAGGTCTCGAAGGATGCCGGCAAATTGCGGCTCATCTTCGATCACCAGCACCGAACGCTCGAACGGGAAGCGCTCGCGGTCATCCGTAAGGGTCGCCACGCCCTGCTCCGGCACCGGTCTCGGTGTCGCGGTGATCGGCGTCGCAACCGGTGCCGGCGCGTCCGGGATATTGAACGACTTCGGCTCAGGCAACGGCTCGGGTTCCTGCTCGGCCACCGGGGCGCTGTAGTTCTCCGGAACGATCAATGTGAACACACTGCCGGCGCCCGGTTCGCTACTGACTTCAATGGTGCCGCCGAGCAGTTGGGCCAGCTCACGGGAAATGGATAAGCCCAGCCCGGTGCCGCCATAACGCCGGTTGGTGGTGCCATCGGCCTGACGGAAGGCCTCGAAGATGACTTCCTGCTGGTCGGCAGGGATACCGATTCCGGAATCACGCACGGCAAAGGCTATCTGTTGGTCGTCACGACGCGTCACCCGAAGTTCTACCGAGCCCTTCTCGGTGAACTTGAAAGCGTTGGACAGAAGGTTCTTGAGAATCTGCTCCAGCCGCTGGCGGTCGGTATAGAGGCTCGGCGGCAAGTCCTCGGCCAGCTCGACATTGAACTGCAGCGACTTTTCCAGCGCTTGGGCGAGAAACAGGCTCTTCAGGCCATCGACCAGTCGCGTGAGAATCAACAGCTCGGGATGGACATCCAGCTTGCCGGCCTCGACCTTCGAGATATCCAGAATGTCGTTGATCAGATTAAGCAGGTCATTACCCGCCGAATAGATCGAGCGCGCAAACTGCACCTGGTCTTCCTGCAGATTGCCGTGCGGATTGTCGGCCAGCAATTTAGACAGAATCAGCGAGCTGTTCAGCGGCGTGCGCAGCTCGTGGGACATGTTGGCGAGGAATTCCGATTTGTAACGACTGGCGCGCTGCAACTCATCGGCGCGCTCTTCGAGCATCAACTGCACTTCGTGCAGCCGGTTGTTCTTGAGATCCATCTGGTCGCGCTGGCGGGCGAGCTCTTCGGAGTGCTCCGCAAGTTGCTCGTTGGTCTGTTCCAGCTCGGCCTGCTGCTCTTCCATGTGCGCCTGCGACTCGCGCAAGGCGTTGGATTGCTCCTCGAGCTCTTCATTGGCCGCGCGCAGCTCTTCTTGCTGGACCTGTAATTCCTCGTTGAGCTGCTGGGTTTCAGCAAGCATGCGCTGCAGTCGCTGGCGATAGCGTGCAGCCTCGATAGCCGAGCCGATATTTTCGCTGACCCGCCGCAGCAACTCATTGTCCTCGTCACGCAGGGGTCGCAAGAAGCCGACTTCCAGCACGGCGTTGAGCATGCCGCTGTCTTCCACCGGGAAGATCAGTACGGACGAGGCGGCGGCGCTGCCCAGCGCCGAACTCACGTTCAGATAACCCTGCGGCACATTGTCGAGCTGCACTACGCGACGTTCCAACGCCACCTGGCCCACCAATCCCTCGCCCAGCTCAAGATTGCGGCCGGCATGCAACCGGTCCCGATCCCAGCCGAATTCCGCAACCCGCTGCAGTTTGCCTTCCTGGGTGACATACAGCGCCCCGACCGCAACGCCGAGGTAGCGCGCCAAGAAACCAAGCACATTCTGGCCCAGCGTTGGCAAGGCCTGCTCGCCGATCATAGACTCGCTGAGCTGGGTCTGACCGTTTCGATACCAGGCCTGCTTTTCCAGTGCGGCGGCATGCGCCTGTTGCTGTTGGAGCGACTCCGAATAGCTGTCCGACAAACTGATCAGGTCGCGCCGCCCGAAATAGACCAGCAGGCCGCTGAAAATCAGACTGAACAGCAGAAACCCGCCGATCAGCGCGGTGGTGATCGTTTCGGACGTATCGGTACGTTCGGCTCGGATTTGTCGTTCGTAGGCAATGAAGTCGTTGAGCAGCCGACGCTGTTCCTCTTTCAGCTTCAACCCTTCCTGACTGCGCACATATTCAACAACGGATTCGTTGCGAGCCCTGCGGGCGATCGCCTCCTCGGAAAACGCCACCCATCGCTCATGCAGCCGACTAATGCGCTCGACACGATTCAGCTGTACCGGATCGTCGGCGGCGTAGTCGGTAATCAGGTCCAACTGGTTCTCGAGTACTGGCAGTTCGTTTCGGTAGGGTTCGAGAAAAGCATCGTCCCCGGCAATCAGATAGCCTCGCATCGAGGCTTCCAGGTCACCCATCACTTTCAGCATGTCGTGAGCGTAAGCAACGCCCACCACGGAGCGCTCGACCCAGTGACTGACGTTGAGCAGGAAGTAAACAATGGCGCTGAAGAAAAACGCGCTTAGGAAACCGAAACCGAGGGGCACTGCCACGTTGCGGTTGAGGATTCGCTTGAAGTGATTCTGATCTATGAAAGAGTCGCCCATCTGGTTCCTTCCTGGGTACTGTACGAGCAACAGTGACCCACGGCCACGCGGGCGGCTGCGTCGCCACCAGCGAACGCCTCCGATCCCGACAAGTTCTTGGTGATTCGCGCGAGATGCCACAACGCGCGCAGTCGACCGCGGACTGTACACCGCCCCGCTTGCGAGCACAAAAAAGCCCGGCCGAATGGCCGGGCCCTGTTGCTAGCTGATCAACCCTCAGCGACGGGCGATGATCCAGACTGCGTGAATGATGCCGGGGATGTAGCCCAACAGCGTCAGCAGAATATTCAGCCAGAAGGCGCCGCCCAGGCCGACTTGCAGGAACACCCCTAGCGGCGGCAGCAATATAGCGATGATGATGCGAATCAGGTCCATTGTGGTTCCCCCTCAGTCTGGTTTTGGCCAATTGGCTTACTGTGAATCGACCGGATCGCCGGAGAGGGGTTCCTTTCCGGCGGGAATCAGGGGCTGGCAGGGCCACAGGACCTGGGAGTTCGATGGAACAACCACAACCGAGACGGCAGTGATTTCAAGCAACCGGTAGCGACCGTTTGAGTCGCCAGGGGCACCCAACGGGTGCACGAGAGAGAGAACGCGGCTGGCCATGGAATTGGGTCAGCTGAATGCGCAGATGCCGCCTGCCTTGTGAGCCGCGCGCAACGCCAAGCAGTATCGCTTCAGCCAGCGGACTATCGCAGATACATCAAGCCCGTCGCCATACGCGAAAGGTCGAACATGACAACCGGATTCCCGAGCCAGTGCCGCTACCGGTGCCTTGGCGGTTCAGGCCTGTTGCGCTTGCGCCGGATGTTGATCCACGACAGCACGGCCAGCGCCAGCATCAGCCCGGTCATGTTGAAGTTGCCGATCACTGCGTAGCCCAACGCCGCCAGCGAACAGGCTACGAAACCGACCCACCGCACGTAGCCCATCATGGTGCGCACCGCGCCGCCGACGCGATCATCCTCTGGCTGCCCCATCAAACCGACCTCACCCGCATGCGTTCAAGCTCCTTGGCATCATGGCTGCAGAACAGCGTCACCTCGTCCTTGTGTTCCAGCGACAGGGTCCAGAGCCGATGCTGGTTGGCCAGGCGCGCCGTGCGATCGGTCTCCATCATGCGCTGATAGAAGCGCAGCCCCGGCGTGCAATGACGTTCGATCTGGCCGACTTCATCGCGGTAGAAATAAGCGTCACCGGCGTGCAGCAGCCAACCGTGGCCGGTATCCAGCGCGACGCCGGCGTGGCCATGGGTGTGCCCAGTGAGCGGAATCAGCAAGATCTCCGGCGGAAGGCCGCGCAACTCGCGTACCGCCTGAAAACCGAACCAGGTGTCCCCGCCCGGCTCGTAGAACTGCCAGTGGCGCACCTCGTCCCATTGCTGGTGGCGATAGCGGCGGTGGCCGAGGAAACTGTGGGTCGAGCGCGCCGCGTCCATCTCGCGCTGAAGCACGTGCACCTGGGCATTGGGAAAGTCCGCGAGCCCACCGGCGTGGTCGAAATCCAGATGGGTGAGCACGATGTGCTGCACGTCATCCGCGCTGAAACCCAACTGCCGAACCTGCTCCAGCGCCGTGAAGCGACGCTCGAACTTGATGTTGTTGAAGGCAATGAAGAACGAACTGAGTCGCTTGCGTGGCTCCAGCACATCGCAGCTGCCAAAGCCGGTATCGACCAGCACCAGCCCATGTCCATCGGTCTCGATCAACAGACAGTGGCACACCAGGCTGGCGGTCAGCCCGCTGCTGAAGCCGTCGAACAGCTTGCCGCCGACCGGGCACATACAGCCGCAATTGAGATGATGAACGCGCATGGAAATCTCCTCAGGAGCGGAGCATCACGCAACGGAGCGCTGCGCGGTCGAGCCCCTTTGTTCAGCCTCGTATGAGTTGTGAGGCTCACCTACCGCGCATAGTTCAGGTGTCGGCGCCATTGATCGATGACCTGAGGCAAGGCCCGGCACGATGGAGAGGAACCTGCGGCTGGCTGGACTATCCTCTGAGGACTGCCTCGATCAATCACCGGCTTGCCGTCGACCTGGGAGTCACCGCTGATGCACCGTCGCTTCACTCATCGATTCGCCTGGCTGCTTGGCGTGCTGCTGGCCTTCGCCAGTGCTGCACATGCGGCCGACCCGGTCATGGTGCTGCGAGTAGACGGGATTATCGGCCCGGCTAGCGCCGACTACGTCATCCGCGGCATCCAAAAGGCGCAGGAGGCTGATGCGCAGCTGCTGGTGTTGGAGCTGGACACGCCCGGCGGGCTGGATAGTTCGATGCGCGCCATGATCAAGACAATCCTCGCCAGCCCGGTGCCTATAGCCACCTATGTCACGCCCAGCGGCTCGCGGGCGGCCAGCGCCGGCACCTACCTGCTCTATGCCAGCCACATCGCCGCGATGACTCCCGGCACCAACCTGGGCGCCGCAACTCCGGTGCAGATCGGTGGCGGTGGGGGCACACCGGTGCCTTCACCGGATGCCGAGAAGGAAAATGAAAACAGCGGCGACGCCATGAGCCGCAAACAGGTCAACGACGCAGCAGCGTACATTCGCGGTCTGGCGCAACTGCGCGAGCGCAATGCCGAATGGGCCGAGCGGGCGGTGCGAGAGGCCGTCAGCCTCTCGGCAGCCGAGGCGCTGGAGCAGAACGTGGTCGACTACCTGGCTAGCGATCTCGATGACCTGCTGACCCAGCTAAATGGCAAGACGGTCGAGACCCGCGCAGGCACGCGCACGCTGCAGACTGCCGACGCCGCGCTCGAGCGCCATGACCCGGACTGGCGGGTGCGCCTGCTGGCCGTGATCACCAACCCCAGCGTGGCGCTGATCCTGATGATGATCGGCATCTATGGACTGGTTTTCGAATTTTCCAACCCGGGCACCGGTGGTGGCGGCGTCATCGGCGGAATCTGCCTGCTGCTGGCGATGTTTTCGCTGCAGATGCTGCCGGTCAACTATGCGGGCGTCGCGCTGATTCTGCTGGGCCTGGCGTTCATGGTCGCCGAGGCCTTCGTTCCCAGCTTCGGCGTGCTCGGCCTCGGCGGCGTGGCCGCCTTCGTCACCGGCGCGGTGATTCTGATCGACACCGAAGTGCCGGGCTTCGGCATCCCGCTGGCGCTGATCGGCACGCTTGCTGTCATCAGCGCGTTGCTGGTCTTTGGCATCGTCAGCATGGCGCTGAAAGCCCGGCGGCGACCGATAGTCAGCGGCGATGCCGAACTGATCGGCACACTGACCCAGATTACCGGCATCAAGCCAGATGAGCCGGGCACCGGTTGGGTGCAGCTACACGGTGAACACTGGCAGGTGCATGGGACCGGGCCACTGCAGGTGGGCCAGCAGGTCCGCGTGGTGGCAAGGCATGGCTTGCAACTGGATGTGACTGCGGCCGACAGGCCGTCAACCGAGAAGAGGTGAAGCATGGGTCTTGAAATGAGTTTTATCGTCGTCGCGGTGCTGGTGATTGCACTGCTGGCTTCGACGTTCCGCATCTTGCGTGAATACGAGCGCGGCGTGGTGTTTCAGCTGGGCCGCTTCTGGAAGGTCAAGGGGCCGGGGCTGATCCTGATCATTCCCGGCATCCAGCAGATGGTCCGGGTCGACCTGCGCACATTGGTCCTCGACGTTCCGACCCAGGACGTAATCTCGCGCGACAACGTCTCGGTGAAGGTCAATGCGGTGGTCTACTACCGCGTGCTGGATGCTGAAAAGGCGATCATCCAGGTCGAGGACTACCACTCGGCCACCAGCCAGTTGGCGCAGACGACGCTGCGTGCGGTGCTCGGCAAGCACGATCTGGACGACATGCTGGCCGAACGCGAGCAGCTCAATAACGACATTCAGCAAGTGCTCGACGCGCAGACCGACGCCTGGGGCATCAAGGTCGCCAACGTCGAAATCAAGCATGTGGACCTCGACGAATCGATGATCCGCGCCATCGCCCGGCAGGCCGAGGCGGAACGCGAGCGGCGGGCCAAGGTCATTCATGCTGAGGGCGAATTGCAGGCGTCTGAGAAACTGATGCAGGCCGCCGAAATGCTGGGTCGCCAGCAAGGAGCGATGCAGCTGCGCTACATGCAGACCTTGAGCAACATCGCTGGCGACAAGAACTCGACCATCGTTTTCCCGCTGCCTATGGAGCTGCTCCAAGGCCTGAGCAACCTCACCAAGAAAAATGAATAGAGACCCTTTATGCCCCTGCGCTCAGCCGTACCCGTTGTTCGCCTGCTGTCGGTCTGCCTGCTGGCACTGACGCTCACTGCCTGCGCTGCCTTCTTCCAGCGCGACCCACTGAAAGTACAGGTGGCCGGCATCCAGCCGCTGCCCGGCGAAGGGCTGGAGCTGCGCATGGCGGTGAAACTGCGGGTGCAGAATCCCAACGACCGCCCGCTGGATTACGACGGCGTAGCCCTGGAGCTGGAAATCAACGGACGCAACCTGGCCAGCGGCGTCAGCGACGCAAGCGGCACCATCCCACGCTTCGGCGAAACCGTATTGAGCGTGCCGATGACCATCTCGGCATTCTCTGCCGCGCGGCAAGCGCTGGGCCTGGCTGAGCACATCGGCATGGATGAAGTGCCCTATGTGCTGCGCGGGAAACTGGCGGGCGGGAGTACGTTCGGCACTCAGCGGTTCATCGAGAAAGGCACCCTGAATCTGGAAGGCGCGTTGCCGAGCCCGTATCGGCGGTGAATCGCTGAGTTTCGCAGCTGGCAGACGCGCGCTGGCAAGCGGATAACTAAGCCAGCGGCATCTCCAACGCCTCACAAGCAAGCTCGCGCCTACTAAAGGCATCGACCGCCTCGCCGCGTAGAGCGCGCTTGCTCGCAAATGGCGGGCATGCCGGCCCGCTCCAGTTGCGGTGGCTGTCCGCCCGGTTCATTCCACCCGGCAGCGACCGGCTCGGCAACGGTGGGCTTCATGGGACGGGTCGGCCTGCATCAGTTTGCGGGTCACGCCATTGGTCCAACCGAAGCCATCCTGCAATGGATACTCACCACCGCCGGCGTGTTCGGTGCAGGGCCGCAGCACGTATTTCTCCACCAGCTTGCTCTCGCTTTCAAACAGCAGCGAGACGATCTTCAGCCAGCGCTCTTCGATCTGCAGTGCCAGTGCATCGTGACCATAGTGTTGCAGCCCACGGATGCCCATCCATTGCAGCGGCGCCCAGCCGTTCGGGCGGTCCCACTGCTCACCACTGCCGCCGACCTCGGTGGTGGATAGCCCGCCGGGGGCGAGCAGCCGTTCACGAACCACCTCAGCCACCCGCGCCGCCTGCTCGGCACTGGCAAGCTTGACGAACAGCGGCGTCACGGTGGCAGCGGTAAGGTTGTCTCGCGGTTTTGCGAGGCACCAGTCGTAGTCGAAATAGGCGCCGTGCTGCTCGCTCCACAGGTAACGGTCAATCGCTGCCAGACGTGCTTCAGCACGCTGACGGAACGCCTCGGCGCAGTCATGCCAGCCCTTGGCGTGACTGAGACGGGCGATCTGTCGCTCAAGGTTGTAGAGAAAGCTGTTCAGGTCCACCGGAATGATCTGCGTGGTGCGAATGCTTGACAGCCGCTGGGGGTCACCCAGCCAGCGCGAACTGAAATCCCAACCGGACTCGGCGCCGGCGCGCAGGTCACGATAGACCTCATGCGCGGGCCGGCTGGATGAACGCGCCGTTTCGACGTCTTCGAGATAGGACTCCTCGCGCGGCGTGTCCCGCTCATCCCAATAGCGATTGAGTACGCTGCCATCGGCCAGACAAACGCAGCGACGATGGGATTCTCCAGGCCGCAACTGATCGTCCCCATCGGTCCAGAACGCATGCTCCTTGCGCAACTGCGGCAGGTAATCGTTGGCGCGATGCACGCCGGACTCCTCGAACAGGTCGGTCATCAACGCGAAAACCGGCGGCTGCGAGCGGCTCAGGTAATAGGAGCGGTTGCCATTGGGCACATGGCCGTAGGTATCGATCAGGTAGGCGAAATTATCCGCCATTGATCGCAGCAGCTCGCAATGCCCACTCTCATCCAGCCCGAGCATGGTGAAGTAGGAATCCCAGTAATACAGCTCGGTAAAACGACCACCCGGCACCACGTAGTCGTGGGGCAGCGGCAGCAGGGAGGAGAATTCCGGGTGCTGACGCGGGTGCCGGGTCAGCACTGGCCAGAGCCGGTCGATGTGCTCAGCCAGGGTATCGTCGGGGTTGGCGACGAACTCGGTTGGCTGTCGCTGGTAGACCTCGAAGTGCTCCAGCACAAATCCGCGTAGATCGAAGCCGGGCTCGCTATTCTGCGCCCGGTAGGCTTCGAGAATACGCTCCGGATGCTGCCGCGGGGCGCAGTCGACGAAGGTCTTGCTGTCAGCAAACACCCGCTGCATCTGCACCGCCACGAACAGTTCCTGGTAACGGTCCGCGGGGGTCAGGGTATCGGCGGCCGAAACCGCACGAGTGTCGTAATCGAAGTCGCTCGAAGGGGTATCGGTCATTGCTCGCTGTAATTCCATAGCAGTCCACCATCTATCACCAGTGTAGTGCCGGTGACGTAGTCGGCGTCGTCCGAGGCGAGAAAGGCCACTGCACCGGCCACATCGTGCGGCTGCCCCAAACGCTTGGCCGGAATGTTCTCCAGCAGCCCGGCGAGTTTTTCCGGTTCGTTCATCAGCGCCTGATTGATTGGCGTCTCGATCGCGCCGGGTGCGACGTTGTTGACGGTGATCCCCAGCGGTGCCAGTTCGATCGCCAGGTTGCGCGTCAGCATTTTCAGACCGCCCTTGCTGGAGCAGTAGGCACTGAAATTGGGAAATGGCAGCTCCTCGTGAACCGAGCTGTTGTTGATGATCCGCCCGCCCCGCTCGGTGTCACGCAAGTGCCGGGCAAACGCCTGAGACAGAAAGAACGGGCCGCGCAGATTGACGTTTAGCACCTGGTTGTAGTCCGCCTCGCTCACCTCGAGAAAGGCGTCGTGTTTCTGCACCCCGGCGTTATTGACCAGAATGTCCAGGCGGCCCATCTGCTCGACGGCCTGCTCAACCAGCCGATAGCAATTGGCAGGTTCTGCAACATCCGCGGCGATAAAGCAGACCCGATGCCCTTGGGCGCGCACCTGCTCGAGTGTTTCGCGCGCCTGGTCGTCGTCATGTCGCCCATTGATAACCAAATCGGCGCCTTCCTTCGCCAGGCGTATGGCGATGCCGCGGCCTATGCCCTGGGTGCTGCCGGTAACCAGGGCGACCTTGTTCTGCAGTTTCATCGAACACCTCGTGTGGCTGTCGAGTCGCAGCGGCGACCCCGAGTCGTCCACCTTGAGACGGGCTGCAGGCGGGCGCGTTCAACCTCGGGTGTTTGCGAATGCTTCCGGAACGCGCCCGGGGCGGTCTGCGCAGCAGACAAATGCCTGCATCAGAGCGCAAAATGGCCGGCTCTCCGCCGCCCCGCTTTCAGGACAGCCATGGCCACCGCCGATCTGCGCAAGGGTTACCTACTGGGTCTGATGACCTTTTCCATCTGGGGCCTGTTCCCGCTCTACTTCAAGTCCATCGAGCAGTACGCGGCGCTGGAAATCGTCACTCAGCGGGCCATCTGGTCAGCGCTGTTCGGCACGCTGGTGCTGAGCCTCTGGCGCCACGCAGGCTGGTGGCAGGAGTTGCTTGCCCATCCGCGGCGGATCGGTGTGCTGATGATTTCCAGCGTGCTGATCGCCAGCAACTGGCTGATCTACGTCTGGGCGGTGAACCACGACCACATGCTCGAGGCGAGCCTGGGCTACTACATCAATCCGCTGGTCAATGTGCTGCTGGGGCTGATCGTGTTGCGCGAGCGCCTGCGCCCGCTGCAATGGTTGGCCGTGGCGATGGCGGCTGTCGGCGTGCTGCTGCAGCTGATCACCCTCGGCGACTTTCCCTGGGTGTCGATCGCGCTGGCGCTGAGCTTTGGCAGCTACGGCCTGTTGCGCAAGCAAGCGCCGGTCGCCGCCCTGCCGGGTTTGGTGGTGGAAACCTGGCTGCTGTTGCCGATCGCGCTGGGCTGGCTGTTTTTCTTCGGCACTGGCCCAAGTACTGAATGGTCGTTCTGGACCGAGCCGCAGGCGCTGTGGCTGGTGGCTGCCGGGCCGGTCACGCTGCTGCCACTGCTGTGCTTCAACGCAGCGGCCAGGCATCTGCCCTATTCGACCCTGGGCTTCCTGCAGTACATCACGCCCACGTTGCTGCTGCTGCTCGCGGTATGGGTGTTCGACGAGCCCTTCCCGGCCGATCGCCAGCTGGCCTTTGTCTGCATATGGGCGGGACTCGCCGTGTACAGCTACGACGCCTGGCGCGTGATGCGCAAAGGCGCCATGCGTTAACGGCAAGTCAATCGGCAGGCTGCAGTTTCAACTCCACCATCAGGTCGTCGGCAAGCGTTTCTAGGTGTTCCTGCAGCTCGTCCAAGGACAGTTCACTCGGCACGGCCAACCGCGCATCAGCCCGGAACAGCAACTCGTTGGTCATCGGCGCGGGCAGAACGTCGGTGTCCAGGCTTTCCAGATTGACGCCGTGGCGGGCAAGCAACTGGGTGATATCACGGACGATGCCCGCGCGGTCGTTGCCCACCAGCTGCAGCTGAATCATCTGCCAACGCCGCTCTGGCTCCGCGCCGCTTTGCGCAACGAGTACCCGGATACCCTGTTGCTCAAGCTGCTGCAGGGCCTCGCTGAGATCAGCGTGAGCCTGAGCCGGCACCGCGACCCGCAGAATTCCGGCGAACTGGCCCGCCATACGCGACATGCGGCTCTCCAGCCAGTTGCCCCCATGCTCGGCGATGCACTTGGCCAGGCATTCGACCAGCCCCGGCTGGTCCTCGGCAATCACGGTAAGAACGAGATGATCCATCTGTGGCTCCTTTAATAGAGAAATACGGCAAGCGGCGTTGGCCGTGCGACTGCTGAGAGTAATGGACCGCTCTCGTGGCGTGCGACTCCATAGGTATAGAACAAACGTCGCCAACGCCGTATCAAAGAGGCCGGTACGCCGCGTGCCGACTGCCGGATGAGCAACAATCCAGGGCCTTGAGCTTGCGCCGTGTGGCGGACTGATTTTCCGAACGGCTTCATGTAGTATCCGTCGACCCGGACTACAAGAAGAAACTGTCCGACGGATTTGAAGAAGAACCAAGTGAGGCGAGTAATGACTGAGCGCGTTCAAGTCGGTGGCCTGCAGGTCGCCAAAGTCCTGTACGACTTCGTGAACAACGAAGCGATTCCTGGTACCGGCGTTGATGCCGATGCCTTCTGGGCCGGCGCTTCCAGCGTCATCCATGACCTGGCGCCAAAGAATCGCGCGCTGCTGGCCAAGCGTGACGACCTGCAGGCCCAGATCGACGCCTGGCACCAGGCGCGTGCCGGTCAGGCCCACGATGCCGCGGCCTATAAAGCCTTCCTGCAGGAAATCGGCTACCTGCTGCCGGAAGCCGAAGACTTCCAGGCCACTACCCAGAACGTTGACGAAGAAATCGCCAGCATGGCCGGCCCGCAGTTGGTGGTGCCGATCATGAACGCGCGCTTCGCCCTCAACGCCGCCAATGCGCGCTGGGGCTCGCTGTATGACGCGCTCTACGGCACCGATGTGATCTCCGAAGAAGACGGCGCCAGCAAAGGCCCCGGCTACAACGAAGTCCGCGGCAACAAGGTCATCGCCTACGCACGCAACTTCCTCAATGAAGCCGCACCGCTGGAAACCGGCTCCCACGTCGACTCCACCGGCTACCGCATCGAAGGCGGCAAGCTGGTCGTTTCGCTCAAGGACGGCAGCACCACCGGCCTGAAGAACCCGGCCCAGCTGCGCGGCTTCCAGGGCGACGCCAACGCACCGATCGCCGTGCTGCTCAAGCACAACGGCATCCACTTCGAAATCCAGATCGATCCGTCCAGCCCCATCGGCCAGACCGATGCAGCCGGCGTGAAGGACGTTCTGATGGAGTCGGCACTGACGACCATCATGGACTGCGAAGACTCGATTGCTGCGGTCGATGCCGATGACAAGACCATCGTCTACCGCAACTGGCTCGGCCTGATGAAGGGCGATCTGGCCGAGGAACTGGACAAGGGCGGCAAGCGCATCACCCGCGCCATGAACCCGGACCGCGTCTACACCCAGGCCGACGGCAACGGTGAGCTGACCCTGCACGGTCGCTCGCTGCTGTTCATCCGCAACGTCGGTCACCTGATGACCAACGACGCCATCCTCGACAAGGACGGCAACGAAGTCCCCGAAGGCATCATGGACGGCCTGTTCACCAGCCTGGCCGCGATTCATAACCTCAAGGGCAACACCAGCCGCAAGAACACCCGCACCGGCTCGATGTACATCGTCAAGCCGAAGATGCACGGCCCGGAAGAAGTGGCCTTCGCCACCGAACTGTTCGGCCGCGTCGAGGACGTCCTCGGTCTGCCGCGCAACACCTTGAAGGTCGGCATCATGGACGAGGAGCGTCGCACCACGATCAACCTCAAGGCCTGCATCAAGGAAGCGCGTGAGCGTGTGGTGTTCATCAACACCGGCTTCCTCGACCGCACCGGCGACGAAATCCACACCTCCATGGAAGCCGGCCCGGTAGTACGCAAGGCCGCCATGAAGTCGGAGAAGTGGATCAGCGCCTACGAGAACAACAACGTCGACGTGGGCCTGGCCTGCGGCCTGCAGGGCAAGGCGCAGATCGGAAAGGGCATGTGGGCCATGCCTGACCTGATGGCCGCGATGCTCGAGCAGAAAATCGGTCACCCCATGGCTGGCGCCAACACCGCCTGGGTTCCGTCGCCGACCGCTGCCACCCTTCATGCCATGCACTACCACAAGGTCGACGTGCAGGCGCGTCAGGTCGAACTGGCCAAGCGCGAGAAGGCCTCCATCGACGACATCCTCACCATCCCGCTGGCGCAAGACACCAACTGGAGCGAGGAAGAGAAGCGCAACGAGCTGGACAACAACTCGCAGGGCATCCTCGGCTACATGGTTCGCTGGGTCGAACAGGGCGTCGGCTGCTCCAAGGTGCCGGACATAAACGACATCGCGCTGATGGAAGACCGCGCCACCCTGCGTATTTCCAGCCAGCACGTGGCCAACTGGATGCGCCACGGCGTGGTGACCAAGGATCAGCTGGTCGAAAGCCTCAAGCGCATGGCGCCGGTAGTCGACCGCCAGAACCAGGGCGACCCGCTGTACCGTCCGATGGCGCCGGACTTCGACAACAGCGTGGCCTTCCAGGCCGCCCTGGAGCTGGTCCTCGAAGGCACCAAGCAGCCCAACGGCTACACCGAGCCGGTGCTGCATCGCCGCCGCCGCGAGTTCAAGGCCAAGAACGGCCTGTAACCCGCACTGCTGCTGAGACTGAACCGCCCCACGGGGCGGTTTTTTTATGCCTTGTTTCAGCTGAGCGGCGCTCAAGTTATGCCTGCGACATCCGATAACGTGACTCGAAGATCACTTCCAGTCACAATATTTCAGATAGATGGCACTCCGCCATTAGTCGCCTTCTCGTAGTATCCGCCACCCCGCCGTGGAGTCGTTGCATGTTCAAAAATTTCTCGCTAACCGCGAAGCTGTCGCTGGTTCCTGCCGTCGCCCTGCTCGGGCTAATCCTTTATGTCGGCTATACCTCGCTGCAGCTTTCTGCAACGGATTCGCGTCTGGTCAGCATCGAAACTCAGAGCTATCCCACACTGGAAAAAACCGACGCGGTGATCTTCCAGTTTTCCCGTATACCCGGCCTGCTAAACAATGCCGTGGCAGCGGGCGAGTCGGGCATTCTCGACGAAGCACGCCAAGTACTCAGCGAAATCGATGCGCAGCAACAGGCGCTCGCCACGCTCCTGAACGCTCAACCGCAACGGCTACAGGCGCTCAACGAGTGGCGCAATGCAGTCAAGACTTACGCCGACAATGCGCTCGATGCTTCAGCGAAGCTGATCGATGGCAGTGCGTCGTTCGATGACCTACGGCCGAGCCTGGACCGTATGGCCAGCGATCTCGCTCAGGCTCAGAAACTCGCATCTGACTTCCGCACCGGTGCCTATCAGGATTTCCAGCAAACCCTGGCCGAAACCCGTGAAGCCAACGAAGCCACCACACGCCTGGGCATCATCCTCAGCGTAGTGCTGATCGTGGTGGTCAGTCTCGGCGCCTGGCTGGTGATACGCAGCGTGATGGCCAACGTGCGCGGCGTGATTGCCTCGCTGCAATCCATTGCACGCGGCGATGGCGACCTGACGCAACGCGTGAACGTCGAATCGAACGACGAAATCGGCGCCATGATCGAACTGTTCAATGGCTTTCTCGACAAGCTGCAGCACACGATTCGCCAGATCATCGAGGCGGCCAGCCCGCTCGGCCAGGTATCGAAAGAACTCTACAACCTGACCCAGGGCTCGGAAGAAAACGCCAAGTCGCAGCAGCACCACACCGACTCCATCACCCGCGACATCCTCACCATGACCGGCAGCATTCAGGAGGTCGCGCAGCGTTCGCAGCAGGCTTCCAATGAAGCCAACTCCGCCGCACGCCAGGCCGCCACGGCACGTGAGCATGTCAGCAGCCTGTCCACCGGAATCAGCGACTTGGGTGACAGCGTGATGGGCGCGGTCAAGGCCATGGAACAGCTGGAGGAAGAAACCCAGGAAGTCGGCTCCGTACTCACGGTGATCCGCAGCATCGCCGAGCAGACCAACCTGCTCGCGCTGAACGCCGCCATCGAAGCCGCCCGCGCCGGCGAACAGGGTCGCGGCTTCGCCGTGGTAGCTGACGAGGTGCGTAACTTGGCGCAGAAAACCGCAGCTTCGACGGCAGAGATTCAGCAGATCATTCAGCGTCTGCAAAGCAGCGCCAACACGGTGCTCAACGTGATGAACAGCAATGGCGAGAAATCACGCGCCAGCATCGAGCGCTCGGTGGAAGCGACCCAGCTGCTCGAGACAATCGCCCGCACCGTCAACCAGATCGACGAACTCAACGCCGGGATAGCCCAATTCACTCAGGAGCAGATCGGCCTGTCGAGTTCCATCCAACAAGAAACCCAAGTGTTGCAGCAGGACGCAAAAGCAACCGCAAACGGCGCCGAAGCCACCGCCCGACTGGGCGAGCAACTGGTCAGCACGGGCGATCACCTGCGTGCGGCCACGGCCCAATTCCGCGTTTAAATTGATTTTAGGAGCACCCTGATGACCGCAGTACGTGTTATCGGCCTGGCAGCCGTCTGCCTGGCGACCACTCAAGCCTTCGCCCTCGAGCAAGGCGAGCACCGCTTCAACGGTTTCGGCACCGTCGGTTTCACCCATCTGGGTGGTGAAGACGATGGCCGCAGCTATGGTGTTCAAGGCCAAACCAACGACTCCTGGCGCGGCGACCAACTGTCCAAATTCGGCGCCCAGCTGAGCTACGGCGTGACCGATACCGTCGGCGTGACCGTTCAGGCCACTGCCAAGGCACAGCAGGATGAGTGGAAAGCCAACCTGGAGTGGGCTTACCTCTCGTGGCAGACCACCGATCAGCTGATGCTCCGCGCCGGTCGCCTGCGCAGCCCGGTTTACATGTATTCCGAAAGCCTCGACGTCGGCTATAGCTACCCTTGGCTGCGCCTGCCCGACGAGGTGTACAGCCAGGTCCAGGTGACCAACTACGAAGGCGTCGATGCGGTCTACACCGTGCCGCTTTCCTATGGCTCAGTGACCGTCCAGGTCGCGGGTGGTCAGTCCAAGAATCGTGACTACTACGCCTATGACGAGCAGTTCGATATTGACTACGGCAACCTGTTCGGCGCCAGCGTCAGCCTGGCCACCAATGATTTCGGTACGCTGCGCGTCGGCTATGTCGAAGCGGATATCAAGACCGACATCAGCGGTACGGTGGACGCCAGTGCCCTCGGCCTTGGCACGAGCCGTTCGCTTTCACTCCTGAGCCTCGATAAAGAGAAAGGTAAGTTCACTTCGATCGGCTACCAGTACGACAACGGCACCTGGGTCAGCAGCAACGAATGGACCTCGCGCATGATCGAAAACGACGGTATGGAGTCGATCGATTCCTTTTACCTGATGGGCGGCCGCCGCCTCGGTGATTTCCTGCCGCACGTGACTTACGCACAGCTGGATGACAACGGTGGCCGCCAGAACTCCTGGACGCTGGGCCTGAACTACCAAGCCGCCCCGACCGTTGTGGTCAAGGGCGAGTACAAGCGCGTCGACACCAAAAATGGCTATGACGGTGTGTTTACCCGCAACGCACAGGAAGTGTTTGAAAATGCCGTTGGCATTGCTCCTACCCGTAACTACGACGGCGACATTGTTTCCGTCGGCGTTGATTTCGTATTCTGAGGAGCGTCCAGATGAAAACATCCCTTCGCATCCTCAGCAGCGCAGTGCTGCTCGGCATGGTTTCCATGGCTCAAGCTGAAGTCGCGGTCATCGTTAATCCCGGTGCCGCCAAGGCGCCGTCGCAGTCCGACGTGGCCAACATCTTCCTGGGCAAAGACAAGTCCATGAAAGGTGTCGACCAAGCCGGCTGGACTCCTGCCAAAGAGGCTTTCTATTCAGGCGTCACGAATAAGAACGAGTCGCAGCTCAAGTCATATTGGTCCGGGCTGATCTTCACCGGCAAGGGCCAGCCACTGCCAAGCGTCGCCGACGACGCAGCGATGGTCGCCAAGGTTGCCGCCGAAGCCGACGCCATCGGTTATGTCGACAGCGCCGCGGTCAACGATTCGGTCAAGGTGCTGTTCACCCTGCCGTAATCGAACGCACCACCAGAACCGCCCTACGGGGCGGTTTTTTTTATGCGCGCAAAATCCTGCTACAACCCTGCCCGCTCAGCTGACCCGTGTCAGCCCGATGCAGCCTGCCGGCGACTAGACTTACGTCCAATGTGCCCCACCGGACCCACAGCCCACCATTGGGCGCAAAAAATGGAACCGAACCATGAGCAAAGCCGATGCTTTCGCCGAGGCAGGCAAGACCGCCGTACTGCAGAATATCCACGGAACCATGGAGTTTCTGCATAAGTACCCGCCGTTTAATCAGATGGAGCCGGGACACCTCGCCTATCTGGTGGAGAACTGCCAGCTGCGCTTTTACAGCGAAGGCGATTGCATCATTTCGCCTGATGATGGCGTCGTCGAACACTTCTACATCATCAAGCAGGGCCGGGTTCATGGTCAGCGCCCACATACCAGCAAGCGCGGCACCGACACCACCTTCGAGGTGATCGTCGGCGAATGCTTTCCGATGGCCGCGCTGATGGGCGAGCGTGCCACCCGCACCGGGCACTTCGCCGCCGAAGACACCTTCTGCTTCCTGTTGAACAAGCCCGCCTTCGTCAAGCTAGTCTCCAAATCCGCAGCATTTCGTGATTTCGCCATGCGCGGCGTCAGCAGCCTGCTCGACTTGGTCAATCAGCAGGCGCAGATGCGCGCGGTGGAGAGCTTGGGCGAGCAATACTCACTGGAGACGCGCATCGGCGAGCTCGCTTTGCATCATCCGGTCTCTTGCCTGCCATCGATGCCACTCGCCGATGCGGTGGCCCTGATGCACGAAAACAACACCGGCAGCGTGGTGATTACCGACCTCGAATTTTACCCGCGAGGCATCTTCACCTTGCGCGATCTGCGCCGCGTGATCGGCACCGGTACGACCGACCTGTCTGCTCCGATAGCGGAATTCATGACGCAGGATCCATTCCATCTCCCGCCGGATGCAACGGCCTTCGATGCCGCCATTGCCATGACCGAGCGTCACATCGCTCACGTCTGCGTTGTCGATAAAGGCCTGCTGAGCGGAGTGATTTCCGAGCGCGATCTGTTCTCGCTGCAGCGCGTCGACCTGGTTCATCTGGCGCAGGCGATTTCGCACGCCGACAGCGTCGAGACGCTGGTAATCATCCGCAGCCGGATCTTGCAGCTGGTCGACAATATGCTGGCGCACGGCGCCTCCTCTACGCAGATCACACACATCATCACGCTGCTCAACGACCATACGGTTTGTCGCGTGATCGAACTGGCCATCGAATTGCTCGGCGACCCCGGCATCCCTTTCACCTGGCTGTGCTTCGGCAGCGAAGGGCGCCGCGAGCAGACCCTGCATACCGATCAGGACAACGGCATGCTCTTCGAAGCCGCTGACGCAGCCGACGCCGCCTCTATCCGGGGCCGCCTGCTGCCGCTTGCAGAGCGCATCAACCACGATCTGGACACCTGTGGCTTCACCCTGTGCAAGGGCAACATCATGGCCAGCAACCCGCAGCTGTGCCTTTCACGACTCGAATGGCAGCGGCGCTTCAGCGCCTTCATTCGGGAATCGACACCGGAAAATTTGCTCAGCAGCACCATTTATTTCGACCTGCGCGCGATCTGGGGTCCCAGCGAGGGGTGCGAGCAGCTGCGCAGCAACATGCTTGAAGAGGTCGGCGACAGTCGGTTATTCCAACGCATGATGGCGGAAAACGCGCTACGTCATCGTCCGCCCGTAGGACGTTTTCGCGATTTCGTGGTGACCCGCAAAGGCGACGGCAAAGCGACCCTGGATCTCAAAGTGCAGGGCCTGACACCCTTCGTAGACGGAGCGCGGCTGCTGGCGCTGGGCCACGGCATCACAGCGTGCAATACGTTGGATCGATTGCGTCAGCTGGTCGAAAAAGATGTCATCGACGGAAAGGATGGTGCTGCCTATGAAGAGGCCTACCATTTCATCCAGCAGACCCGCATGCAGCAGCACCAGCAGCAGGCACGCGAGGGAAGGCCCTACTCGAACCGGCTCGACCCCGACACACTTAATCACCTGGATCGGCGTATCCTGCGCGAATCCTTTCGCCAGGCCCAGCGCCTACAGAGCAGTCTGGCGGTCCGCTACCAGTTATGAATATGCCCTGGTTCAAACGTCGCGGCCCTACCCTCGAACTCGAACAACTGCAACGGCGTGATCAGCTTGTGCCGCCTGCTGCCCTGGACCTTTGTCCGCTCGACGTGCAGCGCATGGTGGTGCTTGATCTTGAAACCAGCGGTCTCGACATGCGCCGCGATATCGTCCTTTCCATTGGCGCGGTGGTCATCGAGCGAGGCGGCATCCAACTGGGGGACCAGTACGAGTCGACACTGTTGCGCCGGGCGCAAAAGGTCAGCGAAAGCGTGCTGATCCACGGGATTGCGCCAAGCGAACTCGAAGCGGGCGAAGACCCGGCCGAAGCACTTCTAGATTTGATGGAGTTCATTGGCGACAGCCCGATTCTGGCATTCCACGCCGGTTTCGATCAGCGCATGCTCACCCGCGCGTTAAAACAGACGCTAGGCTACAAGCTGCGCCATCCATTCATCGACATCGCCGAAGTTGCACCCATGCTCTGCCCCGACAACCGACCGAGACAAAACGGTCTGGATGACTGGTGTAGCCATTTCGGACTTCAAGTTCTGCAACGCCATCACGCCAGCGCAGATGCACTGGCCACTGCCGAGCTGGCGTTGATCCTGTTCAGCAAGGCGCGTCGACAGGGCGTGGACAGCCTTGAGGCGATGAGCCAACGATTGGCCAACTGGCGCAAACGGCAGCAGGCTCAATTCATGTAATGGGGCTTGCCGGGTTCCTGATCGAACGGCGCAACATCCTCGTTGCACCGCTGCCGGCAACTTGCGATCATGTGCGAATAGTTCTCGTTATTGGCCGAGGTGTCGGCCTTGGAGCATTCGCTTGTCGGCTGGGTCGACCCATCAACAGTTCGTGGGCTCGCTGTATCGCGATCATCGCGATTGGCTGTTGAACTGGCTGCGCCGCCACCAGGCGTGCCCTCATCGCGCCGAGGATCTGAGCCAGGACACCTTTCTGCGGCTGCTCAAGCGTGATGATATAGGCGATCTACGTGAGCCACGCCCTTTGCTTGCGACGATCGCTCGCGGGCTGTTGATCGATCATTTTCGTCGCAGCGCGCTGGAGCGCACCTATCTCGATGAGCTGGCACTGCAGCCGGAAGACACGCAACCCAGCGCCGAGGATCAGCTGCAAGTGCTCCAGGCATTGCGCGAAGTGAACCTCATGCTCGGAGCGCTCTCGGCTAATGCACGTGCAGCCTTCTTCTATAACCGCCTGGACGGCCTGACCCACGCCGAAATTGCGTCGCGCCTCGGCGTCTCAGTTCCACGCGTAAGACAGTACCTCGCCCAGGCTCTGCGCCAGTGTTATATCGCCGTTTACGGTGAGCCTAGATGAGTATGGACCGGCAACCGGTATCGGCCCGTGTGCTCGATGAGGCCATCGCCTGGCAGCTGCGTCTTGGCGACGGTGACGCGAGCCCTCAGGTCCGCAAGGCGCTACAACGCTGGTTGAGTGAAAGTGCCGAGCACGCTAAAGCCTGGGCACAACTGGGCGGCATCGATCAGCAACTCGGCACCATTAATTCCCCAACCGCGCGAAGGGCGTTGCAGATCAGTGCTCACTCCGGACGGCGGACAGTAGGTGGTGCGCTTCTGGGCCTGGCATTACTGTGCACGCTGGGCATGGGAATCGCACTGCAATCGCAGCCGCTGCCGGTGTGGTTAGCTGACGAACGCACCGGCGCCGGAGAACAGCTGAGCGTTACGCTTACTGACAATAGCCACATACAGCTAAACAGCCGCAGCGCACTGGATATTCACTTCGATCAGCAAGAGCGCCGGCTGTTTCTGCACAGCGGTGAGGTGCTTGTTGAAACCGCACCGGGCAATGACCCAAGGCCCTTTATCGTCGAAACCGAACAAGGCGATCTGCGCGCGCTCGGCACGCGATTTATCGTTCGGCGAGAAGGTGATGCGACCCGCCTGGTCGTACTCCGATCCGCTGTGGCCGCGCTTCCCGGCGGCCTACAGGCGGGTCGCACCGTGCAGGCTGGCGAGCAGGTACTGATGCGCCGCGATCAGCTCGATGACAATCAGGCAGCACCGGTTGCTGCAGACGCCTGGAGCCGGGGCATGCTCGTGGTAGAAGATCTACCGTTGAGCGAGCTGCTAGCCATACTCGGTGAGTATCGCCGTGGTTACCTCGGCCTCGACCCGAGCCTCGAATCCCTGCGCATCAGCGGCAGTTTTCCGCTGCACGACACCGACCGCGCGCTGGCAGCCCTGCCACCCAGCCTACCGGTGCAGATCGAGCGGCACACTGATTGGTGGGTCAAGGTCGTTCCGGCGCAACCTGTCAGCGATCCGGGCAAGTAGCTGCAGCGCCCATCACAGCGCTGGCTCAAGGCCCTAAAAAATATTCTCAGCTGCCCTATCACTTTTCTTTTCTCATCCGGCCTGATGAATAACTGAGACATATTCCTATTCGGGAGTTATTCACAAATGCCATCGTTTTCACTGTTCCGCCCCAGCCTTCTGGCCGTTGCTATTGCCGTCGCGCCACTGCCACTACTGGCACAGATGCCCAACGGAGAGTCGGCTGCTGGCGAGCTTCGCGAGTACTCTCTGCCCGCCGCGCCACTGGCCTCGACGCTGAATCGCATCGCCGCCGAAGCAGAGCTGGTGCTCAGTATTGATCCGGCGCTGGTCCGCGACCGCAAGGCCGAGCCGGTACAAGGCCGCTTCGATGGCCAGGGGGCGCTGCAGCGAGCCTTGCGCGACACCGGACTCGAACTTCGTCAGGACCCTTCGGGCAGCTTCAGTTTGCAGCAGGCAGCAACCGAGGCGATGGCACTGCCGGATGTCACCGTGACGGCAACCGAGGCGTTGGCTGAGGGCGGCGAAGAAAGCGGCTATCGCACCAGCGCCGTGCGAAACGTCGGCGCGCTGGGCGGAATGGCACTCCAGGATGCTCCCTATTCGGTGACAGTGATTTCCTCGGAGCTGATGGATAACATCCAGGCCACCTCCAGCGACGACATATTCAAGCTCAGCCCGACCACGCAGTTCACCTCCCCGACCAGCGCGGGTTACGCCAGCGCGGTAGCCATTCGCGGCTTCAGCGGCGTCGGCAACCTGAGCATCGCCAATGATGGCCTGCGATTCAGTAATAGCTACGATGGCGGAAATTTCATCGAGGAAATGGAGCGGCTGGAGATCCTCAGCGGCCTGTCCGGTTTTCTCTATGGTCCGGCCAGCCCCGGCGGACTGGTCAATTATGTGCTCAAGCGCCCCACTGCCGAGCGCTACAACAGCGTGACCTACGGCACCCCTGGCGGCGAGAACCAGTACCTGCACGGGGACTTCGGCGGGCCGATCGACAGCGAAGGCCTCTTCGCCTACCGCGTCAACCTGCTCGCCCAGGACGGCGAAACCGCCATTGACGGACAGGTCGAACGCCGTCACATGGCCAGCGTCGCACTGGACTGGAACGTCAGCGACGACTTGCTCATCCAGTTCGACGCCTCGCACAAGCAGAGCGAGACGCGGGGCCTAACCAGCTACTGGTACTTCGCCGATCAAGCATTCCGGCCTGATGCCGACGACTTGGAGAACGACGAGCTCTATAGCCAACGATGGGCCTACAACGACAGCCGCCACGACCGTGTCGGCAGCCGCTTCCAGTGGCGCTTGAGCGACGTGTTCAGCCTGCGCGGTGCGCTCGGCTACAGCCAGTACACGACCGAATACGCCTATACGGGGCCGACCGTGAACTCGGCCGGCGTGTACGTCCAGCCGCTCTACGCCTTCGCCCCGGTGGAAACCGAAGAGACCTCCGGTAACCTCTTCCTTGATGCGGTTTTCGACACCGTGGGCATCGGCCATGAGATGACCTTCGGTTACCAAGGAAACATTGCACGGGTTCGCTACAACACCGACTACATCCCGTTCCCGGGCCCACAATATGTATCGGTCACCCCCGAAGTGCCCTTCAGCGAGCGGCCGCAGGTGGCCAAGCCCGCCTACGATCTCGGCGATGGTGACTACCATCTGGCCAGCCGCAGCCAGTCCGACAGCGTGCTGATCGGCGACGTCATCACCTTCAACGAGCAATGGTCGACAATTCTTGGCGTGACGCACTCACGTATCAAGACCTTCAGCGACAACTTCGTCTGGGTCGAAGCGTTCGGCAGCCCGCCGGCGATCGAGGACTACAGCGAAACTAAAACCTCGCCCAACGTCTCGCTCGTCTACAAGCCGGTCGAGTGGCTTACGACCTACGTGACCTACATCGAAGGTCTGCAGACGGGTGGCGTAGCGCCGAGCGGCACGAACAACGCGGGCCAGGCACTGGCGCCGATCGTCAGCGAGCAGTACGAAATCGGTGCGAAAGCCGAGCTCGGCGGTGCCCTGTACACCGTTGCGCTGTTCGACATCGAGAAGCCCAACACCTACACCAATGCAGCCAACTTCTTCGTTCAGGATGGCATGCAGAACAACAAGGGCCTGGAGTTCAGCGTAACGGGCAACGTTACCCCAGCACTGACACTGGTGGGCGGCGTCACCCTGCTCGATCCGGTCGTAGAAGGCGCGGCGAATGCTGCCAACGACGGCAACCGCCCGGTCGACGTGGCTCGGCACCTGGCCAAGCTCTACGGCGAATACGCGATATTCGGCGTACCCGGCCTGACGCTCACCGGTGGCGCCTTCTATACGGGCAAGCAATACACCGACGAGGCCAACGACCACACCATCCCCTCGTTCACCACTTTCGACTTGGGCGGCCGCTATCGCATGGCCTTGGCGGATGAACGTGCCCTGACCCTGCGCGCCAACCTGAGCAATCTGACCGACGAGGAATACTGGCTGAGCAGCCATTACCTTGGAGCACCACGCACGCTCAAGCTGTCGGCGCAGCTGGAGTTCTGATGCGGGCCACCACCATCCGCCGCTGGTCCTTCGTCCATACATGGACCAGCCTGATCTGCACGCTGTTTCTCCTCTTACTGGCGGTCACTGGATTGCCGCTGATCTTCCATCACGAACTGGAACATCTGCTTGGTGAGGCTCCGGAGTTGCGTGAGATGGCACCCGATACGCCGCATCTCGATCTGCAGCAGTTGGTGACAGCCGCCGAGCGGCACCGCGAGGGTGAGGTGGTGCAGTATTTTGGCTGGGAAGCGGACGAGCCTAACGGGGTCGTGGCGATCACCGCTGCAACAGCCGGCACCGAGCCCAACTCTTCCTACACCTTCATGCTTGATGCCCGCACCGGCGAAGCGGTCGAAATGCCGGCGGCTAACGGCGGCCTGATGATGTTTTTCCTGCGCATGCATGTCGACATGTTTGCAGGGCTACCCGGCAAGCTGTTCCTGGCCTCGATGGGCTTGCTGTTTATCGTGGCAATCATTTCAGGCGTCGTGCTTTATGCGCCCTTCATGCGCCGGCTCCAGTTCGCTCAGGTACGTCACAGCCGCTCCAACCGGACTCGCTGGCTGGATCTGCACAACCTGATCGGTGTGGTAACGCTCAGCTGGGCGCTGGTAGTGGGTATTACCGGCGTGGTCAGCGCCTGCGCCGATCTGGTGATCGAGGCTTGGCGCGCCGACTCGCTCGCGTCAATGCTCGCGCCCTACCGTGATGCGCCAGCGCTGACGTCGCGCGCCCCGGCAAGCAACCTTCTGAACATCGCCACCCAAGCAGCACCCGGTATGCAGCCGGACTTCATTGCCTTTCCGGGCACGCGCTTTTCCAGCGAGCACCACTACACCGTATTCATGAATGGCAGCAGCCATTTAACCTCGCACCTGTTCACGCCTGTGCTGATCGATGCGCAGACACTGGAGGTCACGGCTGTAGGCGAGCGGCCTTGGTACATGGATGCGCTGGGTCTGTCACAACCACTGCACTTCGGTGATTACGGCGGTCGACCGATGCAGATTCTGTGGGCCGTGCTCGATGTGCTGACCATCATCGTACTGGGTAGCGGGCTTTATCTATGGTGGGTTCGCCGCCGCGGCATGCAGGCGGCAAGTCGCGAGGTGACAGCGTGAGCTGGCGTGAATCGACCTTCATGCTGCCGGGCCTGATTGCTGTGCTCAGCCTCGCTGGTCTTTTCGCTGCGCTTCTTGGGGATGGCTGGTGGGATGGAATTGCCTGGCTCGGCCTTGGCCTACCGGCAGTTCTCGGTATATGGCCGATGCTACGCCGGCGAACGACAACGCCGGTCCAGACTGGGCAGCCCAAGATCAAAAACTGACATATCAAGGCTTTTCGGCCTGCCGCCCGGCCTCCCTGGCCAGGCGTCGCTTCAAACGCAGTGCTGCGTTCCCATCAGCGGGCGCAGCGGTGTGCTAAACAAGTTCATCCGCCGCCCGGGGCTCAGCGCGACTCGGCGCCGCAGATGCGCCGGAATAGTGGCGAATCGGCGTCCAACTCGGTCAAGGTTTCGGCTTTGGCCTGACCCGCCTCGTTCAGCCTGAACATGGCCTTTTCCGCGCAAATCAGCTGATAACGTCCACTGACGACGGTGGAAGTTAGATGCTGCTTATCGAAGCGATACAGGACAAAGCGGGCGATGCGGCCCTGATTCGTATCCTGGATCTGCGCGTTTGCCTGATCGAGCACCGTGTAGCTCAAGGGCATGGGGTACATCATGGTCCATGGGCGCCACAACATTTCTCCCTCTTCGCTCGAAACAACCACGGTCCCTTCCGGCAGGCGGGCCTGTTTGGTTTCGAACCAGGTGTATTCGTAATGGATGGTGTAACTCAGCATTCCCAGACCAGCACAGACAGGAATGATCCATTTCGGCACTCGCTTGCGCGTCAGTGAGCGCAGCAGCAGCCCGATGCCTGCACCCGCTACACCAGCGACGATTGCCGCGATTAGATGCCAGAACATATAAAAACTCCCCTAAAAAAATCGGGCTTCCATATGGAAGCCCGACTTCTACCTCAACCTTGTGTCAGAACAGGTCTGACGTCCGGCTGCATTATCAGTTAGTGATCAAGCGCAACGCCAGCACCCTTAGGAGTACGAACGCTCTCGACCAGATCCTGAATCTCCTGCGGCGGAGCCTCGGTAGCCATCGACACAGCGTAGGCAACAGCGAAGTTCAGCATCGCACCTACCGCACCGAAGGCTTGCGGCGAGATGCCCATCCACCACTGATCAGGCGTGTTGGGGATGCTTGCAGTGCCAGGAATGAAGAACCAGCCCAGGTACAGGAAGATGTACACGGCGGTGGAAATTACACCAACCAGCATTCCTGCGACAGCGCCCTTGCTGTTCACACGCTTGGAGAAGATACCCATCATCAGCGCCGGGAACAGACTCGCTGCCGCAAGACCGAACGCCAGGGCGACGACCTGAGCCGCAAAGCCCGGAGGATTCAGGCCCAGCCAAGTCGCAAGCAGAATCGCTGCGGTCATGGCTAGACGGGCGGCCAGCATTTCGTTCTTCTCACTGATCTTTGGATTGATCAGCGTCTTGATCAGGTCATGACTGATGGCAGAGGAGATCGCCAGCAGCAGACCCGCAGCAGTTGAGAGCGCAGCAGCGATAGCACCGGCAGCGATCAGACCAATGACCCAGCCCGGCAGGTTGGCGATTTCCGGGTTGGCCAGAACAATGATGTCGTTGTTCACGGTCAGCTCGTTGCCATTCCAGCCACGCTCAGTAGCGGTCGGGGTAAAGGCGGCGTTGGTGTCGTTGTACATCTGCACACGACCGTCAGCGTTCTTGTCTTCCCAAGCGATCAGACCAGTCTTTTCCCAAGTCTGGATCCACTCTGGACGATCTTCGTAGCGGATCGCTTCGGCCTGTGGACCTTCCGGATAGATGGTCTGTACCAGGTTCAGGCGTGCCATGGAGGCAACAGCCGGCGCGGTGAGATACAACAGAGCGATGAAGATCAGCGTCCAGCCAGCGGACCAACGGGCGTCAGCCACCTTCGGTACGGTGAAGAAGCGGATGATCACGTGTGGCAGACCAGCGGTACCGATCATCAGCGACAGGGTGAACAGGAACATGTTCAGCTTGTTGTCGACGTCTGCAGTGTAAGCGGCGAAGCCGAGGTCAGTGACCACCTGGTTCAGTTTCTCGAGCAGCGGCATACCGGATTCGGTATGGGTGCTGAACATGCCGAACATCGGGATCGGGTTGCCCGTCAGCTGCATGGCGATGAACACGGCCGGAATGGTGTAGGCGATGATCAGAACCACGTATTGCGCCACCTGGGTATAGGTGATGCCCTTCATGCCGCCGAATACCGCATAGGCGAACACGATTACAGCAGCAATCCAGATACCGGTGGAGTTGCTCACTTCGAGGAAGCGAGAGAACGCCACACCCGCACCAGCCATCTGGCCGATTACGTAAGTTACGGAGATCAGGATAAGGCAGACGACTGCAGTCAGGCGCGCACCACGGCTGTAAAAACGGTCACCGATGAAGTCCGGAACCGTGAACTTGCCGAACTTGCGCAGGTAGGGCGCCAACAGCATCGCCAGCAGCACATAGCCACCGGTCCAGCCCATCAGGTACGCCGAAGTGGCATAACCGCCGGAGGCGATCAGACCTGCCATGGAAATGAAGGAAGCAGCAGACATCCAGTCTGCTGCCGTTGCCATGCCGTTGGTTACCGGGTGAACGCCACCACCAGCGACATAGAATTCTTTGGTCGAACCGGCGCGGGCCCAGATCGCGATCCCGATATAAAGCAGGAAGGACGCGCCCACGAACGACATGTTGATCCAATATTGGCTCATTCTAGTTACTCCTCAACCCCGAATTCCTTGTCCAGTTTGTTCAGCCGCCACGCGTAGTGGAAGATGATCAAAATGAACGTAATGATGGAACCCTGTTGAGCGAACCAGAACCCCAGGTCAGTTCCCCCGACCGGGATACCCGCCAGCAAAGGGCGCAGAAGAATGGCGAAACCATATGAGACAAGAGCCCAAACTACCAAGCTCCATGTTATGAGGCGAACATTCGCCTTCCAGTACGCATCAGCATTTTTTTTGTCGTCGTCGTCGGCCATGACGTTCTCCGTCTTATTTTTATTACGGGTGAAGGGAACCACATCGTGAATTTAGCAAGGATGTGTCGTGGAAAGATAGCCCCGACTTTAGTCTGACGGGCTCTAGAACGAGCGCTAAAACGACACCCCCAACCGTCGCGTGACCGGCCCATATGCTCCCCGCAGGCCATATGCCAGCGCACTAGTAGTGCCTGAAGACACGCGACCCTCAAGCCATACACTGAGCGCTTCTGCCAGCACCTCAGCGGAATGGAACCCAATCTTTCGAGCCGCTTGCCGCGCGCAGAGGATCATTACTACCTGACTCAGCGGTCACGAAACAAAACAAGCGTTGAACTAAGGTTTTCAAATCCTCGAATACTAGCTACTAAACAAATACCCGAAATAATAAAGGCGCAAGACGACCTATATTTATCTTTCGCATAGGAGGGCACGAAGATCAGAGCAGTAATAAGATGCGCGAATTAAATAACACCTGAAGATTATGATTAGATTACAAGCCGAGTCAGGTTCGTCGACGGTAATAGTCGTTAATACGCATCGCTAAGTGCGATTCTGATTGCGACAAACCATAGGGGTTAAATGGGTGCGTCGGGCGCGGGAGGCTATTACCATCCGCGCCCGCTTGGCTCGCAGGAAGCGAGCCGAACTAGCAGGTGGGACGCCCAGCCGTATATTTCTGGGCAGGGTCGATTGCCGCCTCCAGGTCGCGAATCGCCGTCGCACCTATCAACAGCGGATAGCGGAAGTGGCTACGGTCGGTCAGGTTGACCTCGGTTTCGCGTAGCTGGTCACCGATGCATAACTGCATCTCGACAACCGGCCGCTCGGCTACATCCGGCCCACGCTCCACATCGGTGTCGTCGTCCGGGTCGACCGCCTCTTCTTTGCGGGTCTTGATTTCGGCGATTCGCGCCAGCCGATGCTCATATAGCGTGTCGTCAGCGCCCTCGACTGCCAGGCGGAATCTCACCCAGTCTTCACCATCTCGTTCGAAGCGTTCGATATCGCGCGCCGACAGCGAGGCTGTCATAGCGCCGGTGTCCATCTTCGCCTTGAGGGTCTTGCCGAGGTCTTCGATCTTGATCTGCTCATAGCGGCCAAACAGGGTTGGCTCAGCGGCAACGGCGGGAAGGGTTAAAGCGCTCAATAGCAACAACAAACGGGACAAAACGGCCTCCTGACTCTGTATTGACTTCAGTGGGACCGGCTGTCGTCGCGATCCGTTCCGCCCGTTGTGCCGGGCCATCGGCAGCACGCGTGGACGCGGGCCGCCTGTTAGACTGCGCCTCACTTTTTCTAGCAGATCAATACCGTGCCCAGTTCAGCCTTCGCCACCTTGCCCCTCAGCCCTGCAACGCTGGCCAACCTCGACGCCCTCGGCTATGCCGAAATGACGCCGATTCAGGCGCAAAGCCTGCCGGTCATGCTTAAAGGTATGGACCTTATCGCGCAGGCGAAGACCGGCAGCGGCAAAACCGCCGCCTTCGGTATTGCCCTGCTGGAGCCAATCAACCCGCGCTATTTTGGCTGTCAGGCGCTGGTGCTCTGCCCGACCCGCGAGCTGGCCGATCAGGTCGCCAAGGAACTGCGCCGGCTGGCGCGCTCGGCAGACAACATCAAGATCCTGACGCTTTGCGGCGGCGTGTCCATCGGCCCGCAAATCGGTTCGTTGGAACATGGCGCCCATGTCATCGTCGGCACGCCTGGGCGCGTTCAGGAACACCTGAAAAAGGGCACGCTGAAACTCGACGGCCTCAACAAGCTGATCCTCGACGAAGCCGACCGCATGCTCGATATGGGTTTCTACGATGCGATTGCCGAGATCATCGGGCAGACCCCGAGCAAGCGGCAAACCCTGCTGTTCTCGGCAACCTACCCCAGCGGCATCAAGCAACTCGCGTCGACCTTCATGCGTGATCCGCAGCAGGTCAAGGTCGAAGCCCTGCATGACGACACCCAAATCGAGCAGCGCTTTTACGAGATCGATCCCGAGGCACGCATGCAGGCGGTTATTCGCATCCTCGCCAGCTTCCGACCCGAGACCTGCGTGGCCTTCTGCTTTACCAAGCAGCAGTGCCAGGAATTGGTCGACGCCCTCACCGAAAAAGGGATCTCTGCCATGGCGCTGAACGGCGATCTGGAGCAGCGCGACCGCGATCAGGTGCTGGCGATGTTCAGCAACCGCAGCCTGTCGGTGCTGGTCGCGACCGATGTGGCGGCCCGCGGATTGGATATCGACGCGCTGGACATGGTGATTAACGTCGAGCTGGCACGCGATTCCGAAATTCACATTCACCGGGTCGGACGTACCGGTCGCGCCGGCAAGAAAGGCATCGCCATCAGCCTCGTCGCCCCGGCCGAAGGCCACCGCGCCCAGGCCATCGAGGACCGGCAGAAAGCGCCGCTCAATTGGCAGCCCCTGAGTGATCTGAAAGTGCAGCCAGGCGAACCGCTGCAACCGCCGATGGTGACGCTGTGCATCGGCGCAGGCCGCAAGGACAAGCTGCGACCCGGCGACATCCTCGGCGCACTGACAGGCGATGCGGGAATTCCGGGCAAGCAGGTGGGCAAGATCGCGATCTTCGACTTTCAGGCGTTTGTCGCGGTCGAGCGCGACCTGGCCAAGCAGGCAATGAATCGCCTGAACTCCGGCAAGATCAAGGGGCGTTCATTGAAGGTCAGGCAGCTCTAAGCTGAATGCTGAATGTAGGGTGGATCACGCTTCTCCGATCCACCAGCGACGGTGGACGTAAGAAGCGACGTCCACCCTACAAACTAAACAAGTCCGATCAGCTCCTTCTGATCGGGCTCATCAGAACTGGACTTACAGCGAACCGCGAGCCCATGGACCCCAGATGGCAAACGTGATGCCGGGGGTCTGGATGTTGACGAACAGGAAGTGTCCGGTCGGGTCGAAGCAGGCGCCGCAGAACTCACGGTTGCGGTAGTCGCCGCCCGAAGCGTTCTTCCCGGCCGCAGCGGCCTGGACGTCATCGAACACCACGTTGTTCTTGGCGAAGATGTAGGCCTCCCCCGCGGTGGTCAGGCCCAGCAGGCGTTCGCCAAAGCCGAAAGCGTCCTGCACACCACCACCGTCTTCGCACAGAAGCACACCGCCGCGCGGGCTGACCGTAATGTTGTCCGGGTTGTTGGCGATTTCGGCGTCGGTGGAAGCGAAGATGCAGGTCAAGCGGTCATTCGCCAGATCGTGCACCCACACCGCCCCACGGCCGTAACCGGGGCGGCCCTGACTGTCGGTACCGGCACTGGTGTCGACAATGTAGAGCTTGCCCTCGCTGTACCAGATGCCTTCGCCGCGGCTCATGCTCAGGCCGCCGGCCTGACGCCCCTGAACATAAGGGCCGCTGCCTTCGGGCTGAGGCTCGAGGTCCGGATTCGATACTTCCACCCACTCCAGTTGATAGCTGTCGCCCTGCTTCGGCGCATGCAGGTCGATCAACGCACGATTACGCACCCGAGCGGCTTGCAGTATTCCGCCCGAGGCAAGTGAACCTGGCTGCTGGCTCGCGTCAGTGGGGATATAGCGGTAATAGCCGGATTGGTTGCGGGCGTCTTCCGTCAAATAGACATAGCTGTTACGCGGGTCCACTGCAACCGCTTCGTGGCGGAAGCGACCCATCTGCACGATCGGCTGGCCAGTGGTCAGCGCCGGGTCGGCCGTCACCTCAAACACATAGCCGTGGGCGTGACCACCCACGCTGCGGTAGTCAGAGGTGTTCTCTTCACAGGTTAACCAGGTGCCCCAAGGCGTGACACCGCCGGCGCAGTTGGTACGGGTTCCGCCGAGGCTCGGCAGGGTGCGTACCGGCTGCATGATGTCGCGGGAGACATAAAGGTTGGTGGTGCCGCCGGCCGGACGCTGGCCGTTGGACAGGGTCACGTTATCGTAGATGCCGGTGGCGTCGATCAGCGGGCCGGTGCTGGCTTCATGGTTACGCACCAGCACGATTTCCGGGCCATGCTGGCCGCGACGCACCTCGATAACGCCCATGCCGTCATGCGACGTAGGGACAGGCTGACCGTTTTCCATCAGGTCGCCAGTCCATGAAAAGCTCTTGTACTGGAATCCATCGGGCAGCTGGAGCAATTCCAGACCGGTGCTCAGGTCCTTGGTCGGACGCAACGGGCCGTAGCTGCTGCGAACCAGGCCGGCGCCGCGACCTTGTGCGTTACGTGCAGCGAAGGCTTCGAGCGTGCCGAGAAACGGCGTGCTGGCGACGACGGCGGCGGTGATAGCGCCACCTTTGAGCAGGCTGCGGCGGCTGGCATCGTGTTCACGGTTCATGCGGTGTCCTCTTTTATAGGAATGGGAGGGGGCGCATGAATGAAGCCAGACGAATACGGCTAAACGATGACCGTGCGGTTTCGTTCCGATGATGCGAGACGGATGGACGGTATAAGCTTTGCTTCGATTGCCGTGACGTCAGCCCACGGCCGACGTCCTACCTTCTTCTCCCAGCCAGGTCCGACTCGTTTTATGCGCTCACCCTCGCTCAGCCATTCCCTGCGCCAGCTCTGGGCACTGGACAAGTTCGGCTACAGCCTTCGCGTACTGATCGCACTGGCCGGCAGCATGGGATTGAGCTGGTACCTCTCCCAACCATCCATGGCGATTCCCTTGTTCCTCGGCGTCATTGCCAGCGCATTGGCGGAAACCGACGACAGCTGGCTAGGGCGGTTATCGGCCCTGCTGGTCACACTGCTGTGCTTCAGCATTGCCGCGGCTTCGGTGCAGCTGCTGTTCCCATTCCCTCTGCTGTTTGCGCTCGGCATGGCGGCATCAGCGTTCGGCCTGGTGATGCTCGGTGCACTAGGCGAACGCTACGCAACCATCGCCCAGGCGACGTTGATTCTGTCGATCTACAGCATGATCGCAGCCGACCAGCGTGGCGGCGAGGCGCTGCATCCCTGGCGCGACCCGCTGCTGTTACTGGCGGGCGCGACCTGGTACGGCCTGCTTTCCGTCGTTTGGAATGCGCTCTTTGCCCACCAGCCCGTACAGCAAAGTCTGGCCCGCCTGTACCGGGAGCTGGGGCAGTACTACAAACTCAAGGCCGCCCTGTTCGAGCCGGTGCGCCAGTTGGATGTGGAAGAACGTCGCCTGCAACTGGCGCAGCAGAACGGCCGGGTGGTAAGCGCGCTGAATGCCACCAAGGAAACCTTGTTGCATCGCCTGGGCAATGGTCGGCCCGGAGCGAAGATCAGCCACTACCTCAAGCTCTACTTCCTTGCACAGGACCTGCACGAGCGCGTCAGCTCCTCGCACTATCCTTACCAGGAGCTGGCCGAGGCGTTCTTTCACAGCGACGTGCTGTTTCGTTGCGGCAGGCTGCTGCGTTTGCAGGGCTTGGCTTGCGTGGACCTGGCGAATGCCGTCCAGCTGCGTCAGCCGTTTCGCTACAGCGAAGCCAATGCACAGGCACTGGCGGACCTGGAGTCGTCGCTCGAACACCTGCGGCTGCAGAGCAACCCGGCGTGGCGCGGGCTGTTGCGCTCACTGCGGGCATTGTCCGGCAATCTCGCGACCATGCAGCGCCAGCTGTCCACGGCGACCAACCCCGATGCCCTGGAAGGGGAACAGGACAGCAGCCTGCTGGATCGGCAGCCACAATCGTTGCGGGATGCGTTCAACCGTATCCGCTTGCAGCTGACGCCCACCTCCCTGCTGTTCCGCCATGCCCTGCGCATGAGTTTGGCGCTGCTTTGTGGCTATGCCGTGCTCCACACGATCCACCCCGAACAGGGTTATTGGGTATTGCTGACGACGGTGTTCGTCTGCCAGCCCAACTACGGCGCCACGCGGATCAAGCTGGTCCAGCGCGTGACGGGCACGGCGCTCGGCCTGGCTGTTGGCTGGGCGCTGTTCGATCTGTTTCCCAGCCAGCAGATACAGGCGCTGTTCGCCGTGATCGCAGGCGTCGTGTTCTTCGCCACTCGCAGCAGCCGCTACACCCTAGCGACTGCGGCGATCACGCTGCTGGTACTGTTCTGTTTCAATCAGGTGGGTGACGGTTACGGGCTGTTCTGGCCTCGGCTGGTCGACACCATCCTGGGCAGCCTGATCGCGGCGGCCGCCGTGTTCTTCGTACTGCCGGACTGGCAGGGCCGGCGCCTCAATCAGGTCGTCGCCAATACCCTCGCGCGTAGCGCCGACTATCTACGGCAAATCATGACCCAGTACGAAAGCGGCAAGCGTGATGACCTGGCGTATCGACTGGCGCGGCGCAACGCACACAACGCCGACGCGGCGCTCTCCACCACCTTGTCGAACATGCTCCTGGAACCTGGGCATTTCCGTAAGGACGCGGAAACCGGCTTCCGCTTCTTGATCCTCTCGCACACGCTGCTCAACTACCTGTCGGGCTTGGGCGCCCACCGCGAGAGTCTGCCCGACGATGCGCGTGACGAAATGCTGGAAAGCGCGGCACAGCAATTAGCGAGCAGCCTCGACGAGCTGGCCAACGGGCTGCAACACAACCAACCGGTTGCCGTTTACAGCGAAGCAGAGGAAGCGCTGGCGCAACAGCTGGAGCAGACCTCGGAAGACATCGACGATAGCCATCGCCTGCTGCAGACCCAGTTGGGGCTGATCTGCCGGCAGCTGGCACCACTACGCAGCATGGCCGCGCACCTGATCAAACAGCCGCAGCCTCAAGGCTGAGGCAGCGAATCCGGCGAAGGGAGACCATGACGCGCGAAGATGGCCGCGTAGGTGCCATCCTCGACCATCGCCTCGATCTCGCGGTTGAAGGCCGCAATGATTGCAGCCTGCTGCGGATGATCATTACGCACCACCAGCGACAGATCGCGAATGCTGAATTCACCCGGCACGAAACTCAGCCCATCACTCACATCCTTGAGCGAGCCGCTGAAGTGAAACAGCACAGTACGCTCGTCCTCAAGGGCCAGATCAGCGCGATCGGCCAGCAGCATTCGAGCCGCCTGCACGAAGTTATTGGCGTAGCCTTTGTTGAGTGTTGAATCGTCTGCCAGCTCATCGCTATAGGCATAACCATTGGTCAGCACGATGTCATAAGTGCGCAGACTTTCACGTCCCTCATAGCGGATGCCCGCACCCTGCCGCTGTACCCAACGCACCCGGTTGCTCAGAAAGGGACGACTGTACGTTGCGTAGTCTGCATGCCGGGTCGTGAACCAGTCGTTGATGATGTCGTACTTGCCTTGCTGTAACCCCAGTACCACCCGCTCCCAAGGCACCTCGGTGTAGGTGACGTCATAGCCCGCGCGACCAAGCGCCGTGCGGATAAGCTCGACCGACAACCCGTCGCCGGGCAAGGTTTGGTCTGTGTAGGGCGGCCAGGCATCACCTGCCAGTCTCAGCACTTCGGCAGAAACCGACGCAGTGGTCGACAGCAGCATTCCAACCATAAATTTTTTTATTCTTGTCAACGCGCTCTCCCGCACACTCATGGCGAAGCGCCACCAGCGCAAGCTAATCACAACCAGCGCCGTTTGGGATGCCCGGCTCGTCGGTTGCCGGGAGACCGAGCTGCAGCCAGCGAGCGGCAGGAGTACCATCGCGCATTTTCCGGGCGAGGTAGCTGGCAGTGCAGACGGACGTGGTAGTAATCGGCGCAGGGGCTGCCGGGCTGATGTGCGCCTTCACAGCAGCCGCCCGGGGCAGACGGGTCCTGCTCATCGACCACGCGAACAAGGCCGGCAAAAAGATCCTCATGTCAGGCGGTGGCCGCTGCAACTTCACCAACCTCTACACCGAGCCGGCCAACTTCCTTTCCGGCAATCCGCATTTCTGCAAATCCGCGCTCGCCCGTTATACCCAGTGGGACTTCATCGAGATGGTCAGCCGTCACGGCGTGCCCTACCACGAGAAGAAGCTGGGCCAGCTGTTCTGCGATAACAAGGCGAGCGACATACTGGCTATGCTGCTGGACGAGTGCGAGCAGGCCGGCGTCGACTTGCGGCTCGAGACGGCCATACAAACCATAGACAAAGCGGATGGTGGCTACCAGCTGCTGACCGATGCAGGACCGGTAACCTGCCAGTCGCTGGTGATCGCCACAGGCGGCTTGTCGATCCCGACCCTCGGTGCGAGCGGATTCGGTTATCAAGTGGCGCGGCAGTTCGGTCACACCGTGCTGCCGACCCGTGCAGGCTTGGTGCCCTTCACCATCACCGAGCCACAATTGAAGTCGATGTGCGAGGCGCTGTCGGGGACTTCAGTCGAGGATTGCCTGGTCAGCTGCAACGGCCAAACCTTCCGCGAAAACATTCTGTTCACCCATCGCGGGCTGTCCGGTCCGGCGATTCTGCAGGTCTCCTCCTACTGGGAGCCGGGCGATGCCATCGAGATCAACCTGTTGCCGCATCTGAACCTGAGCGAGTGGCTGGACGAGCAATGCCGCGAGCGCCCCAATACCGAACTGAAAACCCTGCTCGGCGAACTGTTCACCCGCAAGATGGCCGGACTTCTGGCAGAACACTGGTTCGTCTCTAAGCCGTTGAAGCAGTATTCGGCCAACGAGCTGATCGAAATCGCCGAGCAATTGGGTTGCTGGCGCCTGGTGCCAGCAGGCACCGAGGGCTATCGGACGGCCGAGGTGACCCTCGGCGGCGTGGATACGAAGGAAGTGTCATCCAAGACGATGGAGTCGCAGAAATCACCAGGCCTGTATTTCGTTGGTGAAGTTCTGGACGTGACCGGCCACCTTGGCGGCTTCAACTTCCAGTGGGCCTGGGCTTCAGGGTACGCCGCCGCGCAATACGCCTAGCTACTCGTTGGCCAAGTTGGACGGCGGCGATAGTTCACGAGGCCCGGCCGGGTCGGTCGCAGTGTTCTGAAATTCCTGCTGATTTCGTTCATTGTTGCGCAGCGCTGACGGCTCTTCGTCCGGCGAGCAGCCGACCAGTGTCAGGGCGAGTGGAAGTGCGGCGGTCATGGCAATCAGTCGGGATTTCATATCGATTCTCCTGCCGTGCGGTGTACTACGCGAAGTGGCGGACACTGCACATGCTTAAGCTGAACGTGGATTTACTGAGCGGCACCTGACGCGCCGCGTGTGGTGTTGGGTGCCGTACCCGCGCCGGACGCTGTGCCCAGACCGCTGCCGTTATCCGCTGGCGCTGTGTCCATATTGCCCTCTGCACCGGTTGCCAGTGGCGCACCAGCTTCAGGACCGGCACCCTCTCCATCATTGGAGGGTGGCGCACCCGTGAAGGGCGGCTCAGGTTTTTCGATCGCAGGTTCGGGCGTCGCCACCTCCCGATCAACGTCATCCTGTCCACAACCCACCAGGACCAGGCCAAGAACAGGGGCACACAGATAGGCCAATCGCATCAATACCTCCAAGCATCTATCCCGCGAGTAGCCTGCGGGCATGAGTCAATCCTTATCAAAATTGACCCTGTAGACAGCCCGGAGTGCCCCGCCCCAGTGTCCAGGCCGCCCGACGGTTCCGAGTGGCTGCCTGCAGCTGCCGATAGGCTGGCGACCTAGGCCGACACGGCCAACTGCCAAAGCCCGTCGACGCAATGGTCACGGCGGAAGTGCTGCCGTAGGTCTTCAGCCGACAGGGGTCGGCTGAATAGATAACCTTGGGCGTACTCGCAGCATTCGGCCTCGAGGAAGGCTAGATGGCTCGCCTCTTCAACGCCCTCGGCGACTACCGTCAGACCGAGGCTCTGACCCAACCCGATGATGGCCCGACTGATTACCGCGGAGTCGGCATCGTCCGCCACACCCGCGATGAAACTGCGGTCGACCTTGAGAATGTGCAGGGGAAACTGCTTCAAATAACCTAGCGAGCAGTAGCCGGTACCGAAGTCATCCAGCGCCAGCCGCACGCCAAGGTCGGCGATTTCCTGCAAGGTCGCCAGCACCGCATCGCTGTGCTGCATCAGCAGGGTTTCGGTAATCTCCAGCACCAGGCTCGAAGCGGGCAGCTGCGTCTCGCCAAGTACAGCGACCAGACGGTGGATAAAATCGGCCTGCTGCAGCTGCCGAATCGACAGGTTCACCGAGCAGTAGAGCCGCGACTGACCGGCCTGCTGCCAGCGACGCACCTGCGCACAGGCCTCTCGCAACACCCACTCGCCGACCCGGACGATCTCCCGTGACTCCTCGAGTATCGGGATAAATTCCTGGGGGCCGACCGAGTGCCCGTCATGTTGCCAGCGCAGCAGTGCCTCAACCCCGGCCAGATGGGCCTGCCCATCAACCAGGCGGCAGATCGGTTGATAGCAGAGCGTGAATTCGTTGCGTTCGAGGGCCTGCGCCAAGTTGCTTTGCAGCTCCAGTTGACGCTGCGCCGTACTCTGCAGCCCTTCGCAGTACAGAGCGAACTGGTTCTTGCCTGCGTTCTTGGCGCAGTAAAGCGCCAAATCTGCGGCTTGCAATGCATCTAGCGGTTTGCCGTCACGCTGTAACGGAGCGATACCGATGCTGGCACTGAGCGAAAGTGTTCGCTCATCCAGTTGCAAAGGTTCCCGTAGCGCGTTGAGCATGCGCTGCGCCACGCGCTCGGCGTCGCTGGCGTACGCAAGGTCGCCCAGCAACGCCACGAACTCATCGCCACCGAAGCGGGCAAGATGATCACCGGGGCGCAGGCAACCGGAGAGGCGTCGAGCAACCTCCACCAGGACCTGGTCGCCAACACGGTGACCCAGGCTGTCATTGATCAGCTTGAAACGATCAATATCGACGAATAGCAGCGCTGAGTCCCGAACCCCGCCCCGCTGCTGCGCGGCCTTGAGGAGCTCATCCATATGCAGACGATTCGCCAGCCCGGTGAGCGAATCGTGACGGGCCGCGTAGTGCAGACAACTTTCGGCGATCTTGCGTGCGCTGATATTGGTTTGCGAGCCGGCCATGCGCCGCCCGCTGCGTTCGCAATGCTCGACCACGCCGCGCACCTGCACCCAGAGATATTCGCCATAGTGGGTTTGAATGCGGTACTCATGGTTCAACGATGCCGTGCGACCACCGAGGTGCGCGGAAATGGCTTCGCGCAATCCCGCCAGATCATCCGGATGGACCCGATTGAACCAGCTGTCGCTGGTGTATCCGGGCTCGGCGGAAAGGCCCAGCATGGCCATCCAGCGTTCGGAGAGATAGAGCTGATCGGCATCGATGTGCCAGTCCCAGATGCCATCCTCGGTGCCCCTCATGGCACGGGCCAAGCGCGCTTCACTGTCTTCCAGGGCCTGACGCTGCGCCACCGTGTAGGTGTCAATCGCGAGAATCATGTCGAAGAACACCGCCTTGAGCAGGCTGTCGAACACGGCATACCCCGGCGCATCACCCACTAACTCCGCCAGCATGTCGCTGAGATACAGGCGATAGGCGCCCAGATACCACTCCAGGTCGACGCCCACGCGCTGATGCACCAGCCCGACAAGCAGACGGTCCGTTACATAACTACGGTCGTATGGGCCACTCCACAACCGCTCGTAATAACTTCGCTGGCTATGCTTGAGTCGCACGAGCCGCTGGGGATCGGCAAGCAGCGCCGTCGGCACCTCGAAGGCGGCCATGTGGGTGTAGAGGCGCTCAATGAACTTGGCATGCACATCGTCTAGATCGGCGGCTGCACTGTTCAACCGTGCGCCATCGCTTGGTTGCCACTCCAGAAAGCGCATGCGCGTACGGATCGCCTCAGGTCCGAGACCAATCCGCTTCAGCAATTCCTTTAGCTCGTCTTCCATCCGCCACCTACTCTGAAGCCGCCAAGCGTGGCTCCTTTCGTTTGACCCGCTACGAGCAGGCAATACCGCCACCAGGTAGCGCTAGGCCATCAAGCCTGACAGTAGCGTTGAGCAGGGATGTTGATGCAGATCAGCGAGGCGCCGAGCGAGGCCTAGTGCTTTCGTAGGCCCAGATAGACCGGGGCATTGCGCCCCGGTATCGTTGAATCAAGCTGCCTGTTTGGCAGTAAATTCTTTCTTCAGGCGGGTCTTGAGCGCTTCCATCTGCTGCCCCATCTCGTTCAGCTTGTCTTCGCTGAACAGTTCACGCGCAGAAGGAAACATCTCGGACTCTTCTTCCTCGATGTGATGTTCGAGCAGCTCCTTGCACACTTTCACGCGCCCGGAGAATTCAAGCGTCGACGGGTCAGTTGCCTTGAGATCAGGCAACACCAGCGAATCGACCGCACGGTGCTCTTCCTTGGCCTCGTGATACATAGTCTTTTCCTCTTTTCCGCCGGCCTCCTTGAAGGCTGGATAGAGAATCTGCTCTTCAAGCTGGGTATGGATCGACACCTCCATCTCCAGCTTTTGCAGCAACTCGGTACGGGTCTTGACCGCACGTTCGGTGGTATCGCTGAGGCGCGTCAGGATGTCTTTGACTTTCTCGTGGTCATCAATCAATAAGTCGATAGCGTTCATGATATTTCCTCTATCAGGTTTGTGCTGCATTCGGGCTCTTCGGCCTGATCGTCAGCACGAGGGAGTGTGTCTGGGAACGACAGGCCTGCGGCAGTGCAGGCCTGTGGTGCGACTCAGGCGTACTCGTAGGTGGGCAGCCCGGTGCGGCTCTGGCTCTGCAAGCGGGCAATGGCTGGCGACATTCCTGCTTCCAATGCGAGGTCGCGGCGGACCGAGCTGATGACCCATTCCAGCTGAATGTCGGTCTGGGTCTGTCCTTTGGACAGGGCCCGCTTGATGACGTCTCTATCATCGTTACGAAGCGTTAGCAGAAGCCCACCATCCGGACGAGGTGCGGTGATGACTTCGAACTCGGGAAACGCGGCAGAGAGAACTTTTTCAGCGGCAATCATTATTGTGTACTCCGGTTATGTTCCAGCGTACCTAGCTAGAGCATCGATCATGCCAACCGGATGTCCACAAAATCCCGCATCATTTCAGTGACTTACGTCACATAATAGCGTTTTGTACACATGCAAAACGCATGACGGTTACGCTTACGGCATGCATTCTGCGTTGCCGAAGAACAAAAATAGAAGTTCGCTGTCCTGCGCTCAAGCCTTGCGCCAGACGCTTGCAAGCCACGGCTGTTGCTCGCGCGGCAACCCGGGCGGGCGATAGTAATGCTCCAATTCAATGAACCCGACGGACTGCAGTAAGCGCTGCCAAGTCGGCCAGTCGTACCAGGTGCCGTAGCGAGCGCCACTCCAGCCTTCCTGATTGTCGCCACGTGGATTTGAGCAAAACAGCACGCCGGACGGACGCAGCGCTTCGCGCAGCGAAGACAAGACATGAGTGATTTCGCTGCTGGGCAGATGAAACAGCACGGCATTAGCAAAGATGCCGTCAAAGGTTCCGCTCGGCAGATCCAGCTCCAGAAAGTTCTGGTGCAGCACCTCGCAGCCGGTATCGGCACGCGCCATCCGGACAAAGGGCTCGGCTCCATCGACGCCAACGGCAATATGCCCTCGCTCGGTGAATGCCTTGAGGTCCCGCCCGGGCCCGCAGCCAAGATCGAGAATGCGCAGCGGCGGCTCACCCTGGATATGCCGCAGCAAGGCGTCGATGTTCTGGCTGACGTCGTGGTCTCGGGTGCCCTCGCGAAACGCTTCGGCGTTGGTACGGTAATCGTCCAACGTCAGTTCTGAAATGGCACGATGATTTTCGTCAGGCATGAGCGAGCTCCGGTGATGAAGAGGCGAGCCTAACGGCACGATTGTCGATTGCCAACGCATGTGAAACCGCGGAAACCGCGTAAAAGCACAGCAAGCAGTTGACGGATGGCTGCACATCGCTGAACTTGCTGTACGGCGCTAGCTCCAACGCTGATTCGCGTGAATTAATACCCACGCCGCACTATGTTCATGAAACACATCGAGAATCGCTCCGATGAGCCAACCACCCAATAAAGTCGTTTTACTCGTCGAGGACGAACCTCACATTCTTGCCCTGCTGTCTGATTACCTCGCAGGCGAAGGCTATAAGGTATTGGAGGCGGCAGGCGCGCCACAGGCCTTCGAGATCTTGGCGACAAAGCCGCAGCTTGATTTGCTGGTAACTGACTTCCGTCTTCCTGGCGGCGTGTCCGGGGTGATGATCGCTGAACCCGCACTGAAGCTGCGCCCTGATCTCAAGGTCATCTTCATCAGCGGCTACCCAATCGAAATCTACGAATCGGGCAGCGACATCGCGCGTTCCGCACCGATTCTGGCCAAGCCTTTCTCGCTAGACACCTTGCGCAGCCAGATCCAGCAGTTATTGGCCGAACCACGCGCCCTCTGATTTAGCCCCCTCATAACGCAACGAGCCCGCACTAGGCGGGCTCGTCATCAACGCTTCGACTCAGTTGACCTTGGGGTCGAGTTCGCCGCGCGCATAACGCTCGAACATGGCGTCCAGGGAGATCGGCTTGATCTTCGACGCGTTGCCGGCGGTACCGAAAGCTTCGTAACGGGCAATGCAGATGTCGCGCATCGCAGTTACGGTCTTCGCCAGGTACTTGCGGGGGTCGAATTCGCTGGGGTTCTTCGCCATGAATTCGCGGATCGCACCGGTGGAGGCGAGACGCAGATCGGTGTCGATGTTGACCTTGCGCACGCCGTACTTGATGCCTTCGACGATTTCCTCAACCGGCACGCCGTAGGTTTCCTTGATGTCACCACCGTACTCATTGATGATTTTCAGCCATTCCTGCGGGACCGAGGAGGAGCCATGCATGACCAGATGGGTATCCGGGATGCGCTGATGGATCTCCTTGATGCGCTGGATCGACAGGGTGTCACCGGTTGGCGGCTTGGTGAACTTGTAGGCGCCGTGGCTGGTGCCGATGGCGATGGCCAGCGCATCGACCTTGGTCTTGGCGACAAAGTCAGCGGCTTCTTCCGGATCGGTCAGCAGCTGGCTGTGATCCAGGGTGCCCTCGGCACCGACGCCGTCTTCCTCACCGGCCATGCCGGTTTCCAGCGAGCCCAGGCATCCCAGCTCACCTTCTACCGACACGCCACAGGCGTGGGCGAAGGCGACGGTCTGCTGAGTGACGCGGACATTGTATTCGTAATCGGACGGCGTCTTGCCGTCTTCACGCAGCGAGCCGTCCATCATGACTGAGCTGAAGCCCAGCTGGATGGAGCGCTGGCAAATGTCAGGGCTGGTGCCGTGGTCCTGGTGCATGACCACCGGGATATGCGGGAATTCTTCTACCGCCGCGAGGATCAGGTGACGCAGAAACGGTGCGCCTGCGTATTTACGAGCACCGGCCGAAGCCTGGACGATCACCGGGGAGTCGGTCTTGTCGGCCGCTTCCATGATGGCTCGCATCTGCTCGAGGTTGTTTACGTTGAAGGCCGGCACGCCGTAGCCGAATTCGGCGGCGTGGTCGAGCATCTGGCGCATGCTGATGAGTGCCATGTTTTCCTTTCTCCCGGTTAGGGTCGTTTAATCATGTAAAGCCTGCCGCAGGGGCCGGCGCTGTTCAAGCACCGCGCGGTATGGCGCGGCATTGTAGTGGTGGACGGCTCAAAAGCCATCAGGCCCGGCGAAAACGCCGCAAAACAGGGTAATCGCCCGCCTTTTCGATCAGATGTTGATCAACGACGCGCTGCAACCATGGGCGAGCAGCTTGTCATCCGCCAGGCGATAGACCAGCGCGCCTGTCCCCTTGTCGTGGAAGGCCACAACGCCATCGCTATAGAAAGCACCACGGGTCACGGGTTCCTTGCGCAACCTATGGACTTGCTGACTGTCTCCGATTTTCAGCTCCACCATCTGGCGACTTTCATCAGCATAGCGCCAGGCAATGTTCTGCTTACTCTGGCACTTCCAGCCTACGAAGGGGGCGTCCGGGCCGGATTGCCAGTGGCCGCACCCGGCAAGGAGTAATGCAGCAATCGAAATGAGCAGGCCTTTCATCGGTTCTCCTAGCGGGCTCAGGAACAGTCCTGGACATCGGCAGCGGTGCCTGCAGTCGGGTCGCCAGTGCTCTGCATCTCAATGCGCTGATCGTTCTGCGCGGTCGGGCTTTGTACTGGTGGCGGGTCGATCACTTCACAGAGCGAGTCTGGTGAACCTCCGGCACAACCGGCCAGGCCAAGACAGCAAACAGCTATTGCGGCGTAACGCATGGTGAGTCTCCATTCCTCGTCTGGACAGAACAGAGACAGCAACCAGTCGCAGGGGTTGCCTTAGCCGTTACGCTTGTAACGGCAAAAGGCCATCAGCCGTTTTACTTTGCGCGCTGCTCCAGCACTTCCACAGCAGGCAGAACCTTACCTTCGACGAACTCGAGGAAAGCACCGCCGCCGGTAGAAATGTAGGAAATCTGTTCGCTCACGCCATACTTATCGATAGCCGCCAGCGTGTCGCCGCCGCCAGCGATAGAGAATGCCGGGCTTTGCGCGATGGCCTGAGCCAGCACCTTGGTGCCGTTGCCAAACTGATCGAACTCGAACACACCGACCGGGCCGTTCCACAGGATGGTCTTCGACGACTTCAGCAGTTCGGCGAAATTGGCTGCGGTCTGCGGGCCGATGTCGAGGATCATGTCGTCTTCGGCGACGTCCGCGACTGCCTTGACGGTGGCTTCGGCATCTTCAGCGAAAGCCTTGGCCACGACCACGTCGACCGGCAGCGGCACGCTGACCTTGGCGGCGATGGCCTTGGCGGTTTCGACCAGATCGGCTTCGTACAACGACTTGCCCACCGGGAAACCGGCCGCAGCGAGGAAGGTGTTAGCGATACCACCGCCGACGATCAGCTGGTTGCAGACCTGGCTCAGGCTGTTGAGCACGTCCAGCTTGGTGGAGACTTTGGAGCCAGCGACGATGGCTGCCATCGGCTGAGCGGGGCTCTTCAGTGCTTTGCCCAGGGCATCCAGCTCAGCTGCGAGCAGCGGCCCGGCACAGGCCACCTTGGCGAATTTGGCCACGCCGTGGGTCGAACCCTGGGCGCGATGCGCAGTGCCGAAGGCGTCCATGACGAACACATCGCACAGCGCCGCGTATTGCTGCGCCAGCTCGTCGGTGTTCTTCTTTTCACCCTTGTTGAAACGCACGTTCTCCAGCAGCACCAGCTCACCCGCCTGCACCTGGACGCCGTTCAGGTAATCCTTGACCAGCGGGACTTCGCGGTCGAGCGCCTTGCTCAGGTAATCAGCGACCGGCTTGAGGCTGTCTTCCTCGCTGTAGACGCCCTCTTCCGGACGGCCCAGGTGTGAGCAGACCATCACCGCTGCGCCCTTTTCCAGCGCCAGCTTGATGGTTGGCAGCGAAGCAAGGATGCGCGCATCGCTTTTAACCGCGCCATTCTTCACCGGCACGTTGAGATCCTCACGGATCAGCACGCGCTTACCCTGGAGGTCGAGGTCGGTCATCTTCAAAACGGTCATGTGATCTTCCTTAAGTTCAAGAACGGCGATATTTGTAAGCTGCGGTCGGCCAGGTAAAGCCCGCCAGACAGTGACGGTTAAGCGCGGTGGGCGACGCGCAAATAATGATCGGCCACGTCCAGCATGCGGTTGGCAAAACCCCACTCGTTGTCGAACCAGGCCAGCAAGTTCACCAGCCGCGGCCCGGAGGCGCGCGTCAGGCTGCCATCGACGATCGCAGAATGCGGGTCGTGGTTGAAATCACAGCTGGCGTGGGGCAGCTCGGTATAAGCGAGCAGGCCTTTCAACGGGCCGGATAACGCGGCTTCCCGCAGAATCCGATTGATCGTTGGCGCATCCGTATCGCGGGAGGTCTGCACGGTGATATCCAGACAGGACACGTTCACCGTCGGCACCCGCACGGCTTTGGCCTGAATCCGCCCCGAGAGTTCCGGCAGCAGGCGTTCGATGCCTTTTGCCAGACCGGTCGACACAGGGATCACCGACTGGAAGGCCGACCGCGTGCGGCGCAGATCATCGTGGTGATAGGCGTCGATGACCGGCTGATCGTTCATCGCCGAGTGAATCGTGGTGATCGAGACGTAATCGAGCCCGATGGCATCGTTGAGCAGCTTGAGCAGCGGTACGCCGCAGTTGGTAGTGCAGGACGCATTGGAGACCAGTCGTTCGGCTCCCGTCAGCTGCTCATGGTTGATGCCCATGACCACCGTGGCATCGACATCAGCTGCCCCGCTCATGGGTTGCGAAAACAATACTCGAGGAACACCTGCCGCGAGAAAGCGCTCCCCGCCGGCACGCGTGTTGTAGGCACCGGAACACTCGAGCACGAGGTCCACACCCAGATCGCGCCAATCGACCGCTTCTGGCGTCGACTCGCGCAAGACCTTTACGCAGTGGCCGTTAAGATGCAGACAATCGCCTTCCACCGCCACGTCACCGGGAAAGCGGCCATGGGTAGAGTCGAAACGGGTGAGGTACTCAAGACTGGCCATGTCGGCGAGGTCGTTGAGGGCGACGATCTCGAAATCGAAGGCCGCGTTGCGCTCGTAGAAGGCACGCAACACGCAGCGACCAATGCGACCGTAGCCGTTGAGGGCAATGCGGTAGGGGACAGTTCGGGGCATTCGCGGCTCGCCTTATGCGAGCTGGAAGCTGGAAGCCAGACACTCGAAATGGCTCATGCCGCCGCCACCCCGATGTTGAGCCGCCACTTCTCAGCTGCTGTGATCTCGCAAACCTGAGCTGGAAGCCCTTACTCAAGCCTCCAGCTCCCAGCTTAGCTATCAGTCTTCCAGCAGCTCTTCAGCCACCGCAAGGATGTTGTCGACCGTAAAGCCGAACTCCTCGAACAGCTGACCAGCCGGGGCCGACTCGCCGTAGGTGGTCATGCCGATGATGCGGCCGTCGAGGCCAACGTACTTGTACCAGTAGTCCGCATGCGCCGCCTCGATGGCGATGCGCGCGCCGACTTCTACCGGCAGCACGTGCTGCTTCCAGGACGCATCCTGGGCATCGAAGACGCTGGTGCACGGCATCGAGACGACACGCACGTTGCGACCCTGCTCAGTCAGCTTGTCGTAGGCCTGAACGGCTAGCCCAACTTCCGAACCGGTGGAAATGAGGATCAGCTCCGGCTCGCCGACGCAGTTCTTGAGGATGTAACCACCCTTGGCAATGGACGCCTCGGTTTCGTTGTCGCGGATGTGATACGGCAGGTTCTGGCGCGAGAAGATCAGCGCGCTCGGGCCGTCCTTGCGTTCGACCGCATGCTTCCAGGCGACCGCAGATTCGACCGTATCGGCCGGACGCCAAGTATCCAGGTTCGGCGTGGTGCGCAGGCTGGTGAGCTGCTCGATCGGCTGGTGAGTCGGGCCGTCTTCGCCAAGGCCAATGGAGTCATGGGTGAAGACGTAGAGCACACGCTGCTTCATCAGCGCCGACATGCGCACGGCGTTGCGGGCGTATTCCATGAACATCAGGAAGGTGGCACCGTAGGGAATCAGGCCGCCGTGAAGGGCGACGCCGTTCATGATGGCGCTCATGCCGAACTCGCGCACGCCGTAGTACATGTAGTTGCCCGAGGCATCCTCGGCGACCACCGGCTTGCAGCCCTTCCACAGGGTCAGGTTGGAACCAGCGAGATCCGCCGAACCGCCAAGCAGTTCCGGCAGCAGCGGGCCGAAGGCATTCAGGCAATTCTGGCTGGCCTTGCGGCTGGCAATGGTCTCGCCCTTGGTGGCGACTTCGCGAATGAACTCGCTGGCCTTTTCGGCGAAATCGGCCGGCAACTCGCCCGCCATGCGCCGCTTGAACTCGGACGCCAGTGCCGGGAATTCGGTTTCATAGACGGCGAAACGCTTGTTCCACTCGTTTTCCGCGTCGGCGCCCTTCTGCTTGGCGTCCCACTCGGCGTAAATCTCGGCGGGAATCTCGAACGGGCCGTGATTCCAGCCCAGCGCTTCGCGGGTCAGGGCGATTTCCGCATCACCCAGGGCGGCGCCGTGGGATTCTTCCTTGCCCTGCTTGTTCGGCGAACCGAAGCCGATGACGGTCTTGCAGCAGATCAGTGTCGGGCGGTCGCTCTTGCGCGCGGTCTCCAGGGCGATCTGGATTTCCTCGGCGTCATGGCCGTCAACGTTGCGAATGACCTGCCAGCCGTAGGCTTCGAAGCGTCGCGGGGTATCGTCGGTAAACCAGCCATGCACTTCGCCATCGATGGAAATGCCGTTGTCGTCATAGAAGCCGATGAGCTTGTTCAGGCCCAGCGTGCCTGCCAGTGAGCAGACTTCATGGGAAATCCCTTCCATCAAGCAGCCGTCGCCCATGAATACATAGGTGTGGTGATCGACGATCTTGTGCCCGTCGCGGTTGAACTGCGCGGCCATGACCTTTTCCGCCAAGGCGAAACCGACGGCATTGGCCAGACCCTGGCCCAGCGGGCCGGTGGTGGTCTCGACACCTGCGGTGTAGCCGAACTCGGGATGGCCCGGGGTTTTGCTGTGCAATTGCCGGAAGTTCTTCAGGTCGTCGATGGACAGGTCGTAACCGGTCAGGTGCAACAAGGAATAGATCAGCATCGAGCCGTGGCCGTTGGACAGCACGAAGCGGTCGCGGTCGGCCCACTGCGGGTTGGTCGGGCTGTGCTTCAAATGGTCTCGCCAGAGGACCTCAGCGATGTCCGCCATGCCCATGGGGGCACCCGGGTGGCCGCTGTTGGCTTTCTGCACGGCATCCATGCTGAGGGCGCGGATGGCATTGGCTCGCTCACGACGGCTGGGCATCGCTGAATCTCCTGCGGGGTAGCTTCTGAAACGAAGGGGGCGGAAAAAGGCGGCCATTTTCCCCTACCGCGGGTGGCGGGGCAATGACTGAATAAGCGCCGCGGGGCCGCCAATGCCCCCTAATTAGTCGAGCAGCCTGACGCCACAACTGCCGATGTCCGGCAGATGTTGCAGCAAATAGTCCTTCATGCGCGTCAGCGTCAGGGGCGGCTCTCCCGCCGCCGGCCAGACCAGGTAATAGCTGTCGCCGGAGCGCACCGCCTGGTCGAACGGCAGCATCAGCGAGCCTTTGCGCAACTCGGCGTCAACCAGGGCTAGATCGCCAATCGAGATGCCATGCCCCTGTGCTGCTGCGGAAATCCCCAGCTCCAGCGTGTCGAACAGCTTGCCCTGCTGCCAGGCGACAGCCTCGACCCAACCGACCCGTTGCAGCCAGCGGCGCCAGTCTCGGCAGTCGCGCGACGGGTGAATCAGCTCTGCATCAGCGAGGCGTGCAGCCGTCCAGGGTGATCCCCCCTGATAGTCCGGTGAACACACCGGCACCAGCCATTCATCGAACAACTTGATCCGGTTCCAGTCTGCCGGAAACCCGCCATGCCCCAGCAGGATGGCGCAATCGAAGGGCTCGTTGTGGAAGTCCACCGAATCGAGGTCCATCCAGGCACTGGTCAGTTGCACGCGATCCTGCGGATGGGTGAGCTGGAAATTCTCCAGCGCACCGAGCAGCCAGCGCATGGTCAGGGTCGAGGGCGCTTTCAGCCGGAGCGCGTCCTGCTGCCGGTTAATGGCGATGCAGGCGTTTTCGATGGTACGGAAGCCGACCTTGAGTTCCTGCGCCAGCAGCCGTCCGGTGTCGGTCAGCGCCAACCTCGAACCGCGCCGCTCGAAAAGCGAGCAGCCGAGGCTTTCCTCCAGCGTCTTCACGTGTCGACTGACAGCACTCTGGGTGATGCACAGGCTTTCAGCGGCCTGTGTAAATGACCCGAAGCGCGCCGCGACCTCAAAGGCACGCAGCGCGTAAAGCGGCGGCATGCGCAACGTCATACCCCCAGCCTCCGGCATGAGTAAAACTCATCGGAGATGGCCGTTTTTTCCATTTTGCAACCCTCCAGGGCCCACCAATACTCGCCGGCAATCGGGCCAGCCATGCGTTGGCACCGACCCAATAAGAGGCCTCTGCCTTGTATAACGCTAGGGAAGGATGACATGCCCACTCGCGAGTTCGATCAACTTTTGTCTGCCAGTATTCGTCACGGGGGGCTCAGTCAGGCGCAGATAGCGGACATCCTTGATTTCAAGCTGTTCGGCAATGCCAAGGGTTTTGTCCTGTTGGAAGACACGGAAATCGGTGAGATACCGCCGACGCCCGCCTCACGCACCAACCTGAACAAGGTCGACGACCGCAGCGAGCGCCTGCTCTTGCAAGCCACCGCGCTGCTGGGCGAGCCGATCGGCTACGTGCAGGAATCGGGCGGTTGCATCGTCAACAATTTCTTCCCGCAGCAGACGCAGTCACGTGCCGCGACCTCGGACAGCTTCGACACTGAACTCGACCTGCACACCGAAAACGCCTTCCACGCCATCCAGCCGGACTACCTGCTGCTGCTCTGCCTGCGTCAGGATCCGGCCGCCGAGGCCGTCACCTACATCGCGTCGGCCGAGCGCATCCTTGAGCGACTTTCCTACGAAGACCAGGTGTTCTTTCTCAACGAGCCCTACAACTTTCTGTCCGACTACGGCCACAGCGAAAAGAACCAGCGCATCGATATCAACAAGCATCAGACCGTGCTGTACGGCGACCCTGACGCCCCCTTTCTGCGCTTCGATCCGCAATTCATGGTCGCCTACAGCGATCGGGCTCAGCGCGCGCTGGACCGACTTCGCGCCGTTGCCTGGGAAGTGGTCGAGCCGGTGCGCCTCACGCGCGGCGATTTGCTGGTCATCGACAACCGCCGCACGGCACACGCACGCAGCCCCTTCACCGCCCGTTTCGATGGCAGCGATCGCTGGATGCAGCGCACCTTCGCCAGCTGCAACCTGCGCTTCTATACCGAAAAGCTGGGCAAGCAATCGCGCATCTTCGAACTGGTAACCGAGCTATGAACGCCACCTATCTCGCCTTTGCCGCCGCGGTCGCTTTGCTGATCGCCTCCCCTGGCCCGGTCGTCGCGCTGGTTGTCGCCGACGCCCGACGCAGCTGGCCGGCCTGGACCATTCTCGGCGGTGTGCTTTCGGCGCAAATGCTGTTGATCGCTGCGCTGATGGTGATCTACCTGGCCCTGGACCTGAAACCGGTAATTCTCGAATGGGGCCAGGTGCTCGGCGGGCTCTACCTGATCTGGCTCGGTGCCGACGGCCTCTGCGGGGGCGGTGGCGGAGAAGCTAAGGAGCTGCCGCGCCCGCAATCGCATTACTTCTGGCGGGCCATGGCGGTCGGACTGTCCAACCCCAAGGACATCCTGTTCTTTCTCGCCTTTCTGCCAGGCTTCATTCTGCCGGCGCAACCCTTCGCGCCGCAGGCGCTGGCGCTGATCGCCATCTGGGCACTAGTCGATGTTTCGATTTTGATCACCTACAGCCTGGTGTCACGCCAGTTGTCGAGCAATGACCGCCTGCAGGGGCTACTCGATCTGCTGCCCAATTTCTTTCTATTGGCGCTGGGTCTGGTGTCCTGCGGCATGGGCGTCAACAGCCTGATCAGCTAAGGCGTCGCTTGCCCAATATCAAAACTTTTTGATATTGGCATTGCTGGACGAAAATCGACCGACTAGACTGCGTCGCCTATGAGCCTGCGCATTTCCCAGATGTCTTTCGCCGACAGCGACCAACTCGCCGCCCTGTGCAAGGCCGGCGGCGATTCGCTGCGGCTGAACGTACTGCGCGCGCTGGCCAGCGACTCGTTCGGCGTGCTCGAGCTGGCGCAGATTTTTGCCACCGGACAATCCGGCATCAGCCATCACCTCAAGGTACTGACCCAGGCTGGCCTGCTGGCGACGCGCCGAGAAGGCAATGCGATCTTCTATCGCCGCGCCCTGCCCCAGAACGACAACCTTGGCGGCAGGCTGCATGCAGCCCTGCTCGACGAGGTGGATCAGCTGAGCCTGCCGCTCGATGTGCAGGCGCGCATTGCCGCAGTGCATGCTCAGCGCAGTGCCGCCAGCGAAGACTTCTTCGCAAGGATGGCCGGTAGCTTTCAGGCGCGGCAGGACATGATTGCCGGCTTCCCGCAGTACCGCGACAGCGTGGTCGCGCTGCTCGATGCGCTGAATCTTCCAGCCCAGGCAACAGCGCTTGAAGTAGGCCCCGGCGACGGTAGCTTTCTGCCCGAACTGGCACATCGGTTCGCTCGAGTGATCGCGGTGGACAACAGTGCGGCGATGCTCGAGCTGGCTCGCTCACGTTGCGAGCGGGATGCGCTGGAAAACGTCGAATTGAAACTTGCCGACGCCTTGCAGGACGAATGCCCATCGGCAGATTGCGTCGTGCTGAACATGGTTTTGCATCATCTGGCGGCGCCGGGTGAAGCACTCAAGCAACTTGCACGGCTGGTGAACATGGGCGGTAGCCTGCTGATCACCGAGCTGTGCAGCCACAACCAGAGTTGGGCCAGGGAGGCCTGCGGCGACCTCTGGTTGGGCTTCGAACAGGATGATCTGGCCCGTTGGGCCGATGCCGCGGGGCTCACGCCCGGCGAGAGCCTCTACATTGGCTTGAAGAACGGTTTTCAGATCCAGACCCGGTACTTTTCCCGGCTCGCCCCTGACAGCCGACTCACCCACCGGTAATTAGGAACCGATAGATGAGCGAATATTCGATTTTCACCTCCGAGTCCGTGTCCGAAGGGCACCCGGACAAGATTGCCGACCAGATTTCCGATGCGGTGCTGGACGCCATCATCGCCGAGGACAAGCACGCCCGCGTGGCCTGTGAGACGCTGGTCAAGACCGGCGTTGCGATCGTCGCTGGCGAAGTCACCACCAGCGCCTGGGTCGACCTCGAGCAGCTGGTACGCGACGTCATCATCGACATCGGCTACAACAGCTCGGAAGTCGGCTTCGATGGCGCCACCTGCGGCATCATCAACATCATCGGCAAGCAGTCGGTGGACATCGCCCAAGGCGTTGACCGCAGCAAGCCGGAAGACCAGGGCGCCGGCGACCAGGGCCTGATGTTCGGCTATGCCAGCAACGAAACCGACGTGCTTATGCCGGCGCCGATCCGCTTCTCCCACGCACTGGTCGAGCGCCAGGCCGAAGCACGCAAGAACGGCCTGCTGCCGTGGCTGCGTCCGGATGCCAAGAGCCAGGTCACCTGCCGTTACGAAGGCGGCAAAGTGGTCGGTATCGACGCCATCGTGCTATCCACCCAGCACAACCCGGAGGTCAAGCATTCCGACCTCAAGGAAGCGGTGATGGAGCTGATCGTCAAGCACGTGATCCCGGCCGAACTGCTGCACAAGGACACCCAGTTCCATATCAACCCGACCGGCCAGTTCATCATCGGCGGCCCGGTGGGCGACTGCGGCCTGACCGGGCGCAAGATCATCGTCGACACCTACGGCGGCATGGCCCGTCACGGCGGCGGCGCCTTCTCCGGCAAGGACCCGTCCAAGGTCGACCGTTCGGCCGCCTACGCGGGTCGTTACGTGGCGAAGAACATCGTCGCCGCCGGCCTGGCCGAGCGCTGCGAAATCCAGGTTTCCTACGCCATCGGCGTGGCCCAGCCGACCTCGATCTCGATCAACACCTTCGGCACCAGCAAACTCAGCGACGAAAAGATCGTCGCCCTGGTCCGCGAGCATTTCGACCTGCGCCCGTACGCAATCACCACCATGCTCGACCTGCTGCACCCGATGTACAAGGCCACCGCCGCCTATGGCCACTTCGGCCGTACTCCAGTTGAAATGACGGTCGGTAACGACACCTTCACCGCCTTCACCTGGGAAAAGACCGACAAAGCCGACGCCCTGCGCGCTGCTGCCGGGCTCTGACCCGCCTCCAATCCCTAGGGTGGGCTTTAGCCCACCCCCGCGGAGTTGTCGCCAACTCGGTGGGCTGAAGCGGAACGCCGCCCGGCCCACCCTACGAGACGGCCAAACGCATGAAAAAGCCCCGCCAGCGAAAGCCGGACGGGGCTTTTTTACAGGTGCGACGGTTCTCTACCACCCCGACAAGGCCGGCGCCCCGCAGCACCGCTTCGGCCTCGACCCGCCCCAAACCGTAGGGTGGGCTTCAGCCCACCACCACGGACCTGCCAGCGACGCGGTGGATTGAAGCGGAACGCCGCCCTGCCCACCCTACGAGATGGCCAGCGCATGGAGAAGCCCCGCCCGGCTCAATTTTTCAGGCGATAACCCGTCTTGAAGATCCACCAGATCAGCACCAGACACAGCGCCAGGAAGCCCAGCGTCATGGCCAGGCTTATACCGACGTTAACGTCGGAAACCCCGTAGAAACTCCAGCGGAAGCCACTGATCAGGTACACCACCGGATTGAACAGCGTGACCTTCTGCCAGACTGGCGGAAGCATTTCGATGGAGTAGAAGCTGCCGCCTAGAAAGGCCAGTGGCATGACGATCAGCGACGGCACGATCTGCAGCTTTTCCCAGCCATCCGCCCAGATGCCGATGATGAAACCGAACAGGCAGAAGGTCACCGCGGTGAGCACCAGGAACAGCGCCATCACCCACGGATGGGCTATCTCGTAATCGACGAATAACCGGGCCGTCAGCAGAATCACCAAGCCGAGAATAATCGACTTGGTCGCCGCGGCGCCGACATAGCCGATGACAATCTCCAGGTACGACACCGGTGCCGACAGCACTTCGTAGATGGTCCCCGAATAGCGCGGCATATAGATGCCGAACGACGCATTGGAAATGCTCTCGGTAAGCAGCGCCATCATGATCAGGCCGGGGATGATGAAGGCACCGTAAGGGATGCCGTGCATCGCCTCCATCCGCGAGCCGATGGCCGAGCCGAAGACGACGAAATACAACGAGGTGGATATGACCGGCGTGGCGATGCTCTGCAACAGCGTGCGCCAGGTGCGCGCCAGCTCGAATAGGTAGATGGCGCGAATTGCGTGGAAATTCATGTGCGGCTGCCTTTTACCAAGCTGACGAAGATTTCTTCCAGCGAACTCTGACTCGACTGCAGATCCTTGAAATCGATGCCGTGCGCCGCCAGCCGCCTGAGTAGCTCGGCAATACCAGTGTCTTCATGCTGAGCATCGAAGGTGAACACCAGTTGATTGCCCGAGTCGACCAGCTCGAGCGGATATCCGGCCAGATCCGCCGGAATCTCCGCCAGCGGTCGTTGCAGATGCAGGGTCAGCTGCTTGGTGCCAAGCTTCTGCATCAGCGCTTTCTTGTCCTCGACCAGGATGATCTCGCCCTTGCTGATCACCCCGATGCGATCAGCCATCTCCTCGGCCTCTTCGATGTAGTGCGTAGTCAGGATGATGGTTACCCCGCGCTCACGCAGACGGCGGACCATCTCCCACATATCGCGGCGCAGCTCGACGTCAACGCCCGCCGTGGGCTCGTCGAGAAACAGGATGGTCGGCTCGTGGGACAAGGCCTTGGCGATCATCACGCGGCGCTTCATGCCGCCGGACAGCTCGATGATGCGCGCACTCTTCTTGTCCCAAAGCGACAGGTCGCGCAGCAATTGCTCCAGGTAGGCATCATCCGGCGCCTTGCCGAACAGTCCGCGGGAAAAGCGCACCGTCGCCCAGACACTCTCGAAGCCTTCATTGAAGAGTTCTTGTGGCACCAGGCCGATCTTGGAACGTGCGGCGCGGTAGTCATCGATGATATCGAAGCCATCGACCCGAACTCGACCGCTACCGGGATTGACGATCCCGCAGATGATGCTGATCAGCGTGGTTTTGCCCGCCCCGTTGGGCCCGAGCAGGGCAAAGATCTCGCCCTTGTGGATCTCCAGATCGATCTGCTTGAGCGCTGGATGCCCCGACGCGTAGGTCTTGGTGAGGTGCTCGATGGTGATCACGGGTTGCACTGATGAATCACTCCGCAAAACTTTTGGCTGACGATTGTACGACGCAGTTAATTAGCTCACTAATCAATGCCGTTGATAACGATCATGCCCACCACTGCATCGCAAGCGCATGCTTCTCATGCTTCATCACAGCAGAGGGGCACCGCCATGCAACGGATCAGACTGGCCTTAGTCACATTGTTCATCACCGTGACCCTTCTCTGGCTCGCTACTGCGGGCGGCATCACTGGCGGCTATCCCCGTTTCTGGCCGCTGCGCGCAGACATGGTTCACTACAGTGGCGCTCTTGCCATCAGCGCAATGAGCGTGGCGATCTACCTCGCCATCCGCCCCCAGTGGCTGGAGCGCCTGCTAGGCGGCCTGGACAAGAGCTATCGGTTGCATAAATGGCTGGGAATCGGCGTGTTGGTGGTATCAACCGTACATTGGGGCTGGGCGCAGGTTCCGAAATGGCTGGTGGGGTTGGGCTGGCTCGCAGCCCCAGTCCGACGCGGCGCCGGCAAAGCAGAGGATGGCCTGCTCGGCTGGCTGCATGGGCAACGGGGGTTCGCTGAGGACATCGGCGAATGGGCCTTTTATGTCGCCGCGTTACTGATTGTTCTCGCACTGATAAAACAGTTCCCGTACCGCTGGTTCTTCAAAACCCATCGCTGGCTGGCACTGGTCTATCTGGTGCTGGCGGTACACAGCCTCATGCTGATGCCACCCGCCTATTGGCCGTCCCTACTGGGTGCGGTGATAGCTGTGTTGCTTATTGGCGGGACCTTTGCCGCTACTGTTTCGCTGCTGCGCCAGGTCGGACGCGCACATCAGGTTGTGGGCCGCGTCGATGGCCTGACCTATCACCCCGACAATCAGGTCCTGCATGTGAATGTATCGCTGGAAGGGCCCTGGCCCGGCCACAAACCCGGACAATTTGCCTTTGCCAGCTTTGAGCAAAAGGAAGGACCACATCCTTTCAGTCTTTCCAGTGCCTGGCAAAACGGCGGCAAGCTCTCCTTCGCGATCAAGGGGCTCGGGGACTACACCCGCCGTTTGCCGCAAACCCTGCGCAACGGCGATGCGGTTACGGTAGAAGGCCCTTACGGCTGCTTTGATTTCGGCGGACACAAAGCCGGGCAAATCTGGGTAGCGGGAGGCATTGGAGTCGCCCCGTTCATGAGCCGGCTGCAGGCGCTGGCCGGCAGCAGTGAGGACAACACCATCGATCTGTTCTATTGCACCAGCGCACCGGACCAACGCTTCATCGCGCAGCTGCAAGCACTCGCTGCGTCCGCCCGGATACGCCTGCACGTACAGGTGGCCAGGGAGCATGGTCGGCTGACGCCTGACCAGATCCGCCAAGAGGTGCCAGACTGGCTGCAGCGTGACGTCTGGTTCTGTGGACCGGCCCGCTTCGGCAGCAAACTGCGCCAAGACCTGACCGAGCACGGCCTGCCGGCCAGCGATTTCCATCAGGAATTGTTCAACATGCGCTAGCGCACGGCCTTAGCTGCCCCCGCGGAGCAGAATGGGCGACCTCAACGAGCAAGGATGCTCTCTATGCAGCGCTTGATTGCGACAGCACTCTGTACCCTTTCCTGCCTGGCAATGGCCGATTGCCCTGACTCGCCGAACCGCCGTGCTGAAATGGAGATCGCAGCCTTGGCTGCCCAGGTGGCGCAATGGGACGACGCCTATCATCGGCGAGGTCTCTCGCTGGTCGACGACGAAATCTACGACCAGACCCGGCGGCGTCTGGAGCAATGGCAAGCCTGCTTTGCGACTAACAGCGCAGCAACAGCTGCAGACCCGCTTGACGGCAGCGACGGGCCCGTTGCCCATCCAGTCGCCCAGACCGGCCTGGCCAAGCTCGCCGATGCCGAGGCGGCCAAAGACTGGCTCACGGCCCGCTCGGATGTTTGGATCCAGCCCAAAGTCGATGGCGTCGCGGTAACGTTGCATTACCAACAGGGTTCACTGGTCCGGGTGGTGAGCCGCGGCGACGGCAGCCATGGACAGGACTGGACCGACCGCGCCCGGCAACTGCAGGCCATACCGCTGCAGCTGCCGATTAAAGAAGAGTTGATCCTGCAGGGCGAGCTCTACTGGCGCGTGCAGGACCACGTGCAAGCGCAAGCCGGCAGTGCCGGGGCGCGCAGCAAGGTCACCGGAGCGATGGCGAGGTTGGTGCTGGATGAGGCGACCGCCGCACAGATCGGCCTGTTCATCTGGGACTGGCCCAACGGCCCGTCCGACATGCGATCTCGCCTCGCCGGCCTGGTGGCGATGGGATTCGATGAAAGCGCTGCACTGACCGTGCCGCTGGAAACTGCGGAACAAGCTGGCCATTGGCGTGACCACTGGTTCCGCCATAGTCTTCCGTTCGCCAGTGATGGGATCGTGCTGCGCCAGGGTGAGCGCCCGGACGCCACCCGCTGGCAGGCCCAGCCGCCGCACTGGGCAATTGCCTGGAAATATCCGCTGCGCACAGCCGTTACCCGGGTGCGCGAGGTGACGTTCAGCATCGGTCGCAGCGGCAGAATCACACCGGTACTGCAACTGGAGCCGGTACAGCTCGATGACCGCCTTGTCAGCCGCGTCAGCCTCGGGTCCGTGAGGCGTTGGCAGCAGGCAGACGTACAACCTGACGATCAGGTCGCGATCGCCCTGGCCGGCCTGACCATCCCACGCTTCGAGCGTGTCGTCTGGCGCATGCAGCAGCGGCGGCGAGTCGAAGCGCCCACGCCGGACGACTACCACTTCATGAGTTGCTGGCATACGGCCCCCGGCTGTGATCAGCAGTTCGTCGCACGCCTCGTCTGGCTCAGCGGAAAGAAAGGGCTCGACCTGCCCCACCTGGGACCGGGGACTTGGCAGGCATTGGTGGATGCCAGGCTGGTCGATGGCCTACTTGACTGGCTGCACCTCGATCAGCGTCGTTTGCAACAGGTGCCAGGTATCGGCGAAGCCAGCGCCAGCACACTGGTCGCCAGTTTCCAGCTGGCACGCGCCCGCCCTCTCGCCAGTTGGCTACGAGCGCTCGGCGCGCCACCGGGTGCAGATGCAATACCGGCCGACAGCTGGGACGACCTAGAGGCAATCTCCATGACGCAATGGCAGTCCGAGCCCGGCATCGGGGCGACACGCGCTAAGCAGCTTCGGACCTTCTTCACGGCGCCGGAAATCCTTCGGCTGCGTCAGCAATTGCATGAGGTCGGGATTGCCGGATTCTGAGGGCACTTCACCGCTGGACTCCAGTCTTATGACATCACAACAACAAAAAGGACCTGTGCATGACCGGCCGGCACAATCCCCTTGCGTATCTGCTGATCTGTCTCTGTTGCAGTGTGCCGACGATGGCCATCGCAGAGACGGACGCAGCCTGCAGCGAACCGCGCGAGCGCATCAGCCAGCAAATCAAGGATGCACGCCTGAAGGGCGACAGCAGTCAGCGCGCGATACTAGAGGCTCAACTGCAACACCTGACCGAGCGCTGCAGCGGCGTGGTCCCGTTGCAACCCAACCACGCCGAGATCGAACGCGCGATGCGCCTGGCTACGACCCGTGAAGCGCAGCTGCGCGAGGCCTTGGGAACTGGCGATCCTCAGGTGATCGAAGTGAGCAAACGGCGCCTGGATCAGGCCCGTAAAGAGCTGGAAGCGGCCAAGCGCTGATCGGTGCGCCGCCTCGATCAGTAAGCGCGGAATTCCTTGTGGCACGCCTCGCAGGCGTCTTCTACCTGCTGAAACGCCGGCGCGACGCTTTCGGACGTCACCGGCGTCTGAGTGGTCGCGGCAACGAGCGCGGCAGTTCGGGCTTCTAGCTCTCGGGCCATCTGGTTAAATCGCGCCTGCTGCTGCCATACATCGTCGCGGGCATCGCTCTGCGCTTCCTTCACTTCCGGGTAATGCTGCCAGGGCTGACGGGATAGCTGATCTAGCTTCGCCGCTCCGCTGGTGAAGCCTTCTGGATCGAACGGCAAGCGACCGCGCAGCATGCCGCCCAGGTCCTCTTTGACGTCGAGCATCTGCTGATAGATCGCCTTGCGTTTGCCGAGCGGAGAGTTGGGATCGATGCGATCACAGCCAGCCAACAGCGCCAACACGGCGACCAGCGACACACTCAACGGCAACAGCTTCATGGTTCTACCACTCGGAAATACAACGGCCGGCGATTATCGCCCCTGCCGGCCGTATCACCAAACGTCACAAGCCTACTGCGACCATTCACCACCCGCGCTTTCACAATCGACCTTGGCCTGGGCGTGGTCCGTTGCCTTGTAGTAGAAGGTGACGATGCGTGCCTGCTCGGGCACCGTGGTGGGCGCGGGCGTGCTGGCGGCCTGACTGCCAGTGGCGCGCTCGTTGGCCAGCGTCGCGGGCGTCAACGCGGCAGTACACACGCCGAAGTGACCGGATGGGCAACTTTCGAGGATCTCCCGCCGAGAATTCTTCACCGCCTCGTTGTTTTGACAGACCCAGTCGATGTTGTTGTCTTGCATGCCCTCATAGCGGAAACACTTTTCGGTCACCACCGGGGGCGGCACTGCGCCGGAGGTTTCGGCGCTGACGTAGCAGGAATTGGCGGCAGCCGGCAGGCTCAACCCGGCCGCAATGGCTAGCAGAACAGAACGAAACAAGAGGTTCATGTTGGCAGCTCCTGAAAGGATCACTCGCCCGGCGAGGTTCACCGAACCTTATCCTTCGACCCTTCGATCCTTAGCTGAGTTCGCGATTCGCCTGGCACCATTTGCCTCGAAACCTAGTCCACTCTGCATTCGCTATCGATGCTGACCTGAGGACCCCATGCTCGAACTTTCGGCCATTTTCATCAGCCTCACTGCACTGCTCGCCTACCTCAACTACCGTTTCATCGGCTTGCCACCCACCATCGGCGTAATGGCCACAGCACTGGTGTTTTCGCTGCTGCTTCATGGTTTGACCATGCTGGGCCTGCCGCTGCTGGAAGCGCAGATCGAGGCGCTGGTCGGGCGAATCGACTTCAATCACCTGTTGATGGACGGCATGCTGTCGTTTCTGCTGTTCGCTGGCGCCCTGCATATCAACCTGGCCGACCTACGTGCCCGCCGCTGGGCGATCGGTTTGCTGGCCACCGTAGGCGTCCTGTTCTCCACTGCGGTGATCGGCTTCGGTAGCTGGTGGATCCTCGATCTGTTCGGGTTGCAGCCGCCGTTGATCTATTGCCTGCTGTTCGGCGCGCTGATCTCGCCGACCGACCCGATCGCCGTGCTCGGCATCATGCGCTCAGCCGGCGCGCCAAAAGCGCTGGAAACCACCATCGTCGGTGAGTCACTGTTCAATGACGGCGTCGCGGTGGTGGTGTTCACCGTGCTTCTGGGTGTGCTGGCTCGGGGGGAGGCTCCGGGCGCAGGTGAGGCTGTCTGGCTGTTCGTCGAGGAAGCCGGCGGCGGCATGCTGCTCGGTGCGCTGCTCGGCGCATTGACCTTTGCCCTACTCAAGAGCATCGACCAATACCAAGTGGAGGTCCTGCTGACCCTGGCGCTGGTTCTGGGTGGCTACACCCTGGCAACCCATCTGCACCTTTCCGGTCCGATCGCGATGGTGGTGGCCGGCCTGATCATCGGTAACCAGGGGCGGCGCCACGCGATGTCGGATCATACCCGGGAGAACCTGGACAATTTCTGGGAGCTGCTCGACGAGATCCTCAACGCGGTGCTGTTCGTGCTGATCGGCATGGAACTGGTGCTGCTGCCATTCAGCGCGCAATACCTGCTGATCGCACTGTGCATCACGCTGTTGATTCTGGGCACGCGCCTGGTGGCCGTCGGGCCGCCCGCGCTGTTGCTGCGCAAGATGGGTCGCGCACTGCCCAATGGAACGGTACGCATCCTGACCTGGGGTGGGCTGCGAGGCGGAATTTCTGTCGCGCTGGTGCTGGCATTGCCGGCAAGCGACGAACGCAATCTGCTGCTGAACATCACCTATCTCATCGTGCTGTTCTCGATTCTGGTCCAGGGATTGAGCATTGGCAGGCTGGTTCGGCAGATCTGCACACACGATACGGACCGCGATCGCTGATCCCTGGGTCAGCGCCAGGGGTAGGCCTTACCACGATCACGACTATAGCCGGCCTGGGCGAGCATCTTTGCGCCAGCGGCCGCTCATTTGGAGAAAGCCAATCGCGTTGCGTCAGCTCGAAGCGCTCGAACTCCTGAGAGGATCCAAAGCCATACGGCCCTTGCTTCCGCCAGCTAGCTGCTGGCTCCAACCCTCTGGAGCATTGATATAAATCAATATCCGTCACTGCCGCATCGTTTTCCGGTGCCAGCGCGTCGCTTCCAGAACACTCGCCCAGGATGGCATTCGTACCATCGATTCCGTACTTGACCGTAAACCTTGTGCCCTGTCGCTCCGGCTGATCCGTGAAGCCCTGACAAACCCCGTGCATCAGGAATAGGCCTTGATGCACCGCGCAATGCGGTCCTGTTTCAAAGCGCTGACAGGCCCCGATGCTTGATGGTCGGGGCGGAAGGCATGTCGGAGTGGGCCCTGCTGGTTGCGCAGAACCTATTAGACATCGCACAGGCCTGTCGCCTATCTGCGCACTTTTCGATAACCGTTAGGGAGCTAGGGTGAAGAAAATGAGAACAATCCAAGCCACGCTGAAGACGTTGCTCGCTGGTGCGGCAGCATCTGTCTTGATAATGAGCACGCATGCCCAGGCACTGACGTTAAAACTCGCTACAGACTCTGGCACCAAGGGTTCACCCGCGGGCGACGCCTTGAAAAAGTGGGGTGAGCTGATCGAGCAGAAGTCGGACGGCGAGATCAAGGCCAAGGTTTTCTACCAGAACGAGCTTGGCGGCCAGCAGGAAGTGTTTGACCTGCATGTCGCCGGTGACGTCGATCTGATGCTGAACTGGCCGATGACGTCTTACGACAAGCGCATCGGCGTTATCTACACACCCTACATGACGCTGTCCTGGGATGAAGCGCTCAAGGCCTACAGCCCTGGCGGCTGGGTCAATAACATGCTGGGCGGGATTTACAGCGATATCGGCCTGAAGTTTTTCGGCCCCTGGCCGGAAGGTTTCAACGGTGTTGCCTCTAAAGGCAAATATGCACTGAATATTACCGATGCAAATGGCCTCAAAGTGCGCACCATGACCGTGTTCCCGGCGCCACAGACCATGCAGGCGCTGGGTTACCAAACCGCCGCAATCGACTGGGGCGAGGTTTACACAGCGTTGCAGACCGGCGTGGTCGATGGGGAAGCCGGCAACGTCATCTATTGGGACTACGAGTACTTCCGCGATTCCCTGGATTACTACGTGCAGACCAAGCACTTCTTCATGACTGGCATTCTGTCCGCCAACCAGGACACCTGGGAAAACATGAGCGAAGAGGAACAGAAGATCGTCAGCGACGCGGCTATCGAAATCATGAACGAGCAGTTCAAAGCTGCCAAACAGCAGGACGATTACTACATCGCCAAAGCTCAGGAAGCGGGCATGAAGTACTTCGAGCCAAACGAGGAGCAGATCCGCGAATTCGCCAAAGCCGCGCGCGAGAAGGTCTGGCCACAGATGGACACGGAAGTGGGCCCAGAGATCATGGACACCATCCGCAAGAACGCCTCTCCGCTGTAATCAGCGAATTTCAGGCTTTAATCCACAACCGGCCCGCTTTGCGGGCCGGCTTGTTCATACGCTGGAAGAAAAATGATCCGAGAATTCTTTTCCGGACTGGATAAAGGCGTGGGCTGGTTGTTAGAGGCCGCGGCGTTCGTTGCCAGTCTGCTGGTGGTTGGTCTGATGTTGTTTCTGGTGTTGGCCCGCTATGTGTTCGGCTGGTCCATGGTGGGATTGCTGGAGCTGATCATGCTGTTCGGCATGTGGCTTTATATGCTTGGGGGCACGATCGCCTGCCGGCGCAACGAGCATCTCAAGGTCGACTTCATCGAGTTGAAGATCACCGACCAGCGATTTCAGCTGATGCACAAGGCCCTGATCTCCCTGATTTCGTTCCTGATCTGCCTGTTCTTCGTGGTACTCGCCTACCGCATGCTGAGCTGGGGGCTTCGCCGTCCGCAATCGACCCCGGGAATGGGCATCCCGCTGTGGTTGCCCCAAGCATCCATCATGCTCGCGGCCATCGGTTGCAGCTGCTATTCGCTGAGAGACGTCATCGGCTCACTGGCCGGCATTAAACAGCTGAGCCAAAAGGAGCTTTGATATGGAAGGTTTTATTGCAATTGGCCTGTTGATACTGCTGATGATCATCGGTGTACCTGTCGCCTGGTCGTTCGCCGGCGTCTTGGCGTATCTGGTGTACGCCTACGACGCCAATCTGAACACCATGATGCTGCAGGGCTACCGCTCTCTCGACTCGGTAATTCTGATTGCGCTGCCGCTGTTCGTATTAACCGGCTACTTGATGCAGAGCGGAGGAATCGCCCGTCGGCTGGTCGACTTCATCGAAGTCATGATCGGCAAGCGCCGTGGCGGCATGGGTGCGTCGATGGTGATGGCATCCGGCATCTTTGGCGCCATCGCTGGTACGGCTACCGCTGCTGTCGCCTCGATCGGCACGATCATGATCGGCCCACTGGAGCAACGCGGTTACCCACGCAGCTACTCGGCCGCGCTGCTAGGCATTTCATCGTTGCTGGGCATTCTGATTCCACCCTCGATCACGATGATCTTGTTTGCAGTGGTAACCCGTCAGTCAGTGGCAGCCTGTTTTGCCGCCTCGGTTGGACCGGCGGTTCTACTGATCATCGGCTTAATCGCGGCCAACCGTTTCAGTGTCGGTCGCTTCTTCACTGAAGTCACGAGTGCCGCAGGCGACGGTATCGGGCAGCTTCCGGGTAAGGGCAAGGCAACCCTTCGCGCCATTCCGGCGCTGTCACTGCCCGTGATCATTCTCGGCGGCATCTACGGGGGCATATTCACCCCTACCGAAGCCGCAGCGGTGGCTGCGTTCGCGGCCATGTTCATCGGCTTTTTCGTCTACCGGGATCTCAACCTGGCCAGCTTTGCCCGCAGCGTGGTCTCCGCGGCCGAGACCACCGGCACGGTGATTCTCATCCTCCTGTTCAGCTTTATGATCGGGCGAATCCTGGCATCCGAGCGGATCCCGCAGGATCTGACCGAGCTGGTGACCCACTTGATTCAGAATCCATTGTTGATCCTGATCGCTGTGAACATCTTTCTGATCATCGCCGGCATGATCATGGACGATGTGTCGGTCACCGTGGTGATTGCGCCTTTGTTCCTGCCTTTGATGGTCGAAAGCGGCGTGCATCCGGTTCATTTCGCCTCGATCGTCGCCTGCTCCGTCGTGATCGGCGCCAACAGCCCACCGGTGGCCCCAATCCTCTATATGGCGTGCCGAATCGGCAAAGTGTCTATCCACAAAACCGTAGCGCCAGCACTGGCACTGATGGCCTTCGTGGCGTTGCCCGTGATGATAGTCACGACCTTCGTGCCGGAGCTCTCGCTTTTCCTCCCTCGTATACTGGGCTTCATCTGAGCCCTTCCGGGGCCAGTTGAAAAACAGTCTGACCGCCGGCCAGCTGGCCGGCATGTAGGCCGGCGTATTGATCGGTGGATCTGCGCCCGCGATACCCATCACGCTCGCTGATCAGGGTTGCGCGCCGGGCTTGGGATCTTCTGCGGGCGCGGCTATAATCGCCGGGTTTTACATCGCCGACACCGTTCGGCCGTGCCCGCCACCTGTCCGAGGGGCGCTGCAGCAGGGCGAAAGCCTGTTTTGGATCTCACAAGCCACGCGGCTTATCTGTCGCGCCGCAGCAGATCCAAATCAGGTTTCACCTGTCAGGCTCGGATAGGGCGTTAACCATACGCATCAACGGCGCCCATTCGCACAAAACGAATGGAGAACTCTTCAATGAGCGCTGTCATGACGCCTGCCGGCTTCAACGATTTCAAGGTCGCCGACATTTCCCTGGCTGACTGGGGCCGTCGCGAGATCATCATCGCCGAATCGGAAATGCCTGCCCTGATGGGCCTGCGCCACAAGTACGCAGGCGAGCAGCCGCTGAAAGGCGCAAAGATCCTCGGCTGCATCCACATGACCATCCAGACCGCCGTCCTGATCGAGACGCTGACCGCCCTCGGCGCCGAAGTCCGCTGGTCCAGTTGCAACATCTTCTCGACTCAGGACCAGGCCGCCGCCGCCATCGCTGCTGCCGGCATCCCGGTATTCGCTTGGAAAGGCGAAACTGAAGAAGAGTATGAGTGGTGCATTGAGCAGACCATCCTCAAGGACGGCCAGCCGTGGGACGCCAACATGATTCTCGACGACGGCGGCGATCTGACCCAGATCCTGCACGACAAGTACCCACAGGTGCTCGAGCGCGTGCATGGCGTCACCGAGGAAACCACTACTGGCGTGCATCGCCTGCAGGACATGCTGAAGAAAGGCACCCTGAAGATCCCGGCGATCAACGTGAACGACTCGGTCACCAAGAGCAAGAATGACAACAAGTACGGCTGCCGTCACAGCCTTAACGACGCCATCAAGCGCGCCACCGACCACCTGCTCTCCGGCAAGCAGGCACTGGTGATCGGCTATGGCGACGTGGGCAAGGGCTCGGCGCAGTCGCTGCGTCAGGAAGGCATGATCGTCAAGGTTTCGGAAGTCGACCCGATCTGCGCCATGCAGGCCTGCATGGATGGCTATGAGCTGGTGTCTCCTTACAAGGACGGCCTCAACGACGGCACCGACGCCTGCATCGACGCAGCCCTGCTGGGCAAGATCGACCTGATCGTCACCACCACTGGCAATGCCAACGTGTGCGACGCCGGCATGCTCAAGGCGCTGAAAAAGCGCGCGCTGGTGTGCAACATCGGCCACTTCGACAACGAGATCGATACCGCCTTCATGCGCAAGAACTGGGCATGGGAAGAGGTCAAGCCGCAGGTGCACAAGATCCACCGCACCGGCCCGGGCAGCTTCGATGCGCATAACGATGATTACCTGATTCTGCTGGCCGAAGGCCGTCTGGTGAACCTGGGCAACGCAACCGGCCACCCGAGCCGGATCATGGATGGTTCGTTCGCCAACCAGGTGCTGGCACAGATCCACCTGTTCAACGAGAAGTTCGCTGAGCTGCCGGTGACGGAAAAGACCAAGAACGTCACCGTCATGGTGCTGCCGAAGAAGCTCGACGAAGAAGTCGCAGCCGAAATGGTCAAGGGCTTCGGTGGGGTCATCACCCGCCTGACCCCGACCCAGGCCGAGTACATTGGCGTGGAAGTCGAAGGTCCGTTCAAGCCGGATAGCTACCGCTACTAATAACGGCCAGAGCCGCACCAGCGCTTTGCACGAGCCAGCTCGGGTAAGCGCGGTGTGGCTGACTGCCGAAAGGAATTGTCATGTCACAAACACGTAGCCATAGCTTCAGCTTCGAGTTCTTCCCGACCAAGACCGACGCCGGACACGAAAAACTTCTGGCCACCGCCAGGCGCCTGGCCGAATACAAGCCGGACTTCTTCTCCTGCACCTACGGTGCCGGCGGTTCGACGCGTGATCGCACCCTAAATACCGTGCTGCAGCTCGACGGCGAAGTGAAGGTCTCCACGGCGCCGCATCTGTCCTGCGTTGGCGACACCAAGGCTGAGTTGCGCGAACTGCTGAACATCTACAGGGACGCCGGGATCCAGCGCATCGTCGCCCTGCGCGGCGACCTGCCCTCCGGCATGGGCATGGCCAGCGGCGAGCTGCGCTATGCCAATGAGCTGGTGGAATTCATTCGCGCCGAAACGGGCGATCATTTCCATATCGAAATCGCGGCTTATCCGGAGATGCATCCGCAGGCGCGCCATTTCGAAGATGACCTGGCCAATTTCGTGCGCAAGGCCAAGGCCGGTGCTGACAGCGCCATCACCCAGTATTTCTTCAACGCCGACTGCTACTTCTACTTCGTCGAGCGTGTGCGCAAGCTGGGCGTGGATATGTCGATCGTCCCGGGCATAATGCCGATCACCAACTACAGCAAGCTGGCGCGCTTCTCTGACGCCTGCGGTGCGGAAATTCCACGCTGGGTGCGCAAGCAGCTGGAAGCCTACGGCGACGACATCGAAAGCATCCAGGCTTTCGGCACGCAAGTGATCACCGAGATGTGCGAGAAACTGCTCGCCGGTGGCGCGCCTGGGCTGCACTTCTATACCCTGAACCAGGCCGAACCCAGCCTGGCCGTCTGGGAAAACTTAAAGCTGGTTCGCTGAACTTGCTCAGCTCCCTGCGAAACAGGGAGCTGGCCAATGAACCTGAGAACTGCCACACTGTCCTACCAATGCGGCGTTAACAGGCTCTGTTATACTCCGCGCTTCCGCCAGGCTTACGCCCGGATGCCAGCATCGTCAAATGCGGCAGGACCGGACGGGATCGCACGCCAGTCGCGATTCGAGCCAGGCATGACCATCCCAGGGCAACGCCCTACACAAGACAGGATTACTCATGTCCTTTGCTTCCCTCGGTCTCTCCGAGGCTTTGGCCGGTGCCGTCGAGGCCGCCGGTTACACCCAGCCTACACCGGTGCAACAGCGGGCCATTCCCGCCGTGTTGCAAGGACGCGACCTGATGGTCGCTGCACAGACGGGAACCGGCAAGACCGGTGGCTTTGCCCTCCCCGTACTCGAAATTCTTTTCCCAGGCGGCCATCCTGACCGCGAGCACCGCCACGGTCCGCGCCAGCCGCGCGTACTGGTGCTGACGCCAACACGTGAGCTCGCCGCCCAGGTACACGATAGCTTCAAGCTGTACGCCCGCGACCTGCCGCTGAAAAGCGCGGTGATCTTCGGAGGCGTGGGCATGAACCCGCAGGTTCAAGCCATTGCAAAGGGCCTCGACGTGCTTGTCGCCTGCCCGGGCCGCTTGCTCGACTTGGCGAACCAGAAGGCCGTCGACCTCTCTCATGTAGAGATTCTGGTCCTCGATGAAGCCGACCGCATGCTCGACATGGGCTTCATCCATGACGTCAAGAAGGTCCTGGCCAAGCTGCCGACCAAGCGCCAGAACCTGCTCTTCTCGGCCACTTTCTCCCAAGACATCACCAATCTCGCCAGCAAGTTGCTGCACGAGCCGGAGAAGATCCAAGTCACGCCGCCGAACACCACGGTCGAGCGGATCGAGCAACGCGCGTTCCGCCTGCCGGCCTCGCACAAGCGTGCACTGCTGGCACACCTGATCACCAAAGGTGCCTGGGAACAGGTGCTGGTGTTTACCCGCACCAAGCATGGCGCCAACCGCCTTGCCGAGTACCTCGACAAGCACGGTCTGCCGGCAGTCGCGATTCACGGTAACAAGAGCCAGAACGCGCGTACCAAGGCGCTGGCGGATTTCAAGGCCAACCAGGTACGTATCCTGGTTGCCACCGATATCGCCGCGCGCGGGCTGGACATCGACCAGTTGCCTCACGTGGTCAACTTCGAGCTGCCGAACGTCGAGGAAGACTACGTTCACCGGATCGGGCGTACCGGTCGGGCTGGCCGCAGCGGTGAAGCGATTTCGCTGGTTGCACCCGACGAGGAAAAGCTGCTCAAGGGCATCGAGCGGATGACCAAGCAGAAGATTCCGGACGGCGATTTGCTGGGCTTCGACGCCAGCACCATCGAGGCGGAAAAACCTGAAGTACGTGAACCACGCCAGCCGCGTCCACCACGTAACGGCGAGCGCAAGCCACGCCCTGAGCGCGCTGCGAAAACCACCGAAGCTGCAGCCAGCGAGCCGAAAGCGGGTGACCGCAACCGTCGCGGACGCAACAAGCCGCGCAGTGCGCGTCCAGCGCAGGGCTCAGCAGAGCAGACAGCTGCAGCTCCGGTGAGCCGTCCGCCTCGCCTACCGAATGATCGCGCTCCGGACGAATTTCTTGATGACGAAGTCGATAACTTCGGCAACAGCGTCGACTATGTCAGTCCCTACCAGAACAAGCAGGGACGTGGCCGTCGTCCCGGCGCGCCGGCTCAACCGGCTGGCCAGCCACGTGCCGCGGCAGCCCCACGCAGCGGCGCTGCCAGTGCAGGCGCTCAAGGTAAAGGCAAGCGTCAAGGGCAGCCTGCACGTGGCGCGCAGCCACGCCGCAAAAACGAAGGGCGTCGGATCGACGGTGATAGCGGTGGTGCCCGCCGGGACGTTGCGGAGAAGCCGAAGGAAAAGCAGCCGGTCATCATCCACAAGGAGTCGAAACTGGACCGACTGCCCAGCATTGAGCAATTGGAACAGCTGCCAACCAAGCCTCGCGGCGAGAAGCCAGCATTGCTGACCCGCAATCGCTGAAACGCCGCACGAATAAAAACGCCGCCCTCAAAGGCGGCGTTTTTGTTTGAGCGTTAGCTCGGTAATCACACCATCGACCGACGGCAAGCGTCGCGAGACAGACTCAACCCGGCCCTGGGATAGCCTCGGCGTTAGCATCCCAACCGCCACCCAACGCCTTGAACAACTCCACTTCACTGATCATCTGTGCCAGACGGTCACTTATGTATTGCTGCTGCACTTCGAACAGCTGACGCTGTGCATCGAGCAACGTCAGGTAGCTGTCTACGCCCGTCCGGTAACGCCTCTCGGCGAGACGATAGTAGTCTTCGCTGGTCTCCAACAAGTCACGCTGAGCCTGCAACTGGCGAACATAGGTCGCCTGGGCGGCCAGCCCATCCGCTACCTCACGGAACGCCGTCTGGATTGCCTGTTCATACTGAGCCACCTGGATGTTGCGGCTGATCTCGGCGTAGTCGAGGTTGGCACGCAGCTGCCCGGCATTGAAGATGGGCACACTGATGCTCGGAGAAAAGTTCCAGTAGCTGGAGCCACCATCGAACAGCCCGGACAGCTCACTGCTCGCGGTACCTACCGCACCAGTGAGGCTGATACGCGGGAAGAACGCCGCCCTCGCCGCCCCGATATTCGCGTTGGCAGCGCGTAGCTGATATTCAGCTTGAATGATGTCCGGACGCTTATAGAGCAAGTCTGACGGTAGCCCTACCGGAACCGTGGCCAGCAGGTCGCGCTCCAGCCGACCATCGGCCGGCAAGTTCAATGGAATGTTCTGGCCAAGCAGCAGCGTGAGGGCGTTGCGGTCCTGAGCAACCTGGCGGGTATAACGCTCGATCCCCACTCGTGCGGTATCGACCGCGCTGCGCGCCTGGCTCAGCTCGAGCGCCGAGGCTACGCCGACATCGAAGCTGCGCTGAGTAAGTGAGAGGCTTTCCTCATAGGCATTCAGCGTGTCACGGCTCACCTGCAACAGAGCCTGATCGGCCTGCAAGGTCAGCCAGGCATTGGCAACGCTCGCGATCAGACTGATCCGAGTGCTCCGCTGTGCTGCCTCGGTGGCGAAATACTGCTGTAGCGCCTGTTCACGCAGACTACCCAGGCGCCCAAACAGGTCCAGTTCCCACGAGACACCGAGCGTCGCGCTGTACTGGCTGCTGATGGCACCGTCGCCGGTCTGGTTCAGATCTCCAGGCGTTCGAGTACGACTGCCGGCCGCGTCGCCACTTACCAGCGGCAACAGATCGGCCCGCTGAACACGGTAGAGCGCGCGATACGCATCGACATTTAGCGCCGCAACCCGAAGGTCGCGGTTGTTTTCCAGAGCTACGCGTATCAACTCACGTAGGGCGGGATCCCTGAAGAAGGCCTGCCACTCCATCTCCATCTGTCGCCCTTTCACCGCACTGGCAGAACCGATGTAAGCCTCACCCTCGGGCCAGGACTCGGGCGTTGGTGCGTCGGGGCGCTGGTAATCAGGCATTAACGAGCAACCGCTCAGCGCTGCCATCAGCGCCAGGCTCAGTACTGACTTGTTCATTGCGCCTCTCCGTTTTGCTCGTCGCCTACTGTCTTTCTGCGCTTACCCAGCGAAGACACCAGGACATAGAACAGCGGCACCCAGAAGATCGCCAACAGCATGGCGCTGAGCATGCCGCCGATCACACCTGTACCGATCGCATGTTTGCTGCCAGCACCCGCCCCGCTGGAAATCGCCAGCGGAAGTACGCCAAGCATGAATGCCAGCGAGGTCATGATGATAGGACGTAAACGAATGCGGCAGGCTTCGATCGCCGCCTCGGTTAGTGTCATGCCCTGCTCGTGCAAGGTCTTCGCGAACTCAACGATCAGGATTGCGTTACGCGCCGACAAGCCTACGGTGGTCAGCAGACCAACCTGGAAGAAGACGTCATTCGACAACCCGCGCCCCATGGTGAACGCCAGCGCACCAACAATACCCAGCGGCACAACGAGCATGACCGAGAGCGGAACCGACCAACTCTCGTACAGGGCCGCGAGCGCGAGGAATACCACGAGCAGCGACAGGGCATACAGTGCCGGTGCCTGCGATCCGGACAGCCTCTCTTCATAGGACTGGCCAGTCCATGAGAAACCGATGCCAGCCGGCAATTGCGCGGCGATCCGCTCGACCGCCGCCATGGCCTCACCGGAGCTGTAGCCTGGTGCAGCCGCTCCCAGAATTTCCATCGCCGGCACGCCATTGAAACGAGTCAGCTTGGGCGGGCCATACGTCCATTCACCGGTGGCGAAGGCAGTAAACGGCACCATTTCGCCTGCAGCGTTGCGCACATACCATTTGCCGAGATCTTCCGGGTTCATCCGCGAAGTAGGTTCGCCCTGCATGTAGACGCGCTTGACCCGCCCACGATCAATGAAGTCATTGACGTAACTCGAGCCCCAGGCGATGGACAGCGAGTCGTTGATCGCGGCAAGGGAAACCTGAAGGGCGCGCGCCTTTTCGTCGTCGATGATCAGGCGGTACTGCGGTTCGTCGCGCATCCCGTTGAAACGAACGCCGGTGAGCGCTGGGTCCTCAGCGGCCAGCTGCATGAACTGGTCACGCGCGTTGCTCAGGGCTTCATGGCCGAGCCCGGCCTGGTCCTGCAGATACACATCGAAACCAGTGGCATTACCCAGCTCCATCACCGCAGGCGGCGCGAAGGCGAACACCATGGCATCGCGAAGACTGAAGAAGTACCCCTGGGCACGCTCAGCCAGCTCGAATACACCCTGCCCAGGCTCGGTGCGCTCTTCCCACGGCTTGAGCATGATGAAGGCCATGCCTGAACTTTGGCCACGGCCTGCGAAGTTGAAGCCGGTAATGGTAAATACCGAATTAACCGTCTCGCTTTCCTCGGTCAGCAGATAATCCCGCATCTGCTCGACGACTTCCTGGGTGCGGCTAGCAGACGAACCGGCAGGTGTCTGCACCTGGGCGAACAGCACACCCTGATCTTCCTCGGGAAGGAATGCAGTTGGAATGCGCGTGAACATCCAGATCATGATGCCGACGATAAGCAGATACATCAGCAGATAGGGTGCCTTGCGCCGCAGCACCGCAGTCACACCACGCTCGTAGCGCAGGGTTCCGCGCTCGAAGGTGCGGTTGAACCAGCCGAAGAAACCGCGCTTACCCTCATGATCGCCACTGTGCGGCTTGAGGATGGTGGCGCACAGCGCTGGCGTGAAAATCAGCGCGACCAGTACCGAGAGCACCATGGCTGAAACCATGGTGATGGAGAACTGACGGTAAATAACCCCGGTGGATCCGCCGAAAAACGCCATCGGCAACAGTACAGCGGAAAGCACCACCCCGATGCCTACCAGCGCGCCTTGGATCTGCCCCATCGATTTGCGCGTCGCCTCACGCGCCGAGAGCCCCTCCTCGCGCATCACCCGTTCGACGTTCTCCACCACCACGATGGCATCGTCCACCAGCAGACCGATCGCCAGAATCATGGCGAACATGGTGAGCGTGTTGATGCTGTATCCGAATGTCAGCAGGACCGCGAAGGTGCCGAGGATTACCACCGGCACGGCCAGCGTCGGGATAAGCGTGGCCCGCAGGTTCTGCAGGAACAGGAACATCACCAGGAACACCAGTACAAAGGCTTCTATCAGCGTGTGGACTACGCCTTCGATAGAGGCCGAGATGACCGGCGTGGTGTCGTAGGGGTAGACCACTTCGACGCCAGGCGGGAAGAAAGGCTCCAGCTCGGAGATCGTCTGGCGGACCGCTGTTGCGGTATCAAGCGCGTTGCCACCCGCCGCTAGGCGTATCCCCAAACCTGCTGCAGGCCGGCCGTTGTACTCGGCGCGAATTGCATAGCTTTCGGCGCCGAGCTCGACCTTGGCCACGTCACGCAGGCGCACCTGTGATCCATCGGCGTTAACCTTCAGCAAGATCTTCGCGAACTGCTCCGGCGTCTCCAGACGGGTCTTGCCAATGATCGTGGCGTTGAGCTGCTGGGTTTCCACCGCCGGCAGACCACCGAGCTGACCGGATGAAACCTGGACGTTCTGCTCCTGGATCGCAGACCGGACGTCCACTGCGGTCAGTTGGTACTGCTGCAGTTTGGCCGGGTCTAACCAGATCCGCATCGCATACTGGGCGCCGAACACCTGGAAGTCACCGACACCAGGCGTACGCGAAATTGGATCCTGCACGTTAGCGACGATGTAGTTGGCCAGGTCGAAGTTGCTCTGTTGCCCGTCCTTGGACACCAGCGCCACCACCATCAGGAAGTTGCGCGCCGACTTCGACACACGTATGCCCTGCTGCTGAACTGCTTGGGGCAGCAGCGGCGTGGCGAGCTGCAGCTTGTTCTGTACCTGCACCTGCGCGATATCAGGGTCGGTGCCCTGCTCGAACGTCACGTTGATCGTCATGCTGCCATCGGAGTTACTTTCCGATGAGATGTAACGCAGACCATCGAGGCCATTGAGCTGCTGTTCGATGACCTGGACGACGGTGTCCTGAACCGTTCGCGCCGAAGCGCCCGGGTAGTTGACCGAAATCGAGACGTTCGGCGGCGCGATGCTCGGGTACTGGTTGACTGGCAGCTTGAGGACCGCCAACGCTCCGGCAAGCATCAGCACCAGGGCGATCACCCAGGCAAAGATGGGCCGGTCGATGAAGAACTTGGACATGTCTGGTTATCCCTCTTGGCCAGCGGCGGCTGCGCCAGCCTGGCCATTGCTCTGCCCGGCCTGCTTGACGTTACCGGCTGGCTGCGCATTGACCTCAACACCTGGGCGAATGAACTGTAGCCCTTCGGTAATCACGCGGTCACCTGGCTGCAAGCCTTCACTCACCAGCCAGCGATTACCGACTGCACGCTCGGTTTTGATCTGACGCAGTTCGACCTTGTTGTCGGCGCCTACAACCATCGCCGTCGGCTCACCACGAGCGTCACGGGTAACGCCCTGTTGAGGCACCAGCAATGCCTGCTCTCGAACACCAGCCGGCAAGCGCGCGTGAACGAACATGCCAGGCAGCAGCTCTTTCTCAGGATTAGGGAACTTGGCGCGTATGGTGACCGAGCCCGTGCCTTCGTCCACGGACACTTCGGAGACTTCCAGCGTACCGTCATGCGGATATTCGGAGCCGTCCGGCAAGATCAGCCGGGCCTTGGCCGCGCTGTCCCCGGCCTGCTGCAGCCGGCCGCTTTCCAGGTCGCGCCGCAGCGCAATCAAGTCCTGTACCGGCTGGGTCACGTCGACATAGATCGGATCGAGCTGCTGGATGGTCGCCAACTCCTGCGCCTGGCCATTGCTGACCAACGCCCCTTCCGTCACCGCGGAGCGGCCTATACGCCCGGAGATGGGCGCAAGTACTTTGGTATAGCGAACATCGATTTTCGCCCGTTCCAGCTCGGCCTGGGCCTGCAGAGACGCAGCCCGAGCCTCATCATGGGCTTGCTGGCTCACCGCCTGTTCCTTGACCAGCAGCGCATAGCGATCAGACAGCGACTTGGCCGACGCCAGCCGCGCCTGAGCACTTTTCAGGGTGGCCTCGTATACGGCCGGATCGATCTGATAGAGCTGCTGACCCTTCTTTACTTCACTCCCTTCTGTGAACAGGCGCTTCTGAATGATGCCGCTGACCTGCGGCCGGACCTCGGCAACGCGGAAGGCTGTGGTTCGCCCCGGCAGCTCCGTTGTCAGTTCGAACGGCTCAGCTCCGAGTGTCACGATGCCAACCTGAGGGGCCGGCTTCCCCGCCGGCGCCGCCGCTTGTTCGTCCTGACAACCGCTGAGCAGTGCTACGGCGACGAAAAGTGGAATCAGAACAGCACTGGCTGGTTTGATCAGCATCGGGAGTGACCTCATTGAACAAATGGCCCTAGAGCTGAACAGCCTGGGCAGACTCGAATGGCAGAATGCGGCGAATATACTTACATGCATTAGTGTTTGTAAACAGGCGATTGCGTCTCCGACGGGCTATCGCGCTGATACCGATGCTGTCAAGAACGCTGCAAAATGCCTGGACGCGCCCCTGACCACCGCACAAAAAGCAGAACGCCGGCTTACGCCGGCGCCTGGTGACTATTGTCGATTACTGGCGGATGCCTTCGACCGAGATGAGCAGATCAACTGACTGCGAAGCCGGGCCAAGATCCATTTTGATATCGAAGTCTTTCAACTTGAGCGTCGTCGTGCCTTCAAAGCCTGCACGGTAGCCGCCCCATGGGTCCTTGCCTTCGCCGAGGAACTTAGCCGCAATGACCACCGGCTTGGTGACGCCGTTTAGGGTCAGATCGCCCGTGATATCAGCAGTACCGTCACCAGTCGGCTTGACCGAGGTGGACGCGAACGTCGCCGTTGGGTGCTCAGACACGTTCAGGAAATCCTCGCTGCGCAGATGCTTGTCACGCTCGGCATGGTTGGAAAAGACGCTGTCCGTCTTCAGCGTTACCTTCACGCTGCTTGCTTCAGGCTTCGCGGCATCGAAGCTGAAGCTGCCGTCGAACTCCCTGAAGGAGCCCCAAAGCCAGCTATAACCCAGGTGGCTGATCTTGAAGTTAACGAAGGCGTGCTGGCCTTTGGTGTCGATCGCGTAGTCAGCAGCAAACGCCTGGCCAGCAAGCATCATCGAGCCCAGGGCCAGTGCAGCGAAGCTTTTCTTCAACATGGAATACTCCTTTCGAGGTTTGTCAGGCATCGGCGCGTCCGAACATTCGCTTGAGCGTCGGATCGCGATCGATGAAATGGTGCTTCAGAGCCGCCAGGGCATGCAGACCGGAGAAAATTACCAGTCCCCAGGCGAGGTATTCGTGGATCAGTCCGGCTATGTCTTCCTGATCCGGAATCGAGGTGATCAGCGCAGGCACTTCGAACCAGCCGAACACGCTAATGCTGCGGCCGTCTGCCGTGGAAATGAGGTAGCCCGAAATCATCACTGCGAACAGGCCAAGGTAGAGCACACCGTGACCCGCCTTGGTCGCCAACCGCGTCAATCGGCCGTGGCTAGCAAGTGGCGCTGGGCCGCTGCTAAGGAAGCGCCAGGTGACGCGCAGAATCATCAGGGCCAGCAAGAGCAAGCCGATACTTTTGTGGATGTCCGGCGCCGTGCGGTACCAGCTGCTGTAATAGGTCAGCCCGACCATCCAATAACCCAGCGCAAACAGGCCGACTACGGCAACCGCTACCAGCCAATGCATCGTGATGCTGACCAGACCGTAGTTAGTGGAAGAGTTTCGCCATTGCATTGCTAAGTCCCGAACTGATTAACGCGCTTAGCCTAACGGCTAACAGATCGAAATGAATCGCATTTTTTCGTTTCAAAATATCGGCCCGGTAGATAGGTCCGCTTTCACTGAACGGACCGCCGCGCGGTTTCTGCTAGGCTGCGCCGATGTCTATACCAAGGAGCAACGATGAGCCTGAATGACAGCTGGATGCAGCGTGACCTGTCCGTGCTCTGGCACCCCTGCACTCAGATGAAAGATCATGAGCAGCTTCCTCTGATTCCAATCCGGCGCGGCGAGGGCGTCTGGCTTGAGGATTTCGATGGGAAACGCTATCTGGACGCCGTCAGCTCCTGGTGGGTCAATGTATTCGGGCACGCCAACCCGCGCATCAATCAACGCATCAAAGACCAGCTCGATCAGCTCGAACACGTCATGCTTGCCGGCTTCAGCCACCAGCCGGTGGTTGAACTGTCGGAGCGGCTGGTCAACATCACGCCTGCCGGGCTCGATCGGGTGTTCTACACCGATAATGGATCGACCGGCATTGAAGTCGCGCTGAAGATGAGCTTCCACTACTGGCGCAATATCGGACGCCCAGGCAAGCAACGGTTCGTCACCCTGACCAACAGCTACCACGGCGAAACGGTCGCAGCCATGTCGGTAGGCGATGTAGCGCTGTTCACCGACACCTATAAGCCGCTCTTGCTGGACACGTTTAAGGTACCGAGCCCGGATTGCTACCTGCGTCCAGAAGGCGTGAGCTGGGAAGATCATTCGCGCACCATGTTCGCCCATATGGAGCAAACCCTGGCCGAGCACCATGACGACATTGCGGCAGTGATCGTCGAGCCCCTGATCCAGGGTGCAGGCGGCATGCGCATGTACCACCCGATCTACCTCAAGCTGCTACGAGAGGCCTGTGACCGGTACGAGGTGCATCTCATCCATGATGAGATTGCGGTAGGCTTCGGCCGCACCGGCACCATGTTTGCCTGCGAGCAAGCCGGGATCACACCGGACTTCCTTTGTCTGTCAAAGGCATTGACCGGCGGCTACCTGCCCATGGCCGCTGTGCTGACCACCGACAAGCTGTACCAGGCGTTCTATGACGATTACTCGACCTTACGGGCCTTTCTTCATTCGCACACCTATACCGGCAATCCCCTGGCCTGCGCGGCGGCGTTGGCCACCCTCGACATCTTCGAGCAAGACAACATCCTAGAGGCCAACAAAGTGTTGGCAACCCGCATGGCCAAGGCCACCGCACACCTGAGCGATCACCCGAACGTGGCCGAGGTGCGCCAGACCGGCATGGCCGTTGCCATCGAGATGGTGCAGCACAAAGCCAGCAAAACTCCCTATCCCTGGCAAGAACGCCGCGGCTTGAAGGTCTACCAGCACGCTCTGCAACGTGGCGCATTGTTACGCCCGCTGGGCAGCGTGGTGTACTTCCTGCCGCCCTATACCATCACCGAGGAGCAGATCGACTTTCTTGCCGACGTGGCTACCGAAGGCATCGATATTGCGACACGCGCGGCAATCAGCGTTGCTCTGGCACCGGGCGCGCCCAGCACATTCCACGATCCCGGCTAGCACCGACACAGGCTTTGGGCTTCAGGGTACACGGCCGACGCTATAAACTGCCGCCCCAACCTTCGACCGTAGCTTTCCGATGCGCATATCCCGACTCTTCATCGACACGCCTCTCTCACTTGGTACATGCGAGCTACCGGAAGCTTCAGCGCATTACCTCAGCCGGGTTCTGCGACTGCCCGTGGGCGCTGGAGTGCAGCTGTTCGACGGCAGCGGCCAGGAGTTCTGCGGCGAACTGGTGGAGGTGAGCAAGAAGCATGTGAAGGTCCGACTGCATGAGCAGCGCCCTGGCTTGCCCGAATCAAAGCTGAAGATCCACCTGGGCCAAGGGCTGTCGCGCGGCGAGCGTATGGATTGGGCCATTCAGAAAGCGACCGAATTGGGCGCTGCGGAAATCACGCCAATCGTCAGCGAGCGCTGTGAAGTACGGCTGAATGACGAACGTGCCGATAAGCGCTTGGCGCACTGGCGCCAGATCGCCATAAGCGCATGCGAACAGTGTGGACGTTCGGTCGTCCCGACCATTCACCCACCAATGCCACTGCAGGATTGGCTGGAGCTGGACGCGGAGCTGAAACTGGTCCTGCATCCGGTAGCTGAGCCGCTATCCTCGCATCGCCCACCGGCTACATTGGCGTTTCTAATTGGCCCCGAAGGCGGCTTGAATGACGCCGAGGTTGAACTGGCGCGCAATGCAGGGTTTCAACCGGCCCGCCTAGGGCCACGAATATTGCGCACAGAAACCGCCCCGGTGGTGGCACTTAGCATCGCGCAGCAACTCTGGGGTGACTTCCAGTCTGACGCCTGAGCGGAAAAACACGGCAGTTGACCTGACGACCGGCCGACACGACCGGCATGTCCCGACTCAGATCAGGCCGGCGTCCGCCAGTTTCTGCTCCAGCGCGATAAGGTCCGGTATGCGCGCCTGGACATCGCCCAGGTTGACCGCATCCAACTCCAGGGGGGCCAACGGGACGTCCGAGCGTGCCAAATTTGGGTCAACCTTGACCGAGCGCGGGATACCCTGAACCAGCAAAGCGATGAACTTCACATGATCACGCCCACCCAGGGCATTTAGCACGGCTACGCGCGAACCGGCCCCGGTGCTGGGTTGACCGCCCGATGCCGCCTCGAAGGACAACAGCGGCAATGTCAGGTCTCGCCACGACACCTGCCCAAGGAACCAGGGCGGGGTGCCTTGCGCCGACTGCGGAGCGCGATAAGGAATAAGCTCGGCTAACGCGACGTTTGGCACTAGAAGCATTCGGTCGGCTAAGGGGACCAGAAGCCCGGTTAGGCTGGCAGAGGCATCCTGAGTAATAGCGGCTTGACTCATAGGTTATCCAGTTGCAATGCCGCAACGGGCTGGCTGGCCTGTTGCGCAAAATGATTGACCAAGGCCTGAGCCAGCTCGCGAGGGTCACCGCTGAGCGAGCTATAACCACCCTCGCGGAGGCTGTCGGGCATGCTCGAGCAGACGCAAGAGTCGGCTCGTTGGGTCCAGACCCTGCCGCCCTGACGTAAAACATAGGCGGCTGCGGCATTGCCATCGCTGCCCATGCCGCTGAATGCGATAACACCGCAACGATCACCGAACTGCTGAGCCAGATTAAGCATCATCTGATCGATGGACGGACTATAGGGCTCGGGCCAGCTTCGCCCATGGAGCAGCATGACGCCGTCCTTGCCGAACCCCATCTCCTCGCTGATAGGCGCCACGACCACCTCACCGCAACGTATCGAGTCGTTTGCACGACTTTGATTAACGCTCCACTGACTGTGGCGCCCCACCGCTTGCGATAGGGCCGATTCGAAGCTTGCCTCGATATGCTGGGCGTAGACGAAGCCAACCGGCAGTCCCACCGGCAGCGCATCAAGAAAAGCCTTTACCGCCTCTGGCCCGCCCAGCGATGCCGCCAGTAGCCATACTTCGCGGGCAGGTTCCCCGGCGATCGAATCAGCCGCAGCCAGCAGCGTGCCAGGCAACGCCAGGCGGGTGGCACGTTCCGCTTCTCCACGCAGAACCTCAAGACGTGGGCCCACAACTCGAGAAGGGTCGCCAACCAACCGCTTCAGCTTGCCAAACATGCGCCGTTCCCAGCGCGGATAATGTTCGGAGTGACGCTCCGGCGCGTGCCCCTCGCCAAACAAAACCGGACAGCTGTCCCGCTCGAGCAAGGCATTGACCAGCGGGGAATCCTCCGTCTGCGCCAGATCAACCAGCCACAGGTCGGCTTGCGCTGCCACCAGGTCTGATTCCTCAATCCGCGCCGGGTCGCAGTTGAGCACGACGTTGTAACCATTGGCACTCAAGGCCTGCTGCAACACATGGCGCTGCAACGAAGTGTCTGCGATCACACCGATACGGGCGGGGCTGACTTCACTCATGACGCGGAACCAACTTCTGGATTGTCTCGAGTAGCAGCGATTCCTGATAAGGCTTTCCAAGGTACTCGTTCACACCGATGGCCATGGCCCTATCCCTGTGCTTTTCGCCGGTTCGCGAGGTAATCATGATGATGGGCAGATCCTTCAGATGCTCATCGTGGCGCACCAGCGTCGCAACTTCGAAACCGTCCATCCGCGGCATCTCGATATCCAGCAGGATGATGTCCGGCTTGCGCTCCTGCAGCTGCGTGATTGCGTCGACACCATCCTTGGCCGTCAGCACGTTCATTCCGTTCCGCTCGAGGAGGCGGCTGGTGACCTTGCGCACAGTCACCGAATCGTCAACGACCATCACCAGCGTCGGCCGATCGACTTCAATATCGCCCGGCTCGTCTTCGCCGAGCAGGCGCAATGGTTGCTGCTGGGTGAGCAGATGCGCATGCAGAACACGGATGGTCGCGAGCAGATCGAGGATCACCACCACTCGGCCATCGCCGAGGATGGTCGCACCGGAAATACCGGGCACAGTGGCAAATTGCGGCCCCAAGCCCTTCACCACAATTTCTCGGGAGCCTGCAAGGCTATCGACCTGTACCGCCACACTGTGGTCATTCGAACGCACCAGGATCACCGGTAATGGCAGGCTTTGCCCGACCAGCTTTGGCCGCTGACCGTTGTTAAGCAGCTCGCCTAGGTAGCGCAACTCATAGGTCTGTCCCGCATACTCGAAGCGCGAAGCACCAGGCTGGTAATAGGCTTCGAGTTCGTAAGGCGACACACGCACGATACCCTCGATCGTGTTCAGCGGAATCGCATAAAGGTCCTCGCCGGAGTACACCATCAGCGCCCGATTGACCGACACCGTGAATGGCAGGCGGATCAGGAAGCGTGTCCCTTTACCAAGCGTAGACTCGATGCTCATGGAGCCCCCGAGCTGCTTGACCTCGGAGTGCACAACATCCATTCCGACGCCACGGCCGGATATCTGCGTCACTTGCTCGGCGGTCGAGAAACCGGCCTCGAGAATGAACTGCAGCACGTCATGGTCCGACAGTTCGATGCCGGACTGCATCAAGCCGCGCTCGATCGCCTTGCGGCGAACGGCTTCAAGGTTGATGCCTGCACCGTCATCGCTCAACGCCAGCACGATATCCCCGCCTTCACGGCTCAGGTCCAGGCGAATGTTGCCCTGCTCGGGCTTACCTGCTGCGACACGCTTGGCGCCGACTTCAATACCGTGGTCAACCGCGTTGCGCAGCATATGCTCCAATGGCGCAACGATGCGCTCGAGTACGCTGCGGTCCATCTCACCTGTCGCATTGCCCACCTGGAACTCGACCTGCTTGCCTAGCTCGCCAGCCACCTGACGAACGATCCGGCGCAAACGAGGCACCAACCGATCGAAGGGAACCATGCGGGTGCGCATGAGGCCTTCCTGCAGCTCCGTGTTGACCCGCGCCTGCTGCAGCAGCAAGGTTTCGGCGTCGCGATTACGCGCGGCCAGGGTTTCCTTTAGATCCAGCAGGTCCGATGCCGACTCGAACAGCGCGCGTGACAGCTGCTGCAACTGCGAATGCCGGTCCATTTCCAGCGGATCGAAGTCGTCGTAGCCTGCACGCTCCGCTTCGGCCTGATAGCGGCTAAGAATCTGCGCCTGGGTTTCGGTGTCCAGCCGTCGCAACTGGTCGCGTACCCGCTCGATAGTGGCTTCCATCTCGCCCAGGGTGAAGCCAACGTCGCTGACCTGCTGCTCAACCCGACCGCGGAAAATTGATGTTTCGCCCGCCAGGTTGACCAATCCCTCCAAAAGGTCCGCAGGCACCTTGACCAGTTCCTGCGGTGCGCGGCGTGAAGCGGCATCCAGTGCAGCCTGTTCGGCGCGCCGGATGAATGGCAGAACCTTAGCCGGCAAGGTGCTGATCGGAGCCTGGGCACTGGCGGCCACGATAGGCGTTTCGAGCACGATGACGGACGAGCTTGTGTGCTCCGCCTGTGCATTGTCCTGCGGCTGTGAGTCTGTCTCCAGATAGGGCTCAGTTATAAGCCGCGAGCGCATCGACTCGACCTCTTTGAGCAATGCGTCATAGCTGCCCTGCACGTCCAGAAACAGGCTGTCAGTCCATGGGCCGCCTTGCAGTTGCGCCTCACTGAGACGTTGCTCCAGGTCATGTGCCATGTCGCCCAAACGACCTTGAGCCGCCAGCCGCGCACCACCTTTCAGGGTATGGAGCACCCGCATCATGTCGGCCAGGGGCGCGACGCCATCACCTGTGGCTTCCCAGCGCCCGAGAGCGGACTCCATTTCCTCCAACAGCTCGTCCGCTTCTTCGACAAAAATATCGAGAATCTCGGCTTCGGCAGCGTCTTGCGCGGCATCCTGCGCTGCCTTCAACGCAACGCTGCTGGGCATGCTCAATTGCTCTTCAGGGTTCGCCCGAAAACGCTGAATGGTTGCGATCAGGTCTTGTCCGTCCGGCAGCTCACGGAAAGCGCGCACGGCATCGAGCATCGCCGCGAGCCGGTCATGGCATGTTTGCAGTAGGGCGAACAAGGTTGGACTGGCGCGGTAATGACCGGCGCACAGTCCCTCGTAGAGGTACTCCAGCTCGTGGGCCAGATCGCCGATCTCGCGTATGTCCGCCATCCGCGCACCGCCTTTCAGGGTGTGCAGATCCCGTTGCAACGCTTCGATCTCAAAACTATTGTCAACATCATCGATCCAGCGTTGAAGCGAGGCTCCGGCGCGCTCGATGATGTCAAACCCTTCCTCTAGAAAGATCTCTACCAGCTCTGGATCGCGGTTTTCCCAGCTGCCGGCTCCTGCCTTGCCTGACTCGGTCGCCGAAGTCGGCTCCTGCGATTCGACCAGTTCCGGCTCTTTGGGCAGTTCTACGACGACCTGCTCCACTGGCTGGTCCAACGCTTCAAGCGGGAGGGCGTCGCCCGGTGCACGTTCGACCTCAGGTTCATCGGTGCCGGTATCAAGCCCGAGTAAGGAATCGGCCCTATCCGCAGCTTCAAGTTGCTCTGAGTCATCAGTAGCGGGCTCAGCCCTCTGCGGGTCCTCGTCAACCATTTGCATTTCGTCGTCGGCCGAAACAGCCGGGTCGAAGCTCGGTGCGATCCCTTGCCGGTAAGCGCGAATATGCTCAATCAACCGCGCAGCGGGATCCATTGGCTTGTGCGCCTGGAGTTGCTCAAGTTGAATAGCCAGCTGATCGTGGCTGCGTAGGAGCAGCGTGGCGAGATCATCCGTATGCACGTAGCGGCCGTCTGAAAGCCCTTCATAGAGGGTTTCGAGCTCATGCGCGAGATCGCCAATCGGCCGAATTTCAGCCATCCGCGCGCCGCCTTTGAGGGTATGCAGGTCACGCAGCAAGGCCGATAACGCCAACTGATTGGCTGGGTCTCCCAGCCAGCGTTCCAGCGCACCGCCAGCGCTTTCCAGCAGATCGACAGCTTCGTCAAGAAAGATCTCGACCATTTCCTCGTCTAGCTCGTCCTGGCCCAACAAAGGCTCGGCGAGCCAGGCTTCGGCTTCGGCTTCGGCTTCGGCTTCGGCTTCGGCTTCGGCTTCGGCTTGAGGCTGTCTGGCACCGTCGACTGAGTCAAACGCAGCAGACGGCGCCATGGAGCTTTCTTCGGCCGGTTGATCAAAGGTGAGCGGATCAATCGCTTCGGCCAGCAACTGTTCAAGCCGGGCCACCAGCTCTGGCTGTCCGGTCACCTGCAGACCGGCCGCCACCTGATCCATCATGCCAACCAGCGCCTCGTGAGCCTGTTCAACGTCATCGAAGAACCGTGCACTGACTGCGAGACGACCTTCCTGCACGACCGCATACAAGTCGAGTAACACCTGGCACAGCGTGTCGATTTGCGGAAGCTCGGCCATCTGAGCGCCGAGACCAAGCGTCGTCAATTCTTCCAACAGCGCCGTCAGCTCCTGCCGCTCGGCAGGATGTTCGCGCCAGCTCTGCAGAAGCGCTTCGGCGTCGAGCAGGATGTTCATGCCCTCAGAGAGAAACATCGCAATCATGCCTGGATCGCGTGGCTCACCCTGTTCTGTATCGCCACGCTCGCCAGCGTCCGCCAGCCGTGCCTGATGCAGCGCATGCACGCTGGCGATGAAATCTTCTGCTCCCTCGATCGTTGCCAGCGGCTCACGCTCAAGATTTTCCAGCCCTCGCCTGAGCAGCTGCTCTGCGGTATGTAACAGTTCGGCCTCAGCCAGATCCATCTGTATCAGGTTGGCCTTAAACTCCTTGACCATTCTTTCCAATGGCGTGGCGATCTCCGCCATCGGAAGTATCCCGGCCATGTGCGCGCTCCCCTTGAGGGTATGTAGCGCGCGCTGCAAAGGGTCGGTAACTGGTTGCGGCAGGCGTTGCGCGCAATCGGCGAGAAAGTCGACGAGCGTGGCAAGATGCGCTTCTGCCTCGTTGCGGAATATCTCCAGCAACTGCGGATCCAGCACTTCGTCAATCACCTCTTCCTGGGCCGGCTGGTCAATCGCGACTCTGCCCTGAGGGTCAGGTTCAGGCAACTCACCTTTGGCCAAGGCGTGAGCGTTGGCAGCCAACCGATCGACATCGTCGCGCTGGCGTTGTGCCTTAGCTGCAAACTCTTCGACTAGGGTTGGCATCAGAGCCACTACGTCACGTACCAGTTGCTTGACCGGCTCGCCTACGTCAATGCTGCGATCAAGGACCCGATTGAGCAGGTTTTCGACTGACCAGGCGAGTTCGCCGATGATCAATGCACGGACCATGCGCCCGCTGCCCTTGAGAGTATGGAAGGCGCGCCGCACCTCGCCGAGGGCCCCCTTGTCAGAAGGATCCTCACACCAACGTGGCAGGTACTCGGCGATGGTTTCGAGCACCTCGGCGGCTTCCTCGATGAACACTTCGAGCAAATCATCATCGACTGCCTCCTCACCGTCAGGCGGAGGCAGAAGGCTCGGCGGAACATCCCGAGCTGGGGGGTTGACCGAGACGACAGGCGTAGCCATGACATCTTCCATGGTCATAGCCGACTCGTCAGAAGCTGAATGGACCATGGGGCCGGGCAGCACGACCTCAGGCATATCGAGCGCAGCCATCTCGGCTTCACTCCACTCCAGCTCGTAGGCCGGCGAATCATCCGCAGGCTGTCCTTCAGCAGCATGCGACGCATCGTCTGCCGCAGCAGCATCTGCCTGAAAAGACTCCAACTCGGTCGGTTCGAGAGTTTCGCCTGACCAATCGAACGAATCAGCCTCCGCCACACCGTCGACGCCCAATGCTTCTTCGTTGGCCCACTCGGTATCGGCTCCCAGATGCTGCTCGGAAGGCGGAAAATCTGATCGTATCGAGGCCTGCTCCTGCATTTCGGCAGTAGGCTCGGAGGCCAGCGCTGGCTCGGAAGGCAGCACTTCGATGTCATCGAGCGGATCCGACGACTCGACGCTCGCCTCAGGGCTGGCTTCTCCAAACTCGCTAGAAGGCTGCTCACTGAGCGGATAGCCCAACGCCTGCAGACTCTCTTCAGCGACATCCAGAATCAGGTCGCCCTGCGAGCCGCAGTCTTCGCTGAGACGCTCGAGGTAGTACTCGACGCTGGTTATTGCATCAGCCAGCGTATCCAGGCTTTGCCAATCTGGAATCGCCTGCTTCGCCAGCAATTGCTCTTGTATGTAGCGGTTGCAGGCATCCAGCAAGGCCGCAGCGCGGGCAAGGGGAACCATTGCGAGCCCGCCGCGGGATTGGGTCAGCAACTCCGGAACACGTGCCAGATGTTGGTGATTCCATTGGGAGGCGATGAACTCGATAATCGCGTCTTTCGCCTGTTCCAGGCCCGTACGCGCCTCTCGGATAACCAGGCGATGGATCTGGCCGACGTCCGTGGTTGGGAGGTGACTCTCCTCGCCTCGATGCTCGGCTGCGGTACCCCCAACCATGCCAGCGAGCGTCGCCTCAACGTACAGCAGGGCGCCCGCGACATCCATCAAAGCAGCGTCGTCAGGCTGCTGCTGCCCATTGGCCAAGGCTTCGACCAGGCTGATCTGCTCTAGAATGATCCGGCGTGGTTGACCGAAACCGAGCACGGCGAGCGTATCGGCAATCTGCTTGAGCGGAGGCTGCAGCGCGCCAAGCTCAGTGAGTCCCAGACGGTCGCTACGTACAAAGAGGTCCAGGCTGTCCTTGACCCGAACCAGCTCCTCACACAATGCGGCCACAACCGAGCGCATGGCGCCGCGGTCCGGTCCGGCCAGCTGAGCCCGCTCTTCGTCGACTAGCGTGCTGTCGGGCAACGCATCATCCAGACTGTACTCAGCTTTCAAGGCCTGGATGCGGGGCGACTGAGCCGGCGCCTTGGCGATATAAAACAGCAGATTCTTGGTCAGCTCGTCAGGAGCGGCCTGATTGATGCCCTCTGCGCCCTGAGTGACCAGACGCTTCAGCTCTTTGTCTACCTGCCGTAACAGGTTCCGAACCGTGGTGCCATTAGCGACAGCGCCACTGGCGAGCCCCTCAACCACGCCGGATGCGATCTGCCACAGCGCGCCCAACGGCGCATCCTTACAGAGCATTTCCAGACGCGCGAAGACTCGCGCCATATAGCTTAGGTTGGTAGGTAGATCCTGGTTGCGAATGACCCCAACCAACGCGACCTGCAACATCTGCCGTAGCTTTCGCAGCAAACTCGGCAGATCTTCGGTCTGTCGCTGCGCCAAAAACTCGCCCGACAGGGCCGGCGCCCGCGCGGACATATTTGGCGAAAACAGGCTGGTTTCCGATAACAGCTTCTCGCCACGCGCCGCCCGAAGATCGTTAAGCAGCGGCAACACGACCATGGGTAGATCGCGCCGCGCACTCTGGATGCGATCCAGATAAACCGGCATCTGCAGAATCGCCTGCATGAGCACTTCAAGCGCCTCGGTCTGGCTGGCGACGCTTTCATCCAACAGCGCACGGGCGAGCTGCTCCATTTCCTCGGCAAGCAGTGCAGCGCCATAAAACTCAACCATCTGCAAGGTGCCGAGCACCTGATGCACGTAGGTCAGACAGAAGCGCATCCGCGTCGAGTCTTGCGGGTTTTCGACGAACGCTTCCAAGGCCTGCCGTGCCTGCTTCAGCGTTTCGGCAATTTCGCCTTTCACCCACTCCAGGGCGACATAATCGTGCCGATCACCCATAGCGACTCCGCTCATAAACATTTCCGGGTAAAGGCCAGAACCTGACTATCAGCCACCGGAACCAGATCCGGGTGCTGCCAACCGACAACCTCGCCCGCACCAATAACCAGCAATCCTCCCGGCGCCAGGCGCTCGACAAGACGATTGAGGATTTCGCGGCGGCGCCAGCGGCGGAAGTAAATCAACAGGTTCTGACAAAAAATGACGTCCACATCGGACATTGGCGCACCGGCCAGCTCCAGCACGTTAAGTCGGGCAAAGCACACCCTTGCTGCCAGGCTGGGCACTACTCGGAAACGATCACCCGCCAGTGGTTGGAAATACCGCTCGCGTAGGTCGGGGTCCAGCTGCTCGAGCCGACGAAGACCGTAAAGGCCCTCGCGAGAACGGCTCAACGCGCTGAGACTGATATCGGTTCCTATCACACCAAACTGTGTTTCGCCTCCAGCGCACGCAAGCGCCTCTGCGGTACAAATCGCCAAGGAGTATGTTTCCTCGCCGCTTGCGCAACCAACGCTCCACAGCGACCAGGGGTGAGCAGCGCTTCGCGACTCGACACGCCTCTTTATGTAATCGGAAAGCGCTGCAAACGACGGCGGGTGACGGAAAAAGCGAGTCTCCTGCACCGTCAGCCGGTCCATCAGGGTGGACCATTCCACAGCACCGCGGGGGCCGTCAGTGACCTGGCGGTAATAACTCGCGTAGTCCTGCGCCCCGACTTCGCGCATGCGGCTGCTCAGATTGGTCTGAAGAAAGGCCCGACGCTGCTCGGTCACGACCATACCGGAGCGCTCTTCGAGCAGGGCCTGCCAGTCATTGAATTCCGCCGCTGACATATCAGCCAAGGGTCTCAGTGACCAATCAACACCTGGCTGCATGCCCTGCCCCTTATCCATGAACTTCCACAGCGGGCCATCTCAGGCCGCCGCGTTCTCCAATCAGGCCTGATCCTGCGCTTCCGGCAGGGTAAAGCCGGACACCGAATGCCGCATTTCATTGGCCATCTTGGCGAGGTTACCAATGCTCCTCGCAGTAGCGGTGGTGCCCGAGGAGGTTTGCGAAGTAATTTCCTGAATCACGTTCATGGTGTTGGAAATATGACCAGCCGAAGACGCCTGCTGGCGAGCCGCGTTGGAAATGTTCTGGATAAGCGCCGCGAGGCTCTTGGATACCTTTTCGATTTCCTCCAGAGCAACCCCGGCGTCCTGGGCCAGACGTGCACCTCGAACCACTTCGGAAGTAGTCTGCTCCATCGAGATAACCGCTTCGTTCGTGTCGGTCTGAATCGTTTTCACCAGGGCTTCGATCTGCTTAGTTGCAGCAGAGGATCGCTCCGCAAGGCGCTGTACTTCGTCCGCAACTACTGCGAAGCCTCGACCGGCATCACCTGCCATGGAGGCCTGGATCGCAGCGTTCAACGCGAGGATGTTGGTCTGGTCGGCGATGTCGTTAATCAAGCTAACGATATCCCCGATCTCCTGCGAGGACTCGCCGAGACGCTTGATTCGCTTGGAGGTGTCCTGAATCTGCTCCCGAATGTTATCCATGCCCGTGATTGTGTTATGCACCACCTCGTTGCCCTTGTTTGCGATCGCTACCGAGCGCTCGGCTACCGCCGAGGATTCGGCAGCGTTGGCCGATACCTGGTCAATCGACACCGCCATTTCGTTGATCGCTGCCGATGCACCGGCAATTTCCTGAGCCTGATGCTCGGATGCCTCGGCCAGATGCATTGCAGTCGCCTGGGTTTCCTGGGCCGCACCAGAGACCTGTACGGCGGTCTGGTTGATCGTTTCAACCAGGTCACGCAACTGGTCGATGGAATAGTTGATCGAGTCGGCGATGGCGCCGGTGAAGTCTTCGGTAACCGTGGCGGCTACCGTCAGGTCACCGTCAGCCAGATCGCCGATTTCGTCGAGCAGACGCAAAATCGCTGTCTGGTTGCGCTCGTTCTTTTCCGCGGTTTCGCTCAATCGACGACGCGTAACCTGGACCATGACCAGGCCGATCAACAGAATTGAAGCCAGTGCCAATGCACCAAGGACATAGCCTGCCAGTGTATTGACGTAACGGGCTTCGGCACGATTTTGAAGCCCTTGGGTGAGTTCGGACGTTTTGTCGAGCAGGGTCTGCGAGACCTCGAAAATACTGTTCGATGACTCACGCACCTGGAACAGTTCCGGTGAGGTTTCCAGAATCTCATCCACTGATCCGGACACGAACTGGAACAGCTCAGAGATCGCCGCCAGCCGATCCAATGCTTCGACGTCGCTCACCCGGGTGATCCCCATGGCTTCGTTGCCTTCGAGCATGGCGCTGAGGACGCGACCGAACAGGCTGGCGTCACGACCAAACATGTCTGCAGCCTGCACTGAGTCCTGGTCGCCGGAAAGTACCTTGTTGACCGAACCCAGAATACGTTCGGCGAGCAGCGATTGACGCTGCGCTACTGAAACCTGAGCGGCTGGGGCACCACTTTCGAGAAGGATGTCCACGACCTCCTCATACTCAACCTGAAGCTGGGGGATGGTTTCGGCGAGGGTCGCAGCAACCTGGTGCAAGGACAGTACGGTTTGTTCGCTCGCAAGAATCGCATCAGTATTCTGCCGCAGCGTATCCCAATCCTGCTGCACTGCCGTCACCTCAGACTGAAGCGACTCCGGCACCGCTGGTAGTCCAATGCGCTCATCACCAACGGACAAATAGCTCCAACGTTCACTGAAGTCATTGCGAGCATCTTTCAGGGAGTCGAATGCTTCGGGAGTACCAGTGGCCGCCTCAACCGCGTTCTTCGCAATGCGCTGGGAGAGAACTCGCAGCTCACCTGCGTGTCCAACGTATTCGTTATCATAGTCGGCCTGTGTATTGATGTACGCAAAGTTCACGAACAGCAGCACCATCGACACGATCAAGAGGATAAACAGGCCAGCAATCAACGTATTGCTACGTACACCTGCCAACAATGCATTCGCGTTCATTTTTTTCATTTTTTCCGGCCCCCGCCTGGACCACCCGTACGTTTCCTTCCAAGAACCAAAAGGCCGGCATCAGCCGACCCCACCTAAATCAATACGCCACGTCCAGGAATTTCTGGTGCGCGGCAAGCGCGTGCGGACTGAAGACCAGCCAGGGTTGCTCACGCTGAAAAACACCGTGAATGAATGGTTGAATCGATGCCTCGACAGGAGGCAGCTGTTCGGAAAAAGCATCTACCGGAAAATGCTGCATGCCGAACACTTCATCGACCGTCAATCCCGCAAACACTTCCTGATGGTCTACCACCAGCACGCGCCGCTGCTTGCGTAGCGGCGATAACTCCAGTCCTAGATAACCGCACAGATCCATGATAGGCAAAAGCCTGCCGCGGACGTTGGCAACCCCTTTCACCCAGGCTTTCACTCCGGGGAGCAAGGTGTAGCGCGGCTCGTGGAGTATTTCGCCAACCTCCCCCATCGGGGCAACAAACAGTCGGCCACCCATCCGGAAACCTATACCCGCCCATGTCTGGACAGCTTCTTGCTGCGACGGCAGTCCGGCAGCCAAAGCCCTACAACGGCTGTCGATCTCCAAGAGTCGCTGAAAAGGCGAAGGCGTATCCGACATGCTGCAACTTCCTTTGTCCGAATCCCGAAATCGTCGATTAACCGGTAAGTACGGCGCTCAGGGTCTTCAGCAGTGTCGCTTCGTCCACCGGCTTGGTCAGGTAATCTTTGGCACCTTGACGCTTGCCCCAGACCTTATCGGTTTCCTGATCCTTGGTGGTCACAATGATCACCGGAATGTGACTGGTTTCAGCATCTTTGGTCAGTTGGCGAGTTGCCTGAAAACCGTTCAGGCCGGGCATTACGATATCCATCAAAACCGCGTCCGGTTTCTCCTGGCGCGCAAGCGCTACGCCATCGGCACCGTTTTCGGCCTTGAGCACGACGTGTCCATGCTTTTCCAGCATGGCTGTCAGCTTGTACATCTCGGTCGGCGAGTCATCAACAATCAGAACGCGAGCCATGGTTTCTCCGTGGGAAAGGCTTCAGCGGCACACAGGGGCCGGACTTCAGGATACTTGCTCAACCGGTGCAAAATCCGGCACATGTGCCTTGATAGCACCGAGCAATTCTTCTTTGCTGAACGGCTTGGTGAGGTACTGGTCCGACCCCACGATCCGCCCCTTGGCCTTGTCAAACAAGCCATCCTTCGAGGACAGCATGATCACCGGCGTGGACTTGAAAGAACTATTGTTCTTGATCAGCGCGCAGGTCTGATAACCATCCAGCCTGGGCATCATGATATCGACGAAGATGATGCGCGGGTGACTATCCGCGATCTTGGCGAGCGCATCGAAGCCATCCACCGCCGTGATCACATCACAACCTACTTTCTTCAGTAGCGTTTCGGCGGTGCGACGAATCGTTTTCGAATCGTCGATCACCATGACCTTCAAGCCCTCGGAGTGCTGTTCCATTTCGCCCTACCATCGCCTCGGTGAGTCGTAGTTTATCGTTATGTCAGTGCGCCGGAGGCCCTGTCATCGATGGGCTGCACCCAATCGCCGGACCTTTTTAGCACACTCCTCAAATGCAAGCTATCTGCCGCCGGAGCAGCGGGATTTTCCTTGACCCAGCGCACAACCGCGGCCAATCTGCGTCGGTATTTCAAGCCCCTGGCAGCTCCTGCTGCCCCTCGTTGGAGACCACCACATGACTGTTCGCGTCGGGATCATCATGGACCCAATCGCGCAGATCGCATTCAAGAAAGACAGCTCACTGGCCATGCTGCTGGCAGCCCAGGACCGCGGCTGGACGATCTATTACATGGAACAGCGCGATCTTTACCAGCTTGCCGGCGAGGCACGGGCCCGCATGCGCCCGATCCAGGTCTTCAACGACCCCCAGCGCTGGTACGAAACAGGGGAGGAGATCGACAGCGCTCTTGCCGATCTCAATGTCATCCTGATGCGCAAAGACCCGCCCTTCAATAGCGAGTATGTCTATGCCACCTACCTGCTGGAGCTTGCCGAGCAGGCCGGCACGCTGGTGGTGAATCGTCCGCAGAGCCTGCGCGATTGCAACGAGAAATTCTTTGCCACCCAGTTTCCGCAATGCACCCCACCGACCCTTGTCAGTCGGCGGTCCGACATTCTGCGGGAGTTTGCTCGCGAGCAGCGTGACATCATTCTCAAACCGCTGGATGAAATGGGTGGCGCATCGATTTTCCGCCACCGCGAAGGCGACCCGAACCTTTCCGTGATTCTCGAAGTACTGACCGAGCACGGTAGTCGCCAGATTATGGCGCAGCGTTACATACCGGCCATCAATGAGGGCGACAAGCGCATCCTGATGATTGATGGCGAGCCGGTGCCCTATTGCCTAGCGCGCATTCCAGCAGCGGGCGAAACACGGGGCAATCTTGCCGCCGGCGGACGCGGCGTCGCCCAGCCACTTTCTGAGCGTGACAAGGAGATCGCCGCGATTGTCGGGCCAGAGCTACGCAAACGCGGGCTGCTTTTCGTCGGACTGGACGTGATCGGTGATTTCCTTACCGAGATCAACATTACCAGCCCGACCTGCATTCGTGAGATCGACAATGCGTTCGATACCCGCATCGGCGAGCGCCTGATGGACGCTATCGCTGCAAAATTGAGCAGACCCAACGTTTAGTGGCAACGCGGTTGGCCTAGCCGACCGCCTCTCCACCGAACGCCCCCTGTGTTTGGGGCGAACCATCGCCACGCTTACCCACCAAAGCTGCCGCCTGGTTCATAGACTTTTACGGTCACGCTGGGCAGACTGCGCGCACTTCAAGCCGACTGAAATGCGATGAACGCCGCTACCCGCCAGCCCTCTCTTGCCGCTACCGGTGTCCGTCCGGCAGACCGTCTCGGCTTTACGATATTTCTCGCAGCCGCGCTCCATGGTGCCCTCATTCTAGGGCTCGGCTTCACGCTCTCCGAACCGAAGCAGACCAGCAAATCGCTGGAAATCACCTTGTCCACGTTCAAAAGCGAAGACAAGCCAAAGGAAGCAGATTTCCTGGCTCAGGACAATCAGCAAGGCAGCGGCACGCTGGAGCATAAGGCCTCGCCGAAAACAACCGAGCAAGCGCCGTTCCAGGATACCCAGGTGCGCAAGGTGTCGCCCGCTTCGTCGCCACCGCCTAGCAGCCCTAGCGAGGCGCCAAAGACAGCCGTAGCAACCCGCGCCCCCCAGCCGGACAAGACACCGGCAAAAACACAAAAGAACAAGCCACAGCCGCAGGCGCAGCCGGCTCCCGTCTATGACAGTTCGCAGCTCAGCGCGGAAATCGCCAGCCTTGAAGCCGAACTCGCCCAACAGGTCGAGCAATATGCCAAGCGGCCTCGCGTCAGTCGTCAGAACAGTGCAGCCACCATGCGCGACATCAGCGCCTGGTACCGGGACGAATGGCGCAAGAAAGTCGAACGCATCGGCAATCTGAACTACCCCGACGAGGCGCGCCGTCAACGTATCTACGGCAGCCTGCGCATGCTGGTGGTCGTTGACCGAAACGGTGCGGTACAGGAGCTTCGAGTACTCGAATCGTCAGGCGAGCCGATGCTCGACCAGGCCGCTATGCGCATTGTCAGGCTTGCCGCACCTTTTGCCCCTTTTTCCGGTGAGCTGGCGCAGAACTTCGATCAGGTCGAGATCATCAGAACCTGGCGGTTTGAGCGCGGCGACCGTCTGTCAAGCCGCTGACAAGAGACGTCCGCGCCGCGTCGGCCACGGTATCTAGCGCGGCTGCTTCACGGCCCAGCCCGCAACGCTTAAGCTAGCACCCATGAACGCGACCTCGCCCAGCTACCTCAAGCATCACTTTCTGATCGCCATGCCGCATATGGCGGACCCCAATTTTGCCCAGACATTGATCTATCTGGTGGAGCACAACCGGGACGGCGCGATGGGGCTTATTGTTAATCGTCCGAGCGGATTGAACCTGACGGACATCCTTGAGCAACTCCGCCCGGATCAGCCAGGCGATGTCAGCACCCAGCATCTGACGATTTTTTCGGGCGGCCCGGTCCAGACCGATCGAGGCTTCGTGCTGCATCCGGCCGACGCCCAATTCCAGGCAACGCTCGATCTAGGCCCGCTCGGAGTGACGACGTCCCAGGACGTCCTCTTCGCCATCGCCGACGGCTACGGCCCCAAGCAGCACCTGATTGCCCTCGGCTATTCGGGCTGGGAACCTGGCCAACTGGAAGCGGAGCTGGCCGAAAACGCCTGGCTCAGCTGCCAGGCGCAGCCAGAGATTCTTTTCGACCTGCCCTATGATCAGCGTTTGACTGCCGCTGCCGCATCGCTAGGGGTCGACCTTAGATTGCTCAGCAGCCAGGTCGGCCACGCATGAGCGCGCTGCGTCTGCTGCTCGGCTTCGACTACGGCACCAAGCAGATCGGTGTCGCCGTTGGACAGGCGATCACCGGTCAGGCACGCGAGCTCTGCGTGCTCAAAGCGCAAAATGGCATACCCGACTGGTCACAGATCGAGGCACTGCTGCGTGAGTGGCAACCGGATGCACTAGTGGTCGGCCTGCCTTTAAACATGGACGGCAGTGCCAGTGAGATGAGCGCTCGTGCTGAGAAGTTTGCCCGCCGCCTCAACGGTCGCTTCAACCTGCCAGTGCATACCCATGACGAGCGCCTCACGACATACGAAGCCAAAGGCGAACGCCTGCGTGGCGGCCAGAGCGGCGGTTACCGTGAACGCCCTGTCGATGCGCTGGCCGCCGCTCTTTTACTCGAAGGCTGGCTGAGTGCCCAGCAAACCACCTGAAGCGGTCCCAGGAGAAATCATGACCCTGCCCAACCCCGACCAGCTGCTCCCGGAAATGGCTTCCGCTCTGGACCGACACCTGAACAGCCGCGCCGTCAGCGAACCTCGCTTCATCGGCATCCGCACGGGCGGCGTCTGGGTCGCCCAGGCGCTGCTTGAACGGCGGAACAAGAACGAGGCGCTGGGAATTCTGGATGTCTCCTTCTACCGCGACGATTTCACCCAAAATGGCCTGCATCCCCAGGTCCGCCCCTCGGAGCTGCCGTTCGAAATCGAAGGGCAACATCTGGTACTGGTCGATGATGTACTGATGAGTGGTCGCACCATTCGCGCCGCGCTCAACGAGCTGTTCGATTATGGTCGACCCGCCAGCGTCAGCCTGGTATGCCTGCTCGACCTCAACGCCCGAGAGCTGCCAATCCGGCCAGACGTAGTTGGCGCGACACTCTCACTGGCGCCTGACCAACGGGTGAAATTGCTTGGCCCAATCCCGCTAACGCTCGAGTTCCAGACCCTCGCCTCCGCCAATTGAGACCCTCGCGATGACGCCAACCGACGCCAAGCGCCCACTCCAGCTGAACGACCATGGACAGTTGCGCCATTTTCTCTCGCTGGATGGACTACCCCGCGCGCTACTTACCGAAATCCTCGACACCGCCGACTCGTTCCTCGAGGTCGGCGCCAGAGCGGTGAAGAAAGTCCCGCTGTTGCGAGGCAAAACCGTTTGCAACGTATTCTTCGAAAACTCCACACGCACTCGCACCACCTTCGAGCTGGCGGCCAAGCGGCTGTCGGCGGACGTGATCACCCTGAACGTCTCGACCTCCTCGACCAGTAAGGGCGAAACACTTACCGATACCCTGCGCAACCTCGAGGCGATGGCCGCCGACATGTTCGTCGTCCGTCACGCGGATTCCGGCGCTGCGCACTTCATTGCAGAACACGTCTGCCCGGATGTAGCGGTCATAAACGGCGGCGATGGGCGCCATGCGCACCCGACCCAGGGCATGCTCGACATGCTCACCATTCGCCGGCATAAGGGCGACTTCGAAAAGCTCTCAGTGGCCATCGTCGGCGACATTCTGCATTCGCGGGTGGCCCGCTCCAATATGCTCGCGCTGAAAACACTGGGCTGCCCGGACATTCGTGTCATCGGCCCAAAGACACTGCTACCCGTCGGCCTGGAGCAGTATGGCGTGAGCGTCTACCACGACATGAACGAAGGCCTGCGCGACGTCGACGTGGTGATCATGCTGCGCCTGCAACGTGAACGCATGCAGGGCGGGCTGCTGCCCAGCGAGGGCGAGTTCTATCGGCTCTATGGACTTACGACCCAGCGTATGGGGCTGGCCAAGCCGGACGCCATCGTCATGCATCCCGGCCCGATCAACCGCGGCGTTGAGATCGAGTCCGCGGTGGCGGATGGTGCCCAGTCGGTCATTCTCAACCAGGTCACCTATGGCATCGCGATTCGAATGGCGGTGCTGTCCATGGCGATGAGCGGACAGACCGCACAGCGGCAACTTGAACAGGAATATGCAGCCGAGGAGCAGAATTGATGCCTACCCACATCCTCGGTGCTCGCCTGATCGACCCGGCCAGCGGGCGCGACGAAGTCACTGATATCTACTGCCAGGACGGCAAGATTGCTGCGTTCGGCCAAGCCCCGGCAGGCTTCAACGCCGCCCAGACCATTGACGCACAAGGCCTGGTCGCAGCGCCTGGCCTGGTCGACCTATCGGTAGCGCTTCGTGAGCCTGGCTACAGCCGCAAGGGCAGCATCGCCAGCGAAACGCTCGCGGCAACGGCCGGCGGCATCACCAGCCTGTGCTGCCCACCGCAGACCAAGCCTGTGCTGGACACTGCAGCAGTAGCTGAACTGATCCTTGATCGCGCCCGCGAGTCCGGTCATGCCAAGGTCTTTCCAGTCGGCGCGCTGACGCGCAATCTGGCCGGCGAGCAGCTGTCGGAACTGGTCGCGCTACGAGACGCGGGCTGCGTCGCCTTCGGCAACGGCCTGGCCAACTTCACCAGCAATCGCAACCTGGGCCGAGCACTGGAATACGCCGCCACATTTGACCTCACGGTCGTCATCCATTCACAGGACAGCGATCTGGCAGAGGGTGGTTTGGCCCATGAAGGCCCGGCGGCGGCCTTTCTCGGCCTGGCCGGAATTCCCGAAACAGCGGAAACCATTGCCCTGGCGCGTAACCTGCTGCTGGTGGAGCAAGCCGGTGTGCGTGCACACTTCAGCCAACTCACCACTGCCCGCGGCGCGCAGATGATTGCCGATGCGCAGGCTCGCGGCCTACCAGTCACCGCTGATGTCGCTATGTATCAGCTGATCCTAACCGACGAAGCGCTGCACGGCTTTTCCAGTCTCTACCATGTACAGCCGCCTCTGCGCAGTGCCGCTGACCGTGAAGGCCTTCGCCAGGCGGTCAAGAGTGGCGTCATCTCGGTAATCTCGAGCCACCATCAACCGCATGAAGCCGACGCCAAGCAGGCCCCGTTCGGCGAGACCGAGGCGGGCATCAGCAGCGCCGAAATTCTCCTGCCTCTCGCACTGACACTGGTCGAAGATGGCCTGCTGGATCTACCGACCCTGCTGGCTCGCCTGAGCAGCGGCCCGGCCACGGCGCTGCGGCTGCCAGCCGGCCGCCTGTCGATTGGCGGAGCCGCAGATCTGGTCCTTTTCGACCCGAGCAGTTCGACCCTGGCCGGCGAGCGCTGGCACTCTAAAGGCCGGAATTGCCCGTTCATCGGGCATTGCCTGCCCGGAGCTGTGCGCTACACCCTGGTTGACGGGCGAGTTGCCTTCCTCGGCTAGATCGCTTACCCAGCCGTTCGCAGCCGAGCAGGGCTGCGAACGGTCAGCGCACGATCAACGATCAATGCGCTTTTCCATATTCTGCATCGACACCTGGCTATTGAGCGTCCAGAAGTCATAAAGGATGCCGATGAAAAACAGCCCACCCGTGCAAAGATAGATCAGCCCGGTAACCCACTTGCCCTGGTACATCCGGTGCACGCCGAATACACCCAGGAATGTCAGCAGAATCCAGGCGACGGTGTAGTCGATCGGGCCAGGCTGAAAGCGCAGGTCGGCTTCACGGTCCATCGACGGAATCAGGAACAGGTCGATGATCCAACCGACGAAAAACAACCCGAGCGTGAAGAACCAGATGGTGCCGGTGATCGGCTTGCCGTAGTAGAAGCGGTGCGATCCTAGAAAGCCGAAAATCCACAGAAGATAGCCAATCAGGGTGCTATGGGTGTTTTGACGCATCTGAGCCTCGCTGTCCGATAGTGGAATTCCTTGAGCTTATCTGATTACCACTCATTGCAGCGCCTGCCGGGCGGACATCATTCAACTGAGCCACCATGATACTGTATATACAACCAGCATCATGGTGATTGTTATGCAGTTGATCGAGAAGCTCAGCGTCCTGGCCGACGCCGCAAAATACGACGTGTCCTGTGCCAGCAGCGGTGCGCCCAAACGCAGTTCGAAGGGACGCAGTGGGCTCGGCGCCACTGATGGCATGGGCATTTGTCACAGCTTTACCCCGGATGGTCGCTGCGTGGCGCTGCTAAAAATCCTGTTGACCAACTTCTGCCTGTACGACTGCCAGTATTGTGTCAACCGGCGCTCCAGCGATGTTCCGCGCGCACGCTTCACCCCAGAAGAAGTGGTGACGCTGACACTGGACTTCTATCGCCGCAACTGCATCAGCGGCCTGTTTCTCAGCTCGGGAATTATCCGCTCGGCTGACTACACCATGGAGCAGCTCAATCGCGTGGCCAAGCTGCTACGCGAAGAGCACGAGTTTCGCGGTTACATTCATCTGAAGACGATCCCAGATGCCGACCCGCAACTCATTGCAGAGGCGGGGCGTTACGCCGACCGCCTCAGCGTCAACATCGAACTTCCGACCGAGGCCAGCCTGATTCGCCTGGCGCCGGAAAAACAGGTAGCGACCATCAAGCAAGCGATGCACGCCATTCATGAGGGCGAGACCGAAGCGAAAGCGGAACAGCGAGCGCCACGCTTCGCACCGGCAGGTCAGAGTACGCAGATGATCGTCGGGGCGGACGCCACCGATGACAGCACCATTCTGCATACCGCCCAATCACTGTATGGCGACTTCAGACTGCGCCGCGTCTATTACTCGGCATTCAGCCCCATTCCGCACAGTCCGGAGACAGTACCCTTCGAAGCACCGCCGCTGCTGCGCGAGCATCGCCTATACCAGGCCGACTTCCTGATGCGCAGCTATGGCTTCAAGGCGGGCGAATTGTTGACGGGCCCGGGCAACCTGCCGCTGGACATCGATCCGAAGCTGGCATGGGCACTGTCCAATCGCGAGCATTTCCCGGTTGATCTGGATAGCGCCGAACCTGCATTGATTGCGCGCATCCCCGGCATCGGCATTCTCAGCGCCAAACGGCTGGTCGCCCTGCGCCGACAGAAGCGAATCCGCTTTGAAGATCTAACCCGCCTTCGCTGCTCGCTGGAAAAAGCCAAGCCCTTCATCATCACTCAGGACTACCGCCCCAGCCTGGCCTACCGAGAATCGTCCGCCTTGCGCCAGCAGCTCAGCGAAGGCCCGGTGCAGATGGGGCTCTGGTAATGCTTCAGGTTCGTTTCGATGGTCGTTTCGATGGCTGGCGCCAGGCGGCTCGCGATTTGCTCCACCGCGGAATCGCCCCACATCACGTGGAATGGCTTGCTGGCGACGAGGCGGGTGGCTTGTTCGGCGGCCACGTTGCACCGGAGCCGATCGAGCCCAGCTCGCCGGTACGCATCCCTCGGCAGTTGCTCGCCGAACTGGAAACTGCGGCGCGCTTTCGAACAGCTGACCGCTGGAGCCTGCTGTATCGCATCCTTTGGCGGGTCGCGAAGGGCGACCAGACGGCCAGGCTGGTTGGCGATGTCGACGGCAGCGAACTGCACGCGCGAATCAAGACAATCCGCCGCGAAATGCACCATCTGCACGCCTTTCTCCGGTTCAGCCCGATTACGTGCCCGAGCGGCCCCGACTATGCGGCCTGGTTCGAGCCCGCGCACGACATCCTGACCAGCGCCGCGCCGCACTTCGCCGAGCGGATGGGCCTGCACTCGTGGTTGATCGCGACACCGGATGATGCAGTGTTGTGGGACGGGGACGTCATGCACTACGCCAATCCCTGTCCGGCCATCTGGCGCCAGTTGGCACAGACCGCCCAGGAGTCTGGCGCTGAGTTATGGAAGACTTATTACGAAAGCACGTTCAACCCGGCGCGGCTCAACCGCGACGTGCTGCAGAACAATCTGCCAGTGCGCTTCTGGAAAAATCTGCCGGAAGGGCCGCTGATCCCGCAACTGATGAGCCGTGCCCGGGCTGGAGCGCAACGTGACGGCCAGGCAGAGCGTGTCGCCACCCGTCCGGGCAAGCGCATCGAACGGCCCGGACAGGCATGATCAGCGGAAGCTGCGACCCGTATCGTCGTCACTGACTTCCAGCGTCAGCCCCTGAGATACGCTGGTGAGATGTTCACCGTCGGTTTCCGAACCCAGCTTGATCATCAGCCGCAGATCGTTGGAGGAGTCGGCATGCGCCAGGGCGTCTTCATAAGTGATTTCGCCTTGCACGTAGAGGCTGTACAGCGCCTGGTCGAAGGTCTGCATGCCAAGGTCGGTGGAGCGCTTCATCAGCGATTTGAGCTCGTGAACCTCTCCTTTACGGATCAGATCAGCTGCCAAGGGGGTATTGATCAGCACTTCGATCACCGCGCGGCGGCCTTTGCCATCGGGAGTCGGGATCAGCTGCTGAGCGACGATGGCTTTGAGGTTCAGCGACAGATCCATCCAGACCTGCTGGTGCCGATCAGCCGGGAAGAAGTTGATGATCCGGTCCAGCGCCTGGTTAGCGTTGTTGGCGTGAAGGGTCGCCAGGCATAGGTGGCCGGTTTCGGCGAATGCAACGGCGTAGTCCATGGTTTCCCGCGTCCGCACTTCACCGATGAGGATCACATCCGGCGCCTGGCGCAGGGTGTTTTTCAGCGCTACATCGAAGGAGTCCGTATCGATCCCGACTTCACGCTGGGTGACGATGCAGCTCTGATGCTGGTGAATGAACTCAATCGGATCTTCGATCGAGATGATATGGCCGCTGGAGTTCTTGTTGCGGTAGCCGATCATCGCAGCCAACGAGGTCGATTTGCCGGTACCGGTCGCACCGACGAACAGCACCAACCCCCGCTTGGTCATTGCCAGCTTTTTCAGCACTTCGGGAAGTTTCAGGTCTTCCAGCGTTGGTATGTTGGTCTCGATACGGCGCAATACCATGCCCGCGAGGTTGCGCTGATAGAAGGCGCTGACCCGAAAACGACCAATGCCGCGCGCGCTGATGGCGAAGTTGCATTCGTGGTTTTCCGTGAACTCGCGACGCTGCTGCTCGTTCATCACCGCGTGAACCGTTTCGCGGGTCATTTCCGGTGACATCGGTGTCTTGTTGACTGGCAGGATCTTGCCGTTGACCTTCATCGACGGCGGCACGCCAGCGGTAATGAACAGGTCGGAACCGCCTTTTTCCACCATCAGGCGCAACAGTTTCTCGAATTCCATCGTCGTTCTCGTAGTCCGGCGTAGCCGCGCTATAGCAAAGCGAAGAACCAGGCTTAGCGCCAGGCCCCGGTAGGTTTAGAAGTTTTCCGGCTGTTTGGCTTTTTCTTTGGCACTGTCACGCGAGACCAGCCCCTTGGCGAGCAGCCCTTTGAGGCAGGAATCGAGCGTTTGCATGCCCAGCGAGCCGCCGGTCTGGATGGACGAGTACATCTGCGCCACCTTGTCCTCGCGGATCAGGTTACGGATCGCAGGGGTGCCGATCATGATCTCGTGCGCCGCCACCCGACCGCCACCGACCTTTTTCAACAGGGTCTGGGAAATCACAGCCTGCAGAGATTCGGACAGCATCGAGCGGACCATCGACTTTTCTTCCGCCGGGAAAACATCCACGACCCGATCGATGGTCTTGGCGGCAGAGGTGGTGTGCAAGGTGCCGAACACCAGGTGACCGGTTTCCGCGGCAGTCAGCGCCAGACGGATAGTCTCCAGATCGCGCATTTCACCGACCAGAATGATGTCCGGGTCTTCCCGCAGCGCCGAACGCAGGGCTTCGGAGAAGCCGAGCGTATCGCGATGCACCTCGCGCTGGTTGACCAGGCACTTCTTCGATTCGTGAACGAATTCGATGGGGTCTTCGATGGTGAGAATGTGGTGATATTTGGTGCTGTTCAGGTAGTCCAGCATCGCTGCGAGGGTGGTCGACTTGCCTGAACCAGTCGGACCGGTGACCAATACCAGGCCGCGCGGAACATCGGTGATCTTGCGAAAGACCTCGCCCATGCCGAGGTCTTCCATGGTCAGGACCTTCGACGGAATGGTCCGGAACACGGCGCCTGCACCGCGGTTCTGGTTGAATGCGTTGACGCGAAAACGTGCCACGCCGGGCACTTCGAACGAAAAGTCGGTTTCGAGGAATTCCTCGAAATCCTTGCGCTGTTTGTCATTCATGATGTCGTAGATCAGCGCGTGTACTTGCTTGTGATCCATCGCTGGAAGGTTGATGCGGCGCACGTCGCCGTCAACGCGGATCATCGGCGGCAGGCCGGAAGACAGGTGCAAATCCGACGCACCCTGCTTGGCGCTGAACGCCAGCAGCTCAGTGATATCCATGGGACTCCCCAATTACAAGCAAGCAGGTAGAATGCCGCGCAGACCCTAAGGTGGCAGGCGCAGGTAATGTCCACGATAGCGACGAATATTGCAAAGGTCGGAACGCGCATCCGTGAGGCGGCGCAAGCTGCAGGGCGTGATCCCGACGGAGTGCTCCTACTTGCGGTGAGCAAGACCCAACCGGCCGAGGCCATCCGTGAGGCCAGCGAAGCAGGCCTGCGCGATTTCGGTGAAAACTATCTACAGGAAGCGCTGGAGAAACAGGCCAAACTCGCCGACCTTCCATTGGTCTGGCATTTCATTGGCCCCATCCAGTCAAACAAGACCAAGCTGATCGCCGAGCATTTCGACTGGGCGCACTCGGTGGACCGCTTGAAAATCGCCCAACGTCTTTCGGATCAGCGTCCCGAGCACCTGGCTCCGTTGAACCTCTGCCTGCAGGTCAACGTCAGCGGTGAGGCCAGCAAGTCCGGCTGCGAGCCGCAAGATGTTCACGAACTGGCTCAGGCTATCTCCGCATTGCCCCGTCTGCGTCTACGCGGCCTGATGGCGATACCCGAACCGACCGATGACCCAGCCGAGCAGCGCGCTGCCTTCGCCCGCCTGCGCCAGCTGCAAACCGAACTTCGGTTGAACCTGGACACTCTTTCCATGGGCATGAGCCAGGACCTCGAAGCTGCCATCGCCGAAGGGGCAACCTGGGTTCGGATCGGCACTGCACTGTTCGGTGCCCGCGCTTATCCTTCGAAAGCAGCCGCAGACGCCCCAACGCATGAATAAAGGAACCGTACTTTGAGCACTCCCCGTATCGCCTTCATCGGCGGCGGCAACATGGCCGCAAGCCTAATCGGCGGTTTACGCGCCCAGGGCGTTGCCGCCTCCTCGATTTGTGCCAGTGATCCCGGCGCGGATAAACGTAGCGAACTCGAAGCAGCCCATGGCATCGACGCTTTTGCCGACAACGCCCAGGCCATCGCAGGCGCAGACGTAGTCGTATTGGCAGTTAAGCCGCAGGTGTTGCAAGCAGTCTGCCGTGATCTGGCCGCAAGCCTGCAAGCGAATCAGTTGGTTGTCTCGATCGCAGCGGGTATCGATTGCGCCAGTCTGCAGGCGTGGTTAGGTGAACAAACCCCGCGCGCGATCGTGCGCTGCATGCCTAATACCCCATCCTTGCTGCGCCAGGGTGTGAGCGGGCTGTTCGCCAACGATCAAGTGACCGACACGCAAAAACAGCAGGCCGAACAACTGCTTTCAGCGGTTGGGCTGGCGCTCTGGCTGGACAAGGAATCGCTGATTGATGCGGTGACCGCTGTGTCGGGCAGTGGCCCGGCGTATTTCTTCCTGATGATCGAAGCCATGACCGCGGCGGGTGAGCGAATGGGCTTGCCACGTGACACCGCGGCACAATTGACCATGCACACCGCTTTGGGCGCCGCGCGAATGGCCTGCGAAAGCGATGTCGGCGCCGCTGAACTGCGACGCCGCGTCACCTCGCCGAACGGAACCACCGAAGCGGCGATCAAAGCCTTCCAGGCGGGCGGTTTCGAAAGCCTGGTCGAGCAAGCGATGGCTGCAGCCGCACGACGCTCGGCCGAACTCGCTGAACAATTGGGCAACTAAGGAGCCTTCATGTCGCAACTCTCGCAAGCCCTGATCCTGATCGTTCAAACGCTAGGCAGCCTGTACCTGCTGATCGTCTTGCTGCGCTTCATCCTGCAGCTGGTCCGGGCAGACTTTTACAACCCACTGAGCCAGTTCATCGTCCGCGCCACGCATCCGCTACTCAAACCATTGCGTCGCGTAATCCCCAGCATCGGCGGGCTCGACCTGTCGTCGTTGGTATTGGCGATCATCGTCCAGGTCCTGCTAATGGCCGCTATCCTGATGATCGCGTTCGGCACCATCGGCAATCCGCTGCAGCTGCTGGTCTGGGCGATCATTGGCGTGACCGGGCTGTTCATCAACATCTTTTTCTATGCGCTGATCATCAGCGTGATCCTGTCCTGGGTCGCACCTGGCAGCCACAACCCCGGCGCCCAATTGATCAGCCAGATTTGCGAACCGGCACTGGCACCGTTCCGCCGCCTGCTGCCGAACCTGGGTGGGTTGGATATCTCGCCGATTTTTGCGTTTCTGGCAATCAAACTGATCGACATGCTGGTCATCAACAACCTGGCGATGATGACGCACATGCCCAACATCCTGCGTTCGCTCATCTAAAACCGAAACCGCCCATAGCCTCGTTTAGCCTTTTGGGCGGTGGATCACAAAAGGCTCGATTGACCCGTACCCGGCGGCAGGGATAATCGCCCCCTACGCCATCAGGAAGCACCATGCTCATGGAACGACTCGACCGGCAGGTGGATGCCTATGTCTCCTGGAAACGCGACCTGATCCGCGAAATCACGCGTTATCGCAGCTGGCTGGCGCACAACCGACTGAACTCCGATGTGGTTGAAGCCAGACTGGACCGTGCACTCAAACTGTTACGCACTGACCACATCACCCTTGCGTTTGTCGGCGAGTTTTCCCGCGGCAAGACGGAGCTGATCAACAGCTTGTTTTTTGCTGGCTACGGCCAACGCATCCTGCCATCGCGGGCCGGCCGCACCACCATGTGCCCGACTGAGTTGTTCTTCGATCCACGTGCGGAGCGTTCATACATTCGCCTGCTGCCGATCGAGTCCCGCCTGGAAGACACCAGCATCGCCCAGCTCAAACGCACCCCGCATCTATGGACCAACATTGCACTGGATCCCGCTAACCCTGACGCCATGGTCGAAGCGTTCGGCCAGGTTGCCTCTACCCGGTCGCTGCCCGCGGAGCAAGCCATTCAGCTGGGCTTCCATCCCGACGCGCTGGAGGTGTCCGATGTCGACGGGGAAGTGATGGTGCCGGCCTGGCGACACGCCATGGTCAACTTCGATCATCCCCTGCTGCGCCAAGGCCTGCGCATCCTCGACACACCCGGCCTCAATGCCCTCGGCAGCGAGCCGGAGCTCACCCTGTCGATGCTGCCTAACGCCCAGGCGGTGATTTTTTTGCTGTCAGCCGATGCTGGGGTGACGGCAAGCGACATGAGCATCTGGGAACAGCACATTCGCCAACTCGACGACGGTGGACAAAACCGCTTGTTCGCTGTGCTTAACAAGATAGATGTCCTGTGGGACGACGTATCCGGTGACGCCTTCGTCAGTGAGGCGATCCAGCGGATGCAGGCCACTACGGCGCAACAGCTGGGTATTGCCATCAAGGATGTGCTTCCACTCTCAGCAAAGCAGGCCCTGCTGGCCAAAATTCGCGGCGACGAGGACCTGCTCAAACGCAGTCAACTGGTTGAGCTGGAGCACCTGCTCTGTGAGCGCATTCTCGCCCAAAAGGAGCGCGTGCTTGAGCAACAGGTCGTGCGCCAGGTGCTCGCGCTGCTGCAAAACAGCCAGCACATCCTGACCCAGCGACTGGCCAAGGTGCGCGAGCAATGCGAACTGCTCGACAGCCATCGCCAGGATAGCGGCCAGATGCTCATGGAGCTCACAGCCCGAACCCGCCATGACCATAACCAGCACCATAAGCGTTTGCTGCAGTTAAAAACCAACCAGCGACTGCTGCAACGTCAGGGCGAGCTTCTGCGTTCGACGGTGCGCCCAGAACGTCTCGAGGAACACCTTGCCCGACTGCGTCGCAGCCTCACAGGTAGCCTGACCACACTGGGCATCAACCTGAGCATCGTGCATTTCTTCCGCTCCGTAGAGCAGGATCTTGGTGCGCTTGAGCACGAGGCGGCATTGGCAAACAAGATGGTCTCGGCCATCTACCGGCGCCATAACGACGAAAACCCGCTGCACGGGGTAGACGCCCCGCTGTTCCGTCTGGCGCGATACCAGAACGAACTTAAAGGCCTGCAAAGCAAGGCCGACCAATTTCGCCTGCAGCTCAAGACTCTGCTCACCGAGCAGCGCACCTTGACCCGACGTTTCTTCGCCACCCTTGTACAAGAGGTGGTCATGATGCATCAACGGCTGCGCCAGGAAGCCGAGCATTGGGCCAACGAAGCGCTGCTTCCGCTGATGCAGCATTCGCTGGAACACAAGCAGCAGCTGGAAGCGCATATGCTGCGCCTCAAGAGCTTGGCGCAGGACAGTCAGCAAAGCAGCCAGCGCGGCCGCCTGCTGACGCGTTACAGCCTTGAGCTGGAACAACAACTGGCCCAGGCCGGCGAAATGCTGCGACTGCTGCGAAAACCCGCACCGATCCGCCGCCAGGGCAAAGTCGTCAGTCTCACCAGTGCCAGCATCGGCTGACACCGAAGTTGCGATTGAGGATGAATTGAGGCGCGCTAACCTTTAGACTTTGCCGCCTTCTTCCAGTACGAGCCAGGGTCGATGCCCACAGCTATTCCAGCCGATTCCGTTGGTCTGGTGAGTCCGAAGGTCGCGCATTTCGCCGAGCCGCTGGCACTCGCCTGCGGCCGCACGCTGAACGCTTACCAGCTGATCTACGAAACCTACGGCGAGCTGAACGCCTCGTGCAGCAATGCCGTGCTCATCTGCCACGCGCTTTCAGGCCATCATCATGCGGCCGGCTTCCATGACGCTGAAGACCGCAAGCCCGGCTGGTGGGATAGCTGCATCGGTCCGGGCAAAGCCATCGATACGAACCGCTTCTTTGTGGTCAGCCTGAATAACCTCGGCGGCTGCAATGGTTCGACCGGCCCCAGCAGCATCAACCCAGCAACCGGCAAGCCTTATGGCGCTGACTTCCCAGTCGTCACCGTGGAAGACTGGGTCAACAGCCAGGCACGCCTGGCCGACATGCTGGGCATTGAGCAGTGGGCCGCAGTGGTGGGCGGCAGCCTCGGTGGCATGCAGGCCATGCAATGGACCATGAGCTACCCGGAGCGCGTCCGCCATTGTGTGGCGATCGCCTCGGCACCCAAGCTGTCAGCCCAAAACATTGCGTTCAATGAGGTGGCGCGCCAGGCCATCTTGTCCGACCCGGAGTTTCACGGCGGGCATTTTCAAGAGAAGGGTGTAATCCCCAAGCGGGGCCTGATGCTGGCGCGGATGGTCGGGCACATCACCTACCTGTCCAACGACGCCATGGGCACCAAGTTCGGCCGTGGACTCAAGAGCGAAAAGCTGAATTACGATTTCAACAGCGTCGAATTTCAAGTCGAAAGCTACCTTCGCTACCAGGGCGAAGAGTTCTCCGGCCGCTTCGATGCCAATACCTATCTGCTGATGACCAAGGCGCTGGATTATTTCGACCCGGCGGCGACGCACGACGATGATCTGGCCAAGGCCCTGTCCACGGTGAAAGCGGACTTCTGCGTAATATCGTTCACAACCGACTGGCGCTTCTCACCGGAGCGCTCGCACGAAATCGTCGACGCGCTGATGGCGGCGCGCAAGAACGTTTGTTATCTGGAGATCGACGCCCCTCAAGGCCACGACGCCTTCCTGATTCCGATCCCTCGATATCTACAGGCCTTTCGCGGTTACATGAACCGCATCGCCGTATAAGGAACCTATATGCGCGCCGACCTGGAAATCATCCAAAACTGGATACCGGCGGGAAGCCGCGTGCTCGACCTGGGCTGCGGTAATGGTGACTTGCTGGCATGGCTGCGGGACAACAAGCAGGTGAGCGGCTATGGTCTGGAAATCGATGCAGACAACATTGCCGCCTGCGTCGAAAAAGGCGTCAACGTCATCGAGCAGGACCTCGACAAGGGCCTCGGCAACTTCGCCAGTGACAGTTTCGACATGGTGGTCATGACCCAGGCACTGCAAGCGGTCCACTACCCGGACAAGCTGCTCAAGGAGATGCTGCGAGTCGGACGCGAGTGCATCATCACTTTTCCCAATTTCGGTCATTGGCGCTGCCGCTGGTACCTGGCCAGCAAAGGCCGCATGCCGGTGTCGGATTTCTTGCCTTACACCTGGTACAACACGCCGAACATTCACTTCTGCACATTCGAGGATTTCGAGCGGTTGTCCCACGAACTTGGCGCCCGGGTGCTCGAGCGCCTAGCCGTGGACCGCCATCACAAGCACGGTGTGACGAGCCGCTTGTGGCCTAATCTGATTGGTGAAATTGGTATCTATCGTGTCACCGGAGCCGTCCGCTGACCGCTCATTGCTGGAGGTAATCCATGAGATCTCGTTTGATATGCCTGCTCGCCCTGCTCTTTGCGCTACCCGCCGTGGCTGAGCGCAAACACAGTGTCGGCGAATACGACGTGCACTACATCGCGTTCAATTCCGGCTTCCTGCAGCCTGACATCGCCGCCGCTGCCGGCCTCGTGCGCAGCAAGACTCAAGGCGTGGTTAACCTATCGGTGCTCAAGTCCGGCAAACCGACTGCAGCTCAGGTCAGTGGCACGGTGAAGAACCTGCTCGGTCAGGATTACCCGCTGGACTTCAAGCAACTAAAAGAAGGCGACCAGGCCATCTACTACTTGGCACAGTTCCCCTTCGGCTCGCGAGAAACCCTGCGCTTCAACCTGAATGTGCAGCCTGCCGGCGCCCCAGCGATCAATTTCGACTTCAGCCAAGAATTCTTCCCGGACGAATGATGCTCTTCAAAGAACTGGTACTGGCCAGCCACAACGCCGGCAAGCTAAAGGAACTGCAGGCCATGCTGGGCGACGCCGTACGCGTGCGTTCGATTGGTGAATTCAGCGACATCGAACCGGAGGAAACCGGGCTTTCCTTTGTCGAGAACGCCATCCTCAAGGCACGCAATGCAGCGCGTATATCCGGCTTGCCTGCGCTGGCCGATGACTCGGGGCTGGCGGTTGATCACCTGGGTGGTGCGCCGGGCATCTACTCGGCGCGCTACGCAGGCGGCCAGGGCGACGCGGCGAACAATGCCAAACTGCTCGACGCCCTGAAGGACGTGCCGGATGCCGAGCGCGGCGCTCAGTTCGTCTGCGCGCTGGCATTACTGCGGCATGCCGACGATCCGCTGCCGATTCTCTGCGAAGGACTGTGGCAGGGCCGCATTCTGCAAAGCGCTCAGGGGGAGCATGGCTTCGGTTACGACCCTCTGTTCTGGGTGCCGGAACGTGACTGCTCCAGCGCTGAGCTGGCACCGAAGGACAAGAACCAGCTCAGCCACCGCGCCCGCGCCATGGCCCTGCTCAAGCAGCGCCTGGGGATCGCATGACAGCAGCCCCCAGCGGCGGCGCTCCGGAACCGCCTGCGGTAGCGCATCTGGAACTGACGCCACTGGCGGCCTACGTTCATATCCCTTGGTGCGTGCGCAAATGCCCGTACTGCGACTTCAACTCCCATGCTGCCGGCGCCTCGCTACCCGAAGACGCTTATGTGCAGGCGCTGCTGGCGGATCTGGATGCCGATCGGGAGCAGGTACAAAGCCGCAGGCTGACGTCGATCTTTTTCGGTGGCGGCACGCCGAGCCTGTTCTCCGCCAGTGCGCTGGAACGAATCCTCGAAGGCATGCGGCAGCGCGTCGGGTTCGCCGATGACATCGAAATCACCCTGGAAGCCAACCCTGGCACGTTCGAACAGGCGAAATTCCGCGACTACCGCAGCCTCGGCATCAACCGCTTGTCGATTGGCGTGCAAAGCTTCCAGCCCGCCAAGCTGAAGGCTCTTGGCCGCATTCACGATGGTGACGAAGCGATCCGGGCCGCCGATATGGCGCGCGCGGCGGGCTTCGATAATTTCAACCTCGACCTGATGCATGGTCTGCCTGAGCAGAGCCTGGAAGACGCGCTGAGTGATCTGCGCATCGCCATTGACCAGCAACCGACGCACCTATCTTGGTATCAGCTCACGGTCGAGCCGAACACCGAGTTCTGGAGCAAACCACCCCAGCTGCCGGAAGACGAGACCCTGTGGGACATTCAGGAAGCCGGACAGGCGCTGCTCGCCGCACACGGCTATGGTCAGTACGAAACCTCGGCTTATGCTCAACCCGGCAGGCAGGCGCGGCACAACCTCAATTACTGGACCTTTGGCGACTTCCTTGGGCTGGGCGCGGGTGCCCATGGCAAGTGGACCGCACCGAATGGCCAGATCCGCCGGCACTGGAAGACCCGCCTGCCGAAAGACTATCTCGATCCGGCGAAACGCTTCCGCGCGGGCAACAAGCAACTCGCGCGGGACGAATTGCCCTTCGAATTCCTGATGAACGTGCTGCGCCTCACCGACGGTGTCCCATCATTGTTGTTCACTCAGCGCACCGGTCTATCGTTGGACTTGCTGGCCGAGGGACGACGAGACGCGGAAGCACGCGGCTTGCTTGAACCCGACCCGCAGCGGCTGGTTGCGACCCCCAAAGGCCAGCTTTTTCTCAATGACCTGCTGCAACTCTTCCTGCCTTAAGGACCCTGCATGGATCTCGTACTCGACCTCATCGCCACCCTGTCGCGCTGGAGCCGCCACCACCTGTTCGATATTTCCCTGGCGATCATGGCGACCCTGTTTGTCCTGTTCGGCCCGGCATTGAACGCCTGGGTGCAGAAGAACATCGGCGGGCTCAATTTCGTCCTTCGCACCCTGGCGTTCGTGGTCTTCTGTGCACTGGTCTACGGCCTTGGCATCATCTATCTCAGCCCCTGGCTAGCCAAGGGGTTGGCACAGTTCAACAACTACACCCTGGCGCCGGTACTTCTGCTCGTGCTGTTCATCATCGGCGTGGTCGCTGACCGAAACTGAACTGAACTAGTCTTCTCGCAAAAAACGATCGAGGTCCACAGGCTCGCCGGGCATTCCGTGCAGCTGGTCGCGCAGATCCTCGAACATTGGATCGTAATCCGCGTGAAATGCGAACAGCACATCCGTGTGCAGGTGCAGACCGCGCTTGCGCAGGCATTGACGGATGCGCTGCAGGAAATTGAAAGCCACGTCGCGGTGCATTTCAAACCGTTCGTCAATCGGTGTCTGATCGACCTTCCCATGCAGGTGGAACGAGGCCCATTCTGGCTTTTGCTGTGGCCCTTCGACGTGGTATTCGAGTATCAAGTGATACCCGGGAAAGCCGTCCGATGGCAATCGGCTGACTTCCACATGACCTGGTCTGAACACGACATCCCCCTTCATTCGATTCTTGACTCGCAACAGCTCTAGCTCGGCATCTTCCGTGCGGTATGCACAACCTTCACCGCCGAGCGCATCCTTGCACCCCCACCTCAGCGCTTTGTTGACCACTGTCATGACCATGTCGTGCAGATAGGCATTCAATGGCCTCGACTAAGCACGTTCCTTGAAGGAGACAGGTATGGTCACGGCCTCGAAACAATTGAAACTCAGTGCGCTGATCGCATTGGTGGTGGGCTCGATGATTGGCGGCGGAATCTTTTCGCTGCCGCAGAACATGGCCGCGAGCGCCAGCGCCGGCGCGATCCTCATCGGCTGGGGCATCACAGCCATCGGCATGCTCACCCTCGCCTTCGTCTTCCAGACTCTTGCCAACCGCAAGCCAGACCTTGATGCAGGCGTTTATGCCTACGCCAAGGCGGGCTTTGGCGACTATATGGGTTTCTCGTCGGCCTGGGGCTACTGGATCAGTGCCTGGATCGGCAACGTCAGCTATTTCGTCCTGCTGTTCAGCACCTTAGGCTATTTCTTCCCGATCTTTGGGGAGGGCAACACCTTGCCGGCTGTGATCGGCGCATCACTGGTGCTTTGGGGTGTGCACCTGTTGGTTCTACGTGGCATTCAGCAGGCCGCGTTCATCAATCTGGTCAGCACTATCGCCAAGATCGTGCCGCTGATCATGTTCATCGTCATTGCCGCCATCGCCTTTCGCCTGGAGGTATTCACGGCGGATTTCTGGGGCCGCGGCAATCTGGAGCTGGGCAGCGTCATGCAGCAGGTGCGCAACATGATGCTGGTGACCGTATGGGTCTTCATCGGCATCGAGGGCGCCAGCGTCTACTCTGCGCGTGCCGAGCGACGCAACGATGTCGGCAAGGCAACCGTGATCGGCTTCATTGGCGTGCTCGCGCTACTCGTGCTGGTCAACGTCCTGTCCATGGGGATCATGAGCCAGGCTGAGCTTGCGGGCTTGAAGAACCCTTCGATGGCCGGGGTACTGGAGCATGTAGTTGGACGCTGGGGCGCAGTGCTGATCAGTGTCGGCCTGGTGGTGTCACTGGCCGGCGCCCTGCTCTCTTGGACCCTGCTATGCGCGGAGATCCTCTTTGCCGGGGCACGCGACCACACCATGCCGAGCTTCCTGCGCAAAGAAAACGCGAATCACGTTCCCGTTAACGCGCTCTGGCTCTCCAACGGGCTGATCCAATTCTTTCTGATCATCACCCTGTTCAGCGCTTCGACCTACCTGAGCCTGCTCTACCTCGCCACTTCGATGATCCTTGTGCCCTATTTCTGGTCCGCGGCCTACGCGCTGCTGATCAGCATTCGGGGGGAAGGCTACGAGAATGCGCCTGGTGAGCGGCGCAAGGATCTGCTGGTGGCCGCCATTGCCACGCTGTATGCACTCTGGCTCGTTTACGCCGGTGGCGTGCAATACCTGCTGCTTTCTGCGCTGCTTTACGCGCCAGGCGCGCTGCTGTTCGCCAAAGCCAAGCATGAACGCGGCGAGCCGGTGTTCACCACGGTCGAGAAGCTGATCTTCGCCGCGGTCGTGATAGGCGCTGGCATCGCGGCCTACGGTTTGTACGACGGTTTCCTTTCGCTTTGATCCTTTAGGCGTCAACTGCGCCTACTCCTCGACCATTGCCACGAGCGATGGCGAACCACTGAGCACCTACCGGTGCGAAGACCTGCAAGGAGAACTGCTATGACCCCGCAACCCCAGAAACTGGGTGTTCATTCAGAAGCCGGAAAACTGCGCAAGGTACTGGTCTGCTCACCAGGCCTAGCCCACCAGCGACTGACCCCAACCAACTGCGACGAATTGCTGTTCGATGATGTGATGTGGGTGAATCAGGCCAAGCGCGATCACTTCGATTTCGTCACCAAGATGCGTGAGCGAGGCGTTGAAGTCCTCGAAATGCATAACTTGCTGACCGAGACGGTAAGCAATCCTGAGGCGCTGAAATGGATCCTCGACCGCAAGATCACCGCCAACCAGGTCGGCATTGGCCTGCAGAATGAAGTACGCAGCTGGCTCGAGGAGCAACAGCCCCGGCTCCTCGCTGAGTACCTGATCGGCGGCGTCTCGGGCAGCGACCTGCCGGGCACGCAAAGCGGCGAAATCGTCAGCATGTTCCGCGACTATCTCGGCCATTCGAGCTTTATCCTGCCGCCGCTGCCCAACACGATATTCACCCGCGACACCAGTTGCTGGATCTACGGGGGCGTATCGCTCAACCCCATGCACTGGACAGCACGGCGTCAGGAAACCCTGCTCACCGCGGCGATCTACCGCTTCCACCCACAATTTGCCGACCAGGACTTCAAGGTCTGGTATGGCGACCCGGAACTTGATCACGGCCTGGCCACACTGGAGGGCGGCGACGTGATGCCCATCGGCAATGGCGTGGTCCTGATCGGGATGGGTGAGCGCAGCTCCCGCCAGGCGATTGGCCAATTGGCCCAATCACTGTTTCGCGAGGGTGCAGCCGAACGAGTGATCGTCGCCGGCCTGCCTCGCTCGCGCTCGGCAATGCATCTGGACACGGTGTTCAGCTTCTGCGACCGGGATCTGGTCACCGTCTATCCCGACGTAGTGCAAGGCATCGTCGCCTTCAGCCTGCGCCCGGACGAAAGCAAGACCGGCGGCATTGATGTGCGCCGCGAAAGTTCGAGCTTTCTTCAGGTGGTTGCCGAGGCCCTCGGGTTACCCGCTCTACGCGTAGTCGAAACGGGCGGCGACAGCTATGAAGTCGAGCGCGAGCAATGGGACGACGGCAACAACGTCGTCGCGCTGGAGCCGGGCGTAGTCATCGGCTACGACCGCAACACCTTCACCAATACCATGCTGCGCAAAGCCGGTGTCGAGGTGATAACCATCAGCGCCAGCGAGCTGGGCCGAGGCCGCGGCGGTGGCCACTGCATGACCTGCCCGATCGTTCGCGACGCAATCGACTATTGATCACGGCGCCGGGCCTGGGCCCGGCAAGCCCCCGAAACACGAGGAATTCCACCATGCCCTTCAATATCCACAACCGTAGCCTACTCAGTCTGATGCACCACAGCGAACGCGAGCTGCGCCACCTGCTCGACCTGTCCCGTGATCTGAAACGCGCCAAATACACAGGTACCGAGCGCCAGCATCTCAAGGGCAAGAACATCGCGCTGATCTTTGAAAAAACCTCTACCCGCACCCGTTGCGCCTTCGAGGTGGCGGCCTACGACCAGGGAGCGAACGTCACCTACATCGACCCCAACTCCTCGCAGATCGGCCACAAGGAAAGCATGAAGGACACCGCGCGCGTGCTGGGGCGCATGTATGACGCGATCGAGTACCGCGGTTTCAAGCAGGAGATCGTCGAGGAACTGGCCCGCTACGCCGGCGTGCCGGTCTACAACGGCCTGACGGATGAATATCACCCCACGCAGATGATTGCCGACGTGATGACCATGCGCGAGCACAGCGACAAGGCGCTGCATCAGATCAGCTATGCCTACCTCGGCGATGCGCGCAACAACATGGGTAATTCCCTGCTGTTGATCGGTGCCAAGCTGGGCATGGACGTACGCATCGCTGCGCCCCGCGCACTCTGGCCAAGCGAAGCGCACATCAAGGCCTGTCAGGATTTCGCCGCACAGAGCGGCGCGCGGCTGACGCTTACCGAGGACCCGATCGCAGCCGTAGAAGACGTCGACTTCGTGCACACCGATGTGTGGGTGTCCATGGGTGAGCCGGTCGAGGCCTGGGCCGAACGCATCGAGCAGCTGCTTCCCTATCAGGTGAACACCGCGCTGATGCAGGCCACCGGTAACCCGCGCAGCAAGTTCATGCACTGTCTGCCTGCGTTCCATAACAGCGAGACCAAGGTGGGTAAGGAGATTGCGGCCAAGTACCCGCACCTGGCCAACGGCATCGAGGTCACCGAGGACGTGTTCGAGTCGCCCTACAACATTGCTTTCGAGCAGGCGGAAAACCGCATGCACACCATCAAGGCAATCCTGGTTTCGACTCTGGCCGACGTCTGAACCTGCACCGCCCCCCTTCGACCGAAGAGGGGCCAAGGGCGAGGCGGTTCAGAGCCGCCTAACCCGTATGAGGAAGAACACACCATGCGACTAGTCATTGCTCTGGGCGGCAACGCCCTCCTGCGCCGCGGTGAGCCCATGACCGCGGAGAACCAGCGCGACAACGTCCGTATCGCTTGCGAACAGATAGCCAAGGTGGCGCCGGGAAACGAGTTGGTGATCGCCCACGGCAACGGCCCGCAAGTTGGGCTGCTGGCACTCCAGGGTGCAGCCTATGACGCGGGCAACCCTTTCCCGCTGGACGTGCTCGGCGCCGAAACCGAAGGCATGATCGGCTACATCATCGAGCAAGAGCTGGGCAATCTGCTGCCGTTCGAGGTGCCCTTCGCGACCTTGCTGACTCAGGTCGAGGTAGACGCTGCCGATCCAGCATTCAAGCACCCGAGCAAACCGATCGGCCCCGTCTACAGCCGCGAAGACGCCGACCGCCTGGCGCGGGAAAAAGGCTGGCATATCGCTGCCGATGGCGAACGTTTCCGCCGAGTTGTTCCAAGTCCGCGACCGAAACGAATTTTCGAGATCCGGCCGATCCGCTGGCTGCTGGAAAAAGGCAGCGTGGTGATCTGCGCCGGCGGAGGCGGCATTCCCACGGTTTACAAACAGGGTGGTCGGCTTGAGGGCGTCGAGGCAGTGATCGACAAGGACCTCTGCTCGGCGCTACTGGCCGAGCAGCTCGAAGCCGATCTGCTGGTGATCGCCACGGATGTCGACGGGGTCTACCTGGACTGGGGCACGCCGCAGCAGCACCGCATCAACGAGGCCCATCCCGACCAGCTGGAACTGCTGGGCTTTGCCGCAGGGTCGATGGGGCCGAAGGTTCAGGCAGCATGTGAGTTTGCCCGCAACACCGGAAAAGCTGCGGTAATCGGATCGCTAGCCGACATCGAAGCGATCGTGCAGGGCCGCGCCGGAAGCCGCGTCAGCCTGTCGGCACAAGGCGTGTCATAGCCAAAAACCACAAGGGCGCCCGCGGGCGCCCTTGCTGCTCTCAGCCAGTGCTGCTTAGTTGCCGCGACGCAGCGCTGCCGGTGAGAAGTCACGCGGGCCGAGCCGGGCACTGAAGTCATACATCGGCTCGTTGTTATCCAGACCGTCAACAAAGTAGTTGTCGTCTTTCAGGTGATAGAGCGTTTCGACGGTGCTGTTGAACATCGGCACGTCGTAATAGCTGATTGGATGGCTTTCCTGCAGCCCGATCAGCTCGCCCTTTTCATCAAACAGGTCCACAGCCAAAATTGACCAGCTGTCCTCATCGACATAGAACCGGCGCTTGTCGTAGGGGTGACTGAAGCCCTTGCGCAGTGTGGCGTCGACGACCCAGACCCGATGCAACTCATAACGCAACAGGTCCGGATTCAAGGTTCGCGGACCGACGATTTTGTCGTAGGGAATGCCCTTCTGATGCACCGCGTAGCTGTTGTAGGGCACCAGCATTTCGCGCTTGGCGACCAGCTGCCACTCATAGCGATCCGGTGCGCCATTGAAGGAGTCCACCACGTCCGCTGTGGCCAGGCCGCTGGTGTCGGGCTGCAGCGAATCGTAGGCGAGCGACGGCAAACGACGTACGCGGCGATCAGCCGGGCTGTAGCGCCAGGCCTTGCGTACCGCCAGCACTTGGTCGAGCGGATCCTGGACCACCAGGGCGGTACCTGACAGCTTTGCCGGCGCGGTGACACGGTACTTGTAGTACAGCGAGGTGTTGTCCAGGTCGGCCTGACTCATGCCCTCACGGTTATAAACGTAATAGATCTGCCGATCCCGTTTGATATAGCTCGGGTTGCCGTTGATCACCACGGCCTGATTGTTCACGAAGTGAGTCTGGTCGCCCTTGTAATGCAGGACATGGTTCCAGATCACCTCCATCCCGTCCTGCGGGATGGGAAATGGAATACCCGCTGAGGCACCCTTGATCCCGTTGCCATTGGCGATCAGCTCGGCATTGACCGCGTTCAGTCGCGTGGCGTCATAGATGCGCTGCGGGTTGCTGGCGCTGCGACGGGTTGGAAATACCCGCATATGAAAGTCAGGATGCCGCTCGACCAGCGCTCGAAGCCCCTCCGGCAACAACGCGGCGTACTGGGCCACATTGCTCTGGTCCACCCGGTAGAGCATCGGGTCGGCCGCGAAAGGGTCCGGATGGTGCATGCCGGCTTCGTAGCCTGCAGGTGGTTGCACACCTCCGGTCCAAGCGGGAATGGTTCCGGCGGCGTTACCGGCGCGCTCGGCACCCAGCGGAGTCAGGTCCTGACCCAGGCGCACGGCCTGTATCTCGTCGACCTTGGCATGAGCCTGGCTGGCACAGGCCGCCAGCAGCAGAATTCCAAATTTCCTGTACATCTGTTTGCTCCTTGCAGCGCGGCTGGCGCGGCAGATGACGGCTCTTGCCCGCAGGCAGAGCGCTCGTTGATGCGTTGGGATCGTGCCGTCCTGGCATTTTTCGTTATTGGATCGTCCCTGGGCCGCTTGGTCGCGGCTTTGGTGGATGTAGCGGTGGCACGTATTTCTTTTCAGCGAGTCAGTCGATGCGTTCGAACTTAAGGTCCCAGACGCCGTGGCCGAGGCGCTCACCGCGCCGTTCGAACTTGGTGGTCGGGCGCTCCTGCGGACGATCAACGTACTGCCCGTTTACGGCCTGGTTACGGTAACCAGGTGCGACGTTCATAACCTCGACCATGTGCTCGGCATAGGCCTCCCAGTCGGTCGCCATATGCAACACGCCGCCAACCTTGAGCTTCTGCCGGACCAACTCGGCGAATGCCGGTTGGACGATGCGCCGTTTGTGATGACGACTCTTGTGCCAGGGATCAGGGAAAAACAGCAGGACCCGGTCCAGGCTCGCATCGGGGACGCATTCACGCAGCACTTCGAGCGCATCGCAACTGTAGATCCGCACGTTATTCAGATTTTGTGACAGAAGTCCGTTTAACAGGGCCCCGACGCCCGGCGAGTGCACTTCGACCGCTATGAAGTCCTGTTCGGGAGCCGCCGCGGCCATTTCCAGGGTGGAGTGGCCCATGCCAAAGCCGATCTCGAACGTGCGTGGTGCCTGCCGAGCAAAGACCTGATCGAAATCGCGCAACCCATCTGCCAGTTCCAGGCCGAACCGGGGCCAGCCCTGATCCAGACCTCGCTGCTGTCCTTCGGTCATGCGACCGGCACGCATCACAAAGCTTTTGATGGTGCGCATGCGCCGTTGGCCCTCGGCCGGGATTGGAGTGTCACTCATGAACGAACCTACAGATAAAAGGGACCGGCCGCGCGATCGAGCACGCGGCCTGCGACGGGAGGAGAAGGATTAGCGGATCAGGCCTTCCAGAGGCGAGGAGGCGCTGGCATAGAGTTTTTTCGGCATGCGGCCGGCCAGGTAGGCTAAGCGGCCGGCGTCGATCGCATACTTCATGGCCTCAGCCATCAGCACGGGGTTCTGCGCATGAGCGATGGCGCTGTTCATCAGCACCGCCTCACAGCCCAGCTCCATCGCGATGGTTGCGTCGGATGCCGTGCCGACGCCTGCGTCCACAAGTACCGGCACCTTGGCCTCCTCGAGGATGATGCGTAAGCTGTATGGGTTGCAGATACCCAAACCCGTGCCGATCAGGCCGGCCAACGGCATCACCGCAATGCAGCCCATGTCGGCCAGCTGGCGGGCAATGATCGGATCGTCGCTGGTGTACACCATCACGTCGAAGCCATCCTTGACCAATATTTCAGCGGCCTTGAGGGTTTCGATGACGTTGGGAAACAGGGTTTTCTGGTCGGCCAGTACCTCCAGCTTGACCAGTTTGTGCCCATCGAGCAGCTCGCGGGCCAGGCGGCAGGTGCGCACGGCCTCTTCGGCGTCGTAGCAGCCCGCGGTGTTCGGCAGGATCGTGTAGCGGTCCGGCGAGATCACATCCAGCAGGTTAGGCTCGCCCGGGTTCTGGCCGATGTTGGTACGGCGCACTGCAACGGTGACGATCTCCGCGCCAGAGGCCTCGATGGCCGCGCGGGTTTCCTCGAGATCCTTGTATTTACCGGTGCCCACCAGCAGACGCGATTGATAGGTGCGGCCGGCAAGCGTGAAGGGTTTGTCGTGCGGAACTGGGCTCATGCGACCATCCTGTTCAGACCTAATGAAGCGAGAAGTACGCCGCTGCACGGGCGGCGACCGGGAATATCGACGCGGCGAGTGGCTCAGCCACCGCCAATGGCATGCACGATTTCGATCTGATCGCCTTCGACCAGAACCGTCGCGGCATGCTGGCTGCGTGGCACAATGTCGCGATTGAGTTCGACCGCTAGCCGGCGCCCGGTCAGCTCCAAGCGCTGCAGCAGATCAGCCACCGACTGGCCGTCCGGGAGCTCGTAGCGCTCACCGTTCAACTGGATATGCATAGTGATCGCCACCATTGCAAAAGGGCCAGTATTCTAGCCCGATCGACTCGGTCCACCAAGGCAACAGCTGTCACCATTCATCTCCACCCGAACCGCTCCGTCAATCAGCCACGCAGATTCCAGGCGGCCAGCATCAGACAGATCCAGCCGGCCAGGAACGCCGTGCCGCCAATCGGAGTGATGATGCCGAGCTTGCCGACACCGGTCAGGGTCAGCAGGTAAAGACTGCCGGAGAACAGCAGGACACCCAGCGTAAACAAGCTGCCTGCTGCGACCAGCAGACGGCTCGGCGCATGCAACGCCAGCAAGGCGATGCCGAATAATGCCAGCGCGTGGATCAGTTGATAGTGCACGCCGGTCTGAAACACAGCGAGATAGTCGGCAGCCAGGCGGCTCTTCAAACCATGGGCTGCGAACGCGCCGAGGGCGACGCCGGTCAAGCCGAAGAATCCGGCGAGCATAAGAAACGGGCGAATCATTCGGGGGCCTTCCGGTCAGGGACTGTATGCACCGTTATAATGCCCGTTCTCCCCGGTTGCGACCACGCCCCATGCTTCGAGCCCTGCTACGCCGACTGACCAAACTGCTGCTATGGCTGACGGCACTGTCCGTGTTGCTGGTGCTGGTACTGCGCTGGGTGCCGCCACCCGTCACTGCGCTGATGATCGAACGCAAGGTCGAATCCTGGACCGGTGGTGAAAGCATTGACCTGCAACGTAGTTGGCGGCCCTGGAAACAACTGCCGGACGACTTGAAGATGTCCGTCATTGCAGCCGAAGACCAGAAGTTCGCCGATCATTGGGGTTTCGATATTGCGGCAATTCGAGCCGCATTCGAACATAACGAACGCGGCGGCTCGCTGCGTGGCGCCAGCACTCTGAGCCAACAGGTGGCGAAGAACCTGTTTCTCTGGTCGGGGCGTAGCTGGCTGCGCAAGGGCCTTGAAGTCTGGTTCACCGGCTGGATCGAGCTGCTCTGGCCGAAACAACGGATTCTGGAGGTCTACCTGAACAGTGTCGAATGGGGCAGTGGGATATTCGGTGCCGAAGCAGCTGCACAACATCACTTCGGGATTGGCGCGCCCTACCTATCTGTCAATCAGGCTAGCCAGCTGGCCGCTGTACTGCCCAACCCACGGGAGTGGGATGCCGGCCAACCCGGTCCGCACGTGCGCAGTCGCGCCGCCTGGATTCGAAAGCAGGTGAGGCAATTGGGCGGCAGCGGTTACCTGAACAAACTACAGGCGAGCGAGGCACGCTGAAGGCAAACCGGAACGATACGGCGACGGGGCGGCTCCAGCGCCTCAGCGCCCTCTCACGCGCAAGATCACTAGCCGGTACGCTCTGTCGGGGCGTTATGGCAGTGCGCCATCTCAGCGAGTAAGCTGCGATGAATATGTGGCGAATGCCGGGCCACGACCCGCATGTAAGGGCGGTCGCCAGAATGGCGTCCGATATTCTCGCCACTCGTCACTAACGCACGGCAGACAGCATGAGCGAAACCAGTGCACCTTTCGGCAAGGTGCGGCAGTTCTTTCACTGGCGTAACAGCATCGCCTGGCTTGTACTGGCGTTAGCGCTGTTGGTACAGCTTGCGCTCCTCAATCATCTTCAGATGAAAGAAGAGCGGGCCGCGCTCAAGCAATTCGACTTGCTGGTGAACACGACCATTGAAGCCATTCAAAAACGCATGACCGACCACGAGCAGATTCTGCTCGGAGCGGCCGGGCTGTTCGATGCCGCCGGTGAGGTGTCGCGAGAACAGTGGCGTGAATACAACGACCGGCTGCAACTGGCCGAACGCTACCCGGGCATTCAAGGTGTCGGTTTTGCCAAGGCCCTATTGCCGTCGGACCTCGAAGCGCATGTGCAGAACGTTCGGGCTGAGGGATATAGCGACTACGATGTTTACCCGCAAGCGGCGGACCGCTCGCTCTATACGCCAATCGTCTTCCTCGAGCCCTTCCGCGATCGCAACCTGGCCGCTTTCGGCTTTGACATGTTCTCCGAGCCGGTTCGCCGACAGGCCATGCTCAGCGCTGCCGAGACTGGGAAAACCCAGATTACCGGGAAAGTGACCTTACGCCAGGAAACCCACGGCAAAGTACAAGCAGGCGTCCTCATGTACGTGCCGCTGTACAGTGATGGGGAGCCGTTAACTGCCGTGACACAACGCCTGCAAGCGCTAAAGGGCTTCGTCTACAGTCCTTATCGGCTCGACGACCTGATGCGAGGCATTCTCGGCGCAGCTAATCCGAACCTCAGCTTGCGCATTTACGCAGGCGATACCGAGCAAACCGAGCAGCTTATCTTTGCCAGTCGAGATGCACCTATGACCGGGCAAGCCCAGTACAGCAAGGAGGTACAGCTGGGTCTATATGGCCAGACTTGGACGCTGCGCCTGGAGAGTCGGCCGGCCTTCGAGCAGTTCTTTCACACCAACAAAGGGCTGATAGCGGGCCTTGGTACCGGCCTGAGCGCACTATTGTTTCTCCTGACGTTTTCGTTATCGCTCAGACGCCGCCGTGCTGAGGCGCTGGCCCAGCAGATGACCGAAGATATCCGGGAAAACAAACGCGCCCTTCAGCTCAGTGAAGAGCGCCTAAGCCTTGCGCTCAAAGGCAGCAATGACGGGCTGTGGGACATGAACCTGGATGCCGGGACCTTCTATGCATCGCCGCGCGCCTGGCACATGCTCGGCTACCGCCCCGGCGAGCTCAGTTCGGATCTCAAGCTCTGGGAGCGACTCGTCGTATCCGAGGACCTGCCTCAAGCGCGGACTCAGCTGGCCCGGACCATGCTCTCCCCAGTCGATCACTTCACCACCGAGCTACGCCTGCAGCACAAAAGCGGCAAAATCACGCCTGTGCTGATCCGCGGCTACATCCAGCGCGACCGCAACGGCCAGCCGCTGCGCATCAGCGGCACCAGCATGGACCTGACCGAACACAAGCGCATCGAACAGATGAAAGACGAGTTCGTCTCGACGGTAAGCCATGAGCTGCGCACCCCGCTGACATCCATCAGCGGCGCCCTGGGACTGATCACCGGCGGCGCTCTGGGCGAGGCACCTCCCGCCATCCAGCAGATGCTCGAAATCGCGCACCGCAACAGCTTGCGGTTGGGTTACTTGATCAATGACCTGTTGGACATGGAAAAAATCACCGCAGGCAAGATGACCTTCGATATGCGCGAGCACTCGCTGCGCCAACTGCTGGATGAGGCGCTGACCAGCAACCAGGCTTTCGCCTCGCATTTCGGGGTGAGCTGCATACTCCGCGACCCGATCAATGTGCACGTATGGGTCGACGGGCTGCGTCTGCAGCAGGTGTTGAGCAACTTTCTATCGAACGCCATCAAGTACACGCCGGAAGGTGGTCAGGTCACGCTGCATTGCAGCCAGCCCAATGCCGGCCATGTCCGCATCAGCGTCACCGATCAGGGGCCGGGCATCCCGCCAAGTTTCCAGAACCGTGTATTCGAAAAATTTGCTCAAGCGGATGCGTCTGACAGTCGCCAGAAAGGGGGCACCGGCCTGGGGCTTGCCATCACCAAGGAATTCATCGAGCGGATGGGCGGTCGTGTCGGCTTTGATACAGCCGAGGGCCAAGGTACAACGTTCTGGTGTGAGCTGCCCATAGTCGAATCGGCCACTGTGGCACCAGACCAGGGCCAGCCTCGCCTGCTGGTAATCGAAGACGAGCCGGACACCGGCCGGTTACTGTTGCTGATGCTACGCGATGCCGGTTACGCGGTTGACCGCGTTCAGAGCCTGCACGCGGCACGAGGCAAGCTTGCCAGTACCCGTTATGAGGCAATGACACTCGATTTGCATTTGCCCGACGGCAGCGGACGTGAGCTGATTGACGAAGTACGCAGCAACCCTGACACGCGAGATCTACCGATCATCGTGATATCTGCCGCCAGCCATTTCGAGCAGAACGCTGAAGACACGAGCATCACCTGGCTACACAAACCCATCAGCGCGGCACAACTGCTGATCGCTCTGACCGACACCTTGGAACACTCCAGGCATTGCCGCTAATCCCGGCGACCATCCAGCTGCAGTCACCCTTCGCCGGCCAACGGCATAAAAAAAGGCGCTGCAGTTGCAGCGCCTTTTGGCTCTGGACTAGAAAGCTCAGGCTTCGGCTATCAAGCCTGGATTGAACCCTTGAGCTTGTTCATCGCATTCTTTTCAAGCTGACGAATCCGCTCCGCAGAAACCCCATACTTGGCGGCGAGATCATGCAGCGTCGCTTTGGTATCACTCAGCCAACGCTGCTGGAGGATATCGCGGCTACGCTCATCCAGCGTGTCCAGCGCCTCGTGCAGATTCGTATTTGAGTTATCGCTCCAGTCGGCATCTTCGAGCTGCCGCGCAGGGTCGTAACGATGATCTTCGAGATAATGCGCTGGCGACTGATAGGCGCTGTCATCATCCGCGTCGGCAGATGGATCGAAAGCCATGTCATGCCCGGTAAGACGGCTTTCCATCTCGCGGACTTCGCGGGCCTCAACGCCGAGGCTGTCGGCAACCCGCTCGACCTCGTCATTGTTCAGCCAGGCCAGACGCTTCTTCTGACTACGCAGGTTGAAGAACAGCTTGCGTTGAGCTTTGGTCGTGGCAACTTTTACGATGCGCCAGTTGCGCAGGATGAACTCGTGGATTTCGGCCTTGATCCAATGCACGGCAAAGGAAACCAAGCGCACGCCCATTTCAGGGTTGAAGCGCTTAACCGCCTTCATCAGGCCGACATTGCCTTCCTGGATCAGATCGGCCTGCGCCAGACCGTAGCCGGAATAGCTACGGGCGATATGTACAACGAAACGCAGGTGGGCCAACACCATCTGACGGGCGGCTTCGAGGTCCTGTTGGTAGAACAGACGTCCAGCCAAGTCGCGTTCCTGCTCGACCGTGAGCAGCGGAATGCTGTTGACCGTCTGCACGTAGGCCTCGAGATTGCCTCCCGGGACCAGGGCTTGAACAGGTTGGAGATTAGATGTCATGCAGGTCCTCCAAAAATGAAGCTGCAGCAGTTTAGCACTGCCGCATGAGACTGCAAGTCTGTGGAAAAGTTTCCTTACAGCTATCGAAAACCATATAAATCAATAAGTTAGCGCGGCGAAAGCTCGCTCAAATGCCTAGCAACCGCAAGCCAAGCGCCTATGTAACCCAGCAGCACGGCTCCTAGCACAAGTGACAGCCCATCGTCGGCTGGTACGCCCGCCAAACCGAAATCACTGCCATACAAGCCAGCCAATCCAATGACCGCCTCGTTCAACCAGCCGAGCCCATAGGCGAGCAAACCCCAGGCAATCAGGCCCGCTCCCAGCCCGTACAAAGCACCCATGTAGAGAAACGGACGCCGCACGTAGCCGTCGGTTCCGCCAACCAGTTTGACCACCTCAATCTCGGTGCGGCGGTTTTCGATGTGCAGGCGAATGGTATTGCCAATCACCAGTAGCAGCGTGGCGATCAGCAACAGGCTAAGGCCGAACACGAACCGATCACCCAGTTTGAGAATGGCGGTTAACCGTTCGACCCATAGCAGGTCTAACTGGGCCTGCTCGACCCCGGGCAACTCCGACAAGCGTTGGCGCAGCGCCTCGAGGTTATCGCGATCAACTTCGTTAGGCGTCACCAGGATCACACCGGGCAACGGGTTTTCCGGCAGTTCTCGCAAGGCCTCGCCAAGCCCCGACAGCTGCTGAAATTCCTCCAGCGCCTGTTCTCGGCTGATCCAGCTGGCTTCGGACACGTCCGGCATCGCCAGGATCTGCTCGCGAAGCGCTTGCCCCTGCGTCGCATCCACATCCAGCTGCATGAACAGCGAAATCTGGGCTGCCCGCTGCCAGGAGCCACCGAGCCGCTCGACATTGTCCAGCAACAGCGCCAAGCCCATCGGCAAGCTCAACGCGACCGCCATGACCAGACAGGTAAAAAAGCTACCGATCGGTTGCTTGATCAGCCTGCCGACACTATCGACCACGCTGGCTCGGTGGCTTTCCACCCAGGCGTGAAACAAGGCTTTGAAGTCCGGTTCTTCGCTTCTCGGCTGCTCTGGCTTGTTGCGTACACCGCCCGCGCGTTCAGCTGGGTTCGGGTTCTGCTCGGGTGCGCTCATCGGGTGGCCTCCCCATCGCCGATCAATCGACCACGCTGCAGTGTGAGCATGCGATGACGCATACGGGCGATCAGCGCCAGATCGTGACTGGCAATCAGCACGGTGGTACCGAGACGGTTGATATCTTCGAATACCCCCATGATTTCTGCTGCCAGCCGCGGATCAAGGTTACCGGTCGGCTCGTCGGCAAGCAGCAACGCCGGGCGGTGCACCACGGCGCGGGCGATACCGACGCGCTGCTGCTGGCCCGTAGAGAGATCGGAAGGGTATTGCAGTGCTTTGTCCTTGAGACTGACACGCTCCAGCGCGGTCATCACGCGTTGGCCAATTTCGCGCTTGTTCAAACCGAGGATTTGCAAGGGCAATGCGGCGTTGTCGAAAACGGTGCGATCAAACAGCAGCTGATGGTTCTGAAATACCACACCGATCTGCCGACGGAGAAAGGGAATCTGCGCATTGCTGATTCGCGAAAGGTCCTGGCCGGCCAACAGCAGCTTGCCACTGCTAGGTCTTTCCATCGCCAGCAGCAAGCGCAACAAGGTGCTCTTGCCAGCTCCGGAGTGACCGGTGACGAAGAGGAACTCGCCGCGCTTCACGTGAAAGGAAAGTTCGTGCAATCCGACGTGGCCGTTGGGATAGCGCTTGCCCACCTGTTCAAAACGAATCATGACGAGGCTCCGCCCGTCCCTTTCTCGGCGAACAAGGCATTGACGAAGGCATCCGCCTCGAAGGCCCGCAGATCATCAATGCCTTCGCCCACGCCGATATAGCGGATAGGGGTGCCGAACTGCTTGGCCAGCGCAAAGATCACACCACCTTTGGCGGTACCGTCGAGTTTGGTCAACGCCAGGCCTGTCAGCTCGACCGACTGATTGAACTGTTTGGTCTGATTGATAGCGTTCTGACCGGTTCCGGCGTCGAGCACCAGCAGCACTTCGTGCGGCGCAGAATCGTCAAGCTTGCCCATCACGCGACGGACCTTTTTCAGCTCCTCCATCAAATTGTCCTTGGTATGCAGGCGCCCGGCGGTATCCGCGATGAGCACGTCAATGCCTCGGGCCTTGGCAGCCTGCACTGCGTCGAAGATCACCGAAGCGGAATCCGCACCCGTGTGCTGAGCAATCACCGCAATGTTGTTGCGCTCACCCCAAATCTGCAGCTGCTCGACTGCCGCCGCACGGAAGGTATCGCCTGCGGCCAGCATGACTTTCTTGCCTTCCAGCTGCAGTTTCTTCGCCAACTTGCCAATGGTCGTGGTCTTGCCAACGCCGTTTACACCTACCACCAAGATCACGAACGGCTGCTTGCTGCTGTCGATCAGCAACGGTTGCTCGACAGGCTTGAGCAAGCTGGCCAGTTCTTCCTGCAAAGCCTTGTACAACGCGCCGCTGTCGGCCAGCTCCTTACGCGAGACTCGGCGCGCCAGGTTCTGCATGATGGCAGTGGTGGCCTCTACGCCGACATCCGCAGTCAGCAGGCGAGTTTCCAGCTCGTCGAGCAGGTCATCATCGATGGCCTTCTTGCCCAGAAACAGACTGGCCATGCCTTCGCCAATGCTGGCGCTGGTCTTCGACAAGCCTTGTTTGAGCCGGGCAAAGAAGCCCAATTTGGCGGGCGCTTCTTGTGCGGCTGGTGCAGGTGCAGGTGCAGGTGCAGGTGCAGGTTCGACGGCAATCTCAGCGAGGATTGGCGACTCGGGCACTTCTTCAGGATGGACAAGCTCCGGCGCAGGCTCGGGCTCTGCCTCCGGCTCAATCTGCAATTCAACGTCCGGTTTAACGTGCGCAGGCTCGGGCTCCGCTTCGGTAGCCTCAGGCTCAGAACGCAAGGGCTCTTCGGCCGTCTCTACCTCGTCGGGCAAGGCAGTATCGGGCTCATCGGCGAACGGCTGGCTGTCTTCCAGCGGCTCGGCAGGCGGCGGTTCGGCCCCTGGGGTCTGCGGTTTCTTGCGAAACCAGCCAAACAAGCCTTTTTTCTCGCCAGCCTCGGCCGGCGCCTTCTTATCGTCGTTGGAACCAAACATGGAGAAGATTTTCTCAAGAGGGCGATACGCCGGCGGCCATGCCACCAGCCAGACGGGCGCTATCCTAGCACTGCGCATCGGCCTGCGCTAAGCGTGGCCATCCGCCCAGTCTTCTGCGTTGGCAAAGCGAGCTTTATATGCCTTTGCCCTGACACAAGGGCACCAGTACCATGGCCCGCGTGTCCTCACCAGCCGGCATTATCGCGGGCGGGATCGATCACTGAACGAGCCTTTCTCCTATGCCTTTGATGCTACGCCGCGCCGCAGCCCTGCTACTCGGCACTTTATACCTTCCGCTGGTGATGGCTGCCGAAGCCCAGCCCACCCACGAATTCTTTCTGGATAACGGCCTTAAAGTGATCGTGCGCGAGGACCACCGGGCGCCGATTGTGGTCTCCCAGCTCTGGTACAAGGTCGGCTCCAGCTATGAGTCACCGGGGCAGACAGGCCTGTCCCACGCGCTCGAACACATGATGTTCAAGGGTAGCCGCAAGCTTGGCCCAGGCGAGGCCTCTCGCATCCTTCGCGAACTGGGTGCCGAGGAAAACGCTTTTACCAGCGACGATTACACCGCTTATTACCAGGTCCTGGCGCGCGATCGCCTGGCCGTGGCGTTCGAATTGGAAGCCGATCGTCTGGCGAGCCTCAAGTTACCGCCTGAAGAATTCGAGCGCGAAATCGAAGTGATCATGGAAGAACGCCGGCTGCGCACCGATGACAAGCCTAGCGCGCTGGCCTTCGAGCGCTTCGAGGCCATGGCCTACCCAGCCAGCGGCTACCACATCCCGACCATTGGTTGGATGGCCGATCTCAAGCGGATGACCATCGAGGACCTGCGCACTTGGTACGAGCGCTGGTATGCCCCGAACAACGCAACCCTGGTGGTGGTCGGCGACGTTACGGTCGACGAAGTCCGCACCTTGGCCGAACGCTACTTCGGGCCGATCGAGAAACAGGACGTGCCGGACGCCAAGCGCCCCCTGGAATTGGACGAGCCCGGCGAACGCCGGCTGCGCCTGCATGTGCAGACTCAGGTGCCCAGCCTGATCATGGCCTTCAACACACCGAGCCTGGCCACCAGCGAGGAGCCAAGTCAGATCCATGCGCTGCGGCTGATCAGCGCGCTGCTCGACGGCGGCTACAGCGCACGTCTGCCCCAGCAGCTTGAGCGCGGCGAGGAGCTGGTGACCAGCGCCTCGGCTTGGTACAACGCCTACGCCCGCGGCGACACACTGTTTGTTCTGAGTGCCGCACCAAATATGCAGAAAGGCCGAACGCTGGAAGAAGTCGAGGCGGGCCTTTGGACGCAGTTGGAACAGCTCAAGCAAACCGCGCCGTCCCCCGAGGAGCTGGAGCGGGTCCGCGCGCAGGTCATCGCCGGATTGGTCTACGAGCGCGACTCCATTACCCAACAGGCCACCACCATCGGCCAACTGGAAACCGTCGGGCTCTCCTGGCGGCTGATGGACGAGGAGCTCAGCGCTCTGGAAGCCGTTACCCCAGAGGACATCCAGGAAGCCGCCCGTACCTATTTCACCCGCTCTCGCCTGAGCGTTGCCCATGTTCTACCCGAGGAGTCCAGCGATGAGTGATCGCCACCTGTTGCGTCGCGGCCTGCTCGGCCTGGCGTTGGCGTCCTGCCTCGGCCTGGCCGCCTGCACCGAAGAAGCCAGCGACGCCGCCGCATCGATCCCGGTTCCCACCGAGGAAACCGTCGCCACACCGTCCGAATCCGGACAGGCGATCGCCAAAGAGGCTGAAGAAGCTGAAGCAGCCAGCACTCAGCTCGAGTCCTTGGCCGAGCTCGGCGACAAACCCTTGGCCCGGCGCGAATTGGACATCCAGAGCTGGCAGACCGATGGTGGCGCCAAGGTGCTGTTCGTCGAGGCGCACCAGCTGCCCATGTTCGACCTGCGTCTGACCTTTGCCGCCGGCAGCAGCCATGATGATGGGGTGCCCGGCCTGGCAATGCTGACCAATGCCATGCTCAATGAGGGCGTCGAGGGCAAGGATGTCAGCGCTATCGCCGAGGGCTTCGAAGGCCTTGGCGCGAATTTTGGCAACGGTTCATACCGCGACATGGCGGTCGCCAGCCTGCGCAGCCTCAGCGAGCCGGCCAAGCGCGAGCAAGCGCTACGTCTGTTCAGCCAGGTCGTGGGCAAACCGACCTTTCCCGAAGACTCGTTGCAGCGAATTAAGAACCAGGTCCTGGCCGGCTTCGAATTCCAGAAACAGAACCCAGGCAAGCTGGCCAGCATCGAACTATTCGAACAGCTGTATGGCGATCATCCCTATGCCCACTCCAGCGAAGGTACGCCCGAGTCGATCCCAGGCATCAGCGTTGCGGAGCTGCGCGCGTTCCATCAACAGGGTTATACGGCCGGTAATGCAATAATCGCGCTGGTTGGCGACCTCAGCCGCGAGGAGGCCGAAGCCATCGCCGCGCAGGTTTCCGCAGCGCTGCCTCAGGGCCCGGCCCTGCCACCTCCGCCCTCGCCAAGCGAGCCAACCGCCGGCACCCAGCACATCGAGTTCCCCTCCAACCAGACTCATCTGATGCTGGCGCAGCTGGGGATACCGCGTGGCCATCCGTATTACGCCGCGCTGTATCTCGGTAACCAGATCCTCGGCGGCGGTGGCTTCGGCACTCGCCTGATGGAGGAAATCCGCGAAAAGCGCGGCCTGACCTACGGTGTCTATTCAGGCTTCAGCCCGATGCAAGTGGCCGGCCCCTTCATGATCAACCTGCAGACCCGCGCCGAGCTGGCTGAAGGTACGCTGGAGCTGGTTCAGCGACTGGTTGCCGACTTTCTGCAGAACGGCCCAACCGACGCTGAGCTTGAGCGCAGCAAGCGCGAAGTCGCCGGCAGCTTCCCGCTGTCCACGGCCAGCAACAGTGACATTGTCGGTCAGCTGGGAAGCATCGGGTTCTATGACCTGCCACTGACCTACCTTGAAGACTTCATGCAACAGGTCCAGGCGTTGTCGGTCGAAGACGTCAAGGCTGCGATGAACAAGCATCTGAGCCCGAACGACTTCGTGATTGTCACCGCGGGCCCGCAGGTTGAGCAGAAGCCGCTGCCACCGCCCAGCACGAAGCCCCTCGAACAACCCAGCAGCGTTCCGGAGCATTGATGGCCAATCCACCCGTCCGTCCCTCTGCCCATGGGGGCCAGGGCCAGCTGCGTATCATCGGCGGTGAGTGGCGCAGCCGACGCTTCGGTTTTCCCGACGCCGAAGGCCTGCGACCGACCCCTGATCGCGTCCGCGAAACGCTGTTCAACTGGCTCGCGCCGTACCTCTCTGGCGCGCGGGTGCTCGACCCCTTCACCGGAAGTGGTGCGCTCTACCTTGAGGCCCTCTCGCGCGGCGCCAGCATGGCACTCGCGTTGGATGTGAATGCCAATGCGATTGCCAGCTTGCGTAAGCATCTGGATACGCTCAAGTGCGGCCAGGGCCAGTTGCTGCAAAGCGACGCCCAGCGCTATCTCGAAACCCAGAACCCGACCCCATTCGACTTGGTGTTTCTCGACCCTCCGTTCAACAAGAACCTGTTGCAGCCCACCTGCGAGCTGCTCGAAAACAGGGGCTGGCTAGCTAAACATGCCTGGGTCTATACCGAGAGCGAAGCTGCCCCTTCCAGTCTTGGCCTGCCTGGCAACTGGCGCCTGCACCGTGAAAAGCAGGCGGGCAAAGTGAACTATGCGTTGTGGGAGCGCAGCGGCGCAGACTAAGCCTCAGAGCAGCGCTCTTCTGGCCGGGAAAAGCCGGCCAGCGATACGGACCCGCATTGCAATCGAGCCTGGGTGACCATGCCCACCATTCCTGATACCAGCGCCGCACTCGAAATGGATCGCCCCTTCGCCCCGGCCAGGTGGCTGCCCGGCGGCCATCTGCAAACGCTATGGAACCCGTTCTGCCGCCGTACGCCTCTGCTGCAACGCCGCCGTGAGCGGCTGTGGCTCGCTGACGGCGATTTCATTGATCTCGATTGGCATGGGCCGCATGAAGCGGACGCACCGCTCGTACTGGTATTGCACGGCCTAACCGGCTCATCGAGCTCACTCTACGTGCTCGGCCTGCAACAGGAGCTGGCGAACCGGAACTGGGCAAGCATCGCGATCAACTGGCGAGGCTGCTCGGGCGAGCCAAACCTGCTGCCGCGCGCCTATCACTCCGGTGCGAGCGATGATCTGAGCGAAGTCATAGCTCATCTACAAGCCTCGCGGCCACTGGCCCCGCTGTATGCCGTGGGCTACTCGCTCGGTGGCAACGTGCTGCTCAAATACCTCGGCGAAACCGGCCAGGCAGCACCGCTGCAAAAAGCCGTGGCGGTGTCCGTGCCGTTTCGCCTGGACCAGTGCGCCGACCGTATCGGCCTCGGCTTTTCGCGGGTGTACCAGGCGCACTTCATGCGCGAGATGGTGGCCTACGTGAAAGACAAGCAGCGCCTCTTCGCGAGCAACGGCGATGATCTCCATCTCTCGGCACTGCAGCGTCTGGGCTCGCTGGAAGGCATGCGCACCTTCTGGGATTTCGACGGCCGCTTCACCGCCCCACTGCATGGCTATGCTAATGCAACCGATTACTACCGCCGCGCCTCAAGCCGCTACTTCCTGCCCGACATTCGCATCCCAACGCTGCTGATCCAGGCCGAAGACGACCCCTTCGTCTTCCGCCACAGCGTGCCCGAGCCTGATGAGCTATCCGCAACCACCATTCTGGAACTGCACAGGACCGGCGGGCACGTTGGCTTCGTCGAAGGCTCGCCGCTCAAACCTTGCTATTACCTGGACCGGCGGATACCGGAGTGGCTGAAGGAGCCATAGCAGACCAGCCAGCCGTAGCTTGCCCACAGCTCATCGCTGCAGGATCGGGGCGTGTAATTTCGCCAGCAAGGCTGAAACGGCCGGACGAGCCTCGTCTGTCACAAAGCCCTCCTCGAGCGCCAGCAGTTGAAAAATGCCTCGGCGCAGCATGTTTCGGTCCATGCCCCTGTCCTCGCCTCCGCCCAACGTGCAGAGAAATGGCACCCATGAGGTCATGACGATCCATGCGTTGACGGCCAGCGCCTCGACCTGAGCCGGCGTCATCCGGAGGATCCCGGCATCAACAAAGCCTTGGTAGATGGCTTGCGCACTCAGCAAGTGACGCTTGGCAAACAGCCCATAGCGTGCGGCAAGCTGGTCGTCGCCACTCAAGAGATGCTCAAGATCACGGTGCACGAAACGGTAATCCCACATCGCCGAAAGCAGCGATTCGAGGTAGCGGGTCTTATCCTCGATGGTCAGCGCCCGTCCTTCCGGCAGCTGTAGAAATCCATCGACATTTCGCTCATAGCGATCAAACAGCTCGGCGATGATCGCTTGCTTATTGCGGAAGTAGTAATAGAGGTTGCCCGGCGATATCTCCAGGTGTGCAGCGATGTGGTTGGTGGTCACGCTGCGCTCGCCTTGAGCATTGAACAGCTCCAGGCTCGCTTGCAGGATGCGCTCGCGGGTGCTCGGTTTGGGTGACATGCAGAAAGCTACTTTCGTCGTGCTAAAGCTGGAACGCAAAGGTAACCCGGCCATCGTGGCTGCGCACAGGTTTGACACTTTAGAGTTTTTACTCTAGAAATCGTCGATCTGTCGCCTTTCCGGAGCGTCTCTAGTGCTTGCCGACGCCGTGTATCCGCATCCCAGCCATTTCGAAGCCGAGCATCTGCAGGCGTTATTCGAGCGTCAGCGCAGCGCTTTTCAGGCCTATCCCAGCCCTACTGCCGCTGACCGTCTGCAGTGGCTGGAGGCGCTCCACGATTTGCTCGCCAGTCATCAGCAGCCGGTGATCGATGCCATCAGTGAGGACTTCGGTAACCGCTCGGCAGACGAGACGCGGCTAGCCGAGATCATGCCCAGCCTGGATGGCATTCGACACGCCAAACGCCACCTGACGCGCTGGATGAAGCCGTCTAAGCGTCGTGTGGGTATGGCTTTTCAGCCCGCCAGCGCCCGCGTCGTCTATCAGCCACTCGGGGTGGTCGGCATCATCGTGCCGTGGAATTACCCGTTGTATCTGGCCATCGGCCCGCTGATCGGCGCGCTGGCTGCCGGCAACCGGGTGATGCTAAAGATGAGCGAGTCCACGCCGGCCACGGGTCAGCTGCTCAAGGATCTGCTCGCACAAATCTTTTCTGACGATCAGGTCGCGGTTGTCCTTGGCGAGGCAGACGTGGGTATCGCCTTTTCAAAGCTGCCCTTCGATCACCTGTTGTTCACCGGCAGCACCAGCGTTGGCCGGCACGTCATGCGAGCGGCCGCGGAAAACCTGACGCCAGTGACGCTCGAACTGGGCGGTAAGTCGCCCGCGATCGTCTCGACCGACGTGCCGCTCGCCGATGCGGCCGAGCGGATCGCGTTTGGCAAGACGCTCAATGCCGGGCAAACCTGCGTCGCGCCGGATTACGTGCTGGTACCCCGGCCACGCATCGATGAATTCGTGGAGGCCTATCGAAAGGTGGTTCGACGCTTTTACCCACAGCTGGCAGACAATCCCGACTACACCTCCATCATTAACCGGCGCCAGCATGCCCGGCTGCAGGGCTACCTGGACGACGCCCAGACCAAGGGCGCACGCCTGCTGCCGCTGTTCGAGCAAGGCCAGGAACGGCGAATGCCGCACTGCCTCCTGCTCGATGTCACCGATGAGATGCAGGTCATGCAGGACGAGATCTTCGGACCGCTGCTGCCGGTGGTGCCTTATGACGACATCGGTCAGGCCCTCGCCTATGTCAACGCACGGCCCCGGCCGCTGGCGCTGTACTACTTCGGGTATGACCGAGCCGAGCAGCGCCATGTGCTGCGTCACACCCATTCCGGTGGGGTCTGCCTCAACGATACGCTGCTGCACGTCGCCCAGGATGATCTGCCGTTCGGGGGCGTTGGTCCGTCGGGAATGGGCCATTACCACGGGCACGATGGATTCCTCACCTTCAGCAAGGCCAAAGGCGTCTTTATCAAGCAACGTTTCAATGCCGCGCGAATGATCTATCCCCCTTACGGCAAGGCGCTGCAGAAGCTGGTCTACAAGCTCTTCGTGCGCTGAAAAGCGCAGCCGGTGACAACAACAATGATCAATACCGAGCGACCATTTTCCCGCCGCAGCCTTCTCAGGGTCGGCCTGTTTGGCAGCGCCGCCCTCGCCGGCGCTGGCCTGATCGGCAGTTTGTCCGGTTGCAGTGCCGAGCAGTCTGCTCCTGGCTTCGTACAGGTGCGCGAAAGCGACTTGCCAATGCTGCATCGCCTGACGCCAGTCATTCTGGAAGGCGCCGTTCCGGCATCTAGCATGCCCGACGCCGTGTGGAGCACCCTGACGAGCCTGGACGAGGGGCTCGCCCACCTGCCACCCGCCGTATCAAAACAAGTTTCGCAGCTGTTCGATCTGCTGAGCCTGCCGCTCACCCGCGGTCCGCTGACCGGGGTCTGGGGCGGCTGGGAACAGGCGCAGGACGGCGAGATTCAGGCGTTTCTGCAGCGCTGGGAAAACAGCCCGATTGCATTATTGCGGCAGGGTCATGCCTCGCTTCAGCAGATGATTCTGATGGCGTGGTATGGCCGACCGGAATCCTGGCGCCACTGCGGTTATCCCGGACCGCCGGTCATCTAGCGATGAACAAGAAGACCGCTCGCCCGACCTGAGGAACCGAAATGCCTGTCACTGACCCCTTTGCCGAAGGTATCGCCCGCGGCTGGAAAACTCATGACGGTTCGCGGCTCGAGAAGGACATCACGCTCGACGCCGACATCGCCATCGTTGGCAGCGGGGCCGGTGGTGCCACCAGCGCCGAGTCCCTCAGCGCGGCCGGCTACAAGGTGCTGCTGATCGAAGAAGGCCCGTTGCGCAGCAGCCAAGACTTCGACATGCAGGAACCCGCCGCCTACGCCTCGCTCTACCAGGAGGCAATCGGACGGACCAGCAAGGACGGCGCCATCACCATTCTGCAAGGCCGCGCTGTCGGCGGCTCGACCCTGGTGAATTGGACGTCGAGCTTCCGCACGCCAGCCGCCACACTGGAGCACTGGGCCGACGAGCACGACGTCCAGAACCTCTCCGAGCAGAGCATGGCGCCCTGGTTCGAGCGCATGGAGCAGCGTCTGGGCATCGAGCCCTGGCCGCTCCCACCCAACGCCAACAATCAGGTGATCCGCGACGGCTGCGCAGCACTCGGCTACAGCTGGGCAGTGATCCCGCGCAACGTGCGAGGCTGCTGGAATCTGGGCTATTGCGGCATGGGCTGCCCGACCAACGCCAAGCAATCAATGCTGGTGACAACCATCCCGGCCACATTGGATGCCGGCGGCGAACTGCTCTACCTCGCCCGCGCCGACCGTCTAGTCGTCGATAAGGGGCACGTCACCGCACTGGAGTGCCTCGCCATGGATGCGCGCAGCGTTGCGCCGACCGGGCACAAGATTCGGGTGCGTGCTCGTCACTACATCCTCGCCGGCGGCGGTATCAACACGCCCGCCATCCTACTGCGCTCGGATGCGCCCGACCCACACCAGCGCGTCGGAAAACGCACCTTTCTTCATCTGGTGAATTTTTCCGCCGCCCAGTTTGAAAAGGTGATCAACCCGTTCTACGGCGCGCCCCAGTCGATCTATTCCGACCATTTCCAATGGGACGATGGCACCCGCGGGCGTATGTCCTACAAGCTTGAAGTACCGCCCATCCATCCGGCCCTGGCCGCGACCCTGCTTGGCCGCGCCGGTATCGACAACGCCAGGCGCATGGAGCAGCTGCCACATACCAACGCGATGATTGCGCTGATGCGCGACGGTTTTCACCCGGACAGCGCCGAAGGGCAGGTCCAGCTGCGCAGCGACGGCACGCCCACGCTCGACTACCGGATGACACCCTACACCTGGGATGGCATTCGCCGTGCCTACCACAGCATGGCGGAAATCCAGTTTGCTGCCGGCGCCACAACTGTCCTGCCGCTGCACAACGACGCCAGCCATGCGACCAGCCTCGGACAAGCGCGCCAGATGATCGACGGGCTGAATCTCGCGCTATATCGCACCCGGCTCGGCAGTGCTCACGTGATGGGCGGTTGCGCCATGGGCGAAGACCCTCGTCAGGCGGTCACCGACAGCCTTGGCCGGCACCATCAGTTGGAAAACCTGTCGATCCACGACGGCTCGCTGTTTCCCACCAGCATCGGGGCCAATCCGCAGTTATCCATCTACGGCCTCGCCGCGAAACTCTCGAGTCAATTGGCCGAACGATTGAAAAATGCGTGAACGGCTTCGTTGTGCTGACATTCGGCAGCCATCCGCTTTGATGCTTTACGCTGCCGACGCCGAGCCGCTACCATCCACCCCCCACGCATGCGTCAGGACGCCGCGATGAATCGAGTGCTGTATCCGGGTACCTTCGACCCGATCACCATGGGCCACACCGACCTGGTCGAGCGCGCCTCGCGCCTGTTCGACGAAGTCATCATTGCCGTCGCTGCCAGCCCCAACAAGAATCCATTGTTCCCGCTCGAGCAGCGCGTCGCATTGGCCAAGGAAGTGACCTCGCATCTGCCGAACGTCAAGGTCATGGGCTTCTCCACGCTGCTGGCGCACTTCGTCACCGAGCAGAAGGCCAACGTGCTGCTGCGCGGCCTGCGGGCAGTTTCGGACTTCGAATATGAATTCCAGCTGGCCAACATGAACCGCCAGCTCGTCCCGGACGTGGAAAGCCTGTTTCTGACCCCGTCTGAAAAGTTCTCTTATATTTCCTCGACCCTGGTCCGCGAAATCGCCCGTCTTGGCGGCGATGTCAGCAAATTCGTTCACCCATCGGTGATGAAGGCGCTGACCGAGCGCTACGCCTCGCGCTGAAGCACTCAGCCTTCGTGCGGCGGATGATTACCGACAGAAGGGTGAGCACTGCCGCGTGCACCGGGCGAGTCGATGCGGCAAAATTGGCGCATCGTTTTTACCTGTGCTGCGGTCGATGCTGCAGCTGGAGTTAGCTGGATGTCCCTGATAATCACCGATGACTGCATCAACTGCGACGTGTGCGAGCCCGAGTGCCCGAACAGCGCGATTTCCCAGGGTGAGGAAATCTACGTCATCGATCCCAACCTCTGCACCGAGTGCGTCGGCCATTACGACGAGCCGCAGTGCCAACAGGTCTGCCCGGTGGATTGCATCCCGCTCGATGAAAGCAATGTCGAGAGTAAGGATGAGCTGATGCAGAAGTACATGATCATCACTGGCAAAGCCTGATCGACCTTCCGACCTCACCCTGAAGGTGAGGTCCGCCCCCAAACAGACGCCCGTTTTTCCACGCCGCTGCAAGAGCCGCCTAACCACCATGGGTGAGGCTTCAAGTCGACCACGACTGCTGAGCTGTTGCTGCCACAACGTGGCTGCTGGCTGCGCAGCACGTTAGAAACACAACAGCCGAAAACGACACGGCCCCGCACGCGAAGAAGCGGCGAGGCCGTAGAGCGAGTCGGATAAACCGCCGACCCGGTAAAGCTGAACCGCTGGGATCAATCCTGGCGGTTGTAACCGACGCGGGTGCAGCCCAGGCAGCGAGCAAAGGCCGCAGCACCGGGCTCAACAACCAGCGCATGCCCCGTCTCCTTGATGCCGCCGCCCATGGCGCTGAACGGCAGGCTCACGACGAACAGGCCGGCTCCGACGACAGTGGCCGCGATCAGCAGCGGACGGGCGATCAGCAGATCGCCAACGATGGAAAAGGCTTTCGGGGCCTCGACGGTGTACATCGGATCGCCGCTGGCGTTCTGCTGTACCGATTGCGCCTGCACAGGCATCGTCAGCAGACCTGTGGTCAGGGCCAAGACAACAGCAGTGGAGCGAAACAGATTCATGGTGTGGTCCTTCAGCTGGGCGAAACGAGGCAGATGATTGTAGTGAGCGTCACTATAGCAGTGGCCGCCGGTTGTTGATCGTGAACACCGTCAATGCCTGCGCAGTGCATGGCTGATCGGTTTTTCATCGCTGGCAGCGTCCGCAATAGACACTGGCACGCTGGCCGAGGCGAATTTCTCGCAGGGTCGAACCACAGGTTTTGCAAAAATCCCCGCCCCGACCGTAGACGAACAGCTCTTGCTGGAAGTAACCCGGCTTGCCGTCGCCTCCCACGAAGTCGCGCAGCGTGGTGCCGCCGCGCTCGATGGCATAGGCCAGGATCCGCTTGATCTCGACAGCCAGCTTCAGGTAGCGCGCCCGCGACACCGCGCCGGCCGCTCGCCGCGGATCGATTCCGGCAGCGAACAGCGCCTCGCTCGCATAAATATTACCGACGCCGACCACCACCGCGTTGTCCATGATGAACGGCTTGATCGCCATGCTGCGTCCACGCGACATCTGATACAGACGCTCTCCGTCGAACCCATCGCTGAGCGGCTCCGGGCCCAGGCTGGCGAGCAGTACATGGCTCAGCGGATCATCGCTCCACAGCAGGGCGCCGAAGCGGCGCGGGTCGGTGTAACGCAGCGCCATGCCGGATTCCAGCACGATGTCGACATGCTCGTGCTTACCCACCGGAAGATCAGCCGGCACCAGCCGCAGACTGCCGGACATTCCCAGGTGCGCGATCAGGGTGCCGACCTCGGCCTTGATCAGCAGGTACTTGGCGCGCCGGTCGACCGACTCGATCCGCTGACCGGACAGCCGTACGTCCAGATCCTCTGGAATCGGCCAGCGCAACCGTCGCTCGCGCACGATGACCTGGCGGACACGTTGGCCGACAAGATGCGGAGCGATGCCGCGACGGGTGGTTTCGACTTCTGGGAGTTCGGGCATACGGGCAAATCGAGAAGGGAACGGCAGGCGACCTTAGCAGTTAATGCACGGCCCGGTCAGCCGACACCCAGCTCACGAATGATGTCGCGCTGGCATTCGAAATCGTATTCCGAGAGGCCAACGTATTCGAGCACCAGCTGCGCCACGGCATCCCACTCATGGTCCTCCGGCTGATCGCCCAGTACACGATGGCAGGCGCAGATGTGCTCAGCCATCTTCAGGATCGCCAGCAACGTTTTGACTTGAGGGTCGCTCCATTCATCGTTGAACAGCGCCAGCGCGTTATGGTGATTGGCGATGGCCTCGCAAAGATGTTGCGGCAGCTTCCACGAGCGTGCGACGAAATACCCGACCACCGCATGATTGGTGTTGAGCATCCGATTTTCGACATCGGTGATGCGCGTTTCGGCACCGACACTGGCGTAGGCCTCCTCCAGCACCGTCATATAGCCAGGAAAGCGGGTCAGCATCAGCGGGATGCCACAGTTGTGGAACAGTCCGAGGGTATAGGCCTCGTCCGGCGCCGGATGACCGATGCGCTTGGCCAACGCCAGGCAGGTGCTGGCCACATCCTGCGCCGAATCCCAGAACCGGTTAAGCGTGACGATCGCCGCATCGGTCAGCTCGCCGCGGATCGATTGCGCATTGATCAGGTTGATCACTGAACGGCAACCCAGCAGGTTGACGGCCTGCTGGATTGAGGCGATGCGGTTGGCGAGGCCGAAGAACGGAGAGTTAACCGTTTTCAGCAAGGCGCCGGACAACCCTGGATCCTGGCTGATCAGGCGGGCAATGGCGCGCAAGTCAGGATCAGGCATGACCTGTTCCATCTGCAGGTCGACCATGATCTGCGGCTGCGGCGGCACGCTGATCCCCTGCAGCACGCTGCGGATCTGCTCGTCGGTAAGTTCAATGGACATAGAAAGCGGCTCGACCTTGTCGATAGCACAAGGCCACCAAGGAAAGAGTGCGAACTTTGGCTGAGATGGCGGTCGGATTTCAAGTAGATCAATTTGAAATCCGACGAGGAGGAAAACGAAATGGCCGATTCCCTGAAAGGCAAACGCATCGCGATCCTGGTGACAGACGGTTTCGAGCAGGTCGAGCTGACTGGGCCAAAGGAGGCGCTGGAAAAAGCCGGCGCGACCGCTGAGATCATTTCGTCATCGAATGGCGAAGTGACCGGCTGGAACCACACCACGCCCGCCACCAAGTTTCACGTCGACAAGACGTTCGACACCATTCACATGGAAGACTACGACGCCGTTCTGCTTCCGGGCGGCGTGGTGAATTCCGACACCATCCGCACCGACGAGATGGCCCAGGAGCTGGTTCGCGATGCGGCCCGCACCAACAAGACCATAGCCGTGATCTGTCATGGCGCCTGGTTGCTGGCCTCCGCTGACCTGGTCAAAGGCAAGAAGATGACCAGCTGGCCGTCGCTGACCGACGATTTGAAGAATGCTGGCGCCCAGTGGGTCAACGAGCAGGTCGTGGTCGACGGCCATCTGATCAGCAGCCGCAAGCCGGACGACATTCCGGCGTTCAACGAAGCGCTGATCAAAGCCCTCGCGGCCTGACGCCAGCTAGGTAACGCCGAGGCATCGCGAATACCGGTCGACTGCGACAGGCCGATGCCTCTTCTGAGCCGCCTGCTGGAGCAACTGCTCCCAGCAGCGATGGCTAACCCCAACTCCCCTCCTCCATCCAGCCAGCGCTTTTGTCAGCCCTCTGGCCTATAATCGCGCCCTTTTCCCGGAGCCCTCCCGATGAGCCTGCCCAGCCTGCGCCTCAAAGCCAACGCCGACCGCCGCCTGCGCGCCGGTCATCTGTGGGTCTATAGCAATGAGGTGGACACCGCAGCCACGCCACTGAGCGGTTTTGCCGCTGGTGATCAGGCGATCCTCGAAGCGGCCGGCGGCAAGCCCCTGGGCATTGTCGGCGTCTCGCCGAACAACCTGATCTGCGCGCGCCTTCTGTCGCGCGACCTCAAGCACAGCCTGGATAAATCACTGCTGGTGCATCGCATTCAGGTCGCTCTGTCGCTGCGCGATCGTCTGTTCGATCAACCTTGCTACCGCCTGATCTACGGTGACTCGGACCTGCTGCCGGGCCTGGTGGTGGACCGTTTCCATGACCATCTGGTGGTGCAACTGGCCTCCGCCACCATGGAGCGCAACAAGGATGCCGTGCTCGAAGCCCTGGTCCAGGTGCTCAAGCCGCGCGGTGTGCTATGGAAGAACGACTCCAGTGCCCGCGATGCCGAGGGCCTGGAGCGGTACGTCGACACGGCCTTTGGCGTAGTCCCGGAATGGGTTGCGCTGGAAGAGAACGGCGTGAAATTCGAAGCCCCCGTGTTGCAGGGCCAGAAGACCGGCTGGTTCTATGACCACCGCATGAACCGCGCGCGCTTGGCGCCCTACGTCAAAGGCAAGCGCGTGCTCGACCTGTTCAGCTACATCGGCGGCTGGGGCGTCCAGGCCGCTGCCTTTGGCGCCAGTGAAGTGTTCTGCGTCGATGCCTCGGCGTTCGCGCTGGATGGCGTCGAGCGCAACGCCGCGCTCAATGGCGTTGCCGAGAAAATGACCTGCGTAGAAGGCGATGCCTTCGAAGCGATGAGAGAGCTGAAGAACGCCGAAGAGCGCTTCGACGTGGTCATCACCGACCCGCCCGCCTTCATCAAGCGCAAAAAAGACATCAAGAATGGTGAAGCCGCCTACCGCCGCCTCAACGAAACCGCGATGCGTCTACTGAACAAGGACGGCATCCTGGTCAGCGCCAGCTGCTCGATGCACCTTGAGGAAGACAACCTGCAGAACATCCTGCTCGGCAGCGCACGGCATCTTGACCGCAATATCCAGCTGCTCGAGCGCGGCGGCCAGGGCCCGGACCATCCGGTACATCCGGCGATTCCCGAGACGCGCTACATCAAGAGCATCACCAGTCGCATCCTGCCTAACAGCTGATCAGCGTCGACTAACCGAAGCCCTCGCACCAATCACGCGTGCGGGGCTTCGTCGGGCTTTACTCGATGCCCTTGCGCTGCTCCGTCCAAAGGACACTGGTGCACAACCCGCAGAAGCGACCATAGAAGGTGCTGCGCGCCGTTTCATCCTCCATCAGGTGATAGCGGAACCACGCCGTTGAGGGTCCACGGTAGGCTCCACCGTCGCCGACCGGCTCGAAGTGACTGACATACCGCCGCTCACCCCAGAACACCGGCACATTGGCCCGTGTGTAGACCGGCTGCGCATTGAGGTACGGAAACGCGATGGTGTCGCCCCCGCCTGACATCAGGAACATCGGTCCCTTCTGATTTCGCTGGGAAGACGGGTCATGACCCAGCCCGATGGTGTAGGGCTGGATGGGCGCGGTCACGCTTACCCGATCATCCTGCCCAGCCATGATCGATCCACCGCCGCCCTGGGAATGACCTGACGTGCCGACCCGACCGGTGTTGAGCACGCCAACGTAAGTGCCATAGGTGCGATTGCTTTCTTGTACCAGATAGTCGAGGCAGGCCAGCATGTCCCGTCCAGTCCCGGCGTTGGACGTCTCCGCCGCTGCGACAACGAATCCATGGCTGGCCCAGTGCGATAACAGTCCCGAATACGCGGTCGGCCCTGTCCCGGTACCGTTACCCCAGAGAATCACCGGATGCCGGACGCCGTTCTGCCCCAAGCTACTGGGACGGTAGACGCGGCAGTTCGGGCCTTCGCTGCGACTGGTTGTGGCATAGGGGCCGGAGCGCTCGAAGTTCGATACCGCAGGAAAGGGCGCGCCGGGCGTATCCGGCAGCGGCGCAGCCAAGGCAGACCCGCAGATCGCCAGGCCCAGCGCAGCGGCAATGCCGCTAAGTTTGATGTCCAGCATGTGCATTCCTCTTGTTGTTCTGATTATGTGTATGGACGTTCGCGCCAGCCCGCCATGCGAGTCGAACGCACTGCACCTCCTATGTCGCCCGCCCGTCAGTGACGCGGGTGGCAGTCGGCCCGAATCAACCCTAGCCAGCTGAAACCACAGCGCCACCGGAAGCGCCCTTGCAGCGGACGAACGGCCGCGCTTCGCCCCGGCTGAATAATTCATCATTAGCTTCGGTGTTGATGCGCCTGACTCAACGTAGGATGAGCGCCGGTAATCGTGCCGTTTGGCTCGCCAGAGGGAACGGGCGTAGAATCGGCGCATTCCTCGCCATCATCCCCAGGCGGGCCATGAGCCCAGGCCGCCCGAGCGATACCCCGCCTCGATCCGGCCCCTCCGCACGCACGGTCACCTGCCGTTGCACGCGGCACAGGTGACGCTCACCATAAGCACTATTCGAACCGCTGATTAGCCGCAGGAACCGTCATGCCCGATTACCGCTCGAAAACTTCCACGCACGGCCGCAACATGGCCGGTGCCCGCGCGCTGTGGCGTGCCACCGGCATGAAGGACGAAGACTTCAAGAAGCCGATCATCGCCATTTCCAACTCTTTCACCCAGTTCGTGCCCGGCCACGTGCACCTGAAGGACTTGGGCCAACTGGTCGCCCGCGAGATCGAAAAGGCCGGTGGCGTCGCCAAGGAATTCAACACCATCGCAGTCGATGACGGCATCGCCATGGGCCACGATGGCATGCTCTATTCGCTGCCTTCGCGCGAGATCATCGCCGACTCGGTCGAATATATGGTCAACGCGCATTGCGCCGATGCCATCGTCTGCATTTCCAACTGCGACAAGATCACCCCCGGCATGCTGATGGCCGCCCTGCGCTTGAACATCCCGGTGGTGTTCGTTTCCGGCGGCCCGATGGAAGCCGGCAAGACCAAGCTGGCCAGTCACGGCCTGGACCTGGTCGACGCCATGGTCATCGCTGCCGATGAAAGCGCCTCGGACGAGAAGGTCGCCGAATACGAGCGCAGCGCCTGCCCGACTTGTGGCAGCTGCTCCGGCATGTTCACTGCCAACTCGATGAACTGCTTGGCCGAAGCCTTAGGGCTAGCCCTGCCCGGCAACGGCTCGACCCTGGCGACCCACAGCGACCGTGAGCAGCTGTTCCTGCGCGCCGGTCGCACCGTCGTCGAGCTGTGCCAGCGTTATTACGGTGAGGGCGACGAATCGGTGCTGCCGCGCAATATCGCCAGTCGCAAGGCGTTCGAGAACGCCATGACGCTCGATATCGCCATGGGTGGTTCCACCAACACCATCCTGCACCTGCTGGCTGCGGCTCAAGAAGCCGAGGTCGACTTCGACCTGCGCGCCATCGACGCCTTGTCACGCAAAGTGCCGCAGCTGTGCAAGGTTGCGCCGAACATCCAGAAGTACCACATGGAAGACGTGCACCGCGCTGGCGGCATTTTCTCCATTCTCGGCGAGCTGGCCCGTGGCGGCCTGCTGCACACCGATGTGCCCACCGTGCACAGCCGAACGCTTGCCGAAGGCATCGCTAAATGGGACATCACCCAGACCCAGGACGAAGCGGTACACACCTTCTTCAAGGCAGGCCCGGGCGGTATCCCGACGCAGACGGCGTTCAGCCAGTCGACCCGTTGGGACACCCTGGATCTGGATCGCGCCGAAGGCTGCATCCGCAGCGTCGAGCACGCCTATTCGCAGGAAGGTGGCCTCGCCGTGCTCTACGGCAACATCGCCCTGGATGGCTGCGTGGTGAAGACCGCGGGTGTGGATGAATCCATCCATGTCTTTGAAGGCACCGCCAAGATCTTCGAAAGCCAGGACAGCGCCGTGAAGGGCATCCTGAATGACGAAGTGAAGGCCGGCGACATCGTCATTATTCGCTACGAAGGCCCGAAAGGCGGCCCGGGCATGCAGGAAATGCTCTACCCGACCTCGTACCTGAAATCCAAGGGACTGGGCAAGGACTGCGCCCTGCTCACCGACGGCCGCTTCTCCGGTGGCACCTCGGGCCTGTCCATCGGCCACGCTTCGCCAGAAGCCGCTGCGGGCGGCGCCATCGGCCTGGTACGTGACGGTGACAAGGTGCTGATCGACATCCCCAACCGCAGCATCCAGCTACAGGTCAGCGATGAAGAACTGTCCCACCGCCGCATCGAGCAGGACAAGAAAGGCTGGAAGCCTGCCGCCCCGCGCCCGCGCAAGGTGACAACAGCGCTCAAGGCCTACGCCCTGCTCGCCACCAGCGCCGACAAGGGCGCGGTGCGCAACAAGGCCATGCTGGACGGCTGATCAGCGTCGAAGAAAGAGCCCGGCTTCCCGCCGGGCTTTTTCATGGTTCGCCGATGGCCGGTTCCAGGCGAGCACCATCGATCTCGATTGCACTGAATCGGGGCGCGACCAATTCAAATTCACCACGCTCCAGAAGCCCATCAAGCGCCTCGCCGTCCGGCAGCGCGCCTGCGGTGACGCGCAGCTGGCCGAGCCAATGCCACCCTCCTGCCGCGCCACGCCCCAGAACTGGAACAACCCTGGGTTCACCGCGAAGCAGCAGCACTTCGGATTGGCCGTCCCGGTCCAGATCCACCGCAAACAACCGGCACTCTGCTAAGCATCCCTGATTGCTGACGGCACGTGCCAATGAGCCATCTTCATCCGTTACAGGTTCGCCAATCCAGGGCACTGGCGGCGCGGTCGCGACCTCTTGCTCGCGCTTCCACGCCCAGTAGTGGTCCGCCTTATCGAGCCGCTGCAGATCGGCTTGCAGGCCCGTGCGCCGAGCCTCGTCTTTCCAAGGCTCGTCTAGTTGCTGACGCAGCGCTTGCAGATATCGCCGTCCCGGCTCGCCCAGCTGAAAGCGAAGCGCGCCCATGTCGGTTCGCTCGACTGGCAACTCGTCACTCAGCAGACGCTGATACTGACTGGCCGCGCTCAGTTGCAGCGGGCTCAGCGCCGGCACATGCATGAGCACCAACAGGCAGGCGGCGAACAGTGCCAGAGGCGGGTTGCTCTGTCGGAGCCCGCTCAGCCACGCGGCATCACGCCGGATCACTGCTCTCACCAGTGCCAGGCCGTGCACCATTGCTACGAGCGCCAGGAGCGCAGCCAACACGCGATCCGGCGTCAGCCCGTACTGGTCGATCCGCAGCCACAACGCATGCATCGCGAGGCCAGCCAGTAACGGCAGGCACAGCGAACTGGCATCCGCCAGCAACCGTAAGGGTCGCGGGTAGTGGGACCTCTGCAGCCCGTCCTGCACCACCCCGTTGAGCAGTGCGATATGCGCGAACACCAATGCCAGCAAGATCGGCGTCGCGTGGCGTGTCGCCCAGAGCGGAGCAAGACCGGTGAACGGCAGGAAAACCACGAACAGCAGCAGGATCACCACCGTCAGCGGCAGCAGAAAACGACACATGGCCTGCAGCACATTGCGCAGCGCATCGATGACCTGGCCGCGCTCCAGCCCGATGCGCAGCCCGGCGGCGACAACAGTCGCGCTGGCGACCCAGACGAAGCCGGACGAATTGAAGAGCCGCTTGAACTGATCGACCCCAAGCATGCTAAACAGGCCCGCCCAGAGCCAGATCAACAGCCAGAACACCCCGAGCATCACGAGCGCCATGAACAGCAGCAAACCGTTGTTCCAGGCGTGACGGTAGAGCGCGCTGTAGTCGAAGCGCCAGCGATGCGCAGGGTCACGAGCCTGGATGAAGGGTGTGAGGATGTAAGCCAGTGCCAGATGACTCCACAGCAGAAGCGTGCCGGTCGTTTCATCGAAGTAATACCAGCGCGGCTGGTCGAACTGAACCCCAAGCCACGCCGCCAGCGTCGCGGGCAAAAGAATCGCCGGGAGCAGCAGCTTCCAGCGATCTGCCTCGCGCAATTGTCCCCAGAGCATCTGCAGCTGCCAGCCCCCCACCACGATCAACACAATCAGGGCCGAACAGATGGACCGCCAGACAGACCCGTGCGGCCAGCTTTCGCTGGCCATCCATAGCGTCAGGCCCTGCAACAGACCCACCGCCAGATAAACCATCAGGGGTCGCTGCTCAATTACTGGTTGCATGGTTGTTCCTTCAGATAATCGTGGCAGCGCGGTCAGGCGCAGGTGATGCGGTTGCAGCGTTAGAATCTCAACATACCGCGCTGCGCCCGTAAGGCTGGCAGGTAATTCAGCCGTCAGCCACTGGCCGTCCCGCTTTTCGTAGGAGCATGCGAACTCGCGATCAAGCTCAGAGATTTATGCTGCGGTAGAGCCCGGGTCGCCAGCAAGCTGGCTCCTACAAAGGCTGGCGATCTGAGCACAGCCGTCAGCGACCGGCTGTCCCGCTTTTCGTAAAAGCGAGCTCGCTCGCGATCAAGCGCTGAGATTCATGCTGCGGTAGAGCCCGGATCGCCAGCAAGCTGGCTCCTACAGAGGCTGGCGAGGTGTACAGCCGTCAGCGCCCGCCGTCCCGCTTTTCGTAGGAGCGAGCTCGCTCGCGATCAAGCGCTGAGATTCATGCTGCGGTAGAGCCCGGACCGCCAGTAAGCTGGCTCCTACAGAGGCTGGCGAGGTGTACAGCCGTCAGCGCCCGCCGTCCCGCTTTTCGTAGGAGCGA
>NZ_JBNNHS010000002.1:720029-976899 GCF_050269105.1 Pseudomonas sp. NPDC077408
CGGACCGCCAGTAAGCTGGCTCCTACAGAGGCTGGCGAGGTGTACAGCCGTCAGCGCCCGCCGTCCCGCTTTTCGTAGGAGCGAGCTCGCTCGCGATCAGGCCTGCTGCATCAGTCGACGGGTTCAGCTGTGATCCGTCGACGTCGCCACGTAGAATCGCGCTCTTTTCTGGAGCATGCCATGAGCGCGCTGAAGTCCTCCCCCGAAGAGCCTCGTAACGATCTGGTCTACGGCCTCGACGATCGGCCCCGGCCCTGGATCGCCTTTCTCGCCGCGCTGCAGCATCTGCTGGCGATCATCGTGCCGATCGTTACGCCTGGTCTGCTGATCTGTCAGGCGATCGGTGTATCGCCCCGTGACACCAACATCATCGTCTCCATGTCCCTGGTGATCTCCGGCATCGCCACCTTCGTTCAGTGCAAGCGCTTCGGCCCGCTGGGTGCCGGGCTGCTGATCGTGCAGGGCACCAGCTTCAATTTCGTCGGCCCGCTGATTGCCGGCGGCGTACTGATGGTCAAGCAGGGCACGCCGGTCGAAGCTGTGATGGCAGCGATCTTCGGCGTGGTGATTGCCGGGTCCTTTATCGAAATGGGCGTTTCACGCGTCCTGCCGTTCATCAAACGCCTGATCACACCGCTGGTGACCGGCATTGTCGTCCTGATGATTGGCCTGACGTTGATCAAAGTCGGGCTGATCAGCATGGGGGGCGGCTACGCGGCCATGGGCGATGGCACCTTCGCCAGCCGCGAGAACCTGCTGCTCTCAGGCGTGGTGCTGGCCGCCATCGTCGTGCTCAACCGGCTGCCGGTCCAGTGGATGCGCAGCTGCGCCATCATCATCGCGCTGGGCATCGGTTATGCGCTGTCCGCTTATCTGGGCCGCCTGGACTTCACCGGCATGCACGAAGCCGAGCTGTTCGAGATTCCGATGCCGTTGCACTTTGGCCTCGGTTTCTCTTGGAGTCTGTTCATTCCGATGGTGGTGATCTATCTGGTCACGTCGCTCGAGGCCATCGGCGACATCACCGCCACCAGCAAGCTCTCACGCCAACCCGTGGAAGGCCCGCTGTGGATGCAGCGCATCAAGGGCGGCGTGCTGGTCAACGGCGCCAACTCGCTGCTGGCGGGCTTCTTCAATACCTTCCCAAGCTCGGTGTTCGCGCAGAACAACGGCATCATCCAGCTCACCGGCATCGCCAGCCGATACGTGGGCATGTGGATCGCGGTGATGCTGGTGATTCTCGGGCTTTTCCCGGCGGTGGCCGGCGTGCTGCAGGCGGTGCCCGAGCCAGTGCTCGGCGGCGCCGCGATCGTGATGTTCGGTGCGGTGGCGGCTGCGGGCATCAACATTCTCGCGGGCATCCAGCTGGATCGCCGCGCGCTGCTGATCATCTCGGTCTCGCTGGCGCTGGGCCTGGGCTTTTCTCAGGTGCCGGAGTTCCTGGCAAACCTGCCGGGCGAGCTGCGCAACGTGCTGGAATCCGGGGTTGCAACCGGCGGCATTTGCGCCCTGGTGATGAACTGGTTCCTACCCGAGTCGCCGGCAAGCACAGAGCAAGACCCGGTCTGATCAACTGGTACGCGCCTCGTGAGCGAGGCGCTGGCAGACCTCATCGGCGATCGCCAGGGCCGCGGTAAGCCCGGGCGATTCGATGCCGAACAGATTCACCAGCCCCGCAACGCCATGCTCGGCAGGCCCGTCGATACGGAAATCCGCTGCCGGTTCGCCGGGTCCACTGATCTTCGGGCGAATGCCGGTGTATGCCGGTTGCAGCGCACCATCGGGCAATCCCGGCCAGTAACGGCGGATCGCGGCGTAGAAACGATTCGCGCGGCTTTCATCCATCGTGTAATCGAGGCCGTCGACCCACTCAACGTCCGGGCCGAAACGCGCCTGACCACCGAGGTCCAGAGTCAGGTGCACGCCCAGCCCGCCGGGTTCCGGCAGTGGATAAACCAGGTGCCGGAATGGCGTCGGGGTCGCCAGGCTGAAATAGCTGCCCTTGGCGAAGTAGCGCGCCGGCACCGATTCGGCGGCAAGCCCCGCCGTGCGCGCGGCGATCTCAGGCGCGGCATGACCGGCGCAGTTGATGACGCTGGCGGCAAGCAGCGCCATGGGCGCGTCGCCGCCGACTTCGACGCGCAACCCCGCTTCCATCACCGCCATTGCCGTGACCGGTGCATGCAGCGCCAGCAGCGCACCCGCGGCTTCGGCATCGCCTTGCAGCGCCAGCATCAAGGCGTGACTGTCGACGATTCCAGTGCTCGGCGAGAGCAATCCAGCCACGGCATTGAGCTGCGGCTCCAGCGTCTTCACCTCGTCCGCATGGAGTCTGCGCAAATCGTCGACGCCGTTGGCCAAGGCATGAGCCTGTAGCGCATCGAGCCCCGCCAATTGGGACTCATCGGTGGCGACGATCAACTTGCCGCAACGCCGATAAGGCACGCCGTGACTGTCGCAGAACGCATAGAGTGCATCGCGCCCGGCCACGCACAGCCGCGCCTTCAGCGAACCTTGCGGATAGTAGATGCCGGCGTGAATGACCTCGCTGTTGCGCGAACTGGTGCCCGTGCCGATGGCGGCTTCAGCTTCCAGTATCACGACCTCGCGTCCGGCCTGGGCCAGTGCCCGCGCTACCGCCAGCCCCACCACGCCAGCACCGATGACCACACAATCGACCTGCTCCATTCCCGCTCCCCTGCAAATAGGCGAGCGCCAGACTGCCGCAAGATCGAACCGCGGCCAAGCCTCGCTTGCCCAACATCCATACACTCATGAAAAAGGGAGCCACCATGCGCATAGGCGTCATCTCCGACACCCACGGCCTGCTGCGCCCTGAAGCCATCGCTGCGCTGCAGGGTTGCGAGCGCATCATCCATGCCGGTGACATCGGCAAACCAGAGGTGCTGGACAGGTTGCGTGAGCTCGCGCCACTGGACGTCATTCGTGGCAACGTCGACAGCGGTGATTGGGCTACAGCGGTTCCGGAGCACCTGAATATGGAAATCGGCGGGCTGCGCATCCACGTCACCCATGACGTCAAGACGATGGGGATCGACCCGGTCGCCGAGCGGGTCGACGTGGTCATCGCCGGGCATTCGCACCAGCCCAAGATCGAGCAGATCAACGGCGTGCTCTACCTCAACCCGGGGAGCGCCGGGCGTCGCCGCTTCACACTGCCGATCAGCCTGGCCCTGCTGGACATCGAGGACGGCCAGCCGCGTGCGCAGCTAGTGACGCTGGGTTAATCGCTCAGCTGACGCCCATATAGCGATCGCTGCGGTGATTGATTGCCAGCACCAGATTCAGTGCCACCGCACCCAGCACCGAGAGCGCAACCTTATCCAGCGGCACGATGAACACCGCCGCCAGCACGATCAGCGCATCGATGCCCATCTGAAAGGTCCCAGCACGCACGCCGAACCGCTCCTGCAGGAACAGCGCAAGGATGTTCACGCCCCCGAGGCTGGCGCGGTGGCGGAACAGCATCAGCAGCCCGACGCCCATGGCGAAGCCGCCGAACAACGCGGCGTAATAGATGTTCAGCTCGGCAAAGCGAATCCAGTTCGGTGTCAGTTCGGCCAGCAGCGACACCAGACCCACCGCAATGACGGTGCGCAGCGTAAAGCTCCAGCCCATGCGCCAGATCGCCAACAGGTAGAACGGGATATTGAGGGTGAAGAACACCAGACCGAAGGGCCAGCCGGCGAAATACTTGAGCAGAAAGGCCAGACCGACCGTGCCGCCAGTCAAGAGCCCGGCATGGCTGTAGAAGGCAATGCCCAACGCCACCATCGCGGTGCCCAGCAGTAGCGCCAGCGCATCCTCCCAGAGCGGATGGCGGACGAAGATCGCGGCGATGGTTTCCGCCTGCTCCGCGTCCTCGCGTTCAGCGTCACGCTGGTTGACGTCCGCGTCCGCTGCACCACGTTGCACTGCGCCACGTTGCACTGCGCCCTGTTTGTCGTTCTGCATGAAAGGTGTCTCGTGAGAAGCGGAGGGAAAGCATAGAAGCTGACGCCAGGCGAGGACTTGGCGTCAGTCAAGGAAGTCTGGGGATGCCTCGGGTCAGCGACGCTGCCAGGTCTCGAAGCGATAGCCGGGCGCCTCGCCCTCGGCCGGATGTGACTGGCTCTCGGTACGCTGCCATTCGGCTTCATCGAAGGCGGGGAAAAAGGCGTCGCCTTCAGGGGCCGCATCGATTCGGGTGAGGTAGAGGCGCTGCGCCTGCGGCAATGCCTGGGCGTAGAGTTGCGCGCCGCCAATCAGCATCAGCTCGTCGACGCCCTGCTCGCGCGCCCACTGCTCCGCGCGAACCAGCGCAGCGTCGAGCGTAGTAAAGGTTTCGGCACCGTCGAGCTGAAGGTCCTGCTGGCGGCTGACCACCAGATTCAGCCGACCCGGCAATGGGCGGCCAAGGGAATCCCAGGTCTTGCGCCCCATGATGATCGGCTTGCCAAGGGTCATCGCCTTGAAGTGTTTGAGGTCGGCCGGCAGGTGCCAAGGCATCGTGTTGTCGAGGCCGATGACGCGGTTGTCCGCCATGGCCGCGATCATAGCGAGGGGAAGTGAGGTCTGATTCATGGCGGCGAGAATAACAGAGCGCCCGCGGAGCAGTCAGCGCCGTCAGATACACGTCAACAACCTCGAACGGTCATCTTCGCTTTACCAAAGCGTCAAGCTATCGTCATTGTCACGCTTCAGGCTTACCGCTCCCCTTCCACGGAGACGCCCACAATGGCCCGCCACAGCCGCCCTACCTTGCGCCACCTGTTTGCCGCCTGCAGCCTGCTGCTGCCGATCGCCGCGTTTGCCGCCACGCCCGACGCCTCGGTCGCTGCCAAGAACGGCCGCGACGAGCCCCATCCGCTGGTCATTGCCCACCGCGGCGCCAGTGGCTACGTGCCCGAGCACACCCTTGCCTCTTACGCGCTGGCCATTCTGCAGGGCGCCGACTATGTCGAGCCGGACCTCGTCATGACCCGCGACGGCGAGCTGGTCGCCCGTCACGACAACGAGCTGGGGTTGACCACCGATGTGTCACAGCACCCCGAATTCGCCGAGCGCAAGCGCACGCAAATGGTCGACGGCGTGAAGCTCACCGGCTGGTTCAGCGAGGACTTCACCCTGGCCGAGCTGAAGACACTGCGCGCCATCGAGCGCATCCCGACGATCCGTCCCGGTAACGCGCGGCTCGACGGCAGCCTGGAAATCCCGACGCTGCAGGAGATCATCGATCTGGTGAAAACCATGCAGCTGAGCGAGCGCCGCCGCATCGGTCTGTACCCGGAAACCAAGCACCCGACGCACTTCCAGAAGCTTGGCCTGGCTATGGAAAAACCACTGGTGCGCGTCCTCCACCGCAACGGCTATGCAGGCCGCAGCGCGCCGGTCTACATCCAGTCCTTCGAAGTGGAAAACCTCAAAACCCTCAGCGGCTTGACGCAGCTGCGCCTAGTCCAGCTGTTTGGCGGTGGACAGCCCTACGATCAGAAAGTACGCGGCAGCAAACTGACCTACGCGCAGATGGCAACCGCAGAAGGCCTGAAGGCCATCTCGCGCTACGCCGCGGGCGTCGGCCCGGAAAAGAGCTACATCATTCCGCGTGACGCCAACGGCAATCTCGGCCAGCCCACCGACTTCGTGCCGAACGCCCACGCCGCTGGCCTGAAGGTGCACCCGTACACCTTCCGCGCCGAGAACGTGTTCCTTCCGGCCAATCTGCGCAAAGGCGACTCCCCAACCGAGCGCGGCAATATCGAAGCTGACATACAGGCCTTCCTCGACGCTGGCATCGACGGGCTGTTCATCGATCAGCCGGATATCGCGGTAAAAGTGCGCGGGCAGTAATACCCAGCGCGACCCCGCCCGGCCAGGATGGCCGGGCACTCCTACGTCCGGGTTGTCGTGCCAAGTGATCGGCGCTGAGCGAGCGAGTCAGCCGATCACGCCCGCTTGATGCAGCTCGGCCAGTTCCGCTTCGCTTTTGCCGAGCACACGGGCGAGCACGCTATCGGTGTGCTGACCGTGCAGCGGCGGCGCCTTGGCGACAACCGTTGGCGTACGCGAGAAGCGCAGCGGACTGCGCACCATGCGCACCTCACCGGCGACCGGATGCTCGGCGCTGATGACGAGGTCGCGATAGCCTGCCGTTTCCGACTCCAGCGCCTGAGCGACATCCTTCACTTCACCGACCGGAATCGCCTGCGCGCGCAATGCGCCGATCAACGCCTCGTTGTTCCAACCCGCAAAGGCGTTCTGAAGTATCGGGAGCAACACCTCACGGTTCTCGGTGCGGCCCTTGTTCTGGGCGAAGCGCGGGTCGCTGTACAGCTCCGGACGCTTGAGCACGTCCAGACACAGGCGGCGATACTGCTCGTCGTTGCCCACGGCCAAGGCGACGCTGCCATCGGCGGTGTTGAACAGCTGGTAGGGCACGATGCTGGCGTGAGCATTGCCGTAGCGTTGCGGCACCTTACCTGTGTTGAGGTAGCCGGACGCGACATTGGCCAAAAAGTGCAGCGCACTGTCGGACAGCGCGATATCCACCGACTGACCGAGCCCGGACTTCTCGCGCTCGAACAGCGCCGCCAGGATGCCCTGAACCGCATTCATGCCGGTGACCAGATCGATGAAAGCCACGCCCAGGCGCATGGGCTCGCCCTCCTTCTCGCCCGTGATCGACATGAAGCCGCTTTCGGCCTGGATGATGAAGTCGTAGCCAGGCCGGTTTTCCATAGGGTTGCCGCGCCCGTATCCGGTAATCGAGCAATGGATGAGCCGAGGATTGACCGCTGCCAGCGTTTCGTAATCCAACCCGAGGCGCTTGAGGCTCGCCGGCAGGAAGTTTTCGACCACGACGTCGGCCTGCGCGGCCAGATCAAGGATCAGCTGACGCCCCTCGGGTTTACGCAAGTCCACCGCCAGGCTCTGCTTGTTGCGATTGGTGCTGAGGTAGTAGGTGGAGATGCCGGCCTTGGCTGGCGGCATCCAGCTGCGAGTGTCATCACCCTCCAAGCTTTCGATCTTCCACACCTCGGCGCCGAGGTCCGCCAGGGCCATGGTCGACCAGGGCCCGGCGAGGATGCGTGTCAGATCCAGTACCTTGATGCCTTGCAGAACGCTCATCGACTCTCCTTCTAATCTGAACGGGCAACGGAGTCGAAACTGGCGCAAGCGGGTCGAAACCACAACAGATGGCCTGCAAACATCTGTGCGATTACCGAACCGTTTTGCGTTCATCGGACTCCCGTCAGGGTTCGATCCTTTTAAGGTGACAGCGTCGCCTGATCGCCACCCGCGCAGTCTTACAACAACTACAAGAAGAGAACACCACCATGCCCCTGACTATGAAGCGCACCCTGAGCCTGTTCCTCCTGGCCGCCACGCTCCCCCTCGCCTCGCTGGCCCAGGCCGCCGAATGGCCGACCGACACCGTCCGTCTGGTGGTGCCCTATGCACCGGGCGGGACCACGGACGTCCTGTCGCGCAAGGTTGCCGACCTGTTGCAGCAACAGATCGGCACGGTCGTCGTGGAAAACCGTCCGGGCGCCGGCTCGACCATGGCCACCGGACAACTGGCCCGCGGCGGACGGGGCGCCGACCACACCATTCTGATGGCGTCTCCCGGGCATACCATCGGCCCGGTGATCTACAAGAAGTTGCCTTACGAGCCAGTGAAAGACTTCAAATTCATCCGCAACATCATCGAAATCCCCAACGTGATGGTGGTTCCGGCTGACAGCCCGTACAACTCGGTAGAAGAATTCATCGAGGCGGCCAAGACCAAGGAGATGACCTTCAGCTCCGCCGGCATTGGCAGCTCGATCCACATGTCCGGCGAGTTGTTCAAGACCATGACCGGCACCCAGATGACCCACGTGCCCTTCCGTGGTAGCGGTGAGGCACTGCCTGCGTTGCTCAGCGGCGACGTCGACGTCTCCTTCGAAAACATGCCGACCGTGCTCTCGCACATCCAGTCCGGCAAGCTCAAGGCCCTGGCCGTCACCTCGAAGGAGGCATCCCCCTACCTGCCGGATGTCGAGCCGCTGTCCAAAATCGGCGCGGACCTGGGCCTGGGCGAATTCGTCACGACCGCCTGGTTCGGGCTGATCGCCGATGATCAAATGTCCGACCAGGCTGTCCAGACGCTGCAAACCGCGCTAGACAAAGTCATGGACGATCAGGGCTTCAAGGATTTCGCCGCACAGATCGGTGGCGAGCCGGCGACCGAGGAAGGCGATGATTTCCGTGACTACGTCGCTGAGGATGTTCAGCGCTGGCAGCGTGTAGCCGGTCAGGCCGAGCTGAACTGATCGGAGGCCCATGATGACCACCGATGCTGCGGTGAGCCGCCCGCGCTGGGCCAATCTCAACACATGGCTGGGCGTGTTCTGGTTGATCGCGGCGCTGGTGTTTCTGTTCTACCTGGTGCCGAACCATATCGACGAAGCCCCGATGGTCGACAACCCCATGCAGTCGCCACGCTGGCTGCCCAGCGTGGCGGGCTGGCTGATCGCGGCGTTGTCCCTGGCATTGATCGTTGAAGGCTGCTTGCGACCGCCGGCCCGGACCGCAGCCGTCGAATCCGAGCGTGCGCCGGCCCGGCGCTGGCTGCTGATGCTGGCCGGGCTTGGCGCCTATTGGCTGCTGTTCGATCTGCTCGGCGCCATCGTCGCCGGTATTCTCGGCACGCTGCTGCTGTTTGCCGCTCATCCGGTTCGCAAGCCCTGGCTGTATCTGCTGGCGATCGCATTGCCGTGGCTGGTAAGCCTGCTGTTCATCCACGTACTGAATGTCCCGCTGCCCTCCGGCACGCTATGGAACTGACGGCGCCCTTACGCGAGTAACCGAATGGAAGGTTTTTCCGAAGTCCTGGACTTGTTTCTCAGCGTCGACAATTTCATCGCCATCTTCATCGGCGTGTTGATTGGGGTGGTCATCGGCGCGATTCCTGGCCTTACCGCGACCATGGCCGTTGCGCTAGCCCTGCCTTTCACCTTTTCGCTGGAGCCGGTGACGGCGATCCTGCTGCTAGTGGGCATCTACAAGGGCGGCATGTACGGCGGTTCGATCACCGCCATTCTGATCCACACGCCCGGTTCGCCGGCCGCCGCCTGCACGCTGCTCGACGGCTATCCGTTGACGCAGCAGGGCAAGGCGAAGAAGGCGCTGCAGATGGCGCTTTACTCGTCATGCATCGCCGATGTGTTATCGAACCTGGCGCTGATCCTGTTCGCCTCCTACCTGGCCAAGGTCGCGCTCAATTTCGGGCCGCCAGAGTTCTTTTGGCTGATCTGCTTTTCGCTGACCATCATCGTCTCCATCGCAGGCGACTCGCCGATCAAGGGTCTGATCGCTGCCAGCTTCGGCGTCATCGTGTCCATGATTGGCATGGATGCGGTGTACGGCAGCCAACGCCTGACCTTCGATAACTACAACCTGATGGACCGGGTCTCCTTCGTGCCGTTACTGATCGGCCTGTTCGCTATCCCCGAGGTGATCGATTTCTATCTGAAGAAGGCCGGCCCGCATCTCCGCGCCGCCTCCAGCGGGGCTGGCCTGACGCTTGCCGAACTCAAGTCCAGCCTGGTCACCATCGTGCGCGGCTCCTTCATCGGCGTGATCATCGGCGCCATTCCAGGCGCCGGCGCCACGGCGGCGTCTTTCATCTCCTATAGCGAAGCCAAACGGCGCTCGGCCAACCGGGCGAACTTCGGCAAAGGCGAACTCGAAGGCGTCGCCGCGGCCGAGTCAGGCAACAATGGCGTGGCCGGCGCAACCCTCATTCCGCTGCTGTCGCTGGGCATCCCAGGCGATGTCATCACTGCGATCATCCTCGGCGCCTTCATGATCCATGGGCTGACGCCGGGCCCGGTGCTGTTCCAGGAAAACCTGACGCTGGTCTACGCACTGTTCTGCGGGATCATGCTGAGCTCGGCGGTGCTGCTGTTCGTCGGTCACGGCGTGATCAAGTATTTTTCACTGATCGCCGAGATCCCCAAGGCCATCCTGCTGCCCATCGTGCTGATGTTCTGCGTTTACGGTGCCTTTGCGGTGAACAACAGCCTGTTCGACATCGGCCTGATGCTGCTCTTCGGCGTGATTGGCTATCTGTTCAACCGTACCGGGTTCGCGACAGCGCCCTTTCTTCTCGGCTTTATCCTCGGGCCAATGTTCGAGGACAACCTCAGGCGCACGCTGTTGATCGGCCGCGGCGACCCGATGATCTTCTTCCGCGGGCCGATTACCTGGATCTTCATCGTGCTCACCGGCTTGTCGCTTTTCTTCGCCGTTCGGCGTTATTGGCAGGAGCGAATCCGGGCTCGTTGACCATTTCACCCTTGTGACCGGCAGCGGTTATCCTCAGGGCCTAGCCCTTCTACGAGAAACCGTGTGCCTGCACCTCTCCCAGCCTCACCGAATCCCCTCGACCGCCTCTGGCTGACCGAAGCCGTGCGCCTGCGGGAAGAACATGCCGGCCCGCTCGATGATGCCGAGGCCAACCGGCAAGCCCGTGCGCAAGGTGGGGCACTGCCAGACCTGATCGAGCACCGGGCGCTGTGGCTGGCGCGCCGCGACGGGCTGGTCGACGCGCTGCATCATTGGCGGCAGGGCGCGCGGCTGGCCGGGTATGCGCTGATGCTACTGGCGCTGGTTACCGGGGCCGGATTGGCGCTTGCGGCGCTGGGCGACGGAATACGGCCGGTCAATGTGTTCTGGGCACTGAGCAGCCTGCTCGGCCTGAATCTACTGACGCTGCTGGGCTGGTTGCTGGGCTTTCTCTTCGCGGGCGACGCTGGCGGTGCATTGGGTCGGTTGTGGCTCTGGCTCAGCGAAAAACTGGCCCGCGACGCCCGCGCGGTGCAGTTGGCGCCGGCCCTGCTGACGGTACTGGAACAGCGACGGCTCGGGCGTTGGGTCTTGGGGCTTGGCGTGCACGGCTTATGGCTGGTTGCCATGAGCAGCGCCCTGGTAACGCTGCTCGCGCTGCTCGCCACGCGGCGTTACGGCTTCGTCTGGGAAACCACCATCCTTGGCGAAGGCGCATTCGTCGGTCTGACACAGGCGCTCGGCGTGCTGCCGTCGCTGCTGGGTTTCAGCGTGCCGGACATCGAACAGATCCGCGCCAGCGGTGATCTGGCCAACGGTGTAGAAAGCGCGCGTCAAAGCTGGGCGGGCTGGCTGGTTGGCGTGGTACTGATCTACGGCCTGCTGCCGCGCCTGCTGCTGGCATTGCTCTGTCTGTGGCGTTGGCGACGTGGACGGGCACAGCTGCGGCTCGACCTGCAACTACCGGCCTACCGGCTGCTGCGTGAGCGCCTTCAGCCACCCAGCGAGCACCTTGGCATCACTGACGCGGCGCCGGCAGAGTTGCATGCACCGAATGCCGGTGCGCAACTGGACGGCAGCGAGGGCGCGGTGCTGGTCGGCATCGAGCTGGACCAGAGCCAAGCGTGGCCGCCAAAGCTGCCGACGTCCGTGGCTGATGCGGGCGTGCTGGATGACCGCGAGCAACGTCGGCGATTGCTCGAGCAGCTGACCCGCTTCCCACCGCAACGCCTGGCCATCGCCTGCGATCCGCGTCGCTCGCCGGACCGCGGCACCCTGGCTTTGATCGGTGAGCTGAGCCGTTGCGCGGCCCAGAGCCGCGTCTGGTTGCTGCAACCTCCCGCTGGCGAAGCGCTGGATAGCCATCGATTGCATGATTGGCATCAGGCGCTCGATAGCCTCGGTCTGCCTCATTCGGGCAGCGCACCCATGACTTGGTTGGAGACTGGCCATGATTAAGCTCGGCTCGGTTCCGCTAGAAGCCAGCTTGCTGGCGATCAAATCGGCCGCACGGCAGGGATCGCCAGCAAGCTGGCTTCTACACAGGCAGCGGATGCACGCGGCAGCCGCGCAATATGCCGCGTCGCTCATAAGCGCCAACCTGGAGTCGCGGCCATGAGCGCGCCCCTGAAACTCGCGCTGGTCGGACACACCAATGTCGGCAAGACCTCGCTGCTGCGCACCCTGACCCGCGACGTCAGCTTTGGCGAGGTCTCGCATCGGCCGAGTACCACCCGCCACGTCGAAGGTGCACGATTGTCCGTCGACGGCGAACCGCTACTGGAGCTCTACGACACGCCCGGTCTGGAGGACGCCATCGCTCTGCTCGATCATCTCGAGTGCATCGAACGCCCCGGCGAGCGCCTCGACGGGCCGGCCCGCACCGCCCGTTTCCTCGACGGCAGCGAGGCGCGCCAGCGCTTCGAACAGGAGGCCAAGGTATTGCGCCAGCTGCTGGCCAGCGATGCCGGGCTCTATGTGATCGATGCCCGCGAACCGGTGCTCGCGAAATACAAGGATGAGCTGGCGGTGCTGGCCGGCTGTGGCAAGCCGCTGTTGCCGGTGCTCAACTTCGTCGCACAAACCGGACACCGCGAAGAGCAATGGCGCGAAGCGCTGGCGCGCCTGGGCCTGCATGCGCTGGTGCGCTTCGACAGCGTGGCACCACCGATCGATGGCGAGCGCCGACTTTATGAAAGCCTGGCGCTGCTACTGGAACAATCGCGGCCCAAACTGCAGCGGCTGATCGATGACCACGAGGCCCAGGCAGCCGCGCGGCTGAGCGAAGGTAACCGGTTGATCGCCGAACTGCTGGTCGATGTGGCCGCCTGCCGCCGCAGCGTTGCGGCGCAGCCAGACCTGGAGCGCGGCGCCATCCGTGAATTGCACGACGCCGTGCGTTCCCGCGAGCAACGCTGCGTCGAAGCATTACTGCGGCTATACGGGTTCCGCCCACAGGATGCGGCGGCTGCCGATTTGCCTCTACTCGACGGTCGCTGGGGTGATGACCTGTTCAATCCCGAAACGCTCAAGGAGCTGGGGGTCAAGATCGGCGGCGGGATGGCAGCCGGCGCTGCCGCCGGTGCTGGGGTCGACCTCATGGTTGGCGGTATCACCATGGGCGCGGCCGCACTGCTGGGAGCGCTTGCTGGCGGCGGAGCGCAAACGGCAAGACACTATGGCAATCGCCTGCTGGGCAAGCTCAAGGGACAACGCGAACTCACCGTCGATGATGCCGTGCTGCGCCTGCTCGCTGTACGGCAACGCCAGCTGCTCGTCGCCCTCGCCGCTCGTGGGCATGCCGCAATGGAGGCAATCCGTCTCGATGCACCGGACGACAAGACGTGGCGCGAAGGCAAGCTGCCTGAGGCGCTGCACCGTTGTCGCGCCCATCCGCAATGGTCTTCTCTGAACCCCGGTGCGCGGCTGGAGCAGTCCGAACGGCAGCAGCAACTGATGGAACTGGTGCGGACTCTGCAGCGCAGCTAGGCCGTTGCGGCAGTCCCTGATGCGCGGAGGAGCCTTGGGGATTCTGGTGGGCTGAAGCCCACCCTACATGAAGACACCACGCTCGGCCGTAGGGTGGGCTTCAGCCCACCGTAGCGCTACCGCATAAGTGTTTAACCTCCCCTAATGCCTGGACGTAGCAGGGCAGGCAACCGGCTCCCTGCCCTCACCCACGACTGGCGCCGCCACGCCACCGAAACGCAACGTGCCCAGCGTCGCCAGCATGATCAGCAGCCCGCCGGACCATTCCGTCAGCGTCAACCGCTCCCCCAGCCAGAGCCCGGCGAAAATCGCGCCGAACAGCGGCTCGGACCCCATCAGCAGGGACACTCGCGTCGCGCTGGTCCGGCCAAGCGCCAGGTTCTGTGCATAGAGCGCAAACAACGTGGCGAAGACCACCAGGTACAAGGTCGCGGCCCAGAATGCCGGACTCTGCGGCAACGTCGGCAAGCCACCCGGCAGTGATAGGCCCAGCAGCAGGCAACCAGACATCACGACCCCGCTTTGCACCGCCGTCAGAGCGAGCGGCGGCACCTGCTGATCAGCTGTCAGCCGTCGCGTCAGGCACACCAGCACGGCGCGCAACACTGCGGCGGCTAGCATCAGTCCATCTCCCGAATTGAGCGAGATTGCCATGCCTCCGGTCAGCAGCCAGACGCCGACCAACGACAGGGCACAAGCCACAAACAACAGAGTGCTCGGGCGCTTGCGCAACATCGCCCATTCCACGAAAGGCGTGAACACCACGCACAGGCTGATGAGAAAGGCAGCGTTACTGGCACTGGTCAGCATCACCCCCCAGGTTTCGCAAAGGAAGATCCCGAGCATGACCAGCCCCAGCGGCAGGCCCGGACGAATCGCCCGCCGCCCCTCTCCGCGCAGCTGCGGCAGCAGCAGGATGAACGTCAGTCCGAAGCGAATTGCCAGAAACCCCAGCACCGGATAAAACCATAGCGCCTGCTTGGCTACCGCATAGCTGCTGCCCCAGATGATCGCGACGACCAGCAGCATGGCATCGGCCAGCCAGAGGTTGCGTCGCACCACGCCTTGCCAATCGCTCATGCTGCCCGACCTCTTTATCTGCAATGCACGGATTGTCCATTGCTACGCTGAGATCGATAATCCAGCCATTCGGAAAAGGACTTGTGCAGCATGAGAACAAATGACAAGGCCGCGCTGTTACCGGGAATGGCGATGTTCGTGCGCGTGGTAGAAGCCGGCAGCTTTTCGGCCGCAGCCCGGCAGCTCGGCACCACCGCTTCGGCAGTGAGCCGCCAGATCGCGCGGCTGGAGCAGGAGTTGTCGTTGCGTCTGCTGGAGCGCACCACACGGCAGCTGCGATTGAACGAAGCCGGCAGTGAGTTCTACGCCCATTGTCGGGCGATGCTCGACGCTGCCGAGCAGGCGCTGGCCATCGGCGAACGCCTGATGAGCCGGCCCCACGGGCTGGTGCGACTGAGCGTGCCAAAAGCCTATGGAAAGTTCGTCATCAGTCCGCTGATGCCGGATTTCCTGCGCCGTTACGCCGATGTCGACGTGCAGCTGCACATCAGCGACCAGAGCCCGGACCTGATCGAGGATGGCTTCGACGTGCTGGTGAAGGTCACTGATCAACCACCCGAAGGCCTGGCCGGCAAGCCACTCGGACCAGTCCGTCAATTGCTATGCGCCAGCCCGGCCTACCTGCAACAGCACGGCACGCCGCAACACCCACAGGAGCTGCTGCGCCACAGCTGTATGTATCTCGGCGAGAACGCGGGCGATAACCGCTGGCATTTCAGCAACGATGAACAGCAGGAAGTGGTGATGGTGCGCGGTCGCTATATCAGCAACCACAGCGAAGCGCGGCTGGAGGCAGCGCTTGGCGATATCGGAATCACGGTGCTGCCGCAATTCACCGCAGCGCACGCATTGGCAGAGGGGCGCTTGCGCGAGGTGCTGCCGCAATGGCGCTACACCGGTTCCTATCAGGGTGCAGCCTGGCTGCTGTGGCGGCAGAATTTGCACCTGCCACCCAAGCTGCGGGTGCTGATCGATTACCTGACCGAGACCTTGGCGCCCCGCTGAGCACACGACAGCGGGCATGCCCTCGGTGGGCTGAAGCCCACCCTACCGGCGGGGCGTTCGGACTAACAGATAGAATGAAGCCGAGCGCCGCGCCCCATCTTTCTTTCTGCAGTCGATACGCAACCAGCCACTGGCTCAAACTCCATGTAGGGTGGGCTTCAGCCCACCCGCCAGGGCCGTCGAGCAATCGAATCAGCTGCGCGTGTTGGCCACTTCCTCGGCCATGCGCGTAAGGCCCAGGTGACGTACGTCGGTGCCGCGCACCAGGTAGATCACCATTTCAGCAATGTTGCGCGCGTGGTCGCCGATACGTTCCAGCGAGCGCAGCACCCAGATCACGCTGAGCACGCGAGAAATCGAGCGCGGGTCTTCCATCATGTAGGTGACCAATTCGCGCAGCGCGGTCTTGTATTCACGGTCAACCGTCTTGTCGTACTGCGCCACCGACAGCGCCAGCTCGGCGTCGAACCGGGCGAAGGCGTCCAGCGACTCCTGCACCATCCGACGTACCTGATCACCGATGTGGCGGACCTCGACATAGCCGCGTGGCGACTCGCCGTCTTCGCACAGTTCGATGGCACGACGGGCGATCTTGGTCGCTTCGTCACCGATGCGCTCCAGATCGATGACGGACTTGGAAATGCTGATGATCAGGCGCAGATCGGAGGCCGCTGGCTGGCGGCGCGCGAGGATACGAATGCACTCTTCGTCGATGTCGCGCTCCATGTGGTTGATCTGGTCATCCACGTCACGCACCTGCTGCGCGAGCCCGGAATCGGCATCGATTAGCGCAGTAACCGCATCGTTGACCTGCTTTTCCACCAGGCCACCCATGGCCAGGAGATGGCTGCGCACCTCTTCCAGCTCGGCGTTGAACTGCTGGGAGATGTGTTGCGTGTGGCTGTCTTTGCTGATCATCTTTTCGCTCCGAGGAGGCTGCCGCTAGGCGGCTCTGGTGCGCAGCGCACCTTTGTAAATTGGATTCCACCCAAACCCGTCTGGACTTTGGCAGAGTGTGTCAGGCAAGGAGGCGGAACGCAGACAGTACGATTTGTACGGCAAATTCCGCCGACGCCGCCTGGCGCGCTCTGACATGGCCAGACTAGCCGTAGCGGCCGGTGATGTAGTCTTCCGTCTGCTTCTTTTCGGGATTGGTGAAAAGCGTATCGGTGTCGCCGTACTCGATCAGCTTGCCCATGTACATGAACGCGGTGTAGTCGGACACCCGCGCGGCCTGCTGCATGTTGTGGGTAACGATAACGATGGTGTACTTGGCCTTGAGCTCGTAGATCAGCTCTTCGACTTTCAGCGACGAAATCGGGTCGAGCGCCGAGCTCGGCTCGTCCAGCAGCAGCACTTCAGGTTGCACGGCGATGGTCCGGGCGATGACCAGACGCTGCTGCTGACCGCCGGAGAGCCCAAGTGCGGATTCATGCAAACGATCCTTCACTTCTTCCCACAGCGCGGCGCCTTTGAGCGCCCATTCGACGGTCTCATCCAGCACGCGCTTCTGCTTGATGCCCTGGATGCGCAGGCCGTAGACGACGTTCTCGTAGATGCTCTTGGGAAACGGGTTGGGCTTCTGGAACACCATGCCGACGCGACGACGCAGGTCGGCGACGTCCTCACCCTTGCGGTAGATGTTGTGGCCATCGAGGTTGATGGCGCCTTCGATACGGCAGCCGTCGACCAGATCATTCATGCGGTTGAAGCAGCGCAGCAGAGTCGACTTGCCGCAACCGGACGGGCCGATAAAGGCCGTCACACGTTGGCGCGGGATGTTCATGCTGACGTTATACAGCGCCTGCTTCTCGCCGTAGTAAAGGCTGAGGTCAGGCACTTCGATGGCCACGGCTTCGTTAGCCAGGCTCAGCGCGCGCTTGTCGCGACCCAGCGCCGAGATGTCGATGGAATGCGTCTTTGCTTGTGACATGGTTGTCTCCGTATCGCTGGAGGCTAGAAGCTCGGGCTGCGATCGTTGCAGCGCCGGGCCACCAGCGGGTCTGTCGGCTATTAGTGGTCGAGCGCTTTGTATTTTTCGCGCAGATGGTTACGGAGCACGACGGCCGAGAGGTTCAGCGTCGCGATCACCAGCACCAGCAGCAGCGCCGTTGCATAGACCAGCGGCCGCGCCGCCTCGACATTAGGGCTCTGGAAGCCGACGTCATAGATATGAAAGCCCAGGTGCATGATCTTCTGATCCAGGTGCAGGTAGGGGTAGTTACCGTTGAGCGGCAGGCTCGGCGCCAGCTTGACCACCCCCACCAGCATCAAGGGTGCTACCTCGCCGGCGGCACGGGCCACGGCAAGAATCAGGCCGGTCATCATCGCCGGGCTGGCCATCGGCAGGACCACTTTCCACAGCGTCTCGGACTTGGTCGCACCCAGCGCCAGCGAGCCTTCACGGAGGATCCGCGGAATACGCGCCAGGCCTTCCTCGGTGGCCACGATGACCACCGGCAGCGTCAGGATCGCCAGGGTCAATGATGCCCACATCAGGCCTGGAGTGCCGAACACCGGCGCTGGTGCGGCTTCGGGGTAGAAGATCCGATCAAGCGAACCACCCAGGACGTAGACGAAGAAGCCCAGGCCGAACACGCCGTAGACGATCGAGGGAACCCCGGCGAGGTTGTTGACCGCGATGCGGATGATGCGGGTCAACACGCCTTGCTTGGCATATTCACGCAGGTAGACCGCAGCGATCACGCCGAACGGGGTGACGATCACCGCCATGATGATGGTCATCAGCACGGTGCCGAAAATCGCAGGGAAGATGCCGCCTTCGGTGTTCGCCTCGCGTGGTTCGTCGCTGACGAACTCCCACACCTTGGCAAAGTAGAAACCTAGCTTGTCGAGCGTCGACATGGCGTTCGGGCGGTAGGCACGGACGATCTTGCCGAGGCTGATCTCCTTTTCCTGACCGTCCATGGTGCGCATGGTGATGCTGTCGCGATTGAAGCCTGTGTAGAGCGCGACCAGCTCGCTCTCGAGCGCTTTGTATTCGGCGTCCCACTGCGCCCGCTCAGCATCGAGTTCGGCCTGTGCGGCCGCATCGAGCTTATCGTCCAGCTCCAGCTTGCGGGCCTTCAGACGCAGGCGTTCCAGGCCATGGTTGATGCGACCGATGTCGACCTTTTCCAGCTTGGCGATACCGGCATGCAGGTCGTCGATGCGGTCAATCCGCTTTTGCAGCTCTGGCCATGCGGCATCGCCCTCGGCCACCGGCTGACCGCTTTCTTTGACGTTCAACAGCTCGCCGTAGAAGTTGCCCCACTCGCGGCGCTCCAGGGCCACCAGATCGGCCGGCTTGCGCGGATTGCTCAGCCACTCGCCGACAACCCAGGAAAAGTCCGCACCGTAGACCTCGCGGTTACCGACCTTGAGCAGCTCACGGGTCATGAACTCGCCGCCTTCGACGTCCACCGGCAGGCCACTGGCCGCCAGACGTGCACGCGGCACTTCTTCAGCCTGCACCACCTCGCCAGCCATCACCCGCGGCTGCGATCCCGGCACTTGGTAATCGGCCACGATCACGTCGTCCGGCCAGAAATGCTCGAGGCCGCGTACGGCGATTACCGCCAGCAGGCCGAGTGTCATGATCACGGCGATCGCCACGGCGCCCGCGTTCATCCAGACCCAGGGGCTGCCGCTCTTGATCCAGGTTTTCAGCGAATCCTTTTTCACGGATCGATACCTTTGTCGAAAACTTGTCGCAGCCGTCGCCGGCTGCGTTCTTTATTACAGGCTGGCGTACTTGCGGCGCAGGCGCTGGCGGATCAGCTCGGCCAGGGTGTTCATCACGAAGGTGAACATCAGCAGCACCATCGCGGCGAGAAACAGCACGCGATAGTGAGTGCTGCCCACTTCCGATTCGGGCATCTCCACTGCGACGTTGGCCGCCAGGGTGCGCATGCCTTCGAAGATGTTGGCTTCCATGATCGGCGTGTTGCCGGTGGCCATCAGCACGATCATGGTTTCACCCACGGCGCGGCCCATACCGATCATCAGTGCGGAGAAGATGCCTGGGCTGGCGGTCAGCAGCACCACGCGGGTCAGCGTCTGCCAAGGCGTTGCGCCGAGTGCCAGTGAGCCTAGCGTGAGGCTGCGCGGCACACTGAACACGGCATCTTCGGCGATCGAGTAGATCGTCGGGATCACCGCGAAGCCCATCGCGATACCAATCACCAGCGCGTTGCGCTGATCGAACGGAATGCCCATGTCGTTGGACAGCCACAGGCGCATGTCACCACCGAAGAACCAGTTTTCCAGGTATCCGCTGATGGCCAGGGAGCCCCAGCCCACCGCAAGGATCACGGGTATCAGCAGCAGCGCTTCCCAACCATCCGGCACGCTCAGGCGAATGTTTTCCGGCAGCCGGCTCCAGAACCAACCGGCCAAGAGAATGCCCACTGGCATCAGCAACAGCAGGCTGAAGATGCCGGGCAGGTGGTTTTCCAGGTAGGGCGCAAGGAACAGGCCGGCAAAGAAACCCAGGATGACCGTTGGCAGCGCCTCCATCAGCTCGATCACCGGCTTGACCTTGCGGCGTAGCGCCGGTGCCATGAAATAAGCGGTATACAGCGCGGCGCAGATCGCCAGCGGAGCGGCCAGCAGCATCGCGTAGAACGCCGCCTTGAGCGTACCGAACGCCAGGGGTGAAAGGCTCAGCTTGGGTTCGAAGTCACCGGTAGCCGACGTGGACTGCCAAACGTAGTCCGGCTCAGGGTAACTTTCGTACCAGACCTTGCCCCAGAGCGCGCTCCAGGAAATCTCCGGGTGCGGATTGTCGATGACGAAGCGCTGGAGCTGATCACCCGACTCCACCAGCAAGCGGGTGGCGCGAGGCGACATAGCGGCTACAGCTGCGCCGTCGGCGACCTGCTCGGTCAGCAGGGTACGGTGAGCGGTGCTGTGGAAAATGCCGAGCGTGCCGTCGCTGTCCAGCGCCAGAAAGCCTTTGCGGCGCTGTTCTGGAATAATCTGAGTGATCGGCTGGCCGTCCAACTGAAAGTTGCGCACGTTTTTCAGCTCGGACTGACCGTCGTCGCTGCGCACCATGAACCACTGACCAATGCCACCGGTCGAGTCGCCAACCATCAATGAGATGCCGCCAAGCAGCGAGGCGACGGTCGTGATTTCGCCTTTGCCGCCCAGCAACTTGTAACGGCCGTTGAGCTGATTACGACGCAGATCGAAAACATCCACGTTCGCCCGGCCGCTCACCGCGAACAACCACATGTGCCGCGGGTCGACGAGCAACGCCTTGATCGGATCGGACAGTTGAGGCAGCGCAACGCGCTCCTCCTCCAGGCTGGTTTCGCCCGTCATCAGGTTTTCGGTGGCGGCGATTTTCAGCGCATGCAGCTCGCCGTTCGTGGCGCCGGCAACCATCAGGGTCGAACCATTAAGGCTGATCGCGGCGTTCTCGATCGGACGCCCTTGCGGGTCGAGGCTCAGCGGCTCCTCACCGAAGGGGTAGTCCAGCTGCGGCGTGATGGTCTTCTTGCCTTCCGGGTAGCTGACTTTGTAATTGTGCTCTGCAACCAACACTTGGCCGTTGCTCAGCCCCAGCACCATGCGGCGATTGCCGGGCGTGTCCTGGCCGACCGAGACGATCTGGCTGCCAGCCGGCAGCGGCAACTCTACGGTACGCAGCAGGTCGCCAGTGGGTACGCTGAAGAAACGAACGGCTCCGTCGCTGCCCAGACGCATCGCCACCTTGTTCTGCTCTTCCACGGCCAGCAACAGCGGCTCGCCGGCATCGGCCAGCCAGGCCGGCTGCTGCACTTCACGCGCCTCCAGTTCGGCGCCCTGGAACATGGGCGCTACGACCTGCGCGAGATAGAAGAAAATCAGGGTGATGGCGCCAAGCACGGCGAGGCCGCCAATGGAGACATACCAGCGCGCCAGCTTGTCTTTTAACGCGCGGATACGGCGCTTGCGCTGCAGGGCCGGGGTGTTGAAATCCAGCCGTTGCACATCGGAATTCGCGCTCATGGTCTCGATATCGTTCATGCGAAGGTTCCTGGCCACTCAGGCCGCTTAAACTGCTGCGCCGTTGGCGCGAGTCGTTTCCTGGCTTGATGGCCGGTCGGGCGCCTAATTTAATGCAGCTGTGTGACAGAAAAATTACAGCGAGGTGACGTGACAACGCCCACCGGCGCAAGAAGCGTGGCGGGCGTCGTACTCAAGCCTTGCAGCGATCGCTGCAGGCCTGAACGCTGCTGGGTTTAGTCGTTCTGCAGACCCAGGTCGCTGAGAGTCTTGTCGACGACTTTCTTCGGCAGCGGGATGTAGCCGTCCTTGACCACGACTTCCTGGCCCTGCTTCGACAGCACAAGCTTGAGGAACTCGGCGTCGATCGGGCTCAGCGGCTTGTTCGGCGCCTTGTTGACGTAGACGTAGAAGAAGCGAGCCAGCGGGAACTTGCCAGCCAGTGCGTTCTCTTCGTTGGCTTCGAAGGCTTCGCCACCCTTGGACAGGGGCACAGCGCGAACGCTGGAAGTCTTGTAGCCGATGCCTGAGTAGCCGATAGCGTTCAGGGTGCTGGAGATCGACTGGACCACCGAAGCGGAGCCCGGCTGCTCGTTGACGTTAGGCTTGAAGTCACCCTTGCACAGCGCTTCTTCCTTGAAGTAGCCATAGGTGCCTGAAACCGAGTTACGACCGAACAGCTGGATCGGCTTGCTCGCCCACTCGCCAGTCAGGCCGACGTCACCCCAGGTAGTGATGTCCTTTTCGCCACCGCACAGGCGGGTGCTGGAGAAGATCGCGTCGACCTGCTCGATGTCCAGGCTCTTGATCGGGTTGTCCTTGTGGACGAACACGGCCAGGGCGTCGATAGCGACCGGCACGGCAGTCGGCTTGTAGCCGTATTTCTCTTCGAAGGCCTGGATTTCGTTGTCCTTCATCGGACGGCTCATCGGGCCGAGGTTGGCCGTGCCTTCGGTCAGCGCGGGCGGTGCAGTGGAGGAGCCGGCGGCCTGAATCTGGATGTTGACGTTCGGGTAGGCACGCTTGAAGTCTTCGGCCCACAGCGTCATCAGGTTGGCCAGGGAGTCGGAACCGACGCTGGACAGGTTGCCGGATACGCCGGAGGTCTTCTCATAGGTCGGCAGTGCTGGATCAACCGCGGCCACTGCGTTGGCAGCGCCTACACCAGCGGCAACAAAGGTCAAGGCCGCCATCAAACGATTCAGTTTCATTCCATGCTCCTAGCAGGGGTGTGTCAGTGTTTGGAACGGGGGCCATTGTCTGCAGGCCGTGTGAACACTCTATGAACTGAATATGACAATCTGGTGACGATACTGAACTTTAGGCCTGCCCGGTCGCTGTCACTATCTACAGCCGCTATACTCGCCCCCGCCCGCACTGCTGCGAGCTTTTCGCGCAAGAAAAACAAACGCGCCGCGAGTCCGACCGATGAACGAATACGAACAGGAAGATCCAATCCCGCAGGGCGACCTGGCCTTGCAGCTGACCGCCCTGCCGCGTGAGACCAACGGTTTCGGCGATATTTTCGGGGGCTGGCTGGTATCACAGATGGATCTGGCCGGCACCGCCATGGCCAGCCGCGTTGCCGCCGGCCGAGTGGCAACGGTGTCCATCGACCGCATGGCCTTCATGGTGCCGGTGGCAGTCGGCGCGCAGCTTTCGTTCTACACCCAGACGCTGGATGTCGGCCGCAGCTCGATCCGCATGCTGGTGGAAGTGTGGAGTGATGACCCGCTGTCCAGCGAATGGCGCAAGGTCACCGAGGCGGTATTCGTCTTTGTGGCCATTGATGGCAGCGGCCGCACCCGCCCGGTCACGCCACGCCGCTAAAAGCCGTTCAGCGCACCATGTAGCGGTTCTTTCCAGCCTGCTTGGCCTGGTACAACGCCGCATCGGCGGCCTGATAGAGATGTTCGGCGGTCTGCCCTGGCTTCCACATCGCAATGCCAATACTCGTTGTGGCGCATGCGCTCTGGGCCGATGCCGGATGAGGGATGGCACGCTCAGCGAGTGCAGACAGAAGCTGCGCCGCGATGGCCTGCGCTGAGCTCTCGTCGCAATTGAGCAGCAACAACGCAAACTCTTCCCCCCCTACCCGGGCCGCCAGATCCATCGGCCGCCGGGAGAAACGGCCCAGTAAGTCGCCGAAATCGCGGATCAGCGCATCGCCAGCCGGGTGCCCCAGGCTGTCGTTGTAGGCCTTGAAGTTATCCAGATCCAGGAGTAGCAGCGCGAGCGGCTGGCGGTCCCGACGGGCTTGTAACAGCGTCTGCCGCAGTGCTGCATCAAAGCTACGGCGATTGGCCAGTCCAGTCAGCGAGTCGTGCTGCGCGACCCAACCGAGCAGCTGGCGTACCAGGAATTGCTCACGCTGCGAGTATTCATGGATGTAGCGGCTGATCGCTCCGATCGTCAACAGCAACACGTAATAGCTGACCGAGATCCAATGCACCTGCATTTCGCTGGAGGAGAGGATGAGCGCCGCCATCAGGATATCGATCAGGATGATCGACGCCGCACTGATCAGCGCACGCCAGAAGGTGATGCCGAGAAAGAAGAATGAACAGACGATCAACAGCCCAGCACCGTAGCGGAACGCCAGCTCTGTCTGGGAGACCTCGTAATGGATATCGATGCGCGCCGCAACGATCCCAACCAGCACCAGCAGCAACGGAAACAGTCGGTTGGCAACCAGCCGGACCCGCCGATGAAAGACCGACATGACCAGGATCGCTACACCCGGCGCCATTTCCACCAAACGCAGCAGGGTCAATTCGCGCAGCCATCTCGGGTCAGACCCGGCATACAGTTGCCGTTCGGCATAGTGATAACCGGCCACCACCACCAGCAAAAGGCAGGCACCCAGCACTTGCGCAAAGCGCGCCTGACGCCCCAAATAACGGCGAAATTCGCGCTCCAAGTCAGGCGCAAACAGCAGGCCCCGAAAGCCTGCCAGCAGTTGTCTGCCATGCGGGGTATCGCGGAAATCTTCGGCAGACTGCTGTTCTAGGGGTTGCATCGACGTTGCTCAGGTCATGGCGCGGGCAATGATATCACTTAGACATTATCCCGACGGCTTTCCCGATGAACGTGCTGCAACCGCTCTGGGGCAGAGCAATCCGCATCGCTCGTCTCTTGCCGACGCCGTCACGAGACTCCACTATCGAGTCACCTGCACTGTTGGATGTATCGCGTGACCAGCCTTCTGCTCGCCCTATGGCCTCTGTTTGCCCTGATCATTGCCGGCTACTTTCTGCGCCTGCGCGACTTCCCCAACGAGGCCTTCTGGCCTGGCGCCGAGCGCATCAACTACTTCGTGCTGTTCCCGGCCCTGCTGTTCAGCAGTCTGGCCACCGCACCTTTGGACAACCCGGCGCTGCCCCGCTTGGCTGCTGCCGTGTTGCTGGCCCTGGGATTGGCGTGGATCGTACTGCTGATCATGAAGCGCCTGCGCGGCTGGTCGGCGGCGCGCTTCGGCGCCTTTGCCCAGGGTGCCCTACGTTTCAACACCTATCTGGGCCTTGCGGCTGTCGGCAGTCTGTTCGGCAAGGAGGGCCTGGCCATGGCCGCGCTAATGCTGGCGCTGATGGTGCCAACCGTTAATGTGATGTCAGTCTGGGCGCTGACCGCTGAGCGCGGCGTCAGCGCGCGCGCCCTGCTGCTGCCGATCGCGAAAAACCCCTTGATCGTCGCCTGCGTCACGGGCGCCCTGGTCAACCTGTCCGGGCTCGGCCTGCCTGGCGGCACTGACCGGCTGCTGGGTCTGCTGGCCGCAGCCAGTTTGCCCTTGGGTTTGCTCTGTGTCGGCGCCGCCCTGAAGCCGAAGGAACTCGGAGGCGAAATTCCCGCGCTGGGCTGGAACAGCGCTGTGCGCCTTCTGGCAGTGCCGCTACTGGCCTTCGCCGTTGCTCACCTGCTCCAACTGCCTGCCATGGAAACCACCATCATCGTCCTGTTCTTTGCCCTGCCCACAGCGCCTACCGCGTACGTGCTAACCCGGCAGCTCGGTGGTGACAGCCACCTGATGGCCGGCATCATCACCCTACAAACACTGCTCGCTGCGGCCAGCTTGCCACTGGTGCTGACACTGCTCGAACGCTGAAAACCGTGACCGACACCAGCCATCGCGGCCGTTATCGCCCTGTCGTGGGGCGGCGTTCCATTGGAACGCTGTCGGCAGCGAACGACTCGATCAAGCGCTGATAATCGCCACTGTCCTGAAGGGTTCTGAGTCCCCGATCGAACCGCTCGATCAGCTGTCCGGCGTCCGGTCGGCTGCGCGGGACGATGAGGTGAATCGTCTGACGGCTCAACACCGAATCGGAAACATGAAAACGCCGCCGATCCACTTCGGTTGATTGCACGGCGTGGACGCCCAGCAGACGATCAGCCAGAAACACATCATCTCGGCCAAGCAGTAGCAACAACGCACACTCGCTCAGGCTCGGCGGCGAATGTCGAACCAGTACACCCCGATCAACCAGTGCCTGGACTCCAGCAGGCAGCTGCCAGCCCAGCGGGTGGCACAGCCGCCTGCCGCTGACGCCCGCGAGGTCATTGACTTCGAATGCATCCGCGGCGCGACTGAACAGGTGTTGCTCGGAAACGTAGAGCGGCGCCGAGTAAAGGAAATCATGCTCGCGCTGCTCCGCACGGATGTAGGGAAAAGTCGCGTCGTATTCGCCGCGAAGGGTCATCAGATAGCCCCGATTCCAGGGCTGCCAGGCAAGCGACGACGCTAATCCGCTGCGCTCGAGCGCCGCTTGTGCGACCGCCGAGAGCATGCCGCCTCGAGGCAGTTCGCGGTCAGTGAGCGGGGCGTAGTCATCGCCCGTCACCAGGCGCACATCCGCGGCATGTGCCCCAAGACTGACCGCCAGGATCAGCAGAGCGCCCCGGCTACAAAATCCTTTCATCACCACCTTTGCCATCCTTGCGAAAACGAGTGAAGCGCAACCTAGCGAATATCAAAGTCAGCAACCATTAACGCACCGGGTGCCGCTAGCGGACGACCTGGCCGCGCGACAAGCGCAACAGCAGCAGTGCCATGCCCACTCCAGCGGCGGCCAGCACCAGCGTCGGGCCTAGATAGCCGACCAGCTCCTCCAGCCAGGCGAGCAGTTGGCGAACGATTAGCAGGTTCAGGCTTGGCCCCGCAGCGTCCGCATCAAGCCGATAGGCGCCCGCTAGCCAAATGTCGTAGGCGGACCTCAGCGGCAGCAGCGCAAGTGGCAGCAACACCAGGCACACCCAGTAGCCGCCGCGCCGCCTTGGCCCCAACAACCCCCAGGGCCGGTAGGCCGCGCGGATCAGCTGGAAGAAACAGAAGCTGTAGTAGGCGATTAGCAACAAGACGAACGCGCCACTCCAGGATGGGGCAAGCCAGAGTTCACGCACCACGACTCCTGTGAACGACAAGCTGACCAGGCCCCAGACCAGAAGAAAGAAGATTTTCATCGCATGTCCCGGTTGTCGGTTATCGGTTGACGGCGAATCCACATCGAAACAGAAACCGGTAGTGGATACGCGCAACCGTTTCACGAAACTGGCTGCGATGCGCAGCGATCATGCCCGCTACGAGCAGCGGCGCACGCATCAGAACAGGCTGAGCTGATCGCTCACCGGCTCGCTGGCCGGCTTCGGCAGGCCATCCCCCTCGCCTGTGCGATTCGTGTTGCCTAGGCTCAGCCTTTCAGCAAGTCCGGCCGCGCGCTCGGCGCGGGTGCTTACGGCCTCACCCAGACGTACCGGCAGCGCCCAAATCTCCACCTTGCGCTTGGCACGGGTGATGCCGGTGTAGAACAGCGAGCGCGTCAGCAATGGGCTGGGCTGCTCGGGCAGCGCCAGCAGCACTTCACTGAATTCCGAGCCCTGGCTCTTGTGCACGGTCATGGCGAAGGCGCTGTCATGGCTCGGCAGGCGCGCCGGGGCGAAGCCGCGATAGCCCTCGTCACCCTCGAAGAACACCCGCAGCCCCTGCTCGGTTTTAAGGCACAGCCCGATGTCGCCGTTGAACAGGCCCAGGGCGTAGTCGTTCTGCCGGACCATCACCGCGCGGCCGGAGTACCAGCGTTCGCGCGCCGGCACGCCGAGGCGACGCTTGAAGCGCGCTTCCAGTGCCTCGTTGATACCGGTCACGCCGAAAGGCCCTTCGCGCTGGGCGGTCAGCGCGCGGAAGCCGTTGAAGGCCTCGAAGGCGGCGGCTGGATCAGCCTGGCGTGCAGCCAGCAGATAGGGCGAATAGCCCTGCTCCAATCGTTCGATCAGCGCGGCGGACGTTGGCGTGGCATTCCAGGCAAGATCGGCGCGCCCTTCCTGCAGCAGTGCAATCGTGCCCTTGGCGTCGCCGACATTGATTCGCCGCGCCAGCTCACCGATGCCGCTATCGCCGGCGAAGCGGTGGCTGTAGGTGAGCAGCACCACCGCATCGCCGAGGCGCGAGCGCGGCGGTTCGACCGATACGTGCTGCCCGGTAATGCGTTGCAGATCGGCCGCGGCCTGGCTATCGAACCCTCGGCCTTCACAGAGTTCGGCGAACACCGCGCCGGCTTCCACGGCAGCCAACTGGTCTTTGTCGCCGAGCAGAATCAGCCGCGCTTTGGGCGGCAGCGCAGCGACCAGCTTGGCCATCAGCGCCAGGTCGACCATGGATGCCTCGTCCACCACCAGGACGTCCAGCGCCAACGGGTTGGCCGCATCGTGGCGCACCTTTGGGCTGTCGCCGCGGCTACCGAGCAGACGATGCAGGGTGCGCGCCTCGTCCGGCAGGGCGTCCTTGACGGCATCGCTGACCGGCAGCTCGGCTTTGGCATTACGGATCGCCTCGGCCATGCGCGCCGCCGCCTTGCCGGTGGGGGCCGCAAGGCCGATGGCCAGGCGTTCGCCGCCGGGCTGCTCCAGCAATGCCGCCAGCAGGCGCACCACAGTGGTGGTCTTGCCGGTGCCGGGACCACCGGAGATCACAGCCAGTCGCCGGCGTACCGCCTGTGCTGCCGCGAGGCGCTGCCAGTCGGGGCTTTGCTGATTGAAGGCGAACAACCGCGCCAGGCTGTCGCTCAGCTGAGTTTCATCGACATCCGGTGCGTCCGCTGCGCGAGTCAGCAGCTGTTCGGCCAGTTGCTCCTCGTAGGCTTGGTAACGGGCCAGGTAGAGGCGGTCACCGACAAGAGTCAGTGGCGCGTAGTCGTCCGGTCCGCCGATCAGTGGCGAGGCCTCCAGTTGCGTCCGCCATTGCGCCAGCAACGGCAAAGCCAGGTCGATCTCAGGCCAGGGCCGTTTGCCAGCGAATCGTTGGAGCGGCAGGCAGACATCCCCGGACGCCAGGGCTTCACAGCAGATTGCGGCGGCGAGCAGCACCGGCTCGGGCGCATCCGGTTCGAGGCGTTGCAGGCTGGCGACGAAGGCGCGCTCCAGAGGGCCGAGGGGTAACTCTGAACGAAGCGTCATCGGATTGGCCTCGATACAGAAGGTGCCAGACGACGATCCCGACGGTGGGCTGAAGCCCACCCTACGAGCGGTGCGCCCGGATATCTCCGTAGGGTGGGCTTCAGCCCACCGATATGCCCGGCAGGATAAGCGCGTTCAACGGACGCAAGCTGCCTTTCTACAAACTCCACGTGCATCACTTGCCCTCCTCGAACAATCGATCCAACGCATCGAGCAACGCATCGTCCGGCCGCGCGAAATAGACGCCGGCCTCGGGCATGCCGCGCAGGAACAGGTAGAAGGCGCCGCCGAGCTGTTCGTTGTGGAAATCAGCCAGGCGCTGACGGAGGAAGCGGCGCAGCGCCACCAGATAGATCAGGTATTGCAGGTAGTAATGCTCGCCCGCCAGCGCCTGCAACAGCCGTTCGCCGCCGTAGTAACTCGCGTCAGGTCCGAGCCAGTTGGATTTGTAGTCGGCGATGTACCAGCGGCCGTCGTGCTCGAAGGTCAAATCGATAAAGCCCTTGAGAAAACCCTTGAGGCTGTCGAATTCCAGCCGCCCCGCCGCTTCGCGCAGAGGGGCAGCTAAGCCGTTGGCCGGATCGATCAGCAGGCTGCGCAGCCGCGCCACGTCGAGCTCCTGTACCGGGAAGGTGAAGCCGAGTTCGGGCAGGCGTCTGGCCGATTGCAACGCGGCGAGGGTCAGGCCGTTGCCGTCCATATCGGTTTCGAGCACCTTTTGCAGATGGCCGGTGGCGATCTCCTTCCATTCCAGCGGCAGGCCATAGGCTTGCAGCGCAGGTTCGACCAGCTCCGGCAGCTCGCCTTTGCCCCGCGCCCAGTCTTCGAGGATGGCGTGCAGGCATGTCCCGGCACGGGCTCCGCGGGGAAAGGCGAAAAAACCGCTGCCCGGCTCGCCAGCATCTGGGATGGCCAGGGCGTCGCGGTCGGGCGCTTCCATATGCATGCCGGCTGCAAGACCGGAAAAGCTGCCGATCCGCCACGCGCTGTGCAGGCTGCGATTGAGCTGCGACAGCTGCTGAGGCGCCGCCGCACGGCCGGGCCCTTGGGCACTGGCTTCACGCAGCTCCAGCGGCACGCAGGCCATATGACCGTCGCTCCCCTGTACCAGCCGCTCGATGGCCAGGCGAAGGCTGCCACCGTTGAGATCGGCCAGATGATTGCCCAGCTCACTCAACGGTTGCTCGCCAGGCAGTTCGCGGCCGTGTAGCAGCCAGGCCAGGGCGCTGCTGTGCAGACCTTCGTCCGCTAGGCTGCCATCCTTTTTTGGTTTACAGAGATTCACGGGCCCCCAGTGCAACCAGAGCCGGTCGCGCGCGCGAGTCAGGGCGACATAGGCCAGGCGCAGCTGTTCGGCGAAGACTTCCTGGCGGGCGCGTTCGAGGTGGTCTTCCAGCGCGTCGCTGCCCAGGTCCAGCAGCGGCTGGCCATTAGCATCGTGGCAACGGGCGCTGTCGCGGTTCTTGCCGAGCAGCTTGCCGTCCCAGAGGAAGGGGCAGAACACCAGCGGGTATTCAAGGCCCTTGCTGGTGTGGATGGTGACGATCTGCACCCGCTCGGCATCGCTTTCCAGGCGCAGCAGGGCTTCTTCGCCGGCGCCTTCGCTGCCGCGCTGCAGGTTGAACCAGGCGAGCAGCGGCTCAAGACCCGGGCGCAGCAGGCTTTCGGCTTGCAACAGTTCACCCAGGTGCAGGAGGTTGGTCAGCCGACGTTCGCCATCGACACGCGCCAGCAGCCGTTCGGCCACCGCCTGCTCGTCGAGCCAGGCCCGGAACACGCGCATGAACCCCTGCTGCTGCCAGAGCTGGTGATAGCGCTCGGCGGCCTCGCGCTCGGCGTCCCACTGCTGCTGATCATCCTGGCAGCGGGCAAGATCGGCAGCGCTGCGGCCCAGGAGCCGCGTGGCCAGGGCGTAGCGCAGCAGACCTTCGCGACCGGGCTCCGCATAGGCGGCCAATACCGCGGCGAGTTCTGTAGCCTCTTCGCTGCGCCAGACACTGTCGCGCCCGCGACGCACGCTGGGCACGCCTCGCGCCGCCAGCTCCTCGGCGATCATCCCGGCCTGTCGATGGTTAGCTACCAGCACGGCAATGTCACCGCCCTTGAGCGGGGTAAACACGCCGTCCTTGTCGAAGCCAGCACGACCCTCGGCGGCGCCCGCCAGTTGCAGGGCGATACGCCGTGCGGTGTCGCTCGCGCCCAATTGCGCGGCCTCTCCCTTACCCAGCGGGTCGTCGCCTAGCCAGACCAACGCCAGCGGCGCCGCTTCGCCCTCGTCCACCAGATGCAGGCTGGCACGCGGCTTGTCGGCGGCACCCACCGGTGGGTAGCGCAGGTCAGGTTGGGCGAACGGCTGCGGATGGTCGAACAGCTGGTTCAGCGCGGCAATCAGCTCGGGCGTCGAGCGGTAGTTGGTGGGCAGGTTGAAGGGTTCGCGATCGGCCTGCTGCTTGGCCGTCATGTAGGTCGCCAGGTCCGCACCGCGGAACGCGTAGATCGCCTGCTTGGGATCGCCGACGAAACACAGCGACGCCTCGCTGGCCTTGGCATAGATACGGTTGAAGATGGCGTACTGAATCGGATCGGTGTCCTGGAATTCGTCGATCAGCGCCAACGGATAGGTGGCGCGTAGCGAGGCCGCCAGGTCCTCGCCGACCGGACCTTTCAGCGCCAGATCCAGGCGATTGAGCAGATCGTCGAAGGCCAGCAGCCGCTGCGCCGCCTTGCGCTCTGGCAGCTCATGGTTGAGCCGTTCCAGCAGCGCGACCTGCAATGCGATCAACCGCTGCTTGCCGGCCGGCAGCGCTTCGGCCACCTGATCGGCCAGTTCATCCAGCGCATGGGCCAGTTCGCAGACAGGTGCGTCATGGCCCTTCTTGCAGGCCTTGCTCAACGCTCTGACACCGAACTTGGCCGCGCCCTCGGGTAGATCGAACATCACCGCCGGGTCGGCAAAATAGGCGTCGAGCTCGCTCCGCCAGGGCTCGAACTTGATGCCTTTGTGGGTGCTTTGGCTGAGCCCACCGTGGGCCCGGAGCTCGGCGATCCAGGCGGTACCCGCTTCCCTCCACAGATCAACGGCGCGCTGCCAAGCAGCCTCGACCGGACGCAGGTCGGCGGCGACCGGCGCACCCTGCGGTTCGACCCGCAAGTACGGCTTGCCCAGATGACTGCGCAGCCGCTGGCGCAGCCACACCGGCGTTATCCGGCTCTTGGCCAGAAAGCGCGCCCAGGCCGGATCGGCATCAGCCAGCTCGCTGCGCCAGGCATCGCTGAGCAGCGCATCGATGATCTCGCGGTCATCGGCGGTCAGCTCGCTGTCGAAGTCGCCCCCGGCTTCGAATGCGGCATCCTGCAGGGCACGCTGACAGAAGCCGTGGATGGTGAAGATCGCCGCCTCGTCGAAACCATGCACGGCCAGCAACAGGCGTCGCCGCGAGGCTTCGTCCGGATAGCGGGCATACAGGCGGTTGAGGAAGTCGTCGCTGCTGGGCGTACCGTCATATACGGCGAGTAGATCGGCCAGCCGCGCGCGGATGCGCTCGCGTAGCTCGGCGGTGGCCGCGGTGGTGTAGGTGACCACCAAAATCTGACCTACGGACAACTGTCGCTCCAGCAGCAGGCGGGCATACAGCGCGGTCAGGGTCCAGGTCTTGCCGGTGCCGGCGCTGGCCTCGATCAGTGAGCGGCCGTCGAAGGGCGAGTCGAGCAGGTCGAGTTTCATGCTTCCTCCTCCTCATCGGCTAAGGCATCCAAGGCCGGGCCGATCAGTTCCTGGGCCAGGGTTTCGAAACGCTGGTCCAGCGGATCGCGGTCGCGGAAGGCCAAGGCATTCCAGGGGTCTTCGGCTTCGGCGGCGATGGGGCTGAACTCGGCGCCGAGCCAGGCTTCGCGGGCGCGCTTGCGGGCGCAATCGAGCGGCTCACTGCCGCGGGCCGGCTTGCGGTAGCCCTTGGCGAACGCATGGCTGCTACGCGGCAGCAATGGCAGCGGCTCACGAATCGCACAGCGATAGGCGTCGAGCCAGGGTTCAAGCAGCTCGGCCGCGTTCGGCAACGGCCCCAGCTGCCAATCACCGGCGGGCGACAACATCAGGCTGTGGCGCTCGATACCGGGCGTGGCGGACAGGTTGAGCAGCAGATGGCGCAGCCAGAACGGCGGCAGGTCCCATTCGCCCAGCTTGCCGAGCTTCCAGCCGAACAGCCCGGCCGGGGTCACCCCATCGAGCCAACCATGTATGCGCACGCCGGCCAGGGTGATGTCCACCGGCAGCGGCTCAGGCACTGCGTCTGGGCGCAGTTCGAACAGGCGCGGCGCGAAGGCACGCACGGGTCCGCGCAGCTTGCCCCACAGCGCCTGGCCCAACTCGCCCGTCGGCAGCCAGCCGGCCGCACAAGCCATGCGCCGCTCATCTTCGTCACTCCAGCCGTGTTCCATCGCCTGCAGCGACAGGCGCCGCAGGCCGTTCCAGGCTGGCATCTCCAAATCGAACGGCTCGTCGCTGGCGAGCGATTCCTGGTCATCGGCCAGACGCAGACCAAGGCGTTGCTCGAGCAGAAAGCGCGCCGGGTGGCGGAAACACTGCAACAGCTGCGACGGCTCGATGGTCAGCCAGGCCTCATCGGGCTCTGCAAGCAGACTTGCGAACGGCTGCGGCTGGGTCTGCGGTGGCTCGGCCAGACGCCCGGCGGCCCGAAACCAGGGTAGCGAGAAACCGGCGCACAGCCCGTCGCCGAAATTACGCGGTGAGAACGGCTGCAATGGATGGGCGACAAGAATTTTCTGGCTGGCCGTCTTGGCTGCGGACTGGCCGGCACTCTCAGAAGCGCCAGCAACGGGCAGCATCGCGGTCATGTCCACTGCCTCCAGCACTTCGCTGAGCAGCACCGAAGGCGGCAGCACAGCGTTGTCCCGCGGGTCGCGGCCGACATAGGACAGGTACAGCGCCACGCGCGCCGAGAGGAGGGTTTCCAACAGCAGGTAGCGATCATCGAGGCGTCGCGCACGGTCGCCGCGGCGCGGATGCCGGCCGATCAAATCGAAGCCCGACGGCGGTGTGCGCCGCGGGAACGCCCCATCGTCCAGGCCGAGCAGGCAGACCACGCGGAACGGCAGGCTACGCATAGGCACCATGGTGCAGAAGGTCACCGCACCGGTAAGAAAGCCCGAGGCGCCGCCGCCCTGCTGCAAGGCGGCGCTGAGCTGCTGGTGAACCAGTTCCAGTTCGATGGGGCGTGTCAGGTCCGCGGCCTGGGCCTGATCGCGCAACGCCGCGCAGGCTTGGGACAACAAGAGCAGCGTGTCGCCGGCTTCACGCTCGTCGAACAGGGTGTCGATCAGAACTTGCAAGTCATCTGCCCACTCGACCAACGGCCGCGGCCGCGCCAGCTGGTCGGCCAGCGTGCCGAGCCGATCAACGAATTCCACCAGCCGCCCTAGCAGTTGCGCACGGGCGCCTTCCAGCGCATCCAGCGGCCAGTGCTCGCCGAGCAGCGGTGCGTTGTGGCCAGCCAGTTGCGGCGGTGCGGCAAAGCCCAGCAGCAGCCGGTCCAGCCCCTGGCGCCAGGTAAAGGCCGACTCGTCGGGCAAGCCCAGGCGAACACGCTGGCTGCCGTCGCGCCCCCAGCGCACGCCGGCTTCGCGCAGCCAGTCGCGCAGCAGCGGTAGGTCTTCGCTTTCGATCCCGGCGCGCCGGGCAACGGCCGGCTGTTCCAGCCAGGCGAGGATTTCCTCGGCGGCGAATCGGCTCTGCGCCAGCATCAGCAATTCGAGGAAGGCCTCGATCAGCGGCATCTCGGCGCGCAGGCTGCGGTCGGCGAGGCTGTAAGGAATCCTCGGGCTGCCTTCGCGCGGCGCAAACACGGCTTCGATAAAGGGTGCGTAGCGCTCGATGTCGGGGGTCAGCACCACCACCTGATCGGGCGTCAGAGCAGGGTTGGCGGCGAAGCGCGCCAGCAGCTGGTCATGGAGGATTTCCACCTCGCGCAGCGGCGAATGGGCGATATGCACTTCCAGCGAACGATCGTTCTCGGCGAGCGTGATGCGCTCATCGGGCTGCCGGGTACGCAGGCGCAGGATGTCGTTCTGCAGCGCGTGCAGCAGGCTGTCGTCGCGCAGGTCTTCGTCCTCGGAATACAGGCCGAACTCCTGACTGCCTTCGCTGGCGGTCAGGCTGAAAAGCGAGTCGAAGAAGTCGCGGCCCTGCTTGCCCAAGCTTGCTAACAACGGATGGCCGACGTCGAGATACCAGTCATCTGCTCCGCTCTCGGGCTGGCGTGCCAGCTCACGGATATCACGGATCTCGCCCCAGGCCTCGCGGCTCGGGTTGAGCGCGCAGACGACCACGTCGATATGCCGCGCCAGCCCGTCAAGCACACGCAAGTGATGTGGTGGCAGGCTGCTGATGCCGAACACCAGCAGGCGCTCGGGCAGGCCGGGCAAGGGTTCGTCGCTGTAGAGGCGTTGCAGCAGATCGCCTAGTAGGCGCGCGCGGTGCGGGTGGCCATCCTTGGTCAGCTCGCGCCACAGCAATGCCTGCCAGGCCTCGTCCGGGCCGAGATCGAAGGTTTCGCCACGCTCCCAGGCGGCCAGCCAGTCGTCGCGATAAAGCAGGTACTGGTCGAAGACATCAGCAATCTTGGCCGCCAGACTTAGCCGCCGGCGCTCGTCACCGCCGTCCAGATACTGCGCCAGACGCGGTGCGAGTTCCAGGTTGCCCGGATCGCAGAGCCAGCCGTACAAGCGCCAAGTCAGGGTGGTCGGGGAGAACGCCGATTGTTCGGGCAGGCTGCCGAGCACAGTGCGGCTCAGGTCCCAGACGAACTTGGCCGGCAACTGCATCTCCAGCTGCATGGCGATGCCCTGCTTGCGCGCCAGCTCCAGGGTGAGCCAGCGCCCCATGCCCTGGCTCGGCACCATCACCAGTGCCGGGGCGAAGGGGTCGCTGAGCGGCTGTGCGAGCAGGCGCGTGGCCAGTTCGCCGAGGGTTTCGAGGTCAGGGGCGTGGTAGAGGCTGAGCATGGCGGCGGCTTCGACTGGATCAGCGGCCAAGGGTAACAAGTTCCGGTTGCGCAGCGGTGCTGCAAAGGCATGCGTAGATAGCCGGTGCGGCGTTCCTTCCTACTCCTTTCGCAGGAACTCAACGGTTCTTGTGTTCAATATCAATCCCCTACCCGCCATAGGATATTCCATGACAGGCAGTCCCAATGCCCCCAGCAACCTGTCGCCTGCCTCAGGCTAGGAGCAATCGATGAAATTGAACAACCGGAACCTGCTGACTCTCATGTTGGGTGCGGCCATCAGCGCGAGCCCGCTGGCCTACGCAGTGACCGACAACGCGCCAGCCAAAGGCTCAGTGGAGCGCAGCCATGCGCGCCAGGCCAGTGCGCTGCTTGAGCGCGCCACCGCTCACCTGAAGGCGAACGGACCCGAGCAGGCACTGGCCGCGTTCAATGACCGCCAGGGCAGCTTCGTCGATGGCCAGCACTATGTGTTCGTCCTGGACCCGAGCGGCACGATGCTGGCCAGCAACGGTGCGTCGCGCGCGCTGGTTGGGCTCAACGTGATGGACCTCAAGGACGCCGCCGGTAAACCCTTCATCCGCCAGATCGTCGACGGTGCCCGCACCGCTGACAGCGGTCAGATGGACTACCACTGGCTGAACCCGGCCGACAATAAGGTCGAGAACAAGACCAGTCTGTACCGCAAGGTCGGCGATCAAATCCTCGCGGTGGGGTATTACATCCCGCGCTCTTCCGCCGAGCACGCGCAGAAAATGCTGGATGAAGCCGTAGCGCTGATGAAACGTTCGGGTGGCGAGGCTGCGTTCAAGGCCTTCAACGACCCCCAGGGCGGCTTCGTGATGAATGACGAGTATGTATTCGTTATCGGCCTGGAAGACGGCCAGTACCGCGCCAGCGGCGCTTCCCCCAACCTGGTGGGTGTCGATGTTCGCGAAGTCACCGATGCCGCCGGTACGCCGCTGTTCAAGCAGATGATCGAACTGGCCAAGAACAAGGGCAGCGGAACCGTCGACTATGTCTGGCGCAATCCGGCGACCAATGCGGTGGAGAAAAAGCACTCGCTGATCCGTCGGGTCGACGACGTGCTGCTAGGCGTGGGCTACTACTCGCCCAACTGATGCAAGCGCAGCGGTTCATGACGATTTCGTGAACGGGCGGCTGCCGACCATGGTCAACCGGATATAACCCACAGCTGAACTCCCGCCTTTGGCGAGACTGGCTGTGTCTGTTGATCATTCTGTCGCCGGAGACCCTGCCCGATGTTGACGCTGCTGCACCTGCTGTCCTCCATCGCGCTGCTGGTCTGGGGCACGCACATCGTGCGCACCGGAATCATGCGGGTGTATGGCTCGCACTTGCGCAGGTTGCTCGGCCACAGCATGGCCAACGCGCCCATGGCATTCACGGCTGGAATCGGCGTCACCGCGCTGGTACAGAGCAGCAACGCCACGGCCCTACTGGCCATCTCGTTCGTGGCGCAGGGCTTGATGGCGCTGCCGACCGCCTTGGCGATCATGCTTGGTGCCGACGTCGGCACCGCATTGATGGCCCGCGTGCTGACCCTGGACCTGTCGTGGCTATCTCCGCTGTTCACCCTGGTCGGGGTCAGCCTGTTCCTCTCGCGCAAACAGACCCGTGCCGGCCAGTTCGGTCGCGTGCTGATCGGCCTTGGCCTGATCATTCTGGCGCTGCAGCTGATCGTTGCCGCCGCCGAACCTATCACCGAAGCGCGCGGAATGCGCGTGCTGTTCTCCTCTCTGGCCGGCGACACCCTGCTGGCCGTGGTGGTCGGCGCGTTGTTCGCGGTGCTGTCGTATTCCAGCCTTGCCGCCGTTCTGCTCACCGCAACGCTGGCCAGTGCCGGGCTGATCAGCCTGCCGGTGGCGCTGGGTGTGGTCATCGGTGCGAACGTCGGTAGCGGTGTGCTGGCCTGGCTCAATGCGACGCCGCAACCGGTGCCGGCCCGTCGGGTAGCGCTGGGCAATCTGCTGTACAAGCTCGCAGGCCTTGTGGTGCTGCCGTTCCTGCCGATGACGGTGGAATGGATGGCAACGCTCGGCTTCAGTGCGCAAACCCAAGTCATCGCCTTCCACCTGGCGTACAACTCGCTACGTTGCCTGGTGCTACTGCCAACGGTCGGCCTGATGGCCAGGCTCTGCGAGCGGGTGCTGACGGAACGGCCTCTGGATAACGGCATTGCGCAGCCGCGCCATCTCGACCCCACTGCGCTGGACACCCCCTCGCTGGCCCTGGCCAACGCCACACGCGAGACGCTGCGCATCGGCGATCTGGTGGAAACCATGCTGGTACACCTGCTCGAAGCCCTGCGTGAAGACCGGCCGGAGCCGGGCGAGGACATCCGCCGCCTGGATGACGATGTCGACGCGCTCTACAGCGGCGTCAAGCTCTACCTGGCGCGAATGCCGCGCGAGGACCTGGCCGAACAGGAAAGCCGGCGCTGGGCCGAAATCATCGAGTTGGCAATCAACCTGGAGCAGGCCGGCGACATCATCGAGCACATGCTGGGCAAGGTGCAGAACCTGAAGATTTCCAAGCGGCGCTCGTTTTCCGACAGCGGGCTGGACGAACTCGGTCAGCTGCACAGCCTGCTCAGCGCCAATCTGAGCCTGGGTCTGTCGGTGTTTCTCTCCGGTGATTCCCACAGTGCGCGCCAGTTGCTGCAGCAGAAGCGTCAATTCCGCAAGCGTGAGCGCGAACTGGCCCACGCCCATGTCCATCGGCTGCACCAGCAGGTGGTGGAGAGCATCGAGACCAGCGCCGCCCATCTGGAGCTGATTGCCGACATGAAGCGACTGAACTCGTTGTTCTGCAGCGCGGCGTACCCGGCATTGGAGGGCTCCGGCAGCGGAAAGCCGCGCGTCTCGGGCGAAAGCCAGGCAGTGCGAGAAGCGCGGATCAAGCAGCAGCTGCCGCCGGGCAAGCCGGCCTGATCCCGACGGGTCCGATGGTCGGTGCGGGCAAGAAAAACCCCGGCGATGCAGAGCATGGCCGGGGTTGAAGTCAGCGTCGCGAACGGGTCAGTCCCGCTGCCGACGCCGCTGCATCCACACCACCAGTCCGAACAGCAACAGAGCGGGTAGCCACATCCACTCCTTGGCCCAGCGGTCGGTCGGCGCGCGCACGGCCAGAATTTCCTGATCGAACTGCAATCCGAGCTCGGCGGCAGGGCTGCCGAAGGTCACGCTGTCGATCAGCACCTTGCCGTCTTCCTCATAGGTCATCACGCCCAGCTTCTCCAGCTTTTCCGCGCCGGTCTCGCCGTTCGGGATGGCTATCAGCAGACTGAACTCACGCATGTCACCCACGGCGTCTTCACCCCGGATGCGCAGGCGCAGCTGGCTGTCTTCCTCGACTGCTTCGAGCGCCTGGACCAACTGCGTAGGCGGAATGTCACGGTAGGGGTCATGCACGATGTCCATCCAGAAGCCCGGACGGAACAGCGTGAAGGCGATCAACAGCAGCAGCACGTTTTCGTACCAGCGGCTGCGCACCAGGAAGTAGCCCTGGGTACCGGCTGCAAAGATCAGCATGGCCAGTGTCGCGATGACGAAGATCACCATTCCGTGCCAGAACGACACATCGATCAGCAACAAGTCGGTGTTGAAGATGAACAGGAATGGCAGCGCGGCAGTACGCAGGCTGTAGTAGAAGGCCACCACACCCGTCTTGATCGGGTCACCCTTGGACACGGCAGCCGCAGCGAATGAGGCCAGCCCCACCGGCGGCGTGACGTCAGCCATGATGCCGAAGTAGAAGACGAACAGATGCACCGCGATCAGCGGCACGATCAACCCGCTCTGCGCCCCCAGCGCCACGATCACCGGCGCCAGCAGACTGGACACCACGATGTAGTTGGCAGTGGTGGGCAGGCCCATGCCGAGGATCAGGCTGAGGAATGCCGTGAGCAGCAGCATCAACATCAGGTTGCCCATGGACAGCAGCTCGACCAAATCGGCCAGCACCAAGCCCACGCCCGTTTGCGAGACGGCGCCGACGATGATCCCTGCCGCTGCGGTGGCGATGCCGATTCCGATCATGTTGCGTGCACCGGCGATCAACCCTTCGCGCAGGTCGATCACGCCGTCCATGAAGTTGCCGTGCGCGTGAGTACCGTCGCGGCGCATCCAGGTCAGTAGCGGTCGCTGGGTCAGCAGGATGATGACCAGGATGACCGACCCCCAGAATGCGGACAGGCCAGGCGACAGGCGCTCGACCATCAGGCACCAAACCAGCACCACCACCGGCAGCAGAAAGTGCAGGCCGGACAGCAGCACCGGCCGAGTCTGTGGCAGTTTTTCCAGCGGCGCGTCGGGGTCTTCGGCCGGCAGCGGCGGATTGCTCGCGGCGATTTTCAGCAGGCCCAGATAGACCGCCACCAGCAGTGCTCCGACCACCCAGATCGCTGCGTCGCCCAGCGCAGGCTTGAGCCAGCCAAGGCCGTAATAGACGGCGAGCGAGACGCCGGAGATCAGCGCAACGCCAAAGGCGAAGCCAATCAGCCGCTGCATCCAGGGCTTGGCCACGTTGGCCCGCGGCAAGGCTGTAAGGCCGAGCTTGAGCGACTCCAGATGAACGATGTAGACCAGTGCGATATAGGAGATCAACGCCGGCAGAAAGGCGTGCTTGATCACTTCGACGTAGGGGATGCCTACGTACTCGACCATCAGAAATGCCGCCGCGCCCATCACCGGAGGCATGATCTGCCCGTTGACAGATGAGGCCACTTCCACCGCGCCGGCCTTCTCGGCGGAAAACCCGGTGCGTTTCATCATCGGGATGGTAAAGGTCCCGGTGGTCACCACGTTGGCAATGGACGAGCCCGAGATTAGGCCGGTCATGCCGGACGCAACCACCGCCGCCTTGGCCGGGCCACCGCGGAAATGACCAAGCATGCTGAACGCCAGCTGGATGAAGTAATGCCCGGCGCCCGCACGCTCAAGCAACGCGCCAAAGAGGACGAAGAGAAATACGAAGCTGGTGGAGACACCCAGGGCGATGCCGAACACACCCTCGGTGGTAATCCACTGGTGATTGGCGAGCGCCGTGAAGCTGACGCCACGATGGGCCAGCAGGCCTGGCATGTATGGGCCAGCCAGGCTATAGCCGAGGAAGATCAGGGCAATCACCGCCAAGGCAGGGCCGAGTGCGCGGCGCGTCGCTTCCAGCAACAGCGGAATACCGATGCACGCCGTGATCAGGTCCATGGTGGTGAGGTTGCCGGGACGCTGGGCCAGCTGCTCATAAACGATGAACAGGTAGCCTGCGCTCGCGGCGGCAATCAATCCGAGCGCGATGTCGATCAGTGGCACCCGGTCGCGCGGCGAGCGCTTGAATGCGGGATAAACGAGGAACGCCAACAGCAGGGCGAACGCCAGGTGGATCGAACGCGCCTCGGTGTTATTGAACACGCCGATGCGCAGCATGAAGGGCAACGGCGAGGCGATCCACAGCTGGAACAGTGACCAGAGCAGCGCAAGGCTGGCGATCAGCTTGGCCATTGCGCCGCTGGGCAGCCGAGCACCGACGTCCTTGGCAATCAGCTCTTCAGTAGAAGGATGGTTGTCTTGCATGAAATCTGGCCTGTTTTTTCAGGGAACGGAAACCGCGAAAACCCGCGGCACGAAGCACACGGGTTTTCAGGCAAATGCTGTGGACGGACCGTCCACAGCGATGCAACGAGCCGTAAAGGCCGTTACATCCAGCCCCGTTCCTTGTAGTAACGCACGGCACCGTCATGCAGCGGCGCAGACAGACCGACCTTGATCATGTCTTCCGGCTTCAGATCCTTGAATGCAGGATGCAGGCGCTGGAAGCGCTCGATGTTCTCGAAGACCGACTTGACCAGCTTGTAGACCACTTCGTCATCGACCTTGGACGTAGTTGAAAGCACGGCCTTGCCGCCAATCGACTGAGTGGCGCTGTCGTTGCCCTTGTACATGCCACCTGGGATTTCAGCCTTGGTGTAGTAGCTCTTCTCGGACAACAGCTTGTCGATCTCAGGACCGGTGATCGGTACCAGAACAGCGTCGACAGTAGTGGTGGCTTCCTGAATCGCGCCATTGGGGTGACCGACGAAGTAGGTCATGGCATCGATGTTGTTGTCGCCCAGAGCGCTGGCCTGCTCGGCCGGCTTGAGTTCGGCGGCGAGCGCGAAGGCCGACTTGTCCCAGCCCTTTTCCTTCATGATCTCTTCAAGAGTGTCACGCTGACCGGAACCTGGGTTGCCGATGTTGACGCGTTTGCCTTTCAGATCATCCAGGCTCTTGATGTTGGCATCACGGCGCGCCAGGACGGTGAACACCTCGCTCTGCAGCGAGAACACGGCACGGATGTCTTCCATGGCGCCTTCGCTCTTGAACGGCTCCAGGCCTTTCATCGCCTTGTACTGGTGGTCCGACTGCATGATGCCGAAATTGAATTCGCCGCTGCGCAGGCCGTTGACGTTCGCCACGCCGCCGCCACTGGCCGGCGCGTTGCACTTCAGGTCCTCGGCGTTACGGTTGACGAAGCGGCAGATTGACTGACCGGCAACGTAGTAGACGCCCGTCTGGCCGCCGGTACCGATAGTGACGAATTGCTCTTGCGCCTGAGCCATGCCGCTCAGACCAGTCCCCGCCAATGCGGCGGAAAATATCCATGCCAAGGATTTGCCTTTCATGGATCCACTCCTTATTGGTTGTTTTGGAATTGTCCTGCAGGCCTCGTGAGCCACGCGGGAAGTTTGGAGTCTAGCAGGCCGCTGCCTCGGTAACAGCTCGGACCTCAACCTCACGGCTATGGGCGCCCTGTGACCATGGCTATGACCCATTTAGGGATGGGGGGTTGCTCGTCTGCGGAATAAACCTGAAATACCTATACAAATATCTGTACATAAATATTTATATGTATAAGATCGCCTCATAGCACAGGGCCATTACCCGACTAAAGGGGTCGGTCTTTTGGTCGGATGGCTGACCAGCAGCCGATATCACAATGACGTCACTCGGTGTAGTGCGAGTGCGCCCTACAAGCAGAGCAACGTGCAGGCCGAAGCACCAACAAGGCCGTTTAAAGGCTCGATTTAGCAAGCCCGAATAGGAACCGTTTGGAAGTCCGAGGATTTCACCGCAAGGTGGATAGCAGGGTTGCGCGATGTCCAGTCTGGGCATCGGTCAAGACGTCCGTGGCGGAAAAATCACTTAGTTTCAGAGGATTCCACCATGCGCTTGAACGTACCGGTCACCGGACGCGACGTGTCCTTCAGTGAGACAGCCAACATACTGTCCACCACCGACCTCAACGGCGATATCACCTATGTAAACCCCGACTTCATTAAGATCAGCGGTTTCGAAGAGCGTGAGTTGCTCGGTCAGCATCACAACATAGTCCGCCATCCCGACATGCCCCCCGAAGCATTCGGTGACCTCTGGTCCAGCGTTCGTGCTGGCAGGTCATGGATGGGAATGGTGAAGAACCGCTGCAAGAACGGCGATCACTACTGGGTCAGCGCCTTTGTCACCCCCATCAGCCGCAACGGGAAAGTGGTCGAGTACCAATCGGTGCGGACCAAGCCGCAGGCCGCACAGGTAGCGGCAGCCGAAACGTTGTATGCGCAACTGCGCGAAAAGCGGCCACCTGCCGCTCTGCGCCGCTCCCCCTTGGGCGTGCGTAGCCGCGTCGCCCTGCTCGTCGCCCTGGGTGCTGCTCCCTGCGCTATCGGAGGGGCACTGTTAGGCGGAGCAAGCCTCGTGGCGGCCGTAGCGGCTGCAGCTGCGGCTACCTTGAGCGCGAGCGTCTTTGCTTACATGGCGCTTGCGCCTCTGCAGCGTCTTGCTGCACAGGCCCGTCAGGTGGGGGATGATGCGGTCGGTCAGTTGGTCTACACGGGGCGCCGCGACGAGTTCGGCCAGATTAGCTATGCCATGAAACTGCTCGAAACCGAAGCCGGGGCCATGGTTGGCCGAATCGGCGATGCCTCACGCCAGCTGAGCATGCATGCACGGGAGCTGGTGGGTGCCATGGACAGCAGCGCACAGAGCGCATCGCGTCAGCAGAGCGAAACCGATCAGGTTGCCACCGCGATCAACCAGATGGCGACGAGCGTGCAGGAAGTCGCCAACAACGCCCAGCGCACCGCCGAGGCAGCCAGCCGAGCCAACAGCGAAGCTGCAACCGGTACGGATGTTGTCAATAAGACCGGGGCGGCTATCGGCCGGTTAGCTCAGGATATTCAGCACGCCGGTGATGTCATTCTCGAACTGGAAGCGCACAGCAACGACATAACCAAGGTGTTGGATGTCATCCGCGGCATCGCCGAGCAGACCAACCTGCTCGCCCTTAACGCTGCCATCGAAGCCGCCCGCGCCGGCGAACAGGGGCGTGGCTTCGCTGTAGTTGCAGACGAGGTTCGTAGCCTGGCGTCTCGAACCCAGCAGTCCACCCAGGAAATTAACTCGATGATCGCGGCTTTGCAGGGCGGTGCACGTCAAGCGGTGCAAGTGATGCAACGCAGCCGAGATCAGGCCATGGAAAGTGTCGAGCAGGCTGAGCAAGCGGCACGCTCGCTCCAGGACATCAACAATCGAGTGAACGAGATCAGCGACATGAGCATGCAGATTGCCTCGGCCGTCGAGCAGCAGAGTGCCGTCAGCGAGAACATCAATCAGAACATCGTGAGCATTCGTAGCGGCTCCGATCAGCATGTAGAAAGTGGGCTGCGCAGCCGAGAGACTGCTTCGGGTGTCGCTCAGTTGGCTGGCAGCATGGAAATGCTGGTGCAGCAATTCTGGACACGGCGACGCGGTTAGCCGGTCAAGAAGGCTCCGATTGACGTTCCGATGGATGGGCGAGCCGTTAGTAGCCTAGCAGTGGTATCAAAACGACATTAGCCGTATCGTTTCGATGGCCAAACCACTGCCTGACCCTCACGGCTGCCTATGCGTCGCGATGGGTCGTTAGACGAGACCTCTCACCTGATGCGATTCCGCCGGCTCTTGCTCTGCTGCCTGTTAACCGCCTTTGCCGGCCTCATGTCGGGCCAGGCCATCGCGGCTTTTGTTCCAAGCGTCGTCAGCAAAAGCGGTGCGGAACTCCATATGGGCGCGGTGGAGTGGCTACCCGGACATCCCGATGCCAACTTCGCAGCCGCTCACACTGCCCCTTGGCAGTGGCAGCCGTTAGCCAAGCCCAATCTCAAGAAACAGCGGGACGGCGCATGGGTGCGCTTCGAAGTTGATAGCAATGCCACAAGCGCCGAGCGCTGGTACCTGAGCCTGAAATGGCCTGTCCTGGATAAGGTGCGTGTACGTCTGTTCTACCCGGCCGAAGGCGAGTGGGGTCCCTTGATGCAGGCGGGCGATCACATTCCCAAGCGTGATCAAGCGCTAGCAGACCACAACCTGGTCTTCCCCTTAGAGCTGCGTAGCAATGAACGCGCCGTGGTGTACATGCAGGTACGAGCCCATGAACTCATGGCGTTGCCGTTGAGCATTTACGATGAAACGGCGTTCGCAGCCGAAAAAATTACCGACGTCGCGATGATCAGCCTGTTTTTCGGCGGCATGCTGGTGATTCTTCTCTACAACAGCAGCCTGTTCGTGTTCACCCGGGACGCGGCCTATCTGCTCTATGTTGCCTATCTTCTCAGCGCGCTGTTTTACGTCCTCACGATAACCGGCTTCGGCCAGTTATTCCTGTGGCCCGACACGCCTGTTTTCGCCCGCCGCTTCTATGCGCTGTCGGCAGCCTTGTGTTTTTTCACCCCGTTGCTGTTCGCCAGTCGCTTTCTCAAGGTCCGAAGTTATGGCGGCTGGCCCTGGCTGGTCACCCGGGTGCTGATGGGCTACTGGGGCGTGGTGATTCTGGTCACCTTGTTCGCACCCTCGCTGGGTCGTTACTTGATGGCCGAACCGGTCGCCCTGGTTCACTGCATCCTGACGATGGCCACCGTCATCAACCTGTGGATTCGAGGCAACCGTTCAGCACGCCTGTTCACCATCGCCTGGTCGACATTGTTGGTCGCCACCATCGCCCACCTGTTGGCGCTGGAGGGGCTGTTGCCGCTGAATGCATTGACCCTACATGGCCAACTGATCGGTATGTTCGCTGAGTTCGTGCTGCTGTCGATGGCATTGGCCGAGCGCATCAATCACGAGCGTGACCGCCGGATCTTGGCGCAGCAGAGTGCCTTGCAGGCCTCCGATGCATTGGCGCAGGAGCGCGAGTCACGCCTCCAGGCGCAACAGCAGGCGCTAGAGATGCAGATCCGCAACAACGAGGCGCTCGAGGCGCGGGTCTACGAACGAACTCGGGCGCTGGAAGAGGCCAAGCGCGGCCTGGAGAGGGTCAACGAGCAACTGACCCGTATGAGTGTTACCGATGCGCTGACCCAGCTGTCGAACCGGGGTCATTTCGACCTGATGATCGACGAAGAGATCCGCCGCGCCCAACGCACCGAGACGCCATTGTCGGTGCTGCTGCTGGACATCGATCATTTCAAGCGGGTCAACGACACCTACGGGCATGCGTTCGGTGACGATTGCCTGCGGCTGGTAGCCGATACGCTCAAGCAACACGGCCAACGGGCCGGCGACGTGGTTGCACGCTATGGCGGCGAAGAGTTCGTCATCGCGCTGCCAGGCATGAACAGCCGCGAAGCCGGCGAACAGGCCGAACGAGTCCGCGCAGCCGTGGCAGCGCTACGGCCCGCTCATGGCGAGCAGCGGTTGGAACTGACCATCAGCATCGGCGTGGCGACCCTGCAGCCGCCTGCCAACTGCTCCCCTTCACACTTGCTGGCGTGTGCCGATGCGGCGCTCTATCGGGCCAAACACAACGGTCGCAATCAGGTGGCAATTGCCGAAGCCGACGAGGCTCTCGAGCCGTCAACTAGTTGAGTCGGGAGCCGGTGGCGGGAAGCGCACCTTTACCAGCAGCCCGCCCAAGGCGCCCTGATCCAGCTCGATAGTCGCCCGGTGGGCACGAACAATTTCGCCAACGATGGCAAGGCCAAGCCCGGCGCCCCGCCCTTGCTGGTGCACACGATAGAAACGGGCGAAGACCTTGGCGCGCTCCGCCTCGGGAATCCCCGGACCGTCGTCTTCCACTTCCAGCACAGCCTCGTCCGTCACCCGCAGCACCACATTGCCGTCACTTGGCGTATGCGCCAGTGCATTGTCGAGCAAATTGCTGAGCAGCTCAGTCAGCAGTGTCGGCTCGCCGTCGATCCATACCGGCTGCTCGGCTTCCAGCGCCAGTGCGACGCCCCGTTTGTGGGCCAGCGCAGCCATGGCCAGGCCCAGTTCCCGCGCCAGCTGGCTGAGGTCCAGGCGCTGGGCACCGCCTTCAGCAATCGACTGCGCGCCGGTTTCGATACGCGCCAGCGACAACAATTGGTTGGCCAGATGAATCACCCGGTCGGTATGGGCTCCGGCTGCTTCAAGCGTCTCCTGCCAACGCTGCGGCTGTTGTTCACGCTGGCCGAGTTCGATCCGCGCCTTGAGCGCCGCCAATGGCGTGCGCAGCTCATGGGCGGCGTCGGCAATGAACTGCGCCTGCCGCTCGAATTGCCCGCGCAACCGCTCGGTGAAGTGATTGAGCGCTGCCACCAGAGGTTTCAGCTCGCGTTGCACGGCCACCAGCGGTAGCGGTCGCAGATCGTCAGGCTGGCGCTGTTCGACCGCCTCGCTGAGTTTGCCCAGGGGACGCAACGCCGCGCTGACCGCCAGCCACACCAGCACCAGCGCAGCAATGGCCAGTGATCCAACACGCCACAGCGTATCCACCAGCAGGCTGCGGGCCATGCGCTCACGAGCGCCCAGCGTTTCGGCGACACGGATTTCAGCAATGCCGTTGAGCTCCGGCTCGCTCACCGGCTGCAGAAGGCTCACCAGCCGCACACCTTCGCCCCGGAATTCCCCGTCGTAGAAGCGCGCCAGCGCGGGATAGTCGTCAGTGCGACGGATCTCGGCACCCGGCGCGGGCAGATGCTCATAGCCGCTGACCAGCCGGCCTTCGGTATCCAGCACCTGATAGTAGATGCGCCCGGCGCTGTCGTAGGCGAAGGTGTCCAACGCTACGTAGGGCACATTGGCGCGTAGCTGCCCATCATTGGCAACCAGGCCATCGGCGATGGCCCGGGCCGAAGCCAGCAAGGTTCGGTCGTAGGCAGTGTCGGCGGCCGCACGCCCGTTCCAGTAGGCGCTCCAGCCACTGAACAGCATCAGCAGGGTCAGCAGCATCGCCAGCCTGCGCAGCAACCCACCGCGCAAACTGCCAGCGCGCGGCTGTATCGCTTCACGCATCCGCTGCCTCCAGCAGATAGCCCAAGCCACGGAACGTGACGATACGCACCGCGCTGCCTTCGAGTTTCTTGCGCAGCCGGTGGATGTAGATCTCGATGGCGTCGGCACTGGCGTCCTCGTCGAGGCCGAATACCTGCGCCGCCAGTTGATCCTTGCTCATGACCCGACCGGGCCGAGTGATCAATGCCTCGAGAACCGCCTGCTCCCGTGACGTCAGGTTGAGCGGCTGCCCCTGGAGGCTGAAGCGCCGCGCATCCAGGTCATACACCAGCGAACCGCAGCGCTGCTGGCGCTCGCCAGCAGCCACGCTGCGCCGCAACAACGCTTTGACGCGCGCCTCTAGCTCTGAAAGCTCGAACGGCTTGGCCAGGTAATCATCAGCGCCAAGATTGAGCCCATGGACCCGATCAGTGACCTCGCTGCGGGCGGTGAGCATGAGCACCGGCAGCGTCTTGCCCCGTTCACGCAGGCGCGACAACACCTGAAAGCCGTCAAGCCTGGGCAGACCTACATCGAGAATCGCCAACGCGTAGTCCTCGGTGGACAACGCCAGGTCGGCGGCGACGCCATCGTTGAGCAGGTCGACCGTCCATCCAGCCGCGCGCAACGCCTGCGCCACACTTTCAGCCAGCTGGGGGTGGTCCTCGACCAGGAGAATCCGCATAGCCTGTCCTCTGCCACACACGGAACGGGCCGCCAGTGTAGCGGCAAGGCACATCACACGCCGCTTTCGCCGGTGAAAGCCTGGCGAAAGTTTCGCCGCCTAGGATCGGGATCAGGTGGCTCGATCCACCTGGCGCGGCATAACGCCGCCACAACAAAAACAATAGTGGAGATTGAAGGATGCTGACTGCCGTCAGAATTAAACCCGCCCCTGCTCGTCTTGCCCTCGCCGTCGCGGCTGCCTCCCTGGCGCCCATGGTCCAGGCCGATTTCATCGAAGACAGCAGCGCGACCCTGCAAACCCAGAACATCTATCTCAATCGCGATTACCGCGAGGGCACCGGCCAGTCCAAGCGTGAAGAATGGGCGCAGGGTTTCCTGCTCAACATCGAATCAGGCTTTACCGAAGGCACTGTGGGCTTCGGCCTAGATGCCATGGGCATGCTCGGCGTCAAACTGGATTCCGGCGGTGGCCGCACCAACACCGATCTGCTGCCGGTGCGCGACGATGGCAGCACGCCGGACGAGTTCAGCCGCCTCGGTCTAACGGCCAAGGCGAAGTTCTCGGAAACCGAACTGCGTTACGGCAGCCACATCCCGGAAACGCCGGTGGTTACCGCCAGCGACAGCCGAACCCTCCCCCAGGTGTTCGAAGGCACCCTGGTGGTGTCTCAGGACGTGACCGGTCTGACCCTGACCGGCGGGCGTCTGGACAAGGTCATCGACCGTGCTTCGACCAACTCTCAGGAGCTGCAGGTCAACAACAAGAATGGTCGTTTCGACAGCGCTGCCGAGGCCGATCACCTGACCTTTGCCGGTGCTCGCTATGACTTCACGGAAAAGCTGATCGGCACCTACTACGCCGCCGAGCTGGACGACATCTATCGTCAACACTTCTTCAACCTGCAGGCTGTGCAGCCGTTGAGCGAGAATTCGTCGCTGACCGCCGACCTGCGCCTGATGATCAGTGATGACACCGGCGCAGCCAATGCCGGCAAGATCGACAACCAGGCCTGGAACGGCATGGTGGGCTACAGCCTGGGTGGCCACAAGGTCAGCCTCGCCTATCAGCAAATGAACGGTGACACCGGCTACGCCTACGTCGACGGCAGCAACCCTTACCTGGTCAACTTCGTCCAGATCAACGATTTCGCCAACGCTGACGAGCGCTCCTGGCAAGCGCGTTACGACTACAACTTCGCCTCGATCGGCGTCCCCGGCTTGACCTTCCTGACGCGCTATATCTCCGGTGATAACGCCGAGTACAGCGGCGGCAGCAATGGCAGCGAGTGGGAGCGCGACATCGAACTCAAGTACGTCGTACAAACCGGTCCGCTGAAGAACGTGGCCGTGCGCATGCGCAACGCCATGTTCCGTTCCGATTTCGCCCGTGACGCTGACGAAAACCGCCTGATCGTCAGCTACAGCCTGCCCATCTGGTAAAGCCGTCCACAATAAGAATCAGAGGAGACACCCATGAAGACAGCAATCCGTCGTATCGCCCTGCTCTCGTCCTGCCTGGTCCTGTCCAGCCAGCTGTTCGCCGAGCCCAAGCGTCCCGAGTGCATCGCCCCGGCCAAGCCCGGCGGTGGCTTCGACCTGACCTGCAAGCTGGCCCAGAGCGGCCTGAAAGACGAAGGCCTGCTCGAATCGCCCATGCGCGTCACCTACATGCCTGGCGGAGTCGGCGCGGTGGCTTACAACGCTGTGATCGCTCAACGTGCCGACGACCCGGCGACCATTACCGCGTTTTCCAGCGGCTCGCTGTTGAATCTGGCGCAGGGCAAGTTCGGTCGCTATGACGAGAGCGACGTGCGCTGGTTGGCCGGCATCGGCACCGACTACGGCGCCATTTCGGTACGCGCCGATGCGCCCTACCAGAACCTGGACGACCTGATCGCCGCAGTGAAGAAAGACCCCGCCAGCGTTGTCTTTGGTGCGGGCGCCACCATTGGCGGGCAGGACTGGATGCAGACCGCGCTGATCGCCCGCGCCGCGGGCGTGGATCCGAAGAAACTGCGTTACGTCGCGTTCGAAGGCGGCGGCGAAACCCTCACCGCCATGCTTGGCGGGCACGTGCAAGTCACCAGCAGCGGCCTGGGCGAGGTCGCCCCGCAGCTCGAAGCCGGCAAGATCCGCATCCTCGCGGTGCTGTCCGATGATCGACTGCCGGGCAAGATGTCCGAGATCCCGACCGCCAAGGAACAGGGTTACGACATCAGCTGGCCGGTGATCCGCGGCTTCTACATGGGCCCGGAAGTCAGCGATGAAGACTTCAACTGGTGGAAGACCCAGTTCGACACGCTGCTGGCCGACGAGGACTTCGCCAAGCTGCGCGAGCAACGCGATCTGTTCCCGCTGTCGATGACAGGCGATGAGCTCACCGAGTTCGTCAACAAGCAGGTCGCCGACTACAAGGAACTCGCCGGCGAGTTCGGCCTGGTCAAGTAACACCCTGCCGGTAGCGGCTTCCCAAGGGCAGCCGCTACCCGCTCCTCCCGAGGTAACCACCATGTACGTTCGTGTCTTTGCCGCGGCCTGGCTGCTCGCCTGCGCCGGACTGGCGCTGCTCGCCTGGGGTTTCGAGGCGCCCTTCGCCTACGACCCGGTCGGCCCGCGCGCCTACCCGCTATTGCTGCTGTTCCTGATGGCTTGCGGCGCGCTCTGGCTGCTCTGCAAACCACACGGCGACCCAACGCCGCCGTTCGATTGGACCATGGCCCGGCGCGCCCTGTACTGCGTCCTGGTTCTGCTGGCGTACGCATTGCTGTTCGAGCAGCTTGGCTTCGTCATCACCACCGCGCTGGCCACCTTCGCCCTTGGCCTGCTGTTCAACGGGCGCTTGTTGCCAAGCCTGATCAGCGGCGTGCTGATGGGCGTGTTGCTCTTTGGCCTGTTCGACCTGTTGCTTGATGTGCCGCTGCCGCTTGGCGTGCTGCGCTTGCTGGAGAGCTGAAAATGGAAACCTTGAATTTCTTGTGGCAAGGCTTCGACGTCGCCACACGCCCCATGAACCTGCTCGTGGCGCTGTTCGGCGCCTTTGTTGGCACCGTTGTCGGGCTGCTGCCTGGGCTCGGCCCGATCAACGGCGTAGCCCTGCTGCTGCCTCTCGCCTTTGCGCTAGGCCTGCCGCCGGAGACCGCGCTGATCCTGCTGGCCGCTGTGTACCTGGGCTGCGAGTACGGTGGTCGGATCTCGGCGATTCTGCTCAACGTACCTGGCGACGCTGCAGCTGTGATGACCACCCTCGACGGCTATCCCCTGGCGCGCCAGGGCAAGGCGGGCATCGCCCTGTCGTTGTCGGCGGTCAGTTCGTTCATCGGCAGCATCATCGCTACCTGCGGTGTGGTGCTGTTCGCGCCGCTGCTGGCGAAATGGGCGGTGGCCTTCGGCCCGGCGGAATACTTCGTACTGATGATCTTCGCCATCGCCTGTCTGGGCGGCATGGTTGGCGACAAGCCGGTCAAAACCCTGATGGCGGCATTGATCGGCCTGGGTCTGGCAACCGTTGGCGTGGACTCCACGACCGGCGTCTACCGTTTCACCTTTGGCAGCGTGAGCCTGTCCGATGGCATTCAGTTCGTGATCGTGGTGATCGGTTTCTTCAGCGTCAGCGAAGTCTTGCTGATGCTGGAAAAGACCCACAGCGGCCAAAAGGCGGTCAAGGCCAGCGGACGCCTGCTGTTCAACTTCAAGGAGTTCTGCTTCACCTTCTGGACCATGGTGCGCAGCGCCCTGGCCGGCTTTGTTATCGGCACCCTGCCCGGTGCCGGCGCGACCATCGCCAGCGCCATGACCTACATGAGCGAAAAGCGCATGGCAGGCGACAGCGGCAAGTTCGGCGAGGGCGACCTGCGTGGTCTGGCCGCACCGGAAGCGGCTAACAACGCCTCCGCCTGCGGCTCGCTGATCCCGATGCTGACCTTGGGTGTGCCGGGCTCGGGCACTACCGCGGTGATGATCGGCGCACTGACGCTGTACAACATCACCCCCGGCCCGCTGCTGTTCGAGCAGCAGCCCGATGTGGTCTGGGGCCTGATCGCCTCGCTGTTCATCGGTAACGTCATCCTGCTGGTGATGAACATCCCGCTGGTCGGCCTGTTCTCGAAGATGCTCAGCGTGCCCAACTGGGTATTGGTCCCGGCCATCACCGCGATCAGCGTGGTCGGCGTGTACTCCGTGCACAGCACGACGTTCGACCTGGTGCTGATGGTGGGCCTTGGCGTGTTTGGATACCTGCTGCGCAAGCTGGAATTCCCGCTGTCGTCACTGATCCTCGGCTTCGTGCTTGGCGAGATGATGGAAGACAACCTGCGCCGTGCGCTGTCGATCTCGGCAGGCGATCTGGGCATCCTCTGGGGTAGCCCGATCACGCTGGTGCTCTGGGCGATGGCCGCGCTGATGCTGGCCATGCCGGGCCTACGCTGGTGGCGCCAGCGCCGTCGCGGCAAGCTGAACGAGGCGAATGCCTGAGATGCCACGCCAGTTGCCGGGATGGTGGGCGACGCCTCTGGTCGGCGCCCTCGGCGGCTGGCTGGCAAGCCTGGCGAACTGGCCGCTGCCGTGGATGGTCGGTTCGCTGCTGGCAGTCATTGCGGTTCGCTGCAGTGGCTGGCTGGTAAGGGAAGTCCCCCGGGGTCGGCAGGTCGGGCAATGGTTGATCGCCAGCGCCATCGGCCTGCATTTCACCAGCGAGGTCATGCAGCAGGTACTTCAGCACTTCGGCGTGATTCTCGCCGGTGCGCTATGCACGCTGCTGCTGAGCCTGATCGGCATCTTCATTCTCCTGCGCAGCGGCACGGACCGCGCCACGGCGTTCTTCTCCAGCATGCCGGGTGGCGCGAGCGAGATGGTCAACCTGGCCGGACGTCACGACGCGCAACCGGCTATGGTCGCCGCTGCTCATAGCATGCGACTGCTGCTGGTGGTGCTGATTATCCCCGCCCTGTTTACCTGGAGTTTGCCGCCTGTGGACGCCCCGCCACCGGCGCCGGTGAGCTGGCCTTGGTTGGCGGTGTTGTTGCCGGCGGGCGGGCTGCTGGCATTGCTGTGGAAGCGGCTCGGCCAACCCAACCCCTGGATGCTGGGCCCGCTCACGGTCTGTGCCGTTGCCAGCGCCGCTTTCGATCTGCATCTGGGTATGCCTGAGGGCATCGGTCAGTTCGGCCAATGGCTGATCGGCTGCTCGCTGGGCTGTCATTTCGATCGGCCGTTCTTCCGCAGCGCACCGCGATTCATGCTGCGCATCCTGCTGTTCACGGTGCTGGCGATGCTCGCCGCAGCCGGCCTTGCCGAGATCCTGGGTTGGGCCGCCACACTGAACCAGACCTCGCTGATGCTGGGGATGATGCCGGGAGGCATCACCGAGCTGTGCCTGACGGCAGAAGCGCTGCAGCTTTCGGTGGCACTGGTGACCGCGCTACAGGTGCTAAGACTGTTTATGGTGATGTTTCTGGCTGAGCCGCTATTCAGGTTTTGGCAACGAGCCACGCTTTAACCCGCCCACTGGCGGGTTCTTTTTTTGCGCCTGCGTCTTGCTGGCGGTCTGGGCGAGACCATGCGAATTACCGATTCAGCCAAAGAACCAATAGCAAACCAGAATCGCCGCAACGATTCCCGCTGCATCCGCCGCCAGAGCGCAGCCCACCGCATGCCGCGCCCGCTGGATGCCCACCGCACCGAAGTAAACGGCCAATACATAGAAGGTCGTCTCGGTGCTGCCCTGCACTGTCGCCGCAACCAATGCTGGAAAGCTGTCGACACCCTGGCTCTGCATCGTCTCGATGAGCATGGCGCGCGCGGCACTGCCGGAAAACGGCTTGACCAGCGCGGTGGGTAGCGCATCGACGAAGCGGGTGTCCCAGCCCAGCGCGTCTACCAGCCAGCGAATGCCGTCCAAACCGAAATCCAGCGCGCCAGATGCCCGAAATACACCGATCGCGCAAAGCATGGCGATCAGATACGGCAGCAAGCTCTTGGCGACGTCGAATCCTTCCTGGGCACCTTCGACGAAGCTTTCATAGACCGGAACCTTGCGCAGCGCCCCAATGACCAGAAAGGCAATGATCAGGCCGAACAGCGTGAGATTGCCGAGCAACGACGAAAGAGAAGAAAGTGCAGTGGCCGATAGCCCTGCGAGCAACGCCATGAAACCACCCAGCAGCAGCGCACCGGGTATCAGGTAGGCAAGGACCACCGGGTCCCACAGGCGCAGACGCTGCACCAGCGCCACGGCGAGCAGTCCCGCCAGCGACGAAGCGCTGGTCGCCAGCAGTATCGGCAAAAAGACCAGCGTGGGGTCCTCTGCGCCTTGCTGCACGCGATACATGAAAATGGTCACCGGCAGCAGAGTCAGGCCTGAAGTGTTGAGCACCAGGAAAAGGATTTGAGCGTTACTGGCGATGTGAGGCGTGGGGTTGAGCTCCTGCAATGCCCGCATCGCCTTCAAGCCGATCGGCGTAGCAGCATTGTCGAGGCCCAGCCCATTGGCAGCGAAGTTGAGCGTGATAAGCCCTAATGCAGGGTGCCCGGCGGGCACTTCAGGCATTAACCGACTGAACAGCGGACCCAGCAGGCGCGCTAGCTGTTCGATCAGGCCTGCCTTTTCGGCGATACGCAAAAACCCGAGCCAGAGTGTCAGCGTACCGAACAGCACGATCATGATTTCCACGGCCAGCTTGGCCATGGCGAATAGACTCTCGACCAGTGCGGCGAACACAGCCGGATCGTCGCCGAGCAACCAGCGCGCCAGCGCCGCAACTGCAGCGATCAGAAAAAAGCCCAGCCAGAGGCCGTTGAGCATGGGGTTCTCCAACGAATGACTGCGGGCGATGATAGCGGTGCGGCTGGAGAACGGCCATGAACCAAACAGGGCGAAGCTATAGAAGGTGCAGCGAATCTGACTGGGGCGCTGCACTAGATCGTGCAGTAACCGCTATTGCCAGCGGCCGGTACGCCAATGGGAGGGCGAGATTCGCGCTAGGGGTGGCCTGCTGTGGAGAAATCGCAAGCCGAAGGTAGCATCCCACCTTCGGTTGCCTTTCGCCGAGCCCGGTCCATGTCGGAGGCACTCCCTGTACCCCTAGGTCGCTCCGTTAAGAGCGTCCCGACCCCTTGGCTCCCCCGCTGTAGGGGCTGATGGGTAATCACCAGAAGGATGATTGACCTCAGTACCAGCACTTCGCTTTAGCGAAGGCTTTGAAAAAAGGCATCCAGCCACTGTTACTTCCCTAATATTGCAGCCGCTCTGATGAGCGGCGTTCCGCATCAGGCTCGTGGGCCGCGGCCTCGTCCGAAAATCAGCGAAGCAACAAACAACACCAGGAATACTACGAACAGGATCTTGGCGATACCTGTTGCAGTGCCCGCGATACCACCGAAGCCCAGTACTGCAGCGATGATGGCAATGATCAGAAACGTAATAGCCCAACTCAGCATGGTGTAACTCCTCTTCGGTTCAGGACATCTTCAGCGGACCGATCCGCAAGGATCGGGTCGCCTATCTCCAACTAGAAAACCCAACGTTGTTCCGACCGCTCCCGCAAATAATCAATTGTCTGCTGGGCAGGTCCGGTTTGCACAATCCCTACAGGTTGAGCGTCGTACATGCGGATTCGTTCCGCTGACTCATGCTGTGTCTGGCTGAGCGGTTCCGACATTGGCTGTTCGGCTCCGATGATCAACGTGACCACAGCGGCGGTAAGAAAACCTTTTCCAACCAGTAGGAAACGTGCTTGACGATTCATCCTCAACTCCTTCTAAGCATGCGGGGCATGTCTGTCTTAGCGGTTATGTTGCAGGGCTCGTGCCATCCGTTAGACTTCCTATTAATCCTTTAATTTCAACAACTTAGATTCACCAAACATCGCTGCGCCAATTTATATTGCACGATGCCCATGCATGGCGCCGGGCGATTTGCACGACGGACTAATCCCTGCGGTTCCTGTCGCTGTGATTGAGGGTATGAATGCGCTCATGACAGGCACGTATTTTCGGCAGCTCAATGGCTAGCAATGCCTTCACATCAGGGTCAGCTGTTTTCAGTGCATCCTCGAAGGCCGCCAGGATGCGCTCTTCGGTCTGGTCAAGCTGGTCGATGTAAACCGCGTCGCTGTCGCCGAGCCTCGCCTTGGTGTCGGCATACATCTCGCGCAGCTTGCCTGCGGTAGTGCCGCCTTGTGCGGGTTGCTGCTGGTTGGCCGCAACCTTTACCGACAGCGCTTGGATGATATGCGTCTTGGCTTGCGCCATATCGCGGAACAGATGCTGCAATTCGACGTCTTTCACCTCGTCAATCGCGTGCTGATAGAAATGCTGACCGTCGCGGGTGATCTCGATGAGCTCGTTGAGTTGGGTCATGTTCTGGTTCATGGGACCTCCAAATACAGATTGCGATGCGCCTCGACCGCTGTCGACCACGCGCGTGCCGGTAACCACCGCAAGCCCCATGCCAGCGCCAAAAACCTCCCGGCGCCTTTATAATCAACAGCTTGCATCGCCGTTGCGCTTGAAGCGCGATTGCAGTCTGCAGGAAAGACCTGTGTATACCGTGCAACTTGCAAGGCTTTGCGTAGACTAAAGCAGGCGCTGAACTACCGCGCGCCACTGCAGCACACAGGTTCCACCCCAACGACTCGCCAAACATTCACCGCTTTTGCCTGACTGGAGCATTCATGGACCAAACGACCGACACCGGCGGCCGCATCCTACTGGTGGACGACGAGGCAGCGATCCTGCGCACGTTCCGCTACTGCCTCGAGGACCGCGGTTATACGGTGGTCACGGCGGCCAGCGCTTCACAGGCCGAAGCGATCCTACAGCGGCAGGTGTTCGATCTGTGCTTTCTGGACCTGCGCCTCGGTGAAGACAACGGTCTCGATGTTCTGCAGCAGATGCGCGTACTTGCGCCGTGGATGCGTGTAGTAATCGTCACCGCCCATTCGGCGGTAGACACCGCGGTGGACGCGATGCAAGCGGGCGCTGCGGATTACCTGGTCAAGCCATGCAGCCCCGAGCAGCTGCGCCTGTCGGCCGCCAAGCAGCTGGAAGTCCGTCAGATGGCGGCGCGCCTAGAAGCCCTGGAAGGCGAGGTGCAAAAACGCAGCGATGCGCTGGGCTCGTACAGCCCGGCGATGATGAGCGTGCTCGAGACCGCCCGCCAAGTGGCCGATACCGACGCGAACATCCTCATCCTCGGTGAGTCAGGCACGGGCAAAGGCGAGCTGGCGCGTGCAATTCACAACTGGAGCCGACGCTCTAAAAAAGCCTTCATCACCATCAACTGTCCGTCGCTGTCGGCTGATCTGATGGAAAGCGAGCTATTCGGACACAATCGTGGCGCTTTCACCGGGGCTACCGAAAGCACCCTGGGGCGCGTCAATCAAGCTGACGGCGGCACGCTGTTTCTCGACGAAATCGGCGACTTTCCCCTCGCTTTGCAGCCGAAACTGCTGCGTTTCATCCAAGACAAGGAATACGAGCGCGTCGGAGACCCGGTCACCCGAAGGGCCGACGTACGCATTCTCGCCGCCACCAATTTGAATCTCGAGGAAATGGTCCGCGAAGGGCGTTTCCGTGAAGACCTGCTCTACCGTCTGAATGTCATCACCCTGAACCTTCCGCCCATGCGCGAGCGCCCGGAAGATGTGCTGACCCTCGCCGAACGCTTCCTGGCGTTCTTCGTAAAAAGCTATGGCCGACCAGCGCGCGGCTTCAGCGACAACGCGGTTGCCGCGCTGAAGGCCTATCGCTGGCCAGGCAACGTCCGTGAATTGCGCAACGTGGTCGAGCGCGCCAGCATCATCTGCCCGCAGGACATGATCGAAGTCAGCCATCTTGGCCTGGCCGATCAGGCCGTCAGCAACGCCCCACGGATCGGTGAGCCGCTCAGTCTGGAAGCGCTGGAAAAAGCACATATCTCGGGCGTATTGAGCACCAGCGACACACTTGAGCAAGCCGCCCGAATTCTAGGCATCGACGCATCGACGCTTTATCGAAAACGTAAGCAATACGGCCTATGAAAATCCAGATGAAGCTGAGAACCCGGCTGTTCCTGGGTTTCTCGGCATTGATGACGGTGGCCTTGCTTGGGCTACTGCTGGCGCTGGTCAGCGTCGTGCAAATGGCGAAGAGCCAGGAAAATCTCATTCGCGATAACTTCGGTGTCATCGAGGTCAACCAGCAGCTGCGCCAGGCGCTGGGAAACCAGCTACTGCTGCTAGTCCGCGAAGAGCGCGACGTTGAAGCCCTGAACGAATATCGAGAAGTCTTTCTGGGCGCTCTGGCGCGAGGCATGGCGGACGCCAACGACGAGCAGGACCGCAAGGCTTATGAAGCCATCGGCGACGCCTATACTCGCTTTGCCGTGGAGCTGGAAACACCCTCCAACCTGAACGCGACACTGCTCGAGGATAATCCCCTCAGTCAATCCTTCAACCGCGTTCGCGAGTTGATGGTGGACATGCAACAGTCCGCCTACAACCAGATTCGTGACACCGAGATTCGCAGCCGCGAACGGGCACAATTGCTCGCCGGGCTGCTCGGGTTGACCGGTATTGCGGTGCTGCTGATCGGCTTCGTCACCGCACACAGCTTCGCCCGGCGCTTCGGTGACCCCATCGAGCAACTGTCCAGCGTGGCTGACCAGATCGGCCGCGGCGACTTCAATATCAACCTGCCCACCTCACCCATCGCTGAGCTGTCTTCGCTGATTCGTCGCTTCGGTCTGATGGCGCAGGCCCTGCACCAGTTCAAGCAAACCAATGTCGAAGCGCTGGTCGATGGCCAGCAACGGCTGCAGGCATTGCTCGACAGCATCGATGACGGCCTGCTGATCATCGACCGCCAGGGCCGTCTGGAACATGCCAACCCGGTCGCGCAACGCCAATTGGCCTGGGAGACAGAGCATCTGGGGTCGACGCTTGGCCAAGCCCTCGGCTATCCGGAGCTGGACGAGGCTGCTCAGCAAGTGCTGGCCGATACGCCGCTATCCGGGCCGCCGGAAGATCTGGTGATCGAGGCCGACGGCGAGCGCCGCCTGTTGTCATGGCGCATGAGCCCAGTGAACCATCACGACGGCCGCATCAGCGGCGCGGTGATGGTGCTTCACGACGTGACCGACCAGCGAACTTTCGAACGGGTGCGCAACGAGTTCGTGTTGCGTGCGTCGCATGAGCTGCGCACTCCTGTGACAGGCATGCAAATGGCCTTCAGCCTGCTGCGCGAACGAACGCACTATCCGGACAATAGCCGCGAAGCCGACCTGTTCACCACCGTGCATGAAGAGATGCAGCGTTTGGTCACGCTGATTAACGATCTACTGAACTTCTCGCGCTACCAGAGCGGTCAGCAAAAACTCGAACGCGTGCCGTGCGACCCGGCGGCGCTCCTCGAGCAAGCACGGCAGCGTTTCCAGGCGAGTGCTGCGCAGAACCATATCGAAATCAAGCTTGAACTACAGACGCCACTGCCAAGCCTGTTGCTGGACCAGCAGCAGATGGACCGAACGCTCGACAACCTGCTCAGCAATGCACTGCGGCACACACCTGACGGCGGTGAAATCCGCCTACTGGCGCGGCATCACGGCGAACGGGTCATTCTCAGTGTCGAGGACAATGGCGAGGGCATCCCCTATAGCCAGCAAGCGCGCATCTTCGAACCCTTCGTGCAAATTGGGCGTCGCCGCGGTGGCGCCGGACTGGGCCTTGCCTTATGCAAAGAGATCGCTCAGCTGCATGGTGGTCGTATCGGCGTGCATTCGCGGATCGGTCACGGCACCATCTTCTATATCGCCCTGCCCATCTAAGCCAGGCAGCGCGGGAAGAATAAAAAGGAGCCGCCATGCCCAGCCTCAATCCCAGCCAGGACCAACTGAAGCGCTTCGCCGATCAGATGCCTGCCGGCGAGCCGATCCTCATGCTCAACTTGCTGCGCTTTAACGATCAAGCCGTCTATCCTGCCGAGAGCGGTCACCCGCGTTGTTCCGGCAGGGAAGCCTATGCAGTCTACAGCCGCACCGCCATCAAGAAGGTACGCTCAGCCGGTGGCGACGTGGAGATCATGGCCAACGCCCGCGTCGCGCTAATTGCGCCGGAGCAGGAACATTGGGACGAGGTGCTGCTGGTGCGCTACCCCTCGCCTGAAGCCTTTCTGGCAATGCTGGCGGACCCGGAATACCGCGCCGCCACGATTCACCGCACCGCGGCACTCGCCGACTCGAGGCTGATCGGCTGTAACCCGCGCAGCTGAGCCGAAGCCTCAGCCTGCTGCGTTCAGCACCGCGAGCAGCGCTGCGGTTTCAGCGTCCGGTTCGCCATCGAAGCGTGCCGGGCGATATTTCATCTGGAACGCCGCAATGACGTTTCGGGTTTCCAGATCGAGATAGCCGTGCTCGGGCACCTTGTATCCCTGCTCCGCCAACTGCGCTTGAAACCAGGCCACATCCGGTATTGCCGTCGCAAACAGGCTGCGCTGGCGCGCTACGGCTTGGGCGTCAGGCCAGGGCACCAGACCGGCGTCCGCCAGCCGCTTCCAGGGAAACAGCGGGCCCGGGTCGACCTTGCGCTGCGGGGCAATGTCACTGTGCCCGATGATCGCGCCAGGCTTCAGACCGCGGCGCTGCATGATGTCCTTGAGCAGCACGATCAGAGCGTCAATCTGCTCATCGGAGTAGGGATACCAGAGACGCCCCTCGGCGCTTTCGATATAACCGCGGTTAACCAGCTCGATGCCAATGGAGCTGGAGTTAAGCCAGGTACGTCCGTTCCATTGGCTTTCGCCAGCGTGCCAGGCACGACGATCTTCATCGACCAGACGGTAGATGGTCGCGGGCGCTTCGCCGATTAGGTAGTGGCTGCTGACGCCGTCGCCCTTGAGAATGTCGAGCGAACGCTGCAGGTCACTTGAGGTGTAATGCAGAACGATAAACTGCGCCCGACTGTCCTGCCCCAGCGATGTATGACGGGTATCGATACGCGGACCGCTGGCGCAGCCGGCGAGCAACAGGCCAAACAAGGCGAGGATCAAACTTTTCATACGCGGCCTCTGGTCTACAGCGTGATGACGCGGACTTGGGACATTCGATCGGACCGAGCAGCGGCCCGCAGAGAAACGCCGAAGAGAGTCGGCGCCAGAGCATAGAAGGCAATTGTACCGGGGTGACCCCTGGACTCCCAGCGCGGTCGGTCAGTCCGCTTCGATACGGTTGCGACCGGAATCCTTCGCCCGGTATAGGGCTCGGTCGGCGCGCTCGAACACCTGCTCGGCTCGATCGGATGCAGCGAAGCTTGCAAGCCCCCCTGACAGGGTCACCTGGATACGAGCGCCCTTGAAGTGAAAAGGACAGCTCTCGATACCTGTACGCAGGTTATCGAGCAGCTTAAGCCCTGCCGCGGCGGGCGTCTCGGGCAGCAACAGCGCGAATTCTTCGCCACCGAAACGGGCGATAAAATCGGTCTTGCGCAGCCGCTTGCGCAGTTCGTTGGCAATGATCTTGAGCACTCGATCACCAGCCAGATGGCCGAAACTGTCGTTGATACGCTTGAAGTGATCGACGTCCAGAACCGCGAGCAGCAGCTGACCACCGTAGCGTTGCTGACGTGCGACCTCGAGCTCCAGGCGCTCATCCCAGGCGGCTCGGTTAGGCAAGCTGGTAAGCGGATCCTGCAGAGCCTTCTGCCGCTGCTCTTCGAGATGCTCGCGCATCCCCGTTGCCGCCTGCTCAAGGCTTGCCACCCGCTCGACCAAAGTGCTTAGGCGATCGCTCAAGGCCTGTTCATGGTCGCTACGCTGACGCTGATACGCATCGACGGTTTCGAGCAACCCATCCAACCGAGCCTGAACAGTCTGCTTCAGGCTCGGCAGGTCCTTGGCGCCGAGCATGCTGTCTTGCAGACCACCGACTTGCTGGCGCAGCTCTTCGTCAAGCGCCTGTGCGGTTTCCTTGCTCTGCACGTGCCCTTCGCGGGCCGCGCCGAGGCTGTCCTGCATGGTGGCCAGACGGTCGTTGAGCAGACTCAGGTAGAGTTCGAATTCTCGCTGCCCTTGATCAGCCACGGCCAGCATCAACTGAGCCAGGTCATCAAGCACCGGCACGAGTTCATACCAATTCAGCCCTTGCTGAATCCGTTCGCGCATAGCCTGCACCTGCACCTGCTGGTGTTCTGGCAGGCGCAGATTCTCAAGAAGACCGAGCAGTGTCGATTCGACACGCTCGGCAATGGCACTGTAGGCCTGCTCCGGCGAAGGCGGTAACTGATACGGATCGGCCGACTGGCTCTCCGGCGTCAATTCTGGTGGTGTCACGTTGGCTGTCGCATCGCTATGCGGCGTCGCGATGTCGATCAAAGGCCGCGGCGCTTCCGCCGCCTGAAAGCCAGAATCCGGAGCGGACGACCCTTGCAATGGTTCAGGCGTTTCGGCCTGTTCAAAAAGCGGCTGGCCTGGCAGCGATTGCACCGGGTCAGCCGTAATCAATGGCAGATCGTTGTCGGGCTTTGCCAAGGCCTCAATGTTGCTGTCGCGCTGACCGAACAAACGGCCAAGCAATCCCACCGAATTGGAGGCGCCGGACGGTCGCTGAGCCTCCAGGGCCTGGCTCTGTAACTCACCTAGCTCGCTCAACAGCATGGGCAGCTCGCGCGATTGGGCCGCTCGCTTAGCAAGCTGCCGTGAAAACTGCTTCAACGGCTTGCGGATTTCGTTGGGTAGCCGCAGCTCGAGCAATTGCGAGGCCAGTTGGTCGAGCGCCTCGGTCAATCGCTCGAGGCGCTCCTGTTTAGTGCGCTCAGTGTCGAGGACCGCGCGCTCGAGCCGCGGGACCAGCGCACCCAGACGGTCATCCTGCACATCGTCGCGCAGCACATCACGTAGCTCACGCATGCAGCGCTCAACCGCCGGATCGGCATCGTCCACCGCAAAACTGCTGCGCACCAGACTGCGCCGCAGCAGATCCAGCCGCGTATTCCAGCGCCCTTCGAGCTGCTCCTGCTGTTCCAACTGATGCAGGTATTTGTCTTTCCAGCGTTGCGCGTCGTCGCTCATCAGGTCCTATCCGTAGGTACAGGCAGTGCGTCAGCATCGTGCAGCGCGTCAGGTAGGCGGATCTCCACCGCGACCGGTAGGTGGTCTGAAGTTGCCTGGGCCAGTACATCGACGCGCTCGAGCGTCAGGCTGGGGCTCAGCAGAATGTGGTCTAGGCAGCGTTGCGGACGCCAGCTGGGAAACGTCGCCTCGATTTGCGGTGCTTGCAGGCCAAGATCACGCAGGGGTGAGTGCTCCAGCAGATCGCTGGCATGGGTATTCATGTCGCCCATCAGAATCTGATGGCGGTAGCCACTTATCAGGTCGCGGATATACGCCAGTTGGCGAGTGCGTGCGCCACCGCCTAGAGCCAGATGCATCACCACCACGACAAGGGCGTTCTCACCCTGACCAAAGCGGAGCAGAATCGCGCCGCGGCCGGATGGTCCTGGCAACGGATGGTCTTCCAGCCCCTGCGGTTCCAGTCGACTCAGCACGCCGTTGCTGTGCTGAGCGAAGCGTCCCAGGTTGCGGTTGAGCTGCTGGTACCAGTACGGAAAAGCCCCCAGCTGCGCAAGATGCTCGACTTGATTGACATAGCCCGATCGCATACTGCCGCCGTCGGCTTCTTGCAGCGCCACGAGATCGTAGTTGGCGAGCAAGTCGCCGATTCGCTGTAAATTCCGTGCGCGTCCGGTGTGTGGCAGCAAGTGCTGCCAGCTACGGGTGAGGTAATGGTGATAGCGCTCGGTGCTGATCCCCACCTGAATGTTGAAACTCAGCAGACGCAACCGGCCGTTACAGGGCAGGCCGCTGGAATCCAGGCAAAGGGGATTGACCCGCGCCTGGCCGGGGCCGGCCAGGCGTGGTGAGCTCCAGCGACGAAGCACCTGTGCTTACCGGGCCGCGCGTTCTTTTTCGATGAGGAAGTCAGCAACTTCCAGTGCCCGCTCCGGGCCACCAGCGGAGCCGATGTCGAAACGGTACTTTCCGTTGACGATCATCACCGGAACGCCAGTGATCTGATAGGCCATCGCCAACTTCTTCGCCTGCTCGGCACGGCTCTTCACGCCAAAGGAGTTATAAGCCTTGAGGAAAGCTTGCTTGTCGACACCCTGCCCCTCGAGGAGCTCCGCCATCTTTTCCGGCGTGTCGAGCTTGTTACCGTCTCGATGATAAGCGTTGAACACGGCGTCATGGACTTTCTGCTCGACCCCCATGGACTCCAGCGCGAGGAACATCTGCCCGTGCGTGTTCCAGACGCCACCAAACATCGCCGGGATGCGCTTGAAATCGACATCGTCAGGCAGTTGCTTGATCCATGGATTGATCACCGGCTCGAACTGGTAGCAATGCGGGCAGCCATACCAGAACAGCTCGACCACCTCGATCTTGTCCGGCTCGGCAACCGGTACCGGATTCTTCAGCTCGACGTATTCCTTTCCTGCTTGGAAATCTGCCGCATTGGCTGAAAAGCCGAACAGACTGGCGGTAACGAGAAGGGCACTGAGGACGAGTTTACGCATAATGACTCCCTTGTAATGAACGGCTAACCGATAGCGCCACAGGCTGCAGCAATTCATGTTTGCTCGCCAGCGCTTTCCGCCGCTTTTCAATATCTTGACAATCATTATAGCGAGGCCGAAAACAAAAAAAGGCGTTCAGGCTCATGCCCTGAACGCCCCTTTTAGGCTGATCGGGAAAACGATCAGTGCAGGCCTTGGATGTAGCTCGACAGTGCCTGGATATCTTTGTTGCTCAACTTCGAGGCGATGGTGCGCATGATGGCCGCATCGCCGTCATTGGTGCGATCGCCTTCACGGAAATCGGTGAGCTGCTTGGCCGTATAGGCTGCGTGCTGACCGCCCAGACGTGGGAAACGCGCCAGGTTGTTGCCTACGCCGTCCGGTGCATGACAACCAGAGCAAGCCGGCATGCCCTGTTCCAGCTTGCCACCGCGGAAAAGCTGCTCACCCTGAGCGACCAGAGCTGGGTCGGCCGTGCCGATGGTCATCTTCTGGCTGGCGAAATAGGCGGCCATGTCCTGGAGGTCCTGATCGCTGTAGGGATCGAGAATACCGGTCATTTCCAGCACCTTGCGACCGACGCCCGGCTCCGCCGTGGGACTGCTGCCTACCTTGATATCCTGCAGCTGCTTGAACAGATAGTTCGGGCCCTGGCCTGCGAGTTTCGGGAAGTTCGGTGCGGCACTGTTTCCGTCGGCACCGTGGCAAGCACCACAGACGGCGACCTTTTCTTTTCCTGCTTCTGCATTTCCAGCCGCGTGGGCGATACCGGTGATGCCAAGGGTCAACAGCAGACTCACGAGTACTTTGTTCATCAGCTCATCCAACTACGGCTAAGGGTTTAAAGAAATCTTATTCGGCAGTCCGACCGCTTAGGGCCATGGCGACGCTCGTTATATACAGGGTGACGTCTAACCTGGCGCTTGAGCAACGCCTTGCTCGCTTCCGGTCGGTCGCCGCAAGCGGCAGCAGAGCGGCTACTCGGCCTCGTTTTCAGACCAAAGCGCACACAAAATCTGCGGCATTATATACTGGCGCTCCTGAAACGGAAATGAACCATTGCCGCACCCCGCGCACTCACCGGAAAGCCCATGCTCCCAAAAAACCCGATTCTAGGCCTCTGCCAGCAAGCCACGTTCATGACCAGTGCCGCCAAGGTCGATCAATGCCCGGCTGACGAGGGCCTGGAAGTCGCTTTCGCCGGCCGCTCGAACGCGGGCAAGTCCAGTGCGCTGAACACGCTCACCCATGCCAGTCTCGCCCGCACGTCGAAGACACCCGGGCGCACCCAACTGCTGAACTTCTTCAGCCTCGATGAACACCATCGCCTGGTCGATCTTCCCGGCTACGGCTATGCAAAAGTACCGATTCCCCTGAAGCAGCATTGGCAGCGTCATTTGGAAGCCTACCTGAGCAGCCGCGAGAGTCTCGCTGGGGTGTTCTTGATGATGGACATCCGCCATCCGCTGACCGAATTCGACCGCATGATGCTCGACTGGTCCAACGCCAGCGAGATGCCGCTACACATCTTGCTGACCAAGTCAGACAAGCTTGCCTTCGGCGCAGCCAAAAACGCGTTGCTGGCGATACAGCGTGACATCCGCAAGGGGTGGGGAGACGGTGTCAGCGTCCAACTGTTCTCGGCGCCGAAGCGGCAGGGTGTGGAAGAAGCCCAGCTGGTGCTGGCGCAACTGCTGGGGATGATTGGCGAAGATAGCGATGAGGCTCTCGACGAGCCTTCGCAAGAGGGCTGAATTTTCGGTAGAGACTCCGCCCGGTCTCACTCAAGGATCAGAACGGGCGGAACAGCACTACTCGCGGTAATCCTCGACCGGCACGCAGGCACAGAACAGGTTGCGGTCACCAAATACGTTATCCACCCGGTTCACCGCGGGCCAATATTTGTGCGCTTGGGTATGTGCGCTCGGCGTCACGCCTTCGGCGATGCTGTATGGACGATCCCACAGGTTGGTGACGTCGGCCAGTGTATGCGGAGCGCGTACCAGCGGGTTGTCCTCGGCAGGCCATCCGCCGCTTTCCACCCTGTCGATCTCAGCACGAATGCTCAGCATCGCTTCGACGAAACGATCTAGCTCGGCTTTCGACTCGCTCTCGGTAGGCTCGATCATCAACGTGCCGGGCACCGGGAAAGACATGGTCGGCGCGTGAAAGCCGTAATCGATCAGCCGCTTGGCGACGTCCTCCTCGGTGATGCCAGTCTGCGCCTTGAGCGGCCGCAGATCGATGATGCATTCGTGTGCTACACGACCGTTACGCCCGCTGTAGAGGACCGGAAAGGCCTCGCCAAGACGCATCGCCAGGTAGTTAGCACTGAGAATCGCAACCTCGGTGGCGTCGCGCAGCTGCGGTCCCATCATGGCGATGTACATCCAGCTGATCGGCAGGATACTGGCGCTTCCCCAAGGCGCGGCGCTAATCGCACCGTTTTCCGGATTCGGGCCTTGCAGCTCGATCACTGGATGGTTGGCAACGAAAGGCTGCAGGTGCGCCTTGATACCGATCGGCCCCATACCTGGGCCGCCACCGCCATGCGGGATGCAGAACGTTTTATGCAAGTTCATGTGCGAAACGTCTGCGCCGATATCGGCTGGACGCGCCAGCCCGACCTGAGCGTTGAGGTTGGCGCCGTCCATGTACACCTGGCCGCCCTGCGCATGAATCGCTTCGCAGATCTCCCGAACGCCTTCTTCGTAGACACCATGGGTCGACGGATAGGTGATCATCAGACAGGACAACTTATCCCCCGCCTCGGCCGCCTTGCGCTTGAGGTCCTGGAGATCGACGTTCCCCGCCTTGTCGCAATCGACGATCACCACACGCATGCTGACCATCTGCGCTGACGCTGGGTTGGTGCCGTGGGCCGAAGATGGAATCAGGCAGATGTCACGCTGGCCCTCGCCGCGGCTCTCGTGATATTTGCGGATCGCGACCAGGCCGGCGTATTCGCCCTGGGCGCCGGAGTTGGGTTGCATCGAGATCGCGTCGAAGCCAGTGATCGCACAGAGCCAAGCTTCCAGTTCATCGATCATGAGCTTGTAGCCTTGAGCCTGCTCCTGCGGTGCGAACGGATGCAGGTTGGCGAACTCCGGCCATGTAATCGGGATCATTTCGCTAGTCGCGTTCAGCTTCATGGTGCAGGAACCGAGCGGGATCATCGCCTGGTTCAATGCCAGATCCTTATTCTCCAGCTGCTTAAGGTAACGCAGCATCTCGGTTTCGCTGTGGTGGGTGTTGAACACCGGGTGAGTCAGATAAGCGCTGCTGCGCTGCAGTTCGTTCGGGATGCCGCTGACGATTTCACCCGCGTCCAGCGTCGTGATGCTCAGTCCGTGATCGGCACCGAGGAACACCGCCAGTAGCTCTTCCACGGTCTGCTCGTTACAGGTCTCGTCGAGGCTGACACCTAGCTTGCCCCGACCGAGGATGCGCAGATTGATCCGCGCCGCGCGAGCACTTTCGAGAATCGCCGTCTGTGCGCCGCCCACCTCAAGCGTCAGCGTGTCGAAGAAATACTGGTTGGTGCGCTTGATGCCTTTCATTTCCAGCGCGCTGGCCAGGATCGAGGTCAGCCGATGGGTGCGCTGAGCGATGCGCTTGAGCCCGTCTGGACCGTGGTAGACGGCATAACAGCTGGCGATGTTGGCTAGAAGCACCTGCGCGGTACAGATGTTGGAATTGGCCTTCTCGCGACGGATATGCTGTTCGCGCGTTTGCAGCGCCATGCGCAGCGCCGTGTTGCCGCGCGCATCCTTGGAAACGCCGATAATACGGCCGGGCATGGCGCGCTTGAAGGCGTCGCGGGTAGCGAAATAGGCGGCGTGGGGACCACCGTAGCCCATCGGTACGCCAAATCGCTGGGTTGAACCGAGCACCACATCCGCGCCAAGTTCGCCAGGCGGCGTCAGCAGCAGCAGGCTGAGCAGGTCTGCCGCGACGCAGGCCAGGGCTTGCTTGGCGTGGAGCGCCTCGATCGCCGGTCGCAGATCGCGAATCTCGCCATGAGTGTCGGGGTATTGAAGCAGCGCACCGAAGACTTCCTGCCCAACGATATCCTCAAGCGCACCGACCACCAGTTCAAAGCCAAAGGCTTCGGCACGCGTCTGCACCACTGAGAGCGTCTGCGGATGACAGTTTTCATCGACGAAGAAGCAGTTGCTCTTGCTCTTGGCCATTCGCCTCGCCAGGGTCATGGCTTCCGCTGCGGCTGTGGCTTCGTCGAGTAGCGAGGCGTTGGCCAGATCGAGTCCGGTGAGGTCGATGGTCAGTTGCTGGAAATTCAGCAGCGCCTCCAGACGACCTTGGGCAATCTCCGGTTGATAAGGCGTGTAAGCGGTATACCAGCCGGGGTTTTCCAAGACGTTGCGCAAAATTACGGGCGGCGTGATGGTGCCGTGGTAGCCCATTCCGATCAGGCTGGTCCAGAGCTGGTTCTGTTCCGCGTAGCCTCGCAAACGCGCCAGTGCTTCCTGCTCATCCAGGGCGGCCGGCAGCGCCAGGTCACCTTGCAGGCGAATCGCCGGCGGCACGGTCTGCTTGACCAACTCTTCACGGCTGGACAAGCCGAGCGCATCGAGCATGGCCTGTTGTTCACTCGCATCAGGGCCAAGATGGCGACGCAAAAAGGCGTCAGGTTGCTGGAGCTGGGAAAGGCGCGGCACTTGAGACATCACTGCTTCTCTCGAAAAAGGAAAGCCCCGATACACGGGCTGCTATGAAAATCGGCTTCGCTCGGTTTTCACACGCCTGCATGACGGGGCTTTTGGATTTGAACGCTTAGGCTTCGGCGTCGCAGGAGGCCTTGTAACCCTCTGCGTCGAGCAGCTTCTCCAGTTGCGAGGCATCGCTCGGCTGAATCCGGAAGAACCAGCTGCCATAGGGCTCGCTGTTGACGTTTTCCGGCGAATCGGTGAGTTGCTCGTTGATCGAGACCACCTCCCCGGAAATTGGCGCGTAAATGTCCGAAGCGGCCTTTACCGACTCCACCACACCCGCTTGTTGCCCTGCAGTCAGCTGCTGGCCGATCTCCGGCAGCTCCACATACACCACATCGCCCAGCGCTTCCTGGGCATGGTCAGAGATACCGACGCTAACACTACCGTCGGCTTCGAGACGGGCCCACTCGTGGCTCGCGGCGTATCGCAGATCGCTGGGGATGTCGCTCATTCGTAGGTCCTCAAAAAAGCTGTCGGTTGCGGGCACGAAGCAGGCTCTGCGGCCCGTTGCAAAATTGCAGTTGGCCGAATTTACACCAGTACTTTGCCGTGACGCACGAAAGTCGGCTGCACCACGCGCACGGGATACCACTTGCCACGGATTTCTACTTCGGCACGATCAGCCGTCCCGGCCGGAACACGCGCAAGCGCGATGGCTTTGCCAAGCGTAGGCGAAAAACTACCGCTGGTGATCTCTCCTTCGCCCATGCCGTTGACGCGCACGATCTGATGGGCTCGCAGCACGCCACGCTCCTCGAGCACCAGCCCTACCAGTTTCGGCAGATCAGTTTTTGTCTTCTGTGCCTCGAGCGCGCTGCGGCCAATGAAATCACGCTCGACCGGCTGCCACGCCACGGTCCAGCCCATATTGGCCTGCAGCGGCGAGACATCCTCGGTCATATCCTGGCCGTAGAGATTCAGGCCCGCCTCGAGGCGCAAGGTGTCACGCGCACCCAGCCCGATCGGCGGGATGCCGGCGCCGACCAGCTCGCTGAGGAAATCAGGAGCCTGCTCGGCCGGCAGGATAATTTCCAGACCGTCCTCACCGGTATAGCCGGTGCGACCAATGAACCAATCCCCTGCGGCACGGCCGTTGAACGGCTTGAGTTCGTGGATCAATGCCGCTCGAGCCTGACTGACCAATTCAGCGGTGCGCGCCCGCGCATGGGGGCCCTGGACGGCCAGCATCGCCAGCTCGGGCCGCTCGGTCACTTCAACCGTAAACCCCTCAGCCTGCGCCTGCATCCACGCCAGATCCTTGTCGCGGGTGCTGGCGTTGACCACAAGCCGATAACCCTCTTCGGCGAGATAAACGATGAGGTCGTCCACGACGCCGCCACGCTCGTTGAGCATGGCCGTATAGAGTGCTTTGCCGACCTGCCCGAGACGATCTACGTCGTTGGCCAGCAGGCGCTGCAGATAGGCCTTCGCATCCGCCCCCCGGACGTCCACCACCGTCATGTGGGAGACGTCGAACACCCCGCAATCGCGGCGCACCTGATGATGTTCTTCTACCTGGGAGCCGTAATGCAGCGGCATGTCCCAGCCGCCGAAATCGACCATCTTGGCGCCGAGTGCGAGGTGCTGATCGTAGAGGGGAGTACGCTGACCCATGGGTTTCTCCTTCCGGGCAGGTCGCCGAAGCGGCGTGGGTAGAGCTTATTAGAGCCGGGCAATAGGCCCGACGATTTTTGGATGGCGCGCATTGTAGCCTCAAGGTCGTGACAGGTCACTGCGAGGCGATGGAGCGCTCAGCCGACTCGCCGGGCTGAGCGACGGATCAGCAAGATGACCGGCAACAGCCCGACCAGCACCAACGTCAGCGCAGGCAGCGCAGCACGCGCCCACTCGCCTTCGCTGGTCATCTCGAAGATCCTCACCGACAGCGTGTCCCAGCCGAACGGTCTCATAAGGAGCGTGGCAGGCATTTCTTTCAGTACATCGACGAACACCAACAAGGCGGCACTCAGCGTTCCAGGCAACAACAACGGCAGGTAGACCCGGAAGAACAGTGCCGGCCCGCCCACGCCAAGACTGCGCGAGGCCTGCGGCAGAGAAGGCCGAATCCGCGCCAGCGCGCTTTCCAGCGGCCCGAACGCCACCGCCATGAACCGAATCAGGTAAGCCAGGAGCAAAGCGCCGAGGCTTCCCAACAGGATCGGTTTGCCTGCGCCGCCGAGCCAGCCGGACAGCGGCACGACCAATTCGCGGTCGAGGTAGCTGAACGCAAGCATGATCGACACGGCCAGCACCGACCCCGGCAGCGCGTAACCGAGATTCGCCAACCCAACTGCCATCTTTATCGGACGCAGCGGTGCCTGGCGTCGGGCGAAAGCCAGCAATAGCGCCACAGTCACTGTGATCAGCGCCGCCAGGCCGCCCAGATAAAGGGTATGCAGGATCAAGCCGGTATAACGCTCATCGAGATCGAAGCGCCCACGCTGCCAGAGCCAGGCCAGCAACTGCAGTACGGGTATGACGAAGGCACAAAGAAACACCAGGCCACACCAACTACTGGCGGCCAGGGCCTTGACGCCACGAAGCCGATAAAGCACCGCCGAGCGCGCCCGATCATTCGCGGGCCGGGCTGCCCCTCGCGCACGGCGCTCGCCATAGAGCACCAGCATCACGGCCAACAACAACAAGCTGGCCAGCTGAGTGGCACTGGTGAGACTGAAGAACCCATACCAGGTCTTGTATATCGCGGTGGTAAAGGTATCGAAATTGAAAACCGCCACGGCGCCGAAATCGGCAAGTGTTTCCATCAATGCCAAAGCCAGCCCGGCACCGATTGCCGGTCGCGCCATTGGTAACGCGACGGTCCAGAACGCTTTCCAGGGCGACTTGCCTAGAACCCTCGCGGCCTCCATCAGCCCTTTGCCTTGAGCAATGAAGGCTGAGCGAGCAAGCAGATAGACATAAGGATAGAAAACCAGCACCAGCACGGTGATGACACCGCCGGTGGACCGGACCCGAGGAAAGCGCACCCCACTGCCGAACCACTCCCGAGCCAGTGTCTGCACCGGCCCGGCGAAATCGAGCAGCCCGATGAACACGAACGCCAGCACATAGGCGGGAATGGCAAAAGGCAGCATCAGCGCCCAATCCAGCCAGCGCCGCCCCGGGAACTCACACAACGAAGTCAACCAGGCCAGGCTGACCCCGAGCACGGTCACACCCACCGAAACACCTAGAACCAGCGTTAACGTATTGCCCAGCAAACGCGGCAGCTGGGTCTGCCAAAGATGTGACCAGATGCTGGTGTCGATATCGCTCCAACTGAACAGCAGGACGCTCAGCGGCAGCAATACCAGCGCGGCGACTGCGAAAGTGATGGGATACCAGCGGCTCTCGACGGGGTGGGACACGCAAGCCTCAAAAGCAGAAAAGACGACGCCCCCGGCATGCGGGGGCGTCGATTATAGCCGTAGCTGCAAACTGCAAACTGCAAACTGCAAACCAGGCATTCAGATATGAACGGAGCCTGGCTGGCCGCCTAGGCGTCCAGCCGATCACTGCTTATCGCCAACCAGCGCGGTCCATCAGCATGATCGCTTCAGCCTGGCGCTTGCCGGCAACTTCGACCGGGATAGTGTCAGCCTTGAAATCACCCCAAGCAGAGACCTCAGCCGAAGATTTCACCTCGGGATTCGCCGGAAACTCCATGTTGATATCGGCAAAGATGCTTTGCGCTTCGGGGGTTGTCATCCACTCGACCAGCTTGCGTGCAGCCTCGGGGTGCGGCGCATGCTTGGTCAGGCCGATGCCCGACAGGTTGACGTGCACACCGCGACCGTCCTGATTCGGCCAGAAAAGCTTGGCTTTCAGATCCGGGTTTTGCGCATGCAAGCGGCCGTAGTAGTAGGTGTTGACGATACCTACATCACACTGACCGGCATCGATTGCCTGGACCAACGCGGTGTCATCGGCGAACACGTCTGTCGCAAGGTTATTGACCCAACCCTTGATGATTTCTTCGGTCTTCTCGGCACCGTGGGTTTCGATCAGGGTAGCGGTCAGGGACTGGTTATAAACCTTCTTGCTGGTCCGCAGGCACAGACGGCCTTCCCAATTCTTGTCGGCCAGGGCTTCGTAGGTCGTCAGCTCACCCTCTTCCACACGCTCGGGTGAATAAACGATGGTCCGCGCCCGCAGCGACAAACCCGTCCAGCCATCAGTTGAGGAGCGGTACTGCGAAGGGATGTTGTCATTAACTACCGCCGAGTTCAGCGGCTGCAGGATGCCCATTTGCTCGGCCTGCCAGAGGTTGCCACCATCTACCGTCAAGAGCAGATCCGCCGGCGTGTTTTCGCCTTCGGCCTTGATGCGGGCCATCAGCGGAGCTTCTTTGTCCGTTATGAACTTGACGTCGACGCCAGTCTTGGCCGTGTAGGCATCGAAAACCGGCTTGATCAGCTCATCGATCCGCGAAGAGTAGACCACTACTTCTTCGGCAGCCTGTACAGCACTCGACAGCGCGGTGAGCGCGAGAACGGCGAGTAAACCTTTGCGTGCCTGCATGGATCAGCCTCTTATGATTTGTTAAAGAAGCTGAATAGTAGTGAATGTCATTTACTTTCTCAACGCGACAATTCGCGCATCCAGCGGCAGGCCCTAACCGATCAGAGCCTAGCCAGCTCCGGCATATCTCCGCTCAAGCCCAGCGCTTGGCGAACGAACAGCGCTTTGGCTGCGGGCAGAGCCTGAACACCTTTCAACCCGGCATTACGCAACCAACGCAGCGGCAGTGGGTCGGCTTGGAACAAGCGCTCGAACCCCTCCATTGCCGCCATCATGGCCAGGTTGTGGGGCATCCGACGCCGCTCGAAACGCCCCAACACCCGCGGGTCACCGAGCCGAACACCACGCGATACCGCGCCTTGGATCACTTCTGCAAGCACCGCTGCGTCGAGCAACCCCAGGTTGACGCCCTGCCCGGCCAACGGATGAATGGTGTGAGCAGCGTCGCCAATCAATGCCAACCCGGGCTGTACGTAACGCTTTGCATGGCGTTGGCGCAGCGGGATGCATAAGCGCGGATCAGCCTCGACTATCTCACCCAAGCGATATTCGAAGGCGCGACCAAGGGCCTGACAGAACGCATCATCGTCCAGCGCCATCAGCCGCTGCGCCTCGGCCTCCGTGACAGACCAGACGATGGAGCACCAATGGGCGTCGCCCTCCCGCTGCAAGGGCAGGAATGCCAGCGGTCCTTCATCGGTGAAGCGTTGCCACGCAGCCTGCTGATTCGGCTCAACACAGCGCACGCTGGTGACTATGGCGTGATGCAGATAATCCCACTCGCGGGTTTCGCAGCCGGCCAGTTGGCGGACCGTAGAGTTGGCGCCGTCGGCAGCGACTATAAGTCCGGCGCTCAGCTGCTGACCGTCATCCATCGTCAGCGTCCAACCGTTATCGTTCTGCTGCAGCTCCTCAAGACGGGCGTTGCCCTTGAGCTCCACCGAACCACGGCTCTCCAGCGCCTCCAACAGAGCATCCTGCACGACACGATTCTCGACGATGTGACCCAGTACATCGGCATGTACTGCGGCGGCGGAGAAATCGATATGGCCAGTGCCGGAGCCATCCCACACGTGCATGTCCAGATAGGGACTAGCGCGTCGACTGACAATCCCCTGCCAGGCGCCCACGCGCTGGAGAATCCGCTGACTGGCAGCCGACAGAGCGCTGACGCGAGGCTCAAAGGAGTCCGAGGGCTTGAACGGCTGCACTTCCAGCGGGCCGCCGTCGACCAGTTTGATGGTGAGGCCGGTATCCTGCAGGGCCAGGGCCAAGGTACTGCCAACCATCCCAGCGCCAACGATGATGAGGTCCGCTTGCATTACTGCTCTCTCCTGTTCGCCTAGCCTGCAAATTTGGTAGGTCCGCTCGACTGCGCTAACGCTCGATCGAGCATTTCGCACGCCCCTAACGCTCGCGTACGCCCATTCCCATTGCCTGTCTCGCGAACCAGGCTTTGGCGGGCGGCAGCAGATCCAGCCCCAGCAATCCAAGATTTCGCCCGGCGATGGAAAGGCGCCCCGAATCGCCGAACAACTGGGTCAGTTGATCGGAAAAACCCACAGTGACGCGCTGGTCCGAGCGCTGCTTCCGATGGTAAGCCTGCAATACGCCCAGGTCGCCCGGCGGCGCCGAACTGCCCAAGAGCGCGACCGCAAGAGCCTCGGTGTCACGGAGGGAAAGGTTGTAACCCTGCCCGGCGATAGGGTGCAAGCTGTGCGCAGCATTACCCAGTACGACTAGGCCAGAGCGAACCTGCTCTTCAGCTTCGATCAGCACAAGCGGATAGAGGTGCCGCGCGCCAACCTGCTGAAAACCACCAAGCCGATAGCCGAACGCCTGCTGGAGCTCCTCGAGGAACTCCGCTTCAGGGAGCGCGGCAAGACGCGCTGCATCCCGTTCCGGCCGAGTCCAGACCAGAGCGCAGCGGTTATCCGGCAGCGGCAGCAACGCCATCGGCCCCTCATCGGTGAAGCGCTCGAACGCGCGCCCCCCGTGCGGCATACCGGGCGTAACATTGGCGATCAGCGCCGTTTGCCCATAGGGCGATTGTTTGATTTTGATGCCGAGCTGCTCACGCAGCCCTGAGCGACCACCATCGGCCAGAACCGCGAGATCACAGCCGAGCGTCTGACTGTCAGTCAATGTCAGGTGATAGCCGCCCGGCACGGCTCGCATCTGCTCGACTTCAGCAGGGCAATGGCGAACCACTACGTCGTCATCGAGTGCTTGCCAGAGACAATGGCCGATCCAGGCGTTTTCCACGACATAACCCAGCGCCGGGACACGCTGACTACTGGCGTCAAGCCTGGTGACACCTGCGCGACCGCGGTCGGATACATGGATATCGGTGATTGGCTCTGCACGTTCGGCGATCTGATCCCATATGCCCAGGCGCTGGTAAATAAGCCGGGTCCCGTAGGACAACGCGGTAGAACGCGCGTCATAGCTGGGCTGGTAGTGGTTGCCCGGCTCGAACGGCTCGATCAGCTCGATCGTCCAGCCACGCTGTTTCGCTCCACTTTGCAGTGCCAACGCTAAACTCGCGCCGACCAGCCCACCTCCGATGATCGCCAACGTTGCCATCTACGCGACCTCGGCGGAAACCGCCATCAGTGCCTCGATCTCGTCAACGGACTTAGGCACACCGCCAGTAAGAATTTCGCAACCGTTGCGGGTGACCACCACATCATCTTCGATGCGTACGCCGATGCCGCGCCACTTCTTTGCCACGTCCTGATTGTCAGCCGCGACATAGATGCCCGGCTCGACGGTCATCGCCATGCCGGGCTCCAGCACGCGCCATTCACCGCCGACCTTGTAATCACCGACATCATGCACGTCCATGCCCAGCCAGTGACCGGCGCGGTGCATGTAGAAGGGTTTGTAGGCTTCGGCGGCAATCAGCTCATCGACGTCACCCTGAAGCAATCCCAGCTCGACCAATCCGGCGGTGATTACCCGAACGGTCGCCTCGTGGGCCTCGTTCCAATGCCTGCCGGGCGCGATATGCTTGAAGGCTTCTTCGTTGGCAGCCAGGACCAGTTCATAAATAGCCTTCTGCTCGGGCGAAAAGCGGCCGCTGACCGGAAAGGTGCGGGTGATGTCGCTGGCGTAGCAATCAATTTCACAGCCGGCGTCTATCAGCACCAGGTCGCCATCCTTGAGCAGCGCGTCGTTCTCACGGTAGTGCAGGATGCAAGCGTTCTTTCCGGCCGCGACGATGGAACCGTAGGCCGGCATCTTCGCTCCGCCTTTGCGGAACTCGTAATCCAGCTCGGCTTCGAGATGGTATTCGTAGAGTCCAGCACGGCTGGCCTGCATGGCACGGATATGGGCGCGCGCGGAGATTTCCGCAGCGTGCTTCATCACCTTTATTTCGTTCGCCGACTTGTATAGGCGCTGGTCGTGCAGCAGATGGTCAAGGGCGACGAATTCGTTCGGCGGCTGCGCCCCCTGACGGGCCTTGGAGCGGATCGTGTTGATCCACTCCATCAAGCGATGATCGAATTCTTGGTTGCTGCCGATCGCGTAGTAGACCCGCGAACGCCCTTCGATCAGACCGGGAAGGATGTCGTCTATATCGCCGATGGGGAAGGCATCATCAGCGCCGTAGTCCGAAATCGCGCCATCCTGACCCGCGCGCAGACCATCCCATAACTCGCGAGCCGGATCGCGTTCGCGACAGAACAGCACATACTCGCCGTGCTCTCGACCCGGGATCAGCGCAATCACTGCCTCTGGCTCGGGAAATCCGGAGAGATATTGAAAATCACTGTCCTGACGGTAGATGTGTTCGACGTCGCGGTTGCGAATGTACATCGGCGCGGCCGGCAGGATGGCGATGCTGTTAGGTTCCATCTCAGCCATCAGCGCCTTGCGCCGGCGGACATATTCCGACTTGGGGATACGGGTCATGGACGAGCGGTCCTCAATGCAGGGAAGGCTTGGGCGTCGGCGGTACCGGCTTGGCGCACTCAGTGAATAGCAGCAGGGGCGCTACGCGCAGGTATTCCGTGACCTCCATGTAGTCATTCTCGCCATCTTCGGACTCATCCAGCGAGTCCTGGATCTGCGCGATGGCCGCCAGATCCTGAAGCACTTCCATCGCTTCGCCGCTCAGCGCACGATCGCCGGCGACCAGGCCGAATCCGGTCAGGAAACTCTGGCACCACTGACCCAGAGCCAGTGCACGCTCGGTCAACGATGCTTCATCGCTCGGCAGCAGCAGGACGATGGTGATGTCATCGCCGGCGAGTTCGCCTTTGACCATTTCTTGCAGTCCGATAAGTGCTTGGCGCACCGGCTCGTCAGGTTCAGCACCAAGCAGCTCGACAGCATCGCTCAGCCAGGTTTCGGTATCGAAACCAGCGCCGGCGCAGCTGCGCCCGAGCAATAGTCCATGTAGCTCGGCGGGTGTGACGGGTTGGGCACTGCTGGCCAACAATGTAGCGAAAGCAGCGTAAGGCGAGTTCTGAATGGGCATTGGCAGCTAGGCGCGCAGAGGCGCTAATGTCTAGAATGAAGGCCTTGTATCCTAGCATCGGCATACGAGCCAAGACCATCGAAGCCGGCCCACCCAGCGCTCGCGCCACTGAACCGGGAATCCCATGGAAGACGCCGACCTGCAATTGCTGACTGCCAAGCTGGAGCAGCTGATTCAGCGTACCGAACAACTCAAGGCGCAGAATCGACTCCTGCGCCAGAGTGAGCAGGCGTGGCGCGAGGAGCGCGCTCATCTGATCGAAAAGAACGAAATGGCCCGCGTGAAGGTCGAATCAATGATTTCGCGCCTGAAAGCTCTGGAGCAGGACTCATGACCCAGCCGAACACCGTTACCGTGCACATCATGGACAAGGAATATTGCATCTCCTGCCCACCCGAAGAACGCAGCAATCTGGAAGGCGCCGCCCATTACCTGGACCGCAAAATGCGTGAGATCCGCAGCAGCGGCAAAGTCATCGGCGCTGATCGCGTTGCAGTCATGGCCGCGCTGAACATCACCCACGAGCTGCTTCATAAGCACGACCGACTGGATGCCGAGGCTAACAGCGCACGGGAGCATGTACGTTCCCTGCTGGAACGAGTCGACAGCGCACTGGCCGTCGATCCAAACCCAACCGGCAACTGATGAACGGCAGCCAGATTGCGTTATAATCCCGCCCACTCCCTGGCATGTTCGCCAGTCGGCGATGACCCTCTCCCGATAAGCAACACCATGGAGGCTACACGTAGTGCCGGTGTGCATGTCCGCCTGACGGAAAGCCTTAAGGTACTCTGTAGTCGCCACCTTGAACTCTCGGGTTCAAGGGCCTACGCGGGCAGCGGCATGCTGGGGAGCCTCATTTCATGATCGTAGCCGAAGGCCTTTCTCGCCCGGCGCTGCGACGCCAGTTGCGCCAAGCGCGGCGCCAGCTTTCCCCGACTCAACAACGACGGGCAGCACAAAATCTCTATCGACAACTGGCCCAGCACCCGATTTTCCGCCGGGCTCGTCACGTCGCCCTGTACTTGCCTAATGACGGAGAGATCGACCCACGCCCGCTTCTGCGAGAAGCACAACGACGGGGCAAAGCGACCTACCTACCCGTGCTAAACGCCTGGCCGCGGACGCGCATGGTGTTTCAGCGAATCATGCCCAACGAGCATCTGAAACCAAATCGCTTTGGCATCCCAGAGCCCGCGTTTCGCCCGACAAGGCAACGACGTATCTGGACGCTCGATCTGGTGCTGATGCCCTTGGTGGGGTTCGACGAAAACGGCGGGCGCCTGGGCATGGGCGGCGGCTTTTACGATCGCAGCCTTGCGTATCGCGACAGGCGCAAAAATGGTCACAAACCGACACTTCTCGGGCTCGCACATGAGTGCCAGAAGGTGGACAGACTACCGCTAGGACCCTGGGATGTGAGCTTGCAGGCTACCGTGACGGACCAGAATTGGTACGGGGAATGAGGCAGGTGATGCGGAGAGTGTCGCTAGCCGCATCCATGCGGCGGACTCGATCAGCGTTGAAGCTGCTGAGAGTGACTGATCGGAACCATCGAAGACGAATCTCCTGATTGCTCCCAAAGGCCCTGCGTATAGCCGGTAGTGACGACACCGAGGCCAAAGATCAGCACCAATATCCAAAGAATATCTGGCTTGCGTTTCATAGTTTTCGCCTCCCCCTGCCAGGCGAATAGTTTCATTCGAGTCAGTATCGTTTTAGTTTTTTAGACTCGACAATGCCAACCTCAAGCGCGGCATTCTCCGCTATGCACCGATGCCGCGCAAACAGGCGTTGCGACCGGTTGTCGGGGAGTTTCGCTTGAGAGCCCAAGACGCAGATAGCAGCGAGCAAAGACCATGCCGTACTGGCTCATGAAGTCCGAACCCGACGAGTTTTCAATCGCAAACCTACAGCAACTAGGAACCGGTCGTTGGGACGGTGTGCGCAATTATCAAGCGCGCAACTTCCTACGAAACATGATCGAGGGGGACCTGTTCTTCTTCTATCACTCTAGCTGCGCAGTACCGGGCATCGCCGGCATCGGAAAAATTACCCGCAGCGCTTATCAGGACCCAACTGCACTGGATCCCGATAGCCCGTATCACGATGCGAAGGCAACTACGTCCAAAAATCCTTGGGATGCTGTGGACGTAGGCTTCGTCGAGCGTTTTTCAGTGACATTGACACTGCCTCAACTGAAGGCGCAGCCGGTGCTTTCGCAGATGCCGCTCGTCAAGAAAGGTAGCCGGCTCTCGGTCATGCCTGTTACCGAGACGGAATGGCAGGCCGTGCTTTCGCTCCTTTGACTCAGCAAGCCTCCCGCAGGAGCCACGGCTACTGAATGATCAGATTGTTGAACAGCAGGTCGTCGACCAAGGGCTTGCCTTCTTCTTGCGTCAACACCGCCTGTACCTGTTTGAGCGCTTCCTGACGTAACGCTTCCTTGGCTTCGACCGAGCCGAGGCTGGCGTCCGTTTGCTGGGAAAACAGTATGACCAGCTGATTCCGAATGAGCGGCTCATGGTGCTTGACCTTGGCCTCGGCTTCGCTGCCGGTCACTCGCAGCGCGATATCTGCCTTGTAGTATTTGAGCTTACCGTCGGAACCATAGTTGCCGACCAATGCTGGTACCAGCCCGTAGTAAATGGTCTTTGAAGCTGCACCCTCCTCGGGCTCGGGGGAGTTGGCGAGTACGGGCAGCGCGAGGCCCAGGGCCAGACATAGAAGAAAGATACGTTTCACAGAACTGCTCCTAAGGCTATTGGCGCCAGCATACCCAGTGATAAGCACGGACCCAAGCCCGGCCTTATGAATCGCCATCAGAGCCGAACATGCTCGTTGCGTCGACCGAGCAGCCTTCTAGACTGAGGCCATCAATGCCATCAGTCCAGATACGACAATAAAAGGAAACTCGATGAAAGCTGTCCTGTGCAAAGAATTTGGCCCAGCCGAAAACCTCGTCGTCGAAGACGTTGACAGCCCGCAGATCAAAAACGGCGAAGTGCTGCTCGACGTACATGCAGCCGGTGTCAACTTTCCAGATACGTTGATGATCGAAGGGAAATATCAGTTCAAGCCGCCCTTCCCGTTCTCCCCCGGCGGTGAAGCCGCAGGCGTCGTTGCCGCAGTTGGCGAAAAGGTTACCCATCTGAAGGTCGGTGACAGGGTGATGGGGCTGACCGGCTGGGGCAGCTTTGCCGAACAAGTTGCGGTGCCAGGGGACAGCGTTCTGCCGATTCCACCAACGATGGATTTCGATACGGCTGCGGCGTTCAGCATGACCTACGGCACTTCGATGCACGCCCTGAAACAACGCGCCAACCTGCAGCCGGGTGAGACATTACTGGTGCTTGGCGCCTCCGGCGGCGTTGGTCTGGCTGCAGTGGAAATAGGCAAAGCCATGGGTGCGAAGGTGATCGCCGCAGCCTCTACAGCTGAAAAGCTTGAGGTTGCCAAACAGGCCGGCGCCGATGAGCTGATCAACTACACCGAGACCAGCCTCAAGGAGCGCCTGAAGGAACTGACTGCAGGTCAGGGCGTAGACGTGATCTACGATCCGGTCGGTGGCCAGCTGTTCGAAGAAGCGTTCCGCAGCATTGCTTGGAACGGCCGCATGCTGGTGGTCGGTTTCGCCGCTGGAGATATCCCATCCCTTCCCGCCAACCTGCCGCTGCTCAAGGGCGCCGCCTTGATAGGGGTTTTCTGGGGCAGCTTCGCGCGACGCCAGCCGCACGACAACGCAGCCAACTTCAAGCAGCTATTCGCCTGGCATGCCGAAGGCAAACTGAAACCCCTGGTGTCGCAAACCTTCGCGCTTGAAAAGACGGCTGACGCAATCAATACGCTGGCCCAGCGCAGAGCAGTCGGCAAGCTAGTCGTGAAGGTTCGCTAGTTGAGCGGGGCAATTTAGAAGCGAGGGTGGATAAGGCTTCTTAAATCCTATCCACCCCTGGCTTCTGCAGCAGTTTGAAGCGAAGAGCTATCAGTGAGCAGTGGCCGGCGTTTCGCCGCCTTGTTGCATGCGCGCCATTTCCTGAGCGTAGAGCGCATCGAAGTTCACTGGCGCCAGCATCAACGCCGGGAAGGAACCGCGCGTGACGAGGCTGTCCAGCGCTTCCCGAGCGTAGGGGAACAGAATGTTCGGGCAGAACGCGCCAAGCGTATGGCTCATGGCCTGCGCTTCGAGGCCCTTGATCAGGAAGATACCGGCCTGCTGCACTTCAGCAATAAAGGCCACTTCCTCACCGGTCTTGACCGTTACGGAAAGCGTCAGCACCACCTCATGGAAATCACCTTCCAGTGACTTCTGCTTGGTGTTCAGGTCCAGCGCAACGCTCGGATTCCATTCTTGACGGAAGATTTCCGGACTTTTCGGGGCTTCGAAAGAGAGGTCACGGACATAGATCCGCTGCAGGGAAAACTGCGCGCCCTGCTCTTCCTGACCTGCGGCGGCACCATTATTTGCTTGTTCAGTCATTTGAAGCCTTCTTGTTTGTGCATGTCGAGTTTGGGTCGCGCCGCCCGTAGCGGGGTTTCATCCGCTACCGACAGGCCGTTTATTCGAGTCAAGCCTGAAGCATCGCGTCCAGGCGGCCAGCCCGCTCCAACGCGTGCAGCTCGTCGCAGCCACCGACGTGTTCGTCACCAATCCATATCTGCGGGACAGATGTTCGCCCAGCCTTTGCTGCCATTTCCGAACGCAACGCAGGCTTACCGTCGACGGGGATCTCCTCGTAGCTGACGCCCTTGCGATCAAGCAGGCTCTTGGCCCTGATGCAAAACGGGCACCAGGCGGTGGTGTACATGACGACTTTGGACATAGTTATTTAACCACTGGCAGATTTTCGCCGCGCCAGCTGGAAATCCCTCCGGACAGCTTCGCGGCGGTGAAGCCCGCCTTCTGCAGTTCACGGCAGGCCGTTCCGGCGTGCTGGCCCATGGCATCAACGACCACGATGGTCTTGCCCTTGTGCTTTTCCAGCTCGCCCAGTCGGCTGACCAGCTTCTCGTGGGGAATGTTCAATGAGTCGACAATATGGCCCGCGTCGAACTCCTTCTTCGCGCGCACGTCCAACACCACGCCTTCGTCGCGGTTGACCAGACCGGTCAGCTCGCGGTTGCTCAGGCTCTTGCCGCCCTTGCGTGCCTCGGTAATGGCGAGAAGCACAAGCAACACCAAGAAGATGCTGACAAGAACATAGTGGTTAGAGACAAATTCAATCAGGTTAGCGACCATCTAAAGGGTACCCGGGGGATAAAATGCGGGCCAGTATACACAGCCCCCCCACCAGGCTGAACCCTGCGAATCGTGACGCCCAACCGGCCAACTATTAGACTGGCCGCCTTTTTTCGCGACCCCGTGCAAGGAGCCAGACACATGCCCGCCGCGCCCAAACCCCTGGTATTGATCATTCTCGACGGCTTCGGACACAGCGACAGTCCTGAATTCAATGCCATCCACGCCGCTAACAAGCCCGTCTATGACCGCCTGCTGGCCAGCCAACCGCACGGACTGATCTCTGGCAGCGGCATGGATGTGGGGCTGCCGGACGGGCAGATGGGCAATTCCGAAGTGGGCCACATGAACCTGGGTGCCGGCCGCGTGGTGTATCAGGACTTCACGAAGGTCACCAAATCCATCCGCGACGGCGAGTTCTTCGAGAACCCCACCATCTGCACCGCCGTCGATAAGGCAGTGGCTGCAGGCAAAGCAGTGCATATCCTCGGCCTGCTTTCCGACGGAGGCGTTCACAGCCACCAGGATCATCTGGTCGCCATGGCTGAACTGGCTGCCAAGCGCGGCGCCGAAAAAATCTACCTGCATGCCTTTCTTGATGGCCGCGACACGCCACCGAAGAGCGCACAGCACTCCATCGAACTGATGCAAGCCACCTTCACCCGCCTGGGCAAAGGCCGCGTTGCAAGCCTGATTGGCCGCTACTTCGCCATGGATCGTGACAACCGCTGGGACCGGGTCGAGCAGGCATACAGTCTGATCGTTGACGGCAAAGCCGACTACCACTCCGATTATGCTGTTGACGGTTTGATTGCCGCCTATGAGCGTGGCGAGAGCGACGAATTCGTCAAGGCCACCACCATTGGCGAGCCGGTTCGTGTCGAGGACGGCGATGCCGTGGTGTTCATGAACTTCCGCGCCGACCGTGCACGTGAACTGACGCGCTGCTTTGTCGAGCCTGGTTTCAGCGAATTCCAGCGCGCCCGGGTACCGCAACTGGCTGGCTTCGTCATGCTGACGCAATATGCAGCAAGCATCCCGGCGCCCAGCGCGTTTGCCCCGGAAGGCCTAACCAACGTGCTCGGCGAATATCTCGCCAACAACGGCAAGACCCAGCTGCGCATTGCCGAGACCGAGAAGTACGCTCACGTCACCTTCTTCTTCTCCGGCGGTCGGGAGGACCCCTTTACGGGCGAAGAGCGCATCTTGATTCCGTCTCCGCAAGTCGCCACGTACGACATGCAGCCTGAAATGAGCGCGCCCGAAGTAACTGATCGCATCGTCGAGGCCATCGAGAACCAGCGTTACGATGTGATCATCGTCAACTACGCCAACGGCGACATGGTTGGCCATACCGGCGTGTTCGAGGCCGCGGTCAAGGCCGTGGAATGCCTGGACAAGTGTGTCGGTCGGATCGTTGAAGCGCTGGAAAAGGTCGGAGGCGAAGCGTTGATCACCGCCGATCACGGCAACGTCGAGCAGATGGAGGACGTCATGACCGGCCAGGCGCACACCGCCCATACTTGCGAGCCGGTTCCCTTCATCTATGTTGGCAAGCGTAACCTGACCATCCGCAAAGGCGGCGTGCTCGCCGATGTCGCACCGACCATGCTGACGCTGCTGGGCATGCCGGTACCGGCGGAAATGACCGGCCACACAATTGTCGAGCTGAGCTGAGCTGAGCTGAGCTGGAAGCTGGAAGCTGGAAGCTGGAAGCTGGAAGCCAGGCTGTTACCTCCAGCTCTGGGGTTCAAGCTTCCAGCTTGGTTTTTAGGCATACTACGGCAGTCGTTGAACTCACGGTTACGCCCTCTCATGCCCCGTATTCTTCTTGTATTAGCGCTTTTTTGTCTGCTTGGCCCAGCCATGGCCGACGAGCGCGCCGATGCGCGCAAGCAGATCGAAGCGGCGCGCCAGGACGTCGCGGAATTGCAGAAGCTGCTCAAGCAGATCGAACAGGAGAAATCCGCGGTCCAGAAGCAACTGCAGACTACCGAAAGCGAGATGGGCCAGCTGGAGAAACAGGTCGACTCTTTGCAGCAGGAAATCGATCGCAGCGAAGCCGAGCTGGATCGCCTCAACGAAGAGAAAGCCACGCTTGAAGGTGCGCGCCTCGAACAACAGCGCCTGATCGGCATTCAGGCACGCGCGGCTTATCAAAGCGGCCGCCAGGAATACCTGAAGCTGCTGCTCAACCAGCAGAATCCAGAAAAATTCAGCCGTACCCTGACCTACTATGACTATCTCAGCAAAGCCCGCTTCGAGCAGCTCGAAAGCTTTAACGAGACGCTACGCCAACTGGCCGGCGTAGAAGACGGCATTCAGAAGCAGCAGGCGACACTAGCCGAACAGCAGGACGGGCTCAAACAACGGCGCGAACAACTGGCCGAAGTCCGCAAGGAGCGCCAGGTAACGCTGGCCAAACTTGATAAAGACTTGTCCAGCCGCGACCAGAAGCTCAAAGCACGCAAGCAGGAGCAGGCGCAGCTGGAGCGGGTGCTCAAAACCATCGAAGAAACCCTTGCTCGCCAGGCGCGTGAAGCCGAGCAGGCGCGTCAACGCGCGTTGGCCGAGGCCCGCGAAGAGCAGGCACGCCAGCAACAGCCCGGCCGCACCCCAGCAGCATCGGACGGTCCAGTTGTCTCAAGCGCTGGCGGGAATTTTGGCGGCCCTTTCGCCAAGGCTAAGGGCAAGCTGCCCTGGCCGGTAGACGGAAGATTGGTGGCACGCTATGGCACTCCCCGCGGTGGCGACGCTCGAACCAAGTGGGACGGCGTGCTGATCGGCGCCGACGTTGGTACCCAGGTCCGAGCCGTGCACGGGGGCCGGGTGGTATTCGCTGATTGGTTGCGTGGCGCCGGCCTGTTGGTGATCCTTGATCACGGCAACGGCTACCTTAGCCTTTACGGGCACAACCAGAGCCTGCTGCGTGACGCAGGAGACATCGTCAAGGCGGGCGATCCGATCGCCACCGTAGGAACCAGTGGCGGGCAAGAAGCTGCCGCACTGTATTTCGCCATTCGCCAACAGGGTCGCCCGAGCGATCCGGCACAATGGTGTCGTGCGCAGGGATAAGCCGAGCCGGCTGTTAGCGCGCCTCTCACAACTGGAGTCAAACATGCTGCACCTGTGCCGTTTCGCCCAACCCTCCACCCTAGCCCTGACCGTCATGCTAGGGATGTACGGTAGCGCCTGGGCGCAGCAATCGCCCGCAGAGATCGCGCCAGAACCGCTCCAGCTGAACGCCGCGACCCAAAAAGCGCCGCTGCCGCTGGAGGAGCTGAGGACCTTTGCCGAAGTGCTGGACCGGATCAAGGCCGCGTACGTGGAGCCGGTTGACGACAAGACCCTTCTGGAAAATGCCATCAAGGGCATGCTCAGCAACCTCGACCCCCATTCCGCCTACCTCGAACCTGATGCCTTTGCCGAACTGCAGGAGAGCACCAGCGGTGAGTTCGGCGGCCTGGGGATCGAAGTCGGGATCGAAGACGGATTCATCAAGGTGGTATCGCCAATCGACGACACCCCAGCATCCAAGGCGGGCATTGAGGCTGGCGATCTGATCGTCAAGATCGACGGCAAGCCGACCAAGGGCATGTCCATGATGGATGCGGTTGGCATGATGCGCGGCAAACCAGGCAGCGATATATCGCTGTCACTGGTGCGTGAGGGCGGCAAGCCGTTCACCGTCAAGCTCAATCGCGCGGTGATCAAGGTCAACAGCGTCAAGAGTCAGCTGCTTGAGCCCGGCTATGGCTACCTGCGCGTCACGCAGTTTCAGATCAATACCGGCGAGGAAGTCGGTAAGGCCTTAGCGAGCTTGCGCAAGGAAAATGGCAAGAAGCTCAACGGGCTGGTGCTCGACCTGCGCAACAACCCCGGCGGGGTGCTCCAGGCTGCGGTGGAAGTGTCCGACCATTTCCTGACTGATGGCTTGATCGTTTACACCAAGGGCCGCATCGCCAACTCCGAGCTGCGCTTCAACGCAGACGCGGCCGATGCCAGCGAAGGCGTTTCGCTGGTCGTGCTGATCAATGGTGGTAGCGCCTCGGCGTCGGAAATCGTCGCCGGGGCCTTGCAGGATCAAAAGCGTGGTGTGGTCATGGGGACCGACAGCTTCGGAAAAGGCTCGGTGCAGACGGTACTTCCCCTGAACAACGACCGTGCACTTAAGCTCACCACCGCGCTTTACTACACACCCAACGGACGCTCAATTCAGGCACAGGGAATCGAGCCGGATATCCGGGTCACCCGTGCCAAACTGACGCGGGAACAAGCTGCGGAAGGCATCCGCGAGGCCGACCTGGCCGGGCACCTCGGCAATGGCAACGGCGGCGCGGAACGCCCCACTACGGCACCGATCGTCAACGACTCTCCACGCCCTCAGGATGAGGACTACCAACTCGGTCAGGCACTGAATCTGCTCAAGGGGTTGAACCTCACCCGCGGTCAGTAGCGGATGCCTTGGGCTCTAGCTCTGTTAGTAGGGGTCCTGGTCCCGCTCTCGGCAATCGGCGGGGCTACAACTGGCGACAGTAAAACAGGCGCAGCAGATCACCTGGCAACCGTCTCGCGAATGCCGAAGCTGGCACTGGTAATCGATGATCTTGGGCAGAACGCGGCACGGGATGCACGCGTTCTGGCCCTGCCCGGCCCAGTGGCCATGGCGATTCTGCCGGATACCCGGAACGCCACGGACTTGGCCGAGCGGGCCAAAGCTGCAGGCAAGACCGTCATGTTGCATCTGCCCATGGCCCCCGCTGGCGGGCCTTACGCCTGGCAACCGCAGCTGCCTTCAGCCGAGCTTGACCGTCGACTGACCAGCGCCCTGGCAAAAGTGCCCCATGCCAGCGGCGTGAACAATCACATGGGCAGCCAGATGACCGACCGGCAGCAGCCCATGGCGTCACTCATGCGGCAGCTGCAACAGCGCCACCTGTTCTTTCTCGACAGCCGTACCAATGCGGCAACCGTTGCAGCCGCGACCGCGCAACGCATCGGCTTGGCGAGCCTGTCGCGTGACATCTTTCTCGATGACGACCCCAGCCCCGAGGCCGTTGCCATGCAGTTTCGGGCGGCCGTACAACTGGCCCGCAAGCAAGGTTCAGTTGTGGTGATCGGTCATCCACACCCTGCCACACTTGCCCTGTTGGAGCGCGAGCTGCCGAAGCTGGCAGCGCAGGGTATAGATTGGGTGGACATCGGTCAGATGATCGCCACCCGGGGTAACCGCGCCATGGCCGCCCATGGCGCGAACGGCCTGTATCGATAAGTCATCAGAGATAACGGCGCATGATCGCGTCGATAGCGCCGTCGCTCTTCATCTCGTTAAGCGCTTTCTGCAACCGCGTAACGACTTCATCCGGCGTCTGCTTGTTCAGCGCAAGGAACAACTGCGCGTCGTTAAAGCGCAATACCGTGGTCAGCCCACTTACGCCTTCCTGTTTGGCCAGATACGGCCCGACTGGGTCGGTTGTCGCCCATAGGTCTATCTGCCCCTTGAGCAGCTTGCTGATGTTTTCCTGGTCGCGCAGTGAATTGATCGGCTCGAAGCCCTTGCTTTCCAGATGCTGGCTAACCGCATCATTCTTGTAGGCACCGATCCGGTACTGCTGCGCCTGGTCGAGTGAACTCAGCCGCATCGGGCTACCGGCCGGGGCCAGCAGTACCCAGCCGGTACTTGCCAGCGGGCCGACCCATTTGAATAGTGGTTCACGCTCGGGTGTGTAGGTGGTAGAGAACAGCCCCTGGTCCGGGTGTTCCAGCGCCTGGTTGTAGATGCGCTCCCAGGGGAAACGCAGCGTCAGGCTGTAGGCGATCCCGGCACGCTTGAACATCTCGCGCACGATCTCGGCGTTAATCCCGCTAATGTTGCGGTCTGCCGCGTAGTTCTTACCGTCAGCCGCCATGTTAAACGGCGGGAAATTTTCGGTCAGCAGCACCATTTTGTAGTCATCGGGCAGTTCTGCCCTGGCCGCGGCGGCCATCAACAGCAACAGCCCGGCCACTAGAATTCGTCTCATCGCTCCCTCCCCGTATGCAAACATCCCAGGCGACACAGCGCTGACAACTGCCACGCAGCGTCCATGCGTGTGTCGCACCTTTATGATGTTTAGCAACTTGTGAACCAGGCGCCGTGAAGCTATCCCAGCAATGTGACGAGCCGCACAAACGAACGAGCGAATTTGCTATCAGCCACGGCTACACAGCTAAACGAAGGGCTCAGGGGAAGGACAGCCCGGCCCGCTGGCCGAAGAGGTTCAGGGAAGCGCTCCGATACAGGGCATCGCAGCGCCACAACGCTGCGAGCGGGAACGTCGGCGTGAGCTGTCGGCGGGCAAACTGTCTATAAATAGCGGCCGCTGATGGTGTCTAACGTGCCGTCAGCGCGCATCTGCTCCAGCGCAGCCTGCAGCTTGGCTACAGTTGCATCGGGAATACCGAGGTTAAGCGCCAGGTAAAGCTCTGCGCTGTCGAATTTGAGCACCCGCTTAAGGCCGGTCACGCCTTGCTGCTTGGCCAAATAGCGTCCGGCCGGATCGCCCGTTGCCCAGAGATCAATCGCGCCGCTCTGCAGCTTATCCACGTTGGATTGATCGCGCAGGACCAGCGACGGCTCCAGCCCCTGCGCCGCGAGGTGCTCGGCAATCGCATCGCCTTTGTATGCGCCGATGCGGTACTGACTGGCCTGTTGCAGGTCGTCTACCTTGATGGTGCTGTCGGCTCGTGCAAGCAGCACCCAATCGTCCGGGCCGATTGGCCCCACCCATTTGAACAGGTCCTCACGCTCCGGCAACCGGGCAGTGACAAATACACCATAGCCCGGCATGTCCAGGGCCATCTTATAGATGCGCTCCCAGGGGAAACGCAGTGTCAGCGTGTAATCGACGCCGGCGCGCTTGAACATTTCACGAACGATATCGGCGGCGATACCGGTGATATTTTCGTCACGCGCGAAGTTCTTGCCGTCTACCGCCATGTTATAGGGCGGAAAGTTCTCGGTGAGCAGGTTGATCGGCTCCGGTGCAGAATGCGCACCACCAGCAATCAGCGAGAGGCTGACGGCCAGCCCCAACAGCGTGGTCTTGAACATGGAGTGGTCTCCTTGATGATGCGGCAGCCGCATGCCGCGGCTGTGTCCCTGGGCGATTCGAAGCGGATTCTCAAAGGCCTACGGCTTCCGGTTCAGCGCATCACGATGCCGCAGCTGGCCATGTACGCCTTGGCTTCCGGCACGGTGTACTCGCCGAAATGGAAGATGCTTGCGGCTAGCACCGCATCGGCCTTGCCTTGCAGAACCCCATCAGCCAGATGTTGCAAATTGCCGACACCACCGGAGGCGATCACCGGAATATGCACCGCTTCGCTGATGGCACGGGTGACGCCTAGGTCATAGCCGCTCTTGACGCCGTCCTGATCCATGCTGGTCAGGAGGATTTCACCGGCGCCCAGCGCTTCCATCTTCTGCGCCCAGAGCACCGCGTCCAACCCGGTAGGCTTCCGGCCGCCATGGGTGAAGATTTCCCAACGTGGCGTTTCGCCCGGTTTAGAAACCCGCTTGGCGTCGATGGCGACGACGATGCACTGCGAACCGAAGCGATCGGCCGCCTCGCCGACGAACTCCGGGGTGAAGACCGCAGCGGTGTTGATCGACACCTTGTCGGCGCCAGCATTGAGCAAGTTACGGATGTCCTGAACGCTGCGCACGCCGCCGCCCACGGTTAGCGGGATGAACACCTGGCTGGCCATCCGCTCCACGGTGTGCAGTGTGGTGTCGCGGTTGTCGACGCTGGCCGTGATGTCGAGAAAGGTGATCTCGTCGGCGCCCTGCTCGTCGTAGCGGCGGGCAATTTCCACCGGATCACCGGCGTCACGGATGTTCTCGAACTGAACGCCCTTGACCACGCGGCCATTGTCCACGTCGAGGCAGGGAATGATGCGTTTGGCCAATGCCATGAGGCTATCTCCGGAAGCAGCTTCTTCAAGCCGCAGGCTTCAAGCTGCAAGTAGCGTGTGGGGTGGATCACGCTTCACCGATCCACCACTGATCAGCGATTCACTCGTCCTTGTATTTCAGATCACATAACGCCTGGGCCTCGGCGACATCGAGCGTGCCTTCGTAGATCGCCCTGCCGGTGATGGCGCCGACGATGCCGCGGGTGTTGGTGTCGAGCAGCTTCTGAATATCACCGATGTTGTGGATGCCACCGGACGCGATCACCGGGATGCGGCTGGCGTTAGCCAACGCGACCGTGGCCTCGACGTTGCAGCCCTGCATCATGCCGTCCTTGGCAATGTCGGTGTAGACGATCGCCGAAACTCCGTCGGCCTCGAAGCGGCGCGCCAGATCAACCGCCTGCACGCTGGAAACTTCTGCCCAGCCATCGGTGGCGACGAAGCCATCCTTCGCATCCAGGCCGACAATCACCTTGCCCGGAAAGGCGCGGCAGGCTTCACCGACAAACTCTGGCTGCTTGACCGCTTTGGTACCGATGATCACGTAGCTGACGCCAGCGCGAACGTAATGCTCGATGGTTTCCAGCGAGCGGATGCCACCGCCGATCTGGATCGGCAGGTTCGGGTAGCGCTTGGCGATGGCCGTGACCACCTCGCCATTGACCGGCTGGCCTTCGAAGGCCCCGTTGAGGTCGACTAGGTGCAGACGGCGGCAACCGGCCTCGACCCACTTGGCGGCCATGGCCACTGGGTCATCGGAGAACACCGTGGCGTCGTCCATCAGCCCTTGACGCAGACGCACGCAGGCGCCGTCTTTAAGATCGATCGCGGGAATAATCAGCATGGCTTGAACCTGTTCAAATCGGGTGTCGGTTAAGGTCAGCTCTTCTCGAGCGCCCACAAGTCGCTTTCGATGCTCTCGAACCTTTCTTTCAGGTGCGTCTGCACGTCGAAAATCGCCTTGTTGTAATACAGCGGAGCAATGTCACGGGCGAAGAGATCGAGCACTTCCTGAGCCTCGAATGAGCCGAGTTCCAGTTCGAAGCGGTCTTCCAGAAAGCGTTTGATGATCTGCTGTGCAGCCTGCTCCTGGGCGGTGTCCAGCACCAGAACCGGCGGCTTGAGCTTCGCCCGGCTCATTACCAGCGGCCATCCCAGGCGGCGAAGTTCTGCAGCAACTGCAGGCCATGGGTGTGGCTTTTCTCGGGATGGAACTGCACGGCGAAGCGCGAACCATCGGCCAGCGCCGCAGCGAAGTCCTTGCCGTAGTGGCCACGACCGACCACCTGCCGTGGGTTGCCAGCCTCGATGTAATAGCTGTGAACAAAATAGAAGCGGCCGTCGGCGGGAATGTTGTGCCAGAGCGGATGAGCAATCGCCTGTTCCATTTCGTTCCAGCCCATGTGCGGCACCTTGAGGCGCTCGCCGTCTTCCTCAAGATCCTTACCGAAGAAACGAACCTGGCCGGGGAAAAGGCCGATGCAGTCGACGCCGCCGTTTTCCTCGCTGCGCTCCATCAGTGCCTGCATACCCACGCAGATACCGAGGAACGGCCGATCGACACTGACTTCCCGAACCAGCTCGTCGAAGCCCAGGCGGCGGATCTCTGCCATGCAGTCGCGAATTGCACCCACACCCGGAAACACCACACGATCAGCCTCTCGAATCACCTGCGCATCGCTGGTAATCAGTACCCGCCCGGCACCGACGTGCTCGAGCGCCTTGGCGACCGAATGCAGGTTGCCCATGCCGTAATCGATAACTGCAACGGTCTGCATTACAGGCAACCCTTGGTCGACGGCATCTGCCCAGCCATGCGCTCATCCAGCGTCACTGCCATGCGCAGCGCGCGGCCGAAGGCCTTGAACACGGTTTCGATCTGATGGTGGGTGTTGTGCCCGCGCAGATTGTCGATGTGCAGGGTGACCAAGGCGTGGTTGACGAAGCCCTGGAAAAATTCCTGAAACAGATCGACATCGAAGCCGCCGACCGTGGCGCGCGTGTAGGGAACATGCATCTGCAGCCCTGGACGCCCGGAAAAGTCGATGACGACACGCGACAGCGCCTCATCGAGCGGAACGTAGGAATGCCCGTAACGGGTCATGCCTTTCTTGTCGCCAACGGCCTTGGCAAACGCCTGGCCGAGGGTGATGCCGACGTCTTCCACGGTGTGGTGATCGTCGATATGCAGATCGCCCTGGCATTCGATGTCGAGATCAATCAGCCCATGACGAGCGATCTGGTCGAGCATGTGCTCGAGAAATGGCACGCCGATGGCGAAGCGGCTCTTGCCGGTGCCGTCCAGGTTGATGGTGGCCTTGACCTGGGTTTCCAGGGTGTTGCGCTCTACGCAAGCCGTACGTTCGGACATCAACAGCTCCGCTGATCGTGGGGCGAAAAATGAGCCGCATTATAGGCCCAAACCCACCCTCGTCGATACGCGCCCAGTGGCTAGGCTGCAGCAGCCAGTCGCCGGCAGCTGTCGTGCGCCGGTAAGCCGGCACGGTTATGCTGCGGACATCCTAATCAGCACCGCAGGTCACCATGCCCGTATCAGTTGAAGCCGTAACCGAGCCCAGCCAGCAAGACCGCACCGATCTGGTGAAAATCTTTGCCGATGCACCGAGCTGGCTACTGGCGCCCCACGCAGACGCCGCAGCATTGATCGAGGCGGGACTGGCCGATCGCAGCCTTATCGCCGGTCGCTTTAACGACCGCCTGCTCGGCGCCGCCCTGCTGCAGCGCGACGGGCCCCACTGGTGCCTCTCGCATCTGTGCGTGCGCGCGATCACACGCCGTCGCGGCGTCGGTAGGCGGATCCTCGAAGAGAGCCAGCGCCTAGCTCGCGAAGCCGGAAAGGAGTTGCATCTGGCGGCACCGACAGATCACCTAGAAGCTCAAGCATTGGCCGCACGAGCACATTTGCCGCTGGACACCATCTAGCGATCAATCAGCGCCTGGTCGCGAAGCCGCAACCGACACGGTGCGTGCCAGTGCCACCGGCGCGCATAGGAACCCAGGCGCCGCTAGCCACTCCAACGCCAGCCACGGCAAACAGCCATGGCGCCCGGCGTTATACTCGCTGCTTTTGAAATGCCAAACACAAAGGACCTGTCCATGAAATCGCTCGGCAAGATCCTGGGCCTGGTAATCCTCGGGTTGCTGCTCCTTATCGTCGCACTGGGCTTTGCCCTCACGCATTTGTTCGACCCCAACGACTATAAAGACGAAATCCGTGCACTTGCTCGCGAAAAGGCCGGGCTCGAACTGGACATCGCCGGCGACATCGGCTGGAGCCTGTTCCCCTGGCTCGGCCTGGAATTGCACGACACCACCCTGGCCAGCGTGCAGACACCCGAACAACCCTTAGCCAACCTGCGCATGCTGGGTCTTTCGGTCCGGGTGCTGCCGTTGCTAAGCCGCGAAGTGCAGATGAGCGACATCACACTCAACGGACTCAATCTGACGCTCGCCCGCGACGAGAAGGGCCGCGGCAACTGGGAAGGCGTGGGCCGTCCGACCACTAGCGAAACGCCACCCGACACTGCAGCAGCGCAACCGGCCGAGCCCTCCACCGACGAACAGCCGTCCGACAACACCAGGCGTCCACTGCAATTGGACATCGACAGCCTGACCATCAGCGATGCACGGGTGACCTACCACGATGCGCAAAGCGGGCAGCAATTCAGCGCCGAAGGCATCGAGCTAACCACGGGGGCCATTCGCGAAGCCACTTCGATTCCGGTCAAGCTCAACGCCTTTTTCGGCAGCAACAAGCCGGTGATGCGCGCTCGCACCGAGTTGCAGGGCGCGTTGCGCTTCGATACCAAATTGCAGCGCTATCAGCTGGAGGACCTTCGCTTGAGCGGCGAGGCCTCCGGCGAGCCATTACAGGGCAAGACACTCTCCTTTAGCGCACAAGGCCAGCTGCTGGCTGACCTGGCCGCCGACATCGCCGAGTGGACCAGCCTTAAGTTCACCGCCAACCAGCTACGCGGTCTTGGCGAGCTGAAAGCCCGCGACCTGCAGAACCAACCGAAGATCAGCGGGGCACTGTCAATTGCAGAATTCAACCTGCGCGAATTCCTCGAGAGCATCGGCCAACAGCTCCCGGACATGGCCGACAACACCGCGCTGGGCAAAGCCGAGCTGGTCACCCGTCTTGCCGGCACGCCGACCAGCCTGACCTTCGAAGAGATCAATCTGAAGCTGGACGGCAGCACCTTTACCGGCCAGATCGCAGTCAGCGATTTCGCCAAGCAATCGCTGCGAGTCGACCTCAGTGGCGACCAGTTCAATCTTGATCGCTACCTCCCCCCACCAGGAAAGGATGACGCGGCTGCCGCCGCGCGCCAGAGCGAGGTCAGGGCCACCGAAGCGGCTGTGATAGGCAGCGGCACCACTCCGCTACCTGACAAACCAACCCAGCAAGCCTGGAGCAGTGCAACCGTGCTGCCGGTCGGCTCACTGCGCAGCCTGGATACGCGCATCAATTTGAACATCGACAACCTCACTGCAATGAAGCTGCCGCTCGATAACTTTGCCCTCAAGGCACGCACTGCGGGCGGGCTGCTGACGCTAGAGCAATTGCGTGGAGGGCTCTACAACGGCCGACTGGAAGCCTCGGCAAGCCTCGACGTTCGACCACAGATACCGTTGCTCACTGCCCAGACCCGCATGGCGCACGTCCCGATCGAAGGCCTGCTGCAAAGCCAGGGCGAACAGGTGGTGATCAAGGGCTTGCTTAACCTGGACAGCGATCTACGCACTCAGGGCAACAGCCAGCAAGCCTGGATCGACAACCTCAACGGCAAGATCGGCTTCATCATCGACAACGGCGTCCTCGTCGACGCCAACCTCGAGCAGCAGCTCTGCCGCGCCATAGCCACCCTCAATCGCAAGCCGCTTGGCAGCGAGCCGCGCGGCAAGGACACGCCGTTCCGCGAATTGAAAGGCAACCTCACCCTACGCAACGGCGTCGCCAGCAACCCGGACCTGAAAGTCAGCATTCCCGGCCTCACGGTAAACGGCAACGGCGATGTGGACTTGCGCGTGCTTGGCATGGACTACCGCGTCGGCATCGTCATCGAGGGCGACAAGGGCGAGATGCCAGACCCGGCCTGTGCGGTCAACGAGCGCTACGTCGGCATCGAATGGCCGCTGCGCTGCCGAGGGCCGCTGGAACTGGGCGCCAAGGCGTGCCGCTTCGATAATGATCGCCTTGGCAAAATCGCCGCCAGATTGGCCGGCGACAAGCTCAACAAGACCATCGAAGAGAAGCTCGGCGACAAAGTCAGCCCGGAACTCAAGGACGCCCTCAAAGGCTTGTTCAATCGATGATCGCAGAGCCCATGAGCCCCGAGCAGTTCGGCACAGCCATACTGGACTGGTATGACCGCCATGGCCGCAAGGATCTGCCCTGGCAGCAAGGCATCACGCCGTACAGGGTCTGGGTTTCGGAGATCATGCTGCAACAGACGCAGGTCAGCACCGTTCTCGGTTATTTCGATCGGTTCATGGAAGCGCTTCCAACGGTCCAGGCTCTGGCCGACGCCGAAGAAGACGAGGTGCTGCACCTATGGACAGGCCTCGGTTACTACAGCCGCGCCCGTAACCTGCACAAGACCGCCAAACGGGTCGTCACCGAGCACGGTGGCGAATTTCCACGTTGCGTCGAGCAGCTCGCTGAGCTTCCCGGTATCGGTCGTTCTACCGCCGGCGCCATCGCCAGCCTGAGCATGGGCCTGCGCGCGCCGATCCTCGACGGCAACGTCAAGCGCGTACTGGCACGCTATGTCGCACAGCAGGGATATCCAGGCGAGCCAAAAGTGGCCCGCCAGCTATGGGAAGTAGCTGAGCGCTTCACGCCGCAGCAGCGCGTCAATCACTACACCCAGGCGATGATGGATCTGGGCGCCACGCTCTGCACACGCAGCAAGCCAAGCTGTCTACTCTGCCCGCTACGATCAGGTTGCCGCGCCCACCTGCTGGGCCGCGAAACGGAATTTCCGGTGCCCAAGCCCCGCAAGGCACTGCCACAGAAGCGCACCCTGATGCCGCTGCTGGCCAACCCGGACGGCGCCATCCTGCTTTATCGTCGCCCTTCTAGTGGGCTATGGGGCGGCCTCTGGAGCCTGCCCGAGCTGGAGGATCTGGCGGCACTCGATCCTCTCGCCCAGCGCCATTCCCTGCAGATGCAGGATCGCCGGGAGCTGCCCGGCCTGACCCATACCTTCAGTCATTTCCAGCTTGCCATCGAGCCCTGGCTGATCCGAGTCCAATCCCCACCCGGCGCCGTGGCCGAGGCTGACTGGCTCTGGTATAACCTCGCCACCCCGCCGCGACTGGGGCTTGCCGCCCCGGTAAAGACGCTGCTCAAGCGCGCCGCTGCCGAATTGAACGCAGGAGAGATGTCATGACCCGCACCGTGAACTGCCGCAAGTACAAAGAAGAACTCCCCGGCCTAGAGCGCCCCCCCTACCCTGGCGCCAAGGGCGAAGACATCTATAACAACGTATCGAAAAAGGCCTGGGACGATTGGCAGAAACATCAAACCATGCTGATCAACGAACGCCGACTGAACATGATGAACGCCGAAGACCGCAAATTCTTGCAAACCGAGATGGACAAATTCCTTTCGGGCGAAGAGTACGCACAGGCCGAAGGCTACGTACCGCCAAGCGAATGAGGCGCGGGGTTGGGGTGACACGCTCAGCGACTCCCTACCCAACCCAGGCCAACCGTTTTAAACCACGAACGCCGGCATGCATCGCTAAATGCCCGTTCTTGCTAAATATTTCCAAACCGCGCTTGACAGGCAAAAGCCAAATCCGTCTAATAGCGCCCCGTTGCCCAGGTAGCTCAGTCGGTAGAGCAGGGGATTGAAAATCCCCGTGTCGGCGGTTCGATTCCGTCCCTGGGCACCATCTATTCATTTCAGGTGGTGCCAAAACCACCCGAAAGCCCACAAGAAGCCCGCCTAGTGCGGGTTTTTTGTTGTCTGCACTTCCCTACCCTTCCCTTGTAAGCCCAAACAATTGTGCGTAGATTCGTGAGTAGAGCCGGTTCGGTCTAAAAATCTACTCACAGCGACACAATGGGGCGCCCGAATGGCGCGGCTTGCGAGGGAATTGCAATGGCCTTATCCGATACCACCATCCGCACCGCCAAGCCGAAGGAAAAGCTTTACCGGCTGACGGACGCCAACGGGTTATGCCTGGAAGTGGCGCCAACCGGCTCCAAGCTGTGGCGCTATCGCTACCGCTTCGATGGCAAGGCAAAGATGCTGGCGCTTGGCACCTATCCTGCCGTCACGCTCCAGAAGGCCCGCCAGAAGCGCGACGAGGCGCGCCAGTTGCTAACCGAAGGCACCGACCCCGGCGAGCAGAGAAAAGCCGCCAGACAAGCGCAGCGGGCCGATGGCGTCACATTCGAGACGCTGGCGCGGGAGTGGTATGCCTACAACGCGCCGCGCTGGGCCGAAAGCACGGCCTACAAAGCCAAGCTGTATTTGGAAAACGACCTGATACCCGGCATCGGTGCCCGCCCGGTCAAAGCCGTCACCCGCCCGGAACTGGTCGAACTCGTGCGCAAGGTCGAAGCGCGGGGCACCCTGAATGCCGCTGGCAAAATTCGCCAATGGCTACACCAGATATTCCGCTTCGGTCTGGCCAGTGGCGTAGTCGAAGCCAACCCCGCCACCGATCTGGACGTGGTAGCCGCACCGCCAAAAGCCACCCGGCACCATCCGCACGTTGCCTTTGCCGAATTGCCCGAGCTGCTGGGCAAGATCGAATCAACCACGCTCAACACCCTGACCCGCTGCGCCATCCGTTTGCTGGTGCTGACTGCCGTTCGCCCTGGTGAGCTGCGCCAGGCGCCGTGGTCGGAGTTCGATCTGGACGGCGCCACCTGGACCATTCCGAAAGCGCGGATGAAAGCCCGCCGCCCGCATGTGGTGCCCCTGCCCCGTCAAGCCGTTGCCATCCTGCGCCAGCTCAAGGAAATCACGGGCGATTACCCGCTAGTGTTTGCAGGCCAGCAAAACCCCGACCGGCCAATGAGCGAGAACACAATCAACAAGGCGCTGCGCCTGATGGGCTACGAAGGGCGCCAGACCGGCCACGGGTTCCGCCACTTGCTAAGCACCGAACTCAACGGACGCGGCTATAACCGCGACTGGATCGAACGCCAACTAGCACACGGCGACAACGACGAAATCCGCGACACCTACAACCACGCCACCTACCTGGAGCAGCGCGGGGAAATGATGCAAGCCTGGGCCGATTCGATAGACGCTCAATGTGGCGGCGCCAATGTGGTGAGTATCAAGCGCAAGGCTTAACGGTTTTGGTTGGCCTAGCTCGACGGAGCGAAAAGCGGACTTCCCACCCGCCTGACCAGCCGATTTATTCAGGACGTGGGGAGCCTGGGAGGGCGCAGAAATGGAGAAGATATACCGGCTGCTTTCGTGGCTCGACATAGACCAAGCGGTGGACTGGCTACAGAACTTAACCGCAACTCAACTATACCCATACGACCTCTTGTCTTTATGTGCATCAAGGCGGTGTTACGCCTATGTCGATACTGAGGGCCTCTTGGGGTCTGATGAGGGACATGAGGTAGTTGGCAACGGTATTCATAAAGTCCTAAATCCTATGGTGCTAGCCGGTGCTGGCACTACGGCAGTTGTTGAATTGGCTTTGGAGGGTCCGGTTTTACTCACGGAAGGCGAGGAAAGCGAGGAAGAACCGTTTTGGACGGTATGGCACTCGAAAAAAATATCCCTGCGCGAGTGCAGAGCTTTATTTGTACCAGAGCAAGTCGAAGCGCTAGCGAGCATGATCAACGGACAGCCGGATCAGCCAAGCGAGAATGAACTTGAATATTTGCGAAAGCAGCTTGAGCAAGAGAGAGCAGCCCGGGAGGCTTCTGAAACAGAGCTTATGCAACGGCGGGTAGAGGGCGGCAACCGGGCTTTAGAGAGTATGCGGCAAATGCTTATGCATGAGCATAGTGAGTTCGCAGCGATGCAACAGCGTGCGGAACTAGCAGAGCGCATGGTTGCAGCCCTGGAAACGCAACTAGCCGAGCAAGAAGAGCAGCGGCAGTCGGATGATAAGACCTTCAAAGCACTGACTAGACAGCTGCGCGAGCTACATGGCGGCAAGCACCCAATGCCAGCGACTCATACAGGTCTGGTGTTTCCTTACGCCACCAAAGAGCTGGAAGCCATGCGGGCCGCCGTGGCGGAATATTGGGAAGGCTATACCCCAGACAAGCGTCAGCCGACTCAGAAGGCTGTTGCATACTCATTAGGAGAGAAATTGAATCTGCCGCGACAGGGGAGCGGCGACCCAGCGCGCAAGGCGACAGCACTGGCATCGGCCATAAAGCCGGACACACTGCCAGACGCCTGACAGTGAGGGGTGACAGCATGTACTGACACCATGTCACCCCTAGCTGTCACCCTCCCCCCGCCCCGCACCATTACGCCCATCGCTCCCACTATCACCCAAGGAGTAACTAGCGATGGCCGCACAAACCAACCCCGCCCAACTTTCCCGCCGCTTTATCAAGCTGGCAAAGGTGAAGGACTACACCAGCCTTTCCACTTCCGAAATCTACCGGCGCATTGCTGCCGGGACCTTCCCTAAGCAGGTCAAACTAGGACCAAAATCTAGCTGCTTCGTCGAGGCGGAAGTTTTGGCTTGGTGCGATGAGATGGCCGCCCAACGCGGGGAGGCTGCATAAATGACCGACAAAACAACGCAACGCCATAGCACTAGTGTCGAAGCACAACGCGCTCGCCTGCTGGCACGGCTACGGCTTGGCGCCCTGGACACTTTCACCGCCCGCCGTGAACTGCACGTCATGCACCCTGGAGGGCGAATCAAAGAGCTGCGCACCGCTGGCCACCCCATCCGCACCGAACGGATCACGTTGACCGATGAAGACGGCATTACCCACAACGGTGTCGCCCTTTACTACCTGAGCAGCACCAGCGCGGAGGCGACAGAATGAACGCGCCGCACTCCATCGCCGTGTGCTGGGGCCATCTACTGCCGGACCCTTCGCGCCTTAACACACTGTCCGCCGACGATCTGGACGCAATCGAGCGCACCGCCGAGTGCGAGGCTATGACGGTCGGGCACGGCATCGCCGCCATTGGCGAGCTGCTGGCCAACACCGCCGACGCTGGCGAACTCACCAACCATACCGCCCGCGACATTGGTTGGTTGCTCCAATCACTTGGCTACCTATCGGGCCGGCTCACTGACGTGGCCAACGGCGCCGAGTACGAGCTAGAGCGCCGCAAGGCCACCCCGCCACACCCCACCGCAGAGGGCTAAACCATGACCATTCAAAACGGCGCCCATGCGTCGGGGGGATCGGCTTGCCTGGAGAAAGCCGAACTGGCCTTCCGCGACGCCCTGCAAGCCACGTTCGGGCCGCTGGATTGGCTGCCAGTAGCAGACGGCACCATTCACCGTTTCCGCGTGCCAGACGACAAGCCCGGCACGCTCAATGGCTGGTATGTCTTGCACTTGGACGGCATCGCGTCGGGAGCCTTCGGTAGCTGGAAAGCGGGAGGCTCGAGCACTTGGAGCAGCCGCAAGCCCGCCGACCCAATGGAAGCCGAATTGATCCGCCAGCGCGTCGAGCACGCCAGAGAGCAGCGCGAAGCTGACCAGACCCGGCGCCAGATTGCGACAGCCAGCTATGCGGGCACGCTATGGAGCGATGCCCAACCAGCTGCGCCCGAACACCCCTACCTGACCCGCAAGCGCATTGCCCCGCATCGCCTGCGCCAACGTGGTGACGTTCTGCTGGTGCCGCTGTACGCCGATGGCTACCTGTGCAACCTGCAACGCATCGCAGCGGATGGCAGTAAGCGTTTCCTATCTGGAGGCCGGGTAAAGGGTGCCTATTCGCCTATTGGCGTATTGGAGGCAGGCCAACCGCTGTACGTCTGCGAAGGCTGGGCAACCGGGGCAACCATCCATGCCGAAACCGGCGCCGCTGTGGCCTGCGCCATGAATGCGGGCAACCTGCTGGCAGTCGGGCGCCAGCTACAGCGGCACCACCCCGACAGCCCGTTGATTATCGCTGGGGATGACGACCGCCATACCGAAGCCGAGGGCAAAGGCAACCCCGGACGCACCGCAGCCACTCAAGCCGCTGCCGTGCTGGGCTGTGGGCTGGTACTGCCGCCCTTCCCCTCCGATGCCCCGCTGGAGCTTTCGGACTTCAACGATCTAGCCAACTGGAGGGCCGCACCATGAGCGCAGCCACCGTTACCCCGATTGTGCCGGAAGCCGCCGCGCCAGCTATAGAGCGCCCCTGTTATCGCGTCTATGACCACACCATCACCCTGGACGGCGTGAAGCTGCGCCCCGGGGTCTGGCATCACGGCCACCGGCAAGACAAGCAAGGCGGGGAGTTCCTGCCATTCGATGAGTGGCTGTGCGGGCCGTTGCATGTCGAAGCCGTCACCAGAAACGAAGGCCAGGACGGCGACTACGGGCGCCTGTTGCGATTCCGCAACGCCGACCGCCGCGAACTGACCTGGGCAATGCCCAACGAGCTGTTGGCGGGCAAGCCCGATTCGATTTTGTCTGTCCTGCTGGGCATGGGCCTGGACGTGGATTACCAGCGCCGCGCCAAGGTCTGCCAGTACATCGCCGCTCAATACCCAAAAGACCGCGTGATAGCTGCCACTTCGACCGGGTGGCACACCCGCGAACTCTTCATCATGCCGCGCCAGAACATCGGCAAGGGCAAAGCGATCTTTCAGAGCGAAGCCGCCAACGGTGATGACTACCGCCAAGGCGGAACGCTGGAAGGCTGGCAAGACAGCATCGGTGCCAAGTGCGAAGGCAACCCGCTGTTGGTGCTGAGCGTGTGCGCTTCATTGGCGGGGCCGCTGCTGTACCACGTTCAACGGCAAGGCGGGGGCTTTCACATCGTCGGCGATTCCAGCACCGGCAAGAGTTCCGCCATTCTGGCCGGGGCTTCGGTATGGGGGCACGGTGAGGACTTCAAACGCACTTGGCGGGCTACCGGCAACGGCCTGGAAGGTATCGCCAGCCAACGCAATGACACACTGCTGGCGCTGGATGAGATAGGCGAAGCCGACCCACGAGAAATCGGCGCTGTGGTCTACGCGATGGCGAACGGCACCGGCAAGGCCAGAGCCAGCCGCAACGGTTCGGCAAGGGCTGCGAAGCGCTGGCGCGTCATGCTTTTTTCGTCTGGTGAGCTAGGGCTATCGGCGCTGATGGCCGAAGGCGGCAAGCGCAGCCGGGCGGGGCAGGAGATCCGCCTGCTGGATATACCCGCCCGCCGCGCTTTCGGTGCCTGGGATCAATTGCACGGCATGACCGGGGGCCGGGAGTTTTCCGACGCTATCCAACGCGCCAGCGTGACCCACTACGGGCACGCCGGGCCGCAGTTCATCCGCAAGCTGCTGGAGCTTGGCGAGCAGGACGATTTACCCGCGCTGCTGGCGCGATTCTGCGCGCAGTACCCCAGCACCAGCGGCCAAGAAAGCCGAGCCGCTGAACGCTTCGCCCTGGTGGCAATGGCTGGCGAACTGGCTATCAGCTTTGGCGTGCTGCCCCTTCCGGTCGGAACCGCCCGAGATGCCATGTTGGGGCTGTTTGAAGTATGGCGAGCAGGCCGGGGGCAAGGCCCAAGCGAGGATCGGCAGATCTTGCGCGCCATCGCTGACTTCATCGCCCGCCACGGCGACACCCGGTTTTCATCCGCCGACGATGCACAAGGCGAAGCCAGGGACCGCGCCGGGTATTGGGAAGACAGCCCAAGCGGACGCCTGTACCTGTTCAACCGTCCCGGCCTGGAGGACGCCGCCAAGGGTTACGACCTGGGGCGCGTGGTGCTGGCGCTGGAGTCGGCTGGAGCCATCGCCAAGCGCGAACCGGGCCGCGCACAAGCCACCAAGCGACTGCCCAGCGGGCGCAAGGAAAAACTGTACTGGATCGACGCCGCCAGGCTGGAGCCAGAACTGTAAACGAACCTTGCATATCCAACTGGGGACACCGGGGACAGTGGGGGCGCCCTAGTGCCGCAGGGGCTAGAGCTGTCCCCACCCGCTGCAAAGGCAAGGGGACAGTGGGGACAGGCCGGGCAATTTGTCCCCTTTGCCCCCACCCACCGAAAGGGATAGGGGACAGCTACAGCCCGCGCCGTTACTTGCTGTCCCCTTTGTCCCCTCTGTCCCCACGGCAAAACACGAAAGGAAAGTGAAATGAGCGCACTTCGCCAGCTTGCCGCGAACTTGGGATTATCGAGCGACCCGCAGCCATTACTAGACACGGCGCCCGTCCATCCTGCCGCCAACGATTCGCAGCAACGAACCAGCGCCCAAGCCCTACCCGCCGCACTGGAAGCACCAGCCCATGCGGACGGCATCGGTGCCGCAACCGCGCAGCCCACCTACCCGACCCGGTACATTGTTACAGCCGCCACGGCAGCACCTGAATGGCGTCAGCGTCGCGACCAATACATGAGCCACCTTATGTCCTGCCGAGCCTGCTATGCGCCGACAAACCGCTACTGCCAGACCGGCACCGAACTTCACGCCATCTACAACGCTACACCTATAGCCGATAGCTAGAGGGGGTGGGCTTGGGTCCTCCTGAGGGGGTGGGGCCGTGCGGGTGATTCGTGCCCCGCCTTTTCGCTTCATACGGACTTTTCCGGGCTGCCCCCGCTTCCGGTTCCGCTTTCCGCTGGAAGCCCCCGCCAGCAAGCCCGCAACGATTACCAGCCACGCGGAAACGACCGGCACAAGTTGGCCTATTGCCCAGCACCAGCGCCCGACCTGCGAAGCCTGGAGCGATACAACGAAACAACAACCAACCCGCCAGCCAGCGCCGTATATAGCGAACGGTCACGGCACGAAACACCCGCACCCCCTGCCGCCCTACCAGAAGGACCCGCTACCGGGAGGGGGGTGGGCTAAAAGTTCTATCGATGGCTTTCCCGAACGATAGGGGGAGCCACATTCTTGTTTCCGCAAAATCCGCATTCCTCGCATTCCCCGCATGACCCGATAAACCGTCCACGGCAGCGGTTCGCAATGTTCGCGCTATTGGTTCGCAGTCTGGTACGCAAGCTGGTACGCACGGAAAGCACGCATTTTTCACGCACACTTTCCACGCACTACCCCGTTTCGGGGAATCAACCCCATGAAAGCCGGTTTAGTGACCAGTACGCGCACGTACGCGAGGCCACGAGGGTGATATCAGGGTGAGGCGTACGGTAAGGTCGCGGTATGGCGACGTCGAGGCACGGCAAGGTTAGTGCAAGGGTGAGGGGGCGATTACGGGGAGGAACCCCAAGGTCGCCCCAAGGGGTGAGGCTGAAAAAACAATCAACGGATATCAAGCGCCCCGGCACCTCTTCCAAAGTAGATAGGGTTAGATTCCGACGCTGACAGCAGGCCGGAGCACGCTAAGAAAACACCTAGGCACAACAGCGACCCGAAACTCCAAAGCAGGGGCAGCAAAAGAAAAAGCGGGTAGATTTGTGCGTAGATTATTTACCGCACACAAGCGAAACCCTTACAGCACACGACTTTCAGCGGATAGTTCGGTTCCGTCCCTGGCACCATCTATTCATTTCAGGTGGTGCCAAAACCACCCGAAAGCCCATAAGAAGCCCGCCTAGTGCGGGTTTTTTGTTGTCTATACTTCCCGTGGAAACCGTTGTAAGCCCAATCTTTAGGGGCATTCTTTGGGGCATGACCGGTTCGGTCAAATTTATGCCCCTACGAGGTGCCCCCCTGCCACGGAAAGCCACGCCGCTGGACGGACAGCGCGATCAAAGTAGTCAAGCCCAAGGACAGCCCCTACAAGTTGACGGACGGCCAGGGCTATATCTGGAGGTCACGCCGAACGGCTCGAAGCTGTGGCGCCTCAAGTACCGTTTCGATGGCAAGGAAAAGCGGCTCGCCCTGGGCGCTTACCCTGCCGTTTCTCTACAGCAAGCCCGCCAGAGGCGCACAGAGGCACGCGAACTGCTTGCCCATGGGGCTGACCCTGGCGCAGAGAAAAAAGCCGCCAAACAAGCGCAACGGGCTGATGGCGTGACATTCGAGACGCTGGCGCGGGAGTGGTACGCCTTCAACGCTCCGCGCTGGGCCGAAAGCACGGCCTACAAAGCCAAGCTGTATTTGGAACACGATCTGATACCCGGCATCGGTGCCCGCCCGGTCAAAGCCGTCACCCGCCCGGAACTGGTCGAGCTGGTGCGCAAGGTCGAAGCGCGAGGCACGCTGAACGCCGCTGGCAAGATCCGCCAATGGCTACACCAGATATTCCGCTTTGGGTTGGCCAGTGGCGTAGTCGAAGCCAACCCCGCCACCGATTTGGACGTGGTAGCCGCACCGCCAAAAGCGGCCCGCCATCATCCGCTCGTTGCCTTTGCCGAATTGCCCGAGCTGCTGGGCAAGATCGAATCGACCACGCTCAACACCCTGACCCGCTGCGCCATCCGTTTGCTGGTGCTGACTGCCGTTCGCCCTGGTGAGCTGCGCCAAGCGCCGTGGTCGGAGTTTGATCTGGACGGCGCTACCTGGACCATTCCGAAAGCGCGCCAGCAGAGCTCGCAGCACGCTGCATGGGCAATTCACAGACAAGCAAGAAGCCTTCCTTGACTTCGTCCTGTCGCAATACGTGAAGGAGGGTGTAGAGGAGCTGGGTCCCGAAAAACTCTCCCCTTTGCTGAAGCTTCGCTACAGGAATGCGATTAACGATGCAGTTGCAGACCGAGGTAGGCCGGAGCTGATCAAGAATCTTTTTTTCGGCTTTCAGAAGCATCTTTATGATGGTGCGCAAGGGAACAGCGCCCCATAGCGAATATCGCATGATATTGCCCTGCACTGCCTGCAGACTGACAAGCCTAGTTCAGGCGGCCGCAGAAAGTACATCTGGACGAATCGCCGCAAACCACGCACATCCCGCCAAGCCTTGTCACCTCATCCCAACGACTTGTTTCTGAGCTAGGCTGATGCTAACGGTGGGAGGGCTGAGCTGAATTGGTCCGGCCGCGTCGAACTGCCAAGGAATGCCCCACAACGCAAGGAGCCGAACGGTGCACAGGATTCTGTTGATTCTGCTGATCTGGCTGTTGTCGAGCGCCGCCCCGGCCAGCGCGGCGCAGTGGCGCTTCGTGACCGAAGATTTCCCCCCTTTCACCTATCCGGCTGACGCGCCGGTCAGCGAAACCGCAGGCGTTGCCGCCGCCGGCCCGTTTGTGGAGGTGGTAAATTCGATCTGCGCACGCTTGCATCATCAGTGCACGATTGAGCTGTACCCCTGGCAGCGCGCATACCGCCTGGCCGAACAGGGGCTTGCGGACGGAATATTCACACTGACACCTTCACCGCAGCGCGAGCAGATGTTCCACATCAGCCGGATGCTGGTCACTTCTCGCTACAGTGTTTTCGCCCAGGCCAAAAGCAGCTTCGTCTTCAATCAACCAACTGATGTGGCGGGACGGCTGGTTGGCGTTTATGGCCCGTCCGGCACCTCTTATGTGCTGTCCGAGCGCCTCAAGTGGGTGCCTGACGTACGCCTGCACCTGACTACCGACAATCGCCGACTCTTGCGCATGCTGCAGTCCGGGCGCTTCGGCGTGGACGGTCTGGCGGTGCTCAATCAGGATGTCGCCTGGCACCTGATCGAGGAAGAGCGCCTTGCCGGAGTGCGTGAGGCCGGCGAGATGGGTCCGATCCGCTACGGCATCGGTCTCTCGCGCAAGACGGTGAGCGCAGCACAGTTCGAAGCCTTCGAGCAGGTGCTGGATGCGGCAATAGCCGATGGCACGGTGCCGAAGATCCTGCGCCGCTACCAGCTCGAAGCCGCCTTCTGAACGCTGCGCACACCATGGCGCTGCTGCTCAGCACTTCCGCCTTCACGCTGTCATTGACGTTGAGCTGGAAGCCTAACTGGCTGCGCCTGTTGCTTAGGGCTTTTTCTTGGCGGCTAGAAATACCCACTGAACCGCCCCGCCGGGACCGAGCCCCGTCTCATGGCCAATGTCCAGGCACAGATGGACGAGGCTCTCCACGGCCGCCTAGTCACCACTTCTTGTCCTTGTCGTAACAGCCAGAACCCAGGTCGTATTTGGGCAAATCCCAACCTTACCGGTCAGTATAGTTTCAGCTGTCACCACGCTGAGACCAGTACCATGGACAAAACCAGAATGCGCTTGATTGATTCGGCGCTGAGACTGTTCCTATCGCACGGTGTGCATATCACTGGGGTAACGGCCATCGCTTCTCTGGCCGGCGTTACCAAGATGACGCTCTACAGCCACTTCCCTTCCAAAGACTCCTTGATAGTGGCCTGTCTTGATGAGCGCGACCGGCGCTGGCGCGAAGAGGTAGAGCGCACGCTGGCGAAGCAGCCCGACCCGGTCAGCAGCATGCTTGCTTTTTTCGATCTCTATGAGCGCTTTCTTCTGCGAGACAGCGGGCGCGGGTGCTTGTTTGTCAACAGTGCGGCTGAATTCCCGCAGCCGGACCATCCTGTGCGCCTGGCAGTCAGTCGGCATAAACAGAGAATTCGCGAGAATCTCTCGGCATTGGCCGCGAGCGCAGGTGTACGAGACCCTGATATGGCGGCCGAAGGCCTGTTTATCCTGCTGGAGGGCAGTTTTGTCAGCGGCTCGATGAGCCAGGACACGCCGGTATTCGATACAGCTCGCAGGATGGCTCAAGGCTGGATCCAGCAACAGGCATCACAGGAGCAGAGCGCATGACACTCGGCCTGCTGGCAGCAATTGCTGCGACGTTTTCCTGGTCACTGCTCTTTATATTTCCGCAACTGGTTGGCGATTACAGCGTTTTCGATTTGGCCGTGGTGAGCTACGCCTTTGCCGGCGTGGGCAGCGCGATAGTGCTGTTCGTCTACCGCAGAGAAGTTCGGCAATTGCGGCTGAACGACTGGGCATGGGCAGCGCTGCTAGGGTTCCTGGGCTATATCGGCTTCTTCTTTCTGATTACGACGGCGGTATTGGCTGCAGGTCCGGTGATCCCTCCGGTCATGATGGGCTCCGTACCTATAGTGCTCGCCATTACTGCTAACTTGCGAAGCTCCAGCATTCCCTGGCGCGCAATTGCCGGCCCGCTGGTGATGGCAGCCCTTGGGATAGGGGTGGTCAACTACAGCGCGTTCAACGCGAGCGGGGCGATGGTGGACCGCCCAACAGGCTCAATACTGTTTGGGTTGCTTGCATCATTGGTGGCTATTGCCTTTTGGACGGGGTTCGGCCTGTTCAATGAAAGCGCTCTGGCCCAACGCCCAAAGATGTCACCGATGCTGTGGTCAGCCATGCTGATTTTCAGCTGCGCCGTTGAAATGCTGGTCTTTATCCCGGTTGGGCTCTACCTGGAGCTGTCCAACTTCGCTATTCAGCCAGGCGAAGTGGCCGGAACCCAGGCACTGATAATCAGTGGAATGGTCCAAGGCCTGGGCGCCACACTTGCCGCCGCCTGGGCGTGGTCAGTCGCAACTCGTCGGCTACCTCTCGCGCTCAGCGGTCAGTTAATCGCCAGTGAAACCCTCTACGCGACTGCACTGGGTCTGCTCATCACGCAACGCTGGCCGTCTACTGCCGAAGCGGTTGGCACGGGGATGCTGTTCATAGGCGTTGTGTGGGCTATTCAGGCGTTTTATAGCAGGCAATCGCGCATCAAGAGCATGGCGGTCTAACACAGCCGAGGTAGCTGGAGGCCAACGAGGCGAGCCAGGATTTCCGCACGCTCTACTGCGGCGCGCCCGCCAGGCAGGCCTGGCGCACCTCAACGCGACGGAGCAGCGGCGAGAGTTCTGCTTGGGCTCGGGAAAGCTCGTCCATCCGGCAGAGGGCCGGCAACTCGCTTGAGCCTTTAACGCTCCGCAACAGCAATTTCTGGTGAGTATTCCCTGGCCAAACGCCGTCTACTCTTCTGATATCGGTTTCGCTTCGAGGCGTCCCTGCGCGTTTCCGTCCCCAGTGTCCAGCCAGCCAGAGGCCAGAAAACACATGGAAGCAGACAAAAAGCTACCCAGGTCCATCATTCTCTTTCCCGTGTTCATTCCAGCGGTGGTCGTCACCCTCCTGCTGGTGGTCGGCACGATCAGCAACCCGGACCTGGCCGGCGAGGTTTTCAGCTCGACGCTGGCCTTCATCACCACCAACTTCGGCTGGTTCTACATGCTCTCGGTGGCGTTCTTCCTGGTGTTCATCGTCGGCATCGCGATGACGCCCTGGGGCAACATCAAGCTAGGACCGGATCACGCAGAGCCGCAATACAGCTTCCCGGCGTGGTTCGCCATGCTGTTCTCCGCAGGCTACGGCATCGCGCTGTTGTTCTTCGGCGTCGCCGAACCGGTGCTGCACTACGCCTCGCCTCCGGCTGGCGCGGCAGAGACTGTCGACTCCGCCAAGCAGGCGATGCAGATCGCGTTTTTCCACTGGGGCTTTCACATCTGGGCCATCTACGGGCTGACGGGGCTGGTGCTGGCTTATTTCTCGTTCCGTCACGGCTTGCCGCTGTCCATGCGCTCGGCGCTGTACCCAATCATCGGCGAGCGCATCTATGGCCCGATCGGCCACGTGGTGGATGTGTTCGCCATTCTCGGCACCTTGTTCGGTATTGCCACGACGCTCGGCTTGTCGGTTACCCAAATCAATGCAGGTATCAACTACCTCTGGCCCTCGATTCCGATCAGTATCAACGTGCAGATCATCGCCATCGCGATCATCACCGGTCTGGCGATCTGCTCGGTGGTCGCCGGTCTCGACAAGGGCGTGAAGAACCTGTCGCTGCTGAACATGATCCTGGCGATCGGCCTGATGCTGTTCGTCTTTCTGGTCGGTCCGAGCATCTTCATCCTTGAAACATTTCTGCAGAACACCGGCAGCTATCTGAACAACATCATCGAACGCACCTTCAACCTTCAGGCCTATTCGCGAAGTGACTGGATCGGCAACTGGACCTTGTTCATCTTTGGCTGGACCATCGCCTGGTCGCCCTTCGTTGGTCTGTTCATCGCGAAGATCAGCCGCGGCCGGACCATCCGCCAGTTCGTCTTCGGCGTGATGTTCGTGCCGACCATCTTCACCTTTCTCTGGTTCTCGGTATTCGGCGATACCGCGCTGCATCTGATCATGGTCGAAGGCTATACCTCACTGATCACTGACGTGCAGGCCGATAACGCCATCGCGCTATTCAAGCTGTTCGAGCTGCTACCGATGACATCCATCGCCTCGTTCCTGGCGGTGGTGCTGATCATTACCTTCTTCGTCACCTCGTCCGACTCCGGCTCACTGGTTATCGACTCCCTGGCGGCAGGCGGCGCGAGTCACACGCCGGTCTGGCAACGGGTGTTCTGGGCCAGCATCGAAGGCGTGGTCGCTGCTGCGCTGCTCCTGGCGGGCGGGCTCAGCGCCCTGCAAACCATGACCATCGCCAGTGCGCTGCCCTTTGCCATCATCATGATGATTGCGGCGCTGGGCATGTGGCGTGCGCTGGTGATCGAAGGGCACCATGAGACTAGCCTGCAGAACCATATGCAGAGCAGCCGACTGGCCAGCAATGCCGGCCCGGGCCTGTGGAAGAAGCGTCTGGCCGGCATGGTCAGCTTTCCCGATCGCGAGCACGTCGACGCGTTCATGAGCAGTACAGTCCTCAAGGCCATGCGCCGTGTGCAGCGTGAGCTTGGCGGCCAGGAGTGGAACGCCGAGGTGCATACCGACGAAGCCAACTCGCGGGTGTATCTGGAAGTAATCAAGGAAGACCAGGTGGATTTCGTCTATGAGATCCGCGCGGTCGGTTACGCCATGCCGGCGTTCGCCCTGTCCGAGGGACCAGACACGGACGAGCAGTACTACCGCGCCGAGGTATTCCTGCGCCGCGGGGGTCAGCACTACGACATCTACGGCTACGATCAGGCTGACATCATCAGCGACATCCTTGATCAGTTCGAGAAGTACCTGCACTTCCTGCATATCTCGCCCGGCAGCCTGCCGTGGAAAATGGGCGAGCACGACGAGATGCTCACCGGTGATCCCGAGCTGCCAAAGAGCGACCCGACCTAACAGGGTTCGAACGGCCAGTCGCCGGCCCACCAAGCAGGGCCGGCCAGCCGTTTGTCACCCGAAGCTGCCGCCATATCAGGCGGGTGACGTCAATTTCATCTATATAGGTAAGGGCACATTGGCCTTGGCAGATACCGTGACCAGCCGGTCACTGCGCTCGGGGCCGCGCCGCGCTTGGCGCATGCCCCCTCGCATGCTAGGTTTGCGCCTCGCCAGGACGGCGAGCAGTTGGCCGGAGCGCAATTTACATAGAAACGAGCCAGGCAATGACCGGGTTCGAGAAGAGGAAGCTCTATGGCCGAGGCCATACCTGCACTGGAAATTCGTAATCTGCACAAGCGCTACGGCGATCTGGAAGTTCTCAAAGGGATCTCGCTGACCGCCCGCGATGGCGACGTCATCTCGATCCTCGGCTCGTCCGGCTCTGGGAAATCCACCTTCCTGCGCTGCATCAACCTGCTGGAAAACCCCAACGAGGGCGAGATCATCGTCGCGGGCGAGCAGCTGCGCCTCAAGCGCGCCAAAGACGGTGATCTAGTCGCTGCAGACGCCAAGCAGATCAACCAGATGCGCAGCAAGCTGGGCTTCGTGTTCCAGAATTTCAATCTCTGGCCGCACATGAGCGTGCTCGACAACATCATCGAGGCGCCGCGTCGCGTCCTGGGCCAGAGCAAGGCCGAAGCCACCGAAACGGCCGAGGCATTGCTGGCCAAGGTGGGAATAGCCGACAAGCGCCACGTTTACCCGAACCAGCTCTCCGGTGGCCAGCAGCAGCGCGCTGCGATTGCGCGCACCCTGGCGATGCAGCCCCAGGTAATCCTGTTCGACGAACCCACCTCGGCGCTCGATCCGGAAATGGTACAAGAAGTGCTTGCAGTGATCCGGTCGCTGGCCGATGAGGGCCGAACCATGCTGTTGGTCACTCATGAAATGAACTTCGCCAAGCAGGTCTCCAGTGAGGTGGTCTTCCTCCACCAGGGCCTGGTCGAAGAGCAAGGAACGCCGGAGCAGGTGTTCGACAACCCCCAATCGGCACGCTGTAAACAGTTCATGTCCAGCCATCGCTAATGGAGCAACACACCGCATGAAAAGCTATAAGAAGATTCTGCTGACTGCCGCCGCCACCCTGATGCTCGGCGCCAACGCCTTCGCCGCCGACAAGCTGCGCATCGGTACCGAGGGTGCCTACCCACCCTTCAACCTGATCGACTCCAGCGGTCAGGTGGTCGGCTTCGACCTCGACATCGCTCACGCCCTGTGCGCCAAGATGGAAGTGGAATGCGAAGTGGTCACCTCCGATTGGGACGGCATCATCCCCGCCCTGAACGCCGGCAAGTTCGATTTCCTCGCGGCTTCGATGTCCGTCACCGAGGAACGCAAGAACGCCGTCGACTTCACCGATCACTACTACACCAACAAGCTGCAGTTCGTGGCGCCGAAGTCGGTCGATTTCAAGACTGACGAAAGCTACCTGGAAGGCAAGACCATCGGCGCTCAGCGGGCCACCATCGCCGGTACCTGGCTCGAAGACAACATGGACGACGTAGTCGACATCAAGCTCTACGACACCCAGGAAAATGCCTATCTCGACCTGGCCTCGGGCCGCGTCGACGGCATCCTCGCCGACTCTTTCGTGCAGTGGGAATGGCTCAAGAGCGATGCCGGCAAAGACTTCGAGTTCAAAGGTGAGCCGGTTTTCGACAACGACAAGATCGCTATCGCCGTGCGCAAGGGCAACGATGAGCTGCGCCAAAAGCTGAACAAGGCGCTGGCTGAAATCCGGGCCGATGGCACCTACGAGAAGATCAACGCCAAGTACTTCCCTTTCAACATCTACTGATCCGTCTGAATCAAAGCCCGGCCACCAATAATGGTAGGCCGGGCTTTGGTGTTTGAGCCTATATGATTCCCGACCTTCACGGATTCGGTCCGGCGCTGATCGCCGGTACCTGGATGACCATTCAGCTGGCCGTAGCATCCCTGGCCTTGGGCCTGGTGCTCGGCTTGCTCGGCGCACTTGCCAAGACATCGCCATACGCCACCCTGCGCTGGGTGGGCGGCACTTATTCGACCATCGTTCGCGGCGTTCCCGAACTGCTCTGGGTACTGCTGATCTATTTCGGCACCATCGGCTTGGTACGCGGCATCGGCGAGCTCTTCGGCATTGAGAATCTGGCTCTCAGCCCATTTGCTGCCGGTACTATCGCCCTCGGCCTGTGCTTCGGCGCTTATGCCACCGAGGTGTTCCGAGGTGCCCTGCTGGCTATTCCAAAAGGTCATCGCGAAGCCGGTCTCGCACTGGGCCTGGGCAAACGGCGGATTTTCTTGCGACTGATCCTGCCACAAATGTGGCGCCTGGCCCTGCCCGGCCTGGGCAACCTGTTCATGATCCTGATGAAAGACACCGCGCTGGTCTCAGTCATCGGCCTGGAAGAGATCATGCGCACCTCACAAATCGCCGTGACGGCTAGTAAAGAACCCTTCGTCTTTTTCGTGGTGGCTGCCTGCATCTACCTGGGGCTAACGGTAATCGCCATGACTGGCATGTATTTCCTTGAAAAACGTGCAGGTCGTGGCTTTATCAGGAGCGCCGCATGAGCTGGGAATTGTTCATCAAGTGGCTGCCCGACTTTATCGAAGGTGCCTGGCTGACATTGCAATTGGTTGGCGTCTCGGTGGTAGCAGGCCTGTTTCTCGCACTGCCGCTGGGCATCGCACGGTCGTCGCGCCTGCTGGCGGTGCGCGCGCTGCCCTATGGCTACATCTTCTTCTTCCGTGGCACGCCGCTGCTGGTCCAGCTGTTCCTCGTCTACTACGGCATGGCCCAATTCGAGGCCGTGCGCGAAAGCTGGATGTGGCCGTTCCTGCGCGATCCTTATTGGTGCGCGATCATCACCATGACCTTGCACACCGCCGCCTATATTGCGGAGATCCTGCGTGGAGCGATCCAGAACGTACCGGCCGGGGAAGTCGAGGCGGCCCGCGCGCTAGGCATGTCGCGCTATCAAGCTCTGCGCCATATCATCTTGCCGCGGGCTACCCGCATCGGCTTGCCCGCGTATAGCAACGAAGTGATTTTGATGCTCAAGGCCAGCGCCCTGGCGAGCACCATCACCTTGCTGGAGCTGACCGGCATGGCGCGCAAAATTGCTGCGCGCACCTACATGCACGAAGAGATGTTCCTCACCGCCGGCCTGATCTACCTCATCATTGCTTTTGTGCTGATGCAGGGCTTCAAGCTGCTGGAGCGCTGGCTGCGTGTCGACGCCTGCCAAGGGCGCTGAGCCCGCAGCCGTACTCGCCTGAGCCCGCGGCCTTGCGCTGCGGGCCGTTCGGCACAGGCTCTGCCCACCCCCTTGCTCGCCACGCTTGGCCGTAGCGGAATCCCTGAGCCGCGGCAGGGTCTCAACACACCATCCTATAGCCAACGAGACAGCCCATGCCCGTCGACATTCAGCGCATCGAAAAGGACCAACTCAGCTGCTGGCGCCTTCGTCACGAAGACGCCGAAGTGATCGTCGCCGAGCAAGGCGCCCAGGTACTTAGCTATCGACAGGGCGAGGCGGCACCGATCATCTGGCTCAGCGAAGAAGCGGCGTTTCAAGCTGGACAGGCGGTGCGGGGCGGCGTGCCGGTCTGCTGGCCCTGGTTTGGCGATCTGGCGCGCAACCCGCAGTCGGTTCAAGACACCTACCAGGGCAGCCAGCCCGCGCCAGCTCACGGGCTGGTGCGCAACATCGACTGGGTGATGGTACGCAGCGACACCAATGACGACAGCGTCACCCTGGTGTTTGCCAGCAACCGCGAGCTGCCCGGCTGGCCGCATGCAGTCGACCTGAGCCTGAATATCAGCCTGGACAGCAAGGGCCTGCACCTGTCGCTGACCAGCCACAACCGCGGCGACACGACAATCGCGTTGTCTCAGGCCTTACACAGCTACTTCGCCATCAGCGACATCCATCAGGTGACGGTCGAGGGACTGGACGGGCGTCCCTATATCGAAACGTTGGAAGACTGGCAACAGCGACAGCAGCAGGGCGACCTGATATTCGGCGGCGAGACCGATCGCATCTATTTGGATCTGCCTTCCAGGCTGAGCCTGCGCGACCCGGGCCTCAAGCGACAAATCCTTCTCGAGACGCGAGGTTCACGCTCGGCCATCCTGTGGAACCCTTGGATCGCCAAGGCACAGCGGTTGTCGCAGTTTGCCGACGATGCCTGGCAACGCATGCTGTGCATCGAGACGGCCAACGTCATGGATGATGTGATCCGGCTCGAGCCCAGCGCCCGCCACACGCTGAGCGTCTCGATCAGCGCCGAAAGCATCTGACCCGACCGGCAGCGAACGGCTGGCCAAGGTTCCGGGCAACGAGACGTATTGAATCTATACTGCAAGCGAGCACCATCCCCACCCGGTCGACGGCCGGGGGCGCTGATGCAAGCCTGCCGGCCAGTTGCAATGCTCTGGAGGACTTCTGCCATGGAAGCCACGCCGCTAAAGACGGTCCCTTGCCAGCCCGTGCCGCGTCTGCATCAGCCCTGCTCTGGTGCGCTATGAACGCCGACTTCGATTTCCTACTGGCCGGCGGCGGACATAGCCATCTCGGGGTGCTGCGCCAGTGGGCCAGTCGCGACCGACCAGCGGGCCGGATCGGGCTGGTCTCGGCCGAGCCCCACGCCTGGTATTCAGGCATGATGCCCGGGCTGGTTGCCGAGCATTACCAGACGCGCGATTGCCGCGTTGGGCTGCCCAAGCTGTGTGCCGCAGCCGAGGTGGAATTCATCCAGGGCACCTTGGTCGCACTGCTTCCCGAAACGCCTGAATTGCTTCTGGCGACTGGCGAGACGCTGCGCAGCACCTGGCTGTCGTTGAACCTGGGCTCCCTGCCCTGGCTGCCGGAACAGACCGATGACGGCATGGAGTTGCTCTCGGTCAAGCCATTCGCCGACTTCATCCGCCGCTGGCAACAGTGGCAGGAAATTCCCGAAGCGGTGGGTATAGTTGGGGGCGGTGCGGCAGGCATCGAATTGGCTTTGGCCGTGGCCGGGCGTGTACCAGCGACTGATCTGTTCTGCGCAGACGAGCTGCTTGCCGGTCATCCGCCTCGCCTCAGACGGCTGGCACTGCGGCACCTGCAAGATGCCAAGGTGCACGTCCATGAGCACACCCCGATCCAGACCGTACATGGCAATACCCTGATCGGCGACGGCCAGGTGCGTTGGCGCGGGCGGCGCCTGATCGTCGCCACAGGTCCCAGCCCGCTGGGTTGGCTGCGCGAGTCGGGCCTGCGCGTGGACGGACGTGGCTTCATCGAGATCTGCCCATCCCTGCAGAGTCGCTCCCATCCCCATGTGTTCGCCAGCGGCGATTGCGCCAGCCTACCCGGCGCCGTTCATAACGGCGTACATGCGGTGCGCCAGGCGCGCGTGCTGGCCACCAACCTCGCTCGTGTATCGATCGGCCAACCGCTGCGCCACTATCATCCGCAGGCGCACAGCCTCGCACTACTGGCCGATGGCCAACATGGCGCGCTGCTGAGCTGGGGTGGCGTGGCGGTCGATGGCCGCATGCTCGGTGACCTGAAGGAACATCTCGATCGTCGCTTCGTGCGCCGTCACAGTGCCGAGAACTAAGGGGTCAGCCGAGTAACTGCTGCAGACGCGCCTCCAGCAACTCTGGAAAACGCTTGAACCAGGTCAGGTTGCGTGGCGAGGGATGCGGCAGCGGATGCAGGTGAAACGTTCTCTGACCGCCCTCTTCCGCTGCAAGATCAAGCTCGAAATGCGCCGTGAATCGATCGTCTCGCTGCCAGAACGCCTCGAGTTGCTGACGCACGTCGCGGGGCTGCTCCAGGCCAAACCAGAGAAACGCCTCCCGGCCGAGCGTGATCATGTCGTGGCCCTGCCAGTGGTCGAGCAACAACTGGCGCATCAGTGGATGAAAGCGCCGCTTGACCGCCATCGACCAGGCGCGATTACCGAGCGGTTTGTAAGGCACGGTGTTGATCCAGAAAAAACCATCACCGATGGCGCGGCTGGCCTCGAAATCCGGCATTTCGTCGCCATGCACATGCCGATAGAGAGCACGGCGGACCAGCTGGCCACCGCCGCCAATGAAGGGTTCACCGTGGCGCACTTCCTCGCGCCCTGGATCACGGCCAAAGAACGCAAGGGGCGCATCGGCCGGTCCGAGACCGATGATCGGCTCCAGTGGGTCTTTATCGAACGCCTCGTAGACCGCCTCGTCGATACCCTCGGTTTCAACTGCCAGTTCGCGAAAGGCCTGGCGCAGTGACGGTTTAACGGGCAGCGGCTTGGACATCGGCTAGAGGTCGCTTTCGTCCACCAGCTTCACCTCGGCTGCCGAGATCGCGTAGGCCGCATCGGCCAGATCATTGCTCACGGGCTCGATCTGCAGCAGGCCGTCGACCCAGAGCGGCGCGTAGATATCTTCCAGCATGATCCCGGCCGGGTAGCGGACCATCACGATCTGATTGGGAGGTGGCGGTGGAACATGAATACAGGCGCCCGGATAAGGCACCAGAAAGAACTCAGTGCTGCGGCCTTGGCTGTCGGTTTCCAGCGGGACCGGGTAGCCACCCAGACGGACCTGCTTGCCGTTGAGTGACGGCACGGTCTTGGCCGAATACATCACCGCGGGCAGACCAGCCCCTTGTTTGAGACCACCCTGATCGCTGAAACCGTCGTTCTCCGGCGAGTCATGCTCGATTTCCGGCATTTCTTCCAGCGCCTTGCGATCCTCAGCAGGCATCAGCTCAAGCCAGTCGAGCTCCGCCGGGGCGGCATGGGCAATGGAAGCACAGCAAAGCAGGAGAGACAGAATTAAGGCGCGCATGACATCCGATAGATGAGGGAACGGGGCCGCAGGGCACGGCCCCGGGGCGAATCAGTGTTTACGGCTGGTGACCATGCCGTAGATGACCAGCAGGATGATCGCACCGACGACCGCACCGATAAAGCCTGCGCCTTCTCCGGCTTCATACAGACCGAGCGCTTGTCCGCCGTAAGTGGCCAGCAGCGAACCGCCGATACCCAGCAGGATGGTCATGATCCAACCCATGCTGTCGTTGCCGGGCTTCAGGAAGCGAGCGATGAGGCCTACGATCAGGCCGATGATAATGGTTCCGATGATGCCCATGGGCAATCTCCTCAAGTCCGAAAATAAGCGTTACGTATTCTCGGACCTGAGGCGATCCAGCCAGTTCGCCGCCAAAAGCAGCAAGCCAGACGGCCGGACGGTCAATCGCGGGCAATCAGCGACTCAACGGCTGTAATCTGCCGATCCAGCGTGGAGCGGTCCGGGCAGCGCAGCGTGGCATGGCCGACCTTGCGTCCGACCTTGAACGCCTTGCCGTAATGATGCAGGTGGCAGTCCTCGACGGCGATCACCTTGGCCACGGCAGGCACTTCACCGATGAAGTTGAGCATGGCGCTCTCGCCAACCTTGGCTGTCGAGCCGAGCGGCAAACCGCTTACCGCTCGCAGATGGTTTTCAAACTGGCTGCACTCGGCGCCTTCGATGGTCCAGTGACCGGAGTTATGCACGCGCGGCGCAATCTCATTGGCCTTGAGCCCGCCGTCGACTTCGAAGAACTCGAAGGCCAGCACGCCGACATACTCCAGCTCTGTCAGCACGCGCCCGGCGTAATCCTCGGCCAGCGCTTGCAGCGGATGGCTGCTGCTCGCCACCGACAACCGCAGGATGCCGTTCTCATGGGTGTTGTGGACCAGCGGATAAAAGCAGGTCTCGCCGTCACGCCCGCGTACCGCGATCAGCGACACTTCTCCGGTGAAGGGCACGAAACCTTCGAGAATACAGGGCACGCTGCCCAACTCGGCGAAGGCGGCGATGACGTCGGATGGCTTGCGAAGGACCTTCTGGCCTTTACCGTCATACCCCAGGGTGCGGGTCTTGAGCACCGCCGGCAGGCCGATGCTGGCGGCCGCAGCGTCTAGATCGGCCTGGGACTGGATGTCGGCAAATTCGGGCGTCGGGATTGCCAGCGCCTTGAACATCGACTTTTCGAACCAGCGATCACGGGCGATACGCAGCGCCTCGGCGCTTGGATAAACCGGCACGAACTGCGACAGGAAGGCGACGGTTTCAGCCGGCACGCTCTCGAACTCGAAGGTCACCAGGTCGACCTCATCGGCCAGCTGACGCAGGTGATCCTGATCGCTGTAATCCGCACGCAGATGCTCGCCGAGTGCCGCGGCACAGGCGTCCGGGGCCGGGTCGAGAAACGCGAAGTTCATGCCCAGCGGGGTTCCTGCCAGGGCGAGCATGCGGCCAAGCTGGCCGCCACCGATCACGCCAATCTTCATTTACGCGTCCCTCGGGTCCGGGTTATCGAGCACGGTCTGGGTCTGCTCGTCGCGGAATTTTTTCAGCGCGGCATGATATTCAGGGAATTCGTGGCCTAGGATGCTGGCCGACAACAGCGCGGCATTAATCGCGCCTGCCTTGCCAATAGCCAGGGTGGCGACCGGTACGCCGGCCGGCATCTGCACGATCGACAGCAGCGAATCGACACCGGAAAGCATCGAGGACTGCACCGGTACGCCGAGCACCGGAAGATGCGTCTTCGCTGCGCACATGCCCGGCAGATGGGCAGCACCGCCGGCGCCAGCGATGATTACCCGCAAACCGCGCGCTTCGGCCTGTTCGGCGTACTGGAACAGCAGATCGGGCGTGCGGTGTGCGGACACCACGGTGACTTCGTGCGGAATGCCGAGCTTCTCCAGCATGTCTGCGGTGTGGCTCAAGGTGGACCAATCGGACTTGGAGCCCATGATCACGCCTACCAGTGCGGTCATCGTCGTGCCTCTCTTCGGCGCCTAGGCGCATCAGGAACAACGGCCGCGCTGAAAACAGCGCGGCCGTGCAGGAACAGGGTCGGAACCGGTCCGACCAAAGGCCGCGCAGTATAGCGCAGGCCCCACCCCCCGGCACCTGCGACCGGTCATCTGAAACGGCCGGAAAAAGTAGTTGAATTGCCGGGGGTCAATGGCCTCGTCATCAGACCGGGTGCAGACTCGGCCTTCCGATCGCAAGGAGACAGCCATGACCCAGACCATGAAAGCCGCCGTGGCCCATGCCTACGGTGAACCGCTGCGCATCGAAGAAGTAAAGGTGCCCCTACCCGCCCCAGGACAGATTCTGGTGAAGATTGAGGCGTGCGGCGTCTGCCACACCGACCTGCACGCGGTCGAAGGCGACTGGCCTGTACGCCCGTCCCTGCCGTTCATTCCAGGCCACGAAGGCGTCGGTTATGTCGCAGCCGTCGGCAGTGGGGTCAGCCGCGTCAAGGAAGGCGACCGCGTTGGCGTACCCTGGCTGTATAGCGCCTGCGGCTGCTGCGAACACTGCCTGACCGGCTGGGAAACGCTGTGCACGGAGCAGCAGAACACCGGCTATTCGGTCAATGGCGGTTATGCCGAGTACGTCCTCGCTGACCCCAACTATGTGGGCCTTCTGCCCAAAGAGGTGGCCTTCGACGAAATCGCTCCGATCCTTTGCTCCGGCGTGACTGTCTATAAGGGCCTGAAAGTGACCAACGCCCGTCCAGGCCAGTGGGTGGTGATTTCCGGTGTCGGCGGGCTGGGGCATGTTGCGGTGCAGTACGCCAAGGCGATGGGCTTGCACGTGGCGGCGGTCGATGTCGACGACGCCAAGCTGGAACTGGCGAAAAAACTCGGCGCCAGCCTGACCATCAACGCCCGTACGGAAGATCCGGTTGAAGTCATCCAGCGCGATATTGGCGGTGCCCATGGCGTACTGGTCACGGCGGTGTCCAACAGCGCGTTTGGCCAAGCCATCGGCATGGCGCGGCGGCATGGCACCGTCGCGTTGGTCGGGCTGCCGCCGGGCGACTTCCCAACGCCGATTTTCGACGTGGTACTCAAGGCGATCAGCATCACCGGCTCCATCGTCGGCACCCGCGCGGATCTGCAGGAAGCACTGGATTTCGCCGCCCAAGGCTTGGTCAAGGCGACCATCCACAGCGGCAAGCTGGACGACATCAACCAGATCTTCGACCAGATGCGCGCTGGCACCATCGAAGGCCGGATCGTGATGAGCATGTAAAGCCATACGGAGCAATGACTGCGGCGGCTGTCACGTCTTACTACTTGCTCTCTCTCAAGGAACCCATCCGAACACTGCACTAGCCAGTGCGGATGGGCCTCTCCTGGCAGCCGTTTGTCGCTGCCGATTTACACAAAGAACGGTCAGCGCAACCTCAATGCCGCCCGGCGAAGACACACCATACCGCAACCTATTCGGCGCCACGCTTTCGCAGTCGCAGCCTCGCTCTCATGCAGCCCCCAAAGGGCTTTCCGCTCGGTACGCTTCTTGCTAATGCTCCCCCATCTGCGCAAACGGAACGTCCTATGCACGCCCCGCTGACCACCCTGCACGTAGTTGCCCTGATTCTGCAGCGCTTCGCCGATACACCTGAGCAAGCACCGAGATTGCTGGCTGGCAGCGACATTGCAATGGCTGCGTCTGGGACCGCCGAAACGCGTATCACCCGGGCGCAGGAGCTTCAGGTTTGTGCCAACGCCCTCTCTCTGCGCGCCGATCTCGGCCTTGAGCTGGGTCGCAGACTGCACGTCTCGTCCTACGGGCTGCTTGGTTACGCTGCGCTCTCAGCTGCTACCTTTGGTGACGCATGGCGCTTGCTGCTGCATTACCCGGCGCTGCTCGGTACCTACTTCCAGCTTCAGCTGCAGATCAAGGACGGCCTGGCCTGGATCAGCGCCGGTGACTACCGCGACGTCGCGGAACTGGAGATATTCAATGTGGAGATGTGCCTGGCCTCGCTCAAGCTGGTCGCAGACGAACTGCTGGGGCAGCCTTTACCCCTGGTGCGAGCCGAGTTCACTCACGCCAGACCGCGGTATGCGGCCCGCTACGCAACCAGCTTTTCCTGCCCGCTGCGTTTCGCCGCCTCGCGCAACGCCTTTGCCTTTCCCGCCGAGCTGCTCGATTGGCACCTGCCATTGGCTGACAGCGTTACCCACGGCGAGGTCGTCGAGCGTTGCCGGAGGCAGAACGCCGAACTGACCAACCGCCAGGCCTGGCTGGAGCGGGTGCGCCAGCTGGTCGTGGCGCAGCTGGCCGAGCCGGTGGGCCTGGATCATCTGGCCCAACAGCTGCACTGTTCGCCGCGCACCCTGCGTCGCCACCTACAGGCGCTCGGCACCAGCTACCAGAACCTGCTCGACGAGCTGCGCTTCGAGCGCGCCAAGGCTCTGCTCGGTCAGCCGGAATGGCCTGTTAACCGTATTGCCGAAGTGCTCGGCTTCAGCGAAACGGCCAGCTTCCGTCACGCATTCCAACGCTGGAGCGGCGTGCCTCCGAGCCGTTTCCGCGCCTGACGGCCTAACTTCAATATAGAACTCATGCTCATGTGCATGCCGAAGGCATCGTTTTGGCAATGTGGCCGTTTCGATCCCTTTTTGGCCACTGCCAGCGTTTCCCAGCAAGGCGCTACATGCGAAAAATGCGAGCACGACAACGCGGCTGGAGCCTCCTCGCATGCTCACCTTCTACAGCGACGATCATCACCTCCACCACGGCAATTGCGAACTGATCGATGGTCAGCTGATGCCCTGCTTCGAGAAGCCGCAACGTGCTGACCATATCGTGCAACGGGTAAAGGATCGTCTGCTCGGTGAGATCCGTGCGCCTAAAGACTTTGGCCGCGCACCGATCGAGCGCATCCACAGCGCTGCCTACCTTGATTTCTTCCAGGGTGCGTGGAGCCGCTGGCAAGCACAGGACGGTAAGGGCGATCTGCTGCCTTTTACCTGGCCGGCGCGAACCCTGCGCTGCGTCATCCCCAACGACCTGCACGGCCAGCTCGGCTACTACAGCTTTGATGGTGGTGCGCCGATCACCGCCGGCACCTGGCAAGCCGCGTACAGCGCGGCGCAGGTGGCCCTTAGCGCTCAGGCTGATATCGCCAACGGTGCGCACAGCGCTTTCGCGCTGTGCCGTCCGCCAGGTCACCACGCGGCCAGTGACCTGATGGGCGGCTACTGCTATTTGAATAATGCCGCTATTGCCGCACAGGCATTTATCGACCAGGGCTGTCCCAAGGTGGCTGTTCTCGATGTCGACTACCACCACGGCAATGGCACTCAGGACATTTTCTACAACCGCGCAGATGTGCTCTTCGCTTCAATCCATGGCGACCCATCTGAGGAGTTTCCGTTCTTCCTTGGCTACGCTGACGAGCTGGGAGAGGGTCCCGGCGAGGGCTGCAATTTCAACTATCCGCTGCCAATGGGCAGCGCCTGGGACACCTGGAGTGCGGCCTTGGAACAGGCCTGCCAGCGCATTGCCGAGAACCGTGCCGAGGTGCTGGTGGTGTCGCTAGGCGTGGATACCTTCATGCAGGACCCCATTTCACAATTCAAACTGGATAGCCCGGATTACCTGCGCATGGGCCGTCGCATCGCCGCGCTGGGCCTGCCCACCCTGTTTGTGATGGAAGGCGGTTACGCGGTGGAGGCGATCGGAATCAACGCAGTCAACGTGCTGGAAGGTTTCGAGGGCGAGTAGTCGAGTGAACCCCTCTCTTCAGCCATCAGGCACCGTGAAGACTTGGATGGATAGCGTCATCCACTCTAACTAACGATCAGAAAAGTGCAGAGGTGAACAGGATGAAAACCTTCAAAAGATCGCTCGGTATTGCCCTTTTTGCCGCCACGTTTCTCAGCGCTTCAATCCAGGCGGAATCGCGTGTACTACGCGTGTACAACTGGGCAGACTACATCCTGCCTTCAGTCCCTAAGGACTTCCAGCGCGAGACCGGCATCAACCTGACCTGGGATACCTTCGAGACCAACGAGACGCTGGAGGCGAAGCTACTCACAGGTAATTCGGGTTACGACCTGGTGGTTCCATCCAACCAGTTCCTCGAAACCCAGATCCGAGCCGGCGTCTTCGCACCGCTGGACAAGAGCAAGCTGCCCAATTGGAAAAATCTCGACCCGGTACTGCTCGGCCTGCTGGAGACGAACGACCCTGGCAACCAGCACGGGGTACCGTACATGTATGGCACCGTGCTGCTCGGTTACAACCCAGACAAGGTAAAGGCCGCGCTAGGCGAAGACGCCCCTGTTGACAGCTGGGACCTGGTGTTCAAGCCAGAATACATGGAGAAGCTGAAATCTTGCGGCGTGGCGATGCTCGACTCACCCACGGAGATCATCCCGATCGCACTGCACTATCTTGGTCTGGACCCTAACAGCACCAACCCGGACGACTATGACAAGGTATCTGAACTGCTCTTGAAAGTACGGCCCTACGTAACCTACTTCCACTCTGCTAAATACATGACGGACATCGCCAATGGCGACATCTGCGTAGCCATCGGCTACTCAGGCAGCTTCTACCAGTTCGCAAACCGCGCTAAAGAAGCGGGTAACGGTGTGGTAATCAATTGGAGTCTGCCGAAGGAGGGTGCGCCGATCTGGTTTGACACCTGGGCGATCCCCAAGAGTGCGAATAACGTCGATGAAGCCCATGCCTTCATCAACCACCTGCTCGAGCCCAGCGTTATCGCCCCGATCAGCGATTTCCTAGGCTATCCCAACCCCAACCTACCAGGCATGAAACGGGTGAACGCGGAGATCCGCGACGACCAGAACCTGACTCCAACACCAGAGCTGCAGCGTTCGCTTTATGTAGTGCAGCCGCTGCCTCAAAAGATTGAGCGTGTGCGCACGCGAGCCTGGACATCCATCAAATCGGGTAAGTAAGCGGGCAGCCCGGACATAGGGAGAGGTAAAACTTGAAGGGGGCGTGATCGCGACTAAAGCCCCCTCGCAACATCAACCTCCAGAACGCTACTGACTAGCGCTCATCCGGCTGGGAATCCTCCACGCCCTGCCCCGCTCCCGCTCCCGCTTCCAGCTTGCGCCAAAGCAGGCGGACCGGCGCCTTGCGGACCAATGCGCAGCGATACAGGCGAATCTCCAGCGGCACGCGCCAGTGCTCGCCGCCGCAGACCACCAGCTCCCCGCGTTCCAGCTCAGCCGTCACGCTCAACCGGGGCACCCAAGCCAGGCCGAGCCGCTGCATCGCCATGCTTTTCAGGCTGTCGGCCATGGCGGTTTCGTAAACCGTCGAGGATCGCAGACCGCGCTGGCGCAGCAGGAGGTTGACCGAACGTCCCAGCGAGGCACCGGCGCTGTAAGCCAGCAGCGGGACGCTCTGGCCGCTGTCCGGGTCGAACAACGGCTCGCCAGCGGCATCGACGCCACACACCGGAACGATTTCGGTGCGTCCGAGCGACAGGGAGGGGAACAGTTCGGGATCCATCTGCAACGCGGCATCCGGATCGTAGTAGGCGAGGATCAGATCGCAGGTGCCCTCGCGCAGCGAATGCACCGCCTCGCCGACATTGGTTGCGACCAGACGACTGTTCACCGGCACCCCATCCTGACGCAGGCGCGCGAGCCATTCTGGAAAGAAGCCCAGCGCCAGCGAATGCGCGGCGGCAATCTGCAACACCTCACCGCGCTGGCCCTCGAGGTTGTGCAGGTACTGAACGACCTCGCCCATTTGATCGATCATGTTGCGTGCGGTGACGAGAAACAGCTGCCCCGCCTCGGTCAACTCGATCGGCGTCTTGGCGCGGTTCACCAAGGTCAGGCCGAGGCAGTTCTCCAGGCTGCGGATACGCCGACTGAACGCAGGCTGGGTGACGAAGCGCCGCTCTGCCGCTTGAGAAAAACTGCGCGTCGCCGCCAGGGCGACCAGGTCTTCCAGCCACTTGGTTTCGATGTTCATGCCGACTCCTGACGGGCCTGAGTATCTTCTCTCACACAGCGAAATAACGCTCGGCAACGCAACCGCGTCACACCACGCCTATGCCGATTTGGCATGACCCAGTGTTTAACGGCATTGGCCGATAAAGCCGCTCAACCCCTATGGTAGCGGCCTTCGCGGCAATCGCCGCTTTTCTCTCGGATGAGAACCCTCATGTCCTCCGCTGCATCGTTCCGCCTCGAAAAAGATCTGCTTGGCCCCCTCGAAGTCCCCGCTGACGCCTACTACGGCATCCAGACCCTGCGCGCCGTGCGCAACTTTCATCTATCTGGCGTACCGCTGGCGCACTTTCCCAAACTGGTGGTGGCACTCGCCATGGTCAAACAGGCGGCAGCGGACGCCAATCGCGAGCTCGGGCATCTGAGCGACGCCAAGCACATGGCGATCAGCCAGGCCTGCGCACACCTTATCCGCGGCGAGCATCACGACCAGTTCGTCGTGGACATGATTCAGGGCGGCGCCGGCACCTCGACCAACATGAATGCCAACGAGGTGATCGCCAACCTGGCGCTCGAATACATGGGTCACCCCAAAGGCGAGTATCGCCACCTGCACCCGAACAACGACGTGAACATGGCGCAGTCGACCAACGACGCCTACCCCACCGCCATCCGCCTCGGCCTGCTACTGGGGCACGACACCCTGCTGGCCAGCCTCGACAGCCTTGTCCAAGCCTTCTCCGGCAAATCTGCCGAATTCGCGCATATCCTCAAGATGGGCCGCACCCAGCTGCAGGACGCCGTGCCCATGACCCTTGGCCAGGAATTTCGCGCCTTCGCCACCACCCTCGGCGAAGACCTCGAGCATCTGCGCCTGATCGCCCCGCAGCTGTTGATCGAGGTCAACCTCGGCGGCACGGCCATCGGCACCGGCATCAATGCCGATCCGAACTACCAGAACCTGGCGGTGCAACGCCTGGCGACGATCAGTGGCCACCCGCTGAAACCCGCCGCCGACCTGATCGAAGCCACCTCCGACATGGGCGCCTTCGTCACCTTCTCCAGCATGCTCAAGCGCCTGGCGGTGAAGTTGTCGAAGATCTGCAACGACCTGCGCCTGCTGTCCAGCGGCCCACGCACCGGCATCAACGAGATCAACCTGCCTGCGCGTCAGCCAGGCAGCTCGATCATGCCGGGCAAGGTCAACCCGGTGATCCCCGAGGCGGTCAACCAGGTGGCGTTCGAGGTGATCGGCAACGACCTGGCGCTGACCATGGCCGCCGAGGCCGGGCAGCTGCAGCTCAACGTCATGGAGCCGCTGATTGCCTTCAAACTGTTCGACTCGATCCGCCTGCTGCAGCGCGCCATGGATATGCTGCGCGAGCATTGCATCATTGGCATCACAGCCAACGAGGATCGCTGCCGTCAGCTGATGGAAAGCTCCATCGGACTGATCACCGCACTCAATCCCTACATCGGCTACGAGAACGCCACCCGCATCGCCGGCCAGGCACTGCTCAGCGGCCGCGGCGTGTTGGAACTGGTGCGCGAGGAGCAACTGCTCGACGACGCCACCCTCGACGACATCCTGCGTCCGGAAAACATGATTGCGCCACGGCTGGTGCCGCTGAAGGCGTAACGCCGCCAGCACTGCCTGCGCCGCCTTCGGGCGAGGCGGCGCAGGCCTACCCGCCAAAGCGTGATGCGGCACAAGCCGCCGTTTTCCGTCCTTGCGTAGACTCCGCCGATTTCCCGGAGGCACCATGCGCAAACTACTCGCCATCACCCTGCTGTTCAGCTCGATCATCGGCGTGCCGCTCGCTCATGCGGAACTCCCGCAAGGCTACGAAGTGGTACTGCAGACCGAGAACTTCCCGCCTTTCAACATGGCCGACGGTGGCAAGAACTTCGCCAAGGAAGAGCACATCCAGGGCATCAGCGCGGTAACCGTTCAGGAAATGTTCAAGCGCGCCGGCATCGCCTACTCGATGACGCTGCGCTTTCCGTGGGATCGCATCTACCAGGCGACCCTGGACTCGCCGAATCACGGCCTGTTCTCGACGTCGATGACCGATGCCCGTCGCCCACTGTTCAAATGGGTTGGTCCTATCGCCCAGTACGAAAGCGTCCTGCTTTCGGCACCCGGCTCGACCCTCAAGCTGACCAGCCTCGAACAAGCGAAGGACTACACCATCGGTGCCTACAAGAGCAGTGCGGTGAGCCAACGCGTCGAAGCGCAGGGCCTGACTTCGGTCAACTCGCTGCGTGACCAGGAAAATTTGCAGAAGCTGCTCAGCGGCAAGATCGACCTCTGGGCCACCTCCGACCCGGTCTGGCGCTACTACGCCAAGCAAGAAGGGGTGGGCGGACTGAATACCGTACTGGTGTTCAACTCCGCACCGCTGTACCTGGCGCTGAACAAGGAGACGCCGGATGAAGTGGTTACCCGTCTGCAGAACGCCCTGGACGAGATGAAGACCGAAGGCTACGGCACCTGCGTCAAGCATCCTGAACTCTGCTGAACCCAGCACCGGGTCGATGGCGCGAGGCGCGCCATCGCAGCGTGCAACACCCCACCATGCTGCTCTTCGCTCCAGATTCCAGCCGGCCTTGGATCAACCCTGATCGACCGCCCGGCAGCGCACCCCACCCTCACTCGATCTCGAACAGCCCGTCGCGCAACGATACCGCCGCCAGTCGCTCGCGGATTTCAGGGTCGATGCGCGGATCATCCAGGCCATAGAGCATCACCTGCCGATAGGCATTGACCCGATTGATCTCACGGCCCAGGTATTCCCAGACCACCCGGGTGCAGGCCGGGGTGCGGCGGTCACCGCTGGAAACGCCAGTTTTCAATCCATTAAGACGACTGATGCGACTTTTGAAGCTGGGAATGAGGATGGTCTGGCTCATTTCATTTCCCGTCAGCGACTCGTAGTCGATAAGAAACAAACGGTCCTGGAGATAGAACGCGGCGCCCAGGTAGCGGCAGCGCACGACCCAGTCCTCCTGTTTGGGATTGTCGGGGCGCGACTGCTCCTGACGTTCCTGTCGCTCAAACACATAGCTGCCACGGTCCTCGCGCAAATGCACCAGCGACAACAGGATCTGCCCCGGCACAGACATGCAGTTGGCGTATTCGAAGTAGTAGCCGCAGTAACGCGACAGGCTGTTGGCGTTGTCGCGCATCGGCTGGAACAGCTCGAGCAGCGGGTCGCTGGCGGCGATGCGTTCCTGGTCATGACTGCGCATACCGATCAGCTGGGTGAATTGGTCGCTGGGCAGGCTCAACTCGTAGCCTTCGACCCCGAAGAAATCACAGATGCGCTTGAGGTTGTGAGCGGTGGGGCGGCTCTGGCCGTTCAGGTATTTGTTGAACTGCGCCCGGTTGATCGAGAGCTTGCGGCAGACCTCGGCAATCGAACGGTAATGGCTGCAGAGCAGCTTGAGATTGGCGCCGAGGTGGTCCTGCATGGTCGATCCCTGTGATGCGAGCGGCGCGATTCTAGCATCAACTTGCGCCAGATCGCCGCGACCCGCGCAATTGCATGACTATCGAGTCTGGCCAACCATTTCGGCCCTGTGTTTCAACATTTGTCAAAACAACAAGAGAGACCCTTCCGCCATGCTCGATCTTCTCAATGATCTCATCTGGAGCAAGCTGCTCATCGTGATGCTGATTGGCCTAGGCCTGTACTTCACCATCGCCTCGCGCTTCGTCCAGTTCCGCTACTTCGGCAGCATGTTTCAGATCTTCGGCGAGGCCTTCAAACGACAGCCGGGCCAACTCAGTTCATTCCAGGCGCTGATGCTCAGCGTCGCCGGTCGCGTCGGCGCCGGCAACATCGCCGGTGTCTCGGTCGCCATCATGCTTGGCGGACCCGGTGCGATTTTCTGGATGTGGATCGTCGCGCTGGTCGGCATGGCCACCAGCTATTTCGAATGCTCCCTGGCGCAGCTGTACAAGCGCCGCGAGACCGACGGTGGCTATCGCGGCGGCCCGGCGTTCTACATTCAACACGGCCTCGGTCAGCGCTGGCTGGGCATCGTGGTATCGCTGCTGCTCCTGGTGACCTTCGGCTTCGGCTTCAATGCCGTGCAGTCCTACACCGTCGCCAGCTCGATGAACGACACCTTTGGCGTGCCGACCTACATCAGCGGCATCGTGCTGATGGTGGTGATCGGCCTGATCATCTTTGGTGGCATCAAGCGCATCGCCAAGTTCGCCGACGTGCTGGTGCCGATCATGGCGTTTTCCTACATCGCCATGGCCGTCTTCGTCATCGGCAGCAATGCCGGCGCCATTCCTGAAGCCTTCGGCACCATCTTTCGCAGCGCCTTTGGTCTTGAGCCGGCCTTCGCTGGCGGCATCGGTGCGGCCATCATCATGGGCGTCAAGCGCGGCCTGTTCTCCAACGAGGCGGGCCTGGGCAGCGCGCCCAACGTGGCGGCAGTTGCAGAGGTCAAGCACCCGGTGGCGCAGGGCATCGTGCAGTCGCTGAGCGTGTTCATCGACACCATCGTGCTGTGCAGCTGCACCGCGCTGATCATCATCCTCTCCGGTGTTTTCCAGCCGGGCAGCGAGATGGCCGGCGTGGTCCTGACGCAAACCGCCGTTGCCGCCGTCGTCGGCGAGTGGGGCCGGGTGTTCATTAGCGTCGCTCTGCTGCTGTTTGTGTTCACCACGCTGATCTACAACTACTACCTCGGCGAGAACGCACTGGGCTTTTTTACCGGTAAGCGCTGGCCGGTTCTGGTCTACCGGGTCATGGTCATTGGTCTGGTGATGTGGGGCTCGATTCAGGACCTGGGCACGGTATTCGGTTTTGCCGACGTCACCATGGGTCTGCTGGCAATCTGCAACCTGATCGCCCTGGCGCTGCTGTTCAAGGTAGGCCTGCGCCTGATGCGCGATTACGATAGCCAGCGTAAGGCAGGTGTCGAGTCACCGGTGTTCGATCCGAAGAACTTTGCCGACCTGGATCTGGACCCGAGCGTCTGGCCAGCCAGAGTGGGCGACCAATCGCCGGTCATGACCGGCACCGCTGCCAGTCAGGCACCTCAGCGTTAAGTTGGTCCGCGTCGCTTGAACAGGGGCCGCTGGCCCCTGTTTTCATATAGGAGACCCCTATGTCGGCTTCCAGAAACACCCTGGTGCTGTACACCGGCGGCACCATCGGCATGCAACAGAGCGCCGAAGGGCTGATGCCCGCTTCTGGCTTCGCCAGCAGATTGCGCGACCAGCAGGACAAGCACCCTGAACTGGCCGTGTCGGAATGGCAGTTCCGTGAATTGCTACCGCCCATCGACAGCGCCAACATGAACCAGACCCACTGGCTGGCGATGGTTGAGGCCATTCGGGCCGGCGTCGAGCAAGATGGCTGTGACGCGGTACTGGTCCTGCATGGCACCGACACCCTCGCCTACAGCGCTGCTGCCTTGAGCTTCCTGCTGTTGGGCTTCGAGGTGCCGGTAGTGCTGACCGGGGCGATGCTGCCCGCCGGTGCGGCCGATAGCGACGCCTGGGACAACCTGTTCGGTGCGATGCAGGCATTGCACGCTGGCGTCGAGCCGGGTGTGCATCTCTACTTCGCCGGCAAACTCATGCACGGCGCCCGGGTCAGCAAACTGGGTACCGCCAGCCTCGATGCGTTCGGGGTGCTGCCGCGGCTGCGTCAGGGCCAATGCGCACCTAGCATTCCCGCAGCGCTCGACTATCGCCAACCCCGTCAGCAGGTGAACCTGGCGGTGCTTCCGCTCTATCCAGGCATCCAGGCGGCGCAGCTGCAAGCACTGCTGTCCAGTGGCGTGCAGGGGGTGCTGATCGAGTGCTATGGCAGCGGCACCGGCCCCGCCGATGACACCGAGCTGCTGCAGGGGTTACAGGGCGCCCATCAGCGCGGCATCGTCCTGGCCGCCATCAGCCAATGCCCGCAGGGCCACGTCGAATTCGGGATCTACGCCGCCGGCAGCAAGCTGGAAGCGAGCGGGCTGATGTCAGGCGGCGGCATGACCCGGGAGGCCGCGCTGGGCAAGTTGTTCGCCCTACTCGGTGCCGGGCTGTCGCAGACCGAGGTCGAGCACTGGTTCGCACTTGACCTCTGCGGCGAACGCGTCGACTGATCGGTGGCTCAACCCGGGTTGAGATCGAGCTCCTGGAGACAGGCCTGGACCCGCCGGCGCAGCTCGTCGAGGTCCAGTGGCTTGCTCAGCCACCCCTGGCATTCGAGTTTGGCTTTCAACTCGCTCACCGCACTCAGCACGATCACCGGCAGGTACCGGGTAGCCGGGGCCTGACGCAGCAAACGCAGCAGCTGTTCCCCGTCAAGCTCCGGCAGGTTGAGGTCCAGTAACAGCAAATCTGGCGGATCGGCCAGCAGGTGCTCCAACGCCATCCGCCCATTGCCGATTACGCTGACCTCAGCCAGATCGGCCAGCGCCTTGCGTACCAGCAGCTGGCTGGCCGGATCGTCTTCGACATAAACAATACGGGGCCGATGGCGAAGCGGCCGTGGGCTGTGCGTGGCAAGCAGAGGCAGGGCTATCCAGAAGCGGCTGCCGATCCCGGGCGCGCTCTTCACACCGATACTGCCGCCCATCAGTTTGGCGTATTCCAGACATAGCGATAGGCCGATTCCCGCGCCCTGAATGTTCGAACTCTCACGGCCAAGCCGGCGAAACGGCTCGAACAGCTGCGCCTGCAGGCCTTCATCGATTCCAAGACCGGTATCTTCGACCACCAGCCTCACCTGCCCGGCGACCGTCTCGATCCGCAGCACAATCTGCCCGCCTGGCTTGTTGTACTTGATGGCGTTGGACAGCAGGTTGAGCAGCACCTGACGTAACCGGCGTGGCTCGGCCTGCACCTCGACGGGCCCTGGCGGCAGGTCGAAATCCAACCGCAGCCCGTGGCGCTGAACATCAAGCGCCACCAGCTCGGCGCACTCACGCATCAAGGCGGTGACTTCGACAGGCTTGAGCGTCAGCCGGGGCCGTTCGGCCTGTAGGCTCGACCAGTCGAGAATGTCGCCGAGCAGCTGGTTCAGGTGCCGGCTGGCCAGCAGGATCTCATCGAGGTAATCAGCGGCTTCCGGCTGCGCATCCGGTGAGCAGTCCATACGCATCAGCTGGGCAAACCCGAGGATCGCATTCAGCGGCGTACGCAGCTCATGGCTGATGCTGGATATCAGATGAGTCTTGGCCTCGTTGGCTGCGTGCGCCTGCTGGATGGCCTGGCGCAGATCGTCCTCGACCCGCTTGATCGCATCGATATCCACATGAGTACCGGCCACCAGCGTCGCTTCGCCTGTTCGAGGATCCCGCTCGAGCACGCGGCCGCGACTGAGCAGCCAGTGATACTCGCCCAGTGCATCCGCGAAACGGAACTCGCTTTCATAGTGCAACGCCTGGCCTTCATGCATCCGGTCCAGTTCGGCCCGCACCTGAGCAACATCGAGCGGATGGATGCGCTGCAGAAACTGAGCCTCGCTCAGCTGCGCCGAAGTCAGCCCGAAGCGCGCAGGCAGACGGCCACGAAGCTGCATCACGCCACGGCGCATGTCGTTTTCCCAGAGGCTCTCAGTCGCGCTTTCCAGTACCAGCTCGAGACGCTCCTGAGCCTCCGCACGCTGGGCCTCGCTGTCTTCCAGCTGGGCGCCGATGGCCTGGGTGTGCTGTGCCAGATCGTCAAGCTCGCGGATTTCTGACGAGACGGGATCTGGCCGCCACCGACCGAGACCGATCTGGCCCATCATCTGCGAGATCCCTGCGATCGGCTTCAGCAGTGCCTGGCTGAGCTGACGCGCGCGCAGCCACATGTACGCGAAGAACAGCAGATAGAACAGCACCAGCCCGGCAATCAGCAGATAACCGATCTGTTGAAAGCGACTGGCCAAAGCGTTGGTCTGGCTGAAAACGGCAGCTTCGTCGACCACCGCCAGCAGGTGCCAGCCGGTTTGCGGCACCGTTGTCCAGGCCACCAGCCGCTGTTTGCCTTTGAGCTCAAGGCTCATGACCCCTTCACCCTGGGTAGCGAGCGCCTTTGCCAGTTCGCGTGTCTGGCCGCGACGATCAAGCCGGAAGTCTTCAGGCTTGAGGGTTTCCTGGCGCACGGCGTCGTCGTAGTAGTGCTCGGTCAGCTCGTTGAGCCCGAATTCCCGTTCACCCGACTCCGGCAATGCCATGATGCTCAGGTCGCGGCTGACCAACATTGCATAGCCATCCCAGGGCACACGCAGACCGCTGATCTGGTTCAGGATGCCGCTAACAGTGATATCGATACCGTTGACACCTTCCAGCGTGTCACCCCGGTAAACCGGCGCCACGGCCGACATCATCCAGCCCTGCCCGGCCGGATCGAGGTAGACGTCGGTCCATACCACTCTGCGCGCCGGGTTATGCCAGGCATTTGCCAGGTAATAGAAGCTGTAGCTGGGAATGTTCACATCCGGCGCGTACTGCCGGGCCGTGTCGAACCAGGGATAGATATGGTTGTAGCTGTCCCAACTATTGAAATAAATGCTGGCAATCAGCGGGTTGCTGGCGTGCAGCTCCTTCATCAGCGGGTCGAGCCGATGAAGCTTGGCAACCTTCTGCAGATCGTGGCGCTCCGGCGGTGTCAACCCCGAGTAGAAGCTGGCGGCGCCGCCCAAGTCGCGGGGGCTATAGCGAACCCCATCGGCGTTGAGCTCAAGCGGCACCGGCGCTGCGGGGCTGTCGTCTTCCAGCGCACGAACGGTGAGATTACGAAACAGGGTGGCTGCATTCGCCACTTCCTGCAGCTGCTGGCTGATCACCCGAGATTCACGAGCGACCGCTGTCTGCACCTCGGAAAGCGCCGTTTCGCGCAGGTGCTCGATTTGCGCATCGCGGATGGCACTGTTGGTCAGCAGGTAGGCCGCGATCAGCACCACCTCGACCAGTACCAGTGGGATCAGCGTTGTCTGAACGAAGGCACGCCAGATCCATTGGCGTACCCCGATTGGGTTTCTCGACACAGCGCGGCTCCAGCGTTCCGACTCAAGCGCTTGGCTTGCTCACGCCCCGAATCCTAGCATGGCCGTAAGCGCGGCCGACTCGCCCGGAGGTTCGCGCGAATATCCGGCCCTCAAAGCTCCCTTTGGTCAACGCCTCGCCAGTTCGATCAGTTCGGCCCGCCATTCGGCGTCACGAGGTAGCGCCAGGAAAGAGGGATTGAGGAAGTTCTCCCGTGCTTCGTAGGTCAGTACTGCACCGGCGATATCCAGCACCTCGCCTCCAGCACCTTCCAGTACCCCCTGGGCAGCCGCCGTATCCCATTGAGAAGTCGGCGCCAACCGTGGATAACAATCGGCGGCCCCCTCAGCCAACAGGCAGAACTTCAGGGAGCTGCCGACACTGGTCAACACGAGCTCGCCAAAACGCTGCCGCAAGCCATCGAGCAAGCGTTCCTGCTCCGGGCTCGAGTGGCGACGGCTCGCAACGACGGTAAAGCCGCCCGCTGCCTGGTGCCGCACCCGCAGGGGCTGCGCCGCACCATCGGCTTCGGCGCGCCAGGCACCGAACCCAGCCCCTCCGTAATAGCAGCGGCCGTTGGCCGGAACCCCGACCACACCGAACAACACCTGCCCATGCTCGATCAACGCGACATTGACGGTGAATTCTTCGCTTCCGGCGATGAACTCTTTGGTGCCGTCCAGCGGATCGACCAACCACCAGCGCGTCCACCCGGCACGCTCGGCAAGATCCAGCGCGCAGTCTTCCTCGGACAAAACCGGAATGGCCGCATCCAGCGCGCGGAGACCATCGGCCAATAGGTGATGGGCCGCCATGTCAGCGGCGGTAACGGGCGAGGCATCGGCCTTCTCATGCACCTGCACATCGTTGCGCCAGTGCGGAAGGATCGCCTCGCCTGCGGCGCGGACCAGATCGATGACGGGTGCCAGATAGGGATGGCTCATTGATCGAATTCGCCCCGTTGGCTGAGCAGGTCACGCGCCAGGTACAGCGCTGCGAGGGCGCGTCCTTCGCTGAACTGCGGGTTCTGGATCAGGCTGGACAGTTCGCGCAAATCCACCCGATCGACACGCATCGGCTCCGGTTCGTCCCCCGGCAGCTGCTCGGGATAGAGATCGCGCGCCAACACTACCTGAATCTTCTGGCTCATGTAGCCCGGTGACAGCGAAAGCTCGGTGAGCAGCTCCAGGCTGCGCGCGCCGAAACCGGCCTCCTCTTTCAATTCCCGGTTGGCCGCGTCGAGCACGTCTTCGCCCGGCTCGATCAACCCCTTGGGCAACGACAGCTCATAGGTGTCAGTACCGCCGCAGTATTCCTCGACTAATAACGCCCGGCCGTCGGCTTCCAGCGCGACGATCATCACCGCGCCATAACCGGTCCCCTTACCCACCAGCCGTTCATAGGTACGCTCCACGCCATTGGAAAACCGCAGCTGCAGTTCCTCGACACGGAACAGGCGGCTGCTGGCGACGATCTCACGGGCAAGTACGGTAGGTTTCTGGCGCATGGGGATATCCTTGAAACGCGAAGGCCAATCATAACCCGGCTTTTTGTGATCGCCGCGAACGCTTTGCATCGAGCCGACCGCTGTCGCACCATTGTGCCAACCGCCGAACAAGAGCCTGCCATGATCGCTTCACTGCCCTGGTCCGATATCGACACCGTCCTGCTGGACATGGACGGCACCTTGCTGGATTTGCATTTCGACAACCATTTCTGGCTCGACTTCCTGCCGCAGCGCTACGCCGAGCTGCATGGCATCAGCCGCGCCATGGCCGAGCTGGAGCTGGCCCCACTGTTTAACGAACACGAGGGCAAACTCACCTGGTACTGCCTGGATTTCTGGACCCGCGAGCTGAACCTGCCGATCCGCGAAATGAAGCGTGAAATTGCTCACTTGATCGCGCTGCGGCCTGCTGCAGACGAGTTTCTCGCAGCCCTGCGCGACGCCGGCAAGCGCGTGGTGTTGATCACCAATGCCCATCGCGATTCGCTATCGCTGAAGCTCGAACGCATCGAGCTGGCCCCCTGGTTCGATCGTTTGATCAGTTCTCATGACTATGGCTTTCCCAAAGAGCAGGCCCAGTTCTGGCACGCTCTAAAAACCGACCTCGATTTCGATCCGGCAACCGCCCTGTTCATCGACGACAGCCTGCCCGTCCTGCGCAGCGCGCGGGCTTACGGCGTCGCCCATCTGCTGGCTATCAGCGAGCCGGACAGCCGCCGCGGCAAGAAGCAAACCGACGAATTCATAGCTGTCGACGACTACCTCGAGCTGATCCGCAGCCTGCAGGGTTTCTCGTCCTGACCGAAAGATGCTGGCGTGCTTAACTCAGGTCCATGTGTTCGCGCCTTATAGAGAGGGGCGATCGGATGGTGAAAAGGGCTATCCGGGTGACTGATGTGCACCTTGCAAATGAACGCTACTTAAGTGCAAAACTGTGGCCCACCCGGCTCGCTCAAATGGATGAACTATGGTTGTAGACGCAGGATTCTGGCCTTCCGAACGCAGCGAAATGGGCCGGCGGATCCGCCGGCACGATTGGAGCGAAACGCCGTTGGGCTCGGTCGATCACTGGCCAGCGTCGCTACGGGTGCTCCTCGACACGCTGCTCGAGGCACCGCTGCCGATGTGCGTGTTGTGGGGGGAGGCCGGCGTTCAGCTGTACAACGATGCGCACGCCGCGCTGATCGACAGCCACCACCCTGGTGCACTGGGCATGCCGGTGGCCGCGACATGGGACAAGATCTGGCCCGAACTGATCGAGGCGCGCGCGCGCGGCGAATCTGGCCAGGCATGCGTGCTGCGCAACCGTCGCCTTTGCGCCACAACTACTACGAGCAGCACCACGACCTGGTTCGACCTGGCCGTCAGCCCGATCCGCGACGGCCAAGGCATTGGTGGCCAACTGCTGTGCCTGCGCCGCAGCGAAGCGGAAGTCCGCGAGATCACCGATGCCCTGCCCGTGCTCATCAGCTACGTCGATCGCGACAAACGCTATCGCTACAACAACCGCCATTATGAAAGCTGGTTCGGCCAGACTCCCGAGATGCTCTATGGGAAGCACCTGACAGAGGTGGTTGGCCAGCGTGCATACGACGCACGCCGCGCAGAAATCGAGGCGGCTCTTGCCGGACAGGACGTTGTGTTCGAAGCCTCTATGCCTCACCAGGACGGCGTGCTGCGCCAGACCCTGATGCACTATCTGCCGCACCGTGGCGGTGATGGCGAGGTGCTAGGGCTCTTTGTGCTGGCGCAGGATGTCACTGAACGCTGGCGCGCCGAGCAGGCGCTGCGCGAGCTCAACGACACCCTTGAAAGCCGAATCCAGGAGCGCACCACTGCGCTAGCCGAAGTCTACGAGCGCCTGCTGACCGAAATGGCCAGCCGGGAACAGGCCCAGGAAGCGTTGCGTCAGGCACAGAAGATGGAAACCGTCGGCCAGCTCACCGGTGGCATCGCTCACGACTTCAACAACATGCTTACCGGCATCATCGGTGGACTGGACCTGATCCAGCGCTACAACCAAACCGGTCGCCACGCTGAAACCCAGCGCTTCATCGATGCCGCAGTCACCTCGGCCAACCGCGCTGCGGCGCTGACCCATCGCCTGCTGGCCTTCGCGCGACGCCAGCCGCTGAATCTCAAGCGAGTCGACCTGAACGACTTGGTCGAGTCGATGCGCGATCTGATCGTGCGCACCCTGGGCAGCCACATCCTCGTCGACACCATGCTCGAATCGGGTCTGTGGCCGGCCAGCAGTGATGAGAACCAACTGGAAAGCGCCCTGCTCAATCTGGTGATCAATGCACGCGACGCCATGCCCGACGGCGGCAGCCTCTATATCGCGACGGCCAATGTGACCCTGCAGCAGGGCGAGGTGGGCGAGCTGCCAGCCGGACGTTATGTCAGCCTCAGCGTCATCGACAGCGGCTGCGGCATGACACCCAAGGTCCTGGCAGCGGCCTTCGAGCCCTTTTTCACCACCAAACCCATCGGCCAGGGCACCGGGCTCGGACTGTCGATGATCTACGGCTTCGCGCGGCAGGCCGGTGGCCACGTGCAGCTGCGCAGCGAACCGGACAACGGCACCGAAGTCACCCTCTATCTACCGGCACACCATTCATTGCTGGCGACCGAGGTAGCGGTCCCGCCGCTTGAACAGACCACACAAACGGCGCGAGGCGAAGCCGTGCTGGTGGTCGAGGATGACCCTGCTGTACGTCTGCTGGTAATCGACGTGCTGGGCATGCTCGGCTACTGCGCACTGGAGGCGGCCGAGGCCAACGCGGCGGTCAAGCTGCTGCAGAGCGACGAGCGTATCGACTTGCTGGTATCCGATGTCGGGCTGCCAGGGATGAACGGCCGACAGTTGGCAGATATCGCCCGCGAGCACCGCCCCGGATTACCTGTGCTGTTCATGACCGGCTACGCCGAGCAGGCGATCAGCAGCGGTTTTCTCGATGCCGGCATGGACATGATCAGCAAACCCTTCACCATCGATCAATTGGCAGCACGAGTACGCAAGATACTTGTTGACATGCCCTAGAGGGCGCGTGCGGTCAGGTCCATATGCGCAACATTAACGGGAAAGCGCCCGGCGGTTTTACAGAGCGACGACCTGAGCATAGACGCTCGCTGAAGCTACCCTGACCTGCTCGGCCACGCAGCGGGATTTGCCGCAGCTACTTGCAAGCAGCGCCCGGCCAGGCTCTGTTACAGAGGGCTGTAGACCCGCGGCGCGTTGTGGTGCGGCAGGTGAATCAGATTGAGCCGGTGCTGACGCGCCCAGCGCACGCAAAGGTCGGTCGGTGCCGAGAGGCTGACCAGGGTCGATAAACCCGCACGCACTGCCTTGTGAATCAACTCCAGACTGCAACGGCTGGTAACTACCGCGAACCCCTGCCGGCTATCACGACCTTCCCGACGCAGCGCACCGATCAGCTTGTCCAAGGCGTTGTGGCGACCGATGTCCTCTCGGCACAGCACGATCTCTCCCTGCTCGTCGACAAATAGCGCGGCATGCAGTGCACCGCTCTGGCGCGCCAGGCGCTGCGCGTCGTTGATGCGATCGCGCAGCTCGTGCAGATGCGCGGCCGGAGGCAGCGGGCTGGGCGCCAGCGCAGTCAGTTTCGGCAGCGCCTGTTCGATGGCTTCAACACCGCAGAGCCCGCAGCCGCTGGTCCCGGCCAGATTGCGCCGCTGCTCCTTGAGCGCCCAGAATGCCCTATTGCCGATCTGCACGTCGGCGCTGAATGCATCACCGCGACGATTGAGCTGGATGTCATATATGTCTTCGATACCGCCAACCACTTCACCGCTCAGACTGAAGCCAACCACGAAGTCTTCCAGCGCACTGGGCGAGACCATCATCACCGCATGGCTGATGCCGTTATAGGCGATGGCCAGCGCGCACTCTTCCGCCAATACCGCGCGGCCCGAACCTGCCGCGTCATCCAGCTCGGCATAGGTATAAGCGTCCGGCGCGGAGCTAATGACGGGCATGGTGGTACTAAGGGGCGCAGGACGAGGCATGAGGGTATTCCTTGCAGTCGAGCTGTAAGGATATTCGACTCAGGCGTGTACCTGCGGTTCGATCTGCTCACGTAGCCCGCTCAGAGCACTCAGGACGAACGGATTCAACCCTTCGCCGGCCGTAGCATCCAGGTGCGCAAAAAGCGCCGTACGCATCTGCGGGTCCCACTGACGCTTGAGATGCAAAGCAAAGTCCGTGCGCGCCTGCTCGGCGTCGGGCTGGGATGCGAAAAAGGCGCCAATCTGGTTGGCCATCCTGATCAGTTGCGTGGCATTCATGCCCATGGACGTGCTCCGCTATTGGACCTGAAATCCGCACCGGCTGGCTGCCCAGCGCGGGACAGGGGCGCATGGCGCACCCCGCCGACGGCTGTCGCTTCGAAGTGGCTCACAACTGCACCACGGGCAGCAGGTTCACCTGCTCGCGGGTGAAGGCGTCGAACTCCTGCTGCCACTTCGAGGGCACCTCCACCTTACGCACCTGCACCGCGGTGACCTTGTACTCGGGGCAATTGGTCGCCCAGTCAGAGTTGTCGGTCGTGATCACGTTGGCACCGGACTCCGGGTGGTGGAAGGTGGTGTACACCACGCCTGGCTGCATGCGCAGGGTGACCTTGGCGCGCATCACCGTCTCGCCCGCACGGCTGTTGATACCGACCCAATCACCGTCGTTGATGCCCCGGTCCTCGGCATCCACCGGGTGCAGCTCGAGGATGTCCTCGGCGTGCCAGGCTTTGTTAGCGGTACGTCGCGTCTGCGCCCCGACGTTGTACTGCGAAAGAATACGCCCGGTGGTCAGTACCAGCGGCCGCTTACGCGAGGTGCGCTCGTCGGTGGCGATGAACTCGGTGATCACGAAGCGGCCCTTGCCGCGCACGAATGCGTCCTCATGCATGATCGGCGTGCCCTCCGGCGCCTCGTCGTTACATGGCCACTGGATACTGCCCATGCGATCGAGCTTGGCGTAGCTCACCCCGGTGAAGGTCGGCGTCAGGCTGGCGATCTCGTCCATGATCTGCGACGGATGGGTGTAGTTCATCGGGTAGCCGAGGGCGTTGGACAGCGCCACCGTCACTTCCCAGTCTTCCTTACCGGCCAGCGCTGGCATCACCTTGCGCACCGGCGAGATTCGCCGCTCGGCGTTGGTGAAGGTGCCGTTCTTCTCCAGGAAAGAAGCACCGGGCAGGAACACGTGAGCGAACTTGGCGGTTTCGTTGAGGAACAGGTCCTGCACCACCACGCACTCCATGGCCTTGAGCGCATCGGTGACGTGCTGGGTATCGGGGTCCGACTGCGCCGGGTCCTCGCCCTGGATGTACAGGCCCTTGAAGGTACCGGCATGGGCCGCCGCCAGCATGTTCGGAATGCGCAGACCTGGCTCATCGAGCAAGGTGACGCCCCAGGCCTGCTCGAACTGCGGGCGCGCGACCGGATCGGAAACGTGACGGTAGCCCGGTAGTTCATGCGGGAAGGAGCCCATGTCGCAGGAGCCCTGCACGTTGTTCTGTCCGCGCAACGGGTTCACGCCGACTCCCGGCCGGCCGATATTGCCGGTGGCCATGGCCAGGTTGGCGATTGCCATTACGGTGGACGAACCCTGGCTGTGCTCGGTGACACCGAGGCCGTAGTAGATCGCCGCGTTGCCGCCGGTGGCGTACAGACGCGCCGCGGCGCGAACCTCAGCGGCCGGCACGCCGGTCAGCTCCTGCATGGCTTCGGGACTGTTGCGCTGCTCGCCGACGAAGGCGCGCCACTGATCGAATCCCTCGGCCTCGCAGCGCTCGGCAACAAAGGCCTCGTTGACAAGGTTCTCCGTGACGATCACGTGCGCCAGGCTGTTGAGCAAGGCAACGTTGCTGCCCGGACGAAGTTGCAGATGGTGGTCGGCCTTTACGTGCGGCCCGCGTACCAGGTCGATGCCCCGCGGGTCGGCGACGATCAGCCGGGCGCCTTCGCGCAGACGGCGCTTGAGCTGTGAACCGAATACAGGGTGCCCGTCGGTGGGGTTGGCGCCAATCACCAGCACCACGTCGGCCGACAGCACCGAGTCGAAGTCCTGGGTACCGGCGGATTCGCCGAGCGTCACCTTCAGGCCGTAGCCGGTGGGCGAATGGCAGACCCTTGCACAGGTGTCGACGTTGTTGTTGCCGAATGCTGCGCGCACCAGCTTCTGAACCAGATAGGTTTCTTCGTTGGTGCAACGCGAGGACGTCAGCCCGCCCACAGAATTCTGGCCGTACTGCGCCTGGATCTCCTTGAAGCGCCGGGCAGCATAGCCAATCGCCTCGTCCCAACTCACCGGGCGCCAGGGCTCGCTGATATTGTCGCGGATCATCGGGGTCTTGATACGGTCGGCGTGAGTGGCATATCCCCAGGCAAAACGACCCTTGACGCAGGAATGGCCGTGGTTGGCGTGGCCATCCTTGTTCGGCACCATGCGCACAACATCGTTGCCCTTGACCTCGGCCTTGAACGAGCAGCCCACGCCACAGTAGGCGCAGGTGGTGGTGACGCTGCGCTCGGCCTGGCCCATCTCAATCAGCGACTTTTCGGTCAGTGTGGCGGTCGGGCAGGCGTTCACGCAGGCGCCACATGACACGCATTCGGAGTCGAGGAAGTCCTCGGCCTGGCTGGCTGCGACCCGCGAGTCGAAGCCACGGCCATCGATAGTCAGGGCGAAGGTGCCTTGCACCTCTTCGCAGGCACGCACACAGCGGTTGCAGACGATGCACTTGGCCGGGTCGTAGGTGAAATAAGGGTTGGATTCGTCCTTGGCCTCGGCCAGGTGGGTCTTCACCGGGTCGTAGCGCACCTCGCGCAGGCCGACCACTCCAGCCATGTCCTGAAGTTCGCAGTTACCGTTAGCCGAGCAGGTCAGGCAGTCCAGCGGGTGATCCGAGATGTACAGCTCCATGGTGCCGCGGCGCAGTTCAGCGAGTTTGGGGCTCTGGGTGCGCACCTTCATGCCTGGCTCGACCGGAGTGGTACAGGAAGCAGGAAAGCCGCGCCGGCCTTCGATCTCCACCGTGCACAGGCGGCACGAGCCGAATGGCTCCAGGCTGTCGCTGGCGCACAGCTTGGGTACGGAGATGCCGGCTTCCTGAGCGGCGCGCATCACCGAAGTGCCCGCGGGCACGCTGATCGCCGTGCCGTCGATTTCCACGGTTACCGGAGCGCCGGTGCGGGCAGGGGTGCCATAGTCGAGTTCACGATACAGGGCCATGTTGTGCCTCCGGATCAGCGGGCTTCGGCGGAGTCGCCGAAATCCTCGGGAAAATGATTGAGTGCACTCATCACGGGGTAGGGAGTCATCCCGCCGAGGGCGCACAGCGAGGCACCGAGCATGGTGTCGCACAGGCTTTTGAGCAGTTCAATACGGCCCGGCTGCGGCCCTTCGGAGCGGGCGACAATGATCTGGTCGAGCAGCTCCTCGCCACGGGTCGAGCCGATCCGACAGGGTGTGCATTTGCCGCAGGACTCGACCGCGCAGAACTCCATGGCGTAGCGCGCCATATCGGCCATATCCACGGTGTCGTCGAAGACCACGATGCCACCGTGACCAAGCACCGCGCCGAGCGCGGCGAAGGCCTCGTAGTCCAGCGGCGTGTCGAACTGCGACTCCGGCAGATAGGCGCCGAGGGGGCCGCCGACCTGCACGGCACGGATCGGACGGCCACTGGCCGAACCGCCGCCGTACTCATAAAGCAGCTCGCGTAGGGTGATGCCGAAGGCCTTCTCGATCAGCCCGCCGCGGGCGATGTTGCCGGTCAGCTGGATCGGCAAGGTGCCAAGCGAGCGGCCCATGCCGTAATCCTTGTAATAGGCGCCGCCCTTATCGAGGATGATGGGCACCGAGGCCAGCGAGATGACGTTGTTGATAACTGTCGGTTTGCCGAACAGCCCCTCGATTGCCGGCAACGGGGGCTTCGGACGCACGGTGCCACGCTTGCCTTCGACGCTCTCCAGCAGCGCGGTTTCCTCACCACAGATATAGGCACCCGCACCGCGGCGCAGCTCCAAATGGAATGCGTGGCCACTGCCGAGCAGGTCGTCGCCCAGGTAGCCGGCGGCGTTGGCGCTGGCGATGGCCGCCTTGAGAACGGCCTCGGCATGCGGGTATTCAGAGCGCAGGTAGATGTAGCCCATGGTCGCGCCGACGGCCAGGCCGGCGATCGTCATGCCCTCGATGAGCACGAAGGGGTCGTCTTCCATCACCATGCGGTCGGAGAAGGTCCCCGAGTCGCCTTCGTCCGCGTTGCAGACGATGTACTTCTGGGTGGCCTCGCAGCCAAGCACGGTTCGCCATTTGATGCCGGTGGGGAACGCGGCGCCGCCGCGGCCGCGCAGGCCGGACTCGGTGACCTCGGCGACGATTGCCTCGGGCGTCATGCCCAGGGCGCGCCTGAGGCCGCGATACCCGTCGTGAGCGATGTAGTCGTCCAGGGACAGCGGGTCGGTGATGCCGGCACGGGCGAAGGTCAGGCGCTCCTGGCGCTTGAGGTACTCGATTTCCTCGGTCAGGCCATGGCCCAGCGGATGCGCCTTACCTTCGAGAAAGCCGGCGTCGAACAGGCCTGCAACGTCCTTGGGCTTGACCGGCCCGTAGGCGACGCGTCCGGCATTGGTCGCCACCTCGACCAACGGCTCGAGCCAGAACAGCCCGCGAGATCCGTTGCGCACCAGATTCAGTTCGATTCCGCGTGCAGCAGCCTCGGTCACGAGCGCCTTGGCCACCTTATCGGCGCCAAGGCTCAGGGCAGTAACGTCGCGCGGCACATAGACGGTGATGGACGGATTCATGCGAGGGTCTCCTGTTCGGCCAGCAGCGCCATCAACTCTTCGGCATCGACCCGGCCGTGCAGCTCGCCATTGAGCATCGCGTTGGGCGCGCAAGCGCAATTACCCAGGCAATACACCGCTTCGAAGCTCAGGCTGCCATCCTCGAGGGTCTCGCCAAGCGACAAGCCCAGCCTTTGTTCCAGCTCGGCGGTGAGTGCCTTCACGCCCATCGACTGGCACGCCTCCGCCTGGCACAGCTTGAGCACATGCCGACCGGGTGGGCTGGCGCGAAAATCGTGATAAAAACTGACCACCCCATGCACCTCGGCGCGCGACAGGCAAAGCTCCTCGGCGATCATCGGCAACAGGTCCGGCGGCACCGCGCCAAGGCGATCCTGAATATCGTGAAGAATGGGCAGCAAGGCGCCAGGCTGGCCGCGGCGGGCGGCGAGTACCTCACGGGCAACGGCCTGACACTGATCGGGAGCGAAGCGCTGGGGAAGAATGGCCATATTCGAAGCTCCAGCCGGCGGCTATAACCGGTACTGTCCGAGATAAGCGCCACAGTCACGGCTGATGGGTGCTTATCCCTGGCGGCACAAAAGCGCTCGCCAGATATGAAATGAAGTTCTTATTATCCGGTACCTATCGCCCGGGTAATGCAAGGTAGCATGACCATTTCCATGAACAAATATGAAGCATACATCATATGATTCGAATCGAGATCCAGCCGCGCTGGCGGTTTCACCAGAGCGACGGCAGCAGCCTTGACCCTCAAGGGCTCGCGCTGCTGCAGGCGGTGCACGACACCGGCAAGCTGACTGAAGCAGCCGCCCGGGTAGGCTATTCCTACCGTCATGCCTGGAATCTGCTGGGCAAATGGCAGGCATTCTTCGGCAGCCCGCTGATCGAACTAAAGCGCGGCAAGGGCGCACGCCTGGCGCCGCTGGGAGAGAAATTGCTGTGGGCCGACCAGCGCATCCGTGCGCGACTGTCGCCGCAGCTGGACAACCTGGCCGGTGAGCTGGAACTGGAACTGAACCGGGTTTTGCAGGCCAGCAAACCCGGCCTGCGCATCCACGCCAGTCACGGTTTCGCCGTGGCGGCGCTGCGCGAGTGGCTGGAACGCGACCCCAGCTGGCAGTGGGAGGTGCAGTTTCGCAGTGGCAGCGAGGCGATGATCGCCCTGCAGCGCCACGACTGCGAGGTGGCCGGCCTGCACGTGCCGACCGGGCCGCTCGGTGCATTGAGCATCAACCGCATCCAGCCCTGGCTGCGCCCCGACCAGCGGGTGATCACCTTTGTCGTGCGAACCCAAGGGCTGATGCTCGCCCCCGGCAACCCACTCGGCATCAAGGCGCTGGCAGACCTGGCGCGCGCCGAGCTGCGCTTCGTCAACCGCGAGCCGGGCTCCGGTACACGCCTGTTGCTCGAAGACCTGCTGCGCCGCGATGGTCTGGACAGCACAGCGATCAAAGGCTTTCACAGTGAGGAGTTTACCCACGCGGCCGTCGCCGCCTACGTCGCCAGCGGCATGGCTGACGTCGGCTTTGGCGTTGAGGCTGCGGCGCGTCAGTTCGGCCTTACGTTCATCCCCATGGCCCGCGAACACTACTGTCTCCTGTGCCGCGAGGACAGTCTTGAGCTTCCGGCGATGGCCGCGCTGCTGCGCGTACTACAGGACCGGGAATTCCAGGAACGCATCAGCCGTCTGCCGGGCTATGCCCTGAGCCGTCCCGGCGACGTGCTGCCTTTTACCCAGGCAGTGGAGCAATGGAGCAGCGAAAGCCTGCTCTGAGTCGTTTAGAAGTTGTGGAGAAATCGTGAGCCGCTTCCCAATTCTTGGCGGACGGAACAAGCGAAGCGGGAACCTACAGTGGCTCTTTCAGTCTATGGCGCAATTCTCGCCGTAAGGCGGTTCTGTCCTCGAGGTGTCTATGAAGTCTCTGCAGTTGCTCCTCCTCTCCCTCGGCCTGGCCAGCGGCGGTTCTGCCATGGCGAGCAACACCGAAGCCGTTGTCGGCGGCGCACTGGGTGGTGCGCTCGGCTCGGTCGTCGGTGAGCACCTCGGCGGTTCGACGGGCGCCACGATCGGTGCGGGTGTCGGTGGCGCCGCGGGCGGCATGGTCGGCGCCGACAAGCGCAGCCGTACCGAAGCGGCCATCGGCGGCGGCCTGGGCGCAGCGGGCGGCAACGTCATCGGTCAGCGTGTCGGTGGCAGTACCGGTGGCCTGATTGGCGCAGCCGTGGGTGGTGGCGCAGGTGGAGCTATCGGCAATGCCTACGGCGACGATGACGACTATCGAGACCGCCGCTACCGGGACGAGCGCCGTTATCACGGCCACCCTGGCAAGGCCAAGGGTCACTGGAAACACAAACACAAACATCACGACTAAGTAGCCGCTCCGTATCGCCGAGCGGGTCAGATCTGCTGACCGCCACAGCTCGGCCCTACGGAGATATCCCGAATGCCTGGCGGGCCGGAGTCATTCAGCCACGACCACCAGCGCTTCCAGTGCCTGACGCAAACCACTCGGAATCGGGGTCGGTCGGTTGCTGGCGCGGTCCACGAACACGTGCACGAAGCGCCCCGCCGCACAGGCCTGCGCCTCGCCTGCCTTGAAGATCGCCAGCTCGTACTGCACCGAACTGTTACCGAGCTTGCCGACACGCAACCCTACGTCCAGCAAATCCGGAAAGGCGATCGAGGCGAAGTAGTCGCAGGACGAACTGACCACAAAGCCCACCACCTCACCTTCATGAATATCCAAGCCACCACGTTCGATCAGGTAGGCGTTCACGGCGCTATCGAAATAGCTGTAATAGACGACGTTGTTCACGTGCCCGTAAATATCGTTGTCATGCCAGCGCGTGGTGATCGGCTGGAAGTGGCGGTAGTCGGCGCGCAGGTGCTGCGGTTGTTCGGCCATTCGAAAATCCTTGGTTTGGCAGAGCGCTGCGCACGCAAACGCGACGCAGCGCAGGGGTCAATATGCAGCCCGGTAGATCGCCAGCGCGTCAGCCTCGGTCACTTCGCGCGGGTTGTTGACCAGTAGCCGCTGCTGGAGCATCGCCTCCTTGGCCAGTTGCGGGAGCATGTCCTCGGGCACACCGGCATCGCGTAGACGAGTCGGCAGGCCGACGCGGGCGCTCATCTGCTCGAACTCATTGATCAGCTGTTCAGCGTAGGTGGACGGATCATCCTTGCGCAGCCGGTCGCCGAGGATGATCGGCGCCAGCTCGCCGTAATGGGTCGTCGCCGCGCTGACGTTGAAGCGCAGCACCTGCGGCAGTACCAGCGCGTTCGACAGCCCGTGCGGAATATGGAAGTTGCCACCCAGTGGATAGGCCAAGGCATGCACTGCTGCCACCGGCGCATTGGCGAACGCCTGGCCCGCCAGGCAGGCGCCAAGCAGCATGGCCTGGCGCGCCTCGCGGTTGCCGCCGTTGTGCACGGCCTCGTCGAGGTTTGCCGCCAGCAGACGCAGCGCCTCACGGGCCAGCAGGTCCGACATCGGGTTCTTTTTCAATGCACTGGTATAGGCCTCAATGGCGTGCACCATGGCGTCGATGCCGGTGGCTGCGGTGACTGCAGGCGGTAAACCGAGGGTGAGATCGGCATCGAGCAGTGCCAGATCGGGCAGCAGCAGAGTCGAGACCACGCCCATCTTGGTGGTTTCGCCAGTGGTGATGATGGCGATCTGCGTGACTTCCGAGCCGGTGCCGGCGGTGGTCGGCACCTGAATAAGCGGCAGACGCTGGCCCTTGGCATTGCCGACGCCGTAGATGTCCTGCAGTGATTGCGCACAGGCCGGATGCGCCAGAAATGCCACCAGCTTGGCGACGTCCATGGAGCTGCCGCCGCCGAAGCCGATGATGAGATCGGCTCCCACTGCCCGGGCCTGCTCCACCGCCGTCATGACGATGTGTTCAGGCGGGTCGGCGATTACCTGATCGTAGACGGCAACCGACAGGCCCTCGCTTTCGAAGCCAGGCAAGACCTCATTGAGCAAGCCGAAACGGGTAATGCCCGGATCGGTGACGACAAGTACGGAACGCGCCCCGCGCTCTTTGCAGAGGCTGGCCAAACGGCGGGAAGCGCCGGGCTCACAGATCAATTGCGCAGTTGTGGCAAAGCTGAACGGGTGCATGCTGCCTCCTGATTGTTTTGATTCGGCTTCGGTAACGGCCTATCGAAAAGCGCCCTCACCCCAGCCCTCTCCCAGAGGGAGAGGGGTATTTCCGTGTTGTTGCCCAACCGCGCGGCCTGGCCCTCACTCGGTCAACCCCCTCGCCCCTTTGGGGAGAGGGTTGGGGTGAGGGGGCTGTCGCGCTCGCCCACCCAACCTCACTCAAAACGCAAAATGCGCCTCCGGCAATGCCATCAAACACCCGGCACCGCCCTGAATCGATTCCCGATGCGCACTCGCGCGCGGCAGTACACGGCGCAGGTAGAAATCCGCACTTGCCAGCTTGGCCTGATAGAACGCCTCTTCACCGGACCCCTGCTCCAACACATCTTGCGCGCGCGCCGCGGCCTTGAGCCACAGTCCGGCCAACAACACATAAGCCGAGTAGTGCAGGAAATCCACCGACACCGCGCCGATTTCCTGCGGATCGCGGCCGGTCGCGGCGATGATCTCGGCACTCAGCTCGCGCCATTCGCCAATACGCGCCTGAACCTTGCTCGCCATCTCGTGCAGCGCCGGCCGGTCAATCTGGCGATCGCAGATTTCACTGAATTCCGCCTGCAGCGCCGAGAGTTCCGCGCCACCATCACCGAGCAGCTTGCGACGGATGTAGTCCAGCGCCTGGATACCATTGGTCCCTTCGTAGAGCTGGGTGATGCGGCTGTCACGCATCAGCTGCTCCATGCCCCACTCGCGGATGTAACCGTGTCCCCCGTAGATCTGCACGCCCAGGCTTGCGACTTCCTGGCCCATATCGGTGAAGAAGGCTTTGACGATGGGTATCAGCAGCGCCGCGCGCTTGCTCGCCGCCTTGCGGTAGCTCGGCTCGGGATGGGCGTGTTCGAGGTCCAGTTGCTGGGCGCAGTAGGCGGCCAGCATGCGACTGCCTTCGACCAGCGTTTTCTGCGTCAGCAGCATCCGCCGCACGTCCGGATGGACGATGATCGGGTCAGCCACCTTGTCAGGGTGCTGCGCGCCCGCCAGCCCGCGCGACTGCAAGCGTTCGCGGGCGTAGGCCAGCGAGCCCTGATACGCCTGTTCGGCAATGCCCAGCCCCTGCAGCCCGACCTGGAAACGCGCGTCGTTCATCATGGTGAACATGCAGGCCAGGCCCTGATTCGGCTCACCGACGATCCAGCCGGTAGCGCCATCGAAGTTCATCACGCAGGTGGCCGCGCCCTTGATGCCCATCTTGTGTTCGACGGCACCGCAACTCAGCGCGTTGCGCTCGCCCGGCGTGCCGTCGGTATTGGCGATGAACTTGGGCACCAGCAGCAGGCTGATGCCTTTCACCCCGGCCGGTGCGTCCGGCAGGCGTGCCAGCACCAGGTGAACGATGTTCTCGCTCATGTCGTGCTCACCGCCGGAGATGAAGATCTTGCTGCCGCTGATCTTGTAGCTACCGTCCGCCTGGGGTTCGGCCCGGGTGCGTAGTAGCGCCAGGTCGGTGCCAGCCTGCGGCTCGGTGAGGCACATGGTGCCGCTCCAACTGCCGCTGACCAGCTTCTCCAGATAGGCATTTTTCAGCTCGTCGCTGCCGTGCTTGTACAGCGCCAGCACCGCGCCCTCGGTGAGGCCCGAGTAGATGCGGAAGGACAGGGACGCGCCCATCAGCATCTCGTGGAAATTGCAGGCCACCAATTGCGGAAAGCCCTGACCACCATACTCGGTCGGCCCGGTCATGCTCGCCCAGCCGTTGTCGACGTACTGTTTGTAGGCCTCGACGAAACCCTGCGGCGTGCGGACCTCACCGTTTTCCAGGGTCACGCCCTCTTCGTCGCTGTTGCGATTGAGCGGCGCGATCTCGCCGCCGGTGTAGCGCGCCGCTTCTTCCAGCACGCCGTCGATCAGCTCGCGGTCCAGGCCGTTGCCAAGCAATTCGCAATGGCCGGTGGCATCGAACAGTTCGTGCAACACGAAGCGCATGTCACGCAGGGGGGCCTTGTATTCCACGCTCAAGCCTCCTTCTTGTAGTCGACGAAGCTGCCGCCGAGTGTGGCCAGGCTGTCGATCAGTTCGGCAGGCTGCCAGTGCTCGCCGTGCTGCTCGGCCAGGGCATTCAGGCGATCACGAACGGCCGGCAGGCCCTGACGATCGGCCCAGGTCATCGGCCCGCCGACTTCGGCGGGGAAGCCGTAGCCGTAGAGATAGACGGTGTCGATATCGGCGCTGGACTCGGCCATGCCTTCCTCGAGGATCTTGGCGCCTTCGTTGACCAGCGCCAGCAGGCAGCGCTCGAGGATTTCCTCACTGCCAATCTCGCGACGCTCATAGCCGAGCCGCTCGGACTCACGCTGCACCAGCGCGTCGACCTCAGGATCGTGCTCGGCCTGGCGACTGCCCTCGGCGTAACGGTAGTAGCCCATGCGGGATTTCTGCCCAAAGCGGCCCAATTCACAGAGGCGATTGTCGACCTGCACCTCAGGCTCATCCTGGCCCTTGCCGGACAGCTGACGCGCACGCCACTCTAGGTCGATGCCGACCACGTCGTACATGCGGAACGGCCCCATGGCGAAACCGAAGCCCTGCAGCGCGGCGTCCACCTGATGCGGGTAGACACCTTCGAGCAGCATCATCCGCGCCTCGCGCACATAGGTGGCGAGCATCCGATTGCCGATGAAGCCCGGGCAGTTGCCGGCGATTACGCTGACCTTGCCCATGCGCTTGCCGAGCGCGGTGGATGCTTCGAGCACCGCGTTGGAAGTCTTCGCGCCGCGGACGATCTCCAGCAGCTTCATGATGTGCGCCGGGCTGAAGAAGTGCAGGCCCACGACCTGCTCGGGGCGACCTGTGACTGCGGCGATGGCGTCGATATCCAGCGCCGAGGTGTTGCTGGCAAGGATGCCGGTCGGCTTCACGATGCCGTCCAGCTCGCGAAAGATCTTCTGCTTCAGCTCGAGGTTTTCGTAGACCGCCTCGATCACCAGATCCACATCAGCCAGCGCCTGGTAATTCGCTGCCTTGGCGATACGTCCGCGACGCGCCTGCGCCTCGGCCTCATCGATACGGCCCTGACGCACATTGTGCGCGTAGGTGTCAGCCACCGCGCCCAGCGCCTGCTCGAGCATCTCGGGATTGTTGTCCAACCACAGCACCTGCACCCCGGCGTTGGCCAGGCTCATGACGATACCGCGGCCCATGGTGCCCGCGCCGATCACGGCAGCGGTCTGGATATCGAAGCGGGTTTGGCTCATTGCAGCAGTCCTCGTCGCAAGGCAGAAAAAACTGGAGACCAACCATAGACGAAGACGCTACTATTTTTGAAATTTAGTCTTGTGATGTTTCAGATTCATCAGATGAATATCTACAACTTCGATCTCAATCTCCTCCGCGTACTAGACGCCCTGCTGCGTGAGCGCAACGTTTCCCGCGCCGCCGAGCGGCTGTCGCTCAGCCAACCGGCGGTCAGCAATGCGCTCAATCGCCTGCGTGAATTGCTCGATGATCCACTGCTGGTGCGTGCGGGCCGAGCCATGCAACCGACGCCGCGCGCGCTGAGCCTGGAAGCGCCCATTCGCGATGCCTTGCAACAGATTGAGCACACGCTCAACGCCGGTGATTTCTTCGATCCGGCTACCAGTCGACAGCGCTTCGTCATTGCCGTGACGGACTATGTAGAGCTGATCTGCATGCCTGCGCTGATGGCGCATCTGGCGAATGTGGCGCCGGGCATCCAGCTGGCGATCCAGCATCTGACGCCCTCCCTGCCCGCCGAAGCGCTGGATAACGGGGAGATCGATCTGTCAGTCGGAAGGTTCCTCGATGTCCCGACCCGCTTCCACAGCCGCCGCTGGGCCAGCGAAACCCTGCGGGTCGCGCTACGCAAAGGGCATCCCCTGGTCGACAGCGGGCTCGATCTGCCGGCTTTCCTGCGGCTGCGCCATCTATGGGTTCATGGTGGGCAGACCCGCGGCATGGTGGATCAGTGGTTGAAAGATCACGATCTTGAGCGGGAGGTCGTCTACACCACGCCCAACTACCTGCAGGCGGCGCATATCGTGGCCAGCAGCGATCTCGCCGCTGTGCTACCGACCGAGCTCGCTCGGCATTTCGCAGGGCTGCTGCCCTTGCAGCTTTTCGATCTGCCCTTCGATCTCGGCACCTTTCAGCTGGACATCGTCAGTGTCGCCCAGCGCGAGCGAGATGCAGCGTTGCAGTGGCTTATCGAACAGATCGTGGCGGTGGGCAGCAACCGCACAGGTGAGCGATAGTCCACGGCGGGAGCGCTGGAGGTAGGCACTCTTTTTCAAGCAACAAAAAACCCGCCGAAGCGGGTTTTTCCTGACCATTCCGAATCCTTCCGGGTGCCCTCCTGGCGATGGTCGATCCTCCTTGATCCTGAGCGCGTCCTGCGCTTCAGAGATGGGCATAGATTAGTGATCTCATGGCGACGGCAAAAGAGCGAATGGCTGGGATCCCTGTAAGCCTTTCGCTATAACTGAAACAAACGCATTGTTCCGCTGTCTCGCTGCGGCTGTGCCGCCGATGGCGGTAGCAAGTGCCAACGGAATACCGCCACGGCGATCGGCCCCGCTTGCCGGGGCTGATCGCCGGCTCATCACTTCTTGAGGAAATCCAGCAAATCCTGGTTCAGGCGGTCCTTGTGCGTATCTGCCAGGCCGTGGGGCGCCCCTGGATACACGATGAGTTCTGCACCCTTGACGATAGCCGCCGAGGCACGAGCAGAAGTATCAATCGGCACGATCTGATCGTCATCACCATGAATCACCAGCGTGGGCACATCGAACTTTTTCAAGTCCTCCCGGAAATCAGTGGCCGAGAACGCCGCGATCGAATCGTAGGTGTTCTTGTGGCCCGCCTGCATGCCCTGCACCCAGAAGGACTGGATCAGCCCCTGTGAGGGCGTTGCACCTGGCCGGTTATAGCCAAAGAAGGGGCCGGATGCGATATCCAGATATAGCTGCGAACGGTTGTCCAGTGAAGCCTGGCGCAGCCCGTCGAACACTTCCAGCGGGACGCCATTGGGGTTGCTCTCGGTCTTGAGCATCAGCGGCGGCACCGAGGCGACCAGCACGGCTTTCTTCACCCGATCCGTGCCGTGGCGACCAATGTAGCGCGCTACCTCACCGCCGCCGGTCGAGAAGCCGACCAGCGTGGCGTCCTTCAGGTTCAGCGCTTCGAGGACAGCCGCAAGGTCATCGGCGTAGTGATCCATGTCGTTACCTTCCCATGGCTGGCTGGAGCGGCCATGCCCACGGCGGTCATGAGCAACGACGCGATAGCCTTTCGATGCCAGGAACATCATCTGGGACTCCCAGCTATCCGAGTTCAGCGGCCAGCCGTGGCTGAACGTGACCACCTGGCCATCGCGTGGCCCCCAATCCTTGTAGTAAAGGCTGACACCATCTTTGGTCGTGACGTAGCTTTCAGAGCGCTCGCTGCCAAGGACCGCTGCGGTGGTGCCGCCAGCGACTTGGGACGCTTCAGCTGCAACAGCTGTGACCAGGGTAAGTGCGGCGAGAGCCAGTGCGCGATTCAGTGTGCTCATGGTCGTTTCCTCGATGGGTAGATGGCTTTACGGTCGGCGGTGTGTGCCGGCCGATGGAGCTATCTTGCCCATCAGAGAAAGCCGTATGGATTCATAAACTCTCTGAAATGATGCAGATCGTCTAATCGAGTCACGATCGAGCTAGGAAAGCGCGGATTGCCGTAACCGAGGATCTGAGACGCGAGATGGTTGATCACCCACGAAGATATGGTCTGTCCCAGCTACGCAGTGCTCTGCGTGTGAACATCATCACTGAAGATCAAGCGGAGCATTGCGCAGCTAAAAGCAGCGTTGTGGCCAGCACTTCAGGCGTCCGTATCGGCTGACCGTTGCACTGAAAACGGATGGTGGAATACGGGCATATCCGCTCCACAATAATCGGAGATTGATTAATTATTGAACGTATTGAGCAAGTAAATTATTGAGTTCATAAGCGCCGCTAAACGAATTAAGGACTCGAATAATCACTTCAGTTAAAACGCCAGATATCAATGCAAATAAACAAAAGCTGTACTTATATTTTTATCTGCGTATATTGGTCGTCACTGCTTCGCAATTAACACTTCGACACCCGGCTTGATGTTACTGTTTCATCTCCTCGGTTCGTTTTGCTTCTCGCTTCTCAGTCTCGGCGCCGAACGGTTCAGCGCTGCAGCCTTAAAAACACCTGGGAGATACTCATGTCTACTCGTCAAAACGGCACTGTAAAATGGTTCAACGATGAAAAAGGTTTCGGCTTCATTACGCCGACCGACGGCAGCGAAGACCTGTTCGTTCATTATCGTTCGATCGAAAGCGCAGGCTTCAAAAGCCTGAGCGAAGGCCAAGCGGTTTCTTTCATGGCCACTAAAGGTCAGAAAGGAATGCAGGCCGATCAGGTTCAAGTCTCTTAAGACGCCTGATTAGAAAAAGCCTCGCTTCGGCGGGGCTTTTTTACGTCCGAATTATTTAATTCAGGCATAGAAACTAGTCGACCCGGTATTGGTTCGATCACGCATTGTCATCTCCTGGCAGACAAACCATGAGGCAATCGGTCATCGGGACGGGGCGGGACGGCGAAAGCTCCGCGCTGAAAAATCAAAAACCCGCCGAAGCGGGTTTTTTCTGACCTGTCCGAGTCCTTGCGAGCGCCATCCAGGGCGGGGGCCGATCATCCTGATCCTGAGCGCGTCCTGCGCTTCAGAGTGAGGCCAGAATAACCGGGGACGAAGCAGTCCCTGAATAGCGATACCCCTGCGCCGGATGTAAGCCGTGACCCTAGATCAGCTTGAGACATGACCAGAGCCGCACGCTAAAAAGGGCCTTCAGATTCGTCGAAACCCACGCCACCCCTACCGTTGCGCTGTAGGCGCGTTCGACGACCGGGCGGATCGCGCGCCAAGCGAGTCGTCTAGCGCGAACGGCGCGCAGGTCAGCCTCAGGATTGTCGCGCCGGAGCCTGTGCATGGCATCAGTGCTCGCTCATATCGAACGCCGGCCGATAGGCAGGCCTCGAATGCATGCCTCGACACAGCCTATTGGTCGTAGCCTTGACCAGCTAACGTGGCCTCGCTGCATCCAGCGCATCGGCCGGATACGGGCCACGCGATAGGGGCTTGCCCCTTCCCCCGAAACCGGCCCCTGATCAAGCCAGCCGGCGACCCTTGGGCAGGGTGCAGAAAAGCAAAAACCCGCCGAAGCGGGTTTTTTCTGACCTTTCCGAATCCGTTCGAGCGCCTTCCTGGCCATGGTCGATCGTCCTGATCCTGAGCGCATCCTGCGCTTCAGAGTGGGCATAGATTAATTACTTCAGCCCCGAAGCTGAAGCGGCGATCTGCGCAGGTTGTTGTAAGCCTTTCGCTATTGGTGAATAACCGATCGGACACCGAAGCCGTTGCGGAGCAGCCCGGCCAGATTCGACAATTGCGCTAATTGCCGCCGTTAGCACAGCAAAAAAGGCTAATTAGCGGCTATCTTTCAACGTAACACGTCGGTCAGCACGCTGATTTAGCTGTGGTCTGCCTGTAAGCAGCGGGTAGCTTCGAGAACCGCCCTATAACCCTACGTTTTACTCGAATTACTCCTTCCGGCTTTCGATCTCGCAGCTCAAGGCCTGCTTGCGGTATCGACTCGGATGCCAGTAACCCGACAGCAGTGGTAACGGTGGCCCATGCCAACCGCGGCGTCGCAGCTGCGTGGCGATCAGCGCATTCATGATCTTGTGCCCCATCAACAACACGCTGCCATGGGTTTCTGCCAGTTCAATGAGCTTGTCTGCAGCCGCACTGGCCCGTCGCTTTGATTCGCTAACCGGTTCGGTGTGACTCGCGAAACCGAGAAACCAGGCTGTCCGAAAAGTGATGCGCCAGACACGCGAAGGCATTAACGGATACGCCCAGTCGGGATAAGGCAGGTGCGCCTCGGCGAACAACGGGTCGGGCTGGTGCAGGCATTGGCAGTTCAGGTGCTCGCGCGACTCCACGCATCGCATCAGCGAGCTGCAAACCACGGTGCCTGCCGCATCGGCGAGTCGCCGCAGGGATTCGGGCCGCTCACCAGCGACGACACTGGCGGCGTTGTAACGCTCGACCCAATCCTTCATACCGGCCGGCGTGCTCCACGGGTCGGCACTGTGGTCAGGCCGCCCATGACGCACCAGGATGATCTGCATGACGGGGCTACCAGACGGGACGATTCCTATTCGAAACGTAACGGCAAAGCCGGTTCCGGGCTGTTCAAAAGATAACGGGACCGATGCGGATACGGGTGGGAAGGCCCCGGCAGAAGACCAGGGCCGGACGCCTTACTTATCGAGGGCTTCCTGTTTTTCCAGGAAATCTTCTTCGAGCATCGCATCCTTGACTGCCTGCGGTTGTTCATCAAGCAGCGGATCATTGATCTCACCACCTGAGAGCACCTTGGTATCCAGTTTGCCCATCAGGTGTTCAAGCGCATGACGCATCTTCTCGACAGCGCCATCGACCGCAAGCTGCAACGACTCGGCTTTGTGGGTGACCGACACGGCCTGATGGCCCTTAGGGCGCGCTTCTATCTGGCAGCGCTTGTCATCAGCGCCAGCCTTTTGTGCATTCTCGTCGCTGACGTGCACTTCGACGCGAGTGAGGAAATCGTCGAAGCGCTCCAGCCGCTCCTCTACGGTCGAACCGACCCATTCATGCAGCTCGACGCTGCCGGGGATGTGGTGGCTGTTGACTTGGACATGCATACGACTACTCCTGATTGATGACGTACCTACTAGGGTTCGAGGCGTCTGTACCGCCGAGGTTCAGCGGCTTCGTCTGTATGAATTGTCGCCAGACGTTGATTGGCCTCGCCTGACGCAGGTCAGTGAAGCCGCGCGCCGGGCACAGGCGTCGTCTCGCGCCCATGATCATCAGCCGCTACGCCTCTTCAACTGATGTTATTCGCCCCCGGTTCGCCTACTCGCCTGATCGGCCTGCGCACCGAGCCGCCAGCCCACCGCGCCCCATACCGCCGCACTCACCGCGCCGACCAGGGCAACCAGCCAGACACCGTAGCCGAGGCTGTCGAGAAGGGCTTTGGCCCAACCGCTCAGAGCATCACCACCGCGATAAACCACCGTATCGATGAAATTCTTCGCCTTGTATTTGCTCTCGGCATCCAGCGGTGCGAAAAGCATCTCCCGACCCGGGCGGACAAAGGCATATTCGCCGACGCGACGCACGATCATCACCGCCGCCAGCACAGCAAAGCTCGGCGCTAGCGCCAGTCCGATGAAACCCAGGCAGACCAGCGCCGGTACCGCAGTGAGTAGCACTCTGACCCCTAGTCGCTGGGCGATGCGCCCGGTAATGAACAGCTGCGACAGCAACGCGCCAGCCTGCACCACGAAGTCGATTGCGCCGAAGACTCGCACCTGCTCGGCGCGGTCGGGAAACAGCTCGGCTACCAACCGCGCCTGCTCGAAATAGAGGAACGTACTGGCGGTGGTCAGCAGCAGCACGAAAGCTGCAATGCCCAGCAGGTAGCCCGAACCGAGCACCCTTGTCAGGCCACTGAACGGATTGCCCGCCACCGGCCGCTTTGGACTCTCGGCATGCTCCGCGCCGGGCCTGCCCGCGCCCAACACCTCGCGCCAATCCATCAGGTAATGCTTGACCGCCACCGCAGCCGCCAGCAACAGCGCGGCCAACAGCATCAGCCCAAACTGGCCAAGCACGCCCACCAGCAGGGCGCTCATGGCAGGCCCGACCAGCCCGCCGACACTGGCACCAGCGGCGATGAAGGCGAACAGCCGGCGCGCCTGAGGCGCGTCGAACACATCGGCCATCAGGCTCCAGGCCACCGACACCACGAACAGGTTATAGACCGAGATCCACACGTAGAACACCCGTGCCAGCCAGACGCTGTCGTCGAGCAGGAAGAACAGCGTGGCGAACAGCAACAGGTTGCTGCAGAAGAAGCCGTACACCCAGTCGATGTAATGGATGCGCGCCACCCGCGAGTTGAGCCAGGCGAACAGCGGCACGGCCAACAGCATGGCGAAAAACGTCGCGGTGAACAGCCATTGCAGGTTGTCGACGCCACCCTGAATCCCCATGGACTCACGAATCGGTCGCAGCATGAAGTAGCCGGAGAACAGGCAGAAGAAAAGGCCGAACCCAGCCAATGCCGCACCCAGCTCACCGGGACGGGCATTGATTGTAACTGCGGCGCGCGCAGCGAGCGGCTTCATTAACCGGCCTCCGCTGAAGCCTCTCCAACCCTCCTCATTGAAAGGCTTCGACGATCATTGCTCGCTGACGGGCGTCCGGTAACCGGCCCTGCCCGGCCATGATGTTGTCGGCCATGTAACCCGGATTGGAAGTGGCGGGAATCACCGTGGTTACCGCCGGCTCAGCGAGAATGAACTTGAGCAACAGCTGTGCCCAGGAACTGGCATCGACCTCCGTCGCCCAGGTCGGCAGTGGCTTGCCCTTGACCCGCGAGAGCAGGTTGCCGCGGGTAAAAGGCCGGTTGATCAGTGTGGCGATGCCGTTATCAGCGCAATACGGCAGCAATCGCTTTTCGGCGTTGCGCTCGCTGACCGAATAGTTGAACTGAACGAAGTCGACCGGCTCCTGCTTGAGCACCTCGAGCAACCGATCATGGGCGGATTCGACATAGTGCGTCACGCCGATATAACGGATGCGCCCCTGTTCCTTGAGCTCGCGCAACAGGCCCAGTTGGGTGCGCGTGTCCTGCAGATTGTGCACTTGAATCAGGTCGATGATGTCGGTCTGCAGCGTCTCGAAACTCTTCTCGATCTGTGCCAGGCCATGCGCACGGCCAGTGGCGGAGACCTTGGTGGCGAGGAAAACCTGACCACGCACGTCACGACGCTGGATCAGCTCGCCCACCACGCGATCGGCATTGCCGTAGCTCGGCGCGGTATCGATCACCTTTGCGCCACCTTCGACGAAGACTCGCAGCACATCCAGCAAGGCCTGCATGTCAGGACCGTCGACGCGGATGTCATGCGTACGCGAGGTGCCCAGCCCGATCACCGGAAGCAATTCGCCGGAGGCAGGGATCGCCCGCACTCGCAACGCTTCGGCGGCTCTTCCCAGCAAGGGCAACAGCGGCCCGAGAGTGGCAACAGTGGCTAACAGGGCGGAACGATGGAGCAGCTGACGGCGAGTCTGCATGAGTAGGTCTCCGGGTCGGGCGGTGGCGGCGACGTTTGAGTATGGTCGACGCCGCACGACGCACCGGTAGATCCGATGACCAGAGCTTTTCTGTATGTGACAGCGCAGTGAGAGCAGACCGCCCAAGATGCGCAGCTTTCAAGGACAGGCAGCCATCGGCTCGGCCGCACAGTAGTGGCATTATGCTTTCATTTAAGTTCTACTTCGCCGCGCCAAACTGGCAAGCATCGGCTCAGCTCGACCCATAAGCTGCGGCTTGCTTCCTATCGAGAGAACGATGCACCCAACCCCTTCACGCCTCAGCGGGCAACCGACCAGCGCAGCGCCATTGAAACAGCGCCGCAGAAGACAGCGCCTGATCAGCCTGGCCTATGCCCTGGGGCTGCTGCTGGTGTTTCTGCTCAGTCTGTTGCTGTTACCAGACGACGCCGGGCTGGGCAAGCTGCTCTGGGGCGCACGCGGTCCCGGCTAGCCGATCGCCACGAACCACGGGAGCGGTCAGACCTGGAAACGTCCCACCAGAGCAGCCAGACTCTGAGACAGCCCCGACAATTGCTGACTGGCCTGCATGCTTTTCGATGAATTGGCGGCCGCATCATCGGATAGATCTCGGATATCGCTGATGTTGCGGGCAATCTCCTCGGTGACGCTGCTCTGCTCCTCACAGGCCGTGGCAATCTGCGCCGCCATGTCATTGATGCGCTGAACCGACTGCGTCGTATCCGCCAGCACCTGATCGACGCCCGATGCCCGCTCGACACTGTCACGTGCCTTATCACTGCCGATTTGCATGGCTTGCACTGCCTTGCTGACACCACTTTGCAGGCGCTCGATACGTGCCTGGATATCCTTGGTTGAATCCTGAGTACGGCCCGCCAACGCTCGCACCTCGTCCGCCACCACGGCGAAACCACGACCCTGCTCGCCGGCACGGGCGGCCTCGATGGCGGCATTCAGCGCCAGCAGGTTGGTCTGCTCGGCAATACCGCGAATCACTTCAAGCACCGCACCGATGCTGGCGGTCTCTTCAGCCAGTGCCTCAATGGTTTTCGAGGTGCTTTCCACATCCTGAGCCAGCTGACGGATCGACTGGACGGTACTGCTGACCACGGCAGCGCCCTGGCTTGATTGTTGTTGCGCGTCGCGTGCCGCATCCGAGGCGTTCTGTGCATTCAGCGCGACCTCGTGCACCGCAGCGCTCATTTCCGTGGCAGCCGTGCTGACCTGGTCCACGGCGGCGTGCTCGCTGTTGATCAATTGATCATTGGTCGCCGCCATCCGCGCCATGTCACGTGCAGCCGTATCGACTTCTGCAGTCACCCGACCGACTTCGGCGATCAGTGGTTGCAGCCTGTCGAGAAAGCGATTGAACGCATTACCGAGCTGGCCCAGCTCGTCAGCCGAGCGAACGTCCAGGCGGGCACGCAGATCGCCGTCGCCCTCAGCGATCTGCTGAACGCGATCGAGCAGCCGACGCAGCGGCTTGAGCACCACCAGCGGCAGGCCGAGCACCAGCAGTACGCAGCCCAGCAAACCGATCACCAGCAGCGTGCCCTGTTGCGCCTCGGTGCTGGCGCCCTCGGCGATCGCCGCCGCGCCAATGGCATGGGCAGCCTCGTCCTCCAGATTACCGAGCTGATCGATGGCGTCGCGCATGCTGTCGAAACGTGCCTCGCTGTCGCCGAAGCTCAACGTGCTGGCTGCCTGCGGGTCGAGGTCGATCTGCTCGATGACCCGCTGCGATACCGCCGACCATTGGGCGAACCCGCGGTTGAATTGCTCGACCAGCGCCATGGCCTCAGGCCCCGGCTGCATGGCCGCGTATTTCTGCACCCGGTCGTAGGCCTGCTGAAGATTTTCCGCGTGGCTGGCCTTGAGTGCATCGAGGTGATCCCCCGCATCGCTGTCGAGCAGGCTGCGCTCAGCGACGAAGGCTTGGTAGAGGTCGCGGTCGGCATTGAGCAGCAGGCTGATGGCAGGCAGATGCCGCGACGCGAGCCGCTCGCTGGAATCGGCGACGCGCTCGATGCCGCGTATGCCAAAGACACCCATCAGCACCAGCAGGATGGCGAGCGCCGCGATGGGCAGGGTGATTTTCCAGCGGAATCCGAGATCGACGAACAGGCGGGGCATAACAGTGCTCCTTGGCAGGCTTATCCATGGCTATCGGCCGCAATGGGTGCGGCAACAGGTCACCCGTCGACCATTGCACAGCGACCGCTGCGTTCCGTTGAGTCAGATCAACCCGCTCGGTAGACGGCGCGGCAAGGCCGGACCGGGCCAGCGAGACGTACCGGTACTTTCGGATGAATGCCAAGGTTGCATGGCGATCTTTTCCCCTGCGACCGATAACGTGTCGGACGGCGATAGCGCCGAGCGGTCTGCAGGCGACCCTGCCGAAGCCGACAACCAAGACAACCGATCAGCGTTTCGACCGGTACGGGAGCGGGCCGCTGTTCCGCTTCGTCCTACCAAGCGCGAGTAATGTCCATGTTTACGCTCTCCCGATTCAAGCCAGGCCACACGCAAACCAACGGCACGGCGAGCCTGCTCTGCTCGGCTCAGCAGCTCTCACAGCAGCTCGCCGCCCTGCACTTCAACCCGACCTACATTGCTGGCTTCGTCTCGCCCCATGTGAATCTGGATGAGGTGGCTCGGCAGGTATCGCAGCGCTTTCCGAACGCAACGATCAGCTTGTGTACCACGGCGGGCGAGCTGTCCAGCGAGGGCCAGCGGCTCTACTGTGCCACCGGCGCGCAGTGGGATCGGGTGGTGTTGCAACTGTTCGATGCCAGCATCATTGCCGCTGCCGAGATCGTCCGCGTGCCGCTGGAGTGCGAGGACATCCGCGGCGGGGGCCAGCGCCTGCCGATGGCTGAACGCATCGCGCGCCTCACGGCGACGATCAAACGCCTGCAGGTGTCGATGAAGATTGATTACCGCGACACCCTGGCCAATATCTTCTTCGATGGCCTTTCCGCCTCGGAGTCGTTTTTCATGGAGGCGCTGTACGAGTCCGGGCGCTTTCCCTGCCTGTTCGTCGGCGGCTCGGCCGGTGGCAAGCTGGATTTCAAGACGACCCAATTGCATGACGGCAAGCGCAGCTACCAGAACCACGCGCTGATCGTCTTCCTCAAGTGCGCGCGAGACGTGCGCTTCGGCGTGTTCAAGAGCCAAAACTTCGAGCCCACCCCACTCAGCCTGAGCGTACTCAGCGCCTCCCTGGAAGACCGCTACATCAGCCAGGTGGTCGACGCTCGCGGCAACATCCGTACCATGGTCCAGGCGCTGTGCGAGGCGCTCAAGTGTGCGCCGCAGGAGCTCGAGCAGCGACTGTCTGACTACTCCTTCGCCATCCGCGTCGGCGAGGAAGTGTTCGTTCGCTCGATCTCGCAAATCGACTTTGCCAACGAGCGCGTGCACCTGTTCTGCGATGTGGCGCCCGGTGAAGAGCTGATCATGGTCAAGCGCACGCCGTTGGCCGAGGCTACCCGCCGCGACTATCAGCAGTTCATGCGCAACAAACCTGGCAAGCCACTGGTGGGCATCCTCAACGACTGCATTCTGCGCCGGTTGAATAACGAACAGGCCCTGGGCGGCATGGACCCGGTGTTCGATGGTGTTCCCGTGGCAGGCTATTCCACATTCGGCGAAATCCTCGGGCTTAACCTGAACCAGACACTGACTGCGGTGTTCTTTTTCCGCACCAACGGCAAAGACGAATTCCACGATGAATACACCGATAACTTCATCGCCTATCACGGTGAGTTCAAGGCGTTTTTCCTGCGGCGGCAGATCAAAAAGCTCACTGGCCTGAGCCAGGTGGTGGTCAAGCAGATCGAGCAGTTCAAGCGCCAGGACTACAGCAGCGCAGTGGACGTCGGTGGGCTGGATGAGCACATACGCCCGGTGTTTCGCGGGCTGGCTGATCTGGGCCAGGTCCTGTCCCAGGCCGACGAGCAGCGCCGGTCCATTTCCGATCAAGTCAGCCAGTGCGCCACCGAACTGCATGGTTCCATGGACGACCTGACGCTGAACATCAACCAGCAGGGCGCGGTAATCGAACAGGCCGGCAGCTCGGTCAAGCAGATGGTCAAGCAGGCTGACGAGGTGGTCGGCAGCGCGCGGGAGCTGGCGCAGTCCAGCCAGCGCATCCAATCAGTGGTGCAGACCATTCAGCAAATCGCCGGGCAGACCAACCTGCTGGCGCTCAACGCGGCGATCGAGGCAGCGCGCGCCGGCGAGCAAGGCCGCGGGTTCGCGGTGGTGGCCGACGAGGTACGCAAGCTGGCCGAGATCACCGGCAAGAACGCCGAGGAAATCGGCACCGACATCGACCGGCTGGCCAGCGAGATTCGCGCGGTGGCGCAACACATCGAGACGCAGTCGGCAGGTGTCGGTTCGCTGACCGGCCTGCTGGATGCACTGGAAAACTCCAGCAACCTCACCGCCGGCACATCGCGCCAGACCAAGGGCGTCGCCGACATGCTGATTGGCCTGACCGCGCGCTGAGGCGCTTCGCCGATGGCCAGGGTCTGTTGACGTTTTGTCGCGAGCCGCGTTGCTGCGTCAAATGGCGCCAGGCCGGGCGGCGCTCCGCAAGGCGCGGGACGCAGGTAATGGTTGTTCCCTTGCCAAGCCCCGCAACGCCGCGTGGCGCCATTTGCCGCGCAACCCTTCGGGCCGGGCCTGTTTTTTGCGCGATGCGGCGTTATTCGTCGTTCATTTGGAACAACCAAACGTCCCTCCTCATGTCTTGCCTCGCGCAAAAACAGGCTCCGGCGCGGCCGCGAACGAAACGTCAACAGACCCTAGCGCGTCAGGTACGCGCGAACCTCAGCGTAGGGATAGGCCTCCAGCGAAGCGAAACCGGGGATTTGCCGCGCCTTGAGCTTGGTGAACACCGGCACGTTGATGCCACAGAGAAAGCGCGTCAGGCATTCGGCGCTGGGCTCGTGGTCCTTGAGCTGCCCGTAGCGCTGGCTGAAATCGGCGCAGCGGGCATCGACATCCATCTCGCCCAGCGGCGCCAATGGCGGCGGTTCCGGTAGTTGCGCAACCTGCCCGCGGCAAACCGAGCAGTGTCCGCAGCGTTGCGGCGCCAGGTCATCGCCGAAGTAAACGGCCAACCGATGGCTCAAGCACTCGTGTGATTCGAACAGCGCCAGCATGTTATCGATACGGGTGATTTCGCTTCCTTCGTGGAGCCTGAAGTAGGCATGCAACTCGGTACTCAGGGATTGGGCATCGAACGTCGGATCGAGCAGCGCATAGACGTCGGTCATCTGCTTGCTCTCCAGCTCGATCCAGCCCTTTTCCTGGAAGTACTCCAGCGCCTTGACCACCCGCCCACGGTCTGCACCGTGCTGCTGGTAGAGCGCATCGAAATCCAGCGTGCACCAGGTCCGCGCCCGTGCCGAGCTGTGCACGATGGCCTCGACGAACTGCCGCCGCTCGCCCTCGAATTTCGCCACAAAGGCTTCAGGTTCGAGCAGGTACTTGAAGCGATACTCGGCGAAATAAGCGAAACGCGGCGCGATGATGCCGCGCAGCTCCAGCTGGACCAGCAGGGTTTTCAGCGGCAACTGGCGGATGTTGCTCTGGTCCGACAGCTGGTTGAGCATCAGCTCCCACTGCCCGCCCGCGCCGGATTGCAACAGCTCGTCGAGCACGCAGCGGATGCCCTCACGCTCCGGCGTGTCGCCATAGACGAAGTTCTGCAGCACGCTGAGGCTGTCGCGATTGGCCAGCACCAGGCAGTCCGATGGCTTGCCATCGCGGCCGGCACGGCCGATTTCCTGGCTGTAGTTCTCCACCGACTTGGGCAAGTCGTAGTGCACCACGTTGCGGATATCCGCCTTGTCGATGCCCATGCCGAAGGCAATGGTGGCGACGATGCAATTCAGCTCGCCAGCCATGAAGCGCCGCTGGATCGACTCGCGTGCCTCGTGCGCCATACCGGCGTGATAGGCGCTGGCCGGAAAGCCTCGTTGCGCCAGATGCTCGGCGACCTGCTCCGCGGTCTTCTGCTGGGTGACGTAGACGATGGTCGGCTGCCCAGCCTTGTCCTTTAGCCATTCCACTAGCCGGCGCTGCTTGTTGAAGCCGCTGACCGGTTCGACCAGCAGATTGAGATTGGGCCGGTAAAAACCGGTCGTCACCACGTCGTCCGCGGCAATCGAGAATTTGGCCTGCATGTCGGCGATCACCGGCGGCGTCGCCGTCGCGGTCAGCAGCAGCACCTGGGGAATATTGAACTGGCGCTGATAGTCGGGAAGCTTGAGGTAATCCGGACGGAAGTTGTGCCCCCACTCGGAAATGCAGTGCGCTTCATCAACGACCAGCAGAGAGATCGGCACCTGGCTGATGAAGTTACGGAAACGCTCGTTCTTCAACCGCTCCACCGAAATCATCAGGATCTTCAGTTCACCGGACTTGGCCCGCGTCATGGTTTCGCTGGCCTGCTCGCGGCTTTGCGCCGAATCGATGCTGGCTGCCGCGATACCGTGCCGATGCAGGAACGCCAGCTGATCTTGCATCAGCGCCAAAAGTGGCGAAACCACCAAGGTCAGATGCGGCAGCAATAGCGCTGGCAACTGGTAGCACAGGGATTTTCCCGACCCGGTGGGAAAGATGGCGGCCGCTGAGCGCCCGGCCACCACGGCGCGAATGGCCTGATCCTGGCCGGGACGAAAGTCGTCGTAGCCGAATGTCTGTTTAAGCGTCTGTTCGATCATGCTGAGTCACTCCTTTGACTGGAGGCCGGAGGGTAGCAAAAGGAGGGAGACGGTACTGCAAAGCGGCGGGAGGGTAACGGTCAGCCGTCTGGAAAGCGCATCGAGCCGGCCCTACGAGGTGGGCAGAACAGACAACAAGCGAAACGGCCAGGTTTTTCGGTCAATCGGCTGGATTGGAATCGGCAATTATCGTTAGCAAGCTAGCAAATTTACGATGGCCGGGCTCCTGAAGAACAAGCATAAGCGCCGCCGGATCAGGTGATCCCGCCCGCGAACAGGAACGGACCTATGGACCAGATACAGGATTTCCTGCCATGCGCGTTACCCTTGCTACTGCTGCCCTACTCCTCTCGGCCGCCTCGCTTGCCCATGCCAACAGCGGCGAACCCGAACCTTACACCTACGGCACCCGACTCGATATTGCCTCGGTGCTGTCCATCAAGATCGAGCCGACACCCTATTGCGAGGTGACAGATGCCGTCATGACCTATCGGGATTCTGCCGGACAAGTCCGTAGGCTCGCCTACCGAACGCTTGCCGACAGCTGCAAGAACCAGAACTGACCAGCTACAGTTCCGAACTGGCAGACGCCGATCCGCCTTCAGGCTGATCGGCGCGCTTCGCAACCGGCGCAAGCTGATCCGAGACGATCAGAAACGATCGCGGATAACCACCTCTTCAAGCGGCAGTTTGCCAATACGTGGCTTAGAATCGGCAGCCCGCTTGCCCACCGCGACCATCATCGCGATCACATGGTTGTCCGGCAGGTTGATCAGATTAGCCACGGCGTCGAAGTCGAAGCCATCCATCGGGCAGGAATCCAGGCCCTTTCCACGTGCAGCAAGCATCAGCGTTTGGGCCATCAGGCCGCAGCTGCGCATGGCTTCGTCACGCTGTACTTGGGGCTTGTCACGGTAGTAGTTGTCGATGGCGCCTGCCATGTAGTCCTGCACTTCGGCAGGAGCACCGTCCCAGACGCGGCGGACATTCTTTTCCCAACTATCGACCTGAGCGCAGACCACCACCAGCATCGAGGCATCGGTCATCTGCGCCTGGTTCCAGCCCACCTCGCGAATCTGCACGCGCAGTTGCGGATCACTCACCTCAACGAAGCGCACGTGCTGCAGGTTGAAGGCGGACGGGGCTAGGAGTGCCAGTTGCAGCAGCTCGTCCTTTTCTTCACGGCTGAGCTCAAAGCTGGCGTCATAGGCCTTGACGGCGCGGCGGGTCTGGATGGCTTCTTCGATCTGCATGGTGTGGCTCCAATAGGGTTTAAACGTGGCCGTAATGCTATGCGCCAACATGCATCGAATCCATCCATGTTGGTTGATGGAAGTTATCAACCGAACCGATGAAGGGTTCGGGTAATGCCTCGCGGTTAGGGGCCGCCGCGTTCGCAGCCAACGCTGCCGAGGGCGACTGGCCATACCGAACTGACAGAAAGACGACCACGAAAAAGCCGCCCGAAGGCGGCTTTTTCGTGGCTTGGCGCTACAGCTTAGAGCTGCGGGCCAGCGGCCTTGATGGCATCGGAGACGTCGAACTTCTTGAAGTTCTCGACGAACTTGTTCGCCAGCTCCTTCGCGGCCTCGTCGTAGGCGTTGGCATCGGACCAGGTGTTGCGTGGGTTAAGCAGCTGGGTGTCGACACCGGCGACGGCCTTCGGCACGTCGAGGTTGATGATCGGCAGATGCTCGGTTTCGGCACCAACCAACGCACCGCTCTGGATCGCAGCGATTACGGCACGAGTGGTTGGAATGTTGAAACGCTTGCCGACGCCGTAGCCACCACCGGTCCAGCCAGTGTTGACCAGATAGACCTTGGAGCCGAACGCCTGGATGCGCTTGATCAGCAGCTCGGCATACACGCCGGCCGGACGCGGGAAGAACGGCGCGCCGAAGCAGGTGGAGAAGGTCGACTTGATGCCGCTGCCCGAACCCATTTCGGTGGAACCCACCAGCGCGGTGTAGCCGGACAGGAAGTGGTAAGCCGCCTGCTCTTCATTGAGAATCGACACCGGAGGCAGAACACCGGTCAGGTCGCAGGTCAGGAAGATCACCGCGTTCGGCTCTCCGCCAAGGTTCTTCTCAGAACGCTTCTCGACGTATTCCAACGGGTAGGCGGCGCGGCTGTTCTGGGTCAGGCTGTCATCGGTGTAGTCAGCGGCGCGCTCGTCGTTCAGCACGACGTTTTCCAGCACGGTGCCGAACTGGATGGCTTTCCAGATGACCGGCTCGTTCTTCTCGGAGAGGTCGATGCACTTGGCGTAGCAGCCACCTTCGATGTTGAACACCACACCGGTGCCCCAGCCGTGCTCGTCATCGCCGATCAGGTAGCGCGACTCGTCTGCCGAGAGGGTGGTCTTGCCGGTGCCGGACAAACCGAAGAACAGGGTGACGTCACCGTTTTCGCCAATGTTGGCGGCGCAGTGCATCGGCAAAACGTCAGCTTCGGGCAGCAGGTAGTTCTGCACCGAGAACATGGCCTTCTTCATTTCACCGGCGTAGCGCATGCCAGCGATCAGGACCTTCTTCTGGGCGAAGTTGATGATCACGCAACCGTCGGAGTTGGTCCCATCACGCTCGGGGGAGCATTCGAAGTTGGCGACGTTGAGGACCTGCCACTCATCCTTGCCGGCCGGGTTGTACTGCTCGGGATTGATGAAGAGCTGGCGACCGAAAAGATTCTGCCACGCGGTTGCAGTGGACATCTTGACCGGCAGGTAGTGACCTTCGGAAGAGCCTACATGGACGTGGGAAACGAAATGATCCTGAGCCTTGTTGAAGGCTTCGACGCGGTCCCACAGGGCGTCGAACTTTTCGGCGGGGAACGGACGGTTAATCGGCCCCCAAGCGATGGAGCCCTGGGTGCTGGGCTCTTCCACAATAAAGCGATCAGCTGGCGATCGACCGGTCCGGTGGCCGGTTTTCACGACGAGCGCGCCATTGGCGGCCAATTCACCTTCACCGCGCTTGATGGCTTGTTCAACCAGTTGAGCGGTGCTGATATCGATGTACACGGCGTTAGTGGCTTGCGTCATGAGTTTCCCGTCGGCCTTGGGCCGATTCCTCCATGCTGTTGTAGCCCACGGTACAGTGGACTACACCGAAAAAAAGTGCGCGCGATTATGACAGAAATGACGCTGCGCTGGGTATGAGGGCGTAATGGCGAAAAGGTTCTACGCCCCCTCCCCTTTTAATGTCGGGTGCCGGAAGGACCTTCCGTTCCTGCACCTGCAAACAGCTGGGCGATGTCGGCTGCATCGAAGCGATAGCTGTGGTTGCAGAACTGACAATCGATGGTGATCGCCCCGCCTTGCTCGGCCAGCAACAGCTCTGCATCCTGTTGGCCGAGGCTGATCACGGCGTTCGCAGAGCGCTCGCGCGAGCAGCTGCAGCGGAACACGATCGAGCGTGGCTCGAACAGGCGAACCTGCTCTTCGTGATAGAGGCGATGCAGTACCGTCTGGGTGTCGAGGCCGAGCAATTCCTCGGCTGACAGCGTATCGGCCAGGGTGCGCAGATGCTGCCAGCTGGCTTCACGCTCCTCGCCGTCGCGGATGCGATCGGCCGGCAGCTGTTGCAACAACATGCCGCAGGCACGACGGCTGTCAGCAGCGAGCCAGAAGCGCGTCGGCAACTGCTCGGAGGAGGCGAAATAGTTGGACAGGCTATCGGCCAGGGTCACACCGTCCAGCGCAACGATGCCCTGATAACGCTGCCCCTTGGTTGGGTCGATGGTCATCGCCAGGACGCCATCGGGCATCAGCTGCGAAAAGGTCGCGCCTGGGGACAGCAGCGACTCGTCATAGCGGGCGATGCCTCGCACTTCGCGGTCGCTGGAGCATTCGACCATCAGCAGCGGCACTGCGCCGGACGATCGCGCCTGCAGAACCATCAGACCATCAAATTTCAGAGTGCCGACTAGCAATGCCGCTGCCGCCAGCAATTCGCCCAGTAACTGAGCGACCGGCTCCGGGTAACTGTGCTTGGCCAGCACCTCGGCATAGCTGCGTTCAAGCCCGACCCACTCGCCGCGCACGTCGGTGTCATCAAAAAGGAAACGCTGGGTGTAATCGGAATCGAGCATGGGCATGGCCTGAGCAGGTTGGCGATCAGGACGGTTGAACGACGCGAGAAGCTGCGCGCCTCTGCGTATCAGCCCGTGCCTGAGAGAAGGGACCGCATTCTAAGGTGAAAGTGGCGACCGTCCAACCGCCGCCCTCACCCTGCGTCGGAGCGAAAGCGCTGCAAGGCACGGCGCTGCTTCTTGCTCGGCTTGCCATCGGTTTCGACGCCCAGCGTGCCGGCCTTGCGCATGGCTGCAGCATTTTCCCGCCGTGACAGGCTTTCGGCGGTTTCCGCATACAGTAGCTGTGCTTCCGGCGCGCCCTTGCGTACCGCCGACAGCGCCTGGATAACCACGGTGCGCTCATCGGAACCGGCACGAATGACCAGCTCTTCGCCAATCTTAGGCTCCTTGCCAGGCTTGCACCGCTCGCCGCGACAATGCACCTTGCCGCCCTCGATGGCCGCTTTCGCCAACGCCCGCGTCTTGAAGAAGCGCGCGGCCCATAACCACTTGTCCAACCTGACTTTGCCGTCGTCTTTCTCGTTCATCGGTCAACTCTGTTTATCGTTACGTTGTCATAGGGTCATAAGACGGGTGCGGTTGTCATTCGCCCTGTCTAGAATGCGCGGAAATCTACTGGGTACGCTTTTTGAACAATTCCGACCTCCAGACAATCATCGGTTTGCGCGAATGGATCGCCTTGCCCGAGCTCGGCGTGGTCGGTCTTCGCGCGAAAATCGACACCGGCGCCAGCACGTCGGCTCTGCACGCGACGGACATCAGTGAATTCGAGCGCGGCGGTAAGCGCTGGGTTCGATTCACGGCCCATCTGGGCACTCTGGTGCAGCGCCGCCATCGCTGCGAGGCGCCACTGGTCACACGCAAAACAATAAAGAGCTCCAACGGACACGTGCAAACTCGCTACGTGGTCCGAACGCTGCTCGCGCTGGGCGATCATCTCTGGCCCGTGGAATTTACCCTTACCTGCCGCAAGACCATGCGATATCGCCTCCTGCTCGGGTCAAAAGCCCTGATGGACGGCAAATGGCTGGTCGACCCTGCACGCACTTACGTGCAGGAAAAACCCCAGACCCTTACCTCTCCCGGTGCCCAATGAAAATCGCCGTGCTGTCGCGCAACCCTCGTTTATATTCGACCCGCCGCTTGGTGGAGGCCGGCCAGCAACGCGGCCATGAGGTCGTAGTAATCGATACCTTGCGCGCGTACATGAACATCGCCAGCCACAAGCCTCAAATCCACTACCGCGGTCGCCCACTCGAGGGGTTTGACGCGGTGATCCCGCGGATCGGCGCCTCGGTCACTTTTTATGGCTGCGCCGTGCTGCGCCAGTTCGAGATGCAGGGTGTTTTCCCGCTCAACGAATCGGTGGCGATCGCTCGCTCACGTGACAAGTTGCGCTCGCTGCAGCTTCTGTCTCGCCGTGGCATCGGCCTTCCGGTGACCGGCTTTGCCCACTCGCCAGATGACATTGCCGACCTGATCCAGATGGTCAACGGTGCACCACTCGTGATCAAGGTTCTGGAGGGCACCCAGGGAATCGGCGTGGTCATGTGTGAAACCGCCACGGCTGCCGAATCGGTGATCGAGGCCTTCATGGGCCTGAAGCAGGACATCATGGTCCAGGAGTACATCAAGGAAGCCGGCGGCGCGGACATCCGCTGCTTTGTCGTCGGTGACAAGGTCATCGCCGCCATGAAGCGCCAGGCCAAGCCTGGAGAATTCCGCTCCAACCTGCACCGCGGCGGAACCGCCAGCCTGATCAAGATAACCCCGGAAGAGCGGATGACCGCGATCCGCGCGGCCAAGGTAATGGGCCTGAGCGTGGCGGGCGTCGACATCCTGCGCTCCAACCATGGTCCGCTGGTGATGGAGGTGAACTCATCTCCAGGCCTCGCCGGGATCGAGGAAACCACTGGCAAGGACGTCGCGGGGCTGATCATCCAGTATCTGGAAAAGAACGCCGGCCCGCATCTGACGAGGACGAAGGGAAAGGGCTAAGCGAACGCTGGAAACCGGGAATCGCAGCTTCCACGGATTCCGTAATCGAGAGCCCTACGCGGCCAGCAAGAACCGGCTCGACAGTAGGGAACCGAAGCCTACGGCCACCCTACTGCTTCACCGCATCCCTCGGCAGCAGCAACCCCAACGGCAGGCTCACCCGCGCCTCGAGCCCGCCGCCTTCGCGGTTGCGTAACTCGATCACACCACCATGTTGCGAAGCGATCCGCTTGACGATCGCCAGCCCCAGCCCGGCGCCCTGCCCGCCACGTGCCTTGTCGCCGCGGATGAACGGATTGAATATTTCGCCGAGCTCCCGCGGATCGATGCCCGTGCCCCGGTCAAGCACGCTGAGGACGACATAGGGCGCATTGCTATCGCCCGAAACATGGGCGGCCACTTCGACACCATGGCCGCCATAACGCAGCGCATTTTCAATCAGATTCACCAGCAGCCGTTTGATCGAAACTCGTCGTAACGCCAATTGCGGCATCGGCTCGACACAGAGGCGAACGGTTTCTCCGTACTGGTTGTAGGGCGCCACGACTTCACGCACCAGCTCGCCCAGGTCGACGCTTTCCACCGGCTCGTCGCTGCCATCGCGAACGAAGGCGAGGAACTGATCGAGGATCGCGTTCATGTCCTCGATATCGCGAACCATGTCCTCGGTCAGCTCCGCGTCGCTGGACATCAGTTCGAGGGACAACCGCAAGCGCGTCAGCGGCGTGCGCAAATCGTGCGATACGCCGGCGAGCATTAGCTCCCGCTCGCGGCCAGCCTGCTCGACGTCCTCTGCCATCTGGTTGAACGCGCGATAAACCTCGGTCATCTCGCTCGGCGTGTCGCTGATGGGCAACCGTACGCTACGGCCCTTACCGATTTGCCGGGCCGCATAGACCAAGCGCTTGAGCGGCAGGTTGAGCTGGCTGACAAAGATCCACGCGGCGGCCGTGGACAGCAGCCCAATGCCGAGAAACCAGCCCAGCACGCTCCAGATCCGCTGACCGCGCAACGGGTATGCGTACAACGGCACCCGCAACCAGTCCGGACCTAGGCTAGGCGCGCGGACCCAGATGGCTGTGTCAGGCTGAATACGCACCCGCACATCGGTCTCGACACCGAGCTCGGCCTGCATCTGCCGCTGGAAGATTTCCGTGTAAGGCCAGTGATATTCACTGGGCGGCACGTCGTCCATCGTAACCCGCTGCAAGCCGGCCGCCTCTGCGATGCGTTCGCGGTTTTCCTCGTCAGCTGCCCAGTAGGCACGCAAGGTCAGCGCCGCACCATGGCTGTATTGGCGATCGACCATGACGTCCTCGTTCATCATCAGGTACACGAGCATCAATACCTTGGAGAACAGCACCACGATCAGCACCATCCACAGGGTGCGTGCGAAGAAGCTTTGCGGGAACCAGAGCGGGGTTTTCATAAACAAGCCGATTTTGACCGCGGGAGGCTGAACCAAGAGGCCAGCGATGTGGGATTTCACAGTGAAGACTGGGTCGGAAGCTGCTCCGCTTTAGCCAACCGAGTCGAACAAGGGTGGTGGGCTAAAGCCCACCCTACGAGGCTGATGGCTCACTTCGTGATCCGTAAGCCATCCAATGATGCAGCCTGAGAAAAGCACTGCATCCCTATCGGGTTCGCAGGGAGCATGAACCGGCTCCTATTTGTTGCCATCAGGCACGAACACATAGCCAACGCCCCAGACTGTCTGGATATAACGCGGCTTGGATGGGTCCGGCTCGATCAGCCGGCGCAGGCGGGAAATCTGCACATCGATGGAACGTTCGAGCGCATCCCACTCGCGCCCGCGGGCCAGGTTCATCAGCTTGTCTCGGGTTAGCGGCTCGCGAGCGTGCTGTACCAGCGCCTTGAGCACGGCGAATTCACCGGTGGTGAGCATATGCACCTGATCGCCCTTCTTCAGCTCACGGGTGCCGAGAAACAATTCGTAGTCGCCAAAGGTGACGGTTTCGTCTTCGCTGCCCGGCGCACCCGGGACCTGGGGCGCCTGACGGCGCAGTACGGCGCGGATTCGTGCCAGTAGCTCGCGCGGGTTGAAGGGCTTGGCCAGATAATCGTCGGCGCCCTGCTCCAGTCCCTGAATCCGACTGGCCTCGTCACCCTTGGCCGTCAGCATGATGATCGGGATCTGGTTGCCGCCGGTACGCAGCCGGTTGCACGCAGACAGGCCGTCTTCGCCCGGCATCATCAGGTCCAGCACCACGAGATGAAACAGCTCGCGGCTGAGCAGACGGTCCATCTGCTCGGCACTTTCCACCGTCCGGACTCGGTAACCCTGCTCATCGAGAAAGCGCTCGAGCAAGCGCCGCAGACGGGCGTCATCGTCAACAATCAGGATCTTTTCGCCTTCGTTGGCAGGTGCGGTGCTGCTCATGAGAACTCCCGGAATGATCGACGGCGCATTATGCGCGCAGTGAAGTAAACGCAACTGACAGCCATTGTTAGCAGATTTTGCGGTGCCTGGCCGAGGGCCGAAAGAATGAGTCGGTGCGCCTGGCTCGGGTTTTTCGTCCGGCTTGCGGCCTCAAATGCTCTGCTGCCCTTATAATCGCGCCCTTTCGCGCAGGCCCGGCCTGCATGGTTTGACTGACCCAGGTAGGTTCATGGACAGCATCAACTCCCGCATTGCCGCCGAATTGGGCGTGCGTCCGCAACAGGTTGCCGCCACCGTGGCGCTGCTCGACGAAGGCTCCACCGTTCCCTTCATCGCCCGTTACCGCAAGGAAGTCACCGGCAGCCTCGACGACACCCAGCTGCGCCTGCTGGAAGAACGTCTGCGCTATATGCGCGAACTGGATGACCGCCGCGCGTCGATCCTTTCCAGCATCGAGGAACAGGGCAAGCTCACGCCTGAGCTGAAGCGCGAGATCGACCTTGCCGATACCAAGACGCGACTCGAAGACCTCTATCTGCCCTATAAGCAGAAGCGCCGCACCAAAGGCCAGATTGCGCTGGAAGCCGGCCTTGGCGAGCTGGCCGACGCGATCTTCGCCGACCCTGAGCTCAATCCAGAAGCCGAGGCGGCACGCTTCGTCGATGCCGAGAAGGGCTTCGCCGATACTAAAGCGGTGCTCGAAGGCGCCAAGTACATCCTCATGGAGCGCTTTGCCGAAGACGCCAACCTGCTCGCCAAACTGCGCGACTTCCTCACCCACAACGCCACCCTGAGTGCGCGGCTGGTACCGGGTAAAGAGAACGAAGGCGCCAAGTTCAGCGACTATTTCGAACATGACGAGCCGCTCAAGAGCACGCCGTCACACCGCGCACTGGCGATCTTCCGCGGGCGCAACGAAGGCGTGCTCAGCGTCAGCCTGAAAGTCGGCGATGAAGCGCCTGGCAGCATGCACCCGGGCGAAGTGATGATCGGCGAGCGCTTCGGCATCTCGAACCGAGGGCGGGCCGCAGACAAGTGGCTCGGCGAAGTGGTGCGCTGGACCTGGAAGGTCAAGCTCTACACCCATCTGGAAACCGACCTGCTCGGCGAATTGCGCGACAAGGCCGAGGACGACGCCATCGGCGTCTTTGCCCGCAACATGCATGACCTGCTGCTGGCCGCACCCGCTGGCCCGCGCGCAACGCTGGGCCTCGATCCTGGCTTGCGCACCGGCTGCAAGGTGGCGGTGGTCGATGCCACCGGCAAGCTACTCGATACCGCCACCGTTTATCCGCACGCGCCGCGCAACGATTGGGACGGCACCCTGGCCGTGTTGGCCAAACTCTGCGCCAAGCACAGCGTCGACCTGATCGCCATCGGCAATGGCACCGCCAGCCGTGAAAGCGACCGGCTCGCCGCCGATCTGATCAAGCAGGTGCCCGGCCTCAAACTGACCAAGGTGATGGTGTCCGAAGCGGGCGCCTCGGTGTACTCGGCCTCCGAGCTGGCCGCCAAGGAATTTCCGGATCTGGACGTGTCGATCCGCGGCGCCGTGTCCATCGCCCGCCGTCTGCAAGATCCGCTGGCCGAATTGGTAAAAATCGAGCCTAAAGCCATCGGCGTGGGCCAGTACCAGCACGACGTGTCTCAGTTGAAACTGGCACGCTCGCTGGATGCGGTGGTGGAAGACTGCGTGAACGCCGTCGGCGTCGACGTCAACACCGCCTCGGTGGCGCTGCTGGCGCGGATTTCCGGGCTGAACGCCACGCTGGCGCAGAACATCGTCGCCTACCGCGACGCCAATGGCGCGTTCAAGGCGCGCAACGAATTGAAGAAGGTCCCGCGCCTGGGCGACAAAACGTTCGAACAGGCCGCCGGCTTCCTCCGCGTGATGAATGGCGACAACCCGCTGGACGCCTCTGCGGTGCACCCGGAGACCTATCCGCTGGTCAAGCGCATCGCTCAGGATACCGGCCGCGACATCCGCTCGCTGATCGGTGACTCGGCGTACCTCAAACGCCTGGATCCCAAGCAGTTCACCGATGAGAGCTTCGGCCTGGTGACCGTCAGCGACATCCTGCAAGAGCTGGAGAAACCCGGCCGCGACCCGCGCCCCGAGTTCAAGACCGCCGAGTTTCAGGACGGCGTGGAAAAGCTCAGCGACCTGACCCCCGGCATGGTGCTCGAAGGCGTGGTGACCAACGTGACCAACTTCGGCGCCTTCGTCGACATCGGCGTGCATCAGGACGGTCTGGTGCACATCTCCGCGCTGTCCGAGAAGTTCGTCAAGGATCCCTACGAAGTGGTCAAGGCTGGCGACATCGTCAAGGTCAAGGTCATGGAAGTGGACATTCCCCGTCAGCGCGTTGGCCTGTCCATGCGTATGAGCGACACGCCCGGTGAGAAAGCGGACTCCATGCGCGGCGGTGGCAACAACCGTGGCGGCCAAGCACGCGGCGAACGCAAGGCGGCCAAGCCGGAAACCAAGCCGGCACCGGCCAATAACGCCATGGCCGCGTTGTTCGCCAATGCGAAGAATCTGAGGAAATAAGGTGCGCGAAGTCGAGGCAGTAGGCAGCAGCAGCGCCTTTGGGCGCCTGTTGGGCCTGGAAATCATCAAGGCCGACAATGGCGAGGCACTGCTGCGCCTGGCAATGCACGATGGCTTGCGCAACCTGCACGGCAAGCTGCACGGCGGCGCATTGTTCTCGCTGATCGACACCGCCATGGGCCAGGCCAGTCACAGCCTCAACGGCGGCGAGCCCAACAGCGTCACCCTGGAGTGCAAGGTCAATTACATTCGCCCGGTGAGCGAAGGCGAACTGACCTGCCGAGCCTGGGTGGTGCACGGCGGGCGGCGCACTCAGGTACTCGAAGCCGAAGTCCACCAAGGTGAAAAGCTGGTGGCCAAGGCGCAGGCGACCTTCTCGGTTACCTGAGTCACCGGACCGCCGCCCAAGGTTAGCTGGAAACGCCCTGCAGCGGTGCGTGGTCCAACGCTGACGGCCTCTTGTAGAGCGTGCAATCCACCCCCATATTGTGCCGACTGACGCGTGAAGGAATTCCCAATTGAGCGATCTTCTCTCCCACCGCCTGGCGCTGCTGGCCGAGCACCACAACCTGTCGCTGCTCTCGCAATGCCTGCATGGGATAGAGCGTGAATGCCTGCGTGTCGACACCGATGGTCAGCTGGCGCTGACGCCGCATCCTCGAGCACTGGGCTCGGCGTTGACCCATCCGAAGATCACCACGGACTATTCCGAAGCGCTGCTGGAGTTCATCACCGGCACCGAAACCGATCCGCAAAAGACGCTGACCGAGCTGGACGCGATCCATCGCTACACCTACAGCAAGCTCGGCGACGAGTTGCTCTGGAGTCCCTCGATGCCCGGTCACCTGCCGGACGAGTCGCAGATTCCCATCGCCGAGTACGGCAGTTCGAACATCGGGCGACTGAAATACGTCTATCGCCAAGGCCTGGCGCTGCGTTACGGCAAGACGATGCAGTGCATCGCCGGTATCCATTACAACTTCTCCCTGCCCGAGGCGCTGTGGGCTGCTTTGCAAGCAGACGAGGGCGATGACCGCTCGCAGCAGGACTACCAGTCCTGGCGCTATATCGCACTGATCCGTAATTTCCGCCGCTACAGCTGGCTGCTGATGTACCTGTTCGGCGCCTCGCCCGCACTGGACGTCAGCTTCATGCGTGGCCGCCCGCACCAGCTACAGCAGCTCGACGAAGACACGCTGTATCTGCCCTACGCCACCAGCCTGCGCATGAGCGATCTGGGTTATCAGAGCAATGCCCAGGCCGGCTTGACGCCCTGCTATGACGATCTGCCGAGTTACACCAGCAGCCTGCACAAGGCGGTGTCCACGCCTTACCCCGACTACGCGGCGCTGGGCACCAAGGACGCGGAGGGCAACTGGCAACAGCTCAACACTAACGTCTTGCAGATCGAGAACGAGTACTACTCGAACATCCGCCCCAAGCGAGTCACCGACACTGGCGAGCGCCCACTGCATGCGCTGCGAGCGCGCGGCATCCAGTACATCGAGGTGCGCTGCCTGGATATCAATCCTTTCCTGCCGCTGGGTATCGACGTCACCGAAGCGCGTTTCCTCGATGCCTTCCTGCTGTTCTGCACGTTGCAGCAGAGCCCTTGCCTGGTAGAAGGCGAATGTCGGGCCAGCAGCGACAACTTCCTCAGCGTGGTCAAGGAAGGCCGCAAACCCGGGCTTGAACTGCGTCGCTGCGGTGAAGACGTCAGCCTGCAGCAGTGGGCGAACGAACTGATTGCGCAGATCGGCCAGGTCGCCGAACTGCTGGACCGCAGTCACGGCGGTGATGAGCATGCCCGCGCCGTCGCCGCGCAACAGGCCAAGGTTGCAGACAGCAGCCTGACGCCTTCGGCCCGCGTGCTAGCCGAGCTGCAGCGCAACGGCGAGAGCTTCAGCCAGTTTGCGCTGCGGCAGACCCGTCAACATGCAGACGATTTCCGTAGCCGAGCGCTGTCAGATGCCGACATGGCCTGGTTCGACGAAGCCGCACGCAGCTCGCTGGCACAGCAGGCGCAGGTGGAAGCTGCGGACACTCAGGACTTCGACAGCTTCGTCGAGGATTATCAGCGCAGCCTGACCAGCCTGACACCGGTATAGCGCCGAGGAACATGCCGCTAGCCGTCAACGAGCGGCAGGTGTGCAATGCCAGTACGTAGTACGTAGGGTGGGCTTTAGCCCACCGCTTGCCTCTTGACAGCGCTTGATGCCTGGCCTGGCTGTGCGCGCGCCGGTGCCATCCTTGGTGGGCTTAGGCCCTCCCTACACCCCTGAGTTCAGACGCATGAAGGTCGCGCAATGCGGCCTCATTCGTGCTGGCTCTCCTTGCTCCACTCAAGGCTGATCCAGCCGCCTTATAGCGCCTTTTCGAAGATCTTCGAATTGCGCTGGAAGTTGTAGAGCGAGGCCCGTGCGGCCGGAAGACGCTCGACGCCGCTAGGCTCGAAACCGCGTTCGCGGAACCAGTGCGCCGTGCGTGTGGTGAGCACGAACAGGGTTTTCAGGCCCAACTTGCGCGCCCGCGCCTCGATACGCTCGAGCAACTCGTCACCGCGTCCGCCATGGCGATATTCCGGATTGACCGCCAGGCAGGCCAGCTCGCCCGAGTCGGAATCTGCGATTGGGTAGAGCGCTGCGCAGGCGATAATCAGCCCGTCGCGCTCGACGATGCTGAATTGTTCAACCTCGCGCTCGAGCACCTCGCGCGAGCGCCGCACCAGAATGCCCTGCTCTTCCAGCGGCGTGATCAGATCAATCAACCCGCCGACGTCCTCGATGGTCGCCTCGCGCAGCTGCTCGAATTGCTCCTGGGTCACCAACGTGCCATCGCCGCCGTCACGGGTGAACAGCTCATTGAGCAACGAACCGTCCTCGGCATAGCTGATCACGTGGCTGCGGCGAACACCGCCTTTGCAGGCTTGCGCGGCGGCATCCAGCAGCTCGGCCTGATAGGTGCCGACGAGGCGCTCGACATAGGCCGGAATTTGCGGCGGGCGCAGCTCGCGCACCAGCTTGCCGCTTTCATCGCGCAGGCCGCGCTCGGACCCGTACAGCACCAGCTTGTCGGCTTCCAGATCGATGGCGGCACGGGTAGCGATGTCTTCGCAGGCGATGTTGAAGATTTCACCGGTCGGGGAGTACCCCAGCGGCGAGAGCAGCACGATGGTGCGCTCATCCAGCAGCCGGCCGATGCCCTTGCGATCAACGCGACGCACTTCGCCGGTGTGCTGGTAATCGACGCCATCGTGAACACCGATGGGGCGCGCGGTGATGAAGTTACCGCTGGCCACGCGCAGCCGCGCGCCCTGCATGGGCGAAGCTGCCATATCCATGGAAAGACGCGCTTCAAGCGCAATGCGCATGTGGCCAACGGCATCAATGACGCACTCCAGCGTTGCCGTGTCGGTGATGCGCAGGTCGCGGTGAAAGCGCGGCTCGATACCGCGAGCGGCCAACCGCGCCTCTATCTGCGGGCGTGAGCCGAACGCCAGCACCAGGCGCACGCCAAGGCTGTGCAACAGCACCAGGTCATGAACAATGTTGGCGAAGTTGGGATGCTCCAGGCCATCGCCGGGCAGCATGACCACGAAGGTGCGGTCACGGTGCGAGTTGATATAGGGCGATGAGTCGCGAAGCCAGGTGACGTAGTTGTGCATTGCAAAAAGCCTTCAGTAACAGCTTGTTCAGTCCGGGAGCCGGGTCGGGTACGGTAGGCAGGGAGCAGGGGCATCGACGATGAGGTCGCCAGCCCTGCTCCTATCCTCGGCTCGCCGGTTGCAGGCAATAGTGCTCGATCATCCCGCGCAGCAACCTCACGGTGGGTTCGATCCTGTCGAGATCCAGGTACTCATCCGGCTGATGAGCGCAGGCGATATCACCCGGGCCTAGCACCAGCGTCTCGCAGCCAAGCTGCTGAAGATAAGGCGCTTCGGTGGCGAAGGCCACTGCCTCGGCGGCATGTCCGGTGAGCCGTTCGGCCAGTTTAACCAGCTCGCCATCAGCGCCCTGATCGAAGGCCGGTACGCTGGGGAACAGTGGCGCCAGGTCGATCTTCACCTGATGCTTGTCAGCGACTGGACGCAGGCGCCCGGCAATCGCTTCACGTAACTGATCAGGCTCCATCCCCGGCAACGGCCGCAGATCGTACTCCAGCGAGCACTGCCCGCAGATGCGATTGGGGTTGTCACCGCCATGGATGCAGCCGAGGTTGAGTGTCGGCTGCGGTACGTCGAACAACGGATTGTTGTACTGACCCTGCCATTCGCGGCGCAGCGTCATCAGCTCGCTCATGACGTCATGCATGGCTTCCAGGGCGCTATGACCATAAGCCGGATTGGACGAATGCCCGCTCTGCCCTTGGATTTCGATGCCTTCCATCATGATGCCTTTGTGCAGGCGCACCGGCCGCAGCCCGGTCGGCTCGCCGATCACCGCGGCGCGCCCCAGCGGCCGGCCGGCATCGGCCAGCGCTCGGGCGCCGGACATTGAGCTTTCTTCATCGCAGGTGGCCAGGATCAGCAGCGGCTGGCGGAACGGCTGATCGAGCAGCGGCAGGACCGCCTCGATGATCAGCGCGAAGAAGCCTTTCATGTCGCAAACGCCAAGGCCATACCAGCGGTCATCGGCTTCGCGCAGCTGGAGTGGTTCGGCCGTCCACAATTCGGCATCGAAGGGCACGGTATCGCTGTGCCCGGCCAGCACCAGCCCGCCAGGCCCGCTGCCGTAGCTGGCGAGCAGGTTGAACTTGCCAGGGGTCACTTCCTGCACCTCACAGCTGAAACCAAGGTCGCCCAGCCAGCCCGCAAGCAGGTCAATGACCGGGCGATTGGTCTGGTCCCAATGGGCCTGAGTACAGCTCACCGACGGCGCGGCAATCAGCGCGGCAAACTGGTCTTTGAGCGAGGGAATGGGCACCGACGACCTCCTTGGAGACAAAGACGAAGGCGCCCAGTGAAACATGAAACGCGTTGCCGCAGCGCCCCGGAGGGGAAAAAGCAGCGGCAACGCGTCCGATCAGACGAAGATCGCTTTTAGGATGGTGAAGAACACAATCGCCAGGAAGGCCCCGGCCGGCAACGTGATCAGCCAGGACATAAAGATCGACCCGACCACACCGAGGTTCAGCGCTCCAATACCCCGTGCGATACCGATGCCCAGAACCGCGCCGACCAGCGTATGGGTGGTGGATACCGGCAGGCCGATGGCGGAGGCACCGACAACGGTGGTTGCGGTCGCAAGTTCGGCAGCGAAACCGCGGCTTGGCGTCAGCTCAGTGATTTCCTTGCCGATAGTGGCGATTACCTTGTAGCCGTAGGTAGCCAGACCGATGACGATACCGACGGCGCCCAGCAGCAGCACCCAGCCCGGCACCGGAGACTTGGCAGCGATTTCCGCGGCACCGCCCGACTGGATGACGCCGACCACGGCCGCCAGCGGGCCTACCGCGTTGGCCACGTCGTTGGCGCCATGGGCGAAAGCCATGGAGCACGCGGTAAAAATCATCAGAACGGCGAAGACCTTTTCCACGCTGGCGTAGTGAAAGGTCCGATCAGCCTCGACATCAAGCTTGATCCGCGACAGCAGCGCGATCCCCACCAGCATCACCAGCACACCGATAGCGAACGCCAGAAGGATGCCCTGGCCGCCGCTCAGCGTCAGGCCGACATGCTTGAGGCCCTTGGTGACGGTCATCAGCGCGACCATGAAACCGGTCAGGAACATGTACAGCGGCACGAAGCGCTTGGCGTTGAGAAACGGATCATCGGTGTTGATGATCAGTTTCTGCACGCTCATGAACAGGCCAAAGGCGACGATGCCGGACAGCATGGGCGTCACCACCCAGCTGGCGACGATGGGGCCGATGGCGTCCCAGTGCACCGCATCGGTGGACACGCCGACCGCGGCAAAGCCGATCACCGCACCGATGATCGAGTGCGTGGTGGAAACCGGCCAGCCTTTCATGGTGGCGATCATTAGCCAGGTGCCGGCTGCCAATAGCGCCGACATCATGCCCAGCACCATCAGATCCGGCGATATGACTTCTGCGTCGACAATGCCGTTCTTGATGGTCTCGGTGACTTCGCCACCGGCCAGATAGGCCCCGCAGAACTCGAAGATCATGGCCACAACGATGGCCTGCTTGATGGTCAGCGCCCTGGAACCGACGGAAGTACCCATGGCGTTGGCCACATCGTTGGCGCCCACGCCCCATGCCATGAAGAAACCGAAGGCGCAGGCAAGCACCAGGAGTACGAAACCGTATTCCGCGATAAAAGACATAAGGAATTACCTGTTGAACCAGAAAAGACGCTGGCGCATCAGCGCGCCAGCAGTTGTTCCAGACGGTTGCCGACGCGCTCGGCACGGTCAGCTACGTCACCGATCCATTCGATGATCTTGTAGAGAAACATCACGTCTACGGGTGGCAATTCCTTTTCCAGCTTGAACAGCGCGCGGCGCACCGTGATCTGCATGCGGTCGGTTTCGCGTTCGATTTCCTCGAGCTCCTCGACCATTTTTTCTACCAGCGTAGCTTCACGACCGGCAAAGCCGGTTTCCAGCAACGAATCCAGTTCCTTGAGCGCTTTCAGCGCCTGGCAGCTGGCGTCGACACTGCGCTGCACGAAGGCCATCATTTCCGGCTGCAGGGCCGGCGGAATGGTCATGCAACGGCCCAGCATCAGCCCGGCGATGTCCTTGGCACGGTTGGCAATTTTGTCCTGTACACTCAGCAGCTCCAGCAGATCCGAACGCGGAACCGGCAGAAACAGGCTCTTGGGCAGATGTTGACGGACGCTCTTCTTTAGCTTGTCGGCCTCGTTTTCCAGTCGGGCCATCTCTTTCTGGATCTGTTCGACCCGTTCCCAGTCTTCGGCCGTGATCGCCTGAAACAGCGGCACCAGATTGGCGGCACATTCGTGGGACTTGGCCATGTGCTGTTGCATCGGCCCGATGGGCGAGCGTCCGAACAGGCTGACGAAAGGATTGATTGGCATAGGGAACACCCCGGCTTCAGAAGGCGGCAAGTATACGGATGACCTCAAAGGGCCGCTACCAAGTGACGTAGGTCACACTCAAACATAGGCATCATCTCGGCACCATGCAGAAAGAAACCGAAATCAAACTGCGCGTCAGTCGCGAAACCCTGGCGGCCCTGCGCGAGCATCCGCTGCTGAAGAAACGCAACAAGAGCGGCTGGCAGCGGCACGAACTGTTCAACCAGTACTACGACACCCCCGAGCGCGACCTGGCTCAGGCCAAGGTCGCGCTGCGTCTGCGCCGCGACGGCGAGCAGTTTATTCAGACGCTAAAGAGCCGCGGCCAGAGCGTGGCTGGGCTGTCCGAGCGTAACGAGTGGGATTGGTACCTGGACAAGGCCAAGCTGGACCTGAAAAAACTCGCGGACGAGTGTTGGCCCGCGAGCCTGGCCGAGCTGGACAAGAAAACTTTGAAGCCGATTTTCACCACGGACTTCGTCCGCGAAAAAGCCGAAATCGCCTGGGGTCGCGGCAAGGCCAAGGTGGTTATCGAAGCGGCGCTGGATCTGGGCAAAGTAATCGCTGGCAAACAGAGCGAAGAAATTTGCGAACTCGAGCTGGAGCTGCGCCAGGGCGAACCCGAAGCGCTGCTGGAGCTGGCCGCAGAACTGGCCTCCGACCTGGCGCTCATGCCTTGCGACATCAGCAAGGCCGAGCGGGGTTACCGCCTGTATAACGCCGACAGTTACTCGCTGAGCCTGCCCGCACCGACGCTTGCGGCGAGCATGCCGCTGGACGACGCCTTCGCCGCGCTGGCCTGGCAGCTGCTGGGCAACAGCCAGCGGTTGGCCGAACAGTACCGCTTTAACGGCCACTGGAAACTGCTCGGCGACTGGCTGCAGCAACTGGTCGAGCTGCGCGCCCTGCTGGGCAGCCTCGGCCAGGCCGCCCCGCGTGCGACCAGCCGCGAACTGCGCGAGCAGCTCGACGCACTGAGCCAGGACTGGCGCCCGCGTATCGAGGCCGGTCAGGACGACGAGAATGCGCGTAAGGCTGCACCCGACGAGTTTGCCGCCGAATTGGCCGCGCCGCGCTGGGGGCTGTTCTCGCTGAGAGCCTCGCTCTGGCTGCTGCAACGCGGCTGGACCAGCGGACGCAACAACCGTGGCAACCGCCAGGGCGCCGCGGAGCTGGGCAATTGGCTGCCTCGCCAGCTCGGCGAAGAAGCCGAAGCGTTGCAACTGCTGCGTTATCAGCAGCAACCCGAAGACCTCGCCGAACAACGCCCACGCATGGAACGACTGCTGGTCTGGCTGCACCTGGCTCGGACCACGCTGGAGCTGCCGGAAGCCGACCGTCTCTACGGCGAACTGGCCAAGCTCTACGAGCTGGCAGGACAGCCGCTGAACGACGAGCTGCTCGAGGCGCGGGTGGACCAGGCCCGTACGGTCTGGACGCTCAAGCCCTGGAAGTTGCTGACCAAATAGCGGGGCGGTGCCTGGCGTAGGGTGGGCCGGGCGGCGCTCCGCTTTAGCCCACCGCTATCGCAAAGCCCCCTTACCTGTGCCCGTCCACCCGAGTCTTGTGGGCTGAAGCCCACCCTACTTGACTACCCCCAACCTGCCCAATTGCGCGCGGTCAATGCCCGCCCCACACGCTGGTGGGTGAAGCCCACGCTACCGAAGCTGGCGATCAAGCGGCTGTAACGGCGGGCGTGCCGCCAGCCTTCGACAGTTACGGACGGTCCCGCAAAGTTGAACCGCTCAGGCAGACAGCGCGCTGATTTATCGGCAAGCTTGGCCCTCGTCTCCGCCATGACCGAAGGGCCCCATGTCCGTGTTGAACTCGCCCACCCAGGACCGTTTCCTCGACCTCAATGATCTGCTGCGAGATCTGGTCGCCCAAGGACGGTTACTGCAGGAAACTGCTGAGCAATGCATGACCCTGCGGCGCAGTTCAGCGAACAGCCAGCAGCACCCGCTGGAGTTTCTTGGCGCGCAGCAGTTGGACGACCTGGCGCGTCCCGGCAAGAAACACGATCTGGAAAGCCTTACCGTCTGGCTCGCCGAACAGGCCGGGCAGCCGTACCTGCGTATCGACCCGCTGAAGATCAACGTCGCGGCGGTCACCCCGCTGATGTCCTATGCCTTCGCCCAGCGGCACAAGATCCTCGCGGTGGCGGTCGACAGCTCGGCGGTGACCATCGCCAGCAGCCAACCCTTCGTAAAGAGTTGGGAAGCCAACCTCACCCATGTGCTCCAGCGGCCCATCAAGCGTGTGGTGGCCAACCCCGTCGACCTGCAGCGCTTCACGGTCGAGTTCTATCGGCTGGCCAAGTCAGTCAGCGGCGCCACGGCGACCGACCAGAAAATCAGCGGCACCGGCAACTTCGAGCAGCTGCTCAATCTCGGCGCCAGCGATCAGGAGCCGGATGCCAACGACGCGCACGTGGTGAACATTGTCGACTGGCTGTTCCAGTACGCCTTCGACCAGCGTGCCAGCGATATCCACATCGAACCGCGGCGCGAACAGGGCACGGTGCGCTTCCGCATCGACGGCGTCCTGCACAACGTCTATCAGTTCCCGCCGCAGGTCGCGATGGCGGTGGTCAGCCGGCTCAAGTCGCTGGGGCGCATGAATGTCGCCGAGAAGCGCAAACCGCAGGACGGTCGGGTCAAGACCAAAACGCCGGACGGCGGTGAGGTCGAGTTGCGCCTCTCCACCCTACCGACGGCGTTTGGCGAAAAGATGGTGATGCGGATCTTCGATCCGGAAGTGCTGCTCAAGGGCTTCGATCAGCTGGGCTTTTCCGCTGAAGATCTGCGCCGCTGGCAGAGCATGACCGGGCAGCCCAACGGCATCATCCTTGTCACCGGCCCCACCGGCTCGGGCAAGACCACCACGCTTTACACCACGCTCAAGCAACTGGCGACGCCGGAAGTGAACGTCTGCACCATCGAAGACCCGATTGAGATGATCGAGGGCGCCTTCAACCAGATGCAGGTGCAGCACAACATCGACCTGACCTTCGCCAGCGGCGTGCGTGCGCTGATGCGTCAGGACCCGGACATCATCATGGTCGGTGAGATTCGCGACCTGGAAACAGCGGAAATGGCGATCCAGGCGGCACTCACCGGCCACCTTGTGCTCTCGACGCTGCACACCAACGACGCGCCGAGCGCCATCACGCGTTTGCTGGAACTCGGCGTGCCGCATTACCTGCTCCGCGCAACACTTCTCGGGGTGATGGCCCAGCGTCTCGTGCGCACACTTTGCCCACACTGCAAGGCGCCCATAAAGCTCGACGCCGATGACTGGCAGGCCCTGACCAAACCCTGGAATGCCCCGCTGCCGAGTAACGCCCATCAGGCGGTGGGCTGCATCGAATGCCGCGACACCGGCTATCGCGGCCGCGCCGGGGTCTACGAGATCATGCTGCTCAACGATGCGATCAAACCACTGATCACCGCCGACACCGACCTCATCGCCCTGCGCCGTCAGGCGTTCAAAGACGGCATGCACAGCCTGCGCCTATCTGGCGCGCAGAAGATTGCTGCAGGGCTCTCGACCTTGGAAGAAGTGCTCAGGGTCACGCCGCAAAGCGAACAGAAATAGCTGAAAGGATAACGGCGAGGTGAATGTCGCTTTTCACATCCACCTCGCTCTCTAAACATCGAGCGACTTTTTTAATTGTCAGTTCTTGACGCAATCAAGGTGGCCGCCTGGCCCGATTCACAGTTCAGGTAAGCCGACGACTGTAGCCACTGCTGATCCGGGTACCAGGAGAACATGAATTGGCCGCCTTTGAGGCTGTCAACCACCATGCGCGCCACTTCTGGGCGAACCGCTGGACAGCCCTGGCTGCGACCGATACGTCCCTGCGTCGCAATCCAGGCCGGATTCACGTAATCGGCCGGATGGATAACGATCGCCCGCTCGCGCGCCAGGTCGTTTACTCCGGGCTCGAGCCCGTCCATGCGCAGCGAGTAGCCGTGCTTGCCGCTGTAGCTTTCTGCAGTGCGGAACAGACCGATGCTCGACTGGTGGCTACCTTCGACATTGGAGAAACGCGTAGCTAAGTTTTCCCCGGATCCGTTGCCATGCGCGACGAAATCCTTGAGCAAGAGCCGCCCGCGCTGCAGGTCGAAAATCCATAGCCGGCGCTCTGACGAAGGCAGCGAAAAATCGATGACGGCCAACCGTTGAGCCGGCGTCGCGCCATGGTTCACCGCGCACTGCATGGCCGCAACAGCATGGGTCAACACTACCGGATCGAGGCTCGGTGCCACGCGGGCAAGATCGTTCACCAACGGCTGATAAGCAGGTGGAGCAGCCAGCAGCGGCATAGACATGAGCAAGCCGACGGCCAAACAGAGGCGGCGAAGCGAAACCATCATTTGCACAGTAACCTCGTCGGGCGCCAATGCCGATCTTCCCTGCCGACCGACGCCCACTGCTCGCTACCAGGCCCATATTCGAATTGAAGTAGCGAAATTAAATCAGACGGGACCTGCAGCGCTCCCACGTCGTCTGATACAACAAGTTCTAGTAGCCTGAACGGGCCTAGTTTTTCCAGGCACCGTGGCTTGTTCAGCGGCGGAGTCTAGCAGTCAGCGGGACCGCCAGGAGTGAAGCGTTGTACAAAAAACATACATCAGGTCTGCTTTTCACATTGCTTCTGGCGCCATGGCTGGCGGCGGCGGAACCGATACCTGAGCCCGCCGGCTCAATTCAGGGTGTCCTGCAGAACCTCCCAAGTGCGTGCGGCCAGCCCCTGGCAGATGTCGATACAACCGCTCTGGAACGGCTTTCTGAGCTCTATCGGCGCAAGCAGTTCGATATGTTGTGGACCTCCTATGCGCAGATTGACGCGCTGTTGGTGCAGCTCGAAGCGCTGGTCGATGATGGACTGGAACCTGCGGCTTACCATCCCGAAGCCATTCGTCGGGCGATGCTAACCGCCACACGTGATCCGCTGCACCGCGAGTGCAGCGATGTATTAGCCAGCCATGCCTACCTGTCAGCCCTAGGTCACCTTGCCCAAGGACGCCTGCCCCAGGACCGCATCGAGCCCGTCTGGCACAGCCCCGATGCGGCCGCAACGCCGAAGGCCGAGGCGCATCTGATGTCCATTGCCAGCGAAGGACTGGGGCACTTGGAGCACACATTCAATAAGGCGCGTCCGTCGCTGGAGCAGTACAACAACTTGCGCAAGGCCTATGCGCGGCTGCGCGATCAACCGGAGCCAGAATGGCAGCGGATTCCCGCCGGCCAGACCTTGCGACCAGGCATGTCAGATCCACGTGTGCCACTGCTACGGCAGCGTTTGAGCGCAGACGGCTACCTGCTCGCAACGGCCGCCGCGCAGGGCGGCGTCGATGATCGCTACAGTGACCAGCTGGTGGACGCGCTCAAGGCCTTTCAGCGCCGCCATGCCCTGCAGGACGACGGCATCCTAGGCGCCGACACACTGACCGAACTAAACGCCACGCCAGCCGACCGGCTGAATCAGCTGCGGGTAAATCTAGAACGGTTCCGCTGGCTATCCGCTGACATCGAGCCGCGCTCGCTGCTGGTCGATATCGCTGGCGGCCGAGTGATCTACTTCCGTGACAGCAGCCCGCAATGGGAAGCACGTAGCCAGGTGGGCCGCGATACTCGGCAGACCCCTTCGATCAAGTCGATCGTCACGCGAATCACGCTCAACCCGACCTGGACCGTACCGCCGACCATCTTGCGTGAGGACAAGCTGCCGCAGATCCGCGAAAACCCGGGCTACCTCGCGCAACACAACATGCAGGTGCTCGATTACGAAGGTCGTGTACTCGATCCGGCCACGGTCGACTGGAGCAATCCGGGGCGGATCCTGCTGCGTCAGGCCGCCGGACCCGACAACCCGCTCGGCCGGGTGGTCATCCGTTTCGCCAACCCCTACTCCATCTACCTGCACGACACGCCGAGCCAGGGGTTGTTCGCACGTTCGCAGCGGGCGTTCAGCTCGGGCTGTGTCAGGGTAGAATCGGTGATGCAACTGGTTGATTTGCTGCTGAGCGAGGCCGAACGCGAGCGCGTTGCCCAATTGCTTGATACTGGGCTGACCTACGAATACCGCCCGACAGAACCCACACCGATACTCCTGGCCTACTGGACAGCCGAAGCCGACAGCAACGGGCTGCCGCGCTATCGCCCCGACGTCTACCGCCGTGACCAAAAGCTGCTGGCGGCATTGCAAGCGGCCGACCGAGGCCTCGTACCGCCCGCGATCAACCCGCACTGACGCCGTCCAGCCACGACAACTTGGGAGCTACCGCTCAAGACCAGACCGGCGGCTCTGGCAGATTGCCCGTAGACCGAGGTCTACTTGGCATTAGGACCTGTACAGGTATCTTGCATAGCAACAACCGCTTGCATCTGCGCCGCCGCCTAGCCATTGCAAGCGCTCGGTCGCCGCCGCATGGACACCAAGATCGTTGCCGCCACGGATAGCCGAGCAAACGTTTTGAAGAAGAAAAACACAAGCAATACATGGAACGAAGCTGACCGACTGGCAGCCCTGGCCCGATACCGCATTCTCGACACCCCCGCCGAGGCGGCATTCGATGATCTGGTGCTGCTTGCCGCCGAGCTGTGCACCACCCCCAGCGCCGCCATCGTGTTCGTCGACAAGGACCGCCAATGGGTAAAGGCCTCGGTCAACATCGAAGGTGGCAACCGTCCTCGAGACGAGGCGCTCTGCGCCCGCGCCATCGGCTGCAGCGAACCGCTGGTGATCGAGGACCTGACCAACGAGCCGCTGGCCAACGGTATGACGGGCTTCTATGCCGCAGCGGTACTGCGCACCGCCGATGGTCTGCCGCTCGGCACACTATGTGTTCTGGACAGCCAGCCGCGGCAGCTGTCGGAGCGCCAGCGCGCCCATCTGGAGGCATTGGGTCGTCAAGTCATGGCCCTGCTGGAGCTGCGTCGCAGCCGTGAAGCCAACGAGCGAAACCGACAGATTATCGACAGCGCAGTCGATTACGCGATTCTCACCACCGACGCCCAGGGCCTCATCACCAGCTGGAACCAGGGCGCCGAACGCATCCTCGGCTGGCAACCGCACGCCGCGATCGGCAGCCACGCCTCGCGATTCTACGTGGAGGAAGACGTGGCCAGCGGAGTGCCAGAAAAGGAAATGGCAACCGCGGCACGCGATGGTTCGGCGATGAACGAACGCTGGCATGTGCGCAAGGATGGCAGCCGCTTCTGGGCCAGCGGGGTGCAAATGCCGCTCAAGGATGATCACGGTCAGCACCTGGGTTTCGTCCATATCCTGCGCGACCTGACCGAGCGCCTGCACGAACAGGCAGCCGTTCGCCAAGCTGAAGAGCGTTACCGAGCTCTGGTCGACCTGAGCCCTCAGGTCATCTGGCAGTGCGATGCTGACGGGCAATTAATCTTCTGCAACCGCTACTGGTGTGACTTTACCGGCCTGAGCGCCGAAGCCTCGGCTGGCATGGGTTGGCTCTCAGCGGTGGCGCCGGATCACCGCGACGCCATACTGAAGCAATGGCGAGGCGCCCTGAAATCCGGCCAGGCCGGCAGCTTCGAAGTTCCGCTGCTGGCGGCGGACGGCAGCCAACGCTGGTTCCAAGGCAGCGGCGCGCCCGTTTACGACTGCGACTGCCGGCTGCTGCACTGGGTATTGGTCGCTCAGGACATTCACGAGCGACGCCTGGCCGAAATCAAACGGCTGGAAAGCGAGGCATTCACCCGTAGCTTGCTGGACGCGGCAAGCGAAGGCTTTTATTCCATAGACACCAAGGGGTTGGTGACCCTGTGCAACGAGGCATTCGTCAAACTGCTCGGGTTTTCCAGCAAAGAAGACGTGCTTGGCCGGCAGCTGCATCCAGCTATCCACCATAGTCATCCGGACGGCTCACCCTATCCGCTCGAGGAATGCCCGATTCTGCGCACCGCCACGACCGGCGAGCCGGCACACGTCGAGTACGAGCTGTTCTATCGCGCGGACGGGACCAGCCTGCCGGTGGAATACCGGGTCGCCCCGTTGTACCGGGACAGGGTGCTGCATGGGGCGATCTGCACCTTCACCGACATCAGCGAGCGGACCCGCGGCGAGGCCCAGCAATCCTACCTGCTCGAGTTGAGCGACCGTCTTCAGGACAGCGGTAGTCGTATCGAGCTGGCCGACATGATGGCCGATCGGCTTGCCCAGCTGATGGGGGCGGAATGCATCTATCAAGGACATGTGGACGAGCGCGACGGCCTGATCATCGATCAGCACTGGCCGCAGGGCCCCAGCGAATCTCGTTCCGCCTCCTACACGCTTGGAGGCTGTGCACGGACGTTACGCCTGCGCTTATCGCAAGGCCTTATCGTGCCGTTCGAGGACCTCCTTGACGAAGCCGATTGTCACGGCAACTGCGGCGGCCTGCATGAACACCTTGGTTACCGCAGCCTGTTGCTCGCGCCCTTGCTGGAGCAATCCGCTGACTGCGCCTTTCTGCTGTTCGGCAGTCGACAGCCACGCCGCTGGAGCCAGGCCGATATTTCACTGGTGCGCGAAGTAGCCGAGCGCATCCGCGCGGCCGCTGACCGAGCGCGCGCGCGCGAGGCCTTGTTGGAAGCCGAACAGCGCGTCAGCCTGGCCAACGAGATCGCGGCAATTGGCGTCTGGGAATACGATTTTGAAGGCAACTGCCTGCACTGGGATGCCCAGCTCAAGGGACTCGCGGGCATCGCACCGAGCGAACCCGCCCTGACGGTGGATCAATTCCTCGCGCGGGTGCACGCTGACGACCGCCACGCACTTCTGCAGGCCTTCCGCAACGCGCTCGACGGGGTCGGTGGCGGCGAACTGAACCTCGAATACAGGGTGTATGACGAGCGCAACGACCAGTTCCGCTGGCAGACCAATCGCGGTCGCCGGCTGGTAGACAGCGATGGAAAGGTTCGCCTGCTGGGCACCGCCCGGGACATCACCGCTGAGCGCAACGCTGCGTTGAAGCTGCTGCGCATGAACGCGCTGCTCGAAGAGCAGATACAGGAACGTCAGATCACCGAACAGCGCCAATCGGTACTCATGGAGCTGGGCGATCTGCTGCGCGGACAACCGGAAAGCATCACCATCGTCACGGCTGCCGTGCGAGCGCTGGGCACCACACTGCAGGTGACCCGCGCGGCCTTTCTGTCCATCGACCCAGGCGGACAATACGCCACCGTCGAGCGCTACTGGAGCGACGGCGCTCTGGGTGACTACAGCGAGCGCATGTGCTTTGCCGACTATGGCGACTTCATCTACGACCTGCAGCACGACGAGCTGGTGGTGGTCGAAGACGTGCTGCATGACCCGCGTACCGCCGCACAGGCAGCAAGCCTGCGCCTGAGGCGCGTTCAAAGCCTGGTCTGCGTGCCGCTGCACGAGCAGGGCGCCCTCAGCGCCGCCTTGATCCTGCTGCAGGATCGACCACGGCAATGGGCTGAGGACGACATTTCCTTTATTCGCGAAGTCGCTGACCGTGCCTGGACGGCCGACGAACGTATGCGCGCCGAAACTGCATTGCGCGCCAGCGAGGAGCAATTCCGCACCCTCGCCGACAATATGAGCCAGTTCGCCTGGATGGCCGATCCGGCAGGCCACATCTACTGGTACAACAAGCGCTGGTACGACTACACCGGAACCACACTGGAGGCCATGCGAGCCCTGGGTTGGCGCTCGGTCCATCACCCCGACCATCACGAGCGGGTCAGTGCTTCTATGAAACGCGCCGTGGCGATCGGCTCGATCTGGGAGGAAACCTTCCCGCTACGCGGCAAAAGCGGCCAGTACCGCTGGTTCCTGGCGCGCGCTGTACCTATTCGTGACGACTTCGGTCAGGTGACCCGCTGGTTCGGCACCAACACCGACATCACAGCACAGGTCACCGCCGAAGAAGCGCTGCGCGAGCTGAACGACAATCTGGAACGACGCGTCGCCGAGCGCACGCGCGAGCTGGCCGAGATCAACCATCTGCTGCATCTGGAGATGGGTGAACGCGAGCGCGCCGAGGACACCCTGCGCCATGCACAGAAAATGGAAGCCATCGGCCAGCTGACAGGCGGCCTCGCCCACGACTTCAACAACATGCTGACCGGGGTGCTGGGCGCCCTCGATTTGATCCAGCGCCGAGTCGCCAACGGTCAAGCCAACGATCTCGGTCGCTACGTCGATGCGGCGGCCAGTTCGGCCAATCGCGCCGCGGCATTGACCCATCGCCTGCTGGCCTTCGCCCGGCGCCAGTCGCTGGATCCGCAACCAGTGAACGTCAACCTGTTGGTCGAGTCGATGGAGGACATGCTGCGCCGCACCATGGCCGAGCACATCGAGTTCGATACCCGCCTGCAGGAAAGCCCCTGGCTGGCCTACACGGATGCGCACCAGCTCGAGAACGCCCTTCTCAACCTGGTGATCAACGCGCGTGACGCCATGAGCGAAGGCGGCAGGCTGATCATTCAAACCGGCTCGGTACAGATCAATACACCGCAACCAGACGGCCCCGAACCCGGCGAATACGTCACGCTCAGCGTGGCCGACAATGGTTCGGGCATGCCAGCCGAAGTGGTCGCCAAGGCATTCGACCCGTTCTTCACCACCAAACCTATCGGCCAGGGCACCGGCCTCGGGCTTTCGATGGTCTATGGCTTCGTCAAGCAAACTGGCGGCCATGTACGCATCGACAGCACACCGGGGCAAGGCACGCTGATCACCTTGTTCCTGCCGCGCAACCGGACGCAGGCTGCGCACATCGAAGAGCAATCCAGCAAACCAGTGGCCGTCAGCGGCGCGCAGGCCGACGAAACCGTATTGGTGGTCGAGGATGAAGCCGCGGTGCGCATGCTGGTGGTCGAGGTCCTGCAAGAACTCGGCTACCAGGTCCTCGAAGCAGTGGACGGTAACAGCGCACTGCCGCATCTGACGGGTGCTCAACGTATCGATTTGTTGGTCAGCGACATCGGACTGCCCGGCATCAGCGGGCGCCAGCTGGCAGAAATCGCACGCCAGCACCGACCGGACCTGCACGTGCTGTTCATCACCGGTTATGCACCGAACGCTCAGGTACGCGGCGAGTTCCTCGGCCCCGGAATGGATATGCTAGCCAAACCCTTCAGCATCGACATGCTCGGCGCCAAGGTTCGCCAACTGATTGAACGCAGCGGATAGCGTCCAAGGAACTCTGCTGATCGCTGCGCACTCTCTAATGGAGGATCAAGCAGAGGCATCCATCATGCGCAAAACACTCCTGGCAGCCGCGACCCTGAGCTGTATCCCTTTCGGTGCGGCGATGGCGGACGACGGGTTCGTCCGGCAGATTCTATCGTCGGGCGCGACCACCGCTTCCACTTACATGACGTTCCGCGACGACAAGCTGGTCGCCGCGGCACGGGAAGACGCCAGCAGCTTCGTGGCCAGTGATGGCGCCATCCGTGGCCCCTATCTCGAAGCGATGCTGGTGAAACTGCGCAGCGAGCAACCGCAACTACAGGCCAGCGACATGCAGCTGGCCAGCGCGATCCTCGCAGCCGAACAACACTAGGTGACGCAACGCCGGCCAGCCGGCCGGTGATGTCGCTCCGCATGCAGCCAAGCGGCAGACCGCGTCGCCATTCGTCCACCCGCAGCATTCGGAGAATCCCATGAAGAAAACCGCATCCGCCGTCTGGCAAGGTGACTTGAAAAGCGGCAAAGGCACCATCAGCACCGAAAGTGGCGCGCTGCAAGACAACCCCTACGGCTTCAACACCCGTTTCGAAGGCGCTCCCGGCACCAACCCGGAAGAATTGATTGGCGCAGCACATGCCGGCTGTTTCTCTATGGCGCTTTCAATGATGCTCGGTCAAGCCGGACTGACTGCCGAGCGCATCAACACCACCGCAGAAGTCAGCCTGGACAAGGACGACAAAGGCTTCTCCATTACCGCAATCGCCCTGACGCTGAAAGCCAAGGTGCCGGGTACCGATAACGAGCAGTTCCAACAGATCGCCAACCAGGCGAAGGAAGGCTGCCCTGTATCGCGCGTGCTCAATGCGCAGATCAGTCTGACCGCGACCTTGGAAAACTAATTCCACGCAAACGAAAACGCCGCCCCATCGGGCGGCGTTTTCGTTCATGCGGTTGGTGGATCAGCCGCGGATGTTGTAGATGTCCTTCTCGTTCAGCTCGGCGTATTCGTACAAGCGATTGAGGTAGGCACTCTGCTGTTCCCAGACTTTGCTGGCGACTGGGTCGGCAGCGGCGGAAGCATCGACCACCTCGGCAGCCACTTCCCTCAGACGAGCCAATACTTCATCGGGCAGGCGGCGAACTTCAACGCCCTGCGCGCGCAGCTGCTCCATAGCCTCCATGTTCTTCGCGTTGTAGTCGTCGAGCATGTCGCCGTTGACGGCACGGGCCGCGGCACGAACGATGGTCTTGAGATCGTCCGGCAGGGTTTCCCAAGCCTTCAGGTTGACGTCCAGTTCGAAGGTGACGTTCGGCTCCTGCCAGCCTGGCGTGTAGTAGTACTTGGCAGCCTTGTGCAGCCCCAGCGCCAGATCGTTGTACGGGCCAATCCACTCGGTGGCATCGATGGCACCGGTCTGCAGCGCCGTGAAGATTTCACCGGCCGGCATGTTGACCACAGTCCCGCCCATCTTGGTCAGCACTTCGCCGCCCAGGCCGGGGGTACGCATCTTCAGGCCTTTGAAGTCATCAACCGAGTTGATTTCCTTGTTGAACCAGCCCGCGGTCTGCACGCCCGTCGCACCGCAGGCCATGGGCAGTACGCCGAATGGTTTGTAGACCTCCTCCCAGAGCTCCATGCCGCCGCCGCGATGCAGCCAGGCGTTCATTTCCTGAGCATTGGGACCGAATGGCAATGCGCAGAAGAACTGAGCGGCCGGGACCTTGCCTTTCCAGTAATAGGGCGCACCATGACCCATCTCGGCCGTACCACGGGACACCGCATCGAACACTTCAAGTGCCGGGACCAATTCCCCAGCGGCATACACCTTGACCGTGAGTCGGCCATCGCTCATTTCGTTGACCAGCTTGGCGAAGTTTTCTGCGCCAACGCCTACACCCGGGAAGTTTTTCGGCCAGGAGGTGACCATCTTCCAATTGAATTTCTCGGTGCTTGCGGTGCCTTCGGACTTGGCAGCGGTTTCGGCTTCCTTATTGCAACCGGCCAGTGCGGTTGCGGCCAGACCAACGCCAGCGGCGGCCAGAATTTGACGACGTTTCATGAGTCACTCCTTGTTGTTGTAATGCTGAATGTCGGAACCCCGAAATCAGGTAGTTCTAGCTATCATATGGCTATCTCTCACTCAAGCGCCGTGACTACGTACAGGCACTACGTACGTAGTACTGCCGGTTGCGACACGTTCGCACAGCCGCCTAGAATCGCCGGCCGCCTGGCCATAACAATAAAGGATCTGCCATGTCGAAACATGCCCCTCCACTGCTCGGTCTCGCCAGAGTGATCGACGCCGTGAACGCCCGCTTCGGACAGGCCTGCGCCTGGCTGACCCTGTTTCTGGTCATCGGAACCGCCATCGTCGTGGTGCTGCGCTACGGGTTCGGCATCGGCGCAACCGCGTTGCAGGAAGCCGTCCTCTACGCACACGCGTTGGTGTTCATGGGTGCCGCCGCCTGGGTTCTGCAACGCAACGGCCATGTCCGCGTCGACATCTTCTATCAGCGTTTCACCCCACGCTACCAGGCATTGGTCGAAGTGCTCGGCACCCTGCTGTTTCTCTTGCCTGTCTGCCTGTTTCTCGGCTGGGCAAGCTGGGACTACGTCGCCAACTCCTGGGCGACGCTGGAAGGCTCCAGCGAATCGGGCGGTCTCAAGTTCGTTTACCTGCAGAAAAGCATCATCCTCGTCCTGGTGGTTTGTCTCATCCTGCAGGGCGTTTCCGAAATCATCAAAGCCGCCTACACCATGGCCGGCCGCCTGCCAGAGCAGGAGGTGAAGCATGGCTGAGTTGATGGCAATACTGCTGTTCATCAGCATCTGCGCGGCCTTGATGGCCGGCTACCCGGTCGCGTTTACCTTGGGCGGTGTTTCACTCCTGTTCGCCGGGCTCGGCATCGTTACCGGCACCTTCGATGGCGGTTACCTGAGCGCCTTGCCGAATCGTCTGTTCGGCATCATGAACAACCAGACGATGCTCGCGGTGCCGCTATTCGTGTTCATGGGCGTAATGCTGGAAAAGAGCCGGGTTGCCGAAGACCTGCTTGAGTCCATGTCGCGGCTGTTCGGCACCCTGCGTGGCGGGCTGGCGATATCCGTCTGTGTGGTGGGCGCGCTGCTCGCGGCCAGCACCGGCATTGTTGGCGCCACCGTGGTGACCATGGGCCTGCTGGCGCTGCCAACCATGCTTCGCCGCGGCTATGATCCGGCGATTTCGACCGGCACCCTCGCCGCCACGGGCACCTTAGGCCAGATCATCCCGCCGTCGATCGTGCTGGTCTTGCTGGGCGATGTCATGTCCAGCGCCTACCAGCAGGCGCAGCTGAAGATGGGCATCTTCTCACCGAAGACCGTTTCGGTCGGGGACCTGTTCGTCGGGGCCTTGCTACCCGGCCTGCTGTTGGTCGGCATGTATATCCTTTACATCATCGGCGTGGCCATCCTCCAGCCGAAGAAACTGCCGGCCCTGCCGCAAGAAGAACTCGGTCCCATCGAATGGGGCAAGTTGATCAATGCGCTGGTGCCGCCGCTGCTGCTGATCAGCGCGGTGCTCGGCTCGATCCTCGCTGGCTACGCAACACCAACCGAGGCCGCGGCGCTGGGTGCGCTCGGTGCGATGGTCCTGGCCCTCTACAAGGGCAAACTGAACTTCGGCCAGCTGCGCGAAGTGGCCTATGGCACCACCGAAATCAGCGCCATGGTGTTTCTGATCCTGATTGGCGCTTCGCTGTTCTCACTGGTGTTCCGCGGCTTCGGTGGCGAAGTGCTGATCGAGGATGTATTCGCCCAACTTCCAGGCGGCGTGCTCGGCGCCTTCTTCCTGGTGATGGTGGTGATTTTCCTCCTGGGCTTCATCCTGGACTTCATTGAGATCACCTTTGTGGTCGTCCCGATCGTCGGCCCGGTGTTGCTGGCCATGGGGCTCGATCCGGTGTGGCTCGGCGTAATGATCGCGCTGAACCTGCAGACCTCGTTCCTCACGCCACCTTTCGGCTTCGCGCTGTTCTACCTGCGCGGCGTGACACCGAAATCAGTGCCCACCAGCACGATCTACAAAGGCGTGGTGCCGTTCATCCTGATTCAGCTGCTGCTGTTGGTGATTGCCTACCAGTTCCCTGGGCTGGTCACCTGGCTACCCGAGCAGATTTACGGCAAATAGTCCCCGCAGACGCCCGTTTCGACGGGCGTCTGGCTTTTCGGCAGCCGCTTTCGGCGCGATCATAACCATGAAGCCGCCATCGCCGAGCCCCCATGCCCACCGCCTCATTCAGCTACGCACAACTGGCCGAACGCTTTCAGCAGCTCGACGAGTTTCTGTTTCAGCACCAACTGTTGTGGCGCCCGCGTCCCTTCACGCACATGCGTCTCGGCTGGGAATCCGAACACCCTGCGCTGGCGCTTTGGTTGCGGGACCGCTCGCTGGAAGACGCTGAAGCCGCGCACAACCAACCCGCACAGCTGCTCGCACCCGCCCCGTTTCCACAGCTGGCTGCGCGGGCCATCGCCCTGAGCTGCATGGACGAGCTGCCCGCCTCACCCATCCGAAACACCGACGCGCGCCAGCTGGCCGACGTGCCCGGACGCAAGTGGCTGCAGATCCAGGCATTCGACGCGGCCCTGACGTTCAGTGAAGTCCCGCACCACTGGGTCGACTGGTGCGCGGGCAAAGGTCATCTAGGGCGCCAGCTGGTCAGGCGCGGGGGCGAGCTGACGTGCCTTGAGTGGGATCAGGCTTTGGTTACAGCCGGCGCCCACCTCAGTCAGAAGCTGGGCATCGACGCAAACCACCGACAGCAGGACGTGATGGTCGACGACGTGGCTGCACACCTCAACCCCACCACAACGCCGATAGCGCTGCATGCCTGTGGCGAGCTGCACGTTCGTCTGATCAACCTGAGCATCGCGCAACGCTGCCAGCAACTGGCAATCGCACCCTGCTGCTACAACCGGATCCAGACAGATCGTTACCGGCCCTTGTCGAAGCTTGGACGGCAATCAAGCCTTGAGCTCTCCCGAGACGACCTCGGCCTGCCACTCAGCGAAACCGTCACTGCCGGCGCGCGCGAACGCCGTCAGCGCGACCAGTCGATGGCCTGGCGCCTGGGTTTCGACCTGCTCCAACGTGAGCTGCGCGGCAAGAATGATTATTTGCCCACACCCTCGCTTCCCAGTAGCTGGTTGAAAAAGCGCTTCGCACAGTACTGCCGTGACCTGGCGGCGCTAAAGCAACTACCCGAACCGCCGGAGCAGAACTGGGACGCGCTCGAACGGCGCGGCTGGCAGCGCCTGGCCGAAGTACGCAATCTGGAACTGCTGCGCGGCCTGTTCCGGCGGCCGCTGGAACTCTGGCTGCTGCTCGACCGCGCGCTGGTGCTGGCCGAAAACGGCTATGCGGTACGCCTGGGAACGTTCTGCCCTGCCGAGCTGACACCGCGCAATCTGATGCTGATTGCCGAGCTCGAGGCGCGATTCGCAAGCACATGAATAAACTCATGCAAACAACTGGCAACAAACAGTTTACTCGCCGCGAGCAATGGCTATAATGGCGCCCATCTTTTAGCCGGTATAGCTCAGCTGGTAGAGCAACTGACTTGTAATCAGTAGGTCCCGAGTTCGACTCTTGGTGCCGGCACCATACAAAACAACGACTTAGGCTCACCGCAAGGTGGGCCTTTTTCGTTTTTGCTCAACACTTTGCTCAACACTTCTATGCTGCTCAACGCTTCGAAACGAACCCAGCGAGATAGCTAGACAGCACCTAAACGGTCAAAAGTGGCGCTTTTCACGCTCCACAGAGGCTGATGCGTCCTCCCGTTCGGTTAAATTCTAAACCGACAACAATCTGGTCAGATTGGCGCCCAAAACGATTTCACGAACCGGCACAGTGTTTCCAGACATCAACGAGGAGCACCTGCCATGCAAAAACATTCCTTCCTAACCAACGACGAATTCTGTCGGGTGCTGCGCTGCAGCCAAACCACGCTTTGGCGCCTACGCCGTGATATTCCCGGGTTTCCTCAACCCCGTCGCCTCGGTCGCCGCCTGCTCTGGACTAGCGAGCATGTAGAGCAAGCCGTCGCGCTCATTCGCTGAGTCTCCCTTAGCCCTCTATCTTCGGCAGTGCCGTTAGAGGGCTCGCCCAACAACATTTTGATCAGACCGTTACAGGGTTTGCGGGCCTTTGCGCCCCCAAGCCGGGGGTTCGGTACATGCAAAACCCAGATGACAAAAAACAATCTCACCCGCCCGGTTGCGTACGTCTGTCCGCCACCGTCACACCGTTGTCGGCTGGACAGGCCCCCGCTATCACGCACCCGTGTTACCGCGTCTATGACCAAGACAGCGTTCTGGATGGCGTTAAACTGCGTCCTGGCCTTTGGTTTCATGACAACCGGGACGACAGCGGCGGCAAAAAAAGACCCATCCATGAATGGCTTTGCGGCCCTCTGCATGTAGATGCCATTACCCGCAGCGAATCGGAAAGGACGGAATATGGCCGCCTGCTCCGCTTAAGGAACATTGATGCCCAGTGGCTGACCTGGGCGATGCCAAACGAACTGCTGGCCGGAAGGCCAGACGCTATCTTGGCCATGCTGTTCAGCATGGGGCTCGAAATCGACTATCAACACCGCACCCAGGTGGTCACATATATCGCCAGCCAACAACCTAGGCGTCGGATAATCTCCGCTACGTCAACCGGCTGGCATGGTGCGACTCTGTTCATCACGCCACTAGAGACCATCGGCCACGGTGAAGCCATTTATCAGGCCGAAACCATCGCTGACGGCGACTACGGCAGGTCCGGCACCCTGGAAGGCTGGCACCGATACATTGGCACCCTGCTGCCAGGCAATCCATTGCTGCAACTGGGCGTTGGCTCCGCCCTAGCTGGCCCGCTGCTAGCGCCGCTGAACCAGCATTCTGGCGGGGGCTTTCATTTACTTTGGGACAGTTCCAATGGCAAAACGACCGTCGTCCAATGCGCCGCGTCGGTCTGGGGGCATGGCGCTTATTTCACACTCAAGTGGAACGCTACCGCTAACGGCCTGGAAGGCATCGCAGCTTTACGAAATGACTGCCTGCTAGCACTTGATGAGCTTGGACAGGCCGACCCGCGCTACGTAGGTGACGTCGTTTACAGCGTAGCGGATGGCATCGGCAAACAACGCGCCGGGCGCTCAAGTGCTGCGCGCCGGGTACGCCGCTGGCGCGTCATGCTGCTATCGAGTGGCGAAGTAACCCTTGAAACCAAAATGGCCGAAGCAGGTAAGCGCACCCGCGCGGGGCAAGAAGTGCGCCTGGTAACGGTATCAGCGGGGCGTACTTTTGGCGCTTGGGACGATCTGCACTGCCACCCTAACGGCGCAAGCCTGTCAGACGCACTCAAAAAAGCCAGCGTTACGCACTATGGCCACCTTGGCCCGGCATTCGTGCGGGCGCTAATGGACAGCGGCGACTTGGAGAGACTGCCCGCCATGCTTGAGGCGATACGGTCACATTTCCCTGCCGCAGCTGGACAATCGGCACGCGTGGCAGAGCGTTTCGCTATTGTTGCGCTAGCCTTAGAGCTGGCGGTGAATATGGGACTACTTCCAATCGCTAACGGCGAGGCAACAACCAGCATGGTCGAACTGTTCGAGAGCTGGCGAGCCGGGCGCGGCGAAGGGCCAAGCGAGGACCGACAGATTTTGCGCGGGATTGCTGACTTTATCGACCGCCACGGAGGGACCCGCTTTCAGTCCGTAAAAGCTGGTTCTGATGAGGTGCGTGACCGTGTTGGCTACTGGGCAGAACGCCCGGAGGGCGGCCGCCTGTACTTGTTCACCCGGGGCGGGCTGGAGGAAGCTACCAAGGGCTTTGACCTGTCTCGAGTGGTGCACGCCCTCGATAGCGTGGGTGCTATTTACAAGAAAGAGGCGGGCAAGCTGCAGCACCGAAGGCGCCTACCTGACGGGAGCAATCCGGGGCTGTATTGGATCAACCCGGCATGTCTGGAGCCACATGTTTAATTTGCAGTTTCGGGCAGGGAACCTGGGGAACACCGGGAGCGGCCTACTGCTATGTGGCATACGCCGGCTCCCTATCTAAGAGCAACATTCGGGATTCAGGGAACAACGCCGCGATTTGTTCCCCCAGTTCCCTTCCTAGAAAAGGCAAAGACATACCCTCGCCCCTGGCCGTTACTGCCCTGTCCCTGTGTTCCCTGCACGCCCTATACGAAACGATGAGGTACAACCCGGAGACCCAAGATCCGCAACACTTAGCCAGATGCAGTACATCATCTGTGCTGGGGTAGAATCGCCGGCCTTTATGCCATCAGGATGGCACCCTGCTCCTGGGTGCCCACTAGGGATTCGCAATGCCCCTCACGCTGCTACAACTGGAACGCCACCTTTTCAAGGCCGCCGATATTCTGCGCGGCAAGATGGATGCCTCGGAGTTCAAGGAATACATCTTCGGCATGCTGTTCCTCAAGCGCTGCTCCGATGTTTTCGAGGAGCGCTATGAGCGAGTCGTTGCCGATGAGTTGAAAGCGGGCAAGAGCAAGGCTGAGGCCTTTGTCACGGCAGAAAATCCTCGCTGGTATAAACGCGATGGCAATTTCTGGGTGCCCAGCCAGTCCCGGTTCAAGCATTTAGTCAACGAGGCGCACATCAATGTGGGCGATCTGCTGAATAAAGCCCTGGGCGGAATCGAAGAAAATAATGTTTCCCTGGAAGGGGTGCTGGAACACATCGACTTCACCCGCAAGGTCGGCCAGAGCAAGATTCCCGATCAGAAGCTGCGCCAACTCATCACCCACTTCGGTGAAGTGCGCCTGCGTAACAGTGATTTTGAATTCCCCGATCTGCTCGGTGCAGCCTACGAGTACCTGATCGCCGAGTTTGCCGATTCAGCCGGCAAGAAAGGCGGCGAGTTCTATACGCCGCGCTCGGTGGTGCGGCTGATGGTGCACCTGCTCAAGCCGACCCTGGCCCACGATGTCTACGACCCCTGCTGCGGCTCAGGCGGCATGTTGATCGCAGCCAAGGAATACATCGACGAGCACGGCGAAGACGGCCGCAAGGCCAACCTGTTCGGCCAGGAATTCAACGGCACGGTCTGGTCCATCGCGCAGATGAATATGCTGCTGCACGGCATCAGTAACGCCTGGCTGGAGAACGAAGACACCCTGGCCGACCCTCGGCATATCGAGGGTGGCGAACTGCGCCGTTTCGACCGCATCCTCACCAACCCGCCGTTCTCCATCAACTGGGGCCACACCGAGAAAAGCCCGGATGGCAGCCTGGCATGGAACCCGAGCTTCCGTGAGGAACGCTTCCGCTTCGGCGAGGTGCCGCTGGGTGCGAAAAAAGCCGACCTGATGTTCCTCCAGCACATGCTCGCCGTCACCCGCGACGAGGGCATGATCGCCACCGTACTGCCCCACGGCGTGCTGTTCCGGGGCGGTGAGGAACGCGGCATCCGCGCCGGCATTATCGAGAACGACCTGCTCGAAGCGGTGATCGGGCTGCCGGCGAACCTGTTCTATGGCACTGGTATTCCGGCCTGCATCCTGATCCTGCGCCAACAGAAGCAGGAAGGGGCCAACCGCATCAGCAGTAAACCCGCCGCCCGCCAGCGCAAGGTGCTGTTTATCAACGCCGACCGCGAGTACTTCGAGGGCCGCGCACAGAACTACCTGCTGCCCGAGCATATCGAGAAGATCACCACCGCCTTCGACGACTTCCGCAAGATCGACGGCCTCAGCGATGTGGTGGATATCGCCACCCTGCGTGCCAACGACTACAACCTGAATATCCGCCGCTATGTGGACAATGCACCGCCGCCCGAGCCCCATGATGTGCGAGCTCATCTGCTGGGCGGTGTGCCCAAGGCCGAAGTCGAAGCGAAAGCGCCGCTGTTCACCGCCCACGGCCTCGATCCGCACGACCTGTTCGTGGCGCGCGATGCCCAGTATTTCGACTTTCGCAGCGGGCTTGACCGCCGCGCCGACCTCAAGCCCGCCATCGAAGGCAATGCCGGCCTGCAAGCCAAGGAAGCCGACCTGCGTGATGCCTTCGAGACCTGGTGGCACGTACACAGCCCGCGTATCACCGCTCTGGCTGGGAAGCTGAATAACAGCGCCGCCTTGGTCGAGTTGCGCAGTGAACTGCTGACCAGCTTTAGCCAGGCTTTGGAAGGCATCGGCCTGCTCGATCCCTTCCAGGTTCGCGGCATCGTTGCCGGCTTCTGGTACCAGAGTAAATACGACTTTCTCGGTTTGATGGCGCGTGGCAGCCAGGGTGTGATCGACGCCTGGCGTACCAGCATCATCACCGCCCTGAAAGACAAGGCCAGCAAGCAAAGCCCGCTGGAGCACAAGCTGGTGAAATTCCTGCTCGGCGAGTTCGTTGCAAGCCTGGCCGAGCTGGAAGCGAAAAAGGCCGAACTGGATAGCCAGCTCAAGGCCGCAGCCCCAACCAAGGGGGAAGATGCCGACGAGGCCGACAGCGAGGCAGATGCCGACGACGAGGAAAACCCCGTCGACGAAGCCCAGCTCAAGGCCTGGAAGGCCGAGCTGGCCAAGGTGAAGAAGCAGCTCAAAACCCGGCAGGAAAACTTCGCCAGCCATCTCAATCAGGCCGTCGATGGGCTGGACGAACCACAAGCCGCCGAGCTGTTGCTGACCATTCTGCATAACGATATGCAGGCCATCGTCGAGCGTTATATCGCCGCCCAGCGCAAGCAGATCGTAGCCGCCTTCGAAAACTGGTGGGACAAGTACCGGGTGACGCTGAATGAGATTGAGCACAAGCGCGATACGGCGGCGGAAGCATTGCAGGGGTTTTTGAAGGGGTTGGGCTATGTCTGAGCGCGAAAATGCCTGGGAGCAACAACCCCTTTCGGACATTTTCCGTATTGGCCGGGAGCACGTTTTCCCCAGCCAACAGCCGAAAGCTACTTTCGTCCATTACAGCATCCCCGCTTGGGACGAGTTTGGTGGGCCTGCATTCGATTTGGGCGAGACCATAGAGAGCAACAAAACAGCGATCAGCGGGCCTTCTGTCCTGGTTTCGAAGCTCAATCCGAGAAAGCCCCGGGTTGCTGTTATCGAGGCGCCTGAGACGCGAACGTGTTGTTCTACCGAGTTCATTTGCTATCAACCTCGGAGAGCGGGTGAGAATTTGCGCTTCTGGGGGATGTACCTCTATTCGCAAGAGTTTTCCGCTCGCCTGGCGCGCGCTGCAATCGGATCAACCAATAGCCATACGCGGGCCTCTCCGAGAGAAACATTGGGTTGGCTGGTACCCTCCGTACCTCTTGCAGAGCAGGAAGTCATAGCCCAAACCCTCGACACACTCGACACAGCTATCCACGAAACCGAGGCTCTGATCAACAAGCTCAAGGCCATCAAGCAGGGCCTGCTGCATGACCTGCTGATTCGCGGCATCGACGCCAACGGCCAACTGCGCCCACCACAGAGCGAAGCGCCGCAGCTCTACAAGGAGTCGCGGCTGGGGTGGATTCCGAGAGAGTGGGATGTTTTAACGTTGGGGGCGGTACTTAGCGAGCTTGGTCAGGGATGGAGCCCTGACTGCCCAGCTGAGCCAGCCGGAGTCGGTGAATGGGGCGTTCTTAAGACGACCTCAGTTGTGTGGGGGGGATACAACGAAGACGAAAATAAGCAGCTACCCACCCCATTTAAGCCGCGGCCTGATCTTGAGGTCAAAAGTGATGACATTCTGATCACCCGCGCAGGCCCAAAAAATCGTGTTGGAGTTGTGGTTCATGTACCGTCCACACGCTCTCAACTGATGATCTCAGACAAGATCTATCGCTTGCGGCTGCTGGATTCTGAGGTGCCAGCATACTTTGCCTTGGCGCTATCAGCAGAGTACATGCAAAGTGCAATCTCTCGAACGGTCAGCGGTATGGCTGAGTCGCAGACGAACATTTCTCAAGGTGTCATCAGAGGGCTTGCGATCCTGCGTCCCATGCGAGAAGAGCAACACGCAATCGTTGAACATACCCGAGCTTTTGATGAGAGGTTAAGAGCCGAAGAACTTAGCCTTTCTAAATTTCGGGAACAGAAGAATGGCCTTATGGATGATCTACTGACCGGCCGCGTGCGCGTCACCCCGCTGCTGGAATCCATGCTGCAAACGACTGCACCAACGGGAGCCTGATATGCCTCAGCGCCTGCCGCTCTGCGAGTCTCTGACCGTCGAGTTCAAGAGCGACCTGAAGAAGCTCCCCGACCGCGAGCTGATCGAGGCGCTGGTCTGCCTGGCCAATGCCGAAGGCGGCGAGCTGTGGCTGGGTGTCGAGGACGACGGCACGCCCACCGGCCTGCATGCCGAGCATCGTCTGCTGGAGGGCCTGGCCGGCATGGTCGCGGCACGCACCTCGCCATCGCTAAACGTACAGGCCGAGGCAGTCGACATGGATGGCGTGACCGTAGCGCGCATCCAGGTACCCAAAGCGCAGGGTGAAGTAGCCACCACCAGTGGTGTCTACCTGCGTCGCCGCTTAAAGCACGACGGTACCCCCGAATGCGTGGCCATGCTGCCCCATGAGCGCAGCAGCCGAGCAAGCAGCTTTGGCCAGCTCGATGTGTCCGCCCAGCCGGTGGCCGGCGCCACCCTCGCCGACCTCGACCCGCTGGAGCGCGAGCGTCTGCGCCAGGCCGTGCAGCAGTATGGCGGCGACCGCGTGCTGCTGGAGCTGGACGACGAAGCCCTCGACGGTGCGCTGCTGCTGACCGCGCGGCAAGCCGATGGCTCGCGCGTGCCGACCCTAACAGGCCTGCTGCTGATCGGTCGGGAAACTTCACTGCGCCAACTGGTGCCCGCCCACGAGTTCGCCTTCCAGGTGCTGGCCCAACAGGCGGTGCGCTTCAACGAGTTCCGCCGCTTCCCGCTGCTCAAGGCGCTGGACTGGCTGGAAACCAACTTCCGCCCCTATAACCCGGAAGAAGAGCTGCAGGTCGGCCTGTTCCGCGTGCCGGTGCCCAAGGTGGACCTCGGTGCCTTCCGCGAAGCCGTGGCTAATGCCCTGGTCCACCGTGACTACCACGGCCGGGGCGCGGTGCATGTGCGCCTGGAGGACGCAGCCCTGGTGGTCAGCAACCCCGGTGGCCTGGTCGATGGCGTGACCCTGGCCAACCTGCTGGTGACCGAACCGCGCCCGCGCAACCCGGCGCTGGCCGACGCCATGAAGCGCATCGGTGTGGTGGAACGCTCCGGTCGCGGTGTGGACAAGATCTTTCGCGGCATGCTCAAGTTCGGCCGCCCGGCCCCAGACTACAGTTACACCACCGCTCAAAGCGTGGTGTTGCGCCTGCCCACCGCCGAGGCCGACCTAGACTTTCGCCGCTTGGTGGTCGAGCACGAACGCGCCACCAACGCCGAACTGCCCATTGACAGCCTGATCGCCCTGGCCGCCCTGCGTGAAAGCAAGCGCGTCACGGCCGACGAGCTGGCCTTGCAGATCCAACGCGACACCGCCAGCGCCAAACGCACCCTTGAAGCCCTGACCGAAGCCGGCTTGGTGGAAGCCCATGGCTCCACCCGAGGGCGCAGCTACACCCTGTCGGCCAGCCTGTACCAAGCCGTGGGCAACAAAGCCGCCTACACCCGCCAGGCAGGCTTCGCACCGATTCAGCATGAGCAGATGGTGCTGAACTATGTGCAGCAGCATGGGCAAATCAAACGTGCCGAGGTCATGGGGTTATGTCGTATATCGACAGACCAGGCGGCCAAACTGCTGAAAAAGCTGAAAGATAAAGGCGCCATTGTGCAGAGCGGCAAGAATCGAGGGGCGACCTACACCCTTTGCATCTTGGAATGAGCCGGAATGTGCGGCAATGAGCCGGAATGAGCCGGAATGAGCCTGTATGAGCCCATACACGCCTGAACTGGATTAAAGGAGTAACCGTGTGGGCTGGGAACTGGAAGATGTTGAAAAACCCTTTGTAGCTCAGTTGCAGGGGCTGAACTGGCAGCACAATGAGGGCAGCCTCGACGACCCGGCCGCCACCGGCCGCAGTAGCTTCAGTGAAGTCATTCAGCGGGCCGCGCTGGCCCAGCACTTGCGTGCCATCAACCTTCGCGACGGTCAGCCCTGGCTGGATGATCAGCGCATTGCTGAAGCTCTGGCAGCCATCACCCGTGTGGGTGCCGGCAAGCTGATGGAAACCAACCAGACGGTCACTGAGCTGCTGCTCAAGGGCATCACCGTCGACGGCCTCCCTGGCTGGGAAGGCGGGCGCGGCCAGACCATCCATTACATCGACTGGGAAACCCCGGCCAACAATCACTTCAGCGTGATCAACCAGTACCGGGTGGATTGCCCGCCCGGCTATAACAGCGGCAAAAAATTTATCGTCCCGGATCTAATGCTACTGGTAAACGGCATCCCACTGGTGGTGGTGGAGTGCAAGAGCCCGTCCATTCCCGAACCGCTGGCCGAGGCCGTCGATCAACTGCGACGCTACAGCAACCAGCGCAAGACAGCCTTCGAGGTCGAGGAGAATGAGGGCAATGAGCCTCTGTTCGCCAGTGTGCAGCTGTTGATCGCCAGCAGCTATGACGAAGCCCGGGTGGGCTGCATTGGCGCTGGTTTCGGGCATTTCTCTCAATGGAAGACCGTGGTAGGCCCGGATGGCAGCGGCAGCGAGCAGGCCGTGGCTGAGCGGTTGGGTAAAACCAAGCTGTCAGAGCAGGAACGCCTGGTGGCGGGCATGCTGACGCCCGACCACCTGCTCGACCTGATCCGTCATTTCATGCTGTTCATGCAGGTCGGCGGGCAGACCATCAAAACAGTCTGCCGTTACCAGCAGTACCGCGCAGTAAACCGCACGGTGAGCCGTATGAAGCACGGGCAGACACGCCTGGAGCACGGCGAGAGCGATCAGCGCGGCGGCATCGTCTGGCACACCCAGGGTTCGGGCAAGAGCCTGACCATGGTGTTTCTGGTGCGCAAGATGCGCACGGATACGCAGCTGCGCCGCTTCAAGATCATCGTGGTTACGGACCGGAAAGACCTGCAGAGACAGCTCTCAGCCACCGCCACGCTGAGCGGCGAGTTGCCAGAGGTGGCGTCCAATATCGAAGGCGTTAAAGCCCTGGCGCGACGCCAAGGCCCTGGCCTGGTATTCGCCACCATCCAGAAGTACCGCACGCCCGAGCAAGAAGAGGATGGATCGGCCGCCACTACATCAGAAATCCCTGCTCCAGCCAAAGCCGCAGAAAAGCGCGCGCCCTACCAGGGAAGCAAACTGTTCGAGGTGCTCAACCACGACGAGAGCATCCTAGTGCTGATTGATGAGGCGCACCGCACCCAGGCCGGCGACCTGCACGCGAACCTGCTGGCAGGTCTGCCCAACTGTGCGCGCATCGGGTTTACCGGTACGCCAATCATCATGGGGGACAAAAAGCGCACCCACGAAATTTTCGGTGCCTTTATCGACAAGTACACCATCAAGGAGGCGGAAGCGGATGGGGCGACAGTACCGGTGCTCTACGAAGGGCGCACGGCACAGGGCGCGGTGAAAGACGGGGCGAGCATGGACGAGCTGTTCGAGGATTTGTTCCGCGAACACACCCAGGACGAACTGGAGCTGATCAAAAAAAAATACGCCACCAAGGGCCATATCTTCGATGCCCCTGCACTGATTACCGACAAGGCCCGCGACATCCTCCGTCACTACGTCACCAATATTCTGCCCAATGGTTACAAGGCGCAGGTGGTCGCCTACAGCCGGATTGCGGCCATCCGCTATTTCAATGCATTGCAGGCCGCCCGTGATGAGCTTCTGGCAGAGGCTGATGCACTGCCCGCCACTGACAAGGGCCTCGACGATGAAGCCCTGTGCCAGCGCCCGCCCAAGCTACAGGCGCGGGTGCAGGCGTGGCGGTATCGCGACACGCTACGCAGCCTGGAATTCGCACCGATTATTTCCGGCTCAAATAACGATCCGTCCGAGTGGAAGACCTGGACGGATGGCAGCAAGCACGAGCAGCTGATCAAACGCTTCAAAAAGCCTCTGAACCATGAGCAGCCGGGCAAGGCCGATCCACTGGCCTTTCTGATCGTCAAATCGATGCTGCTCACCGGCTTCGATGCCCCAATCGAAGGGGTGATGTACCTCGACCGACCGATCAAGGAAGCAGAACTGCTGCAGGCCATTGCTCGGGTGAACCGTACCGGGTTCGGCAAGCGCTGCGGAATCGTGGTCGACTACTACGGCGTAGCCAATCACCTGCGCGAGGCCCTGGCAGCCTACGCCGACGAGGATATCGAAGGTGCGCTGAGCAGCATCAAGGACGAGGTGCCGGTGTTGCGAGATCGTCATCTGCGTGTAGTGGATGTGCTGCGCCGCCAGGGTATCGAATCGCTGGAGGATATCGAGGCCTGTATTACCGCACTGGAGTCGGAGAAGGTACGCGCCGAATTTGCGGTCAAGCTCAAGGCCTTCCTCGACTCACTGGACACCGTACTGCCGCGCCCCGAAGGTCTGCCCTTCGTAAAGGATGCCAAGCGCCTGGCCTATATCCACGCCCGGGCACGCGGGCGCTACAAGGATCTGCCGCAACTAGGCAAGGATGTCGGCGCCAAGGTGCGCAAGCTGATCGACGATCACGTGATCTCACTGGGTATCGATCCAAAGATCCCGCCAATCCAGCTCACCGATGCCGACTTCGAGAAGCAGCTGTCGCGCAGCGTCAACGACCGCGCCAAGGCCTCGGAGATGGAGCACGCCATTCGCTCGCATGTGCGCAAGCATGCCGATGAAGACCCGGTGCTGTATCGCAAGCTGTCCGAACGCTTGAACGAGCTACTCAAGTCGCTGGGTGAGCAATGGGACCAGCTTGTTGAGCAGATGCAGAAGATCATCAATGAGCTCCGCAGCGGCCAGTTGAGCGATGACAACAGCCCCCTGGATTTGCCCGAGCACTATGCGCCCTTCCTGCGCACCCTGCTGGATGTGGTGTGTGCCGACGCCGACCCACAGCCTGCCGAACTGCTGCGCTTGAAGGATGTTTCGGTGGAACTGGTCGATCTATTGGTGGGCGAACTGCAAAGCCACCGCGATATCTGGAGCCCGCGTAAACGAGCGGCCCAGGAGGAACTGGCCGGGCAGCTATTCGATCACCTGATGCGACTGCGCCCGCCGTTGGTGGATACCGATACGGCGGGTGTGCTGGCTGACCGTCTGATGGATCAGGCCAGGGCCAGCCATGAACGGTTGATGCAACTGTGAGCGATCACACCCTCACCGTAGACGACCTGCAGCTGACGCTGCGCCGCAGTGCCCGGCGCAAGACACTGCAGATCACTGTCGAGCGTGACGGCGCACTTATCCTCTCCGCTCCGCCCGAGGTGGAGGAGCAGACGCTGCGCCAATTCGTAGCGGAAAAAAGCTTCTGGATTTACTCGCGTCTGGCAGAAAAGGAGCGCCTGCAGCGGGCTATCCCTACCAAGGAATATGTCGATGGTGAGGGCTTTCTGTACCTGGGACGAAGTTATCGCCTGAAGCTGGTCGATGAGCAGGATGTGCCGCTCAAACTCTCAGCCGGCCGCTTCCGCCTGCTGCGCAGTGAGCTGCCCAAAGCCCGGGAGCATTTTATCCGCTGGTACAGCGAACATGCCCGCAGCTGGCTGGCCTTGCGCGTGAAGAATTACCAAGCCCGCATGGATCTTTCCCCTGGAGGGGTACGGGTACAGGATCTTGGCTATCGCTGGGGGTCATGCGGCAAGGGCGCGCAGCTGTACTTCCACTGGAAGACCATCCTGCTGCCCAAGCACATTGCCGAGTATGTGTTGGTGCATGAGATGGTGCATCTGCACGAGCCGCACCACACCCCGGAGTTCTGGCTACGCCTGGAGCGAGCCATGCCAGACTTCGCACAACGTAAGATTTGGTTGGCGGAACACGGAATCGAAGTCGAAGGGGTCTGAAGCTCTTCCCTGGATGGGAAAGCTTTTCCCTGCCAGGGATGAGGCTTACTCCCTACGCCGGAGCCCGCAGGTACTCATAGAGTGTGGCTCGGCTAATACCGAACTCGCGAGCCAGGGCGGCTTTCGGTTCTCGGGACTCCACCCGGCGCCGCAGTTCTTCAACCTGGTTGCTATTCAGAGCCTTTTTTCTCCCTCGATAAACACCGCGCTGTTTCGCCAGGGAAATACCCTCTCGCTGCCGCTCTCGAATCAACGCCCGCTCGAACTCTGCGAATGCCCCCATGACCGACAGCAGCAGGTTGGCCATCGGTGAATCCTCCCCGGTGAAGGCCAGCGATTCCTTCACAAACTCAATCCGCACTCCCCGCCCGGTGAGCTGCTGCACCATGCGCCGCAAGTCATCGAGATTACGGGCCAGCCGGTCCATGCTGTGCACCACCAGGGTGTCCCCCTCGCGGACATACCCGAGCAGTGCGTCAAGCTCCGGGCGCTGAGTATCCTTACCGGAGGCTTTGTCGATGAACACCTTGCTCACCTGAACGCCTTCCAGTTGTCGATCCGGGTTCTGGTCGAGCGTGCTGACTCGTATGTAACCAATCCGTTGTCCGTGCATGCTGCCCTCTCAGGGAAATGTGTATAGCTGAGATCTTAAAGGCAGTCAGACAGATGCCAAATTACTGGAAAATCGACCCTATCCATACAGGCTACAGCTGGGTTTCGGAATGTCCAGTTAGGGTATACGTCAACTGGACATCAAACCTCCGCGCGCGGCTTTGCCCAGATAGCATCGATGACCACCGTGCGGATGACCGGTTTCGGCCCAGAGTGTGTAAAAACGTCTGATCAAACCCTTGCTATGATTTCGAGGATTTCATCGTAAGGGTCGACCATGAAGCGCTTCATTCAAGGTGAGCATCGAGGCCAAAGTACGTTGCTCCCTGAAAGCCTTGACGACTACGTCAGCGATACCAATCCGGTGCGAGTGGTTGATGTCTTCGTCGATGAGCTTGACCTGGTTTCGTTGGGCTTTGAAAGCGCAACTCCTGCGGATACAGGCCGGCCTGCTTACCACCCTGCGATCTTGCTGAAGATCTATATCTACGGCTACCTCAACAGGATTCAATCGAGTCGGCGTCTTGAGCGAGAGACTCAGCGCAACGTCGAACTGATGTGGCTGACTGGGCGGTTGACGCCAGATTTCAAGACCATCGCCAACTTCCGAAAAGAGAACAGCAAGGCTATCCGAGGCGTCTGCCGCCAGTTCGTTGTGCTGTGCCAGCAGCTGGGGCTGTTCGGAGAAAATCTGGTTGCCATCGACGGCAGCAAATTCAAGGCAGTCAACAATCGCGACCGCAACTTCACCAGCGCCAAATTGAAGCGGCGAATGGAGGAAATTGAATCGAGCATCAGCCGTTACCTCACGGCGCTCGATGTCGCTGACCAGGCAGAACCTAAATCTTCTCAGCCCAAAGCAGCGCGGCTGGAAGAGAGAATCGCCAAGCTAAAGGCCCAGATGAAAGAGCTTCAGGCGATTGAAATCCAGCTCAACGAATCGCCGGACAAACAGGTCTCCCTGACCGATCCGGATGCCCGTTCCATGATGACTCGCGGTACTGGAATCGTTGGCTACAACGTGCAGACCGCAGTCGACACTCAGCATCATTTGATCGTCGCTCATGAGGTCACCAACGTCGGTTCAGACCGCGACCAACTCAGCTCGATGGCGAAGCAGGCACGGGAGGCGATGGCATCAGAAACGCTGTCGGTTGTAGCTGATCGAGGTTACTTCAAGAGCGAGGAGATCCTGGCTTGCCACGACGCCAATATCACCGCCTATGTCCCCAAACCGATGACCTCGACAGCCAAGGCCGACGGGCGCTTCAACAATGACGCCTTTATCTACGACTCGGCGAAAAACGAATACACCTGCCCTGCTGGAGAGGCGCTGATTTGGCGTTTCTCCAGCGTTGAAAAGACATGAAGCTGCACCGGTACTGGAGTTCGAAATGCCAAGGCTGCACTTTGAAATTGCAGTGCACACCGAGCAAGCAACGACGGGTTCGACGCTGGGAACATGAAGCGGTGTTGGAGGAAATGCAGAACCGGCTGAGTAATGCACCTGAGATGATGCGAGTCCGAAAACGAACTGTTGAGCACCCCTTCGGGACGCTTAAACAATGGATGGGCGCAACGCACTTCCTGACACGTCGGCTGCCTGGCGTTGGCGCGGAGATGAGCTTGAATGTGCTCGCCTATAATTTGAAGCGAGTCATGAACATCCTTGGCACCAGCAACCTGATGAAGGCGATGTCGGTCTAAAAACCGCTACAGGATCGCCCTGGATTTCCTCAGGTTGGGTCTGGAGACTTCTAGCCGCTACTGATCCGCTACTGATCCGCTTCTGTGACGTTGACCAGCGTCCTCGCTCAACCGACAGGGGTCGTTGCTCATAGAACACTGGCTAGCAGCGTTTTTACACACTCTGGGCCAGAAGCGGACATTCACTAGAGCATATAGCAATAAACTCTGGCGCTAAGAGAAGGTCGTTTGCTTGCGCGCCACCCCCTTCGTATTTATCACCGCTCTGCCGAATAAGCACAAATCGGCGGTATCTAAATCCTGCGTAGCCCTCAGAATGATTTTGTACTGCACAGGTAGGCGCAGCTAATGGCCTAGCTTATGTGTGGCTCATATTCATCGTCGTAATGGGCATATTCTGAGCATCTATCACAGAGTGCTCCATGCTCAGCCTCGTAACTTTCAAGTATCTGATTGCAACCACTGCACCGTGGCGGTTGATAGCTATGGCCGCAGAGATGGCAGTAGCCCTCGATCGAGTCGAACAGCGGTGCACCACATCCACTGCAGTCTATGATCACCGCCTCCTCGCTGAAAGGGTCCTCCTTCGCGAAGCGTAGCGCCTCAGCCATTAACTCAATAAACGGGTCAGTTTGATTGCAAGCAACACAGCTGCAACGGAACTCTGAGTAGTCGAACGGGATTTCTGACTTAATATCTTCACGGTTAGGCTCAAGAAGCGGAGATCCGCAAGCGCGGCATACGCAAGTCTTGAAAAGTTCAAGGGTGTGCTCCATGACGCCTAACTTTGCCCACTGGCGGTGTGTTTCATCCCGATTCCTAGCGAAGAACTCATGATTCTTGAGCATCACCTCCCATGTAGCTCCTAGTAGGGCTGCAGGGTTCTCTGAAAGCTCATGTGTAATGAAATCTCTTAGAAGAGGGAATAGGTCCAGCAAGAATTTGTTAATATCTTCTAATGGGTGTTTTAGATGAAGATGCTCCAGATCATTTCGGCATGTTTGCAAAGCATTAACAGCTGTCCAGTCTGTTCTAATTCCCAACCCTTCGAAATGAAGCCGAATATCTGATACGTCTATTGTTTTATTTTTTTCAAGTTCAGGCCGCCATTCGATCTTGCCGCTATCAATTCGGCATGGCTTGAACTTTCTAGCCTTGTAGATGAGGTACGCCGCGTGCTCAGGGGAATCGGCTAAAGTGGAAATTTTATATTTGAACAGTAGAAGTACGCCCGCAAACAAATTACGAGCGGCAGATACAGCCCGGAGCGGGTTTCCCCTGTTACCCTGGGTTAACTCATAGTCCTCAATACCCAGCTGAATTGAGGTCACTGCGTTTTCTAGAACCTTCGCTTTATCTAGCGTTGGCGCGCTCTTTCCAGACATATCAACCTCGCTCCCTGAGCGCCTGCAGCGCAATTAATTCTTAAAAATAACTCAATCGTTGCAGAAGGCGGCATCTTGAAGGAATGCCAATCGGATAGCCTACCTAGATGACCATCGTATGCTGGTGGAACCAGCCTGCGGAGCATCCCTGGCGCTGCTCTATGGGAACAAGGTTTCCCTGAGTGAGTTCAGTAATGTGCTGGTCATCGTATGCGGCGGGTCCACTACCACCATCGAGTCACTGTCCAGCTTCCGTGGCTAGCAACCACGCCAAGGCGCCTGTTCAGGATAGGTGACTGGTTTATTGACTGGAACAGCTGTCCCCTCTAGGCCGAGAGCCGCCGGTCAGCTCACGGCCTTCAGACCCTGCCAAAATTATGAAAGCATCATCGAGGGGAAACTACCAAAATATAGCACGTAAGCAGAACCACTATCGCAAGCAACCCGCCAGCACTATAAATAACCCTTCTAAGCGATCGCTCGAGATTGTAGATCTTTCGTTCCAAAACGTTTAGCTGATCGCGACTTATCAGGCCATTTATTACGAGAGAAAGCTCTTCCCTAGATATGTAATCTTCCTCTTTTTTGGAGACAGGGTTCCTTTTTAAAATTATCTCACCCTTAACCTTCGCCAACCTCAATCCGACCGCCAAAACTAACATTACATATGAGAAATAATTCATATTCCTCAGGATGTTTTTGTATTGGCTTACCTTGTTTGAAAGATCTTGCACCACAGCCATCTGTGCAAAATATTGTTCGAGAGATTCATTTAGTCTCTGGATTCTCTTTTTTATTTCTGCATTATTATATCCTTGATCATTGATGGAGCCGCGATTCAAAAAGAGAACCAATTTAACGTCAAGGGTCTGAGCAGTCGGGTTATCGGGCCTAATCTCCCTAAATTGTTTGCACGCTTTATCAAGCTCATTTATCGACTCGTTGGGAACCGAACCGATGTTGCTTGCCACTGGCAAACATATATCGGAGTCACTAAGCTCGGCGGCATCCATATTCACGCCCTGTGCGCTCATACGCAGGAAGCTCTCCTCTGCGTTTAACGCTGACAATTTAGAATCGCCATTCATGGTGACAGCTTGAATTGCTAGCGCTACTGATCCTGCAATGATCCAGGCATAATCAACACGCTTCCAGTTAATATCATTCCAGCGAGTCGGCATCCATGAAAATCGCCAAACAAAAGCACAGCAAAAAGTTAAAAAAACTGCCCCAATGCACAGCACTATTAACAATGCCGGGAACATAATATCTATTATCGATAATATTGAATCCACAGATTCTCCTAAAAAACTATAAATCGACACTATTATAAAGGATATTTTCCGCGGATATGTATTGTAAAGATCGAGTAAACTTCTGTTGCTGTAAGGTATTTAGTCCCTTTTGCCGTTTTATAGCGCCAGTTCAGCCATGGTGAGGTGAGAAGATCTCGCGGCAGCTCGTTCTTAGTGGATACGCACCGCTGACTGCACATCATGTCCTGCAACGGTTCATCCAGTCACAGAGTGCGTTAAGCCGAGCGTCGGAGCATAATTTAAAGGTCATTCAATCCAGCGCTAAACACCCGCATTTGGCCGGTAGCTGCCTGTTTCCGATGACGGCTTCCGGCGCCCAGACCAGAAGCGATCTCAAATCGCCGCTGAGGTGCTCTTGGAAGTGATCATCGCAGCTCTCCTGAACGGACTCCGAGGCTTATTGCGCCTTGAAGACTTGTCGGATATCCCAAACTGGACTGCCCACACGTAGGGCGTCAAAGGCTTTTTGTAGCTCGCTGGATTCAAGCCGAGTGAAATCACCTGCAGCTGATTTATCGGGAGCACACCATTCAGGAGTCGGCGCCAGTGAATGATGCCGACGACAAACGAATGGCCTGGCCAAATAGATGCTGCAGGAGTTTTCCTTAAGGAAGGGACACGCTTGCCCATGAAAGTCCTCCTTAAGCTGCACCTGCTTCAATCGTTTGTGCTTTGTGCGTGCCTCTATGTACTGGACTTCAACCTTAGAAACAGTGACGCTGTAGTGGCAGCAGGATGAACAGCCTTTCTTGCAGGGCGTTGAAGGCGCTATGTGTGCACCTATCTCACCCAGAAGCTCGTAAACGGCCTCAAGTTTCTTCAAGGGCGATAGTTTCACCTGGCTGAGGCGATCTGCGATTGCGGCCTCTTTCTTTAGGAGCTTCGCAGGGAAGACCATGATTAAGCGCTCGCAGGCCGCGCGGGAAAATTCCTGATCTTCTTTGAGTCCCATATTCATTTCCCGTTTAGTTGTTTTGCCTGATCGTACTGTCCATATGCCCAGGCTGACTACGAAGGGAACGGCTGATTACATCTGTTCGTTCAGGTACTGGGACATCTCCTCGGGACCGCTCACCACAACGCAATCCAGAAATTTGTCCAAGCCGATTCTCTTGTCAGACAAGAGGACTGCAAATTTCCTGTCAGTGAAAAGTGCCTGAGCAACTGGGAGAGCAGATGCCGCTACTAGGAAGTCGTTGGGGTCTCCCTTCCTGTAACGTCGATTTGGGTCAAATCGCATCAAGCCATACAGCGAGCTAAGGATGCGCATTGTCGGCAGAGCACGCGAAGCGGGCTCTTGGGCCCAATGGTTCATCGCATTCAATGCATCCAAAGTGATTTGCCGATGATCAAGGGCCAGGCCTTCACCGATGAACCAGGCTTCAATTCCGCCTTTCAGTTCAAGGAAGATGCCTGCATTGAGATTCGGCACGGCGGACTGATGCTGGACCTTGCCATCATTGAGGTCAGTAATGCCTCGCGAGTTATCCCACTTTTTGCCCGGTGCACCGCTGGCGACTTCTAGCTGGATGGAAAAAGGAAGCTCGTATAGGGAGTCGAAAAACGCCTTGTTGAATGTGGTCTGATCCACATACTCCTTAACGAATTCCGGTAGCGAAAGTGTTGGGATTCCCATCATCTCGATGGGGCTGCATAAGAAGCCTTCCAGTCCTTCTACCTGACCTAGCTTGTTCGTTCGAAGCGTTTTCAGCTCATAGCCCATACGGTCATGGTAGGACGTAATGCAAAGACCATGGGAGAGTTCGTCAGCCAGAATCTTTAGCATCCCTTGAGTGGCTGGATCGACCATCGAGTCCAGCTCAAAGAAGGTCGGGACGCCGATAGGGAACGCGAACCGTCCGGTCTGAACGGCTTGTTCAATGGATTCTCCAAATTCCGTCACTGCCGCCGGCAAGGCGGGCTTGCCCTGTCGGTAATCTGCTAACCATTTCCAAGCTAGGGTATCGAGGTAAATGAGCTTGAATGAGCTGGCGTGAGCAACCTTTTCTCTTCTCCGCCGCTCCACGTGTTCAGCAAAACTGACTTCGGCGTGGCCTCGATGGACCTCAATGTAATGACTTAGCCGCACGGCAGAGGCCTTGATGGCTGACTCGAGGAAAGACGACATGATTGTGTGAGTCCTGGGAACTGAATCGCCATTGTTCGAGCGGCGCTCTGAGTACTTAGGCCCGGCGGCAGCTTGAGCCGGATACAATCCAGCACTACGAGCCTAGAGATGTAAGCCTATTCCTTCTACTCGGTACCGGGCTCACCCAATACCGTTGGGTCGAACAACCAAAAATGGTCCGGGTTGCGAGTGCAGCGAACCAGCGTTGTCCTCTGCTCCTTCTGGCCCAAATCGCGTAGCTTCAGTTTTCCATCGCATATTGGGCATTCCCCTCCGATCTCGGTAAGGAACATTGCGCCTTCTTTGTCCGACTCAAAAGTGAGAAATGATCCCAAACGAGCGAAGCGCTGGCTGTGGAGAACAGTACCCAGCATGATCGCGACCATACTGATCGCCAGCAGTATCAGCACGCCATAATGAGGCCCCTTGGGAAATACGCTCCAGATGGTCACAACGCTACTGGCAAAGCCAAGCCCACCAGAGAGGAGCACCCAGCTGACTTTCAGCGGATGTCCGCCAATCGACAAAGGTTGATTTTTTACCCGATCGATGTAAGCCCGCGGCTCGTCGTTTCCCGACCTGATGTTAATGCTGCCGGCGAACGTGTTGTGCTGGCCGGCGTTGAAGCTGTGATCACCAGAGGTCGCGGTATTGGTGGTCGTCGTGACGGGTGACAAGCTTGTTCCACATTTACGGCAGAAATGGTCTATCGCTTCGTGAGGGGCGCTGCATCGGGGGCAGTACATGAGTGGCTCCGTCTGGACTATTCTAAATTCGGTGACCGCGCGCCATTTGCGCGGCCGTTGGCCCAAAGGAGCTCCTAGGCGTGGCTGCCGCCGGCCAGTAGATAATTTGGGAGACCTACGTAGCCACCTGTCACGGTGGAATCTGCAAATTTCACTACGCATTTGAACGAAAGCCTTCACGCCAGTGACCATGCTGGGTTTAGGCTATTTTCGATGCCAAACATTTAAGCCGAATCACAGATTTTTTTGCAGATTCCATTTCGTATCTTTTCTGTCTCCGATCAGCTTCGCTCGCAGCCATGCGTTCCTCCAAGGCCGCTTCAGGCCATGGCCGATAAGTTACTGCTGATGCAGACTAGGCCTATTTCGCGCCCCCAAGGACGAGTGGTTTGAATATCAGACGTGAGATGACCGATGTAGAGCTCTGCATCAATCTTGTGCCGGAGGCGGGAGAGCACTACCGCCGCGCCTTGGATGTGATGTTTGCCTATCCGGACTATGCAAAAACCCAGTTTCGGATTGTGGTTGAGCATTTGACCTCGATGCTGGCCAAGCGCTTCCAAGTGGAAATCGACCAAGCTGCTCTCTACGACGCAATCAACGAGCTATCCGCGAGCCAGGTTATCGACCATAGCCTGCGCTCTGATTTGCATGCCATTCGAAAAGCAGGAAACGCAGTAGTCCACTCAGGACAACAGCGAGGAGCCCCCACGGCAGGCTCAGAGACGTCAGGCAGCAGTGAAGCTCGTGGGTCAGGTGATCTGCAAGGCGCAATTGATGCTCGGAACACCCTGGTCGGGATATTCGAGAGCGTGTTTCTACTACTCAACAGAGGCGAGAAGCTACCGGCCATTAGCACCGTCGAAGTCGGAGATTTTACCAGTCAGCAGACACTCTGGAAGGCGGTCACGACCATGGACTTTGAGGCCAAAATGGCTGCTGGCCTAATTCTCGAAGCTCAGTCGATGTCACCGATAAACAGGAAAGCACTAATTATCGGATACAGCGAGGAAGCGCATAAGAATACGACTGTCCGAATGGCTGCTGAGCTGTACTGGGCAGCCGCTGAGATCAGTGCAGGGCTCGATAGGTTTAGATTCAGCGAAATCCATGCAAAGGGTGGGAAGGAGGCTTGCCTGTTTAAGCTGGCGAATACCGAGGCTCTATACCGATACGCCCAACTAACCTTTGACAAGAATGAGGGTGAGGAGAGTCATCGCCTAGGTGTAAAGGCATTGGCAATTGCAGCAACGCGGGGAGACCCCTCAGCCTGTGCGCTTTACGGTGATTATCTGCGTCAGAAGGGGCAGCTCGAAGATGCCTTGGCAATGTTTGAGGCAGCTGTGTCTAAGGGAGAAATCACTGCTTACGCTGGGTTAGCCTTTCTGTATCTCGAAATGGAATCGCCCTTCTACTCACCAGAGAAGGCTGAGCAGTGCCTTAAAGATGCTATCGCTAGAGATTGCCACCACTGTGAATACCTTCTTGGCCGCTGGCTCTATGAAGGCAAAGAATTGGAAGAAGACAAGGAGCGTGGCCTTAAGCTCTTAGAAGCTGCTGCCGAAAGCGGACATGGAGTGGCAAATAACTACATCAATCTTTGCGTGGAAGACCGATTCGCCAAGATGCTTCAGCAGCAGTTCCTGAATGCCCTTCCTTTCCTGGGGACTAACACCGATGCACCAAAACAGGGTCGGAACGAACCTTGCTCTTGCGGCTCGGGGAAAAAGTACAAAAAGTGTTGCGGGGCTTGATGGTACAGCCCTTCAGGCTTGCATCAGTGGCGTATGCCTCCATCGGCAAGGGCGATTAAAGGGTTAGATCAATCGCATGCTCAATGGCCTCGAAGCGACTGAACTGCCAACCGCCTATCACCCACCCGATTGAGCTCTCGCGCGCCTTAACAAATACTGGTTGCATATACAGTTATTTGTAGGTGTTTCGATGTCATGCCGGTAGGTGTGGGTATCAGCACGACCAAAACGTCGGCAAAGCTTGCCAACTGGGCGGCAAAGAAACGGAAAAAGGCACTGGAGGTGTCCTCGACCTGACAGACCCTATCCGTCAGGAAAAACTTATGCGCCTGGCTCCGGTGTCCGAAGTTTGAGGTGTAGGTCATCGCTCCGCTGCCAAGCTAGCCGCACTGAAGATTTCAACGGCATGGGATCTGGCCTGGCCCAGTTTGATATCGGCACACTGCGCAAGACCTTCGGCGTGACCATGGAGCGGACAGCACGTGAACTGCTAGGCGTGAGTTGTATTGGATTCAATGAAGACCCGCCACCGAAGGAGGCCATCTGTAGTAGCAAGATGTTCGGTGTGCGCCAAACAGAGCTGCCGCCTATTCGCGAAGCCATGGCGACGTATGTGACCAGGGCGGCTGAGAAACTACGCGCCCAGGGCTCACTGTGCAGCACGATTCAGGTAGGTCTTCAAACCCAACTGGCTGACCTGGATGGGCCCCGCTATGCAAACGCAGTGACCCTGGCTCTACCTTCCCCAACAGATGACACTAGGGAAATTCTGGCGCTCGCCCAGCGCGGCCTGAGCCAGATCTACAGACCAGGTTATCCGTTCTCTAAGTGCAGCATCCTGCTCATGGATCTGAACCATCGCGGCGAGCTCACTCCAGATCTCTTTGCGCCCAAACCGCGCCCTGGTGCTGACCAGTTGATGGCAGTTGTCGACCAGATCAACCAGCGGCAAGGCAGGAGCACGGTGCGCATTGGCCGTGTGCCGGCGAAGCCTGCCTGGGCGATGCGGAGGGAAATGCTGAGCCAGAGGTACACGATGCGCTGGGATGAGGTGGTCGGGGTGCGGGGGTAGACTTTCTTAGATGGGCAAAATCCGGTCGATCTAGGTCACGACTGGCTCAAAGCGGCCAGAAGCGGCCGGTTAGCAGCGCTCGTAACTGCGGCGCGTCGTCACCCCCGAACGCATTTGCAATGCTCGCACAGTCGACGCTCAGCGTTATTCGCGTAAGAAAACCTCGATGCTGCCCTGCTTACGCGGCTCAAAGATGCACCTCGCCGTGTAGCCGATCTCCGTACCAAAAACGTTCTTGGCATCAAAGTTTAAAAGCACCTGGACGTTCCCGGTGGTCTTGGCGGTCGTTGCACTGGTACCAGTGAAACTGTGGAAGTTGACCGAACTCGGGATGGTCGCGCTCCGTTTCGTCATGTCCCTACACGCAACAATGGCCTCACCTTCGTCCCAAGAGTTTTCTTCCTGTGTACGCACCTCGGCGCCGCTCTTAAGTTCAGCCTCGGTCAGGTAGATCCGGTTTTCGTTGGTGCAGTCAATGAAGAACTTGAGTGATCGCAGCGTGCTTTCGTCGCTGAGCTGGACATTCTCGACGTAGTCGCATTTTCCGCTGTCAATCACGCGCTCAGCCGCTGTGCGGCGGAAGCTTTTAATCTCCGTTAGCCGGCTGCGATATTTGGCCGTGAGCTTCGGATACTGTGCCGAAGTGTATTCGTCGATCGCGTAGTCTCGGATGCGAGTGGTGTAGTTCTCCTGGCGCTTCCGCTCGGCCTTGGCAGCGGCCTCCTTGGCTTCGAAGGCTTCCTTTTTCAGTTCGTATTCACCCTTGAGCGCGACCAGATCAGAATCAGAAACCGCGCTGTACTTTTCCATGATCGCTTTCGCGTCCGTAAATCGCTCTTCTTGGATGGCCCGACTTAGGTTTTCGAGGACCTCTAAGCGCTTCGCCGCGAACTCATTGGCGGCTTGAGCCTCTACCGCCAGCCTTTTCTGTTCGGTATCCACGCGACGCTGCTCGGCAACTCTCTGCCGCTCAATCGCCCGCTGCTTTTGCTGTTCGGCAAGGAGGGCCTGGCTCTCGTCGTAGACCGCCTGGGCATGCTGGAAGTAGGAGATGTTGGCCAGTAACACGATGCCCAGAATCGCCCAAATTCCGAGGTTGTATCGGTCGTACCACGGTGCTTTCTGTACCATTTTCTGGTGTGTCAGCGGGTTGAACACCAAGCCGGCAACCAGCATGAGCAAGGCCCCCACCCAGCCTTGGTGGATGGCGGTGTAGACCGCGACGGCGATGAACACTATCGAGAAAAGCCAGCGGGCCGGGATTAACAACTTTTCAGCCTCGCCGGCCGGCTGGATCGCGCCGGCTGCATACTCTTCGACAGGGAACTGACGGGGGAACACATCGCCGTCCAACAGTTGGAGAAGCATGGTCGTGGCGAATTGGTGGAAGACAGCCTGATCGGCCCGGGTCCTGATGAAACCCTCGACCTTCGGGCGGACGACCATAGTGATGAACTTGTCGACCTCAGCTTTCCACTTCGAGTCGTCGACGACCTGATATCCCTTATCTTCGACCAGCAAACCCGACTTGTCTTTCAGCTCAACGTAATGCGTTTCAACGGCGGCCATCACCGCCTTGCCGTAGGCGACCCCCTTTTTCTTGGTCTGCATCGCAGCCAGTTGCTCACGAGTCAGCCAGAAAAGGTAAGCACCCAGTGCCAGCAGCACCAGAACGAGATAGAGCTTGGGACTCATGCGGAACTCCTTTTCAGAGCATCTGTTTGTGGTTCTTTTGCGCACACACCATAGCATTCCGCCAGCAGCGGAAGCTCGCCTGCATGAGTAGTTGTCGTTACATATCCGAGCAAGCGTGGGGCTGTGGGAAAAGGCAAAAGGGGCCAGATTTACTTTCCTAACCTCAACGCCCGCTCTTGGCCGGTTATAGCCAGTCGCGAAAGGCCGGAGGGCACGTCATTTGCCAGACTCGGGGCCTCGGATCTGGAGCCGAAAAACAGTCGTAGGGAGCGCGCCGATTCAGCCCACGCTCTGAACGCAACGTAGTTCTTAGAGCGCAGCTTCCCAAGCAGAGTTGAGCTCCTCACTAAAGCGCTCCAGATAAGCCCGAAGTACATGATCCTGTACATCGAAGCATTGCTTAAGGATATACAGATAGTTGTTATGTTCCCTGAAGCCATAAGGTTCGATGAGGTGCATACGCATCACCCTGGCCAGCGGCGCCAAGTGCGTATGCTGCTCCAAGTCCCGTAGGGTGGTGAGCGCCACACCAAGTAATTCGTCCTTGAGTCGGCGGGGCACGCGCGGCGACATCAAGATGGCCTGGATAACACGGCCGATGGCCTCTGCAGCTTCGAAGGAAATGTAAATGTGATTGCCTTCGAGCTGATTGGGATGCAGCGCGTCGCCTGGCTTCGTCAAAGCTTCGGCATCCCTCACCCACACCGCAGTAGCGTCAACGATTTCGTAGAGCAGGTAGCCCAGCGGCGTTGGAAACTCATGGTTCTCGTCTTCAGGTCGAACTTCGCGAGCGCGGTCGACTAGGCGGCTAGCGAAATGAGGCATGTAGTGAAGCCACAAGTGGTCGGCGACACGCTGATGTAGGCCTTCCAGAACCATGATCCTGAAGAACCAGATCCCCGCATAAACCGGGTCGTGGTGCTTTCCAACATCTTGAAAGGTCAGCAGCCGCCCGTTGAGTTTCTTTTCGAGAGCATCATCTGCATCAATCCGCGCGAGTACGGCCTCGCCGACAGACCGGTAAACCCCGAGACGGGCTGCCACATCAACATCGGCACAGTAGAACCGCAAGATGCGGTTCTCATCAGGCAGCGCCAAGCGGTGTCCGCCCCCGCCGAAGTTGTCGTTGTTCTTGAGCTCGCTGTAGATGACGCTGGCCTCATTGACCAGTAGTGCGTCGAAGAACTCGTCTTGGAAGTCTTCCACAAAGTGCGTTGTGCGCTCCATGACCTCCATGCAGAGGTATGGTCGAGCGATGGCGAGATGTCCGATAAGGCGACGGGATGACAGCAGCCGCTTTATGACGATGGCGGCACGGCGCTGCACCCGCTGCGATGGGCCAACCATGTCGGCAAACCACTCGCGAAAACTGAACCATTTGCGAAATAGCCAGTTCGCCGGAGCACCTTCTCCTAACGAGATGGACCCGTCGTCTCGGAAGACGACTTGGAAGTCGGAACGCGGTGGGCGAATGGCGTTGGCCAAGCGGCTTCGCACGCTCTTCGACGCCGCCAGATTCAGCGCTGATGCGAGATGACGATGTAGCAAGTCGGCCAGCTCCTCGAGCTTCCCTGCGTGCAAGAGTGACGTGGTCAGGCCATCGAAGAGTCCGAGGTTCCACCGCGTAAGCCTCGTCCTGCGCGACCGCCAATAGACAAAACCAGCGAGGAGCAAGAACAGCAGATACTGGGTGACGCTCTTGTCAAAGCCCCACAACCAGGGGCCAAAGGTCGGAACCCCAAGTGCGGTGAGTACAGGCTGGAAAAAGAACCCATGGATGACTAGCAGCGCGGACCAGATAACCAGCCAGTCGAACCAATTCAGGCTCAACCGGAAGCTGAGCCTGGCAGTGCTTGGCACGATCGCCCACACCGCAGCGATCAAGCCCAGCATGGTGAGTAGTGCGCTAGTGTCGATGCCCGCAGGGTTCATAGGGTGATTCAACTTTGGGAATAGCTGAAGGGGGCCAAGGGCTTTACTGAAGCAGTTGTGGCAGTTACGGAGCAGCACCGTCGCCACGGCCACGCCGATGACATAGCCCAGCACTCTCCCTCACAGCCCATATTGCAGTTCGTCTGGGGGGTTAGGCTAAAAAGTCTCGCACGACTGGGGATTTGATGCTGCCGTAAGTTTACAGCCTCCCCGAAAGCAGGCACCAACGACAGACCGCTCCTGGCCGCTAGCTGCCGATGGTTAAATGCAGCTACCGGTTAATAGGCCAAGGCTCCGCCTACCACCGGGTAGGCACCAATTGGACCAGGGGACGTCTACGAAATCGGAGTCGACTCAAAAAGCCGTTCACTAAGCTGGCCGCTAGGGTTTTTTATTCAAGCGAGTATTGTTGCCCCACGCCCACAATCGAAAGGACCGAAGCATGGAAACGGCGTCAATCTTGGCCCAGGCGATCGGTGCCGTGCTGCTCAGCATATCGGTGGCTGCTGTCGTTGGATTTCTGCTGGCGAGGCGTTTGGACAACAGGCGCAAGTCATCCCGACCGAAAGATGGATACGACTAAATCTCCGAGCGGGAAATACTCGCGGGTAGTGGTAGCGACTCACTTGCACCCAACCTCCCACAGCAGATCTATGGAGGTCGTGTTAGACCGGCTCATCATCTCGCGCCGCGTGCCCCATTCAGGCGCCAACGAGCGTTGCGCCCCCATTTCGCATTTATCGCGTCAAGCCCCGCATGACCTGCTCGACCCTTTGTGGCTGAGCGTGGGCAAAAAGATCGTCGGTGAACTCGCCTCGCTGGCGCAAATCCAGCAGCAGAATCTCAGTCTTACTGACGCATCGGTAGCAGGCGGAATGAAAATGCGCGGTTCCATTCGCAGTTCCGTAACCCCACCCGCTATTCGCTCAGGCACCGCACGAGCACATCGCTTCCCCCTCGGAAACCTCTCCAACTTCTACGACTCCGCTACGCGACACGGGGGTGGGAAGCAAAAAAAAGCGCTTTTCTAATATCTGTAAGGAATGGGCCTCCGTTTTTTTGTCACGGAGGAAGTTCTCGCTAGCGTGCTACAGAGAGCGTGGAAGTTGGTGAAAGCCGCGTGCTTGCTGGGCTTCACAACTTCTACGAAGACGTGGATGGTGTTCCAACTTCCAGGCAGTTGCCATAACTCACTTCCACGACAAAAAAAATAGCGTGGAAGTAGGCTGGAAGCCCCGAAATTCGGGCTTCCTACAACTTCCACGCCAAAAGATCTCAATCAGGACCCTCCCCAACTTCTCGCGTCATCACTTCCACACCAGAAAATCATGATGGAAGTTGCCTGAAACGCCCGTCGCATGGGGCCTCAACAACTTCCATCGTGAAATTTTCCGCCGTTCTAGTGGGGTTAACTTCTCGCGCGAACGATCAGGGGCTGGAAATGACCGGTCGAAGTCGCTTGGAAGCCACGCAGGGCAAGGCTCTTCGCAACTTCTACGACGAAAAAATGCGTGTTTTTGCTGCCCCACGGGGGAAAAAGGGGGTTGGCATGCGCTTCCGGCGACCCAGAAGGCGTTTTCTGCAGCCGAAGCCTCCCGTACTTTACCGAAGGGTCTAACGGCACTGGATCACTAATCGCTACTGGTAGGGAGGTCAGTTTACGAACCAGCGACCAAATCGGTGGGTCGCCAAAACCGCTCCGACAACACCGATCCACTGGACGATCGCTGACCCACCCAGATGGGCTGCCACCTCATTGGCAGCACCGATTAGCAGAGTGATCATGATCAGAGTCAGCGGAATGCTCAGTAACTTCATCAGCACACCGCCACGTAGCGGGCTTGGCTGAGCGGCCGCATCCCAATGCTCTGACAAGCAAAAGGGGCAGCAGCTGGAGATTGGCCTTCCCCCACCAATTCGCCATCCTCTGCCGGCTGCAACGCTACGACTAAAAATTACCCGAGGGACCATCATCCGCTTACAGCGGTTACACAGAACGTGGGACATAGCAGGGTTCCTTGTGCCTGATGAGACAAGGCTATCAAGCGGCCAGCTGAACCCAAGTCCCTATGCTGGGCTACCCATACATTGCATCTAGGTAAGCTGCCCACTTCCCTAAATCATCACGCTTTTCTTTCAGATAGCTGTAACGGTCATAGTGCTTTGCTTGAACTCCGCTCCGGCCATGAGAAAGCAGCCATGCCCTTCGCTGCTCATCAACACCAAGCATCGCCAAATGAGTCTCAATGGTTGCTCGCATCGTGCGCCACGTGAACCTGCGAGTTAGGCCCTTTACCGACAGCGCAGATCCAATCTCTGAGAACATTTTTTGCGCAGTGTGCGCGGACATCCGTCTTGCTCCATCCAACGAAAAGGGACCTGATCCAGACCGAACCGTCAGCAACGGCTCAAGCACCTCAACTACCCTTCCAGAGATAGGTAGTAGATGGTCCCTGGGGGGAGAGCCTTTGCCGCCTTTGCAGTCGACCAAGCGAAGAACAGTGCCGTGTTCATGATCTTCTGAGAGATCAGCCCACGACGCTCGCAGTAGCATCTGCACACGCTGCCCTGCCAGATAGATCATTGTTTTGGCGATAGTCTGACGGCGACCAGGCAGGGCTTCCACGGCAAGCAATACTTCTCTCAACTCTTCAGCAGTTAGTGCTTCTGTATTCGCACGCTCCGCGCCTTCGATAGTAGGAAGATCCGCAACGGGGTTGAGTCCGAGCCCGAACATCACTGCATCGCCTTTTCTCAAAGGGTTCAGGTCGTGTTTCAAGCCGAATGAAAACGCAGCTCGCAGATTGGCCCGAAGGCGATTAGCCGTCGTCAACTTGCCATTGGTTGCGCTCGCCTGTGTCTTACGCCGCCCGCGCCCCTTGGATGCCGGTTTTCGGCTTATGCAATGACGCAGGATCTGAGAAATATCTTCTGGCTGGATATGTTTTGCCTTGGTCATTGCCAAAGCCGGGAATGCATCAATCACATCAAGCTGAAAAGCATTTTTTACGCTGGGAGCGCTTGTCTTACCTCGTCGAACCATGTCGTCGACGTAGGCCAACAACAGCTGTTCAAAAGAACCTTGGAGTGAGGCCTTGTGTTCGAGCCTCTGCTGCTCAGCTTTTTGCTGATGAATATGGTTTTCGTACGCTTCAAGAGAAGGGAAATCACGAGCTGCCGCAGACGCCCGCTCTGCTTCCTGGCGCCAGAACGCTAACCCCTTGATTTGGCCCTCTGCAGAAAGCTCTCCAAACTGACCGAGCTTCTTGCGCTCCTGCCTGCCACCTCGACGTACCGCAAGATAAACCTCAATTCCCCCATGAGGGCGCCGCTCTAGGAGCATTGAGCCAGACCCGCGCACGCCTAACTGCTCAGAAAATGTACGCGTGGGTGTAGCCACCCCATCTTTCTTAATTGCCCCTGTTACAGCCCAGCTTTTAGCCTGAGCATCCGTAATTTTGTGCCCCAAGTTGAACGCTCCTATGCCGTTGCGCTCAACACTTTGCTCAACACTCATATGAAAATCAATGGAATTTGCAGAAAGCACACGAAATGCTAAAACGCTCTAAGTCATTGATTTTTATTAGTTCTTGTACTTCATGAAGGCGCTTGAAATTTCAAAATCGAAGACTTGTAATCAGTAGGTCCCGAGTTCGACTCTTGGTGCCGGCACCATACGAAGAAAGGCCCACAGCGATGTGGGCCTTTTTCGTTTCTGCGACGGGCTAGCAAGAGATCGGAAAGGTCCCCTTCAAGACGAAACTTTTATCTCTCATGCGCGGCGATTCCTCCATAGCTAGCGGCCCAGAAGTACGTTTTCCGTGCGTACCGCTCTGCGTACCAATGCTTGCGTACCAGTTTCCCGTCCTCGCCGCTCCGTGATTCAGCGCCTCGGTTACGAGGTACCCTCTGCAGGCTGCGTCTGGCATCATCCTCGCCACGATTAAAGAGCCGTATCAGCATCTGTGGCTGAAGGCGCGAGACAATTGAAACAGGGAGAGCTTCAATGAGCGCAAGCGATGTCATCGACCTTGCCAATGATGCGCTGGGCACATTTCAGGAGATCGAAAGCCGCGCTACCAAGAAGCTGGCCAACCGTGGCAGCGATGCCGCAGGCGCCTTAGCGGCTATCAATACCTTCAACGGCTCAGTAGTTGTTGATCGCATTAACTCGATAGCTGACGGGGAGACCCAGTCGCTACTCAACCTCGTTCGCGAGCCTGCCATTTCACGGGTTACCGTTGAAAATGACGATGGAGAGGTCGATACCTACTACATCTGTCGTACGACCGGAATTTCTCTGAGAGGCGCCAAGCTCGCAAGCTATCGCTCCGATTTTGGAAGACTGGCCTCATACGATGCTGGCGAGGAAGTAGAGGTCCGGGTCGGTGGCATGCAGGTTTGGCTGCGCATCCTCGAGAATCTGGAGCTAAGACCTTGCAGGGCGGACAGCCAGTGGGACTCCGTCGGCGGTGTCTGGCGACGCGAAGATGAAACACCCCAGACCATACCGTCGCTACGCAAGCTGATCACGCCATCAGATCAGGATGACTTTACGGGCATGCTGGCAGGCGACGCTGACGAACAGAGCGTGTTCGAAGGCCTGCGGCACCAGATCCGGAATGCCATGGCGCTCCGTGATCAAGCGATCCTGGACAAATTTCAAGATGACATCTTCCGCCTGCCGATCGACCGCCAGTTGATCATTCTTGGCCCCCCGGGTACCGGCAAGACCACCACGCTGATCAAACGCCTGGGGCAGAAGCTCGACTGGGATGCGCTGGACGAGCATGAGCGTTCGCTGCTGGACGCTGCCCATTACCGCTCCCGCTGGGTAATGTTTACTCCTTCCGAGCTGCTCAAACATTATGTGAAGGAAGCCTTCAGCAGAGAGAACATTCCCGCCTCCGATGAGCATATCAAGACTTGGGCCAAGCGCCGTCATGAGCTAGCAAGGTCCGTATTTGGGATCTTGAAAACCAATACCGGCGGCACCTTCATTCTGAAGGAAGACCGTCATCATTGCGGCACAGAGGTCGTCGGCGATCCATGTAGATGGTTCGATGCCTTCCAAACGTTCCACCGTCATCGCATCATTGAGTCCTTACAGGAAGGCGCAACCCTTCTGCGTGACGCTACTCCGGAGCATGCCCGACCAATTGTCGAGCAGCTATTGGGAGTGGTTCCAGGACTTGAGTCAGAACAGCTTCTCGGTGCCTATGCCGCTTGGAATGGTCTGGAAGATCGGCTCGAGCCGCTGCTCAAGACAAGCCGTGAGAAAACGGAAAGGCTGATCAGGGAACAAGGCAACCTTCTATACAACAAGAACAAGACGGTGTTCTCTGAACTGGCCAGCCTTCTGGACACCATAGGCCAAGCTGATGATGAGGATGAAGACGGGGCTGAGTTTGATGATGATGTGACAGAGGATACGGCACAGCCCTCGCGCAACGAGGCCCAGAAGGCTGCCCAAGCCTACCGGCGCTTCCTGCAAGCCTATGCCCGCAGCCGCTACCGTGGACGTAGCCTGGGCAAGGGCAGTCGCGCTGCGCGCATCAGGGACTGGCTTGGTGACCGCGTTCCATCGGATGACTGGCTCAAAAACCTGGGTGGCGAAATGAGTTTCCAGAACGCATTACGCCGCTTCCGCAATGCATGGAGGCGCTACGTTCTGGATGTCCCGGCCAGCTATCGCGCGTTTCGCCGTCAATGCCTGGCTGACCAACAGTACGGTTATCAGCGTCCTGAAAACGCGGCTCACATCGATGCCATCGAGCTCGATGCTATCCTCCTTTTGATGCTCAGGGCTGCTCGTAAGTTGATCCAGCAGGACTTCGTTAAACGCAACCTAGATCAGCCCAAGTTCTTTGAACTGGCCAGGATCTCGAACCAGTTCCAATACCAAGTGCTGGTCGATGAAGCAACAGACTTTTCGGCGCTTCAGCTCGCTTGTATGGAAAGCCTGAGCGATCCCCGTACCCAGTCATTCTTCGCCTGCGGTGACTTCAACCAGCGGATCACCGGACATGGGCTACGGAGCCTAGAGCAGTTGCAGTGGATCTCTGATGGCCTGCAATCCCGCCGCATTAATACGGTGTACCGCCAAAGTCGCATGCTGAACGGATTCGCAAGTGAGCTGCTTGGTCTTATGGGCGGCGATTTGGAAGCCTCCGGAAGCCTGCCCGAACACTCTACACACGAGGGAGTGATGCCTGTGCTGGCTGAGAACCTTGAGGCGGAGGCTGTCTCCAGCTGGGTGTCGGCTCGGATTGGCGAGATTGAACGAATGGTCCGCCAAATGCCGAGCATTGCCGTCCTGGTCGCCTCGGAAGATTATGTGAAGCCGATGGCCGAAGCCCTGACGGTGCAATTGGAGAGCATCAGCCTGCGTGCGGTTGCCTGTGTTGACGGCCAGTCCTTGGGAGACGAGACGGACGTTCGGATATTCGACATCCAACACATCAAGGGGCTCGAGTTTGAAGCGGTCTTCTTTGTCGGAGTTGACGAACTCGCTGTGGCGAAGCCTGAGCTTTTCGAGCGCTATTTGTATGTTGGCGCAACCCGTGCCGCAACGTATCTGGGTGTGGTCTGCAATCAAGTACTGCCCACTGGTTTGTCGGCACTCCGACCGTACTTCGTCGAGCATTGGTAACCCGTTATGAGGAGCGTGCCGACGGCCTGCCCGGCAGGCTGCCAAGCAGGCACGGTTTCCGTGCGTATCAGCTTTGAGCACTGGCCGCCTAGTTCTATAGTTCATCCCGAGCACCCCCCACCGCGCTGCGTCTGGCATCATCCCCCAAAAGTACCTCCAAGACCGAATGACCGTGGACAACTTCAAGGGACGGAACATGGCTGAGAGCAGTAACTTCGCCTTTCTCAAGGAACACGACCCGGTCTTCTTACAGCTCGCTAGCACCGCCGAGCGCGTGTTTGCCAGCGACCCAAACACCACGCTGATCAAGCTGCGTCAGCTTGGTGAGGCGCTGGCGCAGGATCTGGCAGTGCGGGCCGGCATCGAGCTCGACGCCACCACCTCCCAATCCGATCTGCTTTTCCGCCTGGGTCGGGAAATTCAGCTCGACGGCAACATCCGCAACCTGTTCCACACGCTGCGTATCGAAGGTAACAAGGCCACCCACGAATTTCGTACCCAGCACCGCGAGGCGCTAGACGGCCTCAAGGTCGCGCGCGCGTTAGCTATCTGGTATCACCAGTCATTCGGCAACGCCGGCAGCGGCTTCAAGTCTGGCCCGTTCATTACCCCCTCTGACCCAAGTGCTCCGCTGCGCCAGCTGCAGGAGCAAATCGAGAAGCTGCGTGCCGAGCTTGGCGACAGCCGGCAGCAACTGGAAAGTAACCATCATCTAGCTGAGCTGCTTGCACAAGAAAAGGAAGAGCAAGCCAGCCTCGCCGGACAGATGCACGACGAAGCGCGCGTCTATGAGCAGATCGCGATGGAACGCGAGGCCGAACTGGCCAAGTCCCGTGGTGAGTTCGAAGCACGCCTGCAGGCGCTGCAGGACCAGCTAGAGAATCAGCCGCAGGCCGCCCAGCAGGTTGCCCGCAAGACTCAGCAAGCCAGCAGTCAGTTCGACCTCAACGAAGACCTCACCCGCATCCTCATCGACCAGCAGTTGAACGATGCCGGATGGGAAGCCGACTCGCTCGATCTCACCTACAGCAAGGGCGCGCGGCCGGAGAAGGGTAAAAACAAAGCGATTGCCGAATGGCCGACCAGCAAGCCGAAAGAAAACGCCGACTACGTGCTGTTCGCAGGCCTCACCCCGGTTGCCATCGTTGAAGCCAAACGCAAGCGCATCAACATTGCCGACCGCATCCCCCAGGCCGAGCGCTATGCTCGCCAGCTGATCATCACAGGCGACCTAGAATCGGCCGGGCAGGTTGACGGCTGGGCGGATGGCCAGGGCGGCTACTTCAAGGTCCCGTTCGCCTTCGCTTGCAATGGCCGCCCCTACATCAAGCAGCTCGCCGAACAGTCCGGCATCTGGTTCCGTGACCTGCGCAGCCCGGCCAACCTGCGCCGCCCGCTGCAAGACTTCCACACCCCGGACGGCCTGCGCGACCTGCTCCAGCGCAGCCGCGAGCAAGCCGAGGCGAAACTCCTGCAGGAAGGCTTTGCCTATCTCAAGCTGCGTGACTATCAGGAAAACGCCATTCGCGCCGTCGAGCAGGCGCTCGCCGACAACCGCCGCCAATGTCTGCTGGCCATGGCCACGGGTACCGGCAAGACGCGCACCATCATCGGCCTGATGTACCGCTTGCTGAAAGCCGAGCGCTTTCGGCGCATCCTCTTTCTTGTCGACCGCAGCGCTCTCGGTCAGCAGGCCATCGAGGCCTTCAACGAAGCAACACTTGAGCAGAACCACACCCTGGCGCAGATCTACGACATCAAAGAACTGGGCGACATGGCCGCGGAGGCTGAAACACGCGTCCAGGTAGCTACTGTGCAGGCTATGGTCCGGCGCATCTTTCAGTCGGACAACCCGCCTCCCATCGATGCCTTCGACTGCATCATCGTCGATGAAGCCCACCGTGGTTACACGCTCGACCAGGAAATGACCGAAGGAGAGCTGGCGGTACGCGACTTCAGCCAGTACCTGTCGCAGTACCGTCGCGTGCTCGACTACTTTGACGCCTGCCGCATCGGCCTCACCGCTACGCCGGCCAAGCACACCAGCGAAGTCTTCGGCGCCCCAATATTCACCTACAGCTACCGCGAAGCCGTGGCCGACGACTGGCTGATCGATCACGAACCGCCGATCCGCTACCAGACCCTGCTCAGCCAGAACGGCATCCACTTCGCCAAAGGCGAGAGCGTTAGCGTCATCGATACCGCCACCGGCGAGGTGGACGTAGCCGAACTGGAGGACGAACTCGACTTCGAGATCGAGTCCTTCAACCGCCGAGTGATTACGCCCGGCTTCGACAAAGTCATATGCGAGCAGCTGGCCCAGGAGCTCGATCCTTCGAGCGACGAAAAGGCGATGATTTTCTGCGTCAACCAAGCCCACGCCGAGCGCGTAAAGAACCTGCTCGACGAGGCCTTCAAGGAAGTTCATGGCGAAGAGTACAACCAGGCGGCCGTGCAGATCATCACCGGGCAGAGTGACAAGATCGTACAGCTGATCCGCCAGTACAAGAACGAGCGCTACCCGAGCATCGCCATCACCGTTGACCTGCTTACCACCGGCATCGACGTGCCGCGCATCTGTCATATCGTGTTCATGCGCCGGGTGCGCTCGCGCATCCTCTATGAACAGATGAAGGGCCGCGCCACCCGCCGCTGCGACGAGATCGGCAAAACCGTGTTCCAGATCTACGACCCGGTTGATCTCTACGCCAGCCTTGAGCCAGTGGACACCATGAAGCCCCTGGTCAAAGACCCGAGCATCAGCCTAGAGCAGTTAGTCAACGAGTTGACCAACCCGGCCAGCCTCGACGCGCCCGGCAGCCAACAAGACAGCAGCCATGCCCACGACGTACTTGACCAGCTCAGCCAGCGGATCATGCGCATTCTGCGCAAGGCCTGCCACAAGGCCGAGAGCAAGCCGACGCTCAAGGACAAGCTCGCCGAATTGGAAGACACCTGGGGCGTAGCGCCGGACAAACTGCACCAGCACTTGCACGGGCTCGGCCCGCAGCAGGCCGCGCAATTCGTTCGCCAGCACAGCCAATTGCTAGAGCAGCTTGCCACCGTCAATGCCCTGCTCGGCTCGGAAAACTACCCGGTGATCTCCACCCACGCGGACGAGCTGATGGTCCGCGAGCAGAACTACGGCGCCAACCAGAAGCCCGCCGACTATCTGGAGAGCTTCAACGATTTCATCCGGAACCAGCTCAACCAGTCGGTGGCCTTGGGTGTGGTGGTCAACCGCCCACAGGACCTAACCCGCGAACAACTGCGCGAAGTGCGCCTGCTGCTCGACGGGCATGGCTACAGCGAAGTGAACCTGCAGAGCGCCTGGCGCAACCAGACCAATCAGGAGATCGCGGCCAGCATTGTCGGCTTCATCCGCCGCGCGGCCCTCGGCGAAGCCCTGCTTCCATTCGAGCAGCGCGTGGCCAAGGCTATGCAGAGCATCTACGCCTTGCAGCCATGGACCCCAGTCCAACGCAAATGGCTGGAGCGCTTGGCCAAACAGCTAGTCCACGAAGTGGTGATCGACGAGAAACAGATTGGCGAAGCCTTCAGAAATGACGGTGGCAGCACTCGGCTGGACAAGATGCTCGGCGGTCATCTCGCGGTGGTTTTGGAAGAGATCAACAGCCACCTGTGGACGCAAGCAAGTTGAAACCGGTGATCGCCTTCAGACCCTGGCTCTTGCAAAAACCGACCGTAGTGAATAGGCTTGCGCGCAATACACCCGCCATGCCTATGGCTGCCTCGGCAGTTACGCACAAATTGAGCGGGTTTTTTATGCCCGCAGGTTTTGTCGCATGAGAACCTTCGACAAACCCGCTATCGATATTGGCGAGCAGATCGCCCTGCTCAAGGCGCGCGGCCTGCAGATCCAGGACGAAGCGCGCGCCCGGCACTTCCTGGAGGCCGTCAGCTTCTTCCGCTTGACGCCGTACATGCGGCCTTTTCAAGTCGTCGACGATCCACAGCATGGCTTCCGTACCGGTGCAGGCTTTCGCAGCCTGACTCGTCTCTACGATTTTGACCGGCGCCTACGCCTGTTAACGATGGACGCTGTCGAGCGTGTGGAAGTCGCCGCCCGAGCGGTCATTAGTAACCAAATGGGCCCAAGCAGAGGCGTTCACTGGTATTTGAACGCTCGGGTTTTTAAGCACAAGTATGACCATCAGCGCCTGCTCAATACCGTGCGTGAAAAGCAGGAGCGCGCTTTGCGCGATTATGAGCGCGAATGCGAGAACATAGACCGGCTTTCCAACGACGAGCGCAAAAGCCACTTAAAGCGGCAACGCGCCCACGAAAGTTATGCCCGCCACTATCCGCTGACCTACCGAAATCCAGAGCTGATGCCGGGCTGGGCAATGGTGGAAGAGCTGACGCTCGGGGACCTATCGCATCTCTATGCCGGTCTTGCACATGACGCTGATCGCAAAGCCATTGCACGGCGCTTGAATCTGGTAGCACCGCTGATGGAGTCGTGGCTGCACACCCTGACCACCATTCGAAATATCTGCGCCCACCACGCTCGCCTCTGGAACCGCGAATTGGGTATTCGACCCAAGCTGCCAGAAAAACCTAGGTTCGCTTGGCCCGAGCACCTGAAAACAGGTACGCACAAGCGCATGTACCCGGTGCTATCCATCCTGAACCACATGATGCGCCAGACCAGCCCACACACCAGTTGGGACAAGCGCCTGCATGAGTTGCTGGCCGACTTCCCCGAGGTCGACCTGCGCGCCATGGGCTTTCCGCAGCACTGGCAAGACGACCCCTTTTGGCAGGTGCCTCACTGACGCCTGCTATTCAAATACTGTTTGAAGCGAGTAACCCATGACCAATTCCGACATCGTCCAGAAGCTCTGGAACCTCTGCGACGTCTTGCGTGACGACGGCATTAACTACAGCGACTACGTCACCGAGCTGGTGCTGCTGCTGTTCATCAAGATGGAATATGAGCAGGTACAGAACAACGACAGCTTCGGCCACAAGCTGCCCGAAGGCGCGCGCTGGCCGGATCTCGCCGGCAAGTCCGGGCTCAACCTGCTCGATCACTACCGGCAGATGCTGCTGGATCTGGGCAAGAACCCGGACCCGCTGATCGCCGCCATCTATGCCGATGCCCAGACCCGCCTCAAGGAGCCGCGCCACCTCGAGCAGCTGATCAAGAGCCTCGACGGCATCGACTGGTTCAGCGCCCGCGAGGATGGTCTCGGCGATCTCTATGAAGGCCTGCTGGAAAAGAACGCCAGCGAAACCAAATCCGGCGCCGGCCAGTACTTCACCCCGCGCCCGTTGATCGACAGCATCATCCGCTGCATCAAGCCGCAGCCGGGCGAGACCATCCAGGACCCGGCCGCCGGCACCGCGGGCTTTCTCATCGCAGCTGACGCCTATATCAAGCAGCACACCGACGACCTCTACGAGCTGAACGAAAAAGACCGCCGCTTCCAGCGCACCGACGCCTACGTAGGCGTCGAACTGGTGTCTGGCACCCGCCGGCTGGCGCTGATGAACTGCCTACTGCACGGCATGGAAGGCGACGCCGAGGGCGTGGTGCATCTAGGCAACGCCCTTGGCCAGACCGGCGCCAGCCTGCCCAAGGTCGACGTGATCCTCTCCAATCCGCCATTCGGCACGGCCAAGGGCGGCGGCGGGCCGACCCGCGACGACCTCACCTACCGCACCGGCAACAAACAGCTGGCCTTTCTCCAGCACATCTACCGCGGCCTCAAGCCCGGCGGGCGCGCCGCCGTGGTGCTGCCGGACAACGTCTTGTTCGAGGCCGGCGTCGGCACCGACGTGCGCCGCGACCTGATGGACAAGTGCAGCCTGCACACCATCCTCCGACTGCCCACCGGCATCTTCTACGCCCAGGGCGTGAAAACCAACGTGCTGTTCTTTCAGAAAGGCACGGCCGACAACCCCCGCCAGGAAGAGCGCTGCACCAGCCGCGTCTGGATCTACGATCTGCGCAGCAACATGCCCAGCTTCGGCAAGCGCACCCCCTTCGGCCCCGCCCACCTCAAACCCTTCGAGGACGCCTACGGCGAGGACCCGAATGGCGAGAGTCCGCGCGCCGAGAACGTCGAAGGCGTTGGTGAAACCAGCCGCTTCCGCTGCTTCACCCGCGATCAGATCCGCGAACGCGGCGACTCGCTGGATATCAGCTGGCTCAAGGATGAGAGCAGCCTCGACGCCGCCGACCTCCCCGCCCCGGAAGTGCTGGCCGGAGAAGCCATGGCCGAACTGACCGAGGCGCTGCATGAGCTGGAAGAGCTGATGAAGGCGTTGGGTGCAGGCGATGAGGTCGTGGCGCAGAAGCAGTTGATGGCGGAGGTGATGGGGTTGGAAGTGAGGGCGGGCGATGAGTGATTTGCCACCCAACTGGTGCGACACCAAATTCACAGAGGTTTTCGATGTGCAAGGCGGTACACAGCCTCCCAAATCCACGTTTATTGATAACCCTGCCGATGGTTACGTTCGGCTTCTACAGATACGCGACTTCGGATCAAAGCCTGTACCTACCTACATTCCAATAACGAAAAGCATCAAAACATGTCGCCGATATGACTTATTGATTGCACGGTATGGTGCATCTTTAGGGCGAATCTGTACGGGTATGGAGGGGGCGTACAATGTCGCCCTTGCCAAACTAATCTGCCCAGAAGAAATTCAAAAATCATTCGCAAAATACTATTTGCGCTCCGAGCAATTCCAATCACCCTTAAGACTTCTTTCACGGTCAGCACAAAACGGCTTCAACAAAGAAGATCTCTCCGACTTTGGTTTATCGCTTCCGCCACTCGCAGAACAAGCCCGCATCGCCGCCAAGCTCGACGAGTTGCTGGCCCAGGTCGATACCCTGAAAGCCCGCATCGACGGCATCCCCGCGCTGCTCAAGCGCTTCCGCCAATCCGTCCTCGCCGCCGCCGTTTCCGGGCGGTTGACGGAGGAGTGGCGGGCTAGTGCAGCAGTCGACTGGAGTTTTCAGCGTGCGGCAGATGTGTGCGAGAAGGTGCAGAGCGGCGGTACCCCAAAAGAGGGTTTTTCCGAGTCCGGAGTTCCATTTCTGAAGGTGTACAACATCGTAAATCAAGAGATTAGCTTCGAGTACCGACCTCAATATATTTCGGAGTCCATCCACAGAGGAGCATCATCGAAATCGATCACAATGCCGGGCGACGTTGTGATGAATATCGTAGGCCCGCCACTTGGAAAAATCGCGACTATCCCGACGACGTCGCCAGAGTGGAATATAAACCAAGCTATTACTCTCTTTAGACCGAGTGAAAACATTATTTCAGGCTGGATATCAATCGTTCTTCTTGGCGGAGAAAATCTCCGCAGCATCATAAACGAGACCAAAGGATCAGCGGGCCAAGTAAACATTTCGCTCTCCCAGTGCCGAGGTTTTTTGTTCCCGGTTCCCTGCGTTGAGGAACAAACCGAAATAGTCCGCCGCGTCGAGCAACTATTCGCCTTTGCCGACCAACTCGAATCTCGCGTCAAAGCCGCCCAGGCGCGCATCGACCACCTGACCCAAAGCATTCTCGCCAAGGCGTTCCGTGGCGAACTGGTGCCGCAGGACCCGAATGACGAACCGGCCAGCGTGCTGCTGGAGCGCATCAAGGCCCAACGCGCCGCCGCGCCCAAGGCCAAGCGCGGCAAGAAGACCGGAACCTGACTAACTCGCTGCCTCCACCGAATCCTGGCCGGGTGAGCCCGGCATGTGAATGTTCAAGGAAAGATAATGGCCACATTCGATAGCACCAAACTGCCGCTGAAAGACATGCTCAAGGACATCGTGGAGGGCAAGATTCAGCTGCCGGACTTCCAGCGGGGCTGGGTCTGGGACGACGAACATGTACGCAGCCTGCTGGTCAGCCTGGGTCGCTCGTTTCCGGTGGGTGCGGTGATGCTGTTGGAAACCGGCGGAGCGGTTCGCTTCCAGGTGCGCGAGGTGGAGGGCGTACCCAAGAACAATCTTGTAGCTCCCGAGAGGCTGATTCTCGATGGTCAGCAGCGCCTGACCACCCTGACCCAGGTGCTCAAGCTGGACGGCCCGGTGCAGACACGCACCGAAAAGGGTAAGCCCGCTGAGCGTTACTACTACATCCATATCCCGACCGCGCTGGCCGGCGCTGACCGCCTGGATGACGCCATCATTGCGGTAGACGCAAGCCGCCAGCAACGCAGCGATTTCGGTCGCAAGGTTGATCTGGATCTGTCGACCCGTGAGCTGGAATGCCAGCAGCTGTACTTCCCCTGCGGCGAGATCTTTGAGGCCATGAACTGGCTACAGGACCTCTACAAGTTCAATCCGCAGGAGGTTCAGCGCTTTTTCGAGTTCAAGCAGCAGGTGCTGGATGCCTACAACGATTATCAGATCCCGTTGATCGTGCTGAAGAAAGAAACCAGCAAGGAAGCGGTGTGCCTGGTATTCGAGAAGGTCAACACCGGAGGTGTGCCACTTTCGGTGTTCGAGCTGGTCACCGCCAGCTACGCCGCTGATGGCTATAACCTGCGTGACGACTGGTTTGGTAGCGAGGAGCGAGGCGTTGTTTCCCGGCACAAACGGCTGGCAAAAGAACCGTTGCTGGCTGCGGTGGAAAGCACCGACTTCCTCCAGACGGTCACCATGCTGTACACGCTGGAGAAGCGCCGTGCCGACTTGGCCGAGGGCAAAACCGGCAAGGCAGTAACCCCGGTGAGCGCCAAACGCGCCTCTGTTTTGGAGCTGCCGCTAGCTGCTTACAAAAACTGGGCAGACAAGGTCGAACAGGGCTTCATCCGCGCCGCCAAGTTCCTCAAGCAGGAGTGCCTGACGTCCACGCGTGATCTGCCGTATCGCACCCAGCTACCGCCACTCGCTGCGGTCATGGCGCTGGTGGGTGACAACGAGCGTTGGCGCGAGCCGCGCATTAACGAAAAACTCGCGCGCTGGTACTGGTGCGGTGTCTTGGGTGAGCTGTATGGCGGTGCTGTGGAAACGCGCATTGCCAACGACGTGGAAGAGCTGCTGAAGTGGATTGAGGAAGACGCCGAGCCGCCCCGCACTATCGGTGACGCCACCTTCCAGATCGACCGACTGGCTTCGCTTAGCTCCCGTCTCAGCGCGGCTTACAAGGGCATCAATGTGCTGGTGCTGCGCGAGGGCGCCAAAGACTTCTTCTGGAAAGCCAACATTCGCGATCTGGAAGCTGATGAGGTAGCACTGGACATCCACCACATCTTCCCGCGGGATTGGTGTGAGAAGCGGGGCATTGCGCCGCGGGTGTATGACTCAATCATCAACAAGACGCCGATTTCCTATAAGGCCAACCGCATGATTGGCGGCACGGCACCGTCTCAGTACTTGAGCAAGCTGCAGGAACACCCGCAGGTCCGGCTCGACGATGAGGGCATGAACAAGCTGTTGGTCAGTCACTACATTCCGGTCGATGCGCTGCGCGCTGATGACTTTCACGCATTCTATGAGCTGCGGCAGAGAACGCTGCTGCAACTGATCGAGAAAACCATCGGCAAACGCTTGGCGGCCGAATAATCCTCGGTACAAGGAACGTAACCTATGCCCTTACAGAACCGCGTCGATCCCCGTAGTCAGCTGCATGCCGTCGCCAGCCGCGGGACCTTCATGGGTAACCGCGGCCGCCTGCACAACACCGAGCAGCAGATCGTGAGCAAGTGGAAGGTCAAACCGTGGATCACCTGCGGTCTGTCTCCCTTCAAGGATTACAAGCGGCCTGGCCTGATGATGCCGAACAGCTACACCGAGCTGTTCTTTCTCGATGAGCCGACTGCCTACGCCGCCGGCCACCGACCCTGCGCTCAGTGCCGCCGCCCGGCCTACAAGCTATTCAAGGAAGCGTGGGCCAGGGCATTCCCGGAGCAGCAGCATCTGTCGTTCGAGGCCATCGACGATCGTCTGCACTCCGCGCGTCTTAACGATGAAGGCGCCCAGCACAGCTGGATCGCGAAGCTCGGCGACCTGCCGGACGGCAGCATGATCGAGCATGCTGGCGAGTGCGTGCTGATCTGGAGTGGCGGCCAGTGGCTATGGTCGTTCGAGGGCTACACGCCGCTACAGCCGCTTATCCCGGCGGAACAGAGCGTTACGGTGCTAACACCCGAGCCTATTGTTCGCCTGTTTGCGGCGGGGTTGGCTGATAGCCTAAAAGTACATGATTCAATGCTTTCTACCCTGGTTGCTCCCTAGACGTGCAAAACATTCGACTCCGAAAAGAGAAGGATGCGGATGCCCCAAAGGTCTGACCAAACGGGCCCGCGGCGGTAACACAACAACAAGCCGGCCCCGTGCTGGGCGCACCCAGGCCCAGCGGGTCGCTGCTTTGAATGCCAAGCAAAGCGGAACAGTGCCTAGAAGGTACGCCCTACGCTGGGGCTAAGGCTTTCGCTCGCATGCGAACGTCCGAATCAATGCAGGGGTTTATGCGCCTCTAACCCTAACGGCGAACGCGCTCGCGCGTGCCGGAGTGCACTAAGGGCTCGGGGCCCAACCACGCAAGAAGGCAGAATGAGGCAGCTAGATGCACCGCCCCATTGCAGAGTGACAAGAAAAGCCAATAGCATCTAGCCATTACGCATAAAGCTTGACCTCAGCGAAAGCCTGCGGCCGCCCATGTACCAGGAGTTTGATTAATGAACGAATTTGTTCTTTACGGCACCGCTGCGTTTTCGGCAGTTGCTCTGGGAGGAGCCGCTCTGCTTTTCATCCGAGGCCGCAATGCTCAAAGTTCTCTCGCGGAGAGCACGCTTCAGGTACCTGCCGTAGCAGAGACGGTTGTTCCAGATGAGCAAACGACAAACTTCAGCCCGGAGCTGGTCGTGACAGATAACGAAGGCCGCAAGTTGGTACAAACCCGGCTGATCACACAGATTCCCGCAGGAGCGCCGACGTTCGCAGGCGCAAACAATGTGGCAGTAAAACGCGGCCAACAGCTGGCCGCCGATTTATTGAAAGGGGTTGCCACACTGCCAAACAAGACCCTCGAAGTAGTTTTCGACCCTGAAATCCAGAAAGGCCTGACGGAGGGCACACTGACCATCATGGAAGCAGTCGGTGGAGGCCAGCGCGCCATGGCCGTTCACGACAATAGGCAGATCGCAGGGCATGGGCGTTTACTGGAGGGAGGAAAGGCAAAGCAGCTAGCCTCGGGCGCGTTCCATTTGCTCAGCATTGCCGTTGCACAATCTCACTTGGCAGATATCAATCGAAGCCTTACCGAAATCCAAGGAGCTATCGAAAATCTTCAGCGAACAATTGACGACAAAGATCATGCCCAACTTCGTGGCTCGATGAATTACCTTGAATACCTTGTTGGCTTCATGCGCGATTTAGAGTCGCCCGAACTTTTCCCGCAAGAGAAGCGCAACCAGCTGGAAGCGATTAAGCACAAGACCATGCAATGGATTGAGCAATTGCAGCTCGAAGCATCTCGTTTGAAGAGCGACATTCACCAGCAGCAAGAGGTCGACACCTTCGGCACCGGTGGGACGCATAAGGCACTGGTTGCTCACGCCGGCAAGGTAAATAGCCTATTGCAGAAAAGGGATGTGTTACTGAGGATTCTTGCTCTGCTCGACATTGGCACCGCTTATCTTGACCCGACGGCGAGTGGTAAATGGGCACTCAGCCTGGGTGATAAGTGCGGCAAGTCGTTCCTCGAGATTGATGCGCTGCTGACGACCCAGCGAGATCGCTCGATTCAGCTTCTTTCTAGTGCAATGTTTAACCGCAAGGGCACGCTTGAAGAAAGGCGAAAAGAGCTCGTCGACCAAAACGAGAGTATGCGGACGCTAACTCTTGAGCATCAAAAGGCTTATAAAGCGACAGCCGACATGCTCTCGCAGCATCTAAAGAAATACCGCGACGAGCATCAGCCGATCCGCACGGCCCTGACCTTCGATCAGCACGGCGCGGTATGTAAGGTCGCGATGCTTTAGTGTTCGCCCCAGGTCAAGCCGCACGCCCAGTAAGATGCTACGCACTGGCAGGCCCCCGGAACCGATTTTTGGGTGCGCTCAATAACGACCTTCTCGCTTGGTGAATAGCAGCGCAATCATAGGCGTCGGACCAATCTATGAATGCCGCTTAATGAAAAGGATTTCACTGTGCATTCAGAACAATGGATAGGGGCGTTTCTCGCGCAACGCGGACTTCAGGAAAAAGAAGCCATCTCAGGTTCAACTTCGCTGCACATCAGCTTGGAAAGGAAATTACGCGAGGCGTGCCCTGTAAGATTTCAGCCGCAAGCGAAGAGAACACTCAGATTTTCGTTTCAGTTAACTCAAACTAGGCAATATGCAAAGTGAGCTCAGCACGTGCCAGTAAAACCAGACCGAGCATACCTAGAGGCTGCGTTTGAAGCCCCTATAACGCCTACAATGGATAGCGCTGAAAACTGCTACTGACACATGTGCAAACTTATAGCAGCCCAAGCAGAAGCAGCATTGGCTGCTGGAGTGGTCGATGTATGAAGCCAGCCTTAAAGGGAGCATTATCGGGCAGGCGTGACTGCAAGCCTAACGCCACTGTGAGGAATTCATCGTACGCGAACTCAACTGGAGCAAAGACTACCGCTAACAGTCGCTTGTAATGCAATGCACTTCGAACGCTCCAACCAAGCGGCTGAATTTCCACGGCCAGTTGACCTCCACACGAGCCACTAAATACCTGCAGGTAGTCGTCGATCTGTAGCAGCGACGGCCCGCTGCCGACAAGGCTGGCCTCCAATAGCTGGTGCGCTACACGAAGCTGAGGTGCAGCCGATTGATTCACCGTGATAATCGGCAGCAATCCCTGTCTGCCTTCGGGCTCAAATTGCTGAGTCTTCATTTCCATCATCAGTTGCAAGCCGCTTCGCGCGTCATGCTCTAACCGCAGTTCGATAATCGCTACATCATCGTCGCAGCGTTCCGCTCCGAAGCTGTGGATTGTGATGCGAGTGCTGCTACCGGTTGAGTCAATGACCTTCAGCATGAGCCGTTACCCCATAGCATTAATAGTTGCTGGGCTAGCAAGCCCACGTCGTCCGGCCAGTAGGCCATGGGACGCGGCCTCAGCGACTGAGGATGCGCGCGGCAAGAGAGCAAGGGACCGAGCTGCTGCCATTCAAGGCAAACGATGCCGTCGGCCGCACCTATCAGCGCTCCCGCAATACAGGCATTTGTGTCGGTATCACCGCCTTGCCGGATGGTTTCGCTCAACGTATGGCCAACGTTGTCCCCCGCTAGCAGATGGTAGAATGCATTCTGCAGCGCAATCAGCACCCACCCCATCTGGCGCTGATACTCCGTGGGCCGCTCACCCCCTGCGGCAGCAGTCAGCACTTGCCTTACTACATCGCCCTCCGTCGTCGGCAAGAGAACTGCCAATGCAGCGTCCAGCATTGCCTGGCGATTCGCACCCGATACGCCCACTGCGATCGCTGCTGCGTAGGCCGCGTTCGCTTCTTGGCAGACATCATGCGGATGGGTGAGTAATGCATCTTGCCTGGCCCAATGCGCAGCCAGCGACGGGCGGCCATGGGCACCTATTCCGATTGGCGCGACGCGCATCAATGCCCCATTGGCTTGGCTGCTGGTGGAAGCGTGCGCGCGGCATGCCTGGTCGACCGCCAATGCCGGTAAGCAAAGCGGCCCGAGCAGAGCCTGACGCGTAGTATTGCCAACGTCGAAGGGCTCCGACCTCAGCCAATCCACATAGCGCTGCGCAATGTCCGATGAATCAAAGCCCCCCTGCTTAACCAACGATCTCGCCAACGTTAGCGCAAGCTCCCCATCGTCAGTGGGTTGCCCAGCCTGAATCTTCCAGATGCCGCCGTCTTCCATCGTCAGGGCCTCGGACGCAATACGCTCGGCGATCTCGGCCGCGCTCATGAACTCCACTTGTGCGCCCAGGTTGTCGCCGATGAGCAGCGCCGCGAGGCAACCAAATGCGCGCTGAAGATGCAGGACCGGAGGGAACGCCGGCGTAATCGGCGCATTGCGTTGCTGGTTGTTGCGTTCTTCCAGAGCCTGGCTCCAAGGACGACTTGCGAGGGCGGCACACGCCGCAGCGGCGCCGCCGAAACAGCGAACGCATACCAGTGACATGTTTCGGTAACCCAACGGCTTTCCGCTCTGGTTAAGCAACACACCACCCGCCCCGATCAGCAGCGCATGCCCGGCAGCGACGTCATGTGCCGACAGGCTGGTCAACGAAACCGCCGCCACGCCATCGCCGGCAGCTGCTCGTGCCAGCCGATAGGCGACGCTCGGCATGGCCACGAAACGAGCCGGTTCGCACAAGCGGATGTTGGCGTTTGGTTTACGGGAGGCAGCCGCGCTCAACCAGACGATCTTTCCCGCCTCGAGTCGAGCGTTGGACAGATCAACCGGATGGGAAGCGCCGTTGCGCAGCAGATGCGGTAGCCCCTCGGCCCAGGCTATGCAGTCTCTGCCCCGCTCTGGACTGATTGGCGCGTAGACAACTCCGAGCACCGGCTGCCCGTCGCGCAACAGGGCCACGGAGATGGCGCTGCCCGGCAAGCCGAGCAGGAAATCCCGGGTCCCATCGTGCGGGTCCACCACCCAGCAAAATCGCTGGCCGGTGAGCCTTTGGCAAGTCTCCTCACCCCAGAAGTCGACATCCAACAGCCCGATCAGCTGTTCATAAAGCAGCCGTTCAATTTCCTCGTCGACCGCTGCCTTGTCGCCACTGCCTCGCGGCCCACCCTCGCGCTCCCATTCGCGGATAATCAGTTCACCCGCTGCCTCAACCGCGGACTGCACGGGCCGCAACAGACCGGCAATATCGACTGCATCCATCATCATTCCTTCTCCATTTCGTCGGTAACCAGCCCATCGCGACGCGCGCGGTAGTTGCGCCAGAAATCCCCCATCAGGTTGCCGGGGTCCGGCATTTCCAAGCGAGGCTCGTCGAGGTAGAAGCGCGCCAGCCGGTCAGCTGCCAGGGGGTGGCCGTGACCAGCCGCACACATCAACCAGTACAGGCCGTTGGCTTCGTCTCTCTTAATGAAATCAGTATCCAGCAGCAGGTCGCCTAAGGCGTACATTGCTTCAACGTGACCATCACCAGCTGCGGTTTGAAAGTGCTGGTATGCGCATAGCAGGTCCGTCGCAACCTTGCGCGGCGCTGGAAGATGTTCGTCATCCGAACCTAAGAAGATCTGTCCAATCTCGTACCTGGCGTCGAGCGAGCCTCTCGCTGCCGCCTGGCAGTAGCAGGCAAGCGCCCTGCGTTCGTTCACCGCCACGCCCTTGCCATACCAATGGATGTAGCCAAGGTTAAGCAGCGCCTCTAGCGAACCATATCGAGCCGCGGCGATGAACAAGCCGCGAGCCAGCCGCTCGTCCCGCTGGCCTTGCAACCAGACACAACCCAGTTCATTGAGCGCCTCGGCTGATGCGTCAGGCGCAGCAGCGCGTTCGTGTAACTCGCCATAACGCTGCCGCTCGGCAGGCGTTGCGCCTTGGCCACGCAAGTGGGCCAAGGCTAGAGACAGGATCGGTAACATGGAACCTCCAGCCATCGAGTGGATGGGCGGATTGTCACCGCGACGACCGACAACTCCTGTCGCATCCCGCCGTGCGCGGGACTGGCGCACCCGCAGGACATTGCGACATAGCCTGTCGCAGGGATCTTGCACAGTGAGCACGACTTCACCGATGAGGGTTCTGTATGAAGACCTACCAAGTATCAATGCGCCGAGTTGTCGCCTCCGCTGGCCCGCGTGCCAGCTTTATTATGACAGTCCAGGCAACGAGTTCGGCGATGGCGAAGGCCACCGCCGAAGCGCAGTACCCGGGCTACCAATGCATGCACGGGCCGGTGCCGGTTCGCTAGCGGATCGCTAAGCTGCCGACAGCCTGCCACCACACACAGGTGCTGGCAGCGCTGTCATTCGGGACTTGATCAGAGGAAACGAAGTTCGTGTTAGAGGCGCCTCGAGAATCAGGATACGCGACAGTTGCTGGCAGTCAGTGCTTGCGCGGCCAGATCAAGCTGAGCGTCCAGATCCGAAAGAGCCTCGCCATAAAACTTCTGGAACAACAGAGACGGCTCTTCGCCCTCCAGAAGTCCAAAGTGTTGCCCCACGTCCCGCCCTACGCGACGGATTAAACGAGCAGAACTCTCGCGCCCAGCAAAGCCGGCTGTCACGAGCAGATCGTCGGGAGCCACTCCATACACAGCGGCGACCTGTGCCGACCGGCAGCACAAGAATGCATCCACCATATAGACCTGCTCGCGCTCATCTCCAGCGACGAAACCTGGCTGGCCAGCAAGCAGTGCCTGCAAGCCAAGCGGCCCTCCGTTGGCAATCAGCTCAAGCTCAGTCAACTCGTAATTTTCCAGATCGAACTCTGTGACCTTCAAGGGCGCGCAATAAGCCATAGCTGTGCTTGTAGTGCGGCCTTTCTCTTCATGCTGCCATTGGCGGAACTCTCGCAGCGTCATGGCCTGGCCTCTACGCTGGCTGGTTTCAGCGTATTCACGAAGCACTTGGCTGAAAGGAACACTGGTAGGTACCCATGTGCCACCGCGCGGTGCGCTAGCGGACTTGACTCGTTCAGGAGGCGAAGCCGGTATCGATGGAACGCTAGCAGGAACGAGGCATTGAAGGTCATAACCAATCATGAACAAGGCTGCTTCGAATGCCCGGCATCGATCTACTGAACTGCCCGAGAACAAGGATGAGCGTCGAACGGTATCCTGAAGAATCCAGCCAAGCTCCAGTTGGCTTTTAGCCCAGCGCTCAGCGGGCACGCTAGGGGTGAAAAACTGCGGTGCACTCTTGTATCCAAGGCGCCCTGGGTCGCGGATTTGTGTGCCGCGAGCCGCCCCGGTCGGAAAACTCATCACAGCGTCGACCGTAGCGCTCTCACGGTAAAGGGAATAAAGCATCGCGATTGCTGCACCTACCCGACTGTCATAGATCGGCGAACCCGTACCATCGATCAGCGCATGGATCTTGGTCAGACCAGCGTCGAATCGCAGGATGCTGTTCTTATTGAGGTCAGACAGGCTCTGCGTGCCGTCCAAGTCGAACAAGCGCTTGCAACGGTTTAGGTACTCGACTAACTGCCCCTGATGACGCAATCCGTTCAGGAACGGAATGGCTCCTCGGACGCCACCCCACTCCAGTACAGCCAGGCACGCACGATATGTCGTGTGCTCGCAACCGCTTGCAAGTGCTGCCAGCAAGCGGTCGCTCAGCAGTTGGAGCGACCGTTCCGTGCTGGCCAAATTGGCCGACACAATTCGCTGAGAAGTCTGCTCGTCATACCAGCTGCTTTTCCACCGATAAAGCCTGTGAACCGCTTCAATACCATTCACGTGCTTCTGAAGGCCACCGACGACGAAGCGGCTGGGGCTGAAGCTAAGCTTTACAGGCAGTCGAGGAAGGTTATCGATCAGCCAAACGATGAAATTTTCCACATCAGCCTGTGCCAGAAATTGCCGCTTATCCATAACTAAACCTCAATTGAAGAAGCACCTGCGATCCAGGCGACCGGCTGCTTTGAAGCAACTCTTGTCGTTGAAAAGGCCCGGCAATTGTCCATATCCGCACGACAACTTATGTCGCACTGCACCTTGTAACGCGTAAGGGCCGGGAAGAATCGATAGGCTCGGCTACATCGTCGAGGTAGAAGCTGGCCATGCTTCGCACGATTTCTCGAACCTGAGCTCGGAGGCTCGGCGGCTCGAGCACTTCGACCGTGGCGCCATGGCTGAGAATCCACCACAGCAGCCCCTGGCTATAGGCAATGCTGCACTCAAGCAGGTGCCAACCTTCACCCAGGGGGCTGAATACCTGCTCGCGCGTCAGCGGTGTTTCGCTTTCATCCAGCCGCTGGCGCAATCGGTCATTGATGCGCAATTTGAGTGTTACCGGTTCAGGCTCGACCAAGATGCGTTGCACGTGATTCCGGAGCTCAAAACCCCGCGGCACCTTGCTCAGACGGCTTTCCAGAGGCCGAACCTTGCGAAACCGATGCAACGGTAAACAGCGAATTCGATCAGGGTTTCCGGAGTGGCATACCAGATAAATGCTCGAATCCTGGTAGGAAAGACCGAGTGGATGCAGCTCGTAATCACGCTCTTCTTGCTGATTGCTTGCGAAATAACGTACCGCCAGCTGATAGCCTCCAAGCAGGGCAAGCTGGATCTGCTCAAGAATTTGCGGATCGATCACAGCCTGATGAAGCTGAACGTGCTGAGTGCCGGTTACCAGCTTGCCGAGCCAGCGGCCCTCCTGAGGTGCTAGCCGGGTAAGCAGGCGTTTGGATCGTTCGTAGTGCTCACGCAGATCATTAAGTGCAGCCAGTGGGAGCAGATGGCTTGCTTGCTCGTACAGCATGACGATACCCAGCGCCACCCGTGCGGACTTGAGATCAGCGCTGGAAAGCTCAGTGTCGTTCGAGCGGACGGGCATCAACGCCTCCGCATCACGGACGAACAGCCATCGCGGCGCACCATGTTCCGGATCTTTTCGCGGTTCAGCGCGCTTGCACTTGCGCAAGAAATTCAGATCACGCTGCACCGTTTTTATCGTCACCTCGGTGTTCAGCTCGTCAAGCAGGCGGACATGGATCTGAGGGGCCGTCAGCCCTTTCTTTCCTGCATCGCGGATCCACCCGGCAATGGTATCGCGGCGTTCGGAAATCTTTGCCGGACGCGGCCTGCCCTCATCTTCGTACATGCTCGTCTCCCTTCCAGCGAGATGGCCATCATAACGACACCGTACCCGGAAAACGTAGCGTAAAAAGGCGTGAGCAAGGCGTTTCCAGGCAGCGTTTCAGAGAACGAGGCACGTAACAAACGTTTGACTAAGTAGCTGATTTTTAGATTAAAGCTACATACCTTGTAATCAGTAGGTCCCGAGTTCGACTCTTGGTGCCGGCACCATACGAAACAACTGAAAAGGCTCACCGCATGGTGTAATGCTGTTCACTTAAGCGGAGCAGCCTTACGATCCACCGGATACCGGGTTTTGGAAATTTTCACCGTCCTTGGCCTCCCTGGCCTTGGACGGT
>NZ_JBNNHS010000003.1:0-730993 GCF_050269105.1 Pseudomonas sp. NPDC077408
AGCGCAGAGGCTGTCGCTGAGCTGTACCTGGAGCGCTGGGAGATCGAGTTGGGCTTTCGAGACATCAAAAGCTCGATGCAACAAAACGCAGTGACACTACGCAGCAAGAAGATTGACCTGATTTATCAGGAGGTTTGGGGCCTGCTACTGGCTTACAACATCATTCGCAGGGAAGCGAGCCAGGCCGCAGTAGCCTTCGGTCGGGAGCCTTCAGATATAAGGTTCAAATCCGCCTGCCAGTACATCGCGGTGCAATTGATCGTCATGGCGGCGGCCAATCCGGTTTCGGTAACGGGAAGAAGGCTGGCTGAATTGCGGGGAGGTGTCGCAGGGCTGTTTCTGGATCACCGCCCAAGGCCTGGGAGGCCAAGGACGGTGAAGATTTCCAAAACCCGGTATCCGGTGGATCGTAAGGCTGCTCCGCTTAAGTGAACAGCATTACGGCCTAGCGCCGGGGTTTCTTTTTTTCATGCAGCAGTACCACCAACGAAGATCAAGCCAGGGCGGCGAGCGCGGCGTTGAATGTTGCGCTAGGACGCATCGCTTTGCTGGTCAGCTCAGGATTGGAGCGGTAGTAGCCGCCAATCTCCACGGGTTTGCCCTGAACCTCGGCCAGTTCAGCGAGAATGGCTTGCTCGTTGTCCTGCAGCTGCTTCGCCAGGGGCGCGAAATGGGCCTGCAGTTGAGCATCTTCGGTTTGTGCTGCAAGCTCCTGCGCCCAGTACAGCGCCAGGTAGAAGTGGCTGCCGCGGTTGTCCAGCTCACCGGTACGACGAGAGGGCGACTTGTTGTTGTCGAGCAGCTTGCCAGTGGCAGCATCCAGCGTTCTACCCAGCAGTTTGGCTTTGACGTTGTCGGTCTTGATGCCCGTCTCTTCCAGCGACACGGCCAACGCCAGGAACTCACCGAGCGAGTCCCAGCGGAGGTGGTTTTCTTCGATCAACTGCTGGACATGCTTGGGTGCGGACCCACCCGCGCCGGTCTCGTACATGCCACCGCCTGCCATCAAGGGAACGATCGACAGCATTTTTGCCGAGGTGCCGAGTTCCATGATCGGGAACAGGTCGGTCAGGTAATCGCGCAGCACGTTACCGGTCACGGAAATGGTGTCCTGGCCACGAATCAGGCGTTCCATGCTCACGCGGATGGCTTCGTTGTAGCCCATGATGCGAATGTCTAGCCCGCTCAGGTCATGCTCCTGCAGATAGGCTTCAACCTTCTTCTGCAGTTCACGATCGTGCGCGCGCTCTGGGTCAAGCCAGAAGATGGCCGGCGTGCCCGATTGGCGCGCGCGGGTAACGGCCAGCTTGACCCAGTCGCGAATCGGCGCATCCTTGGTTTGGCATGCGCGCCAGATGTCACCTTTCTCCACTTCGTGCTGCATCAGCACGGTGCCATCGGCCAGCACGACGCGCATGGTGCCGTCAGCTTGCATTTCGAAGGTCTTGTCATGGGAGCCGTACTCTTCGGCCTTCTGCGCCATCAGGCCGACGTTCGGTACGCTGCCCATGGTTACCGGATCGAAGGCGCCGTTGGTCTTGCAGAAGTTGATCATCTCCTGATAGATGCGGGCATAGGTGCTCTCTGGCATCACCGCCTTGGTGTCTTTCTGCTTTCCGTCTTTGCCCCACATCTGACCCGAGTTGCGGATCATGGCGGGCATGGACGCATCAACGATCACATCGCTCGGAATGTGCAGGTTTGTAATCCCTTTGACAGAATCCACCATCGCCATCTCAGGGCGCTCGGCATAGCAGGCGTGGATGTCGTGAAGGATCTCTTCCTGCTGGGAGTCGGGCAGCGACTTGATCTTGTCGTAGACGCTGCTGATGCCATTGTTTGGATTGACGCCCAGTTCTTTGAACAGCTCGCCGTACTTGTCAAAGACGTCCTTGTAGTAAACGCTAACGGCGTGGCCGAAGACGATCGGGTGCGAGATTTTCATCATGGTCGCCTTGACATGCAGGGACCACATAACGCCGGTTTCCTTGCAGTCCTGCAGCGTTTGCTCGAAAAACTCACGCAGCTTGTTGCAGCTCATGAACATGCCGTCGAGCACTTCGCCTTCCTGCAAGGCTAACTGCTTTTTGACTTCAACCTTGCCATCCTTGCCGACAAACTCGATCCGCACATCGCCGGCTGCTGCCATGGTGATGGACTGTTCGCTGGAGAAGAAATCGCCGCCGCGCATGTAGTCCGCATGCGACTGCGACGCCTTGCTCCACTTGCCCATTGAGTGCGGATGCTTGCGAGCAAAGGCTTTTACCGCTGCGGGGGCGCGTCGGTCCGAGTTGCCTTCGCGCAGAACCGGGTTGACGGCGCTACCGAGCACCTTGCTGTAACGCGCACGCACTTCTTTGTCGGCTTCCGTCTGCGGGTCTTCTGGAAAATTGGGAATGCCATAACCCAATGCTTGCAGTTCAGCGATGGCCGCCTTGAGTTGAGGCACGGAGGCGCTGATGTTGGGGAGCTTGATGATGTTGGCGTCCGGCTGATTAGTCAGCTCGGCAAGCTTGGCCAGGTCATCTTCAGCCGCTTTGTCGGCACCCAGTTGATCGGCAAAGCTTGCAAGGATGCGCCCTGCGAGAGAGATGTCACGTGTTTCGACGGCAATATCAGCGGAGGCGGCAAAGGCTTCTACAATGGGCAGAAGCGAATAGGTGGCCAGCGCCGGGGCTTCGTCGGTGAAGGTATAGATAATCTTCGAGCGGGTGGACATGTAGAGTTGACTCTCTCTTGCTGAGCGTGCACAGAACTTCGATTTGCGCAGGTAGGCGCCCTGGCTGCGTTAGCCGTGCCAGTTTCGAGGTTCGCCGCGATGATGTTGGATGCAGCACCACTGGAGTGTTGAGTATTTGACCGACCGGCTGCGGTTGGCAGCCTGGCGGTTCAGGGGCGAGGATCTCGTCGGAGATTAGCTGCCTCTCATGACTCGTTAGTCACCTAAGCAGTATATCACTGCCGCCCGTTGTCAAAGAATGCCCTGGCCATACGACGAACGAACATATGGTTTAGGCCGATTCAACTGGGTTACTCTTCGAAGATGACCACTGTTTAATGTTTAACCACAAAAACGGAGTCCAGCATGGGATACCAAAAGATCCAGGTGCCTGCCAGCGGTGACAAAATCACCGTCAATACCGATAACACCCTTAACGTACCCAACAATCCGATCATTCCTTATATAGAAGGTGACGGTATTGGCGTGGACATCAGCCCAGTGATGATCAAGGTAGTCGATGCTGCCGTAGAGAAGGCTTACGGCGGTGAGCGCAAGATCGCTTGGATGGAAATCTATGCAGGCGAGAAGGCTACGCAGGTGTATGACCAGGATACCTGGCTGCCCAAGGAGACGCTGGAGGTCGTGCGCGATTTTGTGGTGTCTATCAAGGGCCCTCTGACCACCCCGGTCGGCGGTGGCATTCGCTCGCTGAACGTTGCGCTGCGTCAAGAGCTTGATTTGTATGTCTGTCAGCGGCCGGTACGCTGGTTCACGGGCGTACCCAGTCCGGTGAAGAAGCCGGCAGATGTCGATATGGTTATCTTCCGCGAAAACTCCGAAGACATTTACGCGGGCGTCGAGTGGAAAGCCGGCTCGCCAGAGTGCGAAAAAGTCATCAAATTCCTCACTGAAGAGATGGGCGTCAAGAAGATCCGCTTCACTGAAAACTGCGGTATAGGCATCAAGCCGGTGTCGTTGGAAGGGACGAAGCGGTTGGTGCGCAAGGCGCTGCAGTATGCTGTAGATAATGATCGGCGCTCAGTCACCATTGTCCACAAAGGCAATATCATGAAGTTCACCGAGGGCGCATTCAAGGAATGGGGCTACGAGGTGGCGCGTGATGAATTCGGCGCCGAGCTACTGGACGGCGGTCCATGGATGCAATTCAAAAACCCTAATACGGGCAAGAACATCGTCGTCAAAGACGCCATCGCCGATGCGATGCTGCAGCAGATTCTGCTGCGTCCAGCCGAATATGATGTGATCGCCACACTTAATTTGAACGGCGACTACCTGTCAGATGCTCTGGCGGCTGAAGTGGGCGGCATCGGTATTGCTCCCGGGGCGAATCTCTCGGACACAATTGCCATGTTCGAGGCCACGCACGGCACGGCGCCGAAGTATGCGGGGCAGGACAAGGTCAACCCAGGGTCGTTGATCCTTTCGGCGGAAATGATGTTGCGTCACATGGGTTGGGTGGAAGCAGCCGACCTGATCATCAAATCGACCGAAAGCGCTATCGCCGCCAAGACGGTGACATACGATTTCGAGCGTCTGATGGACGGCGCCAAGCTGATGTCCTGCTCGGAGTTTGGTGATGCCATGATCTCCCACATGTAGTTTTTGAGGGAGCAACACAAAAAGGCCGATCAATGATCGGCCTTTTTGTTGCCTGGCATCAGGCGTCTACGGTCGAGCCCTGTGAGGCAGGTGCAACCGCCTCCGCAGTGGTCTGCAGCGACCGAATGTTGGTTGCGTGCAGGCCCTTGGGACCTTGCAGTATGTCGAACATGACCGCTTGCCCAGCTTTCAGAGTTCTGTACCCTTCCATTTGAATGGCAGAGTAATGGGCGAACAGGTCCTCATCGCCGCCGTCTGCTACGATAAATCCATAGCCTTTAGCGTTGTTGAACCACTTGACCTTACCGCTTAGCATGCTGTTATCCCTCTGCAAAGGAGTCCATCACTGGAGTAACATCCATTTCATTCCGCGCTGATGCAGCACATGGCCCACATGCGCAGCCCGTTGCCGTTGTGGCACATACTGTTTGTATCATCGTTTTGCCGATAGTCAAGGCGACTCGTCAGGTGGCTGTGAAGCCCTTCTATTTACCCGGCCTCGGCGCCCCGATCTAGAACTGTTATACGCATGCGTGCATTTCCAGAGATTCGACTAATATTCAATCAAGATCGTCCGAAGACATCGGACGACGACTCCTCTGGCCTGGCGGTCGAAGAAGCCAAGCCGCAGCTGAAGGCACCACCGATGTTCAAAGTTGTCATGTTTAATGATGACTACACGCCGATGGATTTCGTCGTGGAGGTGCTGGAAGGAATTTTCAATCACAATCGGGAGCTAGCCACCAAGATCATGCTGGCGGTTCATACCGAAGGGCGAGCCGTTTGTGGCGTCTACACTCGCGACGTCGCTGAAACCAAAGCAATGCAGGTCAATCAATATGCAAGGGAATGCCAGCATCCTTTGCTTTGTGAGATCGAGAAGGACGGTTAACCCGACTGCTGGGTAAGAGGTGAAAGCTATGTTGAACCGTGAGCTCGAAGTCACTCTGAATCTGGCTTTCAAGGAGGCACGTACCAAGCGTCATGAGTTCATGACGGTTGAGCACCTTCTGCTAGCCCTGCTGGACAATGAAGCGGCCGCAACGGTGTTGCGCGCCTGCGGAGCCAGCCTCGATAAACTGCGTCATGACCTACAGGAGTTCATCGACTCCACTACGCCTCTGATTCCGCAGCACGATGACGAGCGTGAAACACAGCCGACCCTAGGCTTCCAGCGCGTATTGCAGCGGGCGGTGTTCCACGTTCAGAGCTCGGGCAAGCGTGAGGTCACTGGCGCCAATGTGCTGGTTGCGATTTTCAGTGAGCAGGAAAGCCAAGCGGTGTTTTTGCTCAAGCAGCAGAATGTTGCTCGCATCGACGTCGTCAATTACATCGCGCACGGCATATCGAAAGTGCCGGGTAATGGCGGCAATGCCGAAAGCGATTCGGAAATGCAGGACGAGGAGGGCGGTGAGTCCTCCGCAGCCGGAAATCCACTCGACGCCTATGCAAGCAATTTGAATGATCTGGCGCGTCAAGGCCGTATCGACCCATTGGTTGGGCGTGAACATGAGGTCGAGCGGGTCGCGCAAATTTTGGCGCGCCGTCGCAAGAACAACCCATTGCTGGTCGGAGAGGCGGGTGTTGGCAAAACGGCCATTGCCGAGGGTCTGGCTAAGCGCATCGTCGACAATCAAGTGCCTGAGCTGCTGGCCGATAGCGTGGTTTATTCGCTTGATCTTGGCGCTCTATTGGCCGGTACTAAATACCGCGGGGATTTCGAAAAAAGATTCAAGGCGCTCCTGAATGAGCTTCGTAAGCGCCCCCAGGCTGTTCTCTTTATTGACGAGATCCATACGATCATCGGCGCGGGGGCGGCGTCTGGCGGAGTGATGGATGCTTCCAATCTACTCAAGCCGCTGCTGTCGTCTGGCGAAATTCGGTGTATTGGTTCGACTACCTTTCAGGAGTTTCGCGGCATCTTCGAAAAGGATCGTGCACTGGCGCGCCGCTTCCAGAAGGTCGATGTCTCAGAGCCGTCGGTTGAAGACACCATCGGTATCCTGCGCGGGTTGAAGGGACGTTTCGAGCAGCATCACAAGATCGAATATAGCGATGAGTCGCTGCGCGCTGCGGCAGAGCTGGCATCCCGCTACATCAATGACCGTCATATGCCGGACAAGGCTATCGATGTAATCGATGAAGCCGGTGCATATCAACGGTTGCAGCCCGAAGATAAGCGCGTCGCTCGTATTGAGGTCGAGCAGGTCGAAGATATCGTAGCGAAAATCGCGCGCATTCCTCCTAAGCACGTCAGCACCTCAGACAAGGAGCTGCTTCGTAATTTGGAGCGAGACCTGAAGCTGACGGTGTTCGGTCAGGATGATGCTATCGATTCACTTGCTACTGCGATCAAGCTGTCTCGTGCAGGGCTCAAGGCTCCGGACAAGCCTGTGGGCTCATTCCTCTTCGCCGGTCCGACAGGGGTTGGTAAAACAGAAGCTGCTCGCCAGCTAGCGCGGGCTCTGGGTATCGAATTGATACGCTTCGACATGTCCGAGTACATGGAGCGTCACACTGTGTCTCGGCTCATTGGTGCACCGCCAGGCTACGTTGGCTTTGATCAGGGTGGCTTGCTGACCGAGGCGATAACCAAGCAGCCACACTGCGTTCTGCTTCTGGATGAAATCGAGAAGGCGCATCCAGAGGTCTTTAACCTGCTATTGCAGGTCATGGATCATGGGACGCTGACTGATAACAATGGCCGCAAGGCCGACTTCCGTAATGTCATCATCATCATGACGACGAACGCCGGTGCAGAAACCGCAGCGCGGGCTTCGATTGGGTTCACCCACCAGGATCATGCGTCAGACGCGATGGAGGTGATCAAGAAGAGCTTCACGCCTGAGTTCCGCAACCGCCTGGATACGATCATCCAGTTCGGCCGTCTTAGCCATGAGGTTATCAAGAGCATCGTTGACAAGTTCCTCATCGAGCTACAGACGCAGCTCGAGGACAAGCATGTCACGCTCGAAGTGTCCGATGCTGCACGCGGCTGGTTGGCTGAGCGCGGCTACGACGTGCAAATGGGTGCGCGACCAATGGCTCGGCTTATTCAAGACAAGATCAAGCGGCCACTGGCTGAGGAGATCCTGTTCGGTGAACTGGCCGAACACGGCGGTGTAGTGCACATCGATATTCGAGATGGCGAGCCCTACTTTGACTTTGAGACGTCTGTCGAGTTGGCTTAACGCATTGAGGATGGAGCAAAAACGCCCGGCATCGCCGGGCGTTTTTGTCTGATCAGGCTGGCGAAGCGCAAAGCTGCACTACCCAGCGCTTTGCATCTTGCCGATTGAGACGATCAAGGTCGTGGCATGAGCGCAAACAAAAAAGCCCGGACTATGCCGGGCGTTCATGCTCGCGTCCTGTCAGCGGGCGCGGTAGGTGATGCGGCCTTTGCTCAGGTCGTAAGGCGTAAGTTCCACACGAACCTTGTCACCGGTAAGAATCCGGATGTAGTTCTTGCGCATCTTTCCGGAGATGTGCGCAGTAACGACGTGCCCATTTTCCAACTCCACACGAAACATGGTGTTAGGCAGGGTGTCGACGACAGTACCTTCCATTTCGAAGCTGTCTTCTTTCGACATTCAGTAAAACCCTCGGCGTCCAATGATAGACCCGGTACGAAGAATGCCCGGGTAAAAGCGGCAAGTATTGTGCCTGAAAGGGCCCCGAGAGCCAAGGGCTCAGGTTAGAGTTATCCAGCGCTGGTTAACCAACAGCTCAATCGGTCTATATTCGGTTTTGTAGTTCATTTTGCGGCAGTTTTTGATCCAGTAGCCTAGGTAGATTGCTTTCAGCCCGAGTCGGGCCGCTTCACCAACCTGCCAGAGAATCGCAAAGCGACCAAGGCTACGGCGTTCCTCGCTGGGATCGTAAAAGGTGTAGACGGCGGACAGTCCATTGGGCAGCAGGTCGGTCACTGCCAGAGCGAGCAGGCGGTCCTCCAGGCGGAACTCGTAGAAGCGAGAAAAGGGCAGATCACGGACCAGGAAAGTATGGAACTGATCTCTGCTTGGCGGATACATGTCCCCGTCAGCATGGCGCTGTTCGATATAGTTCGCGTAGAGCGCATAGTACTCTTCGCTGAACGACGGACGGACGTCGGTCACGGTTAGGTCGGCGTTGCGCTTGAGGATGCGTTTCTGCTGCCGATTGAGCTGTAACCCGTCGGCCGGTATCCGCGCGGGAATGCAAGCTGTGCAACGTTGACAATGCGGGCGGTAGAGGTGGTCCCCGCTGCGGCGGAAGCCCATTTCGGACAGCTCTGCGTACACCTGTACGTCCATCGGCTGGCTGGGGTCGAGGAAGAGCGTGGTGGCCTGTTCGTCGGGCAGGTAGCTGCAGGCGTGAGGCTGGGTGGCGTAGAACTTGAGACGAGCCAGTGAAGTCATGGTCAGCTCTCGAAAATCTTGAAGTCAGTGTAGGTCAGCTTGGCTTCGTCGACTAGGACTCCCATCGGGCAGTACTGGGTTCATCCAGATAGCTGGCGAGCGTATTGGCGAAGGTTTGCCTGGGGACGGGTCTCGCACCAAAACTGGCCAGGTGTTGCGTGTGCATCTGGCAGTCAATCAGTTTGAATCCCCAGTCTCTGAGACGTTCCACTAGTGCCACGAATCCCGCCTTGGATGCGTCCGTCGTACGGCTGAACATCGATTCGCCGAAGAATAGTCGACCGATTGCGAGGCCATAGAGGCCACCGACCAACCGCTCGTCCTGCCAGACTTCGACTGAGTGAGCGATGCCGAGCCGATGCAGCTCCAGATAAGCGTCTTGCATCGGCATGGTGATCCATGTGCCGTCGGTGTAGTTGCGCGGTCCGGCACAACCTTCGATGACGTCTCGAAACGCTTGGTCGAAAGTAATGCTGAATGTTCCCTGCCGTAACTTCTTGCGCAGGCTACGTGCGACATGCAGCTCTTCGGGATAGAGCACGGTGCGCGGGTCGGGTGACCACCAGAGCAGCGGTTGCCCGTCCTGATACCAAGGGAAGCAGCCATGACGGTAGGCCGCCAGCAAGCGTTCAGGCGATAGATCGCCTCCTGCAGCGAGAAGCCCGTCGGGCTCGCGCATGGCTTTTTCGAGCGGGGGGAACGACAAGTTGTCGCGCTGCAGCCAGGTCAGCATATCGATAGCCACTGGGCGGATGGGGGCATCCGCCCTGAGAAGGGTTACAGGTCCAGAAACTTTTCGGCATCGAGCGCGGCCATGCAGCCGGCGCCGGCCGAAGTGATGGCCTGGCGATAAACGTGATCGGCCACATCGCCTGCAGCAAATACGCCTGGGATGGTGGTGCTGGTAGCATCTCCCTCGTTGCCGCCCTTGATGACGAGGTAGCCGTCTCTCATCTCAAGCTGGCCTTGGAAAAGATCTGTGTTGGGCTTGTGCCCGATAGCAATGAAGACACCTGCCAGTTCAAGGTTCTGCTCCTCGCCGGATTCGGTGCTCTTCAGTCTTACGCCCGTTACGCCACTCGCATCACCAAGCACTTCTTCCAGGGTGTGGTTCCAATGCAGGCGAATATTGCCGTTGGCTGCCTTCTCCATGATCTTGTCCTGCAAGATCTTCTCGGAGCGAAGCTTGTCGCGGCGGTGGATCAAGTGAACTTCCTTGGCGATATTCGAGAGGTACAGCGCTTCTTCCACAGCGGTATTGCCGCCACCGATCACCGCCACAACCTGGTTGCGGTAAAAGAACCCGTCACAGGTGGCGCATGCCGACACGCCACGTCCGGCGAACGCTTCCTCTGAGGGCAAGCCGAGGTACTGGGCAGATGCTCCGGTGGCGATGATCAACGCATCGCAGCTGTAGGTTGCGCTATCGCCCTTGAGAATAAAGGGCCGCTGCTGCAGTTCAGCTGTGTGGATATGGTCGAACACGACTTCGGTGTCGAAGCGCTCTGCGTGTTTCTGCATCCGCTCCATCAGCGCTGGGCCAGTCAAACCTTCGACGTCTCCCGGCCAGTTGTCGACCTCAGTGGTGGTGGTCAGCTGGCCGCCGGGCTGAATGCCGGTGATCACCACCGGTTTCAGGTTGGCCCGGGCTGCGTATACGGCCGCGGTATAACCGGCCGGGCCCGAGCCGAGGATGATCAGACGTGAATGCTTGACTTCATTCATAAAAAGCCCTCATAAGCCTTTGTTGCCAATAGAGAAGCGTGCTCCAGTCGAGTCACGCTTTAAAAACTGGCGTTTATGCTACACCGAAGCACGGACAAAAGCCCAAGCCGGTACGGAACCGGCATGCCATGGAATCGACAAACCCGTACAATGTCCAGGTTCAGGCTGACTACGGTTCATAGAGCGCGCCGCGGGCGCAGGAAATAAAGCGTTTTGAAGAATACCTCCTCTACCGCGCCAGCTTCCGTCTGGCGACAGCAGTTGCATTACCGCCTCAAAGAAGGGGCATTGATCGCGCTCGGCGCGCTTTGTGCCTACCTCTGGATGGCGCTGCTTACCTACGATCCCTCCGATCCTGGTTGGACCCATACCAGCAACGTCCAGCAGGTCCAGAATGCCGCCGGCCGCGCCGGCGCCTGGTTTGCCGATGTGCTGTTCATGGCACTCGGCTACTTTGCTTTCCTGTTTCCGTTGTTGCTAGGCGTCAAGACCTGGCAGGTCTTTCGCGCACGGCACCAACCCTGGAGCTGGAACGGGTGGCTGTTTTCCTGGCGGCTTATCGGGCTCGTCTTCCTGATTCTTTCCGGATCTGCGCTCGCCTATATTCATTTTCAGTTTGCGGACGGTTTGCCTGCTTCAGCGGGCGGCGCTTTGGGCGAAAGCCTGGGACAGCTCGCCGAGGCAGCGCTGAATGTTCAGGGCAGTACGCTGCTGCTGTTGGCATTCTTCCTGTTCGGTTTGACGGTGTTTACGGACCTTTCATGGTTCAAGGTGATGGACCTGACCGGCAAGATTACGCTCGACCTGGTAGAGCTGATTCAGAGTTTCTTTAGTCGCTGGTGGTCCGCGCGTAACGAGCGTAAGCAGGTCGTTGCGCAGCTGCGCGAAGCCGATGATGTGGTAAACGACGTCGCCGGCTCGCTCCCGGATCACCGAGAGCGCGCCAAGGTCAAGGAACGGCTGCTTGAGCGCGAGGAGTCGTTGAGCAAACACATGAGCGAGCGCGATAAGCGCCCGCCTCCAGTGATTCCTGCAGCTGCACCGCCCAAGCCGGTCGAGCAGAGCAAGCGAGTGCTGAAGGAAAAGCAGGCCAATCTATTCGTCGATCCGCTGATCGAAGGCAGCGTCCCGCCATTGTCGTTGCTGGACGTGGCGGAAAAGCAGCAGAAGCAGTACTCGCCAGAATCGCTCGAAGCCATGTCGCGGTTGCTGGAAATCAAGCTGAAGGAGTTTGGCGTTGAGGTCATCGTCGAGTCGGTTCATCCGGGCCCGGTGATCACTCGTTTCGAAATCCAGCCGGCCGCCGGGGTCAAGGTCAGCCGCATCTCCAACCTGGCGAAGGATCTGGCCCGCTCGCTAGCGGTTATCAGCGTGCGCGTCGTTGAGGTGATCCCCGGCAAGACTACCGTCGGTATCGAGATCCCCAACGAGGACCGGCAGATTGTTCGGTTCTCGGAGGTACTGTCGTCCGCGCCGTACGATGATGCCAAGTCGCCAGTCACCATTGCGCTTGGCCACGACATCGGCGGCAAGCCGGTGATTGCTGACCTGGCAAAGATGCCGCACCTCCTGGTTGCCGGTACCACCGGTTCGGGTAAGTCGGTCGGCGTGAATGCGATGATCCTGTCGATTCTTTTCAAGTCCACGCCGGAAGACGCGCGGTTGATCATGATCGACCCGAAGATGCTTGAATTGTCGATCTATGAAGGCATCCCGCACCTCTTATGTCCGGTCGTGACCGACATGAAGGAAGCGGCCAACGCGCTGCGCTGGAGCGTCGCCGAAATGGAGCGGCGATATAAACTGATGGCGGCCATGGGTGTACGTAACCTGGCCGGCTTCAACCGTAAGGTGAAGGAAGCGGAGGAGGCCGGTACGCCACTGACCGACCCGCTGTATCGCCGCGAAAGCATGGAAGACGAAGCGCCGCTGCTGAAGAAGCTGCCGACAATCGTGGTCGTGGTGGACGAATTCGCCGACATGATGATGATCGTCGGCAAGAAGGTCGAAGAGCTGATTGCACGTATTGCCCAAAAGGCCCGGGCGGCAGGTATCCATCTAATCCTGGCGACCCAGCGGCCGTCGGTGGATGTGATCACCGGCCTGATCAAGGCCAACATTCCGACCCGAATGGCGTTTCAGGTATCAAGCAAAATCGACTCGCGGACCATTCTCGACCAGGGCGGTGCCGAGCAACTGCTTGGCCACGGCGACATGCTTTACTTGCCGCCGGGCACTGGGCTGCCAATTCGGGTCCATGGTGCGTTCGTTTCCGATGAAGAGGTGCATCGTGTTGTCGAGGCCTGGAAGGCTCGCGGTGCCCCGGACTACATCGAAGAGATCCTGGTCGGCGTGGAAGACTCGGGAAGCGGCTTCGATGGTGGAGGCGAGGGTGGCAGCGGTGAGGACAGTGAAGACGATCCGCTTTACGATGAGGCGGTACGCTTCGTCACTGAAAGTCGCCGGGCTTCCATCTCTGCCGTCCAGCGCAAGCTCAAGATCGGCTACAACCGCGCCGCACGGATGATCGAATCCATGGAAATGTCGGGCGTCGTGACCTCTATGAACACCAACGGCTCGCGCGAAGTGCTCGCGCCGCCTCCTACCCGCGACTAGGTCGCCGAGGGCTTCATGCAATTGATTCGTGCGTTGTTTGCATCCGCTCTGCTGTTCACACTGGTTCCGGCTTACGCTGACCAGGCTGCCTCTGTGCAACGCCTGACCGGCCTGCTGCAGAGGGCTGAAACCTTGACCGGCCGCTTTTCCCAGCTGTCTCTGGATGGCACCGGAACCCAGCTGCAAGAGACCTCCGGTGAGATGGCGCTCAAGCGTCCGGGCCAGTTTCGTTGGCATACCGATGAACCGATGGAGCAGTTGCTGGTTTCTAACGGTAAGAAAGTCTGGTTGTACGATCCGGATCTTGAGCAAGTCACCATCCAGACACTCGACCAGCGCTTGACCCATACCCCGGCATTGCTGTTGTCGGGCGATGTATCGGCAATCAACGAGAATTTTGAGGTGTCGCACCAGGAGGCGGGGGAAGTGGTCGATTTCACGCTCAAGCCGAAAGCCAAGGACACGCTGTTCGACAGCCTTCGTCTGTCGTTTCGTGGTGGCGTGATCAACGACATGCAAATGGTTGACGGCGTTGGCCAACGCACCAACATCCTGTTCCAAGGCGTCAAGTTGAACCAGCCACTCAAGGCCGAGCTGTTCACCTTCGAAGTGCCCGATGGGGCCGACGTCATCTCCGAGTAACAGGCATTCGCTTTTCCGTTTACCCACACGGCTTGCTTTCCCGCAGGCCGTTTGCATCAGAGGCTTCCGTCGCCGATGGACCTGTTCAGCCGTGAACCTGTCGCTCAACCTCTAGCCGCACGCCTGCGCGCCGCCAGCCTTGACGAATATGTTGGGCAGGAGCACCTGTTGGCGCGTGGCAAACCGTTGCGTGAGGCGCTGGAGCAGGGTGCGTTGCACTCGATGGTCTTCTGGGGGCCGCCGGGAGTCGGCAAGACCACCCTAGCGCGCCTGTTGGCCAAAGTATCTGATGCGCACTTCGAGACCGTCTCGGCGGTGCTGGCTGGCGTCAAGGAGATTCGCCAGGCCGTGGAGATTGCAAAGCAGCAAGCGGCCCAATACGGACGGCGTACGATCTTGTTCGTTGACGAGGTGCATCGCTTCAACAAGTCTCAGCAGGACGCTTTTTTACCCTACGTTGAAGATGGCACGCTGATTTTCATCGGTGCCACCACCGAAAACCCGTCGTTCGAGCTTAATAATGCCTTGTTGTCGCGTGCCCGGGTCTATGTGCTAAAGAGCCTCGACGAGGCTGCGCTACGCAGGCTGGTCACGCGCGCATTGACCGAGTCTAAGGGATTGGGCGACCTTCATCTGAGTCTGCCGGATGAGAGTTTTCAGATCCTCATGGCAGCCGCTGATGGTGATGGACGACGGCTATTGAACCTGCTGGAAAACGCCTCGGACCTGGCCGAAGAGGGCGGCGAGATCAGCGTCGAGCTGCTGCAGGATCTGCTGGGCGACAGCCGGCGGCGCTTCGACAAGGGGGGGGAGGCCTTTTACGACCAGATATCGGCTTTGCATAAGTCGGTCCGCGGTTCGAATCCGGATGCCTCGTTGTACTGGTTTGCCCGAATGATCGACGGTGGTTGCGATCCGCTGTACATCGCCAGACGTGTGGTCCGCATGGCCAGTGAAGAAGTTGGCAATGCCGACCCTCGGGCGCTGAGCCTGTGTCTGTCGGCTTGGGATGTGCAGGAGCGGCTGGGAAGTCCGGAGGGCGAATTGGCCGTCGCCCAGGCCATCGTCTACCTTGCTTGTGCGCCGAAGAGCAACGCGGTTTACAGCGCCTTCAATGCAGCGATGCGGGACGTTCGGGAGAACGGCTCGGCGGAGGTTCCGTTGCACCTGCGTAATGCGCCGACCCGGCTGATGAAAGAGCTGGGTTACGGCAACGAATATCGCTACGCCCATGATGAGCCTGACGCCTACGCTGCGGGTGAGGACTATTTTCCAGAAGCAATAGAGCCGCGCCACTATTACGACCCCGTACCGCGTGGTCTGGAGAGCAAAATCCGCGACAAACTTGAGCATCTGGCACGTCTCGATCAGCAAAGCCCGCGGCAGCGGAGAAAAACATGATTCGCATGGTTCTGGCCGTGGCCGCCGGCGGTGTTGTAGGTACGCTGATCAGATTCGGCGTCTCGACATGGGTCTCCGCTCAGTGGCCGAGACACTTTTTCTTCGCAACCCTCGCAGTGAACCTGCTTGGCTGCCTGCTTATTGGCTATCTGTACGCCTCTTTCCTGCACCGCCCCGAACTGTCCCCGGAGATGCGCAGCGGATTGATCGTTGGCTTTCTCGGTGCGTTAACGACGTTTTCCAGCTTCTCGCTGGACGGTTTGCGCCTGCTGGAAAGCGGCCAACCCGCGACAGCTTTCGGTTACATAGGCGTGAGTGTGCTCGGCGGTCTGTTGGCCGCTTGGCTCGGACTTACGCTTGGCAGGTTATGAACCTGGCCTGGATCACAGTAAACTTCGCTTCTTGGCCTTTCCTCAAAGCTTCCATAGACGAGACCCACCATGCTTGATTCGAAACTGGTACGCACACAGCTGCAAGACGTGGCCGACCGCCTCGCGACCCGCGGCTACCAGCTGGATGTGGCGCGTATCGAGGCGCTTGAAGCCCAGCGCAAGACCGTGCAGACCCGTACCGAGCAACTTCAGGCCGAGCGCAACGCCCGCTCCAAATCCATCGGTCAGGCCAAACAGCGCGGTGAAGACATTGCGCCGTTGCTCGCTGATGTCGACCGTATGGGCTCAGAACTCGAAGCCGGAAAGGTCGAGCTGGAAGGCATCCAGAGCGAGCTGGATCAGTTGATGCTGAGCCTGCCGAACCTGCCGCACGAATCGGTTCCAGTGGGCAAAGATGAAGATGAGAACGTCGAAGTTCGTCGCTGGGGTGCGCCCAAGACCTTCGACTTCGAAGTGAAAGACCACGTCGCATTGGGCGAGCAGCACGGCTGGCTCGACTTCGAGACCGCGGCCAAGCTATCCGGTGCGCGCTTTGCGCTGATGCGCGGGCCGATCGCCCGTCTGCATCGCGCCCTGGCGCAGTTCATGCTGGATCTGCACACCCGCGAGCACGGATACGAAGAGGCGTACACGCCGTATCTGGTCCAGGCCCCGGCGCTGCAGGGTACCGGCCAGCTTCCGAAGTTCGAAGAGGACCTGTTCAAGATCAGCCGTGAGAACGAAGCTGACCTTTATCTGATTCCAACCGCCGAGGTCTCGCTGACCAACATCGTGGCTGGCGAGATTCTGGATGCCAAGCAGCTGCCGATGAAATTCGTCGCGCATACGCCGTGTTTCCGCAGCGAAGCGGGCGCTTCTGGCCGTGACACCCGCGGAATGATCCGTCAGCACCAGTTCGACAAGGTCGAGATGGTTCAGATCGTCGAGCCGAGTCAGTCGTTCGAAGCGTTGGAAGGCTTGACGGCGAACGCGGAGAAGGTACTGCAGCTGCTGGAATTGCCGTATCGCGTTTTGGCGCTGTGCACGGGTGACATGGGCTTCGGTGCGACTAAGACCTACGATCTCGAAGTCTGGGTGCCGAGTCAGGACAAGTATCGTGAAATCTCTTCCTGCTCTAACTGCGGCGACTTTCAGGCGCGCCGCATGCAGGCACGCTACCGCAACCCGGAAACGGGCAAGCCCGAACTGGTCCATACACTGAATGGCTCCGGGCTGGCCGTAGGTCGTACGCTGGTCGCAGTGCTGGAGAATTACCAGCAGGCCGATGGCAGCATCCGTGTGCCGGCAGCACTCAAGCCCTACATGGGCGGTATCGAAGTGATCGGTTGATCCTGCGATAGCGTGCCGACGCAGTGCAGAGAGACGGGTGATGTGCTTCGCAGGGAAAAGGCCGAACGAGCATCCGGACTCTCTTGATTCTCGACAAGGGCCATCACAGACATAAGGTTTGAGATGGCTCTATCTCATATTGTCACCAGGACGGGTCCATGGATTTTTTGCCGCTTTTCCACAATCTGAAGGGCCGTCCGGTACTGGTCGTCGGCGGTGGGGAGATTGCACTGCGCAAGGCTCGCTTGTTGTCAGAAGCGGGCGCCGTGCTGCGCGTTGTCGCTCCGGAAGTAGAGGCGCAGTTGAGCGAGCTGGTAGCGCAAGGCGGCGGACAGACAATCATCCGAGGTTATCTCGCTGGCGACCTGTCAGGCTGCGTGTTAGCGATCGCTGCGACCGATGACGAGCCACTGAATGAGCAGGTATCCAAAGACGCCCAGGCGCTTGGCATGCCGGTCAACGTGGTGGATTCGCCGCAGCTGTGTACGGTGATTTTTCCGGCCATTGTTGACCGCTCGCCGCTGATGATCGCTGTTTCCAGCGGTGGTGATGCTCCCGTGCTGGCGCGCCTCATGCGCGCGCGCATCGAGACCTGGGTGCCCGCGGTCTATGGCGAATTGGCAGGCCTAGCGAAGAAATTCCGCAGTCAGGTCAAGGCCAAATTTGCAGACGTACAGCAGCGTCGTGTGTTCTGGGAAGAAGTCTTCCAGGGCAGCGTGGCGGAGCGTGCGCTCGCTGGTCAGGCGCAAGAGGCCGAGCGGCTCTTGGAGGAAAAACTGTCCGGTGCGGAGCCGAAAACCCTGGGCGAGGTCTATTTGGTCGGTGCCGGACCGGGCGATCCTGATCTGCTGACCTTCCGTGCCCTGCGCCTGATGCAGCAGGCCGACGTGGTCCTCTACGACCGCTTGGTAGCGCCCGCTATCCTCGACCTGTGCCGGCGCGATGCCGATCGCATTTATGTCGGTAAACAGCGCGCAGCGCATGCGGTGCCGCAGGATCAGATTAACCAGTTGCTGGTAACCCTGGCCAAAGAAGGCAAGCGCGTGTTGCGGCTCAAAGGCGGAGATCCGTTCATATTCGGGCGAGGCGGCGAAGAGATCGAAGAACTGGCGGCGCACGACGTGCCGTTCCAGGTCGTCCCCGGGATCACCGCGGCCAGTGGCTGCGCGGCCTATGCCGGTATTCCGCTGACCCATCGGGATCATGCACAGTCGGTACGCTTCGTGACGGGGCATTTGAAGGATGGCAGCTGCGATTTGCCGTGGTCAGAACTGGTCGCGCCCAGCCAGACGCTGGTGTTCTACATGGGGCTGGTCGGTCTGCCGGTTATCTGCCAACAGCTGATCGCACACGGTCGCGCTGCCGATACCCCCGCTGCCTTGGTCCAGCAGGGAACGACGATCAATCAACGAGTGTTTACCGGAACGCTCGCCAACCTGGCCGAGCGAGTGGCCAACGAACAGGTGCAGGCGCCAACGCTGGTCATCATTGGCGAGGTAGTGCAGTTACGCGAAAAACTTGCCTGGTTCGAAGGCGCTCAGAACCGCGACAGGTAACTATCGCGGCCGTCCGAGACGGTCGCGGCCTTAACGCGACCAGATCCCTTTCCCGGCCAGGCGATCCCGATCATGCGCGCGGTCCAGTGACAGCTCTGGGCCTTTGGGTACGATGCCGTTGCCGTTGATATGCCGGTGACTGGCGTAGTAGTGGTGCTTGATGTGGGTGAAGTCGACGGTCTCGGCAATCCCCGGCCACTGGTACAGTTCTCGTAGCCAGCTCGAAAGGCTGGGATAGTCCGCGATCCGTCGCAAGTTGCATTTGAAGTGACCGTGGTAGACGGCATCGAAGCGAACGATGGTGGTGAACAGACGCCAATCCGCCTCCGTCAGGTATTCGCCGGTCAGGTAACGATGCTCGTTGAGACGCTGTTCGAGCCAATCGAGTTCGGCGAACAATTCATCGAATGCTGCTTCGTAGGCCTTCTGCGTTGACGCAAACCCGGCCCGGTAGACGCCATTGTTGACGCGTGGATAGATGCGTTCGTTGAGGGAGTCGATCTCGGCACGTAGCGGCTCTGGGTAGAGATCCAGCCTCGAGCCAGTCAGATCATCGAAAGCGCCGTTGAAGATGCGAATGAGCTCGGCCGATTCGTTGTTGACGATGCGTTGCTCCTGCTTATCCCAAAGCACCGGAACCGTCACACGGCCGGTGTACTGAGCGTCAACAGTGGTATAGCGTTGATGCAGATAGCTTAGGCCATCCAGCGCATCGCCAGTCGAGCCCCGTTGCTTGTCGAACGTCCAGCCGTGCTCCGCCATCAGCCAGCTGACCACCGAAACGTCGATCAACGGCTCGAGCTGTTTCAGTTTGCGATAAATCAGGGTGCGATGAGCCCAAGGGCAGGCCAGCGATACATAGAGATGATAGCGACCAGCTTGTGCCTGAACGGCGGGGCGGCTATCTGGCCCTGGCGAACCGTCCGTGGTGACCCAGTCTCGCCGTTGGGCCTGCTCTCGCTGGAATTCCCCATCGTTACTGTTTTCGTACCAGCGGTCTTGCCACTGGCCGTCGACCAGAAGTCCCATGCTTACCTCCACGGTTTCGAATTAAAAACAGTGTAGGTGTCATGGCTCGATTGATGAGTCGTAAAGCCCGGTCAAACCAATCGTTCAGGTCGATAGATTCCGATGCGCCCAGAACTCACGAGCCTGATCGAACGCTGCTTCACGCGGGTGGCCAAGGCCTCGGAGTGCCAAGGCCATCGTCGCAACGACTGCAAGCTCGCCGTAGGCATCTTCGGCACCTTGCCAGACAGCAGCCAGATGCTGCGGATCGAGCTGCGCAGGTTTGACGTGACGTTGCGGAGACAGCGCCGGCCAGTCTTCGTCCCAAGACTCGCCCGCCTGGGTACCGTACAGGTGCGCAACGCCATCGGGGTTGACCTCGATCTCGCCCCCTTCGCCCTTGATCACGATTGAGGTATCGCCAAGTAGCCGACTGGCTTCCCTGTGATTTGCCTGATAGCCCGGGTGGAAAATGCTCTGCAGTCCGCAGCGGGCACACAGTGGATTGAGGATGCGAGCCAGCGAATGGATAGGGGAGCGCAGGCCGAGAATGTTGCGCTGATCGATCATGCGCTGAAGCCCAGGCATCCACGCACCGAGTGGCATGAAAGCGAGGTTGTCTTTATCCAAAGCATTGGCAGTTTCAGTCCAGTCGCGGCAACTAGCGATACCTATTAGTTCGAGCTGCTGCTCGGTATACATCCGCCCTGCGGTGTGCGCGCCACCGCCATGCATCAGAATCCGAATACCGTTTTGTGCCAGGCATTTCGCAGCAAGCAAATACCAGGGCAGATGACGCTTCTTGCCGGCATAGCTTGGCCAGTCAATATCCACCGCGATTGCTGGCGCTTGCAGGCGCTCGCGCACGGCTTCGGTGAATCCTGCCAGTTCTTCGGCACTTTCTTCCTTGTGCCGTAACAGCATGAGAAAGGCGCCGAGCTGCGTGTCTTCCGCTTTCCCGTCAAGCAGCATGCCCATGGCTTCGCGCGCTTCTTCGCGGGTCAAGTCACGGGCGCCGCGCTTGCCTTTGCCGAGAATGCGGACGAAGACGGCGAAAGGATGTTCGGCAGGGGTGACCAGGCTCATATGCAATTGCTCGGTTTCGGCAGGCCTGCCAGCTTTGCAGCCAGCTTGGCAGGGGTGCCTTTGAATAGGCGGTTCAGATGCATGCTGTTGCCCTTTTCCGGGCCAAGTTTCAATGCGGTGTACTTGATCAGCGGACGCGTTGCGGGCGACAGCTGAAACTCCTGATAAAACTCGCGCAGCACCCGGAGGATTTCCCAGTGTTCGGCTTGGAGAGTGATTCCTTCAGCGTTCGCCAGTGCTTCTGCGACCGGCTCGCTCCAATCGTCGAGATCAACCAGGAAGCCTTCCTGATCCACAGCAACGCTTATGCCGTTGATGATCACCCCGTTCATAGCCAAGAATTGGTCCGGTCATAATGACAGCAGAGCTCGACGAAGCCGTCATAGTCGATCTGCTGCAGGCGCGACGGCAGGGAGTTGATGCCACGGGCGGCCACGTCTTCGTCCAGCGCGAACAGTGCGATGCTCTCGGGCATCAGATCCAACGCTTTCCGCTGGGCGGTGCCGCCCTTCAGCGCATACACCGCATCCCCACAAAGCAACAGCGCATCGTCGGCATTGACTAGATGCAAGCAGCTGGCCAGGCGGCTATCTGCAAACGGGGAGTGTGAAAGCAGGTGGAGAGTTGCCATCAGAGCGTGATCACATGGTCGTAGCGGTTAATAAGGGCGCGCAGCCCGGCATCGTCCAATAACTCTACCGGCAGCGACAGCGTGGCCTCATCCAGCCCGCGCTCGCTGAGGCTGCGCTTGGCCGCGTACAGCGCGTCGATGTCAAACATGGGAAGCGCCTGCAGGTTGGCGGTCAGGTCCTTTTGCTGCAGCCGAGTGGCCTGCTGAGCAGGCACCAGCTGAAACACCCCGTCATCGAGAAACAACAGCCCGAGCGGCAATTCGAACGCGCCGCCGGCCAGAACGATATCCAGTGCCTCGCGTGCGGAAGGACCGGACCACGGCGACTGCCGCGTGATGATGAGCATCGAGCGCGCCATCAGTGACCTCCAAAGCAGACCAGGCGGTCGGCATGCTGGCTGGCTTCGTGCAGCTGCCCCAGACCGGACAGCTCCCAACCCGCTGCAAGGTTCGCTGCAGGGCGCTGGTGGCGTTTGGCTTCCTGTTCATCCAGTACGCCACGACGCAGACCCGCGGCGATGCAGACCACACCGTCGAGCCCGTGGAGGCTGATGAGTTGACGCCATTGCTCTGCGATATCCAGTTCGTCTTGCGCGGTCACCGTGTTGGCCGACGCGCTGTGTACACCATCCTGATAAAGGAACAGCCGGACAACCTCGTGACCGCCCGTCAGCGCCGCCTCGGTGAAACGCAAGGCGCGGCGTGAGGCGGGGGAGTGGGCGGGGGAAAACAGAGCAATTGCGAATTTCATGGGCCACCGTTGCATGACTGCCTGACATGATACGCCAGCTTTAGAAACGAAAAAGCCCGCCGAAGCGGGCTGATTCGATGGGTACTGATCAGTCGTCGCCACCCATGATGCCCATCAGCTGCAGCAGGCTGATGAACAGGTTGTACAGCGAAACGTACAGGCCGATGGTGGCCATGATGTAGTTACGCTCGCCGCCATGGATGATCGCGCTGGTCTGGTAGAGGATGCACACCGAAGAGAACAGCACGAAGCCGGCGCTGATCGCCAGTTGCAAGCCGCTAATCTCGAAGAAGAAACCAGCAACCATTGCGCCCAGCAGGACAAAGAAACCAGCGGTGATAAAGCCGCTAAGGAAGCTCATGTCCTTACGGGTGATCAGCACGAATGCCGACAGACCAAAGAACACCAGAGCGGTCATCGACAGCGCCGAGGCAATGAGCTCACCACCGTTGGCAGTGCCTAGGTACATGTTGAGGATCGGCCCCAGCGTGTAACCCATGAAGCCGGTCAAGGCGAAAGTCGAAAGCAGACCCCACGCGGAATTGCGTAGCTTCACGGTCAGGAAGAACAGGCCGTAGAAGCCAATCAGCACCACGAAGATGTTCGGGTAGGCTGCGTTGGCTTGCATCGCCATGTAGGCGACGAAGGCGCTGAAGCCCAGGGTGATGGCCAGAAGGCCGTAGGTGTTGCGCAAAACGCGGCTGACTTCCTTCTGTTCAACCTGCGTATGCGTAGGTGCGTACTGTTGCTTGAGCATGGCGACACTCCTGTAGATGTATTCAGCCTAAGGTGAATTGCCCCGGATCATAGCAGAGCTTTTGTTTCCGCCTAACGACAGTGTTTGACAGACTGTTTCGTTCGGGTACTATTGCGCCCGCTCTCTGCGGAGGAGTGGCAGAGCGGTTGAATGCAACGGTCTTGAAAACCGTCGAAGGGGAAACTCTTCCGTGAGTTCGAATCTCACCTCCTCCGCCATATCGCAAGCTGAAGGCCCCGTATTCCGGGGCTTTCGCGTTTCTCGCGTTCCGGTTTTTCGTCCGACCTACAATCTGACCCACAGCGCGGTAGGCGCTTCCTCGACGGCTGAGCAAGTCAGCAGCACTTTATCTGTGGTATCAGCTTGATATGACCAATGCTCGGTCGATCAAGGAAGGCGACAATGAAAACTGACGAAGAGCCGATCTGGTGGGTTTTGTACATCTACGCGGTGTTTAACGTCCTAGTCTGCGTTGTACGCCTAGTGTGCTATGGCGTGGCGTTATGGACTGCATTCAAAACCGACGGCAGCATCCTTGCCGGAATTTTCGTTGCCGTAATCGCCAGCATGATGAAGCCCATCAGCTATGGTGCGGACATGGCCGCTCATCACCGAAGAAACAGATAGCCCCGGCAACCGGGACGGGCTCCATGTCACTTTGGCAGCGGAATATCCGGGTCCGGCGGGAACGGCCCCAGCTTCTGACCGGACGGCAGCCATAGCAGATAGGCGCGCCAGCTATCCGTTACGCCGCCCTGGCAGTAAACAAGATATTCGCCCGACGCTCCGTGTTTGGTGCGGAATGCATAGCGTCCGCAGCCTAGGACCTGGTTGGCGATCAAGGCCCGGGTTATTTCCAAATGAAACCCTTCCCGCCAAGGCCCTGGATACCGTTCCGTCATGGTCAATTTGCGCGGTGACTCCGGCTCACTTTCGTCGCCGTGGTTCCATCAGAAGATCGCCCCGCCGATGAGCAGAACCCACGTCATTGCCGCCACCAGCATCTCTAGCCGGCTTAGCGGTTTGGCTACCGGAACGTTTATTCCTTCGTCGGTTGCAGCTTGCCCAGATTCGCCCGCTAACTGCCGCTGCCGACTTGCCGATAACGCCTCCGATATGAGCCGCCATATGACATACGCCAATACGGCGCCTATGCCGCCGAATGTAAAGATGAACAACCCCAGCAGTTTGCTATCCATTGCGCCCTTCCTATCCATGATGGCCGAACGATAGCCCCGCTGGTTGGTAACCGTCCAGCTCGTTGGCCACGGGGTAAGCCGTCTGGGTCGCTCTGGGTCCCATCTAGGCCATAGGCTCAACCGAGGGGACGCCGAGTCCCGGATTCCGAGAAGTTTGAATCGGCGCTATAGGCACCTTCCTCGAATGCCAATTCCGCTTTTTCCACTTTCGTATGGAAGAAAGTGCGCTAGTGCGCCAGTCGTGCGCCAGTCATCCCATATATCAACTAGCGCAGCGCCCCCGAGCGCGCTAGTAGTGCTGGGGGTATGGGGGGTAATAGCAGCGCAGAAAAACAGGATTTTCGGCGGGATTTCAGGTGGTCAGATCGTCCAGGTAGTCAGTCAGCTGGCGCACATCAGCGAGTGTCAGACGCTCTTTCGCTTGCCGTTGGTTGTTTTTATACGGCTCGACGATGACTAGCCCTTTCTGCTTCAGTCGCATCATTGCCGCATCGAAACGGCTTTTGCCTGGTCGCTTCCCCCATTCTGCTGGCGCCCCTTGAAGCCTCATCAGCAGATGACGGGCGGTATGACTCCCGCTTTGTGCTGCAGGGATGTTCTCCCCGGCATCGATCGCCGCGCGCATCAATTGCAGAATGGTTTCCTCCTCCCGCTCGGCAGCAAAGCCGGCGTTTTCGGCAAACCCCTCGATTTGCTCGCACGGCATTGGGACCCCCTCTACAAAGGCCAGCCGGATTTCCCTTTGCAGCTTCAGCCCGAGGTTCATTTTTTCCTGCACCAACGTCAGAACGCCTTCTGCATCCGCAGACATGGCAAGGCGGGAGCGAACAGAGTTGTGCCAGGCCGTGCTTCCGCTGTATCGACTACCTGTCGCACCCGTGCGGACGGATGCCTTATCGACATGCGCAAGCATCAGCAGTGCGGCATCGCACCCCCGAGCCAGGCGCCTTAGTTCGCCGATGAACGCCACCACTTCCTGCCGGTCGTTTTCGTTGCCTGAAAAGGCGTTTGAGGCGTTATCGATCACAATCAAATCGAACGGTTCGGCTCGCGCCTTGCCTTGCAGTGCTGCCAGTACGCTGGTCGGGTATAGCTTGCCGTCCCTGTTTGTCAGCAGGGCGCCCGTTCCGTCCGTTCCGTCGCCAATCAGCACGTTTCTAGTGACCCTCCCGTCCAGGCCGTACGCATGCATCACGCCACGTAATCGCAGGCGGCAAAGGTTGGCGGGGTCTTCCAGGCTGAGAAACAGCACTCGACCGGGTTCGGTCTTGAGTCCGGCCCATTCCCGGCCACATGCCACATGCGCGGCTAGGGTCAGCCCCAGCACCGATTTTCCCGTCCCCCCATCGGCGGCGAAGAGGGTTACTTCGGCCCTTGGTAGTAGCGGCTCGAAGATGAATCGAACCGGGGGAATCTCCGCATCCATTAGGTCCGATAAGTCGACCCATTCCACAGCACAGCCGTCTGCCTTAATCGGCGCGAACCCCTTCGCCCTTGCACCGGCCAGCATCCGTTCCAGTTCGTCGCCGGTAAGCTCATACGCGCGATCGTCACCCCGTGCCGCGGCCACGGCCGGCGCGATAAACTGCCTGAACAGCTCCCGGATGTTGCCCTCTGACATTCCGTCATGCAGCCATTTCCCAACCAGCCCCAAGGCGCTAGCGTGAACATCCACACCGGAACTCAGATTGCCGATGGCGGTTGCCAGGTCCACACGCGAAGGCAGCAGCGCCAGCAGCTCGTCTGTGTCGTCGTCCGTGTCGTCCGCGCTGGTACTAGCACTAGAGCTACCGCCGTAACGGTTTGCCAACTCCCTACCGTAGCGGCGCCCGCTCACCTCAATGATGCGCGTACGCTGGGGATTGTCGGAATCTTTCAAATGTAGGAAGCCCGGCAGCCGTAGGACACGCGTAGCGTCACTACATGCTGGATCTGCACCCCATTCAGCGATAAGCCGGCGCTGTAATGTTGTGAATTCGCTTTTCTCGATACTTCCCGTCAGCCAATAGGCATGTAGCTTACCGGCGCTGCTTTCCACAATCATTGAAGGGGGCATATCGCAGCCGCGCAGCCGCTCAAGGGTGCCAGGTGCCGGCTTGTCGATATCTACGAACAGGGCACGAATGCCGGTTATGTTTTCAGCTTTCCGGCCTTTCCCGTCCGTTGCGTTCACGGTCACGAACACTCCCGCGCCTTGCTGCTGGCGCCGCTGCAACCAATCTGCGTGTTGGGCGAGGTTGCCATGCCGCCAGCCAGCCAGCGCCCGGTCTGTCCCTTTGTCGTCGAACGTTTGGAACGTCACCTGCTCGCCTGGCGCCAGCAAATCTAAAAAGCGTTGGGTGTCGTCCAGGTCGATAGCTGGTGCTGCTGAGCCGATCAGGTCATCGTAAAGTTGTTCGTCAAAGGCCACGGGCGCCCCCTTTTTCTAGACGGCGTGCGGCTTGGAGTGGTCCCCAGCCCGCTTCCATCAAGGCCGCGCCAGCAGCTGTGGAGGTGGCATGGCCGAATATATAACGCGCCAATCTGACGCCTTCTCGCCAGCAGAGTTCTTGTGTGGAAAGCCAAGCTGCAAGTTGCTCCAGAGTTAATGCGTTTCTACCTGCCTGCCGCCGAAAATCTGCCCACGATGCTCGACGTTCCGCACGGGTTTCGGAGCGCTGCTGGCCTATCTGGTGTGGCGCCGCCCCTCTGATTACGCGCCGGCTCATGCAGTCGCCTCCATCTGCTCAGCGATAAGCGCACGGATGGCGGCCAGCTCGGCACGTACAACGCCGATTGCCTCACTGTTCACTTCGGCAGAATGGCTGCCGCCGTCTGGGGCATCGAATTGGGCGGCGAGCAGTAGCAGAACGGCGTCAGCGCGGGCGACGGATATCGAAAGGGCGTCAATGGGGAAACCATGTGGATTCATGCGCGGTCCCCCATCTTTTCAGCGATCCAGGCGTCTACCTCCGCACTGTCCCAGCCGACAGCCCGAAGGCCGATTTTGTGGCCCTTGGGGAACTCGCCTTTTGCAATCAGCCGATAAATCCAGGCGCGGGTAAATCCCGTCATCTGCGTGATTTGCTGGATGCGGTAGATAACCCGCTGGGGGCGTGGTGCGAACCGTGGGGTATTCATTGGGTGCCTTCCTGTTATGCCGGTACTCGGCGGACGACACGCATTTGATACCTCGGTATGGCTTAAAACGAGGGAGCTTTTAGGGCGGGAAAATTCCCCCTTCGCTCTAAGACATCATTCGGGCGCGCATTGCGCGTGCCCAATCCGAGATGTTTTCGGCAGCGTAGGCGCGCAGGGGGGAAAGGTCGATCATCAGGTTTCGAGCCAGGATGGCCAATGTATCGCCGATCCAATCAACGCTCTCACAGCGGGGGCAGCCTTTCGCGCAATGGGGATGAATGGCGTCACGCATTACGTGTTCCGGGATATGCGAGTCAGTTTCCTCACACCAGATTTGAAGATCGATATAGGGAAGTAGTCCATATTCCGCCCATCGGTCTACGGCAGGTCGGTTTCGGGTTGCCGCCGTGGGCGGGGTTATCTCGCGGGCTTTCTCTAGCCATGCGCTGAATGCGGCTTTCAGGGTCTTGTCCGTGGCGCTAAGGTCCACGATGGCGACCGCGGCGGTCCCTTCATCAAGCCAAGCAGGAACCATAATATCGCCAGTCGGTTGTTCCCCGTCCTCGTTTTGCGTAAATGCGCGACCCAGCGCGTCCCATTTCACCGCCTGTTCGTTATCTCTAAGTCGATCCAGTCGCGCCGTCCGCGCCATCGCTTCCCATGTTGCCGACCGCACGGCAGGGCGTGACGCCAGCGTATTGATGATATCCACCGTGCGTCGCGCGGCCTGCAATGGGGCAGCGCGCATGCGTGCAAGCACCTCGCGAGTATGCGCAGGCTCTCCAAGTGGTAGATATGGGACGATATTCACAACGCCCTTGCGTTCTTTAAGGCAGGCCCACCACTCAACGGGGCCAAATTCAGCACAGCCCCGGTATTTCTCCAGAGAGAACCATTCTGGCAGGTCGGCAACGCTGTTGACCTTCACGACTGTACCCCCGCACCAGCGCGCTTGAAGGGCAATATCTTCCCTGCTGGTGCCGTGGTCGCATAGCTGCTCCAGTCATCCATCAAGGCGCGGCGCTTCTCGAATACGTCACCACGCCAATAAGCGGCCTCGGCACCCGATGCAACGGTATGTGCCAGCGCCATTTCGCAGACCTCGCGCGGGTAGTGGGTGCATTCCGCGGCCCAATCACGAAAGGTTGAGCGGAAGCCATGCATGGTCAGATCATCGCGACCCATTCGCCGCAGGCCCATCAGCATGGCCATGTTGGATAAGGGCCGGCCCTTGCGGGCACCTGGGAAGATGAATGGGTTCCCCGGCACACGCGGGAGGCTGTCCAGGAGGCTCAGAGCTGCGTCTGTCAGCGGCACCCGATGTTCACGCCCGGCTTTCATCCGTTCGGCCCGTATGGTCCATGCGCGGGCCTCTTTGTCTATTTCATCCCATGTGGCGCCAAGCACCTCGGACGTACGGCACGCTGTCAGGATGGTCAGCCGCATGGCCTTATGGGTCAGCTCGTCAAAGCTGCTCAGCTCCCGCATGAACTCCGGCAGCTCACCCCACGGCAAAGCCGCGTGATGCTTGCGCGGCTGAACCTTCGACCTATTCGGCAATAGCTTGTCCAAGTGGCCACGCCAGCGTGCCGGGTTCTCGCCATCGCGCAAGCCCCTTGCCTTCGCAGCATCCAGCACCAGCTCGATTCGGTTGCGCAGTCGGCTTGCCGTTTCGGTCTTCTCCGACCAGATCGGTTGCAGGATTTCCAGCACATGCGCGGTGGTGATTTCTTCGGAGGGCAGGTGGCCGATGATCGGTTCAGCGTATGTCTTCAGGGTCTTCTCCCATTGCTGGGCATGCTTGGCGTTCTTCCAGCCGGCCCGGTGCGCCTGGATGTAATCGGCGGCCACTGTGGAGAAGGTCACGGCGCGTGTTGTTGCTCGCTTCAGGGCGGCACGTTCGGCCTCGATACGCCTGCGCTCGCGTTCCTGATCGGCAGCGCGTGCGGCCAGGGGATCAATTCCGACCTTCGTCATCGTCCGAGCCTGGGCAGCCTTCGCGCGGGCATCAGCCAGCCCTGTCTCCGGGTAGCGTCCGAGCCCCATCGTCCGTGCCTTGCGGGCCACGGTGTAGCGGAAGACCCAACTGGTGCCCCCGGTTTTGCTGATCTGGAAGTACAGCCCGTCGCCGTCGCCGGTCAATCCGGGTATTGCAGCTTTCACCAGACTTTCCACCAGTCGAACCGTTAATTTCGCCATGTCTCCCCCGACCCACACCGTTCTGACCCACAAGCTGACCCACAAGGCGGCTTGACGCTCTCCGTAGAGTGTCAGTTGCTTTAGGTTTACAATGGTACGCTGTAAGCCCCGCGACATATAGGCTTCGGCCAATCTTTGGTTTATTTCAGGGGGCGGCGGGAAACTTAGAAAATGCGGACACCTCCTCCGCCATATCGAAAGCTGAAGGCCCCGTATTCCGGGGCCTTCAGCGTTTCTGGACTAAGGACGTGCGGGCATGAGCGTTCCCATATTGTTCCCAAGGGAGCGAGTGCGGCAGCGCGAAGTCGTCCTCAGACGCCAGTTCCGCGATTTTCGCCGGTCCCAGCTAGGTTGTTTGGAGATGGCGAGCGATGATGCGCTGGGTGACTCCAGCACGTGGGCTGATTGGAGCGAGCTTGTGGCTTCTACCCAGCGATGGACGTAACTCCGTGCTTAAAGGTGAGGTAGTTGGCGTTTCTTTAGCGTGCGGTGGGTGCGCTTGGTAACTAAAATCTCCGCTCGGACAAAAGGAATTGTCAGATGATCCGGATTAGGCTGCCCGAGGCTTTGGCACTCGTGCGGGAACACTTCAGGCCGCTGTTGTTCACGGCCACAATGGATTCTCCTCAGACCATCCAGGCGATGCTGCTGGATGAGGTGACCGGGGAGTCGTTGGTCTTGACCGGGCTCCCGTGTGGCGTATCGGTTACGCGAGCGCAATTGGCAGGGTTGATTAGCGTGATCGAACTCGACGTCAGTGCACTACGGCCGGCTCTGCTCGAGCGCTTGAGAGAACGACAGATCGCCATTTAGCTGAACGTTTGCCTATGCGCGAATTTCACCGGCTCTGCCACTTTTCAAGTAAAAGGCCCCATGTTTTGGGGCCTTTTTTCGTTTGAGTTCATGAAGCAACCCGCGGGCCTGACTCGCCTCAGGCTACCGAAGCGGTCTGGGGGGCCGAGCCCACCTCCTCGGCGTAGTGGCAGGCCACCAGCCTGTCGTCCAAAGGGCGGAATGCCGGGACTTCTGAACTGCAGCGTTCGGTGGCGTGAGGGCAGCGGGTGTGGAAAACGCAGCCGGTAGGTGGGTCGAGCGGGTTGGGCAATTCGCCGCTGACCTTGATTTTCGGCTTCGTCGAGTCAGGCCGAATGCTTGGCGTCGCGGCCAGCAGCACCTGAGTGTAAGGGTGTAGCGGGCGGGTGTAGATCAGCTCGGCTGGCCCCATTTCCATCGGGCTGCCGAAATACATCACCAGTACCTTATCGGCCACATGACGGACTACAGCCAGGTCATGGGAAATGAAGACGTAGCCGGCGTTGAACTGCTCCTGCAGATCCATGAAGAGGTTCAGTACCTGCGCCTGAATCGACACATCCAGCGCCGAAGTCGGCTCATCGGCAATCAGCACCTTCGGATTGAGCATCATGGCCCGCGCAAGGGCGATGCGCTGGCGCTGGCCGCCGGAGAACATATGCGGATAGCGCTGGTAGTGCTCGGGACGCAGCCCGACCTGCTGCATCATCGCCTGCACGCGCTCCCGGCGTTCGCTGCGTGACAGCCCGGTATTGATAACAAGCGGTTCAGCCAACTGGTCGCCGATCTTCTGTCTTGGGTTCAACGAGGCGTAGGGATTCTGGAACACCATCTGCACGTCGCGGCGTAGCTGTTTGCGTTGAGCCTTGTCTGCGCCTGCCACTTCCTGCCCGGCAATCTGCAGCGATCCGGACGTCGGCTCCTCGATGAGTGTCAAAGCCCGTGCAAGCGTGGACTTGCCGCAGCCGGATTCGCCCACCACCGCAAGCGTTTCGCCGGACGCCAGTTCGAAGGACACGCCGTTGAGCGCGCGTACGGTGGCGTGTGGTTTGAACAGCCCACGTGAGATTTGGTAGTGGCGGGTCAGCTCGCGTGCGGACAGCACGCTGCCTGTCGACGGCTCAGTAGACATGGTGTTCTCCGGGTGGCTGGCTAGGACGTTGCGACTCCGGCAGCACTTCAGGTGCTTCGCCAGGTGTCATGTTGCGCGGGTAAAAGCAGCGCACCTCGCCGCGGTCGTAGGGTTCCAGTGCCGGTCGTTCTCCGCAGCGTGGTTGAGCGTAAGGGCAACGTGGCGAGAGCAGGCAGCCCGCCGGGCGGTCGTATCGACCCGGAACGATGCCCGGCAAGGTCGCAAGACGCCGGCTGTTCGAATGTTCTGGTATGGAGGCGAGCAACGCTTCGGTGTACGGATGAGCGGGTGCGTCGAACAGCTCTGGTACGCGCCCGGTCTCGACCGCTTGGCCCGCATACATCACACAGACGCGCTGAGCGGTTTCGGCTACCACGGCCAGGTCGTGAGTGATCAGGATGAGTGCCATGTTCTGGTCGCGCTGCAAGCTCAGCAGCAGATCCATGATTTGTGCCTGGATGGTCACGTCCAGCGCTGTGGTCGGCTCGTCGGCGATCAGCAGCTGTGGCTCGCCTGCGATAGCCATGGCGATAGCCACCCGCTGGCTCATGCCGCCGGACAGCTGATGGGGGTAGGCGTCCAGACGGCTGGCGGCGCCTGGGATTTCAACCCGCTCGAGCAGCTCGAGCGCGCGCTGCCGAGCGGCTTTGCCCTTGAGGCCCAGATGCTGTCGCAGCACCTCTTCAATCTGGAAACCCACGGTATAGCTTGGATTGAGCGCGGTCATCGGGTCCTGAAAGACCATGGCCAAATCCTTACCGATCACTCGACGGCGCTGGCGCCCCTTGAGAGTCAACAAATCCTGGCCGGCGAATTGGAGGCGATCAGCCGCCACTTTGCCCGGCGCATCGACCAGCCCCATCAAGGCCATCATCGTGACTGACTTGCCAGAGCCGGACTCACCGACGATGGCCAGCACTTCACCTTTGTCGACGCTGAGGTCTAGCCCGTCCACCACAGGTGGCGCGCCGTCGTCTCCAAAGCGCACAGACAGGTTTTGAATCTCGAGGAGGCTCATCGGCGGTTGTCCCTTGTGTTCGTAAGTTCTGAACGAAGCATCTGTGGACTCCTCATGCGGCATTCTTGAGCTTGGGATCAAGCGCATCGCGCAGGCCGTCGCCGAACAGGTTGATCGCCAGAACGCTGAGCAGAATCGCCAAGCCAGGAAGGGATACGACCCACCAGGCGCGCTCGATGTAATCGCGTGCCGAGGCCAGCATCGTGCCCCACTCGGGTGTAGGCGGCTGAACGCCAAGGCCGAGAAAGCCCAGCGCGGCGGCGTCGAGAATCGCCGAGGAAAAGCTCAGCGTGGCCTGGACGATCAGCGGCGCCATACAGTTCGGCAGTACGCTGATGAACATCAGCCGCAAGGTGCCGGCGCCAGCGAGTTTCGAGGCTGTCACGTAGTCGCGGTTGAGCTCGGTCATCACCGCCGCCCGGGTCAGGCGCACGTAAGAGGGCAGGGACACGATGGCGATGGCGAAGATGGTATTGATCAGACCTGGGCCGAGGATCGCCACGATCGCTACCGCCAGCAGTAGCGAGGGCAGGGCCAGCATGATGTCCATCAAGCGCATGATGAACGGCCCCAGCCGAGTAGGCGAAAAGCCTGCCAGCAGGCCGAGCAGGATGCCGGGCAGCAGTGAAAAGACGACCGAAGCGAGGCCGATCAGCAGCGACAGCCGCGCCCCGTGGATCAGCCGCGAAAGCATGTCCCGCCCGAGCTCGTCGGTGCCAAGTATGAATTGCGCCGTCCCGCCTTCCTGCCATGCCGGCGGGGTGAGCAAAAAGTCGCGGAATTGTTCGCTGGGGTTATAGGGTGCCAAAGCCGGTGCGAACAGGGCGCAGGCAACCAGCAACACCATGTAGATCAGGCCGCCGAGTGCGCCCTTGTTGCGGCGAAAGGCACTCCAGAACTCCCGAAGGGGTGACGGGTAATAAGCAGTCGGTTCGGCGGCCGGTAGGGTCTCAATGCTGTTCATGCTTCGGCCTCCTCAGCGCTGGTGGCGAATACGGGGGTTGGCCAGGCCGTAGAGGATGTCCACGGTGAAATTGACCAGGATGACGAGGCAGGCGACCAGCAAGATGCCGTTCTGCACTACTGGGTAGTCGCGAGCGCCGATGGATTCGATCAGCCACTTGCCGATGCCCGGCCAGGAGAAAATCGTCTCGGTCAGTACGGCTCCGGCCAGCAGGGTGCCGATCTGCAAGCCGAACACGGTCAGGACGGGGATCAGCGCGTTGCGCAGCCCATGAACGAACACCACTCGGTTCGGCGATAAACCTTTCGCCCGAGCCGTGCGGACATAATCTTCGCGCAGCACTTCCAGCATCGCGGAGCGCGTCATGCGGGCGATGACCGCCAGGGGAATCGTCGCCAGCACCACAGCCGGGAGAATCATGTGGTGAAGAGCATCCAGAAATGCGCCTTCTTCTTCGCTGAGCAGGGTGTCGATCAGCATGAAGCCGGTGACGGGCGGTACGTCGTAGAGCAGGTCGATTCGTCCGGAAACGGGCGTCCAGCCAAGGCCTACGGAGAAAAACATGATGAGAATCAGCCCCCACCAGAAGATCGGCATTGAGTAACCCACCAGCGAAACGCCCATGACGCCATGGTCGAACAGCGAGCCGCGTTTAAGTGCTGCGACCACGCCAGCCAGCAGGCCCAGGGTGCCGGCGATGATCAGTGCCGCGAAGGCAAGCTCAAGGGTGGCGGGAAACAGGGTAGTGAACTCTTTCCAGACGCTGGTGCGTGTACGCAGCGACTCGCCGAGATCGCCCTGCGCCAGATTGCCGATGTAATCGAAATACTGCAGGTAGAGCGGCTTGTTCAGACCCAGCCGCTCCATGGCCTGGGCATGCATCTCCGGATCGACTTTCCGCTCTCCCATCATCACTTCCACCGGATCCCCGGGGATCATGCGAATCAGGGCAAAGGTGAGTAGCGTGATGCCGAAAAAGGTGGGTATCAGCAGACCCACGCGGCGGGCTATGAAGCTGAACATTGCAGAACTCCTGGTAAAACTATGGCTACGCAACAGCACAGCCTCGATCGCCGTACTCAAGTTCGCGACTATCGTTGGGCTGATGACGCTTGGCTGTGCGGACCGGCAGTCAAAAAGCGTGCAAAGGAGGTCAGCCAGACCTGCCCGAGAGCAGGCCTGGCTTCGCTACTATCAACGCTTGTTTTCTACGCCATAGAAGGAGTTGCGCCCGAAGGGGCTGATTTCGAAGCCCTCGACGCTGTTGCGCATCGGTTGGTAGACAGTGGAGTGGGCGATCGGCGTGATGGGCACCTGCTCCTGAATGATCTGCTGCGCCTGCTCATACAGCTTGGTACGTTCAGCCTGATCCGTAATGCGCTTGGCATCCTTGACCACTTTGTCGTATGTCGCGTCGCACCATCTGGACCAGTTGTTGCCATTCACCGCATCACAGCCGTACAGCGTGTTCATCCAGTTGTCTGGGTCACCATTGTCCCCAGTCCAGCCTATCAGCATGGCGTCATGCTCCCCCGCATGGCCGCGCTTGATGTATTCGCCCCACTCGTAGCTCACGATGCGTGCCTTGATCCCGATCTTGGCCCAGTCAGCCTGGATCATTTGCGCCATCAGCTTGGCGTTGGGGTTGTAGGGGCGCTGCACCGGCATTGCCCACAGGGTGATTTCGGTGCCTTCCTTGACGCCTGCCTGTTTAAGCAATTCGCGCGCTTTTTCCGGGTTGTATTCGGTGCCCCTGATGCTCTCGTCGTAAGACCACTGAGTGGGCGGAAGGGCGTTCACAGCCAATTGGCCGGCCCCCTGATAGACGGCCTCGATGATGGATTTCTTGTCGACGGCCATGTCCAACGCCTTGCGCACCTCAAGCTTGCCGAGTGGCTCGTGCTCAACGTTGTAGGCGATGTAACCGAGGTTAAAGCCCGGTTGGCTCGGTACCTTGATGTTGGTATCTTTCTGCAACGCTTCGATGTCCGCCGGGCGAGGGTTGAGCGTGACCTGGCATTCCCCGGCACGAAGCTTCTGCGCACGGACCGAGGCGTCGGTAGTGATCGCGAAAATCAAGTTATCGATCTTCACGTCTTCGGGTTTCCAGTATTCCTTGTTGCCCTTGAAGCGGATCTGAGCGTCTTTCTGGTAGCGGCTGAATACGAACGGCCCAGTGCCAATCGGCTTCTGGTTGATCTGTTCACTGTTGCCGGCTTGGAGCAACTGATCGGCATATTCAGCTGAATGGATCGCGGCAAAGTTCATCGCGAGGTTCTGTATGAAGGCGGCATCTACTTTGTCGAGGGTAAAGCGGACCGTCATGTCGTCGAGCTTCTCGACCTTGGTGATGTTCTTGTCCATGCCCATGTCGACGAAATAGGGGAACTCGCTGGCGTACGCCTTGCGGAACGGATGCTCCTTGTCGAGCATGCGCTGGAAAGTAAAGAGGACGTCGTCGGCATTGAACTCGCGGCTGGGCTTGAAGTAGTCAGTGGTATGAAACTTGACCCCGGGACGCAGATGGAACGTATAGGTGAGGCCGTCATCGCTGACCTCCCATTTGGTCGCCAGCGCGGGGAGGGCGCGAGTGCCGCCTCGTTCGAATTGGGCGAGACGGTTGAATACAGTTTCCGAGGCGGCGTCGAAGTCAGTACCGGTGGTGTACTGACCAGGATCGAAACCGGCGGGGCTGCCCTCGGAGCAGTACACCAGGCTGCTGGCGGCGTAGCTGAGGGGCGAGCCGAGGATCAGTCCCGCGGCGAGCAATGCTCGGATGGAGAGAGTGTTTCGCATGCAAACCTCATTCTTTTTTATGTTCATCGAGGGTTGGTCTCGTGGACCGAACAGTGGCTCACTGCACGCCGGTGTCGCCGTGGGGGGTCGCCCGCTCGGCGCAGAACACTGTTGGCGGCTGCGTCTTAAGATCACAGCCTAGCCTGCCTCGAAATTAAGTCATGCTGAAAACCCGGTCAACAGAAATTAAGCGCTGCTAAATTTCGTTGGCGAGCTTCAGGTATCGAGATCAAGCAATAGCGGTGCCAGCTAGCGGGTGGTCAAATCGTCGAACAGGCCCATGGTCGTTACGGTGAGCACTTCGGCCGGTTGATCGCCTACGTTGGCTAGGTGGTGAGGCTTGCCCGCATCGAAATGTATGGAGTCGCCGCTGGCCAACGGATAGTCGCGGCCATCGACGGTGTAGACGATCCGTCCGGAGAGGACATAGGCGAATTCGGCGCCTTCGTGGGCAATGAGTTCGGACTGGTAACCCACTGGCATGCTGACCTTGACGGCGTTAAGCAGATTGCCTGGAAAGCTTGTAGACAGGCGCTCGTACGCCAGCGGCTGGCCTTCGATGGTGTAACGAACTCGTTCGCCCTGGTGGGAATCGGGCTGCGGTTGGCTGGGCTGATCAAACAGCGAATTGAGCGGCACGCCGAGCGATTTTGCGATGTTCGCCAGCGACGAAATCGAGACACCCGTAAGGTTACGTTCGGCCTGGGACAGGAAGCTCGCCGTCAGCCCCGACTCCTTGGCTACCTGGTTCAGGGTCTTGTTCGCGGCACGCCTGTGACGACGCAATCGCTCGCCGATACGGTCGACTGTCATGAAATTCGCCTTGTGAAAGTGGCCAGTATACGGCCAGCGGGACAGGCTCGCGCCAGCCTTGATTTTGGCTTTTTCACGGCACAGCAGAAAAAAGCTTTGCCAGAAAAATTAAGCTGTACTTAAATTCGGCCAACATTTTCGGTTGGTTTCGGAGAACAGGCATGACCATCGGTGTCGGCGGCAGCACGCAGGAAGAGGCGCTTGGGCGCTTGCGCAACATGCTGGATGGCGTCGAGCCGATAGTGCAAGACGAGTACCTGGACCGTATCGACAAGGCACAGCGGCGCATGAGGCAGCTTGGCATCGACGCCGTTTTTCTCAGCGCGGGCGCCAACCTTGAATACTTCACCGGCGTGCGCTGGAGCCCGAGCGAGCGCATGGTTGGTGCAGTGCTGCCCGCGAGTGGTGCGTTGCAGTACCTGGCACCTGCGTTTGAAGAAGGTACGATTCGCGACTTCATGGTGGTAGATGGTGCAGTCAACGGGTGGCAGGAGCATGAAAGCCCCTATCGTTTGTTGCTCGACTGTTTGCAGCGCATGGGCATCCAGCCAAACACCAGTCTTCGCCCATGCATTGGTCTTTGCCCGTCTTTGCCGTTCTTCATGTTCGACGGCCTGCGCTTGCTGGATCCAGGCTACGCCTTCACCGATGCGAGTGTCGTGACAAGCTATTGCCGGCAGCGTAAATCGAGTGCTGAGATCGCCTTGATGCAACGGGCCAAGGACATGACGCTGGAAGTGCACAAAGCGGCGGCGAGCATCCTGCACGAGGGCATCAGCACCACCGAAATGGTCCGGTTCATCGAGCTGGCGCACCGGGCAGTCGGTGCGCCAGGGTCAACCTTCTGCATCGTGCTGTTCGGCGAAGCGAGTGCATTTCCCCATGGTGTGAAGTATCCGCAGACGCTCAAGCACGGTGACATGGTCCTGATCGACACGGGCTGTCGTGTGCACAGTTACCTGTCGGACATCACGCGCAGTTACGTCTTCGGCGAGCCGAGCGAACACCAGCGAGCATTGTGGACCTTCGAAAAGGACGCACAGTTGGCCGCGTTTGCGGCGGCCCGCCTGGGTGCGCGCTGTGAAGAAGTGGACGAGGCGGCGCGAGGCGCGCTCGAAGCCTGCGGCCTCGGTCCCGATTACCAATTGCCGGGGCTCCCTCATCGCACCGGTCACGGAATCGGGCTGGAAATCCATGAAAGCCCCTATCTGGTCCGCGGCGACCAGACACCCATCGATGTCGGCATGTGTTTCAGCAATGAACCGATGATCTGCGTGCCCGGTGAGTTCGGCATTCGCCTGGAGGACCACTTCTACATGAGCGAGAGCGGACCGCGCTGGTTCACCGAGCCGAGCCACAGCATTGATGATCCCTTCGGCCTCAATAATGGCTAAGCGGTGAGGCGGTGCGCCTAACTGCACCGCTAAACAAATGGCTGACTGTGCTTATTCTTGGCTAAGCGGGCTATCTAGAATGGTCGATCCCACCACCCGCTTGGGCCTCACGTCATGTCTTCGCGCCGCTTTCCGCTGCTGCTCGTGGGCGCTTTTGCCGCCCTGTATCTGATCTGGGGCTCAACCTATTTCGTGATTCGCATCGGCGTTCAGTCCTGGCCGCCAATGTTGTTGGCCGGGCTGCGTTTCGTGATTGCCGGCAGTCTGATGTTCGTCTGGTTGCGCTGGCGCGGCGTACCTCTTCCGACGGCGAAGGAGTGGCGCTCGTGCGCAATCGTCGGCGTTCTTCTGCTCAGTTGCGGGAATGGCGGTGTGACAGTTGCCGAGCATCTCGGTGTTGCATCGGCGGTGGCGGCGCTCGCAATCGCAACGGTACCCCTGTTCGCACTGCTGTTCGGCTTGATCTGGGGCCAACGAACCACGGGTCTGGAGTGGGGCGGGATCCTGCTGGGGCTGATCGGCATCGGCTTGCTCAATCTTGGACACAACCTTCAGGCCAGCCCTCTGGGCGCGGTGATCGTGTTGCTCGCAGCGGCGAGCTGGGCGTTCGGTTCGATGTGGAGTCGCCACCTCAGCCTGCCGAACGGTGCAATGGCGAGTGCAGCACAGATGCTCGTCGGTGGCGCTGTGTTGTTGTTCGGCAGCCTGGTAAGCGGCGAACGCCTGCAGCAGATGCCAGACATGGGCGGCTGGCTTGCGTTGATCTACTTGACGTTTCTCGGGTCCATCGTCGCGTTCAGCGCCTACCTGTATCTGCTCAAGCATGTGCGACCGGCAGCGGCGACCAGTTACGCCTATGTAAATCCGGTGGTGGCGGTACTGCTGGGTATCACGTTTGCCGGTGAGCGCATCGGGCCTGAAGAGTGGTTGGCGATGACGGTTATCGTCAGCGCGGTAATCCTGATCGGTTTGCCCCAATGGCGCCGGCCGAAGGCCATAGCTGTGGCGAGCGAGACCTGAATCGAGCACGCCGTCGGCCTGACGGTGGTTGTATGATGACTTGCGCTTGGGCAAGATCGGACCAATCATCCAGCGGTCCTAACCCCGGACGACCGGCGCGCTACCTCGGCGCTCCATAGGCGCCGGGGTCGGTTTGGCCCGCCGTGTCATCTTCCTTCAGCTCATCCCAACAGGCGATCCGATGCCCGCTGCGAAACCTTCTGCCAACGACACCTTCTTCATCCTGTCTCTGGTGGTGTTCAACTTCATCTCGTTCATTTCCATCGGCATCCCGTTGGCGTCGCTGCCGGGCTACATCCATGAAAATCTCGGCTTCAGCACTGCTATCGCCGGCATCGTGATCGGTGCGCAGTACCTGACCACCTTGCTTTGCCGCCCGCTTGCCGGACGGTTGGCGGACGAGCGCGGGGCGAAGAAAACCGTATTGATCGGCATGGCGTCCGGGTTGCTGAGTGGTCTGTTGCTGCTCGCCTCGGCGTTGCTGGAATCCTGGCCGATGGCAAGCATCGCCGTGATGGTCGGCAGCCGGTTGATTCTCGGGTTTGCGCAGAGCCTGATCGGCATATCGGCGATCAGCTGGGGCATCAGCCGACTGGGCGCGGAAAGCACAGCGCGAATGATCTCCTGGAATGGCGTGGCGGCTTACGGCGGCGTCGGGATCGGCGCACCGCTTGGTGTCTTTCTCACTCAATCCTTGGGTCTGTGGAGCCTGGGTGTCGTGACGATGGCGCTTGCCTCGACGGGCCTCGCATTGGCTTGGCGGCGTGGTGATGCACCGCTGAACCCGGGCAAGCGCTTGCCGTTCGGCAAAGTCCTGTGGAAGGTCGCACCGCCTGGTATCAGCCTGGCGTTGGCCACCATTGGCTACGGCACGCTGACCGCTTTCATCGCGCTGTATTACAACGCCCGCGGTTGGGATGGCGCGGCCTGGTGCCTCACGGCCTTTGCGTTTGCCTTTATCGGGACGCGGTTGTTGTGTCCGAACCTCATCAACCGCGTCGGCGGTTATTCGGTGGCGATGGTGTGCCTGGTGGTGGAGATTTTCGGGCTCTTGTTGCTCTGGCTTGCGGAGGCGCCCAGCTTTGCCCTGGCAGGCTCCGCGCTAACGGGCTGCGGGCTGTCCTTGCTCTATCCCGCGCTGGGGGTTGGCGTAGTGTCACGCGTGGGAACGGCCAATCGCAGCTCGGGCCTCAGCGTGTTCGCCATGTTCTTCGACCTGTCGCTGGGGCTGTCCGGCGCGATCATGGGCGTGCTAGCGGCTTACATCGGCATGCAGAGCATCTTTCTTGGCGCTGCGGTGGTGGCAGTCGGGGCGCTCGGGATCGTCTGGCTTTTGCTCCGTCAGGAGCGCGCCACTCAGTCGTGAGTGATGACCAAACCGCTGCAGAAGCTTTCTGCTCGCTTCGGCGGTACAGGCTCGATTGAGGGTTCTGGTCGCGTCGTATCTGAACGAGGGAGCAAATAGCTTTCGACCTCACCCGTCATCTGAGAGGGCGGGCGTACTGTTAAACCTGCGCGCCTGCGGGCTCAAGGCTGAGCCCGGTTCTGTTTGTTCTGTTGCGACGTGAGGGCGACGTACGGGGCATGCCGGCTAGACGATGCTTATCGGCCGGCCGTGCAGAACTCGAGGTCCATTGACGCACGCCTCGCCAGTGCCGCCGCGCTCGGGCGATAGTCTGTCTTACAGCGCCGCAGCTGCCTCCAGAACTCAAGCGGCTGCTTGGGGTTGAGGTCGGATCGCTTGACCAGGGTTTCCAGAGTTTTGCTGCTCATGTGGCCTCCAATGTCTCGGTCGAGTGGTTGGTGGTCCTGAAAAAGGTCGCATCCTTGCGCCAGCCGTCGCGGCTTTCCATGGCTCCGAGACTGCCCGGATTCGGTTACAGGTTGTTGACAAATCCCGCCCGTTTCGCCGCGCCGATGAACGGCGTTTTCGGATCGCATGCCTTGATCGCTGGTGATCGTAAAGTGTGGAAAAGTATATATAGCGGTGTAACTGGCGCGGATGGGGCATTTAGCGTTTCGTTGCTATCTAAATGCAATTATGTATTGTCCATCTGTTGCGCTTGTAATGGCAGTTTGAACTGTGCGCCGTTCATCGAGATATGGTTTTTTTTTAGAACTCTTGGGCCGCTCTTGTCCTCCGAGATAGTGAGGCGGCTGCAGAGCGGTCGCCATTTTAAGTACCACCAAGTAACTGGAGTAATCTCATGTCGAACGATAAGAGCGGAAATCCGGGTAACTTTGCAAACGACCGCGAAAAGGCCTCCGAAGCTGGGCAAAAAGGCGGTCACAACAGCGGCGGCAACTTTGCCAACGATCCGCAGCGCGCCTCCGAAGCCGGCCAGAAGGGCGGCCAGAACAGCGGCGGCAACTTCGCTAACGACCGCGAGAAAGCTTCTGAAGCCGGCCAGAAAGGCGGCCAGAACAGCGGTGGCAACTTTGCCAACGACCGTGAGAAGGCCTCTGAAGCCGGTAAGAAAGGCGGCGAGAACAGCCACGGCGGCGGCCGCAATTCGTAATACGTTAATGCATTATTGCTAACGTAAGCGAACATAAGCGGAACTTGCTTAGCAAGTTCCGCTTTTTTATGCCGTTTGATTGAGCAGCACGGTAATGATGGTATAGGTCGCATGGTTGTAAGTTGTACAAGTTTGGTGCAACAAAGCTGTGACTGTTATTTGCTGTTTCGTGATCACGAATAACTTGCTGTAGCTCATCAGAGGATTATGTCAGCGGAACAGTGCTTTAGGTGTCGCAGCGGCATTCTGCCGTATCCACAGCCCTACTGCGACGAGGAGGACCGCATGACTGAGACTAACAAGCGCGAACACGAACATGACTGTCTTGAACAAGTGATCGACGGTGTCGTCGAGTTAGGCGATAACCAATCTAAGGTATCGGTTGGTGACATTCAGAACAAAATCGGTCAGCGCAGTTTCGGGCCGTTCCTGTTCGTTCCTGCAATCATCGAGATCAGCCCGGTCGGCGGTATCCCCGGCGTGCCGAGCATGCTCGCACTGATCGTCGCGTTGTTCGCCATCCAGATGTTGTTTGGTCGGCATCATTTCTGGATGCCCGGATTTCTCGCGCATCGCTCGGTCAGCGGTCAGAAGCTTGAGAAGGGTCTGAACAAAATCCGTCCGGTTGTGCGCTGGCTGGACAAAGTGAGCAACAAGCGTTTGGACTGGGCCACCAGCAACAGCTTTCTACGAGTGATTGCGGTGCTCTGCGTCGTGCTTGCGACCTCGGTGCCTCCGCTTGAACTGTTGCCCTTCGCCAGCACCGCGCCGTTCTCGGCCATCTGCCTGTTCGGTCTGGGTATCACCACCCGAGACGGAGCAGCCATCGTTCTCGGGCTGACAGTGGCTGTCGGCGCCTTCGTGCTTGCGGGAATGGGGCTGATTGGCTGATTGCCTCGCCCCAACGCGGTCCGCCCGTTTCCGAACTATTGGCTCAGCCAGACTACTCGTCCAGGTGAGCGCTGCCTCGCGGCGCTGCGCCGGGATGGCGTGAATACAGGCGCGACAGCGGTGCCGCGGACACGCCGTGAATCATTATCGATGCGAAGATCAACGCGCTCGCCGCATGCCAATAGAGCGGATCGTGCAGATGGCTATGGGCGAGCGCGGCGTAGTAGATCGCGGCGATACCCAGCGGGCCGAACCAGCCGAGGTAGAGCGAGTCGCGGGAATTGAGCGAATGGCGCCAGGTGCTGGACATCACCATTACCACCGGAGGCCTGCGCAACAGCAGAACCAGCCACGCAAGCGCCACCAGCGGCCATCCCAGCGCTACCCACTCGTGCAAGGGAAGGGCGATGCCGAAGATCACAAACATCGGTAGCGTGAATAGCTTTGCCACTGCTTCCTGGATGTTTTCTTCTTCCTGCTCTTCGTGCTTCTCGCTGAAGAGGTTAAACGCCAGCCCCGCTGCGAATACCGCCAGCACGCCATCTGTCTGCAGTAGCTTGGCGAGTCCCAGCGTCAATAGCGAGAACGCCACGGTGTAGCCCAGCAGAGAGGAACTGGCTACCAGCTTCTTGCGCTCTGCAAAGGCCAGCAGTTTGGCTGCTGCGAAACCCACGATTGAGCCCATCAGCGCGGCACCGCCGATGCCGATCAGTACCGACTCGATGAGCCAGCGCGACCAGGCCTGATCAGGCGAATGGCTGAGCATAAGAATTGGCAGCATGACGAAGGCGTAGGCCAGGCCGTCATTGGCTCCGGATTCCGCCGACAGGGTGTCGCGCAGCCGCAAGGGGAGGTGCTGTTTTGCGAACTTGCCGGTCACGATCGAGCTGGCGACTACCGGGTCGGTGGGTGTGACCACTGCACCCAGCAGCAGGGCTGCCCATAGCGACAACCCCAGCAGCCAACCGGCCAACAAGGATGACACCAGCCACATACCGAGCATGACGAAGATCAGCAAGAGCATGACGGGCTTGAGGATGGCCTTGAGCGCCGCACGCTGCAGGCGCAGTGCAACGCCCATCAGCCCGATTGCCAGCGTCAGCCGCGCCGCTTGCTCGAGAATGCTGAACGTCTCGCCCCAGCGTGCAAGATCGAGCCAACTCAAGCCATATGGACCGACAGCAAGGCCGACCAGCACGGCGAGCGCCGGCTCGGATACAGGGCTACGCTTGATCAGCGCCGACAGCAAGGCAATACAGACGGCAACGCCGCCCATGATGGCAAGTGCAATGTTCAGCTGGGACATGAAGGCTCCGAGTTCGCAGTACTTCTACTGCGAGGGGGGCCGGTCACAAAATGTTCCCGCTAGTTGCCGGCGCGTTTCATACACGCTAAATGTCGGTCATTGACCCGATTGGCAAACCAGGCGGTCGTCAGGTTGCGCGTGATTTTCGGACTTTCCAGCCGAATACCAGGCAGCACCGCGCGGGGCAGAGGCTTTCCTGCACGCTTCTCAGCCAAGGCGAACACGCGCTCATACAGCGTGGTTTTCTCGAATCCGTGCGTATCGCCGCGCTCCAGGGCGTTGCGAATCGCTGTCTCGCTCATGTCGAGCTTGCCCGCCAGCGAGCGAACCGCACGTTCGGTCTGGCCGGCTTTGCTGCTGCCATGAATGATCAGATCGCCATCGAGGGTCAGCTTGATTCCGCTCGCGCGGCTGACCGCGGCCTGAAACGCAGCGTTGCGGCTGGCATACCAGCCGGCGTTGAAGTCTGCGAAGCGGTACAGAGGCTGGGTGTAACTAGCGGGGTAGTCCAGCAGATGTGCAATGCCGAAGTACATACCGCCGCGGCGAGTGAACACCTCATCCCGGATAGAGCCTTCCCGGCGATAGGGATAGTCGCGTGCGCGGTCTTCGGCGAAGGCGATACTGACTTGCATGGGACCACCGGTCTTGACCGGGTTGAGCGTGCCGAACAGCTGTTTGCCGAGCGGCATGATGCCGAGGAAGTCGTCGAAGATTGCGCTCAGTTGTTCTTCAGTGCGCACCGCCGCGAGGCGCTGGCTGTAGGTCTTGCCGTTGGGTGATTGAACGTCCAAGGCCGCATCTACGATGAAGCGTGGGACATGCAGTCGGGACGCGCGCCGGTAGATCTCATCGCGGGCAATTTTCGCCAGGCCTGGGACCGGAGGGGTCGCTTGGAAAGTGGATTCCTGCACCGTGACGGCCAGGACGGCGCAGAGGTTCTCGTTGGTCGGCGGGATCGCCAGCGCATCGAAGGCGGCGTAGATGTCGGTGGCCCAGCCCTGTCGATTCGGGATGTTGCTGGGGATCAGCCGGACGATCTTGGCGCGGACTTCGTCCGGCCGGGGCGCAGGCACCTCCGGTTTTTGCGTGCCGCAGCCGGCCAGGCCGAGCATCAGGGCGCTGGTGAGCGTAACGGCGAGTCGGCGCGCAGCTCTGCTGGAGCGAGTCGGCATTGGCGCGTGCGAGTCGACAGTCAAACGCTGTCGATTTGAGAACTGAAAAATCATGCGGTCCCATCTGGATACGTGGTTCAGGTTCCGACAGTAAAACAGACGCAGCCGTTCTGCAGGCGCTGAGGTGCTGATGCGACTGCCGGTGAACTTGCGAGGTTCTCGCTGTCCGAAACCTGACAAGCCACCGGGCGTGCCGGTGGCGCCAAACACCGACGAGCACCTGACCTCATGAGCGAATCGCACTTCGACGTTCGGCGACTCGAACGCTACGACAGCACCACCCGCGAATACCTGCTGGCCATCATCACAGATGAAGACCACGCGTCCCAGGTTGAACTGGACAGCGGCCAAATCGCCTGGCAATCAACCCTGCGCCATGATCGACTGCACCGTGACGTCGACCCGCAAACGGGCAAGCCAAACTTCCGTTTCGAGGACATCCCTGAGCATGAGGGTGGCGAGTTTCAGCTAGTCAGCCTGATCGCCGAGGGCGGGCGCGGCGCTGAATTCTCCGAGCTGGCCATGTTCGGCAAGCGCCTGGTGACCTTCGACGATCGCACCGGCTTGGTCTGTGAAATCCGCGACCAGAACCAGCTGGTGCCTCGAAACATTCTCATGACCGGCAGCGGCGACGAAGCCTTCAAGGGTTTCAAAGCGGAGTGGGCAACACTCTATAACGACCAATTGGTAGTCGGCAGCCACGGCAAGAAGGCCCCTGAGGAGTGGGTGAAGCTGCTCGACCGCCACTACGCCGTACAGAGCGTGGACTGGTCGGAGCGCTATCAACGCATCCGCGACGCGCTAGGCGTCGGGCCGGACGGCTATGTGATCCACGAGGCGGCCGAGTGGCACCCGTATCGCCGTGAATGGCTTTTCTTTCCGCGCAAGATCTCGACCGAGCCATTCGACGAGGCGATCGATGAGCGGGAGCGTGGTGCCAACACCTTGATTATTGCCAACGAAGACTTCAGCCAGATCCGAACCCTTGAGATCGGCCAGCGTGTTCCTGAGCGGGGCATTTCATCGTTCAAGATCCTGCCGGGCCATCCCAACGAGTGCGTTGGCCTGAAAAGCGTCGAGATCGGCTCTCGAACCGAGAGCTACCTGTTCTGCTTCAACCTCGACGGCGAGGTGCTGCAGGACGATATCTTCATCGGTGATTACAAGTGCGAAGGGCTGGAAATTCTCTGATGGTCGTTCCCGTTTCCCCGAAGGCCAATGCTCGCCATGCCGAAACACCGCAGGCTACCAATCAATCGCCCCGTTTTCGGCTACGCTGAGGTTCTCAACTGCCGTTACAGATTCGACTATGCATCAGCAAGTCCTCGCCCAGCCTCGTTCAGCTTCGAGCTCCAGCTTCTGGCGCGACGAGGCGCTGCCGTTCATTGAGTCGCGCAGTGTGGAAGATGGCCGCCGCGTCTGTTATGCGCGGCACAGCCACGAAACCTTCTCCATCGGGTTGATCGACAGCGGTGCCAGTATCTACATCAACGGCGACCATCAGTGTCGCGTTGAAGCCGGCACCCTGGTGCTGATGAACCCCGGCGATGTACATGCCTGCAATCCGATCCAGAACCAGCCATGGGCGTATCGCATGCTGTATGTCGATGCTGGCTGGTTGAGCCAGTTGCAGGACGACCTGGGGATGGAGGGCGGCGGTTTTCGGTGCTTCGCCCCGATAATGACCCGCGATCCGCTGCTGCAGTCGGGCTTTCGCCGCTTTCATGCAGTGCTCGTCGACGACAACGCCGACTTGCTGCAAAAGGAAACCGCCGCCGTATCTTTCTTCTCTTTGCTGCACGAGCGATTGTGGCTCGAAGTCGGCGTCCCGGTGAGTGACCTGAAACTGCATCGCGCCGCCGAGTTCATCGCCGACAATTATCAGCGCTCCCTCAAGCTGGGCGAGATCAGCCTCGTGGCAGGCGTCTCACCGTCGAGCCTCATCCGCGCCTTCAAAAAACAGTTCGGGATGACCCCGCATGCTTACCTGACCAATCGGCGCGTGCAGTTTGCGCGCGCCGAGCTGCGGCGTGGCCGGCCTATTGCAGATGTGGCGCTGGATGCGGGTTTTGCTGATCAGGCGCACCTGCAGCGCGCCTTCAAGCAATTGCTGGCCGCCACGCCCGGACACTATCGAACAGGAAGCCGAAACGTGCGCCACGACACCCGTCAGGTCAGCAGCAGGTAAGCCGCGCTGGCAACCAGCAGCGCTGCCATCAACCGATTGAACAGCCGTACCCGTGCGGGCTTGTTGAGATGTTGCCGCAGAAAGGTGCCCGCATACGCCCAGCACGCCAGTGAGGCATAGCAGATCACGAAGTAGATCGCTGCGAAGCGCCAGACTGACGGGGCGTCTCCCGCGGCAGCGAACAAGCCCATGCCCGCGACCGAGGCCAGCCAGGCCTTGGGATTGAGCCACTGCATCGCGGCGCCATACAGCATCGTTGGCCGCATCGCAGGTTTGTCAGCATTCAAACGACCATCGTCTGCGGCCAGCCGAAACGCCATGTACAGCAGAAATGCCACGCCAGCCAGCTTGATCGACTCGGCCAGCCAGGGCCACTGACCGAGAAGTTCGTTCAGGCCCAGCCCGATCAGCAACAGTAACAGCGTGAAGCCAATGGTTGCGCCGCTAACGTGGCGCATGGCTGGCCGCAAACCGAACTGCGCGCCAGCGCTGAGCGCGACGATGTTGACCGGGCCGGGCGATATGGAAGAAGCCAGCGCGAAGGCGGCCATGGACAGCAAAAGACTCATCGAAAGCTCCTGAAAGTTCGCATGAACATCAGCGCGACGATAGGAGCGGGAACTGCCGCGGTATTGAAGAAAATGCGCGTATGCGGCTTACCAACGCAACAGCCGTGGGCCGAGGAGGGCGCCAACGGCGGTGGGGATGAGCATGCCGAGCACATACCAGACGGCCCAGAAGGCGACACTCATCTCAGGACAATGCAGGCTGTAGGCTAGGGTTGCCATCGAACCGGCCAACAACCCCCCGGCTGCGCCGGCAAGACGCAGCCGGGTCGGCGCAAAGCCGCGGATTGCCCAGAACACGCAGACGAACGCTGGAATCGACAGTAGCGCAATGTTCACCGGGCAGACTCGCCAGGTTTCCCCGAAAATCAGTGCCCAACGGTTATTGGCCGAAACGCTGAGCAACAGGCCCAACGCCGCCAGCCAAACCGCTACCACCGGCGCTGCAACAGTGACCCAGCCGCTACCCACAGGCGCTCCCGGTCTGGCCAGCCGCGTGGTTACCAGCAGAGCGCCCGCAAGCAGGCTCGCCGGCAGCGCCAGCTTGGCCCAGAACAGCGGGGTCGCCGCGACTTGCCCAATGTCCGGGCGAATGCCGAAGACCGTCAGTAACACCAGCAATGCCAGCGCCAGACCGATGACCAGGGCTGTACCAAAGCGGCGCGTGACGATCTGCCGATCCACGGGCGGTGCGTGGTTGGCGAGCATGTTGATCAGCTCATCGGTCTTCATCGATGACCTCCAATCAGGGCGGCCAGCGCTTTCAGTCCGCGGTGAACGCCCACCTTGACTGCTGAAGCCGAAAGTCCGGTTCGTCGAGCGGTTTCTTCCACCGAAAGCCCCTGTAATTTGACGTGAAAAATGGGCAAGCGTTGCTTGTCCGGCAGTTGTTCGAGCAGCCGGGCCAGGTCCCGCTGCGCCTGTTGGGCCTGGTGATCTTCGTCGGCCAGCAGCTCTGCTTGGTCGCTAAGGGGATCATTCAAGGCGTCGTGCCTTGCATGGGCTCGAAAATGATCCATCAATTTGTAGCGGGCGATCGCCTGTACCCAGGCTGTCACCGGTTGCTCGGACCGATAGGTATGCCGCGCGTTGTGCACCGCAAGCAAAGCTTCCTGGAGCAGGTCTTCGACCTCGGGCGATTGCAGCCTACGCCTGAGAAAACTGCGCAGATGTGCGCTGAGCAGCGTCAAGAATTGCCGGTACGCCGCCTCGTCGCCGTCCAGCCCCTGCAATAACAGCTGTTGCAGATGGGCTTCGCGTGCCTTCAACGCCTCGTGACTGGTAGTTCGTTGCATCGGTCGCTCTGGTTACACGCAATGAAGAAATCGATGCTGCCCGTCCTTTGCCTCCAGCCAACGGCAGGGCGGGGCGCGCCGCTACGGTAGGTCGAGACGGAAGAATTCTCAAAAATATATTTCTTGCTCCTGCTGTAACCGATCGACCGAGCAGGGCGAACTACTGGTCGAGCTGCCGGTAAAACCGCTGGCAGCAACACCGCATGGAGAAACAACCGATGAACAATCTCGCCCTTGCTGCTGCAGCCGTTGCCCTTGCATCCATCGCCGCCGGTGCCACGGCTGCGGAAAAGACCGAAGGCGCCATGGAGAAATGCTACGGCGTCGCGCTCGCCGGTCAGAACGATTGCAAGGCTGGTGCGGGCACCAGCTGCGCCGGCACGTCGAAGGTGGATTACCAGGGCAATGCCTGGAAGAACGTACCCGCAGGGACCTGCACCTCGATCAAGACGCCCGAAGGCATGGGTTCGCTGACGCCGATCGAATCCTGATAGGAGGTTCCGCATGAGCGTGTTGGCTCTGGGAGCAGGCCTGGGACTCAAGCCCGAGCACTATGAGGCGGCGCACGACTGTGCAGCGCCGGGGCTCTGGTTCGAAGTGCACCCGGAGAACTACATGCTCGGCGGCGGTCCTCGTCTGGCCTGGCTAGACGCTATCGGCGAGCGCCATCCGCTTTCACTGCATGGCGTATCGCTGTCGCTGGCGGCTGATTGCTTGCCGGACGAGGCCCATCTGCAACGCCTCAGGACGCTGGTCGAGCGCGTTCAGCCGGCTCTGGTTTCCGAACACCTTGCCTGGTCCGCCTGGCGAGGTCAGTACAATCCCGATCTGCTGCCGTTTCCACGTACCGGAGGGGCCTTGAACCGTATCGTCGACAACGTTCAGCGCACCCAGGAACGGCTCGGACGACAGATTGCGGTGGAAAATCCCAGCCACTACCTGCGCCTCGACGGGCATGAGTGGGATGAAATCGAGTTTCTCGCCGAGCTGTCGCGCCGCAGTGGCTGCGGCGTGTTGCTGGACGTCAACAACGTACACGTCAGCGCCCACAATCTCGGCTTCGATGCCGCCGCCTATATCGATGGTTTTCCCGCTGAAGCCTTACTGGAAGTGCATCTGGCCGGACATAGGCAGGACAGCTCGGAGCACTCAGGGCTATTGATCGACTCCCACGACGCGCCGATAGCTGACGCCGTCTGGTCGCTTTATGAGCGGTTGATCGAGCGCATCGGCCCGCGCCCAACACTGATCGAACGTGACGACCAGTTGCCAACCTTCGCCGAACTGTTGGTCGAGCGCGACCACGCGCAGCGGCTGCTGGAAAGGGGGAGGCGGCATGACGCGCTCGCTTGCTGAGTTTCAGGATGGCTTGATCGAAGCGCTATGGGCCAGCGAACCCATGGCGACTAAGTCGACCGCTGTCGCCCCTCCAGCTGATTGGCTGGCGAGGCTTATCGCGCAGCCGGGGTTCGCGGTGTACCGCAACACCGTGATGAAAGGGTGTGTAGATGCCTTGCGCGCGAACTTTCCGACGGTCGAGCGGCTGGTAGGCGCCGATTGGATGAGCGCAGCGGCCTGCGTTTTCGCGCAGCAGTGCCCTCCGACCCAGCCACAGTTGATCAGCTATGGAGATGGCTTTGCAGAATTTCTGCAGCGTTTCGAACCTGCCCGCGACTTACCGTACCTCGCCGAGATCGCGCGCCTCGATCGCCTGTGGCTTGAGGCGTTTGCCGCCGCGGAGGAACCTCGACTGGAACTGCATACGCTGAGCTCGATGACGCCGATCCAGCTGGCCGAACTGCATTTGAGGCCCCATGCAGCGGCGCGCTGGCATTGGTCCGTTTTGCCGGCGTTCAGCCTATGGCGTTGCAACCGCGAAGGCATCGAACTGCCCGATCCGCTGCTCTGGCAGGGCGAGGGCGCGTTGCTCTGCCGGCGAGAGAACCGTGTCGTCTGGCAGCCCTTGAGCGTTGGCGGCTGTGCCTTTCTCGAAGCCTGCGCCGATGGCCATACGCTTGCCAGCGCATCGAATCTCGCGCTCGAGGCCCAGCCCGCGCTGGATTTCAATGCGCTGCTGGCGGGCCTGTTTGCCGCTCGGGTCTTCGCCATCGATTGATCAGCAACTGGAGTGACCGACATGCACACCCTGCACAGGAGCCCCGCCAGCCCGACAACGAGTCCGTTGCAGCACTGGAATCGACTCGCCGTATGGCTACAACACCACATCAGCGACTCGATGTTGGGCCTGGTGGCGCGCTTGGCCATTGCCGCAGTGTTCTTTTATTCCGGGCGAACCAAGGTCAGCGGCTTTCTTACAATCAAACCCAGCACCTTCAGCCTGTTCGAAACCGAATATGCACTGCCGCTATTGTCGCCTTACCTTGCAGCGCATCTGGCCACCTATGCCGAGCATCTGTTCCCACTGCTGCTGGTGCTCGGCCTGTTGGCGCGGCTATCGGCCTTGGCCTTGCTGGGCATGACGCTGGTGATCCAGCTCTTCGTTTACCCCGATGCCTGGCCTACGCACCTGACCTGGAGCGGCCTGATGCTGGTCGTTATCGGCCGTGGCGCTGGGCGTTGGTCGGCTGACCGGATGTTGGGCATTCGCTGAGGCGGCATGATTGGGCGGGTGCTGTACCGTCGCAGGCTAAACTCAACGCACCGTTTGCAGTCCAAGGCGCTGTCTCCAAACCGGAGTCGTCGCGCCGTTCTGCGCATTCACAACGGGAGATTCGATGGCCTCTATCGACTTGCTGATCAGCGACTGCGACGGTGTGATCGTCGACAGTGAAATCATCAGCCACCGCGTCCTGTTCGAGGCCCTGAGCCTGCATGTACCCGCCGAGCAGCTGCATGCCGCGCTGGAAGGCACCTTCGGTCTGACCGTTCCGAGCATCATCGATCTGATCGAAAAACGCTTCGACCTGACCATGCCGGAGACTTTCGATGCCGATCTACGTCGGCAGAGCGAGAAGGTCGTGGCGGAAGAAGTCCAGGCGATCCCAGGCGTGCGCGAAGCGCTGCTGGCCATCAAGCTGCCGCTGGCGGTGGCATCCAATAGCCGTTTGCACAACGTTCAAGCATCGCTGCAGCGTGCCGGCCTGACCGAACGGGTGGCCGGCAATATCTTCTGCGCCGAAATGGTCCGCTCACCGAAACCGGCGCCCGACGTTTACTTGCTGGCTGCCGAGCGCATGGGCGTCGCGCCTGGTCATTGTCTGGTCGTTGAAGACAGCCCGACCGGCGTGCTGGCGGCGCGCACCGCGGGCATGCAGGTGATCGGCTTTACCGGCGCCAGCCACATTCCAGCTGGGCATGACCAAGCGTTGCGTGAGCTGGGGGTGGCCGCCGTGATCAACGACATGCGGGACCTGCCCGCAACGGTCGAGGCGCTGGCCCGCTAAGCGCTGGCGGCCGAGGCGGGAAGAAACCGCCAAGCCTACGCAACAGTCCCTCAGCGCGCTTGTCTGTAGTGAAACGGACGTATTGCGAGCAACAGATGATTGAGCGTTGGAAGTGGTTTGTCATCCGCATCAGTAAGCGGCCCTGGTTCCGGGCCAGCTTGTATTCGGTGTTGGGGATTGCTACCGCACTGGTCGCGCTGGTGGCGGCGCCTTACATCCCGGACGACGTGCCGACCAAGATCGGTTCCGATGCGGTCGACAATATTCTTGGCGTGCTGGCGTCCAGCATGCTCGCGGTCACCACCTTCTCGCTGAGCATCATGGTGGCCGCCTATGGCTCGGCAACGAACAATGTCACACCGCGCGCCATTTCCCTGTTGGTCGAAGACCCGACTACACAGAACACGCTCTCGACCTTTGTTGGCTCGTTCATCTTCAGCCTGGTCGGCATCATCGCGTTGAGCACAGGGCTTTACGGCGACAATGGCCGCGTGGTGCTGTTTGCGGCGACCATCATCGTGGTCATTCTGGTGCTCTACGCGTTGTTGCGCTGGATCGATCAATTGTCCGGGCTTGGCCGCGTTGCCGAAACGACGGCCAGAGTCGAGAAGGCCGCCACCCAAGCGCTGTGCCAGCGAATGGAGCAACCCTTTCTGGGCGGTCGGCCGCTGGAGGTTGATCCTAAAGCCCTGCCGGGCGCACGCCCGCTGTACCCCAGGAAGATCGGCTTCGTGCAGCATATCGATATGCCTGCGCTGGGCGAACTGACCCAGGCGGAGGATCGCGCGGTTTATATATGCGTACTTCCCGGGATATTTGTGGAGCCGTCGCAGCCGATCGCCTGGTCGGTGGGGATCGGTGAAGACTGCGACGACGCCCTGCGCGATGCTTTTGTCATCGGCGCGCAGCGGACCTTCGACCGAGACCCCCGGTACGGCATCATCGTCATGGCCGAGGTCGCTTCGCGTGCGCTGTCGCCCGGGATCAACGACCAAGGCACCGCAGTTGATGTGATTGGCCGGGGCGTTCGCGTGCTGTCGCACCTGTCCAGGCCGACGCCGCCGGAAGATCCGAAGTTCGACCGCGTATTCGCGCCGGGGCTGAGCGTAGCGGACATGCTCGACGATTTCTTTACACCCATCGCGCGGGACGGCGCTGCGATCATCGAGGTGTGCATACGCTTGCAGCAAGCGCTGGCGTCATTGGGGCGGCTCGGCGATGCGGCGGTTGCTCTTGCAGCGAACCGACATGCCTCGATGGCACTCAGACGTGCAGAGGCGGCACTGACAATGCCGGACGACTATCAGCGGGTGTGTCAGGCTGCAGACGCCGCCGGACTGTTGGACACCTCAAACCAGCAGGGGAAATAGAGCTTTGTGACGCCGAATGCGAGGGCGCTGCTGTTGAAACCTTACTTTTCCTTTACGCCCGCTACACACGAAGCTGACTGTCTTCGGCGTAAAGTCTGGTTCAGGCTGACGGAACAGCCAGCTCCCTTGGGTGGGTTTGCCGCAAACCGGCTGTCAGCTTAGAGTCAGCCATTGTGCATGCGGCAACCCGCTGCTTTTTTTGACCAGGAATCGGCTGTGGCGCGAGACCGGTCGTTGTTAACCCCATTTTTTCATCGTGGAGAGACCAGTCCCTATGATTCTTCGTAGAAATTTCCTGGCTGCCGTGGCCGGTGTAGCGCTGTTTGGACAGACGCTCATTGCCCACGCTGACCTGCCGGACTTCACGCCTCTGGTGGAGGATGCTTCGCCCGCAGTGGTGAACATCAGCACCAAGCAGAAGCAGCCGATGCGCGGCCACGCGCAGGCACAAATGCCAGATCTTGAGGGCATTCCGCCCATGTTCCGCGAGTTTTTCGAGCGCGGAATGCCTCAGCAGCCCGAGCGTCGCCGCGAAGCTCAGTCGCTAGGTTCGGGTTTCATCATTTCTGAGGACGGCTATGTCCTGACCAATAACCACGTCGTGGCCGACGCTGATGAGATCATGGTGCGTTTGCCGGATCGTAGCGAGATGCAGGCCAAGCTCGTAGGAGCCGACCCGCGCAGCGACGTGGCCTTGCTGAAAATCGAAGGGGACGGCCTGCCGACCGTGAAGATTGGCAGCTCCGAAGCGTTGAAAGCAGGCGAGTGGGTGGTCGCGATCGGTTCGCCGTTTGGTTTCGATCATACGGTGACAGCAGGCGTGGTCAGCGCCAAAGGTCGCAGCTTGCCGAACGAAAGCTATGTTCCGTTCATTCAAACCGACGTGGCGATCAATCCGGGTAACTCGGGCGGCCCACTGTTCAATCTCGACGGCGAGGTCGTTGGCATCAACTCGCAGATCTTCACCCGTTCCGGTGGGTTCATGGGCCTGTCGTTCGCGATCCCGATTGACGTCGCAATGGACGTCGCCAATCAGCTGCGTGAAGACGGCAAGGTCAGCCGCGGTTGGCTTGGTGTCGTCATTCAGGAAGTGAACAAGGACCTCGCCGAATCCTTCGGCCTGGAGCGTCCTGCTGGTGCGCTCGTCGCCCAGGTGATGGATGGCGGTCCGGCTGCCAAGGGCGGCCTGAAAGTTGGCGACGTGATCTTGAGCGTTAATGGCAAGGCGATCGATATGTCCGGTGATTTGCCGCATCTGGTTGGCGCGATGAAGCCAGGCAGCAAGGCTAAGCTGGAAGTGGTGCGAGATGGCCAGCGCAAGACGCTGAACATCGACATTGGTGCGCTGCCTGAGGATGGCGACGTGCTGGCCTCTGGAGATGGTTCGAGCATCAAGAGCCAGAGCAATAACCGCCTGGGCGTTTCGGTTACCGAACTCTCCGACGCGCAACGTCAGGCGCTGGAAATCTCCGGTGGCGTAGTGATCAACGACATCAGCCAGGGCCCGGCAGCGATGATCGGCCTGCGTCCGGGGGATGTCATCACGCACCTGAACAACGAAGCGATAGATTCCGTTAAGACGTTCAGCCAGGTGGTCAAGGACCTGCCGAAGAACCGTTCAGTATCGATGCGGGTACTGCGCGACGGCCGCGCCAGCTTCATCACCTTCAAACTGCCGAAGTAAGCAGTCGCAAGCAAGACCAGGAGGCCCGCCATGTGCGGGCCTTCTTGCATCTCGAGGGTGGTATCGGGCCGTAGGCGCCCGGCTCGGCGGCACTGCACGCGAACTCCTCGTCGCGGCAGTGGCTCCATATGGTTTGAGTAAAGCTCTGGAGGTTTCTATGAATCCGTTTCTGACGCTGGGATTGCTGTTGCTAACAACGGTGGCCATGGCCGATCCGCTGCACCTTGAACGTGAGCTGAATGACCTGCGTGTCGATGTGGAGGTCAGTGAGCTCGAAACCGACACCCAACCCGGTATCGAGTCCGGGCTGGTGCAGGTCCTGATCACCAATCACGAACGCTTCAAGGTGGCCTGTCAGCTCCATCCGGGCGAAACCGAGGCCTCGCCCGGCCTGGATAGCACGCCCATCACCATCATCGCGCCGGAGGGTCGCCGTGCGCTCACCATGAGCGGCGAGTACGGTGACTCAACGCTGAATGCGCTGTTGACGTGCATACGGGACGAGTGACGCCCAATAGCCAGGGGAATCGAGCCTAGTTATTTGGGCTGATGCTCAAGAGCGTGCGGCTCGATCGGTTCAATCCGCCGGGTCGCGACAGCCCTGCGGCTTGTATACGCGGCGATCCGAGGGCGGATGGTTGGCGAGTTTGGAGACGGGGCGGCGCGGCCGGGCAACCAGCTAGCCTCCGCAGTTCGCGCAAAAGGCGCATTCGAAACAGCAAATAAGCGCCTGCCCCGATTCGGGCGGTAGATCAGCGTCGCAACATACAGCTTGGGCGAAGTCCAAGCATGGGGCTACCCCTGCCTGATTTTGATGTTGATCATTCCCGCTCGGGTATGGCACGGCACCGCCCAAGGTGCACATGGAACCTGTTTGGCGCCCGGGTTTCCAAGTGCAATGCGCGCCGTCAAACGATCGCTTAAGCTAGCGCGCCGCGCTGTACTCGTTTCGGCAGAAATATTTCGCGGCTGATCCGTCCGGGCGTCAAAGGAAGTCATATCTTGAATCACGCAACGGGAGCCAAGTCAGTACGGTCGGTACCGTTGCGCAGTCGGCTGTTGACCATTGCGCTGGCAGGTATTCTGCCGCTGGCCCTGGTGGCCGGGCTGGGCATGCTCTCGATCGTCTCCGAACAGACGGAGTTGGCCAAGCAGCGCAGCCTTGAAGCTACGCGCCTCGCCGCGACGGCCGTGGAGCTCGAGCTGAGCCGGTCGCTCAATGTGCTCCAGACGCTGTCGCAGTCCCCATTGCTCGATAATGGCGATATCGATGGATTCGCCGATATGGTTCGCCGCGTGTTGCCCTCACTGCCCAGCTGGTATGCCTTGCTGATCGTCAGCTCTGAAGGTGAGGTGCTGAGGCGGGTTTCGCTGCACAATCCCCCAGCTTCCAGAACCATCGCCGAGCCGCGTAGCTTCGCTGAGGTGATCCGAACAGGCGAACCTCAAGTGGGAAGCATGAGCAAGGGACCCGGCGGCGTCTGGGGCGTCCCATTGCGTGTGCCAGTACACCAGGGCGACGCGGTTCACTACGTATTGACTGCAGTGCTCAGGCCCCAGGGTGTCGCTGATGTGATCGTCAACCGAAGGCTGCCGGCCGGCTGGGTCAACACGGTGCTGGACTCCAATGGTTTGCGTATCGCGCGCTCGCTGCGTCACGAGGAGACGCTGGGGATGCCGGCTTCGCCCACGCTGGCGGCCATCCTGCAGGAGAACTCAGGCGAGGAAGGGATCGGCCTGTCCAAAACCATGGAAGGCCATTCGGTCTACACCTCTTTTGTGAGATTGCAGCCGTCCGGCTGGGTGGTGGCGACCGGCGTGCCCACCGAAGTTGTCGAAGCCGGGGCGACGCGTGTCTATACGCTTTACGGTGGCGGGTTGCTGCTGTCGCTGGTGTTTGCGGTGACGGCGGCGCTGTTCGCAACACGTCGGATTAACGTCCCGATGCGGCATCTGCGACGGGCGGCGCAGGCTATTGGGCAGGGGCAGGCGTTTCAGGCGCCTGAAAGTGAGATCGAAGAAATCCGTGAAGTCGGGCGCGCGCTCGAAAGCGCCGCGCAGGCGCGTCTGTCGAGCGAGGCCGAGCGTGACAACATGCTTTCGCGGCTGGAGCTGGCGCAGCAGGATCTGACCCAGCAGGTCAGCGATCTGGAGTTGGTCCAGGACCTGAGCAATCGCCTGCTACAGATGCCTGCACTGAGTGACCAGTTGCAAGCGATCATCGACGCCCTGTGCACGCTGCACGGCGCCGCGCATGGGCTGCTGGCGCTCAGCGACGGTTCGGCTGCCTTGCGCATTCATGCCTCGAGGGGCTTTTCAGTTGCTTCGTTGGCGATCATGGATGAAGCGCAGCCCGGCCTGGGTGCCTGTGGTATAGCGGTGCAAAAAGGGGAGCGCGTGGTGGTGACCGATACCGAAGCCGACCCCTGCTTCAGTGAGTTTGTCTCCGTTGCGCGCAGCGAGGGATTTCGTTCGGTTCACAGCACGCCCATTCGGCACAGCGACAACAGCGTACTCGGGACGCTTACGGTACAGCTCAAAGAGGCGCGATCCCCAACGGAACGAGAGATTCGGCTGGCCGATGTCGTAGCGGGCCTGGCCGCGGTATTCATCGACCGGGCGCGGGCGCAGACCAAGGCGGGTATGTTGGAGCAGCGCCTACAGGTAGCGCTGAACTCGTCCACCGTGCCCTTTGCAGTCCTGTCTCCCCATCGGAACCCGGCGGGCGAGGTGGACGACTTCCGCTTCGATTTCATCAACCTCACTGGCGCATCCAGCCTGCGCGGAACAGTCCACGAGCTGACTGGGCGGCGGCTGCGCGAGGTGCTTGGCGAGGCCGCCAATCCGCAAGCATTGCAGACCTTGCTGGAGGTGTCCCGGTTTCAGCAACCGCGTGATCTGGAACTGCGCAGCACAGCGTTTGACAGCGAGCGCTGGGTGCGTTTGATCGCGACGCCGTTCGATCAAAGCTTGGCCGTATGGTTCGCTGACGTATCCCAGGCCAAGCATCACGAACAGGAAATTCGTGAATCTGCCCGGCGCAAGGATGAGTTTCTCGCGACCCTGGCCCATGAGCTGCGCAACCCGCTGGCACCGATTCGCCTGGCTGCCGGCATTTTTGGTTCTGCGGCGGCCAGCGATGCGCAAAAACTCCGTAGCCAGCAAATTATCGAGCGGCAGGTGCGGCATATGGCGCTGCTGCTCGACGATCTGTTCGACATCTCCCGCATCACGCTTGGCAAGTTGGTTCTGCGCAAGGAGCAGGTGGGTCTGCGAACCATCATCGAGGCAGCCATCGAGACTGCCCGAGAGAAAATCGAGGCAAAGCAACATGAGTTGGTCGTGGCGCTCCCGGCCAGTCCTATCGTGCTGGACGCCGATCCGCTTCGCCTCGAGCAGATCCTGACTAACCTGCTCAACAACGCCGCGAAATTCACCCCCAACGGTGGCCGCATTCGCATCACGGCGACACGGGATGGTGACACCGCCAAGGTTTCGGTGATCGATAACGGCCTGGGTATCGCGCGGGAACACCTCAGATTGATCTTTGAACGGTTTGCGCAGGTGCCCGTCGCCGGGACTCACATCAATTCCGGCCTGGGGATCGGCCTGGCACTGGCCAAAGGCCTGGCGAAGCTGCACGGAGCGGACCTTCGGGTACGCAGCGAAGGGCTAGGCCACGGCGCGGAGTTCAGCCTGACCCTGCCGGTTCTGTCTGCCAGCACCGCGGGCGTCAGCCGTGATCTTAGCGAAAGCGTCACGCTGAACAAGCGGCTCGTTCTGGTTGCCGACGACAACCAGGACATTGCCGAAACCATGGCCGAGATCCTTCGGCTGGAGGGTCACGAGGTGCACTTGGCGTTTGACGGCATCGAAGCGTTCGAACGCTATCTGCAGCTCAAGCCAGAGGTTGTGGTGCTGGACATCGGCATGCCCGGCCAACGGGGTGACGAAGTGGCGCGGATGATCCGCGCCCACCCCACCGGCGCCAATGTGCGGTTGATCGCCATCACCGGCTGGGGCCAGCCGAGTGATCGAGAGCAGGCCTTGGCGGCAGGCTTCGATATACATTTGACCAAGCCGGTCGACCTGAGCCAGCTGCTTGAGATAGTCGGCGGCTGAGGCCAAGCGACGATGGGGCGGGGCTATCTTCTGTCCCGGAACTGCGGTAGAAACGCCCATGTAGCTGCAACGCGCGTTGATTGTTGCACCGTAGCTGTGCAATTTCAGGTTCGGTAGAGCGGCTGCAGTCAGCCGCGGCGAGCGAGTGTCGCTTGGCGCGCATTGTGCAAAAGCTGTAACTGCTGTGAGCAGCCGCTCATGGCAAAGAAGTGATATCGGGAGAGACTGCAGCGGCTTGGTCGTGTGCAGCGCCGAAGGAGCAACCGCCCCGGAAACTCTCAGGCAAAAGGACCGTTATCACAGGTGAACTCTGAAGAGCCGCCGGGCCCGTCGTCGCCCGTCGCACCGAAGGAGCAAGCGAGCGCCGCTCGTGAAACTCTCAGGTCCAGAACAGAGGGGGCGCCTGATCTGCATGTCGCGGATGGGCTCTGACCCTTGACGTTCTGGAGCTGCACGCATGAAAAAAATAGCTGTCATTGGTGGCGGTATCACCGGCATCACCACTGCCTACGCGCTGGCCAAGCGTGGTTTCGCCGTCACTCTTTTGGAGAAGCACCGCTACGCTGCGATGGAAACCTCGTTTGCCAATGGCGGTCAGCTGTCCGCCTCCAACGCTGAAGTTTGGAATCACTGGTCGACCATCCTCAAGGGCATCAAGTGGATGCTCAAAAGCGATGCACCACTGCTGGTCAATCCCAAGCCCAGCTGGCACAAGCTGTCCTGGTTCGCCGAGTTCATCGGCTCTATCCCGCAATACCGCCAAAACACCATCGAAACGGCTCGCATGGCTATCGCCGCTCGGGAGCACCTGTTCGCCTGGGCCGAGGACGAGGGCATCGATTTCGACCTGAAAAAGGCCGGTATCTTGCACATCTACCGCGACAAGGCTGGTTTCGAGCATGCGGGCAAGGTCTCGACATTGCTGGCTCAGGGCGGTTTACCCCGGCGCAGCGTGACACCAGACGAAATGCGTGCTATCGAGCCGACGCTGGCAGGGCAATACTATGGCGGCTACTACACCGAGTGCGATTCCACGGGCGACATCCACATGTTCACCAACGGCCTCGCGGCAGCCGCCATACGCTTAGGCGTCGACTGCCGTTACGACCAGAACGTGAAAGCCGTCGCCACCGATGGCAAGGGTGCCAGCGTGACTGTCGCGGCTTCGGGTGGCGAAGAGTGCCTGCAGTTCGATGGCATCGTTGTCTGCGCCGGAACCGCCAGCCGCGCGTTGGCCGCCCAACTTGGCGATCGGGTGAACATCTATCCGGTGAAGGGCTACTCGATCACGGTCAACCTCAACGACGAGACCAGCCGCGCAGCAGCGCCTACCGTCAGCTTGCTGGACGATGAAACCAAGCTGGTCACCAGCCGCCTGGGTGACAGCCGCCTTCGGGTAGCCGGCACCGCCGAGTTCAACGGCTATAACCGCGACATCCGCGCTGATCGAATCCGCCCGCTGGTGGACTGGGTGGCCGAATGTTTTCCTGGCGTCAGTACTCAGAGCGTGGTGCCTTGGGCTGGCCTGCGGCCGATGATGCCGAACATGATGCCCAAGGTCGGACGCGGCAGCTCACCCTGTGTGTTCTACAACACCGGCCACGGCCATCTCGGCTGGACGCTCTGCGCCATTACTGCCGACATGCTGGGTGACGTGGTGAGCGAGTCCATGGGCAGTGCCCGGTCGTCGACTACTGCCGCTAGTGGTCAACCGGCCCACGCCTGAGGAGCTTGACGGCTGCCGCTCGGGCTGCAGCCGTCATCGGTGCCAATCGCGTCTGTTTGTGAGCGGCCGCGGGACTGGCCGCTCTCTCTATTCAATCCCGCAAGCGGGCGGCTGCCGCGTTTGGTACGCCTGATCAGTGATTACTCTCAAATTCAGTCGTCACGGGTCAGCACTTCCAACAGCTCGATCTCGAACAGCAGGTTCGAGTTCGGCGCGATGTGCTCACCTATCTGCCGGTCGCCATAGGCGAGGTGGGCGGGGACGAAAAGCCTGCGTTTGCCGCCAACCTTCATGCCCATCAGCCCCAGGTCCCAACCCTTGATAACGCGACCGGTGCCGATCACGCACTGAAACGGCTTGCCGCGATCATAGGACGAGTCGAAGGTACGGCCGTCTTCGAGTTGGCCACGGTACTGCGTGGTGATCAGGGCGCCTTTGACTACGGCCTTGCCGTCGCCGAGCTGGATGTCTTCAACCCGCAGTTCGTTGCTCATCGTGTCTCTCATGATGTCTTTTCTGGCTTCGCCTTTAAACCAGCAATTGACGGGTGCTGGCGATAAGTTGGTGCACCTGCTTTTCCACCTCAGGTGTCGTGGGGATTTCCGGACCGCGCCCGCGCGGGCAGGGCAGGCTGGCCGTGGTACCGAACAGCCGACAGATCAACGGGCGCTGTTCGTAAGCCTCGCAGCCGTTCGGCCCGAGGTGAACGCAGTTCCAGTGCGCCATCGCCGCGTCGTGCGCGGCAACACTTCTGTGCGGCAAACGGGCCATTTCTTCCGAGGAGGCGGTGACCGGGCCACAGCAATCGTGGCAGCCGGGTTCGCAGGCGAAACCCGGAATTTGCCGGCGGAGGTGATCGATCTTGCGGTTGGTACAGGTCATGCGAAGCGCTTCGGTTCGGGGCCGGCATGGTACTCGCCTGAGAGGTAAATGCTTGCCCCTCCGCGTGCTTTTATTGCGCGACGATGATGTCGTCCCAATCGTGATGCTTCTTCACATAGGCCGCAACGAACTCACACATCGGCACGATGCGCTTGTCGCGCCGACGGGCGTCGTCGAGTGCTTCGCGAACCAGTTTGCTGCCCATGCCCTGGCCCTCCAGGCTCGGATCGACCTCGGTGTGGGTGAAGACCTGACGGTCGCTCTCGTCCTGATAACTGGCGACGCCCAGTTCCTTGCCGTCGACTTCAAGGACATAGCGCTGCTGGGACTCGTCGTGTCGCACGACCGCGTTGTTGTCGTTCATGGAATGGATTCTCCCGTTGGTCTGGTTGGTCTGGCCGCATGCTGCAGCCAGTTACTGTTCAGAGGATTGGCGAACGCCGGTCAGAGCCCGTCGACCAGCCGCTTGCCCTGCGCCGTGCCCTGCGCCAAGGCTTCGTCGTAGCTGCGGTAATGCTGCGTCTGGTCGACGCTCACCGGGACGACGATTTCCAATTCTTTGACCACCTCGGCACCCACGGCCCAGAGGGTCTCGCCGAAGGTCTCGTACTCGTAGCCGGTGAGGTGGACGATCACATCGTAGTTGCGGTAGACGAGCCGGTGGCTGTGCGGAATCTGGTGATCGCTACCGCCAGGAATATGGGCAGGGGCGTCGAAGTAGGGTTGTTCGGCGTCCGGTTTGACTGCCTTGGTCATCGCTGGGCCTCCCGTTTGGGTTGTCTAGCTTGGGCCCGGTGACGGCGAGCATCGTTCCGTGCCGAAGGCGTTGCGCGACGGGCGCACAATCGGACCGGGTGAAATCGATCGTTCACGGCTGACGATCAGAATCTAAGACTGAAGTACTGACGTTCCAGTCAGCAAGTCGCATGGCGGGGGCGCGAGCGGTGGATAGCATGGCTGTATAACAACAGCCAAGAGGCATCCATGACTCGCCGCGCCAGCCTTCTTTTCCGCCTGCTTGTGCTGCTGAGCGTGCTGGCCAGCCCGACGCTGTTCGCACAGGGGCTGGACGGGCAGATCCAGCAGCTTTTTCCTAAAGCCACGCGCATCGAGCCGAAGCAGGACAATCCGCCTGTGCACAGCGTCTATCAGCTGGACGAATTGCTCGGCTATGCCTTCGAGTCCACCGATTATTCAAACCTGCAGGGCTTTTCCGGCAAACCGATCCGTCTGCTGATCGGCATGGACACCCAGGGTGTGCTGGCCGGGGTGAAGGTTCTGGAACATCACGAGCCGGTTTTCCTGCACGGGCTCGGGGAACAGCCGCTGTTCGACTTCGTCGACCAGTACCAACAGAAATCGATTGGCATACCCATTGTGGTGGGCGGTGCACAGGGCGGGGCGAGCGGAAGTGAGTCGATTGCCCGCATCGATGGGGTGAGCAAGGCCACGGTGTCGGTAGTGATCCTCAACGAAACCGTGTTGCTGTCGGCCCTGAGCGTGGCCCGCAAGCTGCTCGAAGGATTTGCCAGCGGACCCTTGGCCACGGCAAAGCCCGACCTCTATGAACCGCTCGACTGGTCACAGATGCTGCAGCGCGGCTATCTCCAGCATTGGACAATCAGCCGCGAGGAGGTCGAACGCGGCTTGGGACATTCCATTGAGGGGTACCTGGGTATCGAGCCGGAGAGCGATACGCAGCCCTTCACCGACCTCTACTTCGCCTACCTGAACGCGCCAAGCATTGGCCGCAATCTGTTGGGCGACGCCGGCTTCGCCAAGCTCAACGAGGAATTGAAAGCCGGCGAGCAAGCGGTGCTGGTGCTCTCCTCGGGTATGTATCGCCATGTCCCGGACGACTTCGTGCCAGCCACATCGCCCAGCCGGTTGGTACTGATGCAGAACGGCCACGCCATTGACCTGTATGACATGAATTTCAATAACGGCGCGGTGATGGACCTGCTCGATGCGCCGCTCGATGAGGTCGAGGCGCAGATCTTCCGCATCAAGACACATAGCGCGTTCAACCCTGCCGAGCCTGCTGGATTGCGATTGAACGTTAATCTGCAGCGCAACCATCTGGTGCAAAGCAGCACGCAGTTCACCCGTGACTTTCAGCTCGACCAGCAGCTGTTCAACATTGAAGTGGCGCAGATTGCTGCCGAGCCGGCGCCTATCTGGCTGCGCATGTGGCAGGAACGCATGTGGCAGATCGGCGTGCTTGTCGTATCGCTGATCCTGCTGAGCGCAGTGTTCATCTGGCAGCATCGCATCAGCCGGCACAGCCGTGGCTTCCATCTGTTCCGTGCCGGTTTTTTGTTGTTCACGCTGGTGTTCATAGGCCTGTATGCCCAGGGCCAGCTCTCGGTAGTGAACATCTTCACCCTGTTATTGGCGCTGGGGGAGAACTTCGATATTCGGGTGTTCCTGATGGACCCGGTGATCTTCATCCTCTGGAGCTTCACCTTTGTCAGCCTGTTCATCTGGGGTCGCGGCGTGTTCTGTGGCTGGCTCTGTCCGTTTGGTGCGCTGCAGGAAATGCTCGGCTGGCTGGCCAAGCGCCTGCGTATCCGCCAGTGGAAAATCTCTGATCGGCGCCATCAGCGCTTGCAGTGGTTGAAGTACCTGATTCTCATCGGTCTGGTGCCGACTGCCTTCTATTCGCTGACGCTGGCCGAGCGGCTCGCCGAAGTGGAGCCGTTCAAAACCAGCATCACACTGTTCTTTGTGCGCTCCTGGCCGTTCGTGGTCTATGCCGTGGTTCTGCTCGGGCTGGGTCTGTTCGTGCACAAGTTCTATTGCCGCTACGTCTGCCCGCTGGGCGCTGGGTTGGCGATGCTCGGCAAGTTCCACCTGTTCTCCTGGCTCAAGCGTATCGATGCGTGCGGCCAACCTTGCCAGCACTGCAAGAACCACTGCGAGATCGGCGCGATTAAGCGTGACGGGCGCATCGACTATGACGAGTGCATTCAGTGTCTGGAGTGCATCGTCATCCTCAACAATGACGACCAGTGCGTAGCCTCCATCAGTGCGCGCAAACGGGCAGATAAGGCCGGGCGCCTCGTCCATGGCGAGCTGATCGCCACCGATGCCATGGCGCCGCAACCGCTGCCGGCGCCATAAGGCGGGTCACCCTGCCACGCCATAGTCGCCTGAATTTTCAGATTAGCGACGCAGGCTGACCGCCCGGTTCTGCAATGCTGCACAGCTGTTCTGCGCCGATGGCTATTGTTCCGCAGCCGGACTTCGCTAGGATCGGGCGATTCCGTGCGCCGGCTCCTGGCGGCGCGCCCGATTCCCTGCTTCGAAGAGGCCCCCATGGCTGAACGTGAAATCGTCGTTGTCGGTGCCGTGCGCACCCCGATCGGCTCCTTTGGCGGTGCGCTGAAGGATGTCGACCTGATCGCCCTTGCCACCACGGCCTGCCGCGGCGTGCTGGAACGCTCCGGTACGCCCGCTGACGCTGTGGGCCACGTGGTGATGGGCAACGTGATCCCCACCGAACCGCGCGATGGTTACCTGGCGCGCGTGGCAGCGGTGGATGCCGGTATTCCGCTGGAAACCCCGGCCTTCAACGTCAACCGCCTGTGCGGCTCGGGGTTGCAGGCGGTAATTTCGGCGGCGCAGTCGATCCTGCTGGGCGATACCGACGTAGCCATTGGTGGCGGCGCAGAGAGCATGAGCCGCGGTCCGTTCATCCTGCCGAACATGCGCTGGGGCGCGCGCCTCGGTGACAGCCAGGCGATCGACTACATGAATACCCTGCTGCATGACCCCTGGGGCAAGTTCCACATGGGCGTGACCGCGGAAAATGTCGCCGAGCGCTATGGCATCAGCCGTGAACAGCAGGATGCGCTGGCACTGGAAAGCCAACAGCGGGCCGTTCGCGCAGTGGAACAGGGCCGCTTCCGTGAGCAAATCGTCCCGGTTGCCGTTGCCACCCGCAAGGGGACCGTGCAATTCGAGGCCGATGAACATATCCGTGGTGACCTGACCGCCGAGCGCCTCGCGGCGCTGAAACCGGTGTTCAAGAAGGACAACGGCACCGTGACCGCGGGCAACGCCTCCGGGCTCAACGATGGAGCTGCGGCGTTGGTGCTGGCCGAGGCCGGGCGTGCGCAGGCGCTGGGGCTCAAGCCCATGGCGCGGCTGGTCGGGTATGCCCATGCGGGCGTGGACCCGGCGTACATGGGCATCGGCCCGGTGCCGGCCGTGCGCAAGGTGCTGGAGCGCACCGGGATCAGCCTCGAGCAGATCGACGTGATCGAAGCCAACGAAGCCTTCGCCGCTCAGGCCTGTGCGGTGATACAAGAGCTGGGCATGGACCCGACGCGGGTCAATCCCAACGGTTCCGGTATCTCCCTCGGTCATCCGGTTGGCGCGACCGGCGCAATCATTGCAGTCAAGGCGATCCACGAACTGCAGCGCATTCAGGGGCGCTACGCGCTGGTGACCATGTGCATTGGCGGTGGACAGGGCATTGCGGCGGTTTTCGAGCGCTGTTGAGCCAAGGGGAGCGGTTGCAACTCGTCGGGCGTGCGCCGATTCCACTGAAGATTTGCGCGCGGCTGCCGACAAGGCTGTAGCGAGGTTACATCTCGGCACGAGACCGGCTTTCCACAGGACCATTCATGAACAACGCATCCGCTACCGACGCCTTATCGCTTTTGCTGTTCACGCTGCGCAGCGGCAAGCAGATGGCGATCAACCTGTTGAAGGTCAGCGAAATCATTCCGACGCCGTCGCTCACTCGGTTGCCCGAATCGCATCCCCATGTCCGAGGCGTCGCTACGCTGCGGGGCCAGCCGTTGTCGGTGATCGACCTCAGCCTGGCAATCGGCATGGCGCCGTTGCAAGACCCCAAAGGCGGCTGCCTGATCGTTACCGAGATCAGCCGTTCCAAACAGGGCTTGCACGTCCAGGCGGTGGTCAAGATCGTGCATATCCAGACGTCGAAAATCCTGCCGCCGCCTTACGGCGCGCGCGCCAACTCGTTCATTACCGGGACGGCGGAAGTGGATGGCGAACTGATCCAGATCCTTGACGTGGAAAAGGTCATTCACAACATCGCCCCGGTTCCGGGAGAGGCCGACATTTCTCATCTGGACGACCAAGACGCGCAATTGCTGACCGAAACCCGCGCGCTGATCGTCGATGACAGCCAGGTGGCCATTCACATGTCGGTATCGGCGCTGACCAAGATGGGTATCACGTGCCATGCGGTGCGCAGCGCACGCGAAGCCTTCGAGAAACTCGACAGCCTCAAGGACAGCTACGAGGCGATCAACTGTGTGGTCTCGGATATCGAGATGCCTGAAATGGACGGGTATTCCTTCACCCAGGCACTGCGCAAGCACCCAGACTACGCCTCTATTTATGTGCTGCTGCACACCTCGCTGGACAGCACCATCAGCACCGACAAGGCCAAGGCTGCCGGTGCCAATGACATCCTGACCAAGTTTTCACCGCCCGAAATGACCAAGTGCATGCTGCGCGCGGCGCGGGTGATCCATTTGGGCGAGGATGCGTCGGTCGCCTGAGCGAGTAGAACGTTCGGGTCGCACGCCAACCTGTAGGCGCGAGCGTGTTCGCGAATGCGTTGAGCCTGGTGGGGCAGCTCTTCGCATGCACGCTCGCTCCTTCGTAAGCTAAGTCGGTAGAAAGAACCGGCGCCCGCTCAGCTGCCGTACTTGCCGAAGCTCGCGTCGCGCGTGTTGACGTAGAGCGCATACAGCGAATGGCTGCTGGCCATGAACAGGCGGTTGCCCTTGGCGCCCCCGAAGCACAGATTGGCGCAGCGTTCCGGCAGCCGGATCTTGCCGATGGCTTTGCCCTCCGGGTTGAAAATCATCACGCCGTCGAGGTCGGCGGTCACCGCTTCCGGGGCGCCGGAGCTACCCCAACCGCACCACAAATTGCCGTCTTCGTCGCACTTGATACCATCCAGTGCGCCATACGCCGATGCTTCGATGTGCTTGCGGCGCTCGCCCAGTGTCCCATCCTCATTGACCGGGTAGGCCCAGATCAGCCGGTTCGGTTTAGCGCGCCCTTCGACTACATAGAGCGTGTTCTGGTCGGGTGAGAAGCACAGCCCGTTGGGACCGGAAATCGAGTCGATCACTCGGGTCACGGCGCCGCTTGCACCGTCGATGCGATAGACCGCGTCTGGCAGCTCGGTTTCGATCTTGTGCCCTTCGTAATAGTTGCCGGTCTGAAAGGGTGGGTCGGTGAACCACACCGAGCCGTCCTGACGCACCGCCAGATCATTGGGCGAATTGAAGCGTTTGCCCTCGAACCGATCGGCCAGCACCGTGATGCTGCCGTCGGGCTCGGTGCGGGTCACACGGCGACCGATATCGGTGGTGGTTGAGCCTTCGCACGTCAGCAGCCGGCCCTGTAGGTCACGCGCCAAACCGTTGGAGTGATTCGAGGGCTGGCGATAGACATCGAACGAGCCAGTGATCTCATCCCAGCGCATGATGCGGTTCTCCGGGATATCGCTGACCAGCAGGTAGCGGCCATCGCCCACCCAGACCGGACCTTCAGCCCAGCGCATACCGCTGGCGATCTTCTCGACGCTGGCGTTGAACAGCCTGTACTTGGCGAAGCTCTCGTCGAGAATCTCCACCAGCTCGTCTGGATAGCGCTGGGTCAAGGGTTCGGCGACGGCGAGCCGGGACAGGCCCAGGCTGCCCATGGAGGCGACACCGGCCGATACCATCAAGGAAGACTTCAGAAAAGCGCGCCGTGCACCGTTGGTGGTGAAGTCGTTGTTACGTTCTGTCATGGCGGAGTCCTTCAGGCTTATCAGGGGAGGCGTGATGTCGAGCGGATGCAGGCGCGACTGCCAGCAGAAAGGCGTTTGGGGTCGCGAATGGTGGGCTGTGAACAGAACAGGGCGACAGCGAGAGACGGGCCGGGGGCGGCGTACTGGAGTAAGGCATGGTGATTCCATTGTTATTATTAGGTCAGTCATCGTACAACCTCGTCGAGTATCGACAGTGATTTGCAGCCTGTCAAAGCGATAAGGCGATAAAAACGCCATTGAGGAGGGCCAAGAACAGCACTAGCCAGAAAGGACATCCTATAAGTTGCCCCGTCGCGCTGCCGCCCTTGACGCGCTGATGCCACGTAGAATGGGCGGCTTCGAATGGGTGAGGTATGCGAACGGTGGATCTGCAGCAGGGCTTCGTGCTGACCCGGCATTGGCGAGATACGGCGGCCGGCACCGAAGTGGAGTTCTGGCTGGCGACTGATACCGGCCCACGTCGCTTGCGCGTGCCGTACCAGCCTTCGGTTGCCTTCATTCCGGCGACGCAGCAGCGCAAGGTCGAATTGCTGCTCAAAGGCGAGCGCGACGTCGAACTGCGGCCGCTGAACCTGATCGATTTCCGCCATCGTCCGGTGGTCGGCCTGTATTGCAAGCAGCACCGTCAGTTGATGAATCTCGAGAAGCGCCTGCGCGGTGCAGGACTGGATGTGTACGAGGGCGACATCCGCCCGCCGGAGCGCTACCTGATGGAGCGCTTCATCACCGCACCGGTGAGTTTTACCGGCCAGCCGGATGCCGACGGTGTGCTGCTGGAGGCGCAGATCAAACCGGCACCGGGCTATCGCCCGCAGCTCCGGCTCGTCTCGCTGGATATCGAAACCACGATGCGCGGCGAGCTGTATTCCATCGCGTTGGAAGGCTGCGGCCAGCGGCAGGTCTACATGCTCGGCCCGGCCAACGGCGATGGCTCCGGCGTGGATTTCGAACTGGAATATTGCGACAGCCGCAAACAGCTGATCGAACGGTTGAACGGCTGGATGGCACGGCATGACCCAGACGGAATCATCGGCTGGAACCTGGTGCAGTTCGATCTGCGGGTGCTGCGTGATCAGGCTCAGCGCTACCAGGTACCGCTACGCTTGGGCCGTGGCGGCGAAGAAATGGCCTGGCGCGAGCACGGCAGCCGAGGCAACCACTTTTTCGCCGCGGCGGCGGGGCGGCTGATCATCGATGGCATCGAGGCCCTGCGTTCGGCCACTTGGAGCTTCCCCTCGTTCAGCCTGGAAAATGTCGCCCAGACCCTGCTCGGTGAGGGCAAGGCGATCGACACGCCGTATCAGCGGATGGACGAAATCAACCGCATGTTCGCCGAGGACAAGCCGGCCTTGGCGCGCTACAACCTCAAGGACTGCGAACTGGTCACGCGCATCTTCGCCAAGACCGAGCTGCTGACTTTTCTGCTCGAACGAGCCACCGTCACCGGGTTGCCAGCCGACCGTAGCGGCGGGTCGGTGGCAGCCTTCGAACACCTCTACATCCCGCTGATGCACCGCCAGGGCTTCGTCGCGCCGAATCTCGGCGAGCGGCCGCCCGAGGCCAGCCCTGGCGGCTTCGTCATGAATTCTCAGCCGGGCCTGTACGAATCGGTACTGGTGTTGGACTACAAGAGCCTCTACCCCTCGATCATCCGTACCTTTCTCATCGATCCGGTGGGGCTGGTCGAAGGCATGCGCCAACCGGAAGACAGCGACTCGGTGCCGGGCTTCCGTGGTGCACGCTTCTCGCGTACGCGGCATTGCCTGCCGGCCATCGTCGAGCGCGTCTGGGAGGGCCGTGAATCGGCCAAGCGCGACGGCAACAAACCGCTGTCCCAGGCGCTGAAAATCATCATGAACGCCTTCTACGGCGTGCTCGGTTCCAGCGGCTGCCGATTCTTCGATCCACGGCTGGCCTCGTCGATTACCCTGCGTGGCCACGAGATCATGCGGCGCACCCGCGAGCTGATCGAAGCCGAGGGCTACAGCGTGATCTATGGCGACACCGATTCCACCTTCGTCTGGCTAAAGCGCGCCCACAGCGACGAGGACGCGGCGCGCATCGGCAAGGGGTTGGTGCAGCAGATCAACCAGTGGTGGCGCGAACATCTGCAGCGCGAGTTCGGTATGCATAGCGCCTTGGAGTTACAGTTCGAGAGCCACTTCAAGCGCTTTCTGATGCCGACCATTCGCGGCGCGGAGGAGGGTAGCAAGAAGCGCTATGCCGGGCTGGTCACCCGCGCTGACGGCAGTGATGGTCTGGTCTTCAAAGGGCTGGAAACGGTGCGCACCGACTGGTCGCCGCTGGCACAGCAGTTCCAACAGGAGCTGTATCGACTGATCTTCAACCGCGAGCCCTACCGAGACTACGTTCGCAGCTACGTCCAGCGGACGCTGGCCGGCGAGCTGGACGAGCTGCTGATCTTCCGCAAGCGCCTGCGTCGGCGCCTGGATGACTACGAGCGCAACGTGCCGCCGCATGTGCGCGCCGCCCGTATCGCCGATGAATACAACCTGCAGCAGAGTCGCCAGCGGCAGTACCAGAATGGCGGCTGGATCAGCTACTTGATTACTGTGGCCGGCCCGGAACCACTGGAAGTGCGACGCGCACCGATCGACTATGACCATTACGTCAGCCGCCAGCTGCAACCCATCGCCGATGCCATTCTGCCATTCGTCAACGACAGCTTCAGCGCGTTGATCGACGAACAACTCGGGTTGTTTTGACCGCTCTCAGCCGAGCTGGCTTTTGCCGAGCACCATGGCCACGCCGGCGAAATACAAGCCGATCAAGGTGACGCTTTCGAAGCCGATCTTGCCCAGCCCGTGCCTCTCTCGGCGCAGCAGGCCCATGAGTAACACGCCGGTCATCAATATCGACAGGGCCACCCAGAGCAGAACATTGCTGGAAATATGGTGGTAGATCGAACCGTCGCGATAGGCGATATCCGAGGCAGCGACGAACAGCGTGTCGAACGCGTTGCCACCGATGATGCCGCCGACGGCCAGCGTCAGGGCGCCACGCCTGACAGCCGCGACCGAGGTGACCAGTTCTGGCAGGGACGTCACCACGGCGGTCAATAGGACGCCCACTGCCGCTTCGCTGAGCCAGGTATGCAATGCGATCTCGCTGGCCGACGCTTCCAGCAGCCAGCCGCTGATACCGAGTATGGCAGCCATGATCACGAAGCGAACCCAGAGCGAAGTCAGCGAGCGGTTCGTTGACTGTTCGTCGGGGGTGTCCTCGCGGGTCTCGCGGGTTCGCGCTGGCAACCACATGGCTTCGTTTTGGCCCTTTGCTATTACGCGCAAGCCATAGAGGTAGCCGAGCAGCAGTAGTGGAGTAACCGGGTGGATCGCCCACACGGTGACGTTTGGTGAAAAACTGCCGACGAGGATCAGGGACAGCAGACACAACACCAGCGTGCCTTGCATGAGGTGGCCGATGGAAGCAGCTGCGTGCTCGAGGTTGACCCGCCGCAAGGCAAGGTCGGCCACCGTCAGAAATAACGTTTGCACCGCGATGCCACCCAGTGCGTTGCTCATCGCCAATTCTGGCTGCCCCTGCCAGGCAGCTGTAACGGACAGGACGATTCCGGACAGGGATGTCGCCATTCCCAGCAGGATCGCACCGGCCATCGCTTCACCCATGCCGGTGCGGTCGGCGAGCTCATCAACCACCCGTGTCAGACGGGTACCTACGATGCCAATCACGACTGCGCAGACCAATAGCAGGCCCACGCTCATCGACAATCCCATTGCCTGAAGTTGTGGCAAAAACAGGCCCTCAGTTATGGCCGCTTGATTGCGGTGATGACTAAGTAGAGCGGCTCTATTGGGCCTGGGTTCAGCTCGCGAGGTGCGAAGAAGGGCAACTCGGATGGCCAACGGATGCGATTGGGCGCGCTGCCAAGCCGCTACGAACTGGTCGGGAATGGCCGATCTTGAGCCTGGTCAAGTTCAGCCAGCGGAGGTCTGTTTAGCCTGAGGGCTTCCTTCAAGCGAATCCAGAGGCCTGCATGGCCAAGAAATTCCCACTCAACCCGCCGCATCCTGAGCGCATCTGCTGGGGTTGCGATCGCTATTGCCCCGCCGACTCCCTGGCCTGCGGCAATGGCGCCGGCAGGACCCAGCATCCGGCTGAAATGATGGGCGACGACTGGTACGAGTTCGGCGATTGGGGAGACCTGATCGCGGCTGACAAGGCTGGCAAGAACCAGAAATAGCGCCGCTGGTGCTTCTGCCCGATCAGTCAGCAGCGAGAGTTGCTGACTGATCGAGCAGCTGCCGCACTTTGCCGAGCAGCTCGCTGATCTGGAAAGGCTTGACCACCATATCCATGCCCTCAGCCAAAAAACGATCACGGCGAACCGCGTTTTCGGCGTAGCCGGTCATGAACAGCACCGGCAGAGTTGGCCGGTGAGTGCGCGCCGTGTCGGCCAGCTCTCGGCCGGATAATTGTGGCAACCCGACATCAGTCAGGAGCAGATCGACACTAGGGTCGTTTTGCAGCACCGTCAGTGCCGTTGCCACATCGCCGGCTTCACTGCAGCGATAGCCGGCTTCGCCTAGCATTTCAGCGACCAGCATGCGCACGGCCGGCATGTCCTCGACGATCAACACGTGTTCGCCGTTACCCTGCGACAGGTCGCCCACTGCGACCGCCGCTATGCACATAGCAAGGGCGGCGGGCAGTACTAGCGACACCTCGGTACCTTCGCCTAATAAGCTGCTCAGCCGGGCTTCGCCGCCTGATTGGCGAGCAAAACCGTAAATCGACGACAGCCCCAGACCGGTGCCTTGGCCGAGCGGTTTGGTGGTGAAAAACGGATCGAATACTTTGCCGAGGATCTCTGGTGGGATCCCGGTGCCGTTGTCTTTGACCGTCAGCACCACATAGTCGCCATCGGCCAGGTCCGCCTCGTCCTGGATCTGCAAGGTAGCGGTTCTGATGGTAATGGTGCCGCCACGGGGCAGCGCATCCCGTGCATTGATCACCAGATTCAAAATCGCGCTTTCGAGCTGGTTGGCATCAACCTGGGCAACCGTGGGCTGATCGCTCAGTTCGAGTACTAGCGCAATCTGCTCTCCGATGGTCCGTTGCAAAAGCTCTTCGAGCGAGCGTATCTGGTCATTCAGGTCTGCCGGGCGAGCGTCCAGCGGCTGCTGGCGCGCAAAGGCCAGCAGGCGGTTAGTCATCGAAGCGGCACTGCGAGCCGAATTCAGCGCTGTGTCGGCAAAACGCAGGACGGCATCGGTGCGGCCTTCGTGCAAGCGTTTCTTCAGCAGCTCGATGCCGGTGATGATTCCGGTCAGCAGATTATTGAAATCATGCGCAATGCCGCCGGTCAGCTTGCCCAGCGCGTCCATTTTCTGCGCCTGCATCAGCTGCCCTTCGGTGCGGACGCGCTCGGCGACCTCCCGGGCAAGCTCGTTGTTGGCGTTGTCGAGTTGCTGCCGTTGTGAACGCTCGCGTTGACGCTGCTCGGTAATGTCTTCGATAACGACCAGCCCGAGTTCAGAGGCCCGGTATGGCGAAACCTGCCATTTGGTTTCGCGACGCTCCCCAGCCACCTGCATGAACAACGTGTCATGCCAGCGAGCGCCACTCGCGAGGCTCGCCCGCAATGCCTGCAGTGTGGCTTCCTGTCCCTCGGCAAGACTTGCCGTAAGCGCAGAGGGTTCCGGCTGATTGCCCAACAGCAGGGACAGCGCACGGTTGCTTTCATGGATTTGCAGCTGCGGGTCGATCACCGCGATGGGCGCCGCTACCTGGGAAAAGATTTCACGAAAGCGTGCCTCGCTTTCACGCAGCGCATGCTCGGTGTCTCGCACCCGCAACAGTGTGCGCAGCGTAGCCAGGAGCACGTCCGGATCGACGGGGTGAATGAGGTAGGCGTCGGCCCCCGCATCCAGGCCGGTGATGATATCGCCGGTCTGGATCGAGGCTGCTGAAACGTGAATGACCGGCAACAGCTGCGTGCGGTCATCAGTTCTCAGCTGCCGTACGATGTCGAAGCCGCTCATGTCCGGCAGATTCACATCGAGAATCAGCGCGTCGATCGCTTCGGCGGCAATCAGGCCCAGTCCTTCGGTGCCCGTTCCGGCTTCGAGCACGGCATAACCGTGGCGCTCGAGTACCCGGCGTATTGCGTAGCGCGTGGCCGCGTTGTCGTCGACGACCAGCAGTTGACTCTTATGCTCCATCAGCGCGCTCCGTGGAAACCGAGACGGGAATGACTACGTAGAACGTCGACCCCACTCCCGGCTTGCTGTCGACGCCAACGCGGCCACCCAGCAGTTCGGCGAAGCGCTTGCACAGCGACAGTCCCAGGCCGGTGCCGCGCAGACGCTTCTGCAACGGCGTATCGATCTGCACGAAGTCTTCGAACAGATTGCCGTGCAAGTCTTCCGGAATGCCAATGCCTGTGTCTGTCACGGCGAAGCGAACCTCGCCTTCGCCCTCGGCACAGGCGGAAATGCGTACCTCGCCATTCTGGGTGAACTTGAGCGCATTGGAGATGAAGTTGCGAAGAATCTGGGCGAGCTTCTTATCATCCGTGTAAAGCCTCGGCATGTCGCGCGGCTCCTCGAAAATCAGGTCCACCGCGTTGGCATCGACGATCGGGCGAAACATCCCACGCAAGGCGGCGAACAGATCCAGCATGTCGAACCAGGCGGGCGATATGGTGATGCGGCCAGCTTCGATCTTGGCGAGATCGAGCAGGTCGTCGACCATGTCGCTGAGTTCGCCAGCAGCGCCATTGATGAACGACACCTGCTTGTGCTGTTCCGGGCTGAGCGGGCCGTCCAGCTCATCGCTGAGCAGACGGGTAATGCTGCGAATAGAACCCAAAGGCGTACGGAACTCGTGGCTCATGTAAGACAGAAAGCGGCTTTTCAAGTCCGACGCCTGTCTGAGCTGCCCGGCCTGGGTATCGAGTTCGGCATAGAGCGCGAGGACGCCCTGGTTGGTTTCCTCGAGTTCGGCGCGTAGCAGATCGTTCTCGCTGCGCAGCTGTTCGACGAGGTCGTTCGTGTTCGAGTCAGTCACCGATTTCCTCCAGCGCGATCACCATAACGGTCACGTCATCTCGACCACGGCAGAAGTCGCGGTGCAACAGCGCTGCAATAATCGCCGGGTGACGGTGCACCAGGCCGGGGTAGTCGCGCAGGTCCCAACGCGACTGCAAGCCGTCACTGTACATAATCAACAGTTGTCGACCGTCGACCGGATAATCGAAAGCAACAGCCTTGCGGAACTGCGAGCCGACGATACCGGGATGCGACGCGAGGCCGCGGCTTTTCTCGGCGTTTATCAAGGCACCGCCGATGTTGCCGACACCAGCAAAGCGTAACTTGCCGACGCTGGTGTCATACAAGGAAACGGCTGCTGCACCGCCACGGGTGCCGTTCATTGCCTGGTGCATTTCAACCAGGCTGGTGGCCGGCTCGATGAAAGGGGCTGTTGCGAAGACTGCGGCGCCAGCAAGGCCAGCCCGCTCGGCATCTTCGCCATGGCCAATTCCGTCGATCACGAGGGCGCTGATCCGTGAGCCGTCGAACGCGAGATGCCAGACGTCGCCACAGGAAGGGTCGTCGTTCAGTGAATGCTGACTGACGCCGAAAAGAAGCGGTGGAGGCGAGACATGGCGAGGGTACAGTTGCGCCAGTACGACCGAGCCTCGGTTGTCGGAGTGAATGTCGAATACCTGAGACTGGCGCATCAACGCACCGAGCCCAGTGCCCTGCGTGCCGCCAGTGGAATAGCCATCGGCGATGCACTCGCTGGGGTCAAATCCCGGTCCTCGGTCTACAGCGATCAGTTCGATGCCAATCCCGGTTTGCCCAGGAGTCGCACGTAGATGCAAGACGCCATGGCCCGCATGCTTGAGTAGATTGGTGGCCAGCTCGGTGGTAACCAGCGCCACCCGGCCAGCATCGCCATCGGCGAAATCCAATTGCTGGGCCAGCGCTTGTGCTACGCGACGCGCATGCCCCACTTGGCTTTCGTCTTCGACCAGCAGGGCGGTAGTGGTGGAACCGCTGATATTCATGACCATTTGGTGATGCTGATGCGGGTGCCAACACCGGGCATACTGTCGAGCTCGAAGTCGTCCACCAAGCGCTTGGCGCCGGTCAGCCCGAGCCCGAGGCCGCCGCCGGAAGTCCAGCCATCGGTCAACGCCAGTTTGATATCAGCAATGCCCGGCCCCTCGTCGCGGAAGGTCAACCGGATGCCAGTTCGTGGGGCTTCATCCAGGACCTCCCAGTCCATATCGCCGCCGCCACCGTAAACGACGGTGTTACGGGCCAACTCACTGACTGCGGTGACCAGCTTGGTTTGGTCGATCAAGCGCATACCGCAGTCCTGCGCGAGCTTGCGGACAGCCTGCCGTGCCAGTACCACATCCTGTTCGATGCGGACTGCCACGCTGCCGCTTGAGCGCGCGATCATTTGTCGGCCATCCGTTTGTGCAGCAGCTGCATCCCTCGTTCTACGTTGAGCGCCGTACTGACGCCTTGCAATGTCAGACCCAGCTCGACCAGCGTAATCGCGACGGCAGGCTGCATGCCGACGACCACTGTCTCAGCGTCCATGATGCTGGACAGGCCGGAGATCGAACTGATCATGCGACCGATGAACGAATCGACCATGTCCAACGCAGATATATCGATCAGAACGGCCTTGGCAGATGTGCTGCTGATGCGCTCGGCCAGGTCATCCTGCAGGGTCATGGCCAGTTGGTCGTGCATGTCGACTTGAATGGTGACGAGAAGAAAATCGCCCATCCGGAGTATCGGGATACGTTCCATTACACCGCCTTGCTGACGGTCAGCCCGGACCGCCGTAACGCCAGCGCCAGGGCGTCGGCGAGGGTCGCCTTGGTGACGATGCCTTGCAGATCCAGGCCCAGGTGCACGATGGTTTGGGCAATTTGTGGACGAACACCGCTGATGATTGCATCAGCGCCCATCAGCCGAATCGCAGTGACGGTCTTCAGCAGATGCTGAGCCACCAGAGTGTCGACGGTCGGCACGCCTGTGATGTCGATGATGGCGATTTCCGAACCGGTATCGACGATGCGCTGCAGCAGCGACTCCATCACCACCTGGGTGCGTTGCGAGTCAAGGGTGCCGATCATCGGCAGCGCCAGGACGCCGTCCCACAGCTTGACCACAGGCGTGGAGAGCTCGAGCAGCTCTTCTTGCTGGCGCTTGATGACGGCTTCTCGGGATTTCTGGAAGGTGCGCACCGTGTGCAGGCCAAGTTGGTCGATTAATTCGGAAAGCGCCCAAAGTTGCTCGGCCAGCATCGCCGGCTCGTCCGCATATTCGGCCTGCAATACAGGCATTAGCGGGCGTTTGAACGAAAAGATGAAGCCGGCGGTTTGCTGCGAATCGAAACCCAACAGCACGCGGCTGTGCGACAGCTGCTCAAGAAACTGGCGCATGTCTTCCCAATTCGAGGCCCTGAGGTCGGTTGAATCGGCCTGAGCTGCACCGGCTACTAGCAAACGAATGAAGTCGCCTGTCTGCTGGCGTAGCTCTTCAATCTTGACGTTGCGGTACATGCCGCTGGCTTCGAGTTCACCGGTCCAGCTGTCGAGCAGCTCATGCTCTTTCTTGGCGATTACGTTGAATGTGCGTTGTTGTAATGCTGCCATTAGCGCTGTTCCTTATGGGAGTGCCGCAGTAGTCGAGTTTGATCCACATTGTCCGCAGGTGTTCCGGTTGCGCAAAACTACTGTTGCGCGCTGCACACCTTCGGTGCGGTAGTTGAATTGGGCTGGGTGAAAAGCGGAGCAATGTCCACGGTTTGTTTGGTGGCCGCAGCTATGAGTTTTGTCCGCTCGGTTCGGAGGGTGCTGTCCGCCAAGCTAGAAGCGCAGGGACCTGTGTATGACGAAGATTTCGCATTTCGCCTCAAGTCGACGGTCCGGTCAAGCCGTGGGCGACCGCTTCACACCGCATGATGGCAGGAAAGCAATCAGCACGCCGCTCGGCAGAGATTGATCTGTCTCAGCTTAAAGAAACAGGGCATGAGTCGAAACAGCGTCAAATGCGACCGCGTGGTGGTGTTGTCTTACGGCATCGGACTGATGGCACTTCGCCTTTATTGGCTTTTCCGTCAAGATTCGCGCTCTTCGCTCAAGGTAGTCGGGCCCATGCTGGTCGGTAGTTACAACAACATCCTCGTGTTCTTCTCGTTCGTTGTGGCGGTTCTGGCTTCCTATACCGCCCTCGACATGGCCGGCAGGGTGGCTACTTCGTCGGGCCGAGCGGCGCAGCTGTGGTGGATCGGCGGCACGTTTGCCATGGGACTGGGTATCTGGTCCATGCATTTCATCGGCATGCTGGCTTTTAGCCTGCCGTTTGCTCTGGGCTACGACCCGCTGACTACCGCCGGCTCGCTGGTGCTCGCCATTGTCGCGTCGGCACTGGCCCTGTGGCTGGTGTGCCAGCATGAGTTGCGCTGGACCCACCTGGTACATGGCTCGCTGTTGATCGGCGCCGGCATCGCGGCGATGCACTACAGCGGCATGGCGGCCATGCGCATTCAGCCAGGGATCGTATACGACCCCGTCTGGCTGATCGTTTCGGTCGCAATAGCGGTGATGGCTTCCGGCGCCGCGCTGTGGCTGGCCTTTCGGTTACGCGCCAACCTGCAGCATGTACGGATCTGGCGCGGTGCCGCGGCGCTGGTCATGGGCTTGGCGATCACGGGCATGCATTACACGGGAATGGCGGCGGCAAGCTTTCCGGAGGGCAGTTTCTGCGGCGCTGCGAACGGGGTGGATACCAACTGGCTGGCATTGCTGGTCATCGTCGTGACGCTCGCTGTCCTGGCGATCACGCTGATCGTTTCGGTGCTCGACGCGCGCATGCAGGCGCGCACCTCGGTACTGGCCAATTCGCTGGAGAAAGCCAATGGCGAGCTCATGCAGCTGGCGCTGCATGACAACCTAACCCGTCTACCGAACCGTCTTCTATTGGAGGATCGCCTGAGCCAGGCGCTCAAAATGGCGCAGCGCGAACAGACCCGCTTTGCCGTCATGTTCATGGACCTTGACGGCTTCAAGGCAGTGAACGATGCCTACGGCCACCACCTCGGCGATCAGCTGCTGGTCGGTGTCACTGATCGTCTGCGCGGCTGCATAAGGGAGCAGGACACCCTGGCTCGTCTCGGTGGGGACGAATTCGTGCTACTTACGAGTATTTCCAACCCGGACGATGCCGCGACCGTCGCCGCCAAGCTGGTGCATAGCATTGCCGAGCCCTTCGTGGTGTCGCGCCACCAGCTCAGCGTATCGATGAGCGTCGGTATCGCGGTATTCCCGGGCGACGGGGAGGTCGAACGGGATCTGCTGCTGCACGCCGATGCGGCCATGTATCACACCAAGAGTGCAGGGCGGAACGGCTACAGCTTTTTTGAAGCCTCGATGAACGCCAACGCGGTGGAGCATCTGCAACTGCTCAATGATTTGCGTCTGGCGGTGGCGCGCGGTGAGCTACGGCTGCATTACCAGCCCAAGTTCGAGGCGCCTGCCGGTCCGGTACGCGGCTTCGAGGCGTTGCTGCGCTGGCAGCATTCGCAGCGTGGCATGCTCTCGCCAGACGTTTTCCTGCCGCTGGCGGAAAAAACCGGGCTGATCGTGCCGATCGGCAAATGGGTACTAAACGAGGCCTGTCGGCAGCTGAGCGAGTGGCATGGTCAAGGTCTGACTCACTGGTCGGTCGCGGTCAATCTGTCAGCCGTGCAGTTCGAACAGCCGGATCTGCTTGAGGTGGTGGTCGATGCCATCGGACGTCACGGCATCCCGCCTGCAATGCTCACAGTCGAAATTACTGAAAGCGTTGCCATGCGCAGCCCGGAAAGCACCATCGAGACGCTGCAGAAGCTCACCGATATGGGTGTAAAGGCCTCCATCGATGACTTCGGTACCGGCTATTCGAGCCTGCTTTACCTCAAGCGACTGCCCGCCAGCGAGCTGAAGATCGACCGGGCTTTTGTCCGCGAAATGAGCGTCGGCAACGAGGACTCGGTGATCGTCTCGGCGATCATCGCGCTGGCCAAGGCGCTGGGGCTTGAAGTCGTGGCCGAAGGTGTGGAGACCGCCGATCAGCAGATGTTCCTCACCCGCCTGGGCTGCGAGACCCTGCAAGGCTTCCTGCTCGACCGGCCGATGACGCCGGGCCAAATCTGTGCGCGCATCAAGCATGCACTGCCGGGAGAGTCGGTCTTCGCCACGGGGCGTCAGTTGCTGACTGAGCCGGCCTGATTTGCCCGGGACTCAGGCTCAGAACCAGCGATCGTTGCGCTTTCGGCCACGGGTCATGGCTGGAAGGATCAGCCCTACCAGCAGCCCTGCGCCGGCGATACTGCCGCCGTAGACCATGTAGCGCATCAACACCTGATTGTTTTCGTCGCCTAACCGCGCCTGGGCGTCACGCAATTCCGATTCGGTGGCGGTGAGGGCTTCATCCAGGGCCAGGCGGCGTGCCTCCAGTTCATCGATCAACTCCTTGCGCGAATCCAGCGTCTCCTGCATGCCCTGCACACGCGTCTTCCAGGAATCATCGATGGTTTTCAGTTCTTCGCTTAGCTCGGCAACCTGTTGTTCGAGTTGCGGCAGGCGCTCGGCCTGGCCAGGGACTTCCTGCAGGTCGCTGCTGCGGATCCAGACGCGGTCGCCGTTCTCACCGCGAACCTGGCTGTAGTCTCCGCTGGTGTCCAGCAGCTCGACCTTTTGACCGGAGGTGAGGCTGCCAACGATGCGATAGCCGTCGGTGGGCCCGCTGCGAACATAGGTGCTCAAGGTGTCGCTGACCCAGCGGTCGTTGCCTGACTCTTGAGCGTGGGCTGGCGTGATGACCGCCAGCAGCGTACCCACCAGGCCGACGCTAAAGGCGCGGCGTTGAGTAGCGGACCAGGATATACGGGATAAAAGTGCAACGAGATGACGTGATAGGGACATGAATAGTGTTCGCGCTGGCAAAAATGGAGGCCCTGATGAACGGGCCGGACATAAGCGGAGTTCCGGGCTGGCGAGGTACGCCAGCAGAGCGTTTCGACAAGTCGAACAGTAGGCGCCGGATGTGCCGATCGTAAGCGGGAGGATGCTGTCTCCCTGGGTTGGGCCAATGACCCCTGTAGTCCTGCAGACTGGACTGACAGCGCGCAGCAGTCAGGGTTCATTAAAAGTTCATGATTTTGTGCGGGCCTGGGTTGTGTGGATTGAGGCTCGGATCCGACCTCCTGCTGCGAAGGCAGCTGCGGACAGGCCGCCGTGCTTCTCACTGAGCGGGTCAGTAAAGGAAGGAGCGCCGCTTTACAGCAGTTCGACCTGCTGGGCGCGGATCAAGATATGTTCCTGGCGAAAGCGGGTCTCCAGTGACGCGCGATATTCCGTCCACCAGGCACGGTCCAGCTCTGGCGTTATCACCTCATAAATAACCAGATCGTCGCGCACGGCATGGCTGCCGTCTTCTTGCCATAGCCCGTCGACAGGGGCGCGGCTGTGGGCGGTCAGGCCACCAAACTTATGAATGAGGCCGTCCCGGACCTCGGAAAACAGCGACTTCGGTAATGGCTGCTGGTCGTTGTCGTACAGCGGCAGAAAGAGTTGGATCAGGTGCATGCTTAGGGCCCGAGCAAACGTGTTCGTTCTGATATGACCACTGGGCGTGCGCGCGATGCAATGGCGCAGATCGACGGCATCTCAGCGCTGTCGACTGAGGACCAACCAATGCAAGGCCGTGAGTGAGGGCAACGGTGGGCGAGATGATTTCCGAGCATGCAACGCGCTGGGCGCCGGCGGCACAATCACTGCTGTTCGGGAGTTTTTTCCGTGGGCAACGCTGCAGGATCGCGCGTCGGCTGATCGGCGGGGCGAATTTGCAAACGCGGCCGGACTCCAAGCAACACAAGCATTGGCTAGAGGTAACCCGAAAATGGAATCGTCCAACCCCTCGGTGACCGCGCTGCAAAAAGCTCAGGACATCACGTCACGCTGGGCCGACGGCGAGCTGGGCGCCGAAGAGGCACAACATGCGCTCAAATCGGTCTTCGATCACTGGCAGCCCGCTGATGCCACGACCGAGGCCGAGCAGGTCGCCGAATCATCGCTGGCGGCGGCGCGTATCGCCTTTCAGGATTGGCAACAGCGTGGCGAGAATTGCGAGGAGCTGGTGACCCAGCTGCGCTGGATTCTCGATCCGTCGAAGGACGGCGTCACCGATCCCGCGCTTAACGTGTACGCGCCACATCGCTCCGAGTGAGGCGGTTGCTTAACGAACCAGCAGCACGATCACGGTGAGTGCCAACACCAGAGACACGCCTTTCCAGAACAGCACCGGGTTGCGCTCCAGAAGTGGCGGACGCGCCTTGTTCAGAAAAGCCTGGTTCGGCTGGCGCAGCTCGAAGACGAACTCCGACAGGTCTTCATAGCGTTTGTAAGGGTCCGGATGCAGCGCCTTGCGCAGTACGTCATCGATCCAGGCCGGTACGCCGCGATCGCGTTCGCGGATCGGTTGATAGCGCAGCTTGTTCTGCGCCGCACGGGTGCGGCAGCTGGCAACTTGAGTACCGTAGGGCAGTGCACCGGTCAGCATCTGGTAAGTGATCACCGCCAGCGAAAACAGGTCGGATCGGGTGCTGCCACCTTCACCCAAAAAGTATTCCGGCGCCGTGTACTGGGCAGTGCCCAACAGCTCGTTGCGCTCGATGGGCGAAGCCACTTCCATAATGCCGGCAACGCGAGTGGAGCCGAAGTCGATGATTTTCACCGTGCCGGTGGCGTCGATCATGATGTTGGCCGGGCGCAGATCCTGATGCAGCATTTCCAGCCGGTGGAAGGCGCGAACGCCCTTGGCGATTTGCTCGACGATGCCGCGCACGGTTTCCAGATCCGGGCGGGGATTGTCGATCATCCACTGCGCCAGCGTTTGGCCTTCAATGTATTCGCTGACGCTGTACAGGTAGTTGCGTTTGCGGGTCTGCAAGCATGGCTTGGCTACATGCGCGCTGTTGATGCGTCGCGCCACCCAGTCTTCCGTGAGAAACCGCTCCAGGTACTGCACGTCTCGTTGCAGCTCCATCGAGGGCGTCTTGATGATCACCGGCGCTTGGGTGTCATCATCAGTGGCGAGATACACATGGCTGCGGCTGCTGGCGTGCACCTCGCGCACGATGGTGTAGCCGTCGAATGCCGCGCGCGCTTCGAGAATGGGCGGGAAGGGCAGTTCGGTCAGTTGCTGCAGCAGCTCGTCTGGCTGCTGCAAGGGAAGCGTGTCGATACGCAGAATCTGCACGGTGAGGTTGTCGTCGCTGCCCTGTTCCAGTGCCTGCGCGACGATCGCCCGAGCGGCTGCATCGAGATCATCCATGTTGTGGGCGATGGCGCCGAGCATCGACGACGCGCTGATGTACTCATAGACGCCATCGGTGGCCAGGATGAAGGTGTCGCCCACTTCTACAGGTTCGGCGCGGTAATCCAGGTCCAGCTGCGGGTGGATGCCCAATGCGCGGCTCAGGTAACTCTTGTCTTCCGAGACCCACATGCGGTGGTCATTGGTCAGTTGCTCCAGCGCAGCGCCCTGGACGCGGTAGATACGCGAGTCGCCCGCATGAAAGAGGTGTGCCGTGGTCGACTTGATGACCATCGCGCTGAAGGTGCAAACGTAGCCACGATCCGGATCGAAGCGATAGGGGCTTTGCTGGCCCTGGGCATGCAGCCAGGAATTGGTCGCCATCAGCACCCGTTGCGCCGAGGTTTTCACTGACCAGGCGTCGGACGTGCAGTAGTAGTCAGCGAAAAAGCCGCTGACGGCTGACTCGCTGGCAATGTGACTGACGGCGCTGCTGCTGATGCCATCCGCCAAGGCAATGGCGATGCCCTTGCTGCTCAGTTGTGGCTCTTTCGGAATGTAGATGCCGTGGAAATCCTGGTTGGTTTCCTTGGCGCCCTTGTCGGTGTGTTGGCCCACCGAGACCTTGAGTTGACTGCTCATTTGCTCGACATCTAACCCAACCCATCCTTGCGTAACGGCCTGACAACCTGATCGCGAGCAAGCTCGCTCCTACAATGCGTATGTCTGATCCCGAGTTAGGTCACCGCTGCCTTTTGTGGGAGCCAGCTTGCTGACGAAGCTGTTTCAGCGTCGTGCTTGCCCTATGGTATCGGCCCAGCTATTCGCCAGCGAGCTCGCTCCTACAGCACCTGCACCTGTTCCAGACTGGCCTCGCCGCAGGCTCGCTTTTGTAGGAGCCAGCTTGCTGGCGAAGCTAGCAGTCGCTCGATTGCCGCTTCAACGCACCAACGCGCGCTTCGGTGCGGTCCGTACGTGAGTGGTGTAGAGCGTCAGGCCGGTGAAGGCCAGGCCGCCGACCAGGTTGCCCAGCGCCGTGGGGATTTCGTTCCAGACCATGTAATCCATGATCGAGAAGTTGCCGCCCATGATCATCGCCGAGGGGAACAGGAACATGTTCACCACCGAATGCTCGAAGCCCATGAAGAAGAACAGCATGATCGGCATCCACATGGCGATCACCTTGCCGCTGACCGAGGTAGAAATCATCGCGCCGACCACGCCCATCGAGACCATCCAGTTGCACAGCATGCCGCGCAGGAAGATGGTGAACCAGCCAGCGGCGCCGAACTCGGCATAGCCCAGCGTCCGCGCTTCACCAACGTGCGAGATCTTTTCGCCCACCGGGCCCGGATCGGTGGAGAAGCCCATGGTGAAGACGAAGGCCATCATGAAGGCGACGGTGAGCGCTCCGCCGAAGTTACCCAGAAACACCAGCCCCCAGTTGCGCAGCACGCCGTTGACGGTTACGCCCGGTCGCTTGTCCAGCAAGGCCAGCGGCGTGAGGACGAACACGCCGGTGAGCAGGTCGAACCCCATCAGGTAAAGCATGACGAAACCGACCGGGAACAACATTGCGCCCACCAGTGGCGATCCGGTCTGCACGGTGATGGTCACGGCGAACACCGCAGCCAGTGCCAGGATGGCGCCAGCCATGAAGGCACGGATCAGCGTGTCCCGCGTGGACATGAAAACCTTTGATTCACCGGCGTCGACCATTTTGGTGACGAATTCCGAAGGAGCGATGTAGGACATTTTTCGGTTCTCTGGTTGTGTTGGCAAAGCAGGGGCATCCCTGCCGTAGGCGTATCGCTACTCGTTGTGCCGGGCCGCGGTCAGGCCGCAGCGATTTCCACCGCATCGCCATTGAGGCGTACTGGCCAGACCCGCAATTGCTGTTCCGGGTATTCCAGACAGCTGCCGTCAGCCAAGCGAAAGTGCTGTTTGTAGAGCGGCGAGGCGATCACCAGGTCGCCCTTGAACTGCCCTAGAATGCCGCGGCCGATGACATTGGCGCCCGATTTCGGGTCCTTGTTGGCAATGGCGAAGACCTGCTCACCCGTCTCGGTTTCGGGCAGGTGAAACAGTGCGACCTGCTCGTCATCGAGCCAGGCGACCACGCCTGAATTGGCGACCAGATCGCGACGGCTGCAAAGCGCCCGCCAGCTGACGTTTTCACTCGGTTGCAGGCGTACGGCGTTGGACTGGCTCATCAGAGCACCTCCTCGGTGACGGGAATCAGGTGAAGTTCGTGTGCATGTGCTGGACGGCGCTGGCCGCGTTCCCTGACGAAGTGAACGTCCGGGTCGCCGCGCTGGTCGTTGACGAAGGTGCGGAAGCGCTTGAGTTTTTCTGGGTCCTTGATGGCGTTGGCCCATTCGCATTCGTAGCGGTCGACCACCAGCTGCATCTGCGCTTCCAGCTCAGCGGCGAGATTCAGGCTGTCGTCGATGACGACTTCCTTGAGATAGTCGAGGCCGCCTTCGAGGGATTCACGCCACACGGAGGTGCGTTGCAGCTTGTCCGCGGTGCGGATGTAGAACATCAGGAAGCGGTCGATGTAGCGGATCAGCGTCTCGTTATCGAGATCAGTGGCGAACAGCTCGGCGTGACGCGGACGCATGCCGCCATTGCCTGCGACGTAGAGGTTCCAGCCGTTCTCGGTGGCGATGACGCCGATGTCCTTGCTCTGTGCCTCGGCGCATTCGCGGGTGCAGCCGGAGACGCCAAACTTGATTTTGTGCGGTGAGCGCAGGCCCTTGTAGCGATCCTCCAGGCGCAGCGCCATGCCGACGCTGTCCTGCACACCGTAGCGGCACCAGGTGCTGCCGACACAGGATTTCACCGTGCGCAGGGATTTGCCGTAAGCATGTCCGGTCTCGAAACCGGCCTCGATCAGCTCGCTCCAGATGTCCGGCAGCTCATGCAGCTGGGCACCGAACAGGTCGATGCGCTGGCCACCGGTGATCTTGGTGTAGAGGTCATATTTCTTCGCGACGGCACCGAGGGCGATCAGCTTGTCCGGGGTGATCTCACCGCCGGCGATGCGCGGCACCACCGAATAGGTGCCGTTCTTCTGCATGTTCGCCATGAAGGTGTCGTTGGTGTCCTGCAGTGGGATCAGCCCCGGATCGGTGATCGGCTGGTTCCAGCAAGACGCGAGGATCGAGCCCACCGCCGGCTTGCAGATGTCGCAGCCGGTATGACCTCGACCATGCTTGGCCAACAGCTCAGCGAAACTGATGATGCCTTCGACGCGCACGATGCCGTACAGCTCCTGGCGGGTGTGGGCGAAGTGCTCGCAGAGGCTCTTGTCGACTTCGACGCCACGAGCGGTCAGCTCATGTTCGAAGACCTGCTTGAGCAGCGCGCTGCAACCCCCGCAGCCGGTGCCGGCCTTGGTTGCGGCCTTGAGTTCACTGAGATCGGTGATGCCGGCATCGACCTGGCAGCACACCGCGCCTTTGGTGACGTTGTGGCAGGAACAGAGGGTCGCAGTGTCCGGCAGGGCATCGGCGCCCAGCGTCGGTGCGCCATCGGACAGCGGCAGGATCAGGCTGGACGGATCAGCCGGCAGCTTGATGCCGTTCTGTGCGTACTGCAGCAGGGTGTCGTAGTAACTGTTGTCGCCGATCAGCACCGCACCGATCACCCGCTTGCCGTCTTCGGACAGCACCAGACGGCGGTAGCTGGCGTTGGCTTCATCGATGAAGCGATAACTCTTGGCGCCGGCTGTGGCGGCATGGGCATCGCCGATGGAGCCGACGTCAACGCCGAGCAGCTTGAGCTTGGTCGACATGTCCGCACCGCTGAAGGGCTGGTGCGGCTCGCCGCAGAGCAGGGCGGCCAGGTTGCGCGCCATGGTGTACCCCGGCGCGACCAGCCCATAGACCATTGCGTTCCAGGAGGCGCATTCGCCGATGGCGAAGATTGACGGGTCGTTGGTGCGGTAGTCAGCGTCGATCACGACGCCACCGCGTGGAGCAATTTCAAGCTCGGCGCTGCGGGCCAGCGCATCCTGCGGGCGGATACCGGCAGAGAAGACGATCAGGTCAGTTTCAAGATACTCGCCGTCATTGAAGTTCATCCGGTAGGCGTATTCCTCACCGATGACGATTTCCTGCGTGGCGCGGGACAGGTGCACGCCGACGCCCAGTGCCTCGATGCGAGACTTGAGTGCGGCGCCGCCTTCCTCGTCGAGCTGCACCGGCATCAGGCGTGGGGCGAACTCGACCACATGGGCTTCGAGGCCGAGCGATTTGAGCGCGTTGGCCGCTTCCAGCCCGAGCAGTCCGCCACCGACGACCACGCCGCGCTTGGCGTTGCTGGCGGCGGCGCGGATGGCATCCAGATCATCCAAGGTGCGGTAGACCAGTCGCGAATTGCCCTCGGCACCCGGGATCGGCGGCACGAACGGGTAGGAACCGGTCGCCAGAATCAGCTTGTCGTAGGGCTGGCGGCCTTCGCGGGTGACCACTTCCTTGCGCTCACGGTCGATTTCCAGCACCTGCACGCCGAGGTGCATATGCACGCCGTGGGCGGCGTAATAGTCGGCATCGCACATGGCCAGTGAGTCGGCATCACGGCCGCCGAAGTATTCGGACAGGTGCACCCGGTCGTAGGCGCGCTGACGCTCTTCACCGTATACATGCAATTGGTACTGGCTCAGTGCGCCGCGCTCGATCAGCTGCTCGACGCAGTGATGCCCCACCATCCCGTTGCCAATGACGATCAGCGTTTCGCTCTTGATCGGGGTGACGATTGCGTTCATGACCGGTTCCTCCGTCGAAGCCGATTGCGGCGTCGTCGTACAAAAACAAAAAAGGCGCCTGGAGCTGTCTGGCAGCTCCAGGCGCCTTTGCCTGGTATTCATGGAATGTGGGGGTGATGTGCGAGCGACGTTGCTCGGTGCACCCGTCCCGTGCCACTCGTGGCTGATGGTCTTCGTTGACCGCGGGAGACGCTGCCGGATCGGTCGGCAGCTGTTGAAGGTGACTTAGCATGTTGCATGCCAGTGTCGGGTGCAGATGGCAGGGTTCCAGAGAACCGCTACGGGGAACTGGTGGGCTGAAGCCCACCCTACGGTAGACGGAGGCTTGCGTAGGGTGGGCTTCAGCCCACCATGGCGCTCACAGACATCGCGTCCAGTTTCGCTTGGAGAGGTGCGGCACCGACCCAGAAGAGTGCGGTGCAAGAGACCGGCTCCCCTATTTGGGGCGATATGGCAAACGTTTTGGCCTGAAGCCGAACATTGCGTCCTGGGATCGGTCAGTACACGACCTTCCGGTCGCGGCATCGTTATCCTTGCGGCTGGCCTCATCCCCTGACGAATCTGGAGATCACTTGAACAAGGTCGTCGAACAACCTCTTTTGCTGGGCATGATGCGCCTGATGCAATACCCCGAACTGGCGCAGCCGCAGGCGCTGCTGGGCTTCCTCGAGCGCTGTGTGGAGCGCGGCCTGAGCGGTTTCGATCACGCCGATATCTATGGTGCTGGTGAGTGCGAGGCGCATTTTGGCGCAGCATTGCAACTGCGCCCGGCGTTGCGTGAGCAGGTCCAGCTGATCGGCAAGGCCGACATCGTGCCCGCTGCGCAGGACAGCTCGCGCTGGCAGGTCAAGCACTACAACACCCGGGCGGACTACCTCACCCAGGCGGTGGAGGGCTCGTTGAAGCGGTTGGGCGTGGAGCGCCTCGACGGCTTTCTGCTGCACCGCCCCGATCCCTTGCTGCGGGTCGATGAAGTCGCGCGGGCGCTGGATGATCTGGTCGGCAGCGGCAAGATCGGCTGGCTCGGGGTCTCCAATGCGGAGTTGCTGCAATGCCAGACACTGGTGCGGGAGCTGCCGCTGCGTTGCAACCAGATCGAGCTTTCACTGCAGGCGCAGGACGCCGCGTGGGACGGTCGGTTGCACGCCATGGAGAGCGAAGGAGTGCATGTGCTGGCGTGGTCGCCGATGGGCGGTGGACGTTTCGGTCCTGAATTGCTGCGTGCGCTCGACGAAGTTGGCGCGGCGTTGAATGCCACAGCCAATCAGGTCGCCCTGGCCTGGCTGCGCAAGCTGCCCGGCAAGCCGGTCCCGATCCTCGGTAGCCTGCGCTGGGAGCGAATCGAGGAAGCGCTACTGGGCGCCGAGCTGCAACTTGATACTCAGACCTGGTTCTATCTCGCTCAGGCGGCGCGAGGGCATGAGGTTGCCTGACCCGCAGCTTCGCCTAGCCGTACGGTGCTTTTCGCCGAACGGTGCCGGCGTAATGACGCTTATTCAGCTATAGCCATATTCCTGACACAGTGACTTTCTAAGGTGGTTCTCCGGTGCCAGAGCGCCGCGCATGCCGCACGGCGCAGGCTCCAAACGGATGGAGACACCCAACATGCGAATCCCGAAGCCGCTGGTCGTGGCGCTTGCCGCTGCGATCTCTGCCCCCGCCATGGCTGCCACCAATACCCTGGTGGGTTGGGCGATGATGCCTGCCGATACGTTCTCTGACGGCCCGACGTCGGGTCAGATGGCCAACGCGAACCCCTACGGCACCTTCGCGCCACCCTATGAAAACCGCCAGCCGGTACAGGGCTTTTCCGCCGTGCTGCCGGGCGCAGATGAAAACAGCTTCATATTCATGACCGACAACGGCTTCGGTGGGCAAACGAACTCTGCCGATACGCTGTTGCGACTCTACAGCGTGCGGCCGGATTTCCGCACCGCCAGCGGCGGCAGCGGCAAGGTCAGCGCCAGCGACTATCTCAGCGGTGCGCCGCTGGCTCGCTTCACGCATCCGTCGCGCCTGACGCTCAACGACATCAATCAAAAGCTGGAACTGCCGATCCAGGCCGACTACCGCTTCTATTACAACGACGGCTCCAAGCCGCGCGTAGACAGTGCCATCGATTTCGGTCGCCTGCTGACGGGCGCCGACCTGGACGTCGAGTCGGTGCGCCGCGATAAGAACTGCGCCATGTGGTTTGGTGATGAGTTCGGTCCGTACCTGGTGAAGACCGATGCCTCCGGCACCGTTACCCGTAGCGTCATCTCGCTACCGGGCGTTTACGCGCCGCAGCATGCGGACGTAGTGGCTGGGCGCGCAACCGCCAATCTGGGTGGGTCAGGTGGCTTCGAAGGCATGGCAATCAACCCGCGTGGCGATCGGCTGTACGCGCTGTTGGAAAAGTCCGTCAACGGCGATCCGGCCGGCACACTGCGAATCAACGAGTTCGACATCGATCAGGAGCGCTATAGCGGCAAGGTGTTCTTCTATCGCCTGCAGGCGCCGGAGCACGCCATCGGAGACATGACCGCGATCGACGAGACGCGCTTTCTGGTCATCGAGCGTAATGGCGCTACCGCTACCAACGGCACCCCGTTCAAGAAGATCTACCTGATCGACATCCGTGGTGTCGCCAGTGGTGGTGCGGTGCATAAAACCGAAGTGGTCGACCTCATGCAGCTGGCCGACCCCGACGACCTGAACGGCGACGGCCAGCGGTCGTTCACCTTTCCCTACGTGACCATCGAAAGCGTGTTGCCGTTGGATGCGCGCACCTTGCTCGTCACCAACGACAACAACTTTCCTTATGGAGGAGGGCGGGGCCTCAATGCGGACGTCACCGAGTTCCTGAAGATTCGCTTGGCCAAGCCGATCCCCGGCGTGCGGCCGCCGCATCTGCAACAGGCCAGGGACGCGCGCCGCTGCGAAATGTCGGCTGGGCTGGGTCAGAGTTAAGTAGTGTCTGACCTGTCGGGCTGCGCTTGAGGAAGAAGTGCGGATCGCGAGCAAGCTCGCTCCTACAAAAGCATGCGGTTTCGCTCGTGCAGCTGTAGGAGCGGGGGCGCCGAGTTCTTGCTCGCACAAACGAGGCGGCGGTTGCCGATGAAACGGGATCCTGTCGACCTACATTTCGGCCGTACGTAGGTGGACTGGCTGACGTTTGCGCCTCAGCCAACCAAACAAGCCGATGCCTTACGCGTATCGAACAGCCAGAAAGGACTCAGGCCTCGCCAACCTGGACAACCAGCTTCCCGAAATTTTTGCCTTCGAGCAGGCCGATAAACGCCTCGGGCGCATTTTCCAGTCCCTGGACGACCTGCTCGCGATACTTGATCTTGCCCTCGGCATACCACGCGCTCATGTCACGGGCGAATTCGTCGTAGCGGTGCCCGTAGTCGTTGAAGATGATGAAGCCCTGCATACGCATGCGCTTCTTAAGGATGGTATCGAGCAGCAATGGCAAACGGTCCGGGCCGTCTGGCAGGTCGGTGCTGTTGTACTGCGCAACGACGCCACAGACCGGTACCCGTGCGCTGGTATTGAGGAGTGGCAGCACGGCATCGAATACTTTGCCGCCGACGTTCTCGAAATACACATCGATCCCGTCTGGGCAGTTGTCCGCCAATTGCTGCGCAAAATCTTCGGCGCGATGATCGATACAGGCGTCAAAGCCAAGCGTTTCGACCGCATGCTTGCATTTATCAGCACCACCGGCGATGCCGACAACCCGGCAGCCTTTCAGCTTACCGATCTGCCCGACAGTCGCGCCAACGGGGCCGGTGGCTGCGGCCACCACCAGCGTTTCGCCGGCCTTGGGCTGGCCGATATCGAGCAAACCCATATAGGCGGTGAAACCGGGCATGCCCAGCACACCCAGGGCATGGGAAGGGTGCTGCATGTCCTGGCTAAGTTTGAGCAGGCCGGTCCCATCGGAAACAGCATAGTCCTGCCAGCCGTTGCCACTGAGCACCCAGTCGCCTTCCTTGTAGTCGGCATGGCGGGACTCTACGACCCGGCAAACCGTACCGCCGACCATCACATCGCCTACTTCCATGGGGGGCGCGTAGGACGGCCCGGCACTCATGCGGCCGCGCATATAGGGGTCCAGCGAGAGATAAACGGTACGCAGCAACAGCTGCCCGTCGTTGGGGCTCGGCACCGGACCAGTTTCCAACCGAAAGTTATCGGCGGTGGGGGCACCGTGCGGGCGCGAGGCGAGATGGATGCTGCGGTTGTGTTGCGATTGTTGTGTCATCGAGGTTCTCCCATTGATCGATCAGCAGACCAAAAATGGGAGCCTGTCTTGCGCGGGACGTTCCATCCCATTGGCGCGATGACTGGCTTCGCGCTGGAGAAAGTCGAAGCCCGAAAGCACGACCGCCCCCAAGAGGGGGCGGCTGCTACATCGCGATTGAAGCTAACGCGGCAACGTCAGACGTCGAGCCAGCCTTCATCGCCAGCGTCATCACGGAAGCGGTTGTACTCTTCCTCGTTCCAGTCGCCGCTCTTGTCGCGGTCATAGCTGTTGTAAACGCCTTGGCCATACTCTTGGTCGGAGAGTGTGCCGTTTCGATCAGCATCCCAACGGGAAAACATGCCTTGATTGTCGAACCCGGTGTCCCACTCGTTGTAGTCCACGGAGCCGGACTTATCGGCATCCCAAGTGTTGTAGTCCATATCCGCCGCGTAAGTCATGGCCGAGCCGCCTGCAAGGGCCGCTGCCAGGGCGATACCACCAACTGCTTTTTGCCATTTCATGTTCATGCTGCTTCTCCTCTGCAAATTACTGGTAGTCATCACCAGAGGATGGCGCTGACATAGTTTTCGTAACCCGTCAGCTTTGAGAGTTCTAAAAAACATTCGGTTACCGACATGAGGTCATACAGCCGCAACGGCTACTGGCCGATCAGATTGATGGTGTTGTTGATTGGCCTGTCGTCGACCGATTGGGCCTGTGCCAGCAATTGCGAAACCATCGAAAGGACGGCCCCGGATTGTCCGCCGTCTGGCCCCTTGGGAATCCAATATTCGTCGCCAGCAAATTCGGCGCGGACCATCGCGTTCATCGTCATTCCTTGCTCCACGCGGATGATCGGCTGCTGCCCGGCGTGGGTTCTGACGGTTAGCAAGGTGCCGTTGGCTTCCTGCACCCGCACGCACTCGCCCAGGTAGTCGAACACTTCGGCGAGCGAGCGGGTGTGCAACTCGACCTTGCCGATGCCCTCGGCTTCGAAATACACACGGCCGCCACCGACGCTGCCGAAGAAGTCCGGGTCGCCCAGCTGGAACTCCTTTCGGCTTTCCAGCTTGCACCGGGCAAGCTTGAACAGGTTCTCCTGTGGACGGACGAAGCAGAACCGGGCGCTTTCAACCGATTCGGTGAGCTGGTAGCGATTATTGCCCCGCGTACTGACGGCCAGGTTCTCCTTGCGTGCGGAAATCAACTGGTCGATGGAAGGCGCTTGCTTGAGTTCAAGTTCTGGCCCGTAGCGGCTGACGAGAAAGGCGCTTTCCATGGTGATGCCCTGGTCGACAAGGCGGCTCACCACCTGCTGGAATCGTTTGAAATCAGCGATCTTCGAAGGATTGTTATAGAAGCGCTCCGTTCCGTTCGGACCTTGGAAGTGCACGCTTTCAAGGAACAGGGACAGAATCAGCTCCGGTGCGTAGTCCTGGCGCAGCATGAAAGCTAGAGAGGTGGTGCTGATCGGCGCTACATAGCCGCGGTAAAACTCCTGGTTGTCCTGGGTCGACACGTCGAACCCTGGCCCTTGTTCAATCGCCATGTGGGGGTTGAAACTGAAGTCTGATGGCGCGTCGCCCCCGAACGGCAGCGTCAGGTTGGCGCCAGCCGAAAGGCGGCTGCGGCCACGGATGGTCGTCACGGTCGTGAAGTGGGCGGGTAGCGAAACGCTGCGGCGTACGATGTTGAGCAGCAAGGCTTCGTCCTGTAGACGGCTGTAGTCCCGGTTGATCGTTGCCATTGCTGTGTCGAGGCGTTCGGTCCCGGCGCAGCCAGCCAAGAGAAGGCTGATCGACAAAGCGGTGATCAGTCGTCCAACCAGCATCGAGCGGCTCATTGAATGCTTTCCTGAATCGGCCATTGAGCCAAGTTTGTTGAGCGAAATTGGCCAGTTACCCGAGCCATCGCCGAACGACATACGGTCGGGCAGTGCTGGCGCTGCGTCTGGCTCTAGTGGTGGGCGGTGAGAGGCCCCATGCGCCGCTTCGGTATCGTCGACACGTGGGGCTCACTGGCCAAGCAAAACGCTTCCCATCATTCGCCGTTGGGCTACTCCAGCTCGCCAGGCGTGGCGGAGTAGTGCGATTCGTCCTCTGTCACTGTTTCCTGCTCGGTCTTGTGCAGGTTGCGGTTCGGGACGCTGTCGCGCTCCGGCATGCCTTGAACTATCCGGCCGTCCTCAGTGACGATCTGTCCTCGCTCATTGCGGTGGGTTTCAAGCTTTTCCATGGGCGTTGGGTTACCCATTGGGCTCGGACGCGAACCGGTATCTTCTCGCGGGGTGCCGGCCGGCCACTGGGCCAATGCCGGTTGGGCGGCGGCGGCCAGCAGCGTGGTCACTGCCAGTGACGTAAAAAAGGATCTGTTCATGACGGTCTCCTGATGAAGTGTGCCGACCAAGCGGCGTGTCGGGGTTGCCGTACCTGATTCCGATCATTGGCCAACCGAAGCTATACGCCCTCCGGCTGGCACACCAACAGGGCAATCGGACCACCACTCGAATACTTGCCGGGCACCCTGGCCACCGCTTGCTCGTTTGGACTGATAGACATCGCGGGTGCCGCAGTCATGATGGTTTCTTCGGGCCAGGCGTGGAACTGGCACGAGGCGACCTCCTGGCTGTGATTGGTAATCTTGACGGCGGGGACGCCGCGCAAGTCGACTTTGTCTGAGGACGCTTGCGGTACTCCCAGTTCTTCCACTTCCAGGTTCATACCGTTCAAACGTTTGACGACCAGAGGCTCCTGAGCGAGGGCAGGCAGAGCGAACGCCAAGCTGATAAGCGCTAATAAAGGTCTCTTCATTCTGCTTCTCCGTTTTGGTGGCTTATTCATCTGAACAGGGCTGGCGCGCTGAGTTCGAGGATTGACTCGATGCTGCTATCAGACGGGCGAGGCAGGCCGTCGCTGGTTGCATCTCTCAGCCCGCGATTAACCAGGGCGTGGGTTCAGTTGGATGCTCCACGCGATAGGAAACCGGTGCGCCAGCGGCCATTCGGCTTTCCCACCATGATCGGCGTCGGTGCGATCTAGTCCGCCACATTTAGTTGCAATTCACTGAACCCCGTTCATCTTCCTCGGTCAGAGCTGAGCGCCAGGGCTCACGCCTATGACGCACCGCAGCGCACCCCTGCCGCGAGGTCAGTCGGGTCGTCTGTCGGGTTGGAATCAACCACCTTCTTCAGATGCCGAGCGCGCCAATGGATCAGATATACGCTGTCGTACTGTCGTACAAACGCAAGGATTTGCTTAAGCGTTGTCTGGAAGGGATCAGTGTCCAGAGCCGTCCGTGTGACGCCATCATCGTGGTCGATAACGCCAGCAATGATGGGACCGAAGAGGTGTTGCTCGACTCAGATGTCGCTAATCTTAAGGTGTACGTGTTGTCCCGAAATACCGGCGCATCGGGTGGTTTCAGTGCCGGGTTTCGTATGGCCTATCAGCAGGGCGCTGACTTTGTCTGGATGATGGATGACGATGTCATCCCTGAACCGGATGCCTTGGAAAAACTGCTTGAGGCTGATCAGCGACTCGCCGAGCACAAACAGCCACGCTCCTTCTTGCTGTCGAGGGCGTTTACCGAGGCGGGTTTGCTCACCAACGTGCCGCGAATCGATGAGCGTACCAACGCCATTGATTACGAAAACTGGCCCGCGTTGCTGCACCTCGGTGTAGTGCCGGTGCGACCAGCCACCTATGTATCGATCCTGGTACCGCGAGAAACATTGGCCCGGCACGGCGTGCCATTGGCCCCAATGTTCATGTGGGGAGACGATACCGAGTTTACGTTGCGTATCAGCCAGGACACGCCGGGTTACCTCGTAGTTGCTAGCAACGTCCTGCACCTGCGGCGTGTTAGCGGTGCCATCGACATTCTGCGCGAGCCGGACCCCAGTCGGATTGCGCTGCATCGGCACCTGGTACGCAACGAACTGTTCGTGGCGCGCCGGTATTTCCGCAAGCGACGGGTGTTAGGCCTGTTCACATCACGGCTGGGGCTGGTTGCTGCGATGCTGGTGCGAGGTCAGTTTGCCAAGGCACGCATCATCCTCACGGGGCTGATGGAGAGCTTCAGCTTCGCACCGGTTCCGGAGGCCGCCGATGCGCCAGTTGAGGCGCTGGGTGTGAGCGTGCGTGAGCTGGTCCCAAAGCGGTCAGGCGAGACAGCTGAGCAAACCATCCAACAGCAGCCAGATACTGCCCCAGTTACGGTTACCCGCACCGATATGTTGGCCGATACGCCTATCCGTACGGGGCACACCAACATGCGGGTTCTCGTCTGTGGCGCGGAAGGGCAGGTCGGCTATTGCCTGACCAATCAGGCTGCCAGCTTCGGGTTGGATGCCATCGGCTTGTCTCGCCAGGCATTGGACATTACCCGCGCGGAGCACATTCGCGAGGCCATCGAGCTTCATAAGCCTGCCCTTATCATCAACGCAGCGGCGTACACCAACCTGGATCACGCCGAAGCCGAAGTGGCGCAGGCTCAGGCGGTCAACCGCGACGGCGCTGCCAACCTGGCTGCAGCCGCCCGACAGTTCGGTATTCCCTTGTTCCATCTGTCGAGTGAATACGTATTTTCCGGTGACGCTGACAAGCCCTACCGTGAAACCGACCAGGCGATGCCGAACAGCGTGTACGGCTCCACACGTCTCGCGGGCGAGCAGGTCATCAGCCAGACGCTTGACCGCTACCTCATTCTGCGGACCAGCTGGATCTACGGTGAGCGCGGAAACAACTTCGTCAAAACGATGCTCAACCTGGGCAACAAGACGGAGGAAATCTCCGTCGTCAGCGATCAGATCGGTTGCCCGACCCGAGCCCGCAGCGTTGCACGCGTACTGATCGAACTGGCTCTGCGCTATTGCCGTGACGGCGATCTGGAGTGGGGGCTGTATCACTACAGCGGTGCGTCTCCGTGCAGCTGGGCCGAGTTTGCCACCGAGGTGTTCCAGGAAGCCGAATCGGCGGGGTTGATTGACACAGCCCCCCGTGTGCTGCCGGTGCCTAGCTCAAGCCTGCCTCGGGCTGCGTTGCGGCCAGCCTGGTCCGTGCTCGATTGTTCGCTCATCGAGGAGACATTCGGTATCCGGCCCAAGCACTGGCGAGATGAATTGCGGCATGTGATTCGGCGAATCAGCGATATGCCGGTCGTGCCGTTCGGGCCTTCGCCCAGCCGCGTTCCATTCAAGGCGTATCCGTTTTGTATCCAAGAGCAGCCCGCGCAGCTATCGGCGTCCAGGCGGTCCGCCACAGGCGAATAAATACTCGGGCGGATCAAAAACCTTTTCTAAATATTACGGTCCGAGGCTCAGGACTTTTCCGAAGGGATTTCACCATGACAGATGCAACGATCAAGAGAGTAGGTGTTTCGGGTACAGGGATGATCTCGCACTGTTTCGTTCGTCTGATCATGCAGCACTACAAGGATCTTAAAATCAGCCGGGTCTTGACCCGTAGAAGCGTCGCGACGCTGAGTAGCTTTCCGCTGGCCGACGCGCTGACCAACTCCATTGACGATCTTATTGCCAACTCAGATGTGATCGTCGAGTGCACGGGTGACGTCTTTTTCGGTACCGAAGTGATCGAGCGCGCCTTCGAAGCCGGGGTGCCGGTGGTTACCATCAACGCCGAGCTTCAGGTCACGACGGGGTCTTACCTTTCCGGCAAGGGATTCCTGACCGAAGCCGAAGGGGATCAGCCTGGATCGCTCGCCGCGCTGCGCGAAGAAGCCTTGCAGATGGGCTTTCAGCCGCTGGTCTACGGCAACATGAAGGGCTACCTGAACCATAACCCCAGCCTTGAAGACATGGCTTACTGGTCCAAGCGACAGGGCATCAGCATTGAACAGACCACATCCTTTACCGATGGCACCAAGGTGCAGATCGAGCAGGTCGTGGTAGGCAACGGGTTTGGCGCGACTATCACCAGACGTGGTCTGGAAGGACTGACGTCGACCGATCTAAACGTCAGCGGCAACGTTCTCGGGCTGATTGCAGAAGGCGTCGGACAACCAATTGTCGACTACGTATTGCCCAATGGCTATTCGGCGGGCGGCGTGTTTCTGGTGTGCCGGCACGATGAAATGCAGGCGCGGGCAATCGAATACTTCAAGCTCGGGCCTGGGCCGTATTACGTGCTGACACGACCCTTTCACCTCTGCTCGCTCGAAGTCGGCAAGACCGTACGGCGGGTGCTTGCCGGTGGCGGTGTGCTGCTGAACAATTCTGTTTCGCCCACCTTGGGTGTTGCGGCAATCGCCAAACGTGAGATGAAGGCTGGAGAGATGATCGGCCGTGGAATAGGTGGGTTCGACGTTCGCGGCGAAGCAGTCAAACTTGCCGACGAGCTCGATCACGTACCCATCGGGCTGCTGCGCAACACGGTTCTCAAGAGAGCTGTCGAGCCGGGGCAGCTGATCACGTTCGACGACATCGAAGTTCAGCCCAGCCGCGTGCTGGACATCATCTTCCAGCAACAACAAAAAGTGCTGCAGCGGATCGAAACAGACGTTCAGCCAACGCTGTTGCGCCAGGCTCTGCAGTGAGAGCCCAGGACGAGGCGGAGGTCTGGGCCGACGGATACGGTTTCGTGGAGTTTCAGCGGACCGGAATCGGCCTCGTCCCGTATCACCACGAATCTCGCACTGTGCAAGATACGCTGCCAATCGCAGCGCCCATACAGTTGACTGAAGAAGATTCAGCGGGTGACGGCACTGCCTTCACCCTGCTGGCATGATCGACCGACTTGCCAGCTCACGCGAGCTGAGACTGGTCCCCGGTCATGCTGCCTTCAGCGGCCATATTAAGCGTGTTCCAGAGGCTGCAGGCAAGGCGCACCACGGCGCCGCCGAAGCCGCTGGCTTCTGTTTGAGCATCCAGCTCGTTGTCAAAAACCGCTAACACGCTACCGTAGGAATAAACGACTCCCCACCGATCCGGGTTTCCGCTATCTGCCTTGATGATATCCACGACCGTCTCCCAAAATGTCACGAGGTGTGACAAAAATACGGCGCATAAATACCACGGCGTCATAAAGCCGACAACTGCCGTTCGGCGGGACTCCAATCAGCCCCGGTTAAGGGGCCATCCGTGCCGTTTTTTATGCCGGCTCAGCCCCACCACCTAGGTGTCCTGGAACAGCGCAGTTGATCAAGCGGCGTTCGGTCGTCGCAGCATTTGACTACGTGCCACGGCGCTCCCCCGGATGCGTTTCATGCCCCATTGGCGTGGCATCAGGTAGGTTCACATCCGGCTCGGCGAAGTCTGGGCTGTGTACTTCAGAGTCCATTGGCATGTGACTGTAGCGCTGCTTGTCGGCGGATACGTGGCGTGGCTGCGGCTCGGTAGCGGTCAGGATACGTTTGGCCTCGCAACGCCCACTGATGCCGCGCGCTAAAGCCATGCCACCCATCGCCAGCTGCAACAGGCCGCTCAGTCCGCCGCGACGCAACCCTCTGCCCAGCATAACCAGCCCGCCCGCAACGGAGGCGCTGCGTTCCCAGCCGTGCACGTTTTGTGGGGCGCTCTTGTCGAAAAGTCGATTCATGGTCGTTCCTTTTTGTTCAGCTGTTGAATATGACGCCCGCTCGAGGGCGTAGCGGGCGGGACAGGTGATGCTCGTCGGATAAACGCGGTGTTCTGGCCACAGCAGAGCCTGTTTGCCTCGTTTCGTTAGCCATAGATTCGGCAGCGTCGCAGCGGTATTCGTTCGAGGCGGGAGATAAGCGGCACGCGACATGGGCTTGACAGTTGGACATGCGTCCCGCAGATTTCGCTAAACGTAATTCGATTACGCAAAAGAATAATAGAGCGCCGCGTAGACACGGCGCGCCTTCAGTGCAGCCATGGCAACGAATATGGATTCATCCGTTTTTTTTCAGTTCACCGCGTCCGCTCGACTTCGGAGCGTCCAGGTGGCCGCCAGGTCGTTGAGCGTGGCCGGCTTGGTGAAGCCGTTGCAGGATGGCGCGGCTAGTCTGTCCAGCAGGCTGAAGCGCAGCCTGGAAGCCAGGTCGATGGCCGCGCCTGACGTTCGGATGAGCTGCTGAAATGAAGATCTTGGGCTTTCGATTGACCCTGGGCGACCATCTGGGTCGCAGCGTCCGTGGGATTTCCTGTGCGCCGCCGAGTTGACCTTCGCATAACGTCAATTTCGCTAACGTACCGTTACTCCAAGGAGCCAATCATGGCCGACCTGTTTGAAAATCCCATGGGCCTTATGGGCTTCGAATTCATTGAATTTGCCTCGCCCACCCCGAACGTCATCGAGCCGGTACTGGAAAGCATGGGCTTTACCCATGTCGCCAACCACCGTTCCAAAGATGTGGCGCTGTACCGCCAAGGTGAGATCAACGCCATTGTCAATCGCGAGGCGAAAGGCCTGCCAGCTTATTTCGCCGCTGAGCATGGGCCTTCAGTGTGTGGCATGGCGTTCCGGGTAAAGGACGCGCAGAAGGCCTATACCCGTGCGCTGGAGTTGGGCGCTCAGGCTATCGAGCTGCCTACCGGTCCGATGGAGCTGCGCCTGCCGGCAATCAAGGGTATCGGCGGAGCGCCGTTGTATCTGATCGACCGTTTCGGTGAGGGCAGCTCGATTTATGACATCGATTTCGTGTTCCTGGAGGGCGTCGAGCGTCATCCGGTTGGCGCTGGCCTGAAGCTCATCGACCATCTGACCCACAACGTATATCGCGGCCGCATGGCTTACTGGGCGGACTTCTACGAGAAGCTGTTCAACTTCCGTGAGATCCGTTACTTCGACATCAAGGGTGAGTACACCGGCCTGACATCCAAGGCCATGACCGCGCCGGACGGCATGATCCGCATCCCCCTCAACGAGGAGTCGTCGAAGGGCGCTGGGCAGATCGAGGAATTTCTCATGCAGTTCAACGGTGAGGGTATCCAGCACGTCGCCTTCCTCACCGACAACCTGATCGAGACCTGGGACAAGCTGAAGGCCAGCGGCACGGTCTTCATGACTGCGCCGCCGGAAACCTACTACGAGATGCTCGAGGGGCGGCTGCCCAACCACGGCGAGCCGGTAGAAGAGCTGAAATCCCGCGGCATTCTGCTGGACGGTGCAGTTGAGGACGGTGAGCAGCGCCTGCTGCTGCAAATCTTCTCCGGCACGGTACTGGGGCCGGTGTTCTTCGAGTTCATTCAGCGCAAAGGTGATAGCGGCTTCGGCGAGGGCAACTTCAAGGCGCTGTTCGAATCCATCGAGCGTGATCAGATTAAGCGCGGCGTGCTCAGCACCACTGAGTAACCACCGAGACGGCAACCGACTCCGGTTGCCGTTCCAATCGATCCAGTTGTTTCACCGCGCTTTCAAGCGCACCGGCGGCGGCACAAGGGCGCTGCCGGTGCCGGTGCGGCTTCGCCATGTGTGTGATTAGCGAAACGATCAGGCCAGATGATCCCGTCCTTGGTCCGGCCGAAGCGAGCGGAGACGCCAAGGCCGCCACGTAACCTCCGAACGGGGCAGTGATGAATAGCTAACGCGGTCAATGCATGCCGTTACAAGAACAGGGCGCATGTGACAACGCAGCTTGCAGAGCGACCAAATGTCTTATTGATTGCTTCTGCGTTGCCGCTTAGGCTCAGCCCATGACCGTCAACATGCGTTCCTTCCTTATCCTGCTGCTGGTACTTACGCTTCCGATCAATGGGATGGCGCAACTACTCATGCCGGCAACGTCGTCGGTGCATCACCAGATGGCTGATATGGAAGGCATGAGCGGCATGGACAACGCTGATCAAGATTGTCATGAAGGACAGGATCAAGGCCCAACGACTGTCTGCAAAAGCGGGCAAGAATGCAAAACTTCCAGCCTCGTTCAGATTGCGGCGGCGAAGGCGGATGTGATTCCTGCAGCCAAGCCCGTGACTACACCCTATAACGACCAGATCCCTTCCCGTCTTCTGGACGCCGTCTGGCACCCACCCCGCGTCTGATTCCGATCGAATTCTAGAAACCCGCCCGAATGTGAGCATTCGGGTCGGTTACCGCGCGCCCTTTTGGCCCGCATGGAAGATCAGGAATCCTTTTAAATGAAACCCCTTATTCGCTGGGCGCCCCATCAAGTGGCCGCCTTGATCATGGGCGCGCTCTCGTTTCCCGGGCTCGTGTCAGCTCTCACGTTGGAACAGGCTTTGAGCTTGGCCGAGCAGCAGGCACCTTCGTTAGCCGCGCAAACTGCCAACCTCCACGCTGCTCGTAGCGCTGCGATTCCGGCAGGCGAACTCCCCGATCCGAAGCTCAGGCTTGGGCTGCAAAACGTACCCATCGAAGGCGACACACGCTGGCGGCTCGATGAAGAGGCCATGACCATGCAAATGGTCGGCGTCATGCAAGAGGTCCCGAATCGGGCGAAACGGCGCGCTCGAATCGAGGCTGCGCAGGCAGGTGTCGCGCTTGCAGGCGTGCAGCAGTCCATCGAGCGTCTCAGCGTTCGTCAAGCGACCGCCGAGGCCTGGATCGCTAGCTTCGCGGTCGAGCAGAAGCTGAGTCTTTTCAAACAGTTCTACGGCGAGAACAAGCTGTTTTCCAAGGCTGTTCAGGCGCGTATTGCTGGCGGGCGCGGCCAGACCGCCGACAGCGTGCTTCCCAAGCAGGAAGCCGCCTTGCTGGCAGAACAGGAAGATGAGCTGGTACGCAACCAGGCGGTTGCACGGGCCGAGTTACGCCGCTGGATAGGCGAGCCGGCTAACCAGCCGCTGACAGGCGTCTGGCCGCAATGGCCCGCCGACGCTGTTCACTACCAGCACAACCTCGACCGTCACCCGGCACTGCTGGCATTCGGTCCGATGACACGCGAGGCCGAGGCAAACGTCAGCCAGGCCATCGCCGAAAAAACACCGGACTGGAGTTGGGGCGTCGACTACCTGCGTCGGGGGCGGGAGTACGGCGACATGGTGAACCTCAGCGTCAGCTTCGACCTGCCGATGTTCACCGGCTCGCGACAGGACCCGAAGATCGCTGCCGAGCGGGCACGGCTCGCGCAGATCGAGGCTCAGCGCCAGGCGACGTTACGTATGCATGACCAGGAGCTGACCGCCAACCTGGCTGAGTATCAACGCTTGTCTCGGGTACTGACGCGCCTCGAACAAACCCTACTGCCGCTCGCAGAACAGAAGGTTGACCTGGCCATGGCCGATTACCGCGCTGGGAAAGGCGAATTGATCGCTGTGATCGATGCGCGCCGCCAGCTCGTCGAAACCCGTCTGCGTCGCATCGACACGTCTCGTGACCTTTCGCTGAGCAATGCCCGCCTGCATTTCGCCTTTGGAGATACCCAACCATGAGCTTCCACATACAACAGCTGGCGCTCGTACTCAGCGTGATGATCGGTGCGACCGCAGCAGCCGTGATGCCCACCGCAGCCTTGGCACAAGCAGCTGATGATGAGGGCAGGGCAGTGCTCTATTGGTACGACCCGATGGTCCCGCAGCAGAAATTCGACAAACCGGGTAAATCACCCTTCATGGATATGGAGCTCGTCCCGCGTTATGCCGATGAAGGCAGCGACGGGGCATCGATGAAGATCGACCCGAGCGTGACGCAGAACCTCGGCATCCGTCTGGCGACGGCTGTGCGTGAGTCGATCAGTCAGTCGCTTGAAGCCACCGGAGCATTGTTGTTTGACGAGCGCGACGTGGCGGTGGTGCAGGCGCGCGCTGGAGGCTTCGTCGAGCGCGTTTACGATCGTGCACCTGAGGATGTGATCGACAAGGGGGCGCCGCTGGCCGATCTGCTCATACCGGAATGGGCCGCGGCACAGGAAGAGTACCTGGCGCTCCGAGACGTTGGTGAACCCCAGCTGTTGGCCGCCGCGCGGCAACGGTTACGCCTCGCCGGTATGCCGGCAGACGTTATTGCGCAACTGCAACGGAGCGGCAAGACACGCGCGGTCTGGACCGTAACCAGCCCGATTGCTGGCGTGTTGAGCAGTCTCGATGTTCGCGAGGGCATGACAGTACCTGCCGGCGCATCACTTGCACGCATCAATGGACTGAGCACCGTTTGGTTGGAGGTGGCGGTGCCTGAGGCCCAGGTCGGTCATCTGGCACAAGGGCAAAAGGTAACCGCGCGCTTGCCGGCCTTTGCCGGTCAATCCTTGGAAGGGACGATTCAGGCCGTGCTGCCGCAAGCCAACCTGGATAGCCGTACGGTGCGTGTCCGGGTCGAGCTACCTAACCCACAACAGCGACTACGCCCCGGCATGACGGCGCAGGTGACCTTGAATCGCGACGTCGAGCAGGCTTTGATCATTCCTTCCGAGGCGGTCATTCGGACCGGTCGCCGGGCATTGGTCATGCTGGCGGAGGATGAAGGCCGTTACCGTCCCGTCGAGGTGCGTATCGGTCGGGAATTCGATGACAGAACCGAAATACTTGAAGGGCTCGAAGCCGGCCAGAAGGTCGTTGCGTCCGGCCAGTTCCTGCTTGATTCCGAGGCGAGTCTGCGCGGACTGACCGCGCAAAGCCTGGAACAGCCGAAGTCCTCCTTCGAATCTGCATTGCACGAGACTGAAGGCACGATTGTGGGGCTGGAAGACGGCATGGTTGGCCTGTCGCATGGGCCGTTCAAGACCTTGAATATGCCCGGGATGACCATGGCCTTTCCGGTTGCCGATCCATCGCTTACCGCAGGCTTGCAGTCGGGCGACCGTGTCCGCGTTGGCGTGCGTGAAACTGACGAGGGCCTGATCATCGAGCGCATCGTGAAGCTCGGGGGCCAGCCATGATCGCAGCCATGATCCGCTGGTCAGTCGCCAACCGTTTTTTGGTCCTGCTGGCCACTGTTTTCGCGGTGGCCTGGGGCGTCTGGTCGGTCAAGAACACAGCGGTCGATGCCTTGCCTGACCTATCCGATGTCCAGGTCATCATCCGCACCCCATACCCGGGCCAGGCGCCTCAAATCGTTGAAAACCAGGTCACCTATCCACTGACCACAACGATGTTGTCGGTGCCAGGCGCGAAGACGGTGCGCGGCTACTCGTTTTTCGGAGACAGCTACGTATACGTCCTGTTCGAGGACGGCACGGACCTCTATTGGGCCCGCTCGCGGGTATTGGAATACCTGAGTCAGGTACAAAGCCGGCTGCCCGCCGCGGCCAAGCCCGCCTTAGGTCCAGATGCCACGGGTGTCGGCTGGATCCACCAATATGTGCTGGTGGACCGCACGGGCAGGCACGACCTCTCACAGCTGCGCTCTCTGCAGGACTGGTTCCTGCGCTATGAGCTCAAGACACTGCCCAACGTGGCGGAAGTCGCATCCATCGGCGGGATGGTCAAGCAGTACCAAGTGGTACTCGACCCGGTACGCATGGCCAGCCGGGGCGTGACACAGCAGCAGATCGCAACGGCCATCGACGAGGCGAACCGTGAAACCGGCGGGAGTGTTCTGGAACTGGCAGAAACCGAGTTCATGGTTCGTGCGACCGGCTATTTGCAGACGCTGAGCGATTTTCGAGCCATTCCGCTGCGTCTCGATGGCGGCGTGCCGGTAACCCTCGGAGACGTTGCGCACGTTCAGCTCGGCCCAGAGATGCGCCGCGGCATTGCCGAGCTTGATGGCGAGGGGGAAGTGGTCGGTGGAGTGGTCATTCTGCGCAGCGGCAAAAACGCGCGGGAAACCATCGCCGCGGTCCAGACCAAGCTCGACGAACTCAAAGCGAGCTTGCCTCCGGGTGTTGAAATCGTCACGACCTACGACCGCAGCAAACTGATCGACAGCGCTGTTGAAAACCTCACCCACAAGCTCATCGAGGAGTTCATCGTCGTTGCACTGGTTTGTGCGCTGTTCCTTTGGCATTTGCGCTCGTCTTTGGTGGCAATCGTTTCGTTGCCAATCGGCATCTTGATTGCGTTCGTGATCATGCAGCGGCAGGGCATCAACGCCAACATCATGTCCCTGGGCGGCATTGCCATTGCCATCGGGGCGATGGTCGACGCAGCCATCGTCATGATCGAAAACGCTCACAAGCACATCGAGGCGTGGCACAAGCGCTACCCAGATTCCACTCTTAAAGGCCAGGAGCACTGGAAGGTGATCACCGAGGCGGCCGTCGAGGTCGGACCGGCCCTGTTCTTCAGCCTCCTGATCATCACCCTGTCGTTCATTCCAGTGTTCACCCTTGAGGCGCAGGAAGGTCGCCTGTTCGGTCCGCTGGCATTTACCAAAACTTATGCCATGGCAGCAGCCGCTGGCTTGTCCGTCACGCTGGTTCCGGTACTGATGGGGTACTGGATACGGGGCAAAATCCCGGCTGAACACCGCAATCCCCTCAACCGAGGCCTCATCTGGATCTACAAGCCTGCCTTGGACGCGGTGCTGCGTTGGCCCAAGACAACGTTGCTGGTGGCGGTTCTGGTCTTTCTGACGGGCTTGTGGCCTGCCAGTCGACTCGGTGGTGAGTTCTTGCCACCGTTGGACGAAGGTGACCTGCTCTATATGCCCACTGCACTTCCGGGCCTCTCGGCGCAGAAGGCGTCCGAGCTGTTACAGCAGACCGACCGGCTAATCAAAACGGTTCCAGAGGTTGCCCGCGTGTTTGGCAAGGCGGGGCGAGCCGACACCGCAACCGATCCTGCGCCGCTGGAAATGTTCGAAACGACCATTCAGTTCAAGCCGAAGGATCAGTGGCGCGAAGGAATGACGCCCGAAAAACTGGTGGAGGAGCTGGACCGCACGGTGCAAGTGCCTGGGTTGGCCAACCTCTGGATCCCGCCCATTCGAAACCGCATCGACATGCTGGCGACCGGTATCAAGAGCCCGATCGGGGTGAAGGTGTATGGCACCGAGTTGGCACAGATCGATAAAGCCACCTTGGCCATCGAGAAAATCGCCAAAACCGTGCCCGGTGTCAGCTCGGCGTTGGCCGAGCGACTGACCGGCGGGCGCTATATCGATGTGGACATCGATCGTGTCGCGGCGGCACGTTATGGCTTGAACATAGCGGATGTGCAATCCATCGTGGCCGGTGCCATCGGAGGCCAGACCGTCGGTGAGACTGTCGAAGGGCTTGCGCGGTATCCGATCAACCTTCGCTACGGTCGAGAGTGGCGCGACTCGCTGACGGATCTGCGCGACCTGCCTATCTACACGCCGCAGGGCAGCCAGATCACCCTGGGCACGGTTGCCGAGGTCAAGGTGACCGACGGCCCACCGATGCTTAAAAGCGAGAACGCCAGGCTGTCGGGTTGGGTTTACGTCGATGTTCGTGGTCGTGACATGGCTGCTGTGGTGAGCGATCTGAGGCAAAGGGTCAGCGAAAGTGTTCAGCTCGAGTCCGGCATGAGCATCAGCTATTCCGGTCAATTCGAGTTCATGGAGCGCGCCAACGCCAAGTTGAAACTGGTGGTGCCGGCCACCTTGCTGATCATCTTTGTTCTGCTCTACCTCACGTTTTCCCGCTTCGGCGAGGCGCTGTTGATCATGGCCACGCTGCCATTCGCCCTGACCGGAGGTGTCTGGTTTCTGTATCTACTGGGCTACAACCTGTCCGTCGCGACCGGTATTGGCTTCATCGCGCTCGCCGGGGTTTCCGCTGAGTTCGGCGTCATCATGTTGCTGTACCTGACGAACGCCTGGCGAGACCGCCTCAACGCCGGTGCGCGAGATGAAGCCGACCTGCTCGACGCGATTCGCGAGGGCGCCGTACAGCGCGTGCGCCCCAAGGCCATGACAGTGGCAGTCATCATCGCCGGTCTGTTGCCCATCCTTTTGGGGGGCGGAACCGGCAGCGAAATCATGAGCCGCATCGCCGCGCCCATGGTCGGCGGGATGATTACCGCGCCCTTGCTTTCCCTGTTCGTGCTGCCGGCGGCGTACTTGCTGATGCGCCGCCGTCAATTGCCGACCATCCCACACCACTCCATCAACTCCGCAGGAGCACATTCATGAACATCAAGCACATCTGCCTTGCGACATTCTTCCTGATACCTGCTGCCTATGCCGCCGACAAGCAACCCATGGACGGCATGCCGATGGATCACAAAGGCACGAACATGCAAACGGACCAGCAGGTGGACGGAGGACAGGCCGCTACCGCCACCGGCACGGTCAAGAAAGTGAACCTGGAAAAGGGCTCGGTCATCATCGCTCACGGCCCGGTCGAAGCACTCGGCTGGCCATCCATGACCATGGGCTTCAAGGCAACGCCGGATCAACTCCGGACCTTGCAGCAGGGTGACCAGCTTGAGTTCGACTTTGTTTCGAAAGGGATGAACGCCGTCGTCACCCGAATCGACAAACAGTAACAGACTGGGTCATACCCCTCGGCACCGTGGATGCACCGCGCGGTGCCTTGGCTTCGAAGATCTGCCGTGCGGTGGCGAGCGATCCGGATGGCCGAAGGGTCTCTTTAGGTCTGCAATTTGGGGGGCGGGTCGTCAGCGCTGGTATCACGGTCCCGTTCGTGACGCGTGAGCGGAAACAGCGGCAACCAGGCCTCGCGACGAACCGTCCAGCTTTCGTAACTGGGCATCAGTTGATCAGGAGCGTCGAGGGAACCCAGATGCACTTCGATTTCGTCTGCTGTGCGTGCAAAAACGGACGAGCCACAGCGGGGGCAGAAATGTCGCCCGGCATAGTCCTGCGCTTCGCCGGTAATCGTCACGGCATCCTGCGCAAACACAGCGGCGGCGTAGAAGAGGGCACCGTGATGCTTTCGACAGTCGAGGCAATGGCATAGGCCAACCCGCTTCGGGCGGCCCGTCGCCACAATCCGCAAGTTGCCGCACAGGCAACCACCGGTGAATCGCTCCATCTGGCTTCCTCTGGTCAATGGTCGGATCGAACCTGTCTCGTCAGTCATAGCTGAAAAACAGATGACCGGCGTACTAAAGGTCGCTTCATTGGCTGCGACCGTGTTTTCCCGTACGGACGCAGGTCTCCTTCGGCTGCCGCAGGCAGACGACCTGCCTCTGCTGATTGCCGAAAGCCGTACTGATCAGGCGACTTCGATGCATTACCGGACGGTCTGGCTGCGTTGGGCATACGAACGGCCTTGGCTTGCGAGTATCGAACAGAGGACAGGGTTAATCGAAGTGACAGGGCCGTCGCCACTCCGGACGAGGCTATGGCAATGGCGCGTAAGGGCACGGTGCTTGTGGCGATGGCGGCGCTTTGCTGGGGAATATCGGGCGGGATCGCCGGTGTTCTCTTGAGCGATGGCTGGGATGCGTTCGTCGTTTCGTTCTTTCGAGGCGCCATCGGGTTGTTGTCTGTTCTCCTCTGGCTAGCGTTGCGACCAGGTGCCAGCGGACTGGCAAACCGCAAGCTCTGGTTCTGGTCGGTGATCGCAGGGCTCGGTGTGGCCGGCAACTTCGCTTTCTATTTCGTGAGCATCAGGCAAAGCAGCGTAGCTGTTGCAGCGACGCTGATGTATTGCGCGCCAGTGTTCGTTTACCTGGTGTCATTCGTCCTCAAACTGGAACGATCGACTCCACTGAAGTGGGGCGCGATCGGGATGGTGATGCTTGGCATCGTGCTGCTGACAGGCGTCTACAAGAATGGCGCGGGTGGCGTCACGTTGATCGGCGCGGGCGCCGGACTGCTTGCAGGGCTGTCCTACGCGGTCTTCATTTTTGGCTTCAAATATGCGGCGCCGCACGGCAGCCCACAGGCGATTCTTGTCATCGCTTTCGCCGCGCTTGTCACCGTGTTCATCTGGCTTGTCGAGGCCAACCAGGTCATGGCTGTTTTCCGTTCGCCGAGCTGGCCGCTGTTCATGCTACTGGGCGTGCTTGGCGCGGGGTTGTCCTTCACGCTGTATATCATCGGCCTGAACCATACCGCGCCATCTGTCGCTTCGGTGGTGGCAATGGTTGAGCCGGTGAGTGCGACGCTGTTCGGCGTCGCAGTTCTCAACGAAAGCCTGGCCGGCCTTCAAATCGTGGGTATGGCGCTGATCCTGATTACGGCTACCGCGCTGGCCTTCTATTCAAGCCCGCGATAAACGGTTGATTGCATCTGTCCTTCCCCTTGCTCTTGGAGAAAGCAGGCAACCGTGTCGAGCACTGTCTCGGGCCGCTCACGATGGGGAACGTGCTGGCAGCCGTCGAGCGGAAGTTTTTGCACGCCGCCGCTCCCCAGCGCAGCGACACGGTGAAGATGATCCAGCGAACCGTATTCGTCGTCCCGCCCATGAATGCCCAGTAATGGGCAGGCGAAGCCCGGGGCGCTTTCTTCGATTGTCCAGTTGGCATAACTGTCCGAAAGCCAGGTGTCGATCCAGGCCCAGAGAATCCACTCGGCCTTTGCGCCGTGGTATTTGCGTAGGCGGTCGACCTGGCCCGGTTCGGCAAATGCCGCTTGGGTGGCGCGGATGCCTTGCAAGGTTCGATCTTCGACAAAGGCAAGGGCGGCGATGGTGATTAGCGCGCGGCAATTGCCAGGGTGATGGGCAGCGAGGCTGGCGGCCATGATGCCGCCCACGCTGTGGCCGAGCGCGATGAAATGCTCGATATCCAGCGCATGCCGTACCGGCGGAAAGTACCGCTCGGCTTCGTCGCGAATGAAGCTGTTCGACCAGCCACCCGGATGCGCTGCGGAGCGACCAAAGCCGAGCCGGTCGTAGGCAATGACGTCGCGCTCGGTGGCCACAGCAAGGCGCTCGGGAAAGTCGCGCCACAGCTCGACGCAGCCGAGGGAGTCGTGCATCAGGACGATGGGTGGCCTGCGCGAGTGGCGGGTGCGCCAGCGCCGCGTGAATACGTCGCCGTGCTCGGTGTGCAGCATGCGGTCTTCGGTCGAAACGGTCATGAGAATCCTAATATCGCCGCCTCAGGTTGGTGTCCTTCGGCGCGACAGCTGTATGGCTCGGTACCGGCGCGAGTTTTGGCAGCCGTCATGCCGGCTGCCAAAAAGAAGCGGCCACCCTGGGCCGCCGAAGGCTTACGCCACGCCGATAGCATTGACTGGCGGCAGCCTGACGCCGCCAGGTTGTAAGGTGTCGACCGTCTGGGTTCAGCTCGCCGCTGCTGTCGTGGGTTGCTGCGCTGTCTTTTCCCGGTCGCGCAGCAGGAATCGCTGAATTTTTCCGCTCGGGGTCTTCGGAAGTTCGCTGACGAACTCGATTTCGCGCGGGTAGGCGTGGGCGGAAAGGCGCTGACGCACGTGTTGTTGCAGCTCGTCGGCCAATGCTTGGTCGGCATTGTGGCTCGCATGCAGCACAACGAAGGCCTTCACCAGTTCGGTGCGCTCTGGATCGGGCTTGCCGATCACCGCCGCTTCGATCACGGCCGGGTGTTCTACCAGGGCGCTTTCCACGTCGAAAGGGCCGACCCGGTAGCCGGATGTGGTGATCACGTCATCGGCGCGGCCAACGAAGCTGATGCTGCCGTCGTCATTGAGCTCGACGGTGTCACCGCTCAGGTAGTAATGCCCAACGAAGGCTTTGGTGCGGGTGCCCACATAACCGTTGAACCAGAGCAGGGGAGACTGGTTGCGGTCCAGCGCGAGCATTCCCGGTTTGCCGGGCTCCAGCTCGCGTTGTTGATCATCGATGACCACGACGCGGTGCCCGGGCATCGCGTAGCCCGCCGTGCCGATGCGCACGGTATGGCTCAGCGCATGGTGGTTACACAGGACCATGCCGAGTTCGGTCTGTCCGTAATGGTCGTGGATCGTGCAGCCAAGGCCGCTGCTGAACCAGCGGATCACTTCGGGGGTGAGCGGCTCACCTGCGCTGCTCACGGCGCGCAGGCGACCCTTGATCTTGCCTTCGACCTCGTCCTTGGCCGCCAACAGCAAGCGGAACGCGGTGGGTGAGCCGGCCATGTTGGTGATCTTGTATTCATTGACGACGCGGCAGGTGCTGTCGACGGTGAAGCCGCCTTCGTAAAACAAGGTCGAATGGCCCATGGCGAGCGGCCCGGTGACGGCGTAATACAGGCCGTACGCCCAGCCAGGATCAGCGATGTTCCAGAAATTGTCCTCGGGTCGCAGATCGACTGCATCGCGCATGTAGGTGACGAACGCGACGATGGCCTTGAGCGGCACATGCAGCTGCTTTGCCGGCCCGGTGGTGCCGGAGGTGAACATGGCGAGGAAGGGGGCGTCACCCGCCAGCAGCACCGGTTCGAATGCGCTCGATTGCTGGTTGACCTGGGTCCAGAAGTCGTCGGCGCCATCGCCTACGACCAGGCGGCGCGGGGCGCTTTCAACGGCGTCCAGCTTCTCGCTGTTGGCAGCATCGGTGACGACCAGCTTGGCGCCGGATTCCTTGACTCGATGCTCAACCGCTTTTGGGCCGAAGGCGGTGAACAGCGGCTGATAGATAGCGCCAGCGCGCCATGTGCCGAGGATCGTAATTAGCAATTCGGGGGTGCGTGGCAACAGGCCGGCAACGGTATCGCCCGGCTTGATGCCATAACTGTCCAACAGATTGGCGAAGCGTGCCGCGGCTTCCTTGAGCTGTGCGAAGGTCCAGGTGGCTCGCTGGCCGTCGCGGCCTTCCCAGATAAGCGCGACCTTGTCCGAGTCGGCGTGACGGTCACAACACTCGACGCAGGCATTCATGGCGGAGAGATCACCGCTGAGGATGGCCGAGACCGTCTGCTGAAAGTCGAATTCGCTGGCCGCAGTGGCATGGTCGCGCATGGCTGGCTCCTGGATGTTGTTGTTATTGAGTTGTCCGGATATTGGCGCTGCGTGGTGCCCGCAACAATGGCAAATGCCACCAAGGTGGATGAGCGGTTTGGACAAACTCTGCGGCACGACCTGCGGCTGGCACCAATCACCCGCAACTGCATCGAATCTTGGAATCACATATGGTTAACGGGAGGTGTTCCATGAGTATCGATCCGCTTGACAGACCCCACAATCAACAACCGGTGCCGGGGCAGGACCAGAACCCCAGCCATTCTCCTGAGCCTGATTTCATTACCGATAATCCAGATGTCCAACCCGGTTCTGGACATGACAAGGGCACCCAGCCCTCAGGCCCGCCGAAAAGCACGCCCGATATCGACCCGAACGAGCCGGGGTTAGGGAACCCGTTGCCCTGACGCTATAAAAGGTTCATTGCGCCTGGCCGAGGGAGAGCAGCCGCGATCGTGAGATCGCGTTCCGAGGCCTGGGAGCCGTTTGCTCGCAGGTATCGCTATCTTGGGCCGGGCTGCTGTTCTCGGCGAGGCGTGTTGGCCTATCACTCGCGTCTCCTAAAAACCGGCGATGCGCTATACACCGCCAAGCAAACTGGTCGAAACAGAGTTTGCTTCGCGTCTTCAGCAGGATCTTCCCCTCAATCTGATGGGGCACCGGCAGAGATTAACTAACGCTGGTCCCGCGCAATACTCTCGAATCAGCAAACAGTCCGTATTTGCCGTTGCAGCACTAAGCGTTCGTTATCGCTGGTGTCTCTTCTCGCTGCGTTTTGCCGCATCGCCATCCGGCTCAGCCATGAAGACGGGCGGAGCGGACAATGGCGATAACGGCCACGCGTTGATAGCCCGGCCGGACAACTTGCCTTACCCTATATGAGAATTATTATCTTCTGGCGATGGGTGTAACTCACCCGACAGGGAGTCGAGATGGGGGCGTTTCTGGCTGAAGTATTGGTCATCGAGGATGATCAGGTGCTGAGCGCGCAACTGGGAGAGTTGCTTCGTTTGCAGGGATACACGGTGCGCTTGAGCCAGCTGGGTGAGAGTGGCTTGGCGATGGCATTGGCTAACGCGCCGGACCTGATTTTGCTGGATGTGATGCTGCCGGACATGAACGGTTTCTCCGTGTTACGTCGCTTGCGCGAGCAGCAACAAACGCCGGTCATCATGCTGACCGCTTGCGGTGCTGAAGAGGAGCGAATTCGAGGGTTGCGTCATGGGGCGGATGATTACCTCGCCAAACCCTTCAACCCGACCGAATTGCAGCTACGCATCGATGCCATATTGCGGCGAACGCGTAGCGCCGAGAGCCGAGCCGTACAGCCGTCTTCATTGAACGTCGACGCCCTAGTGTTGGATCGACACACGCTACGTGCCCGCGTTGGAGAACAGGACCTGGCACTGACGCCCTTGCAGTTCCGGCTGCTATGGCAACTGATGTTGCAGCCTGGCGAGGTGCTGACCAAACCTTATCTGTACCGGGTTGTTTTCGAACGCGAGCACAGCGGCTACGACCGTAGCCTCGACATGCACGTCAGCCGCATTCGTCGCCGTCTGACCGAAGCCGGGCTGGCGGCCGATCGCCTGCAGACGCTCCACGGTCGTGGTTACAGCTTCCAATGAACCGGCGACTGTTCTGGAAGTTGTGCCTCGGCGTTGCCCTGGGAAGCGTAGCGTTGTTCTGGGTCATTGCGCGCTTGAGCGGTCAGGCAGAGGAGCAGATGAGCTTCATTGACGCCGAGCATCAACGCACGCTGCGTGAGTACGGCGCGCAGGCCGAAGTCCTATACCGTGCCGGCGACGAAAAGGCTTTGCGAGAGTGGTTGCGGATGCTTCAGCAGCGAGAGCAAACCTGGGCGGCGATCATCGATCCGCAATTGCACGCCCTTACCGGTAGTGAACTGTCCGAGCGCTTCATGCGGGAGTTCAGCCTTGGGCGGGATCCGTCTTGGAAGATCCATCTCTACTTTCAGGAAAATCCGATCATGGACGTGCCATTCGCTGATGGGCAGCTGCGCTTCCTGATCCAGTTGCCGCAGCGCATGCGCCCAGGGCATTACTGGTATCCAGCGCGGCTGCTACTCGAACTGGTGCTGCCCCTGGTGTTGTTGGTCTGTGGCTGTTTGTTGCTCTATCGCCACTTGATGCAACCGTTGCGGAGGTTGGAGCAGGCCACCCGACAGTTCAGCGAAGGCGACTACACCGCCCGTGCGGGTGCGCTGTTGGGTTCAAGACGCGACGAGCTTGCAGGTGTAGCCGAGACCTTTGACGCCATGGCTGAGCGCATCGGCGGACTGATCATCGATCAGCGTCAGCGGCTGGCCGAAATGTCCCATGAGCTTCGAACGCCGCTGGCACGCATCGAGATGGCGGTCAGTTTGGCGGAGCAGGGCGGCGACACTGCTGCATTGCTGCCGCGCATTCGCCAGGACTGTTCGGCAATGCGTCGCTTGGTCGAGGATGCGCTGACGCTCAGTTGGCTCGAGACAGAGCGGCCAACGCTGCGTGACGAAACGCTGGATCTGACGGACTTGCTCGACAGCATTCTCGACGATGCGCGCTTCGAATATCCGGATCGTCAAATTGAAACGCAGCTACCCGCCGAAGCGGAGCTGGTTGGCAGCTGCCACCGCGCGCTTGGCCAAGCGATCGAGAACATCGTGCGCAATGCACTCGATCACACACCGCCAGGCAAAAAAGTGTGGGTTGAGCTTCAAGCCGAAGCCCAGAGCTATCGGCTGGACATCATCGATCAGGGCCCGGGCGTACCACCGCAGTGGCTTGAACGTATTTTTCAGCCGTTCGAGCGGGTCAGCGGTGATCGCCCGGGTTTTGGCCTGGGGCTGGCTTTGGCCCAACGGCAGATTGGCGCGATCGGTGGGCGTCTGGCTGCGACAAATCACGAGCAAGGCGGGTTGTGCATGACCATCTGGTTGCCTCGCCCTGGGGACACAACGTAACAGTTGTAAAAGTGATACGCGGGCACGGTGTTGTGGGTGAGAATCGTTAATACGAAACGTTCGCATTAATGATCCGAGGTTCTTCATGCAACACTGTCCTATCCCGCTATCGCTTCTCGGTTCGCTGTCCTTTGCTGCGCTGATTGTCTCCATGCCCTGCCAGGCGCAAGCGCAAACCAAGGAGCCGTTGGAACTGACCGGCAGCGAGGTGATTGCTCGCCACGTACAAGGCGACAGCGTCGAAGCCGAGCAGCTAGAGCATTATCAAGCTGCTGACCTACAGGATGTATTCGAGGCCAGCCCGGAGGTGTCTGTCGGGGGCGGCCCGGGTGTCGCTCAGAAGCTCTACCTCCGAGGCCTCGAAGACACGCTGTTGAACATCACCATCGACGGCGCCAACCAGCCGGGCCAGACCTTCCACCATACGGGGCGCATCGGAATTGAGCCGGAGCTTCTCAAGCGAGCCGAGGTTCAGCCCGGCACGGGCGACGCAACCGCAGGACCAGGCGCACTGGGTGGCTCCGTCCGTTTCGTGACCAAAGACCCGGACGATCTGCTGCGTGCCGGGGAACGCGTCGGCGGCCTGATCAAAGGCACCTACTTCAGCAATGCCGAAGGCTATAAATCCAGCACCAGCTTGTTCGGCCGGTTCAACGACGCCTGGTCGGCCATGGCGGTGACGACTTACCAGGACCAGAACGACTACGAAGATGGCAACGGGCGGGATGTACTCGGCACCGGTGCGCGTCAACAGTTGGGGTTCGCCAAGCTGGTGGGCCGATTGACGGATGAGCAGACGTTGCGCCTGGCTTACGAAAAACGGACTGACGAGGGTGAACGCAGCCAGCGTCCGCAGTGGATTCCAAGCGGCTTCAACCCCCTGTTCCCGCTTGAGACGGAGCGGGAAACGCTGACGTTCAATTACGGCTGGAACCCGCTGAGCAACGACTTGCTCGATGTCGAAGTAACGACCTACCACACCTCCACCGAGCTGCAGCAAGACGGTCGCTATGGCCTCTACATTGGCGATACCACCAGCGCTGGGCTGGACATGCGCAACACCAGCGAACTGGGCGCCCATAGACTGACCTATGGTGTCGATTATCGAGATGACCGCACCCGCCTGGGGCCGGATGGCGATCGAGATCTGGATGAAGAGAACGGCGACGTGCTGGGCTTCTATCTACAGGACAGCTATCAGGCCACCGAAAAGCTGCTGCTGGGCATAGGCCTACGCTACGACCGTTACCGCCTCGACGACCGTGACGGCCAGGATTTTTCGGACTCGGGCTTTAGCCCCAACGTGAGTCTTCGTTATCAGCTGACTCCGGAACTGGCCCTGCTGGCCAGCCATGCGCAGGCTTTACGTGGCGTGCAGGTACGGGATGCGTTCAAGCTCGATGCTTCCGGCAACGACCCGGAGCTGGACGCCGAGAAGGCACGTACCAATGAAGTCGGTTTCGAGTATCGCCAAGGCGGGCTGGAGTTGTCCGGGCGGGTTTATGACACCCGCGTTCGGGATGCAATCTACGACCCGAGCGGCCGTCCCAACCTCTACGTGAACGGGGGCACGCTACAGACGCAGGGCATGCTGTTGCAGAGCTCCTACCACTGGCAGCAGCTGAGCGTCGGGCTGAGCTACCACCACAACGATGTCGAGCTGGACGGTGAGGAGCTCAATGTCTACGAGCACAACGGACTCGGCACGACCCTGGGCGACACCTGGACAGGTTTCGCCGATTACCGTGCAACCGACAGGTTGAGTTTCGGCTGGCAGGGCCGCTTCGTCACGGCTGTCGATTCGCTGCGGACCGCTGTGGGCACGCTCGACAAACCCGGTTACGGCGTGCACGACCTTTATGCCCAGTGGTCGGCCTTAAGCGATGACCGACTCGTATTCAACCTGACGCTGAAGAACCTGTTCGACAAGCAGTACCTGGATCACGCCAGCAACGAAGATTTCGAAAACATTCCCGGCTATGAAGGCATACGCGGCAGTTACGAGCCTGGCCGCGAATTGCGACTGGGTGTCGCGCTGCGTATCTGAGGTTGGTTTCGGCGGACGTTAGCCAAAGGAAGGCAGGGGTGCTGGCACTGCTACATGCAACCCTGCCTGATGCGATCAGCCAGCTCGGCTGTGGAGTTGAAGGTCAGCGGCGACGTCGGGTAGCTGATGGGGCGCTGATAGGCGCGACTCGAGGAGCTGAACGAAAGCTCGGGCCTCGGACTCGCTGCGAAACGTGACCTTGTTTCGGTTCAAGCGAACCTCCCAGCTGCTGCCTTCGAACGACGTAAGCGGTCGGATTTGAATATCCATGATGCCTCCGGGGTCTGGAAAAGACAGACGAACGCTAGTCCTTTGCCAGCCACCAGTCAATTTGCGCCATTGAGGCAGGAGCATTCGCTGCTGCCGTTCCTTCTGTTTTCCGTTAGGCACCCATCCGCGCGCTGATCTTGCGCGCCACTGTCAGCAGTCGCTTTGCCGCCTCGCCATCCGCTTCGGCCATGAAGCCGGGCTCGCCACCGACGATGGTGATCACGCCTGCCAACCGCCGGTCGCCACTGAACAGCGGCGCGGAGAGTGCGTTGACGCCAGCCATCAACAGGCCGTGCACGGGCTGGATGTGGGTGCGTTGCAGTTCGCTCATGGCAGCGAGCAGGGCTGCAGGGCTGGGTGCCGAGGGAAGCTTCAGTTCCTCTTCGCGCAATTGCGCAGTCTCGGCGTTGGGCATGAAGGCGTTGAACACCAACCCGGTCGATGAGCCCAGCAAAGGCAGCACCGAGCCCACCTGTGTCACCAGCGTCACGGCACGGACCGCCTGTTCGACATGCACGACGGCCGGACCGCGGTTACCCCAGACCGCAAGAAAGCAGGTTTCGTTGAGTTCATCACGCAGCTGCGCCAGATGCGGCGTTGCCAGTTTGACGACGTCCAGTCGGCCCAACGCGGCCAAGCCCACGAACAGCGCGGCGCGGCCCAGCCCGTAATGGTTCGTCAGTGGATCCTGCTCGGCGAAGCCGCTCGCCATCAGGGCCTGCAAATAGCGATGGACCTTGCTGGCAGGCATTCCGACATGTTCGGCCAGGCGCGATAAGGAGGTCGCCGGGGCCAGTTCGGCCAGGGCAGTGAGAATGTCAGTACCTACCTCTGCGGCCTGTACCTTCTGCCGCCGTGGCGCCGTGTCCGCGTTGCTGTCTGCCATGAATTCAAATGCCTGTTTGTGCGGGCTCGCTTATCGAGGCGCTGTTTATAACTTGACGCCCTGGTGAGTTCAAATTACTTTTTGCGTAAACGCATTACGCGAAATGAGAGACGGCTATGCAACCACAACAACAAATGGGCGAAACCTCTCGATACCTGTCCGGCTTCGGCAACGAGTTCAGCAGCGAGGCCCTGCCGGGTGCATTGCCGGTCGGGCAGAATTCGCCGCAAAAGGTGCCCTACGGCCTGTATACCGAATTGCTCTCCGGCACCGCTTTTACGGTGGCGCGCAGCGAAGCTCGGCGAACCTGGCTGTACCGCATTCGACCATCGGCCCATCACGGCCATTATCAGCGCCTGGAGCGGCAACTCAACGCAGAGCTGGGTCCCGTCACGCCCAATCGACTGCGCTGGAATCCGCAACCTTTTCCCGAGGCTGCGACTGATTTCCTCGATGGCCTGACGTGCGTCGTGGCCAATGCCGAACCCAACCAGCCTGCCGGGGCGAGCATCTACCGGTACGCGGCGAATCAGTCGATGGAGCGGGTGTTCTTCAATGCCGATGGCGAGCTGTTGATCGTGCCGCAGCAGGGTGCGCTGAAGCTGGTCACGGAGTTGGGCGTGCTTGAAGTCGCACCGCTGGAGATTGCAGTGATTCCGCGTGGTATGCGGTTTCGGGTCGAGCTGCTGGATTCGGCGGCGCGCGGCTATGTCTGTGAGAACCACGGCTGTGCGCTGCGCCTGCCCGACCTGGGGCCGATCGGCAGCAATGGTCTGGCTAACCCGCGCGATTTCCTGACGCCGGTTGCGCATTACGAGGAGCGCGACGAGCCGGTGCAGCTGGTGCAGAAGTTTCTCGGTGAACTCTGGGTAACCGAACTGGATCACTCCCCACTGGACGTGGTCGCCTGGCATGGTAACAACGTGCCGTACAAATACGACCTGCGCCGTTTCAACACCATCGGCACCGTCAGTTTCGATCATCCCGATCCGTCGATCTTCACCGTACTCACGTCACCCAGTGCGGTTCACGGGATGGCCAATATCGACTTCGTGATCTTCCCGCCGCGCTGGATGGTGGCGGAGAACACCTTCCGCCCGCCATGGTTCCACCGCAACCTGATGAACGAGTTCATGGGGCTGATCGATGGCGCTTACGACGCGAAGGCCGATGGCTTCTCGCCGGGCGGTGCCTCGTTGCACAACTGCATGAGCGCCCACGGCCCGGATCATGTGTCCACTGAACAGGCGATCAAGGCCGAACTCAAACCGCACAAGATCGAGAACACCATGGCCTTTATGTTTGAGACCGGCCAGGTGCTCCGTGCCACCCGTCAAGCGTTGGAAAGCCCGCAGCTGCAGAGCGATTACGACAGCTGCTGGGCCGGCCTGACCAAGACATTCGATAAAAACGGGAAATGACATGACCGCACAACAAGAGCAACGCAGCTGGGTCGAGTCGGCCAATGGCCATTCGGATTTCCCCCTCGCCAATCTACCCCTGGGCATATTCAGCCGTGACGGCGACCAGCCACGCGGTGGCGTCGCCATTGGTGATTACATTCTCGACTTGCGCGCCGCCTGCGAAGCCAGCGTGTTCGATGGCCGGGCGCTAGAAGCGGCGAAAGCGGCCAGCATCAGCAGCCTCAACACTTTCTTTGCGCTCGGAGCGCCTGCACGCAAAGCGCTGCGAGGGGCACTGCTGGGAATGCTCGGCGAGGGCAGCGCGCAGCGTGAACGTCTTCAGGGCATGGGCGAGTCGTTACTGCAGCCCATGGACCGCTGCCAGATGCATCTACCGGCCAAGGTGGGCGACTACACCGACTTCTATGTCGGCATCCACCACGCCAACAACGTCGGCAAACTGTTCCGCCCGGACAACCCCTTGCTGCCCAACTACAAGTACGTGCCCATCGGCTATCACGGGCGTGCCTCGACGGTTGATGTGTCCGGCGTAACCGTCAAGCGTCCCAACGGCCAGACCATGCCGCCGGGCGCCAGCGAGCCGAGCTTTGGCCCGAGCAAGCGGCTCGACCATGAGCTGGAACTGGGCATCTGGATCGGCGCAGGCAATGCCCGTGGCGAATCGATCCCGATCGGTGAAGCCAGCAGTCACGTCGCCGGGTTCTGCCTGCTCAATGATTGGTCGGCGCGCGATCTACAGGCTTGGGAATATCAGCCGCTTGGCCCGTTCCTCTCGAAGAGCTTCGCCACCAGCGTGTCGCCATGGGTGGTAACGCCGGAAGCACTCGAGCCGTTCCGTTGTGCACAACCGGCGCGGCCCGAAGGCGATCCGCAGCCGCTGCCGTACCTGTTTGATGAGCAGGACCAGCAGCAGGGCGCGCTGGATATCGAACTCGAAGTGCTGCTGCTGACCGAGGCCATGCGCGACAAGGGCCAACCTGCACAGCGCATCGCACTGAGTAGCACCAAGAACATGTACTGGACCGTGGCGCAGATGGTCGCGCACCACAGCGTCAACGGCTGCAGCTTGCAACCCGGCGATCTGTTCGGCTCCGGCACCTTGTCCGGTAGCAGTCCTGAAAGCCTCGGCAGCCTGTTGGAGATCACCCAGGGCGGCAAACAGCCATTGGAACTGCCCAGCGGCGAAACTCGCACCTTTCTGGAAGATGGTGACGAAATCATCCTCAAGGCACGTTGCCGTCGGGATGGACAGGCATCCATCGGCTTTGGCGAATGTCGCGGTCGCGTGATGCCTGCTTAACGTAAGTATGTTCAGCAAAAAGCCCGGGCATGTGCAGACAGCCCGGGCTTTTTGATTCCGATGGCAGCCAGTCAGGGCAGCTTCGCGGTTTCCAGCGTCGAGGATGGGACAGGCGCGATTGCGGCGTCGCGCATCTGCTCGGCCAGGGCTGCGGTGAATCCCTGCACCACTGACCAGCGCAGGTGTACCGCGTCGACAAAGGAGGACATCGGCGTGTCCCAGTCTTTGTCGGCATTCCAGTAGGTGCCACCAGTGGCGTTGAGGGTTTCCATGATTTGCTTGTCGAAGTCGGCCAGGAACGTACCGTCTGGATCGTACTTTTCCTTCCACTGCGGGTGCAGCGGTGTGGAGACGACCATCAGCTCTCGGCCTTCCTGCGCCAGGCGCGCGCTCATCTTGCCCAGGGCCGCGAAGCAGCTGGCATCCAGCGGCTCGGGGCGGCCGTACAGCAGCTCACGGGTATTGCTGGTGACCAGCGGGCCATCGCCGAAGCGGTTGAACACGAGCGGGTCCCACTCGATTTCTCCGGCGCGTTGAGCCTTGACCGTCAACGCGTTGCGCGCCAATGACTTCGGCGAGAAATAGCGCATGTAGTGGCCCCACGGGGAGGCGTTTTCATAAACGTAAGGGTCGACGTGCTCACGGTTGAGCACCGCTGTAGGTACACGCCAGCAACCGGCGAAATCCTGTGGGTCGGCAATCATCACCACACTGCGAATGCTGGGCTGACGGTCTAGCAACCAATGCCCTACGTAGGTCGACTGGTTGGCGAACAATCCACAAAAGGCGCCGTTCATCGGGCGCACCCCGGGCAATGCCTCGGTCAGCACATGGCCGTCCACGTGGCGCCAGGCCACGGAAGACCCGATGATCAGCAGATTCGGCGATTGGATCGGGTTGTCGCGCAGGAAGCTGAGCTTTTCATCGACACAGGAAATATTGGAGAACGCCGGGGGTGGCAGGTTGCCGGTCCGGTTCAGCGCGAATAGCGTCAGGCAAAATATCGCCAGCGCGCCGAACAGCCCGGCAAACAACGACAGCAGATACCGCGAACGCACCCGGCCCGGCACGCTGGCCGCGCTGGTTGCTCCCTGTTCGGCATTGCTCCCGTCCCTGGGCACATCTGCTGTCTGGATCATGAATTATTTCCCCTCCAGCTTAGCGCTGATGACTTGGGCGAAATGGCCGACGTTGCGCAGCGACTCGAGCTCCGCCGTCCGAAACTTGATGCCGAAGCGTTGTTCGGCGGCGACCGTGAGCATCACGTGGGTCTGGCTGTCCCAGCCCTCGATGTCGTTGGCGGTCATTTCTGGCGACAGCACAATGCTGTCGTCATCGAACACATCATGGAAAACCGGGGTGAGTTGCTTGAGTACTTCTGCTTCGGTCATGCCAATACCTCGATGAAATGGCGGGGTGTGCGGGGGGATGTGAGTTCGTAACGCCAGAAGGTGGCCTCGCGGGCGCTGTCATCGGGCGCCGAATGCTGGACGAAACCCAGACGGGGGAAATGCTCCGCGACCATGCCGTTACGTTCGGTTGGCCGGTACTCACCGATCAGTGCGCGATAGCCGGCAGCGGTGGCGGCGTTGGTCAGCACATCGAGCACCGCGTCTTCGACCTGGCGACCCAGTACGCGACAGCTCATCAGCCAGCTGTCGATGAGCAGCTCGTCGCTAGCGACAGCTGCATCCGGACGCGCCAGGACAACGCTGATCAGGCCGTTATCACCGAACTTGTCAGCCAGGCGGATTGCCAGAGCCACCGCCGCCGGGTCGCTGGCGATGCGCTCGACCTCCGCTTCGCTATAGCGGCGCGTGGTGAGGTTGAACTGGTTGGTCTTGTTGATCAGCTGCGTGCTGCGGGCGAGTTCGGCGGCGCCGATCGGGGTGGCGGTCAGCACCATCTCCAGTCCGCGCAAATAGCCTTCCATGTCGGTGGCCTGGCTCATTGCCGCTTTGCGCTCAGCGTTCAAGGCATAGTTGCGCCCGCGTGTGGCATCGTCCGAGGTGAAGGAGACGGCCTCGAAGTACCCGGCGGCGGCGACGCGTGCCGGATAGTCGGCCACGTCATCCGGCAGTTCCGGGACCGCGACTTCCGGCAGCTCGCGACGCACGATGTCGCGCTCGGCGGGGTTGTCATCGACGAACACCAGGCTGTCGAGCCCAATGTCGAGCATCGAGGCGATGCGGCGCAGGTTGCCAGCCTTGTCTTCCCAGTTGGCGACGAAGGCCGCGATGTCGCTGCGCTTGAGCGCCATCTCGGGATGATTGAACGCCGCTTCGGCCACGCTCAGATCATTCTTGCTGCACACCGCGAGGATGATGCCGCGGCGCGCCAGCTGTGCTGCGTAGCGCTGGAAGGCGAGGAAGGCTTCGCCGCTGGGCGAACCCTGGCCGAGGTGGATGCCGTCTACGCCATCGTCACCGACTACGCCGCCCCACAGGGTGTTGTCCAGGTCCAACACCAGGCACTTGCGCGACAGACCGAGGCTGGCGGCGGCGATGCGGGCCAGTTGGTCGCCATACAGCGGCGCCAGGTTCGGGCTGACCAATTGCTTGGCCTGATGCCAGCGCACCGGTTCGGCCAGGCCGTCGCCATAACTGCCACGGGCGGCTTCCCAGGCAAGGTCCATCAGTAATACGCCGTCTTCTCGGGCTGCGGCACGGATTGCGGTATTGAGGCGATCGATGAGCGCGTAGGGCGAGGCCGGAACCAGCGCTTCGAATGAACCAAAAATCGGAGGGTCGGCGGGCACGATGGTTTGCTGGACGACCTGGGCGGCGTAGCGCTCGCGTGCCCGGCGCCACAGCAGGCGCAACTCGTCGACCCGTTCGGCGACCGCGGCGTCGACGTCTGCCTGCGAGGCTTCGAGCGGCAACTGCAGCGGCGCGTCTCGCGCATCCAGCGCCAGGACGATCAGTTGCGGGGCAAAGTTGGCGAGCTCGGCGTCGTCCATCAGCAGCGCCTGACGGTACATGCCATAGGGCGCGACGTGCACCGAGAGCGCCAGGCGACGCTGCAGGCCCGCGACACGAATCGCCGGCACCAGATGATCCACGGTATGCGATGACAGCAGGGCGATGCGCAACGGTCGCAGCCCGCTGTTGGCCGTTTCGCCGTTCGCCAGCGCACGCAAGCCTTCGCTTGCGAGCCGGTCCAGCCGGGTGGTGAGCGTGAAATCGCGGCGGTAGCCGGCCAGCTTCGCAGCCAGATCCAGGCGAGTGAAGGGGTCGGCTTCGCGTTTGGCCTCGCCGAGGGCGCTGCCAAGATCAGGGTGTTGCGCTAACCAGAGAAGCTGATCCATTAGCGTGTCACTCCTTACTTGTAGACGGTTTCAGAATTGGAAATAGAGGAATTCGGTAGGGGCCACGGAAAACGCAACGGCCAGGGCGAAGAAGCCCAGCACGCCCACGGCCAAGCCGATGACTGGCGTCGGGCTCCATACCGCGACCGGGAACCAGCGCAGCAGCCAGTTCTCGCGCGGTTGGGCGTCCAGAGCAGTGCGGAAGCCGGCCATCCATTGCTGCACGTTGGGCATGAACCAGACAAAGGCGAGCAGTACGGCCACGGTGAGGTAGTCGGACTTGTCGAAATCCGTACTCAGTTCGCTCAAGCCAGCCATGCCTGATAGCATCGCCACCGCCGCGGTCACGCTGTTGGCCCGGAAAAACACCATGGCCACGACGACGCAGAAGAAAGTCAACAGGACTGCGCCGGTGTGATGCCAGAGCTTGTCGCTGTCCAGCGGCAAACCGCGGCGCGCCTTGTAGGCGCGGAAGCCGTGGACGACGACCAGATAGAAGCCGTGCAACAGACCGAACACCACGAACTGCCAGCCCGCACCGTGCCAGACGCCCGAGATGAACATGGTCAGCACGGTGGGGTAGGCGATCAGTACGACAAAGGTCCCGAGGCTCATCTTGCCTCGCCGTGGCAACGGCTTACCGGCGGCCATCCGTGCGCGGGTGATGCGCATCACGATGGGGTTATAGATGTAGGCCGTGAGGAAGCGCGTCAGCGTCATGTGCCAGCGCGACCAATAGTCGATGACGTTATGCGCCTTGAACGGGCTGTTGAAATTGACCGGCAAGCGCAGGCCGAACATCAATCCCAGGCCGATCGCCATGTCGCTGTAGCCCGAAAAGTCGAAGTAGATCTGCAACGTATAGCTGAGCGCGCCGTACCAGGCGTCGTATAGCGAAGGCACCGTTCCATCGGCGGCAATCGCGAAGATCGGCGAGGCGTTTTCACCCAGCGGGTCGGCGAGGATTACCTTCTTGAACAGGCCGAGTACGAAGACGGTCAGGCCCAGCGAGATATTGTCGAGCCGCGGGCGAAAGGTGCTGCTGTCGTTGAACTGCTTGAGCATTTCGCCGTGATGGGTGATGGGACCGGCGATCAGCTGCGGAAAGAAGCTGATGAAGAGGCAGTAATTGACGAAATCATGCTCGGCAACTTCACCGTCGTGCGCGTCGACCAGATAGGCGATCTGCTGGAACGTGAAGAACGAGATCGCCAGCGGCAGGATGATGTCGCCCACGGACCATCCGAGGTCGAAGGCGCTGTCGAGCGTGCCAAAGAGAAAGCCGGTGTACTTGTAGTAGCCCAGCAACGCGACATTGGCCGCCACACCGAGAACCAGCAGGCTCCGCGATGGCCGCCGCATCAGGTAACCACCGATCAGGTAGTTGACCACCATGCTGCCCACCAGCAGCGGCACGTAAGCGGGGTTCCACCAGCCATAGAACACCAGTGATGCCAGCGTCAGCCAGATCGCGGCGTAACGTTGTCTGCCGGAGCCTGCGAGGAGAATGAAGCCCAGAAGCACCACCGGAAGGAACCCGGCGATGAACACCATTGAATTGAAGAGCATCGTTCTTTTTCCCTATCCCTGAACAATTAACAACCGTCCCTCGGAACGGTGAACGTCGACCCACTCCATACCGAACAAGAGCCGTTGCCGCATCACTGGAAGTCACCCGCACCAGCCGGAACGCAGCTCTGTTGCGAACAATTTTCAATACACAAAACCTGTGCATGGTCTGCTAACTGCGACACAGAGTTGTTAGAGAAAGTTGCGCCGTTTATCCGTTCGGATAACCAATCCGGACGGGCGGAAAATCCAAGAAAATCAAGCGAAACGGCCGTCGTAGAGGCGTTTGCTGAGATTTTGGAAAACGGTTGGGAAGTAGACGCGTCAGGTTGCCGCACGCACCAAAATCGCGCACTGATGGAGGGCGCTTGGTTTCGGCTGTCCGCGGCTCATGGAAAGTCAGGGCTGAGAAGGGAAGCGCTGCCATTGCTGTTTTTTTCGGAAAGCGTGCTGTTCGTCGCTTGATCAACCAGAGACGTTTTATCGGCGTCAAGTTCCCACTCGGTCAGCCGATGGCTCATCGGTACTCACACATCTTGGATGCCACTCCATGCGTCTCACCTTGAAAATTAAAGTCCTGCTTCTCGCACTGGTGCCCGTCACGCTGTTCGCGTTGGTTCTGAGCGGTGCAGCTGCGCAAATTCTCAATTCCTTGGCCGAAGAAGAGATCGAGACAGCCCGCGAGCGGATGATCGACGATGCTCGGACACGACTCGAGGATTACATGCGGATTGGTGTGAGCAGCGTGGCTCACCTCTACGAGCCGGCCGCGCAAGGGGATCTGGCCAGTCGTGCCGAGGCCATCGCTATCCTCAAGAAGATCAAGTTCGGCAAAGACGGTTACTTCTTCGGCCATGACTCCAATGTGGTTCGGCTGTTCCGCGGCGAGAGCCCGGTGGATGTGGGCTCCAACCTGAGCGACCGTCGCGACTCCAACGGCGTCTACATCAATCGTGAGTTGGTGGCCGTAGCGAAAAACAACACTTACTTCGTGAATTACTCATCGCCGTTGCCCGGTAACGACAAGGTATCGGTGCCGAAACTTGCCTACAGCTACTACCTGCCCAAGTGGGACCTGGCGCTGGGTACGGCGATCAACCTGGACAATATCGAGTCGGCCTTGAGCAAGGTGAGGACGGAAATCGATGGCCGAGTCAAGTCGATCATCACCAGCATTCTGGTCATCGCCGGCGTGATGTTGGCGGCGCTGTGTGTCGCAGGTGTGGTGATCAGCAACTCCATCGTCAAGCCGATCCAGGTTATTCGCGCTCAGCTCGATGACATCGCCGCTGGTGATGGTGACCTGACTCACCGCCTGCCGGAAGATCGCAATGACGAACTGGGCCAGCTGGCCGGCTCGTTCAACCGCTTTGTCGGCAAGATCCACACCATGGTCAGCCAGGTCGCGGAATTGACCGGCCAACTGACCGGCATGGTCGCCGAGGTCGCTTCCCAGGCACAGCGCTCCGAGAAAGCCATGGAGACCCAGCGCCAGGAAACCGATCAGGTCGCCACGGCAATCAACGAGATGTCGGCCGCGGCGCAGGAAGTCGCCCATAGCGCCCAAGGCGCCGCTGAAGCTGCACAACAGACCGATCAGGAAGGCCAACAGGCGAAAGCCGTGGTGGATTCCAGCATTCGCCAGATTCACTCGCTGGTTGAAGAGATCCGCAGCAGCGGCACTTCGCTCGATGCGCTGCAGAAGGATGTGCATGCCATCGTGGGGGTGCTCGACGTGATCCGCTCGATCGCCGAGCAGACCAACTTGTTGGCGCTTAACGCTGCCATCGAGGCGGCGCGTGCCGGTGAGGCGGGACGTGGCTTTGCGGTCGTAGCCGACGAGGTTCGTGCGCTGGCCAGCCGCACCCAGCAGAGCACCCAGGAAATCCAGGGCATGATCGATCGCTTGCAGACCGGCGCCAAACAGGCCGTCGCCGCCATGAGTCGTTCCAGCGAGGCGGGTGATGCCAGCAGTGCCCAGGCCAACCAGGCAGGCGCTTCGCTGGACGCCATCGCCCACCTGATCGCCACCATCAACGGCATGAACGCGCAAATCGCCAGCGCGGCGGAAGAGCAGACCGCAGTGGCTGAAGAGATCAACCGCAGCGTCCATCAAATTGCCACCGCCGTTGAGAACGTTGCGGAAGAAACTCAGCAGGGCGCGCAGACCGCACGCAACCTGGCCAATGTGGGTGAGCGTCTGGGTGGGTTGGTGCGCCAGTTCCGCATCTGACGCGGCCTGATCTCGCCAGATCGCTCAAATCGATCTCAAGGCAAACCCCGCATTGGTGGGGTTTCATTTGCGCAGGTCAGCCCTCAAAGTGCCGTCCTTAGTTATTAACAACCGAAGAAGTAGAGGCAGCCGGTCAAAGCGCTACAGATAAAGCACCCTGGCCCACCCATCTCCATGCTCACGTAGGGTGGATCACGCTTCACCGATCCACCGGGTGACGATCCACTAAGCGGCGTCACGGTGGATGTAAAAAGCGACATCCACCCTACCGAGCTGAAGAGAACGTTTCCATCTGCGCAGTCTCCATGCTCACGTAGGGTGGATCACGCTTCACCGATCCACCGAGTGACGATCCACTAAGCGGCGCCACGGTGGATGTAAAAAGCGACATCAACCCTACCGGACTTCGCATCAGCCGAAGAAATACAGACAGCCTGAAATGACGATGCCCGAATAGACCAGCATCAGCAGGCAGTAGCCCATGATGTCGCGCGCACCGAGCCCGACGATGCCGAGAATGGGCAGCGCCCAGAATGGCTGGATCATGTTGGTCCAGGCATCGCCCCACGCAATCGCCATGGCCGTGACGGCTGGCGTCACTCCTAGCGCCTGGCCGGCTGGCAGCATGATTGGCCCTTGCACCGCCCACTGACCGCCACCCGACGGCACGAACACGTTGACCAATCCGGCGCTGAGGAAAGCCAGCACCGGGAAGGTATCGGCCGATGACCAGGCGATGAAGGTGTCGGTGATCTGCCGACCCAGCGACAGCCCTTCGGCATTGGCGCCGATCATCATCCCCATGATGCCCGCGTAGAACGGGAACTGGATGACGATGCCGCTGATGCCACCGATGCCGTCTTGCACCGCGCGCATGTAGCGCTCCGGCGAGCCGTGCAGTGCCAGACCGATGAACAGGAACAGACCGATGACGATATTCAGCGTCAGGGCAAAGCCGTTCTCGGCGAAGTAGTAGCCGAAATAGACCACAGCCAGCGCAATGATGATCAGGTTGAGGATACGGCTGTCGTCCATGCGCTGCGCCAGGGTGTTGCGCGGCAGGGACTCATGGGCGGGATCGAGCAGTTTCGCCGGGTCCGCGACCTTCGGGTCTTTCGGATGCATGGCCCAGTTAAGGATCGGCAAACCGATGACCAGCAGCGCGATGATCGTCAGGTTCATGGCAGTGAACAAGGTGTCACCGACGCCGATGGCGGTCGTCACGACACCGCCAGACATGCGCTCCAGATCTGCGCCGCCGGTGGCCAGCGAAAGCGGAATTGAACCGGACAGGCCGCCGTGCCAGACCAGAAAGCCCGAATATGCCGCGGCGACCAGCAGCGGGTAATCGACGCCTTTTACTTCACGTGCCAGCGCGCGGGCGAACACCGCGCCGATCACCAGACCGAAACCCCAGTTGATCCAGGAGCCGGCCAAGGCCACCAGTGTGACCAGCACCACGGCGCGGCCCGGTGTGCGTGCGGTCCGTGCCAGGCCTGCGAGCAGGCGATGGATGGCGGGTGCGCTGGCCAGGGCGTGGCCGGTCACCAGAATCAGCGCCATCTGCATGGCGAAGGTGAGCAGGTTCCAGAAGCCGGTGCCCCAGTGTTTCGCCATTGAAGGCAGGCCCTGGCCGGTGACGAGCATGCTCGCGGCAAGCACGATGAGGCTGAGGAGAATCGCAAAAACGAAGGGTGAGGGTAGGTATCGCTGAATGAGCTTGACGCTCAAAGCGGTAACGGAACTGAGCATGGTCGTTGATCCTGTGTTGTTCTTCTTTTTTATAGGCGGCGCACGTGCGTGGCGTGCGCCTATTTATTGCTAGGGTTTGGTGAGCCTGCACGGCGTGGTGTCGGTCCTCCTCTATAAGCCGGCGTTGTCCGTTTAGTGACGTTCGAGAGCCAGCGCGACGCCCTGACCGCCACCGATGCAGAGCGTGGCAAGGCCTTTCTTCGCGTCGCGGCGGATCATTTCGTGCAGGAGCGTGACCAGTACGCGGCAGCCGGACGCGCCGATGGGATGTCCCAGCGCAATCGCGCCGCCATTGACGTTGACCTTGCTCGCATCCCAGCCGAGTTCCTGGCCGACCGACAACGCCTGGGCGGCAAAGGCCTCGTTGGCTTCGATCAGGTCCAGCTGGTCCAGCGACCAGCCTGCCTTGTCCAAACAGCGGCGGGTGGCCGAAACCGGCGCGATGCCCATGATCGCCGGGTCGACGCCAGCATTGGCGTAGGCCTTGATCGTGGCTAGCACCGGCAAACCGAGGGCCTTGGCCTTGTCTGCGCTCATCAGCAGTACCGCGGCGGCGCCATCGTTGAGGCTGGAGGCATTGCCGGCGGTAACCGAGCCATCCTTCTTGAACGCCGGCTTGAGTTTGGCCAGCGACTCGGCGGTAGTGCCGGCACGGGGCTGCTCATCGGTGTCGAAGCGCAGGGGGTCGCCTTTGCGCTGCGGAATCTCGATGGGCGTGATCTCGTCCTTGAAACGTTCGGCCTCGATGGCTGCGACAGCCTTCTGCTGCGATGACGCGGCGAAGGCATCCTGGGCTTCGCGGCTGATCCCGTACTTGTCGACCAGGTTCTCGGCGGTGATGCCCATGTGGAAATCATTGAAGGCATCCCAGAGGCCATCGCTGATCATCGAGTCGACCAGCTCGGCGTGGCCCATGCGCAACCCGGTGCGGGCCTTGGGCAGCACGTAGGGCGCCAGGCTCATGTTTTCCTGACCGCCAGCGATGATCACCTCGGCGTCGCCGCAGCGAATCGCTTGCGTAGCCAGATGCAGCGCCTTGAGGCCGGACCCGCAGACCTTGTTCAGCGTGAAAGACGGCACCGCGTGGGGAAGGCCCGCCTTGATCGAAGCCTGGCGCGCGGGGTTCTGGCCGGAGCCGGCGGTGAGGACCTGCCCGAAGATGACTTCATCGACTTCGGCGGGGTCCAGCCCGGTTTGTTCGAGCAGGCGCTTGATGACGGCGGCGCCCAGGTCCGGCGCTGGGATGCCGGCCAGTGCGCCTTGAAAGGTACCGATGGCGGTACGGGTTGCTGCGACGATGACGACGTCTTGCATATTCGCGCTCCAGTTTGAATTGGATGTTGTTGTGATGCCGGTGTGTCGTTTTCTAAATCACGGGGTGGTCAACGCATGTGTTGCCGACTCGTACGCCCGTAGGAGCCAGCTTGCTGGCGATCACCAGCCACTAACCCTCACATTCGCGATGGGTCTGGCTTGCGTTCCCAAAGCAATGCATGCGTGTCTAGAACGTCATTTCCGGCACATGATCCGGCACCACAAGCTCGCCGGCTGTCTTGGCGACGATCTCCTTAACGCTCACGCCGGGCGCGCGTTCCTTGAGGACAAAGGCACCGTTCTCGATTTCAAGATAGGCCAGATCGGTCAGCACGCGCTTGATGCAGCCGGCGCCGGTCAGCGGCAGCGTGCACTTGGGCAGCAGCTTGGACTCGCCATCCTTGGAGGCGTGGGTCATGAGTACGATGATGTTTTCGGCGCCGGCGACCAGATCCATCGCGCCGCCCATGCCCTTGATCAGTTTGCCCGGGATCATCCAGGACGCGATGTTGCCCTGCACGTCGACCTCGAAGGCGCCGAGCACGGTGAGGTCGATATGCCCGCCTCGGATCATTGCGAAGGATTCGGCGGAGTTGAAAATGGAGGCGCCGACGCGTGCGGTGACGGTCTGTTTGCCGGCGTTGATCATGTCGGCATCGAGTTCGTCTTCTGTGGGAAACGCGCCCATGCCGAGCAGGCCGTTCTCCGATTGCAGCATCACTTCCATGCCCTCGGGCACGTAATTGGCGACCAGGGTCGGGATGCCGATGCCGAGGTTCACGTAGAAGCCGTCCTGCAGCTCACGGGCGACGCGCTGGGCCATTTGTTCACGGGAAAGTGCCATCGTCGATTCCTCTTATTCTTTTGATTAGGTGCGGACGGTGCGCTTTTCGATGCGCTTCTCGAAGGTGCCGCAGATGATGCGGTCGACGTAGATGCCGGGCGTGTGGATTTGGGTGGGGTCGATCTCACCGGGCTCGACGATCTCCTCGACTTCGACCACCGTGATCTTCCCGGCTGCGGCCGCCAGCGGGTTGAAGTTCTGTGCGGTGTGGCGGTAGATGACGTTGCCGTAGCGGTCGGCCTTCCAGCCTTTGACGATGGCGAAGTCGCCGGTAATGGCGTGTTCGAGGATATGCGGCCGGCCGTTGAATTCACGGACATCCTTACCTTCGGCGATGGGAGTGCCGTATCCGGTGGCGGTGTAGAAGGCGGGAATGCCGGCGCCGCCTGCCCGCATCTTTTCAGCCAGCGTGCCCTGAGGCGTCAGTTCGACCTCCAGCTCGCCATCCAGCAGCTGCTTTTCGAATAGCGCGTTTTCACCTACGTAGGAGGCGATCATCTTGCGGATCTGCCGGTCCTCCAGCAGCACACCCAGGCCGAAGCCGTCGACGCCGCAGTTGTTGGAAACCACCGTCAGGTCACGGGTGCCCTTGCGCTTGATCTCGGCGATCAGGTTCTCGGGAATGCCGCACAGACCGAAGCCACCGGCGAGCACGGTCATGCCGTCCTCGAGCCCGTCGAGCGCCTCGGCATAGGAATTCACGCGCTTGTCGAAACCAGCCATAAACGATTCCTTTTTGTTGTTGGGTTGTTTTTGGTGAGCTGCAGTCGAGTGTTCTCTTGTGTGTCGGATTTGTTAAGTTGATTTTTAAGCGCGATTGATTGATAAAACGAAACAAAGCGCCGTCATGCGCTCTCCCGGATCCGATTCGATGACCGTCAAACAAGTCCGTGCGTTTCTCGCTGTGGCCCACACCCTGAGCTTCGCTCAGGCCTGCGAGCGGCTGCACCTGTCGCAATCGGCGCTGAGCCTGACCATCAAGGCGCTGGAGGACGGGCTCGGAGGTCGCCTGTTCAGCCGTACCACGCGCGCGGTGAGCCTGACGCCCGAAGGCGAGGCGCTGCTGCCCCTGGCGCGTCGGTTGCTCGCCGACTGGGACAACGCCGAAGACGAGCTGCGGCAGCGTTTCACCTTGAAACAGGGCAGGGTGGCATTGGCCTCTATGCCGTCCTTCGCCGGTAATCTGCTGCCAGCCGTACTGCGCACCTTTCGCGACCGCTACCCCTCGATCAGCGTCACCGTGCATGACGTGATCAACGAGCAGGTGATGGAAATGGTTCGTGACCGCCAGGTAGAAATCGGGATCGCCTTCGAGCCTGAACCCAGCACGCCGCTGACATTCACCCCGCTGTACACCGACCGTTTCGTGGCGGTGGTGCCGGCCGATTCGGTGCTGGCAAGCCAGGCCGAAGTGAGCTGGGACGCGTTGCTCGAGCATCCCTTCATTACCTTGCAGCGGCCATCGACGGTGCGCGTCATGCTCGAAGACCATCTGCGTCCGCGCGGTCGTCAGTTGCCGGTTCAGTTCGAGAGTCATCAGTTGGCGACGGTCGGACGTATGGTCGCCAGCGGCCTGGGTGTCAGCGCCGTGCCGGCGTTATGTCGGGCGCAGATGCTCGAACTCGGCGCACGCTGCGTGGCGCTGAGCGATCCCGTGATCGAGAAGCCGGTGGGCATCCTGACCAAGCCCGGCCACGAGCTTTCGGTGGCGGCGCAGGCTATCGCTGACACCCTTCGCGCGGAACCGAACTACCCACAGGGCCCGGTCTGAACTCGGCCGTTGGCATCGCCCGAAAGGGTTCGGTAACCGGCCGCCCAGCGGCCGGTGGCCGAACTCTTGCGCCGTGCGAATGCCTATGCTGTTGGAAGCCGACCGCCTGCGCATTTCTGTTTGCGCCCTGTGCTGGTCATAACCCCGACTAAAACAATCGGCCAGGGATATTTGAATGCAAGGGGTTGCCTCGTCGAACGCGTCGTTGGAGCTGCATGATCGATACCGCCTGCTAATCGATGCGGTGACCGACTACGCCATCTACATGCTCGATGTCGACGGCAGGGTCGTTAGCTGGAACGCAGGTGCCAAGCGCTTCAAGGGCTATGAAGAGTCCGAGATCATCGGCCAGCATTTTTCCCGTTTCTACACCCCCGAAGACTTTGCCGCAGGCATGCCTCAACGCACCCTCGACCAGGCGGCCAGCGGGCGTTTTGAGGGCGAAGGCTGGCGGATGCGCAAGGATGGCTCACGCTTCTGGTGTCATGTTGTGGTCGACCCGATTCGCTCGCCCAGCGGCGAACTGCTCGGCTTCGCCAAAATCACCCGCGACCTCACCGAGCGCAAACTGGCGGAAGAGTCGCTGAAGCAGAGCGAGCAGCAGTTTCGGCTGCTGGTGCAAAGCGTCACTGACTACGCCATCTACATGCTGGACCCGACCGGTGTCGTCACCAACTGGAATGCGGGCGCGCAGCGCATCAAGGGTTATCAGCCCGAGGAGGTCATCGGTCAGCACTACTCGCTGTTCTTCACTGAGGAGGATCGGCAGAAAGGCACGCCGCAGCGTGGCCTGGCCACGGCGTTGCGCGATGGCCGATTCGAAAGCCAGGGCTGGCGCGTCCGCAAGGACGGCTCGCGGTTCTGGGCGAACGTGGTGGTTGACCCGATCCGCAGCGACACCGGCGCGTTAATGGGATTCGCCAAGGTGACGCGCGATATCACCGATAGTGTCGAGGCCCAGCGTGCGCTGGAAGACGCGCGCGAGGCGCTATTCCAGGCGCAGAAAATGGAGTCGCTCGGCAGGCTGACTGGCGGTATCGCTCATGATTTCAATAACCTGCTGATGGCGGTGGTCGGCGGGCTGGAGATCGTACGCCGGCGGGTCAACGGCGATCCGAGAATTGTCCCCTTGCTGGACAACGCCATTCGCGGCGCGCAGCGCGGTATATCGCTGTCCCAGCGCATGCTGGCCTACGCGCGGCGCCAGGAGCTGCATCTTGAGCTGGTTGATCTTTCCGCGCTGGTGCGCGGTATGGCGGATCTGCTCAGACAGTCGCTTGGCCCATGGATCGCAATCGAAACGCGCTTTCCACTTTCACTCAAGCCCGTCCTGGCAGATTCCAACCAGGTCGAGCTGGCGCTACTGAATCTGGCGGTCAACGCACGGGACGCCATGCCCAACGGCGGCACCGTCATCATCACTGCGCGCGAACACCGGCTGGATACAAAGGACGGTTCGTTGGAACCGGGCGACTACGTGTGCCTGGCGCTGACCGACGAAGGCGCGGGGATGGACGAGGTAACGCTTGCACAGGCGATGGAGCCGTTCTTCACCACCAAGGGCGTTGGCAAGGGCACCGGCCTCGGCCTCTCGATGGTTCACGGTTTGGCCGCTCAGTCGGGTGGGCGCCTGTTGCTCAAAAGTGAGAAGGGCAGCGGCACGACTGCCGAGCTGTGGTTGCCGCTTGCGGTCAATGTGCCTGTGCCGGCGGAAGACAAAGGTGCCCAACCGCCTGGGTCGCATTGCCTCATGGCGCTGAAAGTGCTGGCCGTCGATGACGACCCGCTGGTGCTGATGACGACCGCCGCAATGCTCGAAGAGCTTGGCTGCGAGGTGATCGAGGCGGAGTCGGCCGAGCAAGCGCTGGAGGTACTGACGCAACAAAAAATCGATCTGGTGGTGACCGATCAGGCCATGCCGCAGATGACTGGTGCTCAGCTGGCCGACCTTATTCAGCAGCGGTATCCGCACCTGCCGGTTATCCTCGCCACCGGCTACGCCGACAAGCTTGGCGGGCGCGCGGGCAATCTGCCCAGACTCGGTAAGCCATTCGATATGGACGCTTTGGCCGAGAAAATCACAGCGGTCATGAGCCAGCTCTGACGGCTGGCTCCGTTCGCCAGTCCTTCAACGAAGAACGCGATAAGAACCGTCTGATCTTCAACCACAGCTGGCGACTGCAGTAACCGAATCAGCGCCTGGTGGCTTTGCGATTATCGGACGCGAGGACGATAATCGCCCATCGCTTATCCGCCAAGGACGCCCGCCGTGAACGACGAATCCCGCTCCAATCTCCCGTCCATGGCGCCGGCCATCGTTGCGTCGCCGGCCAAACGCATCGAGGCCCTGACTGGCGACCCGAACTTCATGACCTCCCTGGCGCGGGGATTGGCGGTGATTCATGCGTTTCAGGAACGCAAACGCCATCTGACCATTGCCCAGATCAGCCACCGCACAGAGATCCCCCGTGCGGCAGTGCGGCGTTGCCTGTACACGCTGATCAAGCTGGGCTACGCGACCACCGACGGACGCACCTATTCGCTGCTGCCCAAGGTGCTGACGCTCGGCCATGCGTACCTCTCATCAACACCCTTGGCCGTGACTGCCCAGCCGATTCTGGATCGGCTCAGCAACGAGCTGCACGAAGCTTGCTCCATGGCCACGCTGGAAGGCGATGAAGTGCTCTACGTGGCGCGTTCTGCCACGCCACAGCGGCTGATTTCAGTCGACCTCAGCGTGGGCAGCCGGCTGCCTGCGTACTGCACCTCAATGGGCCGCATCCTGCTGGCGGCGCTGGACGATGCCGCGCTGGACGACTATCTGGAACACGCCAACCTGCAGGTCAAGACCAGCCGCACACTGCATACGCCTGAAGCCATCCGTGCCTCGATCGCCGAGATCAGGCAGCAGGGTTGGGTGATCATTGACCAGGAGCTGGAGGTTGGCCTGCGTTCGCTGGCCGTGCCGCTGAAGGATTCCGCTGGACAAGTGCTGGCCGCGCTAAACGTTGGTACCCACGCCAGCCGCATGACCAAGCAGGAGCTCGAAACGCGCTTCCTGCCGGTTTTGCTGGAAGCTAGCAAGGAACTGAGTACCCGTTTGTTCCACTGATACGACGGTTGGCCAAGGGCAGACCAGCCTTGGGAGGGTTAACGGTTTGTGTTCGCTAATCGCACAGCTAGTCGATCATCGGATTGTTCTGCTGGGGCTCGATGGCTAGTGTGGGTTGCAAGCGCATCACGCGCATTCGCTATCTACACGAGACAGACCCATGGCCGAACTCCTGTCCCTTCGCGAAGCAGTGAATCGCTTCGTCAGCAACGGCGATACCGTTGCGCTTGAAGGCTTCACGCACCTGATTCCCACCGCCGCCGCCCACGAGCTTATCCGCCAGGACAAGAAAGACCTGACTCTGGTACGGATGACCCCTGATCTGGTCTATGACCTGCTGATCGGCGCGGGCTGCGCGAAGAAGCTGGTGTTTTCCTGGGGCGGCAATCCCGGCGTCGGCTCGCTGCACCGCCTGCGTGACGCCGTGGAAAAGCAGTGGCCGCTGCCGCTGGAAATTGAAGAACGCAGCCATGCGGATCTGGCCAACGCCTATGTCGCCGGCGCGTCCGGCCTGCCGTTCGCCGTGCTGCGCGCCTACCTCGGTTCCGATCTGCCGAAGGTCAACCCGATGATCAAATTCATCGACTGTCCTTTCACTGGCGAAACGCTGGCGGCGGTCCCCAGCGTCCGCCCGGACGTCACCGTGATCCACGCGCAAAAGGCCGACCGCAAGGGCAACGTACTGATTGCCGGCATTCTGGGCGTGCAGAAGGAAGCGGTCCTGGCCGCCAAGCGCTGCATCGTCACCGTCGAGGAGATCGTCGACGACCTGCAGGCGCCGATGAATGCCTGCGTCTTGCCCAGCTGGGCCCTGAGTGCTGTGTGCCTGGTGCCCGGTGGCGCGCATCCGTCCTACGCGCATGGCTACTACGAGCGCGACAACCGCTTCTACCAGCAGTGGGACCCGATTGCCCGTGACCGCGACACCTTCACTGCCTGGCTCGATGAATTCATTCGCGGTACCGAAGATTTCCCAGCGTTCCAGTCCAAGCTGGCCGCGCAGCAGGAGGCCAAGTGATGAGCGCTCAGGTCCATGACTACAGCACCAACGAAATGATGACCGTGGCCGCCTCGCGTCGCCTGGGAAATGGCAGCGTGTGCTTTGTCGGGATTGGTTTGCCCTCCAAGGCGGCCAATCTGGCGCGCCTGACCCATGCGCCGGACGTGGTGCTGATCTACGAGTCCGGCCCGATCGGCGCCAAGCCCTCGGTACTGCCGCTTTCCATTGGTGACGGCGAACTGGCGGAGACCGCCGACACCGTGGTCCCCACCGCAGAGATTTTCCGCTACTGGCTGCAAGGCGGACGTATTGATGTGGGCTTTCTCGGTGCTGCCCAGGTGGACAGGTACGGCAACATCAACACCACGGTGATCGGCGACTATCACCAACCGAAAGTTCGCTTGCCAGGGGCGGGCGGTGCGCCGGAAATTGCCGGGTCGGCGAAAAAGGTGCTGATCATCCTCAAGCAGTCGCATCGCACCTTCGTCGACAAGCTGGCGTTCATCACCTCGGTCGGTTTCGGCGAGGGCGGTGAGCACCGCAAGCAGCTCGGGCTGCCCGGCAATGGCCCGGTTGGGATCATCACTGACCTCTGCATCATGGAGCCCGAAGCGGGGTCGAACGAATTCATGGTGACCTCGCTGCATCCGGGCGTGACCCGCGAACAGGTGACCGAGAACACCGGCTGGGCCATTCGTTTCGCCGCTCAACTGGGCGAAACCGCGGCACCGACCGAAACTGAACTGCAAGCGCTGCGCGCCCTGGAGGCACGCACCGCTGCCGCCCATGGACAAGCTGGAGGTGACGAGTGACACGCGACGTCTTTATCTGTGATGCAGTCCGCACGCCCATTGGCCGCTTCGGCGGCGCGTTGGCCGCTGTGCGAACCGACGATCTGGCTGCCACGCCAATCAAGGCGCTGCTCGAACGCAACCCCGGGCTCGATCCGGCGGCGGTCGAAGAGGTCTTCATGGGCAGCGCCAACCAGGCCGGCGAGGACAACCGCAACGTCGCGCGTATGGCCGCGCTGCTAGCCGGCCTGCCGGAAACGGTGCCGGGTGTGACCCTCAATCGCCTCTGCGCTTCGGGTATGGATGCCGTGGGCAGTGCCTTTCGCGCCATCGCTTGCGGTGAGATGGAGCTGGCCATCGCGGGTGGCGTAGAGTCCATGAGCCGCGCACCGTACGTCATGGGCAAGGCTGATACTGCGTTCGGCCGGACCCAGAAAATCGAAGACACCACCATCGGCTGGCGCTTCATCAATCCCAAGATGAAGGAGATGTACGGCGTCGATGCCATGCCGCAGACCGCCGACAACGTGGCTGAAGAGCACAGGATCAGCCGCGAGGATCAGGACGCCTTCGCCCTGCGCAGCCAGCAGCGCACCGGCAAAGCGCAAGCGGCGGGGTTCTTTGCTGAAGAGATCGTGCCGGTGGTGATCAAAGGCCGCAAGGGCGACACCGTCGTGGATACCGACGAGCACCCGCGCCCGGATACCACTGCCGAAGCGCTGGCAAAGCTCAAGCCGGTCAATGGATCGGACAAGACAGTCACAGCCGGCAATGCCTCGGGCGTCAACGATGGCGCGGCGGCGCTGATCCTGGCCAGCGCCGAGGCGGTGCAGAAATACGGCCTGACAGCCCGCGCCAGGGTGCTCGGCATGGCCAGCGCGGGTGTCGCGCCACGCGTCATGGGCTACGGTCCGGTGCCGGCAGTGCGCAAGTTGTGCGAGCGGCTGAACATGGCCGTGAGCGACTTCGATGTGATCGAACTCAACGAGGCTTTCGCCGCCCAGGCGCTGGCCGTCACTCGCGATCTGGGCCTCGAAGACGACAGCCCGAAGGTCAACCCGCAGGGCGGCGCCATCGCGCTTGGCCATCCGCTGGGCATGAGCGGTGCGCGGCTGGTGCTGACCACCGTGCATGCGCTGGAGAAGAGCGGCGGCAAGCTGGGGCTGGCGACCATGTGCGTCGGTGTGGGGCAGGGCCTGGCCTTGGCGGTTGAGAGAGTTTAAGAGGCGCGCCGTGGTGGGCTGAAGCCCACCCTACAGAAACTGTGCTGCGCGCTGGTAGGGTGGGCTTCAGCCCACCATTGCTCTCACAGCTGTGATGGGCTTGGCCTCGGCATGATTTGTACAACGGCCGTCTTACTCATTCGCGGATACCTATAAATCCGACTTCCAGGAGGATCAGTAGGGTGGGCTTCAGCCCACCAGCGCTATCCGCAACGGCGTTTGCCGCGTCACGGCACTGGTGTGATTGCAGGCACAGCATCTTCCGTGCACGTGCGCTGCCACCTCTAACTCGACGTTCAGGAGGGCTCCCATGCCCAGCATCAAACTCGCCGACGGCGAACTGAATTACCGCCTCGATGGCCCGGTGGATGCGCCTGTGCTGGTGCTTTCCAACTCTCTGGGCACGACATTCGAGATGTGGGATGCACAGGTCCCCGCGTTCAGCCAACACTTTCGCGTGCTGCGCTATGACACCCGCGGTCACGGCAGCTCGTCCGTCACGCCTGGCCCTTACACCATCGCGCAGCTCGGACAGGATGTGCTCGACCTCGTCGATGCCTTGTCCATCGATCACTTCGCCTTCTGCGGTCTGTCCATGGGCGGCCTGATCGGTCAATGGCTGGGTATCCATGCCGGTGAACGCCTAACCCACCTGGTGCTCTGCAACACCGGCGCGAAGATCGGCACGGATAAAGCCTGGAACGAGCGTATCGACGGCGTATTGCACGGTGGCGAGCAGGCCATGCGCGACATGCGTGACGCCTCTGTCGCACGCTGGTTCACGCACGACTTTGCGGCGCAGCATCCCGTCGAGGTGGGTCGCATCACTCAGATGGTCGCCAACACCTCGCCAGCCGGCTATGCCGCCAACTGCGCGGCCGTGCGTGATGCCGATTACCGCGAGCAGCTGGGGGCGATCAAGGTGCCGACGCTGGTTGTCTGCGGCAGCAAGGACCCGGTCACGACACCTGAGCACGGGCGCTCTATCCAGGCGCATGTCGCCGGGGCGAGGCTGATTGAGCTGGATGCTGCGCACCTGTCCAATGTCGAGGCGAGCGACGCCTTCACCCGGCCGGTAATGGCGTTTCTCTGCGATTGAACCGCGCAACGTTGATTTGGATGAAAAAAGCCGGGCCGCAGGGGCCCGGTAAAAGATCAACGAGGAGGTATTGCGGTGCTGCTCAGGACGCTTACCAGAGCGCCAGGGTGTAGCTAAGGATCACGCGAGTTTCGTTGATGTCGCTGCCAAAGTTGCTGCGCACCGTGGCGTTACGCACTTTCATGGCGAGGTTCTTCAACGGTCCGTTCTGGACCACATAGGCGATATCCGTGTCGCGTTCCCACTCTTCACCTTCGCCGCCGCCGGCCAGGTTGACGTTGTCACCGGACACGTAGCGGGTCATCAGGCTCAGCCCGGGGATGCCAGCAGCAGCAAAGTCATAGTCGTAGCGGACCTGCCATGACTTCTCGTCTTCGTTGCCGAAGTCATTGATCTGCAACAGGTTGATCAGCATGTTGTCGCCGCCGCTGACGTACGCAAAGCCAGTGTCGCCGCTCAACGTCTGGTAACCGCCAGTAAAGCCATGGCCGCCGATCTTGTAGGTGAACAGCGCGCCGAAGGCGTTGTTGTCGACGTTGCTGCCGCCGTCATCAGTGGAGCGTACATAGCGCAGGTCGGTCTTGAAGCTCTGGTTCTCACCGAGCGGCATGATGTGGACCAGCTGCGTGTTGTGCTGCTTGTAGATGCCATCCAGGCCGCCGTAGTAGTAGCTACCGGTCAGTTCGGGCATGAACTGGTATTTGCCGCCAGCGAACAAGAACTCGTCGCTGGTCTTGGCATTGCCCAACACGATGTTGCGTGCTCCCGCGGTGAATACCGTCATCTCTTCGTAATCTGACGAGTCGCGATAGCTGGTGCGGTCGAGCATGCCGAGGTCGAGCGTAAGCCCGTCGACTTCCTTGCTCTGCAACCAGGCACCACGGTAGATGCTTGGCAGTAGGCGGCTGTCGTTGCGCATCACCACCGGCATGATCGGCTGCAGGGTGCCGACGTGCAGGGTCGTGTTGGACATCTTCGCTTTGGCGGTCAGCCCGGCAGTGCCGTAGTCATCAGACGGCTGACCGGACGAATCGCGCTGCAGGATGCCGGTGCCGGAGCGATCCGGGCTGGAGTCGAGCTTGACGCCCAGCAAGCCGAGCGCATCCACGCCGAAACCGACTGGCCCGTCGGTGTAGCCCGACTCGATTTTCATGATGAAGCCTTGGGCCCACTCGTCCGCCTCAGACTGCGGTGCGCCACTCTGGCGGAAATCACGGTTCATGTAGAAGTTACGCAGCTCGACGCTGGCTTTGCTGTCATCGAGGAACGCAGCGCTGGCTGGGCCGGTGATGCTCAGTGCAACACTGACACAGAGCAGGTTGCGGGCGAAATTGCGGAGGTCTGTCATGGTGCTTCCTTTTGTTGTTATTGGTTCGGTGTCGCCAGGTTTGCCTTCAGTGAATAGCGAATGCCGTGCCAGGCGCACCGGCAGTGGCGGCATTCCACCGTCATCGGGTGGCGAGCCCTAGCCAGAGCCCTGCAGTCACTACCTCAAGGACCGCACGGCCACAAAACGGGTAGGGCAGCGCTGTCTGTTTGGCTGGACATGTTCGTCAGGGCAGGCCAAACGCTGTCCAATCGGCTGGAAGCCGGTCGCCGCGCTTACCAGATGATGTGTGGGGCGCGGCTTCGATGCAGCTCTAGTTGAGGCCTTTGTGGCTCTTCACGCAGACAAAGCTGGAGGCATCGTTAACATCGCCGCGCCTCTTGTACTTCGGCCAGCCTGGGTATTCGCAAAGCGGGCGGGTGCGACCGGGTACGGCGACGGTGTCGGTGACGACCTGACGCTTGGGTGTAACGCCGCGTTCGACCCAGTTCTCTAGCGCGGTCAGTGAATCCCAGGCGGCATTGAAGACGGTGCTGGCCGCGTGTGCGTAGCCGGGAATCTCGTAGTAGCGCATGAACCGGCGGGTCTGTCCGACGCCCATGTCCTGCTGCACGCGCCGGTAATATTCAGCCGTGGCGCGGGTGCTGACCAGCTGATCCGAGGTGCCATGGGCCATCAGAATCTTGCCGCCGTTGGCAACGAATGCCGACAGATCGGTCTGGTTGACGTCCTGACGCAGCGACAGTGCATCGACTCGCGCCTGCCACGGACCGAGGTCGGTCGGGTCCAGAGTCAGGGAATTGAATGCCGGGTTGCGGGTCACGAAGTAGCGCACCCACTCGTCCCAGAACCCTGAATGGTAGGGCGCGCCTTCGGCGAAGCCCGTGCCGTGTACCGGCATCGGATAGTCGGGCTGCAGCGTGTTGAGGCCAAGCCGATTGACCACCAGTTGCAGGCCTTCGCCGGGACGGCCCAGGTCGGTGCCCCAGGTATTGAAGCCGGGATAGCCGCGTTCACCGCTGGCCAATGGCTGACTGAAACGAATCGGCGTATCGAACACCTTGAGCGCATTGATCTGCGCGTCGGACAGGCAGCTGCTACCTGTGTCAGCCCCGTCACGGCAGCGCAAGGGACGGCCGTTGAGCTTGGCTGTTGCTGGATCGAATTGGGCGTTGCACGCCGCCTGGTGGCTGATCACCCGATCACGCACGCCATCGAGCCCGTCACAGGCTTGCATCGCGGCTTCCAGTAGCGCGGCACGCTTTTCCAGGCTGGGATAGGCGCCTGGCGCAGCCAACGCGCGGGTAATGCGGCCAAACTGCAAATCCAGTGCGGCGGCGTTGTAGGCCGGGTAGAGCACGATTGCGCCCTGAAAATCCTTCGGCCACTGCTGCACCACTGCAAGCGCCTCTCGGCCCCCTGTGGAGCCTCCGGCAAAATAGCTGCGAACCGGTGGCTGACCATAACGTTGCTCGATCAGGTACATCGCCGTATCTCGGGTTTTTTTCAGGGCGTCGTGGCCGTAGTTGGCCAAGGCTTCCTCGTTCCAGGCGAAGTCACCCGGATGAACCGGGTTGGCGACGTGGCCCGAGTCGCTGGCAAATACCGCATAGCCGCGGCCCAGTGGCGTCGGCTGGTCGATCGGCCCGGCCGGGACGTTGCCGGCAACATTGGGGACGGTGCCGTTGTAGCCGCCACCGCCATACATCATCGCTTTGCTGTTCCATTGTTCAGGCAGGACGATGCGCATCTTGATGCTGGGTGCGCTTGGGTCGACCGGAGCGATTTCCACGCTCAGATCGCAATGTGGGCCAAACGTCTGTGGTGCGCTGCCACCGCCTGGGTTCAGGGTCGCGGCTGTGACCCTCGCGCCCGATGTGGGTAGAGCGATCGCCGAAGCAGGGATTTGCGCACCGGATAATTCGCTGCAGTTAGCGGCTAGGGTTGGCTCGGCAATCACCAACGCCAGCAGGGCGGGCGATGCCAACAGCAGCCGCGGAGAGGCTGCGCTGCGAAAACGCTTTGCACAGGATGCTTTCATGTGGGTTTCCTTGTTCTTGTTGTCATGCCTTCATGACTGACGCCACGAGGTGATGCCCGAGAACCACTGGCCGGGCGTAGTGGCTGAGCCAAAGCTGTGCCAGCTCAACAGAGCAAGGTTCAACCGCCGATGACCGGTCACAAGATTGCAGCCGGACCGCTCTAGCATGAAGACGATCAGGCTGAACACAGCGCTGCGGCTGAGGTGTGTTCTGTCCAGTCCACGGGACATTGGGGTCCGCGTTGTCGTCGCGGCTGGACACTCTGTATGGCGGCTTGGACTTTTTCGACGGGCGGTGCGGCCGTTGATTCAGAAAAGCCTCCCCGAGGCGTGACGGGGTGCCGGCACGGTGACGTCTGTGCTTTAGCACACCGGGCGTCGAGTTCGCAGCGTTTAGTTCGGACGGATATGACCGCCGAAGCGGATATTCCAAATCCTCCTGACTATACTTTCGTCGTATGTGCGCAACGGTCGCACGCCCCGCCTATTTTTCCTGTCGAGACCAGCCCGCCCCCATGGAAACGCTTTACCTCATCTTCCTGCTGCTGCTTGCAGTGGGTGCCAGCCGCATTCTGGCCAATGTCGTTCCGCTGCCACTGCCAATTCTGCAGATCATCATGGGTAGCCTGCTCGCGCTCCCACCGTTCGGCATGGGCGTCGAGCTACGGCCCGAGATCTTTATGCTGTTGTTCATTCCACCGTTGCTGTTTTATGACGGTTGGAAGATACCCAAGCGCGAGTTCACCGAGCACGGCGCGGAAATGACCGCCATGGCGCTGGTGCTCGTGCTGATCATCCTGGTGGTGGTGGGCTATTTCATTCACTGGCTGCTGCCAGCCATTCCGCTTGGCGCAGCCTTTGCGTTAGCAGCCATTCTTTCGCCCACCGACGCACTTGCAGTCATCGCCATTGGCCAGGGTCGGCTGCCGCGACATATGGCGCATCAGCTCGAAGGCGAGGCGATGATGAACGACGCCACCGGCCTGGTTTCCTTCAAATTCGCATTGGCTGCGGCTATCACCGGCTCTTTCTCGTTGGTTACCGTTACCGGCGAGTTCTTCGTCATCGCGCTGGGCGGTCTCGCGATTGGTGCGGGACTGAGCTGGTCGGTAGGCAAGGCCAAACAGTGGATGACCGCACGGGATCTGTTTGATCCCTCGACCTACGTAGTGATGATTCTCCTGTTGCCGTTCGCCGCTTTCTTCCTGGCCGAGCATGCCGGGATGTCCGGAATTCTCTCAGCGGTGGCAGCGGGCATGGTGCAGAGCCGTATCGACATGCTGCCTGTGAAGACGAGTACCCGAATTTTGAACCGCAGCGTCTGGGAAATGCTCGACTTCAGCTTCAACGGCCTGGTGTTTCTGCTGCTGGGCCTGCAGTTCCCGCGTATCGTGGAGCGCGTATGGGAAGCAGCGGGCGAGGGGAGTTACAGCATGCCAATGCTGGTATTCAGTGCACTGGCGATCATGGCGCTGCTGTTGGTCATCCGCTTTACCTTCGTTTATGGCTATCACTGGAGCGAAGCCCGTGTACGGCGTCTGCTCGGCAGGACGGTTCAGCCCAAACCCCTGCGGTTGTTTTCCGCGCTTAATGCGGTTGCGGGCGTGCGTGGTGCGATTACCCTGGCCGGTGTGCTGTCGATCCCGTTAATGATCGGCGATACACCGTTTCCAGGCCGTGATCTGATGATCTTCCTCGCCGCGGCAGTGATCATCCTGTCCTTGCTGATCGGTGCGCTGGGCATTCCCTACTTCCTCAAGCAGCTACCCAACAACGATTTCGAAGAACACAGGGAAGAGCTGAAAAAGGCACGACGGCTCGCTGCTCAGGCGGCGGTCAGCTGGCTGGAGGGCTGGAAGCAGGCCAACCCGGTGGAGGATGCCGATAGCGCACTGCTGCGCAGCGAGGTGACCGCGCGGGTCACCGAGTCATACCGTCACGACATCGAAGCGTTGATGGACCATCACGGTCGAGCAAACCAGGCCCGTGAAACCATGACGTTGGAGCGGGTCATTCGCGTTCAAGCCATCGCGGTGCAGCGCAAGGAAATGTACCGCATGAGGAAACGGCACGAGATCGACGAGCAGATGCTGCAAACCCTGCTGCGCGAACTCGATTATGAAGAGGCCGCGCTGGGGACGGGGGAATCGGCTTAACGGCCGGCCAGGTCCTGCTGCGCTTCGGGTTCAAGCACGGCGATCGTGTGGTCGCTGTGCTTGAACGTCACCAGCTGGGTCAGCCAGGCCTGTAGCACAGGCGATGGTGCTTTCTGATTGCGCATCGCGATCGAAAGGATTTCCCGGGCGATGGTCACCACCGCGCTCTTGCTGCCGAGAAAGTGCCAGTTGAACCAGCCATCGCCGTAGGTCAGCGGCGTTTTCTGCCCTGACGGCAAGGGGATGTACACCTTGACCGAAAGATCGAAAAGCACTTCGGGCTTGGAGATGATCAGCAGCTTCACGTCCGCTACCTTGCTCAACCAGTAGCGATGATCGAAGCGTCCTCCCGTCAGTTCCGCAGACTGGCTCAAGGCATCGTTGATCAACGCTCGGTTATCGATGAGTTGCACGGTAGGGGCTTCCGTCTGCAGGTGGGTGTTCCGCATTCGAGCTGACGCGATCAATGCGCAACAGGTACGAAATCGGTGAAATAGACGCCGCGCGTGGCTGATGGCTTGGAGCCGTACACGCTTCGTTTGGCATGTCGGGTTATCGGTTGATCGAGGTTTTTGTTTAGCCTCGCGTGAGTGAAAAGTTCTTTCGTCCAACAGCCCTGACCGATGGCGAACCCTGTCTAACAAGCGGCCTAGGCGCAAAGAGGCCGGTCGATGAACCAATCTCATCGACCGGCCTTTTGCCGTAGCGGTTACTGGGCGCTGGCTTGCGCGGCTTCTGTGATCAGCGCAGCCACTTCATCTGGATGCGAGGTCATCACGACGTGGGAGGCGCCGGGGATGCTCAGGGTTTTCTTCGATCCCGCGCGGTCGGCCATGAACTCCAGCGCCGCCTCGGGGATGTTCTTGTCGCCGGTACCGTAGACGAACCAGGAAGGTACGTACTCCCAGGCGGTGTGCTGGCTTTCTTCGTTCAACGCGGCGGCGGTTATCGGGCGCTGCGTAGCGGCCATCAAGGCCGCCTCGGCCGCCGGCACATCGGAAGCAAACTGTTCGGCAAACTTATCCTGCTGGATGTAGAGATCCTGGTTGCCGTCGCTCAGCTGAACGGGTTCGGCCAGGGTCGGACCAAGCGTTCCGCCTGGAAATTTGCCGGCCAGCGTGGCAGCGCTTTCGCCGGTTGCCGGCGCGAATGCAGCGACATACACCAGCGCCTTGACCTTGTCGCTGCCATTCACTGCGTTGGTTATGACGCTACCGCCGTAGGAATGACCGACCAGCACGATAGGGCCTGAGGTGTGCTCGATGATGTCGGAGACGTATTTGGAATCGTTGGCTACACCACGCAACGGGTTGGCTGCGGCGATGACCGGATAACCTTGACCAATCAGCCGGCTGGCCACGCCGTTCCAGCTTGCTGCTTCGGCAAACGCACCGTGCACCAGAATCACGGTTGGTTTGTCGGCGGCGAAGCTGGCGACGCTGCCCAGCGTAGTGGCGGCGGCGAGAAGGGTGGCGGCTGCGGCGTTGCGGGTTTTCGATGCAGTGGTCATGACGTTGTTCTACCTTTTCGATTAGATGCGGTTTGGGTTGTTGTGTCGGTGGCGGGCTCTGCTGAGCAGACCGGAGCACCAGCACAGGCAGCGGCTTGGGACTTCGGAGCGACTTGCGTCTGGTGCAGGGTCATAATGCGCAGGCGGGTTGTCGTAAAGGGCTCAAATCGTCTTCAATATGCAACTGATCGTCTAAGCAAAGCAGGTAACCATGGATCGTCTATCGAGTCTGCTGTGCCACTTCGGCATGCACGCGGGCCTCTATCACAGCGGAGATCTCTGTGGCGTTGCGGCCTTCGAGACTGCGGACCAGGTGGGCTACATCCATGTGCTGCGCGAAGGCGCCATGACGTTGCGTCTGGCGGACAACAGCGAGGTGCGGTTGGCGGAGCCGACGGTGATGGTGTTTCCCCGTCCGTATCGCCACCGGATGCTGGCCAACGAAGCGGATGGCGCGCGCCTGGTGTGCGCGACGCTGCAGTTCGACGGCGGCGCCAACAATCCGCTGGCCGCGGCGTTGCCTGATGTCTTGCTGCTGCCTGTGGCCGAAGCGCCGATCCTCGACGGAGCCCTGGCCTGGCTGTTCGAGGAAGCAGTCGCCGGCTACTGTGGCCGCGAGGCGGTCATGGGGCGCCTGTTCGAACTGCTCATCGTGCAGATGCTGCGCCACTTGATGGCCAGCCAGACGATGAGTTCGGGAATGATGGCCGGGCTTGCAGACCTGCGCCTAGCGCGAGCGATCACGCTGATGCACGCCGAACCCGAGCGTGCATGGTCGGTGGCCGAACTGGCTGCCGAATCGAACATGTCACGGGCCAGCTTTGCCGCCAGTTTCCGCTCGGTGGTCGGGCAGACACCGGCCGATTACCTCACCAGTTGGCGCATCAGCCTGGCACAGAAGCGCTTGCGCGAAGGCCGGCCGATCGCTCTGATTGCCGATGAGGTGGGTTACGAAAGCCCATCGGCGTTGGCTCGCGCCTTCCGCCGCAAGACCGGCGCCAGTCCGCGCGAATGGCAGGCCGCAGCGAACGCGTGACAGCGTGGCGGGGTACTTCCCGGCATTATCGGTCCGTCCGCGCTGCGTTACTTGACCCATGACTGGCAGCGGCAGAGCTCATTTGGCGAACAGCTGACTCATGTCCTTGAACGCCTTGAATTCCAACGCATTGCCGCAAGGGTCGAAGAGGAACATGGTTGCCTGCTCGCCGACCTGGCCCTGAAAGCGTACATAGGGCTCGATCACGAACTTGGTATCCCGTGCGCGCAGGCGCTCGGCCAGCGCTTCCCACTCTGGCCAGCTGAGCACGATGCCGAAGTGCGGCACTGGAACGTCGTGACCGTCTACGGCATTGGTGTGTGCAGCTTGCTGCGATGGCGTCTGCGGGTGCTCATGGATGACTAGTTGGTGGCCGTAAAAATCGAAGTCGACCCAATGCTCGGACGAGCGGCCTTCGGCGAGACCGAAGACTTCGCCATAGAAGCGGCGCGCGGCGGGTAGGTCATGGACCGGGATCGCAAGGTGAAAAGGGGAGAGGCTCATCAAGGCTTCCTTCTGTTGTGGGGCCGTAACGATCATGTTGCCGATTTGTCGCCCTCATCAACAGCGGATATCGTTGGTGTCGAGCCTCGAATATTTCGATCAATCCAGGTCCCTATGATCCGCGAATTGAAAACCTTCCTTGCGATCGCCCGGTGCGGCAGCTTCGCCGCTGCAGGGCATAGAATCGGGCTGACCCAGTCAGCTGTCAGCGCCCAGATCAAAAATCTTGAGGAAGCGCTGGGCCTGCGCCTATTCGATCGAACGGGCCGCTCGGCGTATCTCAATGCAGCGGGCCTGCGGGCGCTGCCGCTGGCCGAGCAGATCCTCGAGACGTTCAGCTTGATGGGTCGACCGGAGTCGCTCGAAGACTACCGGGGCGAACTGCGAATCGGTGCCATTGGTACGGTACAGACCGGCCTGCTGCCGCGGGTGCTGCTCCGTCTGCTGGAACAGGCGCCGGGTGTCGCGCCAAAGCTGGTTCCCGGTGTCTCGTTGAATCTGTTGTCGCAAGTCGATACCGGCGAGATCGATCTGGCGATCATGATCCGTCCGCCATTTGCGCTGCCCAAGGAGCTCCATGCCGAGTTGATTCAGCGCGAGCCGTTCGTGCTGATCACGCCGCTCGACGTGGCCGGTGATGACCCGTTGCAGCTCCTTGTCGAGCAGCCGTTCGTACGTTACGACCGCAGCTCCTTTGGCGGTCGGCAGGTGAGTCAGTTCTTGCGCAAACATCACTTGGATGTCCGTCCTGGCCTGGAACTTGACGAGTTGGATGCCATTGTCAAGATGGTCGCCTGTGGGCTGGGTGTAGCCCTGGTGCCAGAAGCCGGGTTATGGCTAGAAAGTACGCCGACCGTCCGCGTTCTGCGACTGGGCGGCGCAACCTTCTACCGGGAGCTGGTACTGGTCGGTCGCCACAGCGCCCGGCAGCTGCCGGTGCAGCAGCTGTTTCACCGCTGTGTGCGTGAAGTGCTGGCGAAGCAGGGCGATCCGACTCTGGTTTAGCGCGCCCGCTAAGTAAAAGCGCCCGCCAGCCACACCGAACGTCGGTTATAGAAGGCTTCGCAGGGGGCTATCGGGGCCGTGCACTACCCTTGATAAAGCGAGGATTCAACGATAGCTGCGTATATCGGTCTAGCTCAGAACGGTGACCAGCTCTATGGGTCCAAGCAGAAGCTCGCTTTACAAACTTTTTGGATAACAGCATGGCCCAACCAGATCTGCAATCCCGGCTTGCTTTCACGCTGCAATCGGCTGGCTTGCTGGAGTGGTACGTCGAGCTGGACGATTCTCTAAGCGATACCCAGGCGACGGTCGAGGCTGTCACCGATGCGCTCGATGCCTGTGCATTGGGCAGCACCTCACTCACCGAATTCTTGGAACACATCCATCCCGACGACCGCGACCCGGTCGCCGAGCACGTGGCTGTCGCCCTCTCGACCGGTGACGAGGTGCGCTTCGAGTGCCGTGTTCTGGTCGGCGACAGCAGTGTGCAAATGGTCAGCGTGAGCGGTCGCTCCACCGCTCATCCCGAGCTGCGGGCGTTGCACTTCGTCAGTCAGGACGTGACCGACTGCCGCCGCTCCGAGGCCATAGCCGAAGGGCAGATGCGCTCACTGGAGCTGGCGGTCGCCGGCGCGCCCTTGACTGATGTGCTGGTCGAACTTACCCGCTCGGCCGAAAGGCAGTCGGCTGGGACCATTCGCGCAGCCATCATGCGCCTGGATGAGGATGGCAAGCTGCGATTCGTTGAAGCGTCCAACCTTCCTCCAGATTTCGTCGCTGCGCTCGATGCGATGGACGCAGGTTCCGACGAAACCACCTGCAGCGTGTCGGTACGCACCGGCAAGCCAAGTGTTGCCGTGGATATTGCCAGCGATCCGTACTGGGCCCAGCACCGGGACAAGGCGCTTGAGCACGGCCTGCGCGCTTGCTGGTCCACACCCGTTCTTTCTGACCGCGGCGAGGTGATGGGCACCATTGCCTGTTACAGCAGCGTATGCGCAGCGCCGTCGTCTTTGGAGCAGGAAGGGATCACGCTGCTCGCCAATACGGCGGCGCTGGTGGTGCAGCGCGATCGAGCCAACCGGGCACGGATCAAGGCCGAGCGAGAGATGGCAGCCAACGAGCGCCGCTTCAAGGGGCTGGTGAAGGCCACCAACAGTTTGGTCTGGTCGACCAGCCCCGAAGTGGACATCGTTGAGCTACAGCCCGACTGGAGCGAATTCACTGGCCAGACGTTCGAGCAATCGCGCGGGAAGGGTTGGCTCGAAGCGGTGCATCCGGAAGATCGTCCCGCGCTTGAAGTCGTCCTTGAGGAAATGCGTTCGACTTATAGCAACAAGCGCGCGGAATACCGCATCCGCCGGGCTGACGGCCAATATCGGCATATGACCGGTCACGCCGTGCCCATCTTCGATGACCACGGGAACATGAAGGAGTGGTCCGGCGGCTTGACTGACATCACGGACCGCAAGCAGGTCGAGCACCGACTGCACCACATGGCCACTCATGACTCGTTGACGGGGCTACCCAACCGAACCTATCTCAATGATCACCTGCGCGAACTGGTCAATTTCATCCCAGAAGGCCAGCAACTGATGATCATGCTGATCGACCTTGATCGCTTCAAGGAAGTGAACGACTCGATGGGGCATGGCTACGGCGACGTACTGTTGGTGCAGATCGCCCATCGGTTGCGCGAAGCGCTGCCGTCCGGTGATCTGGTGGCGCGCCTGGGCGGCGACGAGTTTGTGGTGGTGGCTCATCTACCTGACGGCGTGCGCTCGGCCGAGCGGCTGGCAGCTGATCTGCTGCGGGCGATCCAAGTGCCCTGCGATGTGCTTGGCACACGTTACTACCCCTCGGCATCGATGGGCATGTGTCTGTATCCGAACCCCGACACCAGCATTGACGAACTGCTGCAGCACGCCGATATCGCCATGTATCGCGCCAAGGATGCTGGCGGCACCGGGATGCAGTTCTTCTCGGCTGAGATGAGCATTGAGACCAAGAACCGCATGGCGCTCGAGCTCGACCTGCGCGAAGCGTTGGAACGCAATGAATTCGTGCTGCATTACCAGCCGCGCATCTGCCTGGACGATGACGTTCCATGCGGTGTGGAGGCACTGATCCGCTGGAACCATCCAAGCAAGGGGCTGGTATCGCCAGCGGTGTTCATACCCATCGCCGAAACCACGGGGCTGATCTGCAAAATCGGCAACTGGGTGCTGCAGCAGGCGTGCAAAGACATCCAGCAATTGACCGAACGCATCGGTACCGAGCTGATGTTGTCGGTGAACGTGTCACCGGTGCAGCTCAAATCGCCGACGCTGTGCAGCGAAGTCAGCGGCGCATTGCAGGCGGCCGGGATGGATACGCACCGTCTCGAACTGGAGCTGACCGAGTCCGGGTTGATCGAAGACACCGACGCTTCGCACCAGCTCCTGAGAAACCTGCGAACCATCGGCGTCAGGCTTGCCATCGATGATTTCGGCACCGGGTACGCCGGCATCGCCTACTTGCGCCAATATCCGATCGATGTTGTGAAGCTTGATCGGACCTTCCTTTGCCCAACCGCCAAGGCTGATAACTGTCTCGATTTCATCAAGGCGGTGACCGAAATGTGCCATTCGCTTGGCATGCGCGTCGTGGCCGAAGGCGTAGAGGACGCCGATATGCTGCGGCAGCTGATGCGGTCGGCATGCGACGAGGCACAGGGTTACCTGTTCGCAAAGCCTATGCCGCTGGCTCAGCTGGGTGACTACATCATCGATCGTCGGGCAAGTTGAGCTCTTCGACGTTTGGACTGCGCTGAAGTCGTAACTCGGTATTTGTCTGAATCGGATGCACGGTGTCTTCTGCCCGCATGGCCGGCTCTGTACCATTTGTCGACGTTATTACTCCCATGCTGGCCAGCTGTTGTGGAGGGCCGACTGTCGGCTCTTGCGCAATCCAGCACAGCATCGCCTTCAGCCTTGTGGCCGGCTTATCTATCGATTCTCCAAGCAGACGTTTGAGTGCTAAACGGACGCGAAGGGAAACCTCACCTGCTCCTTACTACCGGAAGAGCACCGACGTGACTGCTGACATTTCATCCGAGGCCAGGCGGCTATTGATTGGCACCGGCTGTGGCGTCGACTTCTCTCGCCTGGTACAGCTACTGGACGAAGAGGGTTATGAACTTGCTTTCTGCTCCGATAGCGAAAGCCTGTTTCAACAACTGGATCACCGAGTGGGTGCGGTGATCGCTACCGATCGATTTCTTGCGTCGGCGATGGCGAGCGGGCCCGCCTTAACCGAGCAAGGTGACGGGGCGGACATCCCCTTTATTGTGGTCACAGATACGCAGAGCGAATCCCGCGCTGATTTTCTGGCAGTCAAGAGGCGGTTACCCGAATGGGTAGCGGACCTGGTCATTCTCGAACAACCCATAAGGCCGGCAGCTCTGCTGAGTACCGTGGCGATGGCCTGGCGCTCCCGCCTGCGTCAGTTCGAGATTGCAGACCGTCTCGTGGAGCTTGCTGAGCAGCAAGCAACGCTTGAGAGCCTGGTCGAACACCTTCCCGTTGGCATCTGCCTGATCGCTACAAACGGGACCACCGTGCTCAGCAATCCTACCTACGAGCGGTATGTTCCCAACCGAAGAATCCCATCCACTGATGGTCGGCATGCTCAGCGATGGGTGGGCCTCGATAGCCAGGGTCAACGGATCCCTCCGGATCAATTTGCAGGCGCCCGGGCTCTGCGCGGCGAAATGGTGGAAGGTGCTGACTTCCGCTACTACCCCGACGACGGGCCTGAGCTATGGACACGTGTCAATGCGGTACCGCTGTACGACAGCCAGGGGGAGATCCGAGGCGCCGCCTTGGTCGTCATTGATATAAATGCTGAAAAGCAGAACGAAGAAATGCTGCGCCGGTTCAACGATGATCTTGAGTTTCAGGTCAAGGCCCGTACCCGTGCGCTGGAAGAGGCGTTGGAGAAGCTGACGCTGGAAAGCCAAGAACGAGCCCGAACCGAAGACCAGCTGCGCCAATCCATGAAGATGGACGCGGTGGGCCAGCTCACCGGTGGCATCGCTCACGATTTCAACAACATGCTTACGGGTGTCATCGGCGCATTGGACCTGATGCGCCTCCGTATAGGCCGGCAGCAATACGGTGATCTGGATCGTTACATGACGGCCGCTCATACGTCCGCCAGCCGAGCGGCAGCCTTGACCCAGCGCTTGTTAGCGTTCTCCCGTCGCCAGTCGCTCGAAGCCCGCACCGTTTCAGTGAATCCACTGATCCTATCGCTAAGCGACCTTCTCAAACGGACGCTGACGGAGCGGATCAAGCTTGAGCTGCAGCTTGATGACCGTGCCGGCTTGGCATTAGTCGACCCCAACCAGCTTGAAAACGCCTTGTTGAACCTAAGCATCAATGCGCGTGATGCCATGCCAGATGGCGGCATTCTGGCGATTGCTACCAGCCGAGCCGATATCGACGAGGCAGAGGCTGCTCGTCTGGGTGGTAATAGGGGGCGCTACGTCAGCATCAGGGTATCGGACACGGGGGTCGGTATTCCCGAGCCCGTGCTGGGGAAAATATTCGAACCCTTCTTCACCACCAAACCCTTGGGGCAAGGCACCGGATTGGGTCTGTCCATGGTCTACGGATTCGTTCAACAGAGTAGCGGTTTGATCTCGGTGACCAGCGAGGAGGGGGCCGGTACCTCGATCACCTTGTACATACCCCTGGCGCAGTCGTCTGCAGTCGAGAATGGGGCGATCGCCGCGTCCGTGGATCTGACCTCCGGACGAGGGCAGACGATCCTTGTGGTGGAGGATGATGATTCGGTACGCCTGTTACTCGCCGCCGCGCTGGAGGACTTCGGCTACCAGGTGCATCTCGCTGAAGACGGTCAGCAGGCGCTGAGTTTGCTCGATGGCTTGCGTACGCTGGACCTGTTGATAACCGACGTCGGACTGCCCGGTCTGAACGGTCGCCAATTGGCCGAAATAATCCAGCAGAAACGGCCGGATCTGCCCGTTCTGTTCATCAGCGGTTACGCCGAAAACGCCGCGATTCGCTCAGAGTTTCTCGGGGCGGGCATGAGCATGATGACCAAGCCATTCACGCTTGAGCATCTGGCTGAAACAGTGTCAGCGGCCTTGGACGCGCAGGCTGAAACAGGGGCTATTTGAGAGCGCAAGGCCGGGCCCTCCAGGCCGGCCTGTACGTGCGGGTTCCAAGAGCGCTTAGCGCACGCCCGCCGCATCGACACTTGCCATCTTGGCATCGGCCAGAACCTGCTGGAACAGCAGCGGTGACATGGGCCGGCCGAGGTAGAAGCCCTGAGCCTGATCGCAAGCGAGCTCGGTCAGCTTGCCAAGCTGAGCGACGGTCTCGATTGGCTTATTCGTCCTCAGCGAGATGTTGGGGAACATGCTGGTGAGTGGGGCAGCGAAGGGCTAAGGCAACCCTAGCCCGCGTAGACCTCATTTGTCCTGTTGGGATAACTCGGGTTTGCGTAGCCCTCTATAGCAGTGACATATCCATACAGCAGAGCAATTGATCTCCTGCAAGCTACAGTGAAATCTCTTGAGGTCATTGACTAAGGTGTTCATTGTTCTCCCTCAATTCAGAACTGCCGATATAGGGCAATCTGCCTGCCCCACTTCATCTAGGCGCATAGCAAGCTTCAGGCGAAGCGGAGAGGTGGGCAGGGTGATGGCTCTCGGACGTGGCAAAATGCATAATCGATGTATTGTTCTTAGCTGAGGTTGGAGCGCGCAAATGGAATTCCGTAATCTAGAAGATCCCGCAACTGAGGCTTTCCTGAGAGGTGTGATTGCCTCTGGCCGAACTGTACCGTTTATTGGTACTGGATTTACTAGGGGAGAGCGTGCCAGAGCAAAATTGGTACCAGACGGTCGAGAGTGGATGGCAATTATGCGGCAGCAAATTGGAGCAAGCTCAGCACCATTCAAACCAACTAAAGAGCAACTGGATAAATACGATTTTCAGAAATTGTCAGATGTTTATTTTCGTGACGATATAGTTGGGCTGGATCAGATTAAGAGCACTCTTGATGGGTGCTTCTCGGGTGTAAGAATTGCAACAAGTTCTAAACTATCATTCCTTAATATTCCTTGGCCGTATATATATACATTAAATATTGATGACGGAATAGAAAACGCGATAGATGGCGTGAAGGTGGTTCCGTATGAGCCGTTTGCAAAGTCTTCTGTGCGGCGATATGTATACAAAATTCATGGGGATGTTTTTACTGCGCTCAAGGCGGTCTCTAGGGATGCATTGAAGTTAGTGTTTGGTAAGGGTGACTATATTAGGAGTTTAAATAAGAATCGCCCCCTAATTGATGAGCTAAAAGCTGATTTAAGCGAAAGTAATCTTTTGTTTATCGGTTGCAGTTTAACTGATGAGATAGATGTTCTTTACGCTCTGTCTGAACATGAGGAGGTTTCGGGTGCGGCTGGCTCTAGGCGGATTTACATAACATCATCATCTCCGGAAGGGGATTACGATATAGTTAGTAAGCTTAGAGACTACAAAATAACTGATGTCATCATCTGCAACTATGATGATTTCTATTTGAAGGCTTCGGAGTTGGCGAATGAAACTTTAGCGAATAGCTCTCCGGCAAAAGAGTTTGAGTTTAAGTTAGCTTCGGAAAAATTTAGCGTCACGCAATATCTGCAATACTTTCTTCAAAGCAACTGGAGTGGTGGCGATAGTAGTCATCTATCCATTGTCAGGGATGCTGACAGGTTAATTATGGATAAAGTTGAAGAAAATACAGTAGTAGTGCTCACGGGGACAAGGTTTTCAGGACGGACCACTGCTCTGTACCGAGCACTTCGTTCTTTTAAGTCGAAGAAATCATATCTCGTAACCTCTAGCTCAGCTGTCTCTGATGGAGAGCTTTCTCATATACTGAATTTAAAAGATAGTTTTATAGTATTTGATAGTGAGTCTTTGAATTTTTCACAAATTTATACGGTTTGTCGATCTGTCGAAAAACTTGAATCTTATAACTCTAAGATTCTTCTCGTAATAGATAAAAACAATCTATTTGCCACTGAGGTTTTGCCGGAAAATTCAGTTGTAACTCTGAGTAGTCGCTTCTCTGCTAACGAGCTCGAGCTTATAAATGAAATTCTTGGTACGGTTGGGGTCGCTAGGCTCGCTAAATCAGGAACAATACTAGATCATATATATCAAGTTGCAGACAGTTCCGTAGTGAAAAGTCTGCTCAAAGCAGAAGCATCATTAAAGGAAAAAATAGATAATCGAGTGCGATATGTGGGAGGGAATATATCAAGGTCAGAGTTTGGGCTTTTATACATTCTTGCTGTTAAGCAGAAAGTTTTGTCTGTTATATATCGTAGCATTTTGCAAAAAAGTGGGTATGCCACTACTGCTGAGGATTACATATCTACGGTGATACAAGTATGGGGGCCGTTCATTGAGAGGTCCAATACTGATAGGTCAACTATGGCGGCCTCTCACTCGAGTTTTGCCTTAACGAGTAACTCTCAAGTATGGTTGTTTTATGCGCTGCGCTCGCTCGTTTCGGTTATGGGGGTTGATAAGTCTGCCAGTTTAATTGTAGATACTGTGTCTGCGGTAAAATCTCATAAGGAATATTACGATCTTGTGATGTTTGATGTTCTTAATTCGGTTTTCTCGGCAGGGTCAAATGGTAGGTCTCACAATAGAGCATTGATTGGTGAGACCTACAAAGAGCTTGCTCGAATTTTGTCCGGCGAGCCTAATTACTGGCTTCAAAGGGCAAAGAGTATCTACCATGACCATTCAGCAAACAGTGCGGATACAGTGCTGGCTGCCATTGAACATGCGGAAAAAGCAATAAATGAAACTGAAAAAACAGTTACAATCAACGCTAAGTTAACTCGCGCTAATCTTTATGGGTTGCTTTGTTATATAGAGAATTATCAAAATTCTACTCACTACGTGGCTGCTATTAATTGCTACCATGAGGCTTTTGATGATTATCATATGAATAAGGACTATTTGGATGAGCTGATTCAAAGAAACCGTGGGCGGAAGGGTTATTTAATAGGGTTGCTTTCCAGTAATCCTGGTTCAGATGTTGAGGTTCTTAAGATTAGAGATAAAGTTGCTCATCTTCGTCAAATAGTTGGTTTGATAAACTGATTTTAGGCTCAGTGAGCTTTGATTTCCTCATGAATGCTCAGCAAAATATAATGGCTGAGCTTCCTTCCAGTAAATGTGAATTCTGAAATTAGAATGTATTTCCCATGAGCTGCTTGGTTTCTTTGGTCTCTCCGGTAATCGGTATTATGGCCTGCGCTGGCAATGTCACTCAGAACCAGCGCCTTTTGGTGTCAACTCAAAATTTTCCTCGATGGTGGACACGATCATTGAGATCAGTCCTCCTAGCTGCTCGTCGTTTTCACTAATAGTGCCATTCAACTCGTTGATGGGCTTGAAGCTGTCCAGTCCAAGCGCTTGGACAAACACTGGAATCTCTCCATTCATACCGTCGCTCAGGCGACTATTGAGGGAACGATTCAGATGGTGATGATTAGCCAGACTGGCCACGTCGCTCAATTCACCGTTGATGATGGCATACCGGGTCGATGCGTCGGGACCCAGACGAAGACGCTGTTTAAACCGAATACCGAAAACAGCGAAAGGCAGATGTTGTCGCAATCGAAGGCCCAGGCGGCATCGACTCGCCGATCATGTGCTGTAAGCGTCATTCCAGAAGGCCGATTTTGTCTTGCCGGTTTTCCATTGCCTTGCTGCGTCTGTTTCGCTGTGCTGCGGCTGCTGCTGATCGTCCAGCGCAAAGCACAGATATACCAGCGCCAGGCTTGCCCGGTTTGTATCGGCTGACCGCTGTTCTGGTTGGCGCATTCCGACCGACGGCGGGAGACTCGATGGCTGAGCGCTAAACAAACGTTGGGGAGTCGACAACGCTCGTCGGATAGGCAGGCCCTTCGCGGCACGGCCGGCGCGCTCTATCATGCGCCACCGCTGCGCATGCGCTTTCGATGCAACTGCGGGGAACCAAAGCCCGAGGGTGCATGGTCGAAGCGCGTAGATAAGTGCCGGTTGCCACCGTCATTTTGCGTTCGACACCCTCGGCAGAACTCAGGGTTCTGCCTGAATCGACCTACTGATCTTCCAAAGGAACGACTGATGAGCCTCGACCTCAACGCAGGACGCCTCCCCGCCGAGCACACCTTGACCAATATTCCGCGGCTGATTTCGCGGTACTACAGCGAGCGCCCTGATCCATCCGATCCGGCGCAGCAAGTCGCTTTCGGCACCTCCGGCCACCGCGGCTCGTCACTGAAGAACAGCTTCAACGAGTGGCATATCCTGGCAACCACACAGGCGATCTGCGATTACCGCCGGGAGCAGGGCATCGACGGTCCGATCTTCGTCGGCATGGACACCCACGCGCTGTCCGAGCCGGCGTTCGTATCCGCCCTGGAAGTGTTGGCAGCCAACGGCGTTGAGACACGCATCGACGCCGGTTGCAGCGAAACCAATGGCGAGCCCGGATACACGCCGACCCCGGCCATCTCCAACGCCATCCTCGAATACAACGCTGGCCGCAGCAGCGGCCTGGCTGACGGCATCGTCATCACGCCGTCGCACAATCCGCCCGCCGACGGTGGCTTCAAGTACAACCCCACCAACGGCGGCCCGGCGGACACGGGCGTGACCAAGTGGATCCAGGAGCGCGCCAACGCGCTGCTGGTTGCCGGGCTCAAGGGTGTGCAGCGGATGGACTATTCGCAAGCGTTGAAGGCACCCAGCACGCAACGCTTCGATTTCATCGAACATTACGTAGGCGGTCTGGAGCAGGTGATCGACCTGGAGGTCATCCGCAACTCCGGTCTCAAGTTCGGCGTTGACCCACTCGGTGGGGCCGGCGTGCATTATTGGACGCGCATTGCCGAACGCTACGGCCTGCCGCTCGAAGTGCTTTCGACCCGCGTCGATCCAACCTTCCGCTTTATGCGCCTGGACTGGGACGGCAAGATCCGCATGGATTGCAGCTCGCCCCACGCCATGGCCGGGCTGATCGAAAATAAGGACCGCTTTGACGTCTCCTTCGCCTGCGACACCGACCATGACCGCCACGGCATCGTTGCGCGTTCGGTGGGGCTGCTGAACCCCAATCATTACCTGGCCGTTGCCATCGAATACCTCTTCACTCACCGCCCCGAGTGGAGCGCTGGGGCGGGCATCGGCAAGACCTTGGTGTCGTCCTCGATGATCGACCGTGTTGCCAAGGGCATTGACCGCAAAGTGGTCGAGGTGCCGGTGGGCTTCAAGTGGTTCGTTGATGGCTTGATGGACGGCAGCCTGGGCTTCGGCGGTGAAGAATCCGCTGGCGCTTCTTTCCTGCGCAAGCAAGGCGGTGCCTGGTCCACCGACAAGGATGGTCTGATTCTCGGCCTGCTGGCTGCTGAGATCACCGCGGTGACTGGCAAGGATCCTGGCGAGCGCTACCAGGCGCTGACGGAGCGTTTCGGTTCCCCGGTCTATCAGCGCATCGATGCCGCCGCAGACCGTGAGCAGAAGGCCAAGCTCGGCAAGCTGTCGGCTTCGCAGGTCACCGCCAGCGAGCTGGCCGGCCAGCCGATCACCCAGATTCTTACCGAAGCGCCGGGCAACGGCGCTGCAATTGGCGGCCTTAAGGTCGTGACCGACAACGGCTGGTTTGCGGCGCGGCCGTCTGGCACCGAGGACGTCTACAAGATCTACGCCGAAAGCTTCGAAGGCGAGGCGCACCTCAAGCGCATTCAGGAAGAGGCCAAGGCGCTGGTGGATAGTGTGTTGGCAGGATGAAGGCCAGCTCGCGCAATGACTGCCATGGCGGTGATGGGTGCTGAGCTCGAGGACGGAGCAGGCTGCGTGGAGGTTGGGTGAGATTGCGACCAGCATCGACTGGCGGTGTGATCCTCCTCGTGTTGACGCGACCAGGCAAACCTCTGGGTCGTTGTTTGGCGTTTGAACGATCCAGGCTGTCGACAGATCAGCCGGTGGTTGTGCTCGTGCGGCGCTAACCTCGACAGCTGCAGACAGGTTGTCTAACCCGCCAGATCGTGGGGGACGGTCCGTCATCGTTATCAGATTGAGATAGGTATCGCGTTGAAAGACCTTACCCGTGAGGCGCTTGAGGCAGAAGTCGTGCGTCTGCGCACCGTTCTTGAGAATGCAGGGATCTGCGCGGAGCAACAGACGCGGCGCGACGTCCATCAGTCGGTTTGCCGCTCGGGCTGCCAATCGGCAAGCGCGGCCGACCCGCTGACGCTACAAGCACTGGCAGCAGAGCTCGCGGCTAGCCAGGCTGCGCTGACCAGTAGCGAGGCACGCCAACGGGCAGTGTTCGACAGCATCACCGAGCTCGCGATCATCCTGACTGATCCAGCTGGAATCATCACCGACTGGAACCTGGGCGCCGAGCAGGTGATGGGGTGGAGTGCATCGGAAATGCTTGGCCAGAGCAGCGAGCTGATCTTTACCGAGACCGATCGAGCCACAGGCCGGGCCAAGCAGGAAATGGACGATGTCCTGCGCCATGGGCGTGTGACAAACGAGCGCTGGCATTTGCGCAAAGACGGTCAACAATTCTGGGCGTCGGAGGCGATGTCGCCACTGTATGGCCCAGATAGCAGCCATCTTGGCTATATGAAGATCCTGCATGACCATACCAGTGAGCACATGGCAGGCCGCGCCATCGAGGAGTCTCAGCAACGCTATCGTCTGGCTGCAAAAGCTACCAATGATGCCGTTTGGGACTGGGATCTGAACACCAACCATGTGCTCTGGAACGATGCACTGGAGCAGGCTTACGGCTACCCGCTTGCGGACGTCGACAGTTCCGGAGACTGGTGGATCGAGCGCATCCATGCAGAGGACCGCGCGCGCATCCACTCATCGATCCGCGCCGTTATCGACGGGAGCGGTACCACCTGGACGGGTGAATACCGCTTCCGGCGTCATGACGGGACCTACGCCGAGGTGATCGACCGCGGCCAGGTTATCCGCAACGCCGAAGGTGAGGCCGTGCGTATGATCGGCGCGATGCTTGATCTGACCCGTATGCGCGCTGTGGAAATAGCGCTGCGCCAGAGTGAGGAGCGGTTCAAAACCATACTGGAGTCTATCGAAGCGGCGTTTGCGATCGTCCAGGTCAAGTTCGACGCGGACGACCAACCCGTGGACTATCTGTTTCTTGAGGCCAACCCTGCGTTCGAGCGCCAGGCGGGCGTCGACCTGCGAGGCAAGTGGGTTACCGAATTCGCACCTGATCTGGAGCAGTTCTGGTTCGAAACCTACGGCCACGTTGCGAAAACCGGGGAGCCGGCCAGTTTTGAAAATTACGCTGAAGCGTTCGAGCGTTGGTTCGACGTTCGGGCCGTTCGAGTCGGCGACCCCGCCGAGCGCCAGATTGCGATTCTCTTCAGCGATGTGACCCAGAGGCGACGTGCCGAAGAGCGCCTGCGTGTCAGTGAATCGCTTGCGCGAGAAAACGTCCAGCGCGTTCAGCTTGCCCTCGCGGCGGGCGCGATCATCGGAACCTGGAATTGGCATCTGCCTACCGACCGGTTCACGGTCGATGAAGGCTTTGCTCTCGCTTTTGGTCTTGACCCCGCCCTCGGCCGAGAAGGGCTCAGCCTTGAGCAGATAATCGCTACCGTGCACACCGAAGACCGGGAGGGGCTGAAGGCTGCGATAGCTGAGGTCATCGCGCGCGGTGGCGCCTACGCTCATCAGTACCGGGTACGGCGTGGTGACGGCAGGTATTACTGGATCGAGGCGAACGGACGTGTTGATCTGACAGAAGACGGCACGCCTCAAAAATTCCCGGGTGTGCTGATTGACGTCGAACACAGGCGGTCCATCGAGGCTGAGCGTGACAGGGCAACTGCGGCGTTGAGAGCGCTCAATGAGACCTTGGAGCAACGCGTGGCCGAGCGGACGGCAGCGCTGATCCAGACCGAGGACAAGCTGCGACAGTCACAAAAAATGGAGGCCGTTGGTCAACTCACCGGGGGGCTCGCACACGACTTCAACAACCTGCTCGCAGGCATTTCGGGCGCGTTGGAGCTGATGAGTCTGCGGTTGTCCCAGGGGCGGTTTGACGATATCGACAGATACATGGCGTCAGCTCAGGGGGCGGCGAAACGTGCCGCAGCCGTGACGCACCGTCTCCTGGCGTTTTCGCGGCGCCAGACGCTCGACCCGCGGCCGATCGACGTAAATGTGCTGATGGAGGGTATGACGGAGCTGATTCAACGCACGGTCGGCCCCGGCATTCGGGTAGAAACCATCAGTGGTATGCACCTCTGGTCGGCGTCCGTCGATGCGAGCCAGCTCGAGAATGCCATCCTCAACCTGTGCATCAATTCACGTGATGCCATGCCAGACGGTGGGCGTATCACCATCGAGACGTCCAACCGATGGCTGGCGGGTGATATCGCTCGGGCATACGATCTTCCCGAGGGTCAGTATCTCTCGCTGAGCGTAGCGGACACCGGAACGGGCATGACACCTGCTGTTATCGCCAAAGCGTTTGACCCCTTCTTCACGACCAAGCCGATCGGCCAGGGCACAGGCCTGGGGTTATCGATGATCTACGGATTTGCCAAGCAGTCCGGTGGCCAGGTTCGGATTGATTCAGAGAAGGGGCACGGCACGCAGGTATCCATCTTCCTGCCGCGTTACATCGGTGAAGCGACCGAAGCCGCAGCCGTAGCGACCATGACGAATACCGTTCCCGGCGAGGCCCGCGGGACGATTCTGATCGTGGACGACGAGCCGACCGTGCGTTTGCTTCTGATGGATGTTCTCGGTGACCTTGGCTACACGTTGATTGAGGCTGCCGACAGTGTCAGCGGGCTGAAGGTGTTGCAATCCGAGGTAAACATCGACTTGCTGATCACAGATGTCGGCCTGCCCGGGGGTATGAATGGACGACAGATGGCCGACGCGGGTCGGGAGATACGCACGGGCCTGAAAACCCTCTTCATTACAGGCTATGCAGAAAGCGCCGCTATCGGAAATAACTCCCTTGGTCCGGGCATGCAGGTCCTGACGAAACCCTTCGCGATCGACACCCTTGCCAGCCGCGTCCAGCAAATGCTGGCTTTGTAGGCGTCAAGGAACGTCGCTAAGTCCCGCCTGGGGCTGCCTTGACGAAACATAGCCTGGCCGCCGGGCGCCATCGTGAGTGGTGTGTCCGGCAGAAAGCGGCATTACTTCTTGGTTGATCTGCTGAAACGCGGCCCGGTGAATCTCGAATCGGTCTAGCGGCGTTACGCGGAGCGGGCGGACAGGCATGGGTCCAGCCATCCGGACATATCGTCGTGAAGGCAGTATGTCGAAATGGGCATGTACACGAATCTGTACATTAGCGTTATTTGCCGTTGTTCCGTCGTTCGATCACTCGCCTCGATTTGGCAGCTGTAAGTCAGCAAATCCGGGACCTAGGCGCCATTTCTGCAGGCCGCGCCTGGATTGGCATGGCTTTCGCTCTGACAAAGTCTCTCTTTGCTCGTTGAGGCAGACGCATCCCGAGCGAGGCGACAAGAACAACAAGGAAAACCGCAGATGACCCTTCTTTTCGCTCTGGCCGTTGTGCCAGTCACTCGTCCAGCACCTTGCCTGTCAACGTCCCCGTCATGGTCTGTAAAGACCGCTTTGCTGGCAATCAATGAGTCGGTTTTGGCCGCTCTGTTCCAGTTGCGCAACCCAATCGGAGCACGCCATGACACTTAACGCTAAAACCGCTCTCGTGACGGGTTCGACCAGCGGTATCGGCCTGGGCATTGCCTGCAAGTTGGCCGAGGCCGGGGCCGACGTGATGCTCAACGGCTTCGGCGATGTTGATGCCGCCCTCGAACGCGTCTCGGCATACGGCACGCGCGTGCTGCACCATCCTGCCGACGTGTCCGATGTGGATCAGATCGCCGATTTGGTCAGCCGGACGGAGCGCGACCTAGGCTCGGTCGATGTGCTGGTCAACAATGCTGGCATCCAACATGTCGCGCCCATCGAGTCGTTTCCAGTCGAGCGCTGGGACACCATCATTGCCATCAACCTGTCCTCGGCGTTTCACACCATGCGCCTCGCCTTGCCGGGCATGCGCGAGCGCAATTGGGGGAGGATCATCAACATCGCCTCGGTTCATGGCCTGGTGGCCTCGGCGCAGAAGGCTGCTTACGTGGCCGCTAAGCACGGCTTGGTCGGCCTGACCAAAACCGTGGCGTTGGAAACAGCTACCACGGGCATTACCTGCAACGCGCTCTGTCCTGGTTGGGTACTGACGCCGCTGGTGCAGCAGCAAATCGATAGCAAGGCCCAGGCCCACGGCGACCCGAGCCAGGCGACCCGTGAACTGCTGATGGAAAAACAGCCGTCGCTGGATTTCGTGACGCCGGAACAGCTGGGCGAGCTGGCCGTCTTCCTGTGTAGCGATGCTGCTCGCCAGGTCCGCGGCGTTGCCTGGAATGTCGACGGCGGCTGGCTGGCGCAATAGTCATTCGGGGCATCGATGGCCGCAGCGGGTGTGTCGTCTGCGGCTACCGGAGGCAAGAACAGTTTGTCATTGCCCTGCCGATGGCGGGTTGCGACGGAGGTGAACTAATGCGATGCGCTCACCGGCCCGGCTCTGTCTTTCTTCGATCGCGAATGGCAGGAACCCGAGCTTCGGATAGAGCAGTAGGCCCGCTGTGTTCAGGCTGAAACAGGAGACCTGCACCTGGACGGCCGCAAATTTCGAGAAGGCAACCGCGCAAAGGTGGTCGACGAGGAACCCTGCAGCCCCGGACCTGCGCGCGTTCGGCGCGACGATGACGTTCCCGATTGAACAAACCCCACCCTGATCCCATCGGTAGAAGTTCGCGAATGCTACGGGCCGGCCTGATTGGACGACGACGGACGACTCGGCGCGTTGAGCGATCGCCTCGAGCAGTTGGTCCTCAGTGAGTGGGTAATGAGCTTTTGGAAAGCAATAGAAGAGTTCGGCTTCGTCCTGCGGCCATTCACAGATAGCCGGCAGATCGTCGTGGCTAACCGGGCGAATCGTAAATGTCATTTTTTGCGCATCCTGCGACCATTAACGGCGCGTTACGTTAACGACAGACATCAGCCGCAGCAAGGCACCCCATCATTGCTTTTCGAACTTCTAACTATCGCGCTACCGTTCACTCAGACCATGTAATTGCAACTTCGAATACAGACTGGCTCGGGATATGCCCAGCTCCGTCGCGGCTCGGCGGCGGTTGCCTTTGCAGGCGAGCAGGGCGGTCTGCAAGGCGCGGCGCTCGGCCTGGGCGACGCTTTCGGCGAGACGTTGCAGCGGGGCGTTGGGTTCCGGTGCCGGTTCAGCAAGCATCGGCTCACTGGGCAGGGCGGCAGCCTGCGGCGCGGCGGTGGTCGTCGACCCCAACAGCGGTGAGAAATGGCGGGCTTCCAGCGGGGTGCCATCCGTGCTCAGCTGGGCGCGTTCCAGCAGATTGCCCAGCTCGCGTACGTTGCCCCGCCACGGCTGATTGCACAGCAATGCGATGGCGCTCGGCGCAAGTTCCATGGGTGCCTGACCGGAGCGGTTGGCAATGTCGTCGAGCAGGTGTTCGATTACGGCTGGAATGTCAGCAGCGCGTTCGCGCAGCGGCGGCACCTGTAGCGCCAGCACGTTGAGCCGGTAGTAAAGGTCATCGCGGAACTCGCCAGCGGCGACCTTGGCTTCCAGGTCGATGTGTGTGGCAGCGATCACCCGCACATTCAGCGGCTTGACCTGGTTGGAGCCCAGCGGCTCGATTTCCTGCTCCTGCAGCACACGCAACAGCTTGGCCTGCAGTGCCAACGGCAGGTCGCCGATTTCATCGAGGAAGAGGGTGCCGCCGTTGGCCACTTCGAACTTGCCAATGCGCGCTTTGCGATCCGCGCCTGTGAAGGCCCCGGGCGCAGTACCGAACAACTCGGCTTCAACCAGCGTTTCCGGAATTGCCGCGACGTTGACTGCAACAAAAGGTCCGTTGGCACGCGGTGACAGGTTGTGGATGCCCTGGGCCAGCAGTTCCTTGCCTGTCCCGGTCTCGCCACGGATCAGGACCGTAGCGTCCAGCTGGGCGGCACGCCGTGCTTGGCGTTTCACTTCACTGGCGGCCGGGCTGGTGCCGATGAAGCCGGCGATGGTGTAGCGCGCTCGGCGAGCCTTGGCCAGCTCGTTCTGGGTGGCGACCAGCTGCGTCTGCAGCGTGGTGAACTTGGACATCAACGGTTTGAGGTGTCGGGCGCGGTCGAACAGGACGAAACCGAGCGCGCCGACCAGGGTGCCGTCTTCGTCACGAAGCGGAATGCGCGTGACGACGAAATGCTCGCTGCCGAAGGCCATCAGGTCGAGCATGCTCGGCTGACCGCTTTCCACTACCTCGCGCAAGCGGCTGGCGGGCAGCACCTCTTCGATTTCCTTGCCGAGTACGCTACGCGGGTCGCTGATGCCGATCTTCTCGGCGTATTTATCGTTGATCCAGACAATGCGTGCCTGGCGGTTGACCGCAATGGTGCCTTCGCATTGGGCATTGAGGTGGTCGAATAACAGCGGCATGGCCACCGCACGGAAACGTTCGGGAGATACGCCGATGGTCAGGCCGTTGTGATCAAGGTCGTTGCGGGCGATTGCCATGGGTTCGAGCTGTCCGGTGAGGTTCGGCCGATTATGGAAGGCGCCGGCTGCCAGGGGCAAGGCAGCCGGTCCGGGCTCAGAGTCCGTACACCTCGTTGGGCAGCCATGTCGCTAACGGCGCGAAGAAGAAAACCAGTGCCAGACCCAGCAGCTGGATCAGGATGTAGGGCATGACGCCGAGATAGACGTCTCGCGTCGTGACTTCCGGCGGGCAGACACCCTTGATATAGAACAACGCGAAGCCCACCGGCGGGGTAAGAAACGAGGTCTGCAGACACAGCGCGAAAAGCACGGCAAACCACAGTGGATCGACACCCATGGAAAACAGCACCGGCGCAACCAGCGGCAGGATGATCAGGGTGATCTCTACCCAATCCAGGAAAAAGCCCAGCAAGAACGTGATGAACAGGACGGTCAGCAACACCCCAGTCTGGCCGAATGGCAGGCCGGTGAGCGCCGCGCGGATCACGTCATCGCCGCCCAGCCCGCGCAACACGGCGGCGAACACCGTGGCGCCAATGAATATACCGAAGATGAATGCCGAGGTGCGGCTGGTCTGGTAGAGCGCTTCCTTCAGCACCGCCATGTTCAACTTACGGCTGAGGGCGGCCATCAATACCGCGCCGAATGCGCCTACAGCAGAGGCCTCGGTGGTGGTGGCGATGCCGAAGAAGATCGAGCCCAGCACGGCCAGAATCAGCACGAAGGGTGGCACCACCGCCCAGAACACATCGATCAGCGCCTTTGCATCAAGTTTTTGGCGGTTGGCCGGAGCGGGCGCAAAGTCCTTCTTCAGCCACGACACCACAACGATGTAGAGGATGTACATCAGTGCCAGCATCATCCCGGGTATCAGCGCACCCATGAACAGCTTGCCCACTGAGGCTTCCGACGTACCGAGTCGGTCGGCCATCAAGACCAGCATGATGCTGGGTGGAATCAGAATGCCCAGGGTGCCAACCGAACAGGCAGTGCCGACGGCGAGGCTCTTGTTGTACTTGGCCTGCAGCATCGGCCCGATCGAGAGCATGCCGAGCAGGGCCACCGAGGCGCCGACGATACCGGTAGATGCGGCCAGCAGGATGCCCACCAGCACTACCGTTACGGCGTAACCGCCACGCAACGGACCGAGTACGCGAACGAGGCTGTGCATCAGTCGCTCGGCGATGCCGGAGCGGTCAAGCATGATGCCCATAAAGATAAACAGAGGCAGAGCGACCATCAGCTCATTGGCGACGATGCCGTAGATGCGGGCATCCAGAACGCCGATGGTACCGTCCCAGGTGAACCAGAGATCGGCGTCGAAGTGTTCGACCATCACGTGGCCGAGCACGGCGAACAGCAGCCCGATGCCGGCCAGCGACCAGGCAACGGGGAAGCCAAGCAGCAGCAGCCCCATGAAGGTGGCGAACATGCTGATGACGAGAATTTCTTCCAGACCCATGATTACGGCTACTCCATCAGGGCTGCGAATGGCCGCGGTCGCGGACATGCGTCGGGGCTACAAAGGCCCGCGGAAAATTGAACAGCAGCGTGCTGCAACGCGTGGCCCGTGAAAGCAGCGCCAGTGCTACCAGCGTCAGGCCGATGGGCAATACGCTTTTGAAAATGAAACGATGCGGCAGGCCGCTCGGCGCCTGCGAGCGCTCGTCATAGATGAAAGCCTGGTAGGCGAACGGCACCAGTGCGTCGACCATCAGCACCACGATCGGCAATGCCAGTATCAGGATCGCCAGCAGTTCGATGATGGCCTGGCTGCGCAGCGTGAATTTCTCACGCAGTACATCGACCCGGACATGGTCATCGCGCACCACGGCGTATGCCAGGGCGAGCATCAGGGCTGCACCGAACAGGTGCCAGGACAGTTCTTCCAGCGCGATCGAGCCGCGCGAGAGGACAAAGCGGCTGAACACATTGGTCAACACGACCGCCAAAACCAATAGCCAGATCCATGCACTGGCTTCGCCGATGGCGACCAGCGCTTTGTCTAGCCACCAGGACAGCTTGTTGTGAGGCAATGCATCCGCTTGAGCGGCGGGCACGGCTTCGTTAGGGGAAACGGGATGAGCGGACACGGCCACCTCGGAGATCCGAAATCAGGGGAAGACACGGCACGAAGGCCGTGCCGCTAGAGCTTGTCAGGACAGCCAGATCCTTCACCTGTTGTGCTAAGACTGCGTGACTGCGCTTCGGCAGTTGCCAACCGACCGCAGAGAACCTCAGCACACCAGGCCATACGTTACTGACCGGGCAGCCCTAGCGGGCGCTAGGCTTTGATGAGTGGATCACTCGTACTGGTAATAATCGCGCGGCAAGTAGCCTTTGCCGTGCCAGATCGAGTGGTGCTTCATGAAGTCACGCTGACTGGTCAGGACGCGATTGAACATTTCGTCCTTGGCTGCGATTTCATCGAGCACTTCATTGGTCACGCGCTCCAGCTCACGCAGCACTTCTTCTGGCAACACCTGTGCTTTCACGCCCTGCTTTTCGTACTCGCGCAAAGCGGTCGGCTGGGCCCATTCGCTTTCGGCAAAACCTTTGAGGGTGGCCGATTCGCAACCCATCTCGATCAGCGCGCGGCTCTGTGGCTCAAGCTTGTCCCAGACGCCCTTGTTCACCAACAGGTGCGAAGTGGTCAGCGTCTGGTGCCAGCCGGGCATGATGTAGTTCTTAATGATCTGATCAAGGCCCAACATCTTGTCGATCGCCGGCTGCGAGAACTCGGTGGCGTCGATGGTCTTGCGCTCCAGCGCCTGATAGATCTCGCCACCAGGGATCATCGTGACCGAGGCGCCGAGTTTTTCCAGCACCTTGCCGCCGATGCCGGCAAAGCGGATACGTAGGCCATCGAAGTCTTCCAGCTTCTCGACTGGCTTGGCGAACCAGCCGGCGCCTTCCGGGCCGATGATGCTGCAGAGCATCGGGTGGATGTTGCGCTCGGCATAGATTTCTTCCAGCAGTTTCTTGCCGTCACCCTCGTAGTACCAGGCCAGATAGGCTGGCGGCTCCATATTGAACGGCGCGCCGGAGTACAGAGGCAGTGACGCGATGGTGCCTTGATCGTAGCCGATCCAGGTATAGCCAGCCGGGTACTTGCCGTTGCTGACCGCATCCATGATTTCGAACGGCGGCACAAGTTCGCCGGGCTCGTAATAGCGCAGCTGAATATCGCCGCCGGAAATGGCCTTGAGCGACTCGGACAGGTGTTTGATTGGAGTGGTTAGACCGACCAGGTGCGACGGGAAGGCCAACGGCACTTGCCAGCGGATCTTCTCGACAGCCATGGCGTCAGCGCTGATCAGGCTGGCGCTGAGAACGGTGGTGGCACCGATGGCGCAGGCGAGACGGGACAGCTTTTTGGATATCGACATTGCAGGTTTCCTTCTTTTTTTTGTTTTGGTAACCAGAGGCGCAGACCGGCATTCAGCAGGCCGGAAAGCGGGACGGGGCAGCAGCGCTTTTTTCGTCCCGCCAGGTGTTCTGGCGTCGTGCATGTATTACTTAGCAGGTTTTGTGCCTGACTGTTAGAAAACCTGGTAACCCGCGGGCCAGGGGCTTCTCGGGGTGCTTCCGAATTGGCGGGTGTCCAGTTGGCCAGACACTCATCGGGATCGATAGGAGGGCCGTCCAGATCACTGGACTGGTGTCTATTTATCTGGACGGTGACAACCGGTAAGCCAGCAGCTATCGCGACACCATTTGGCGCCCAAGCTGACGTCAAACACTGACGATTCGGTGGGAGGCATCAGCTGCCAACGACGATGGAAGCGTTAGCCGAGCTCAGCCCGCGTCCTTGTCCACGGTCGCTTTGAGGGCGGTAACGCAGCGTTCCTCAGCGGTATCGAGTTCCAGCTGCATCTGCTGGATATCAAGCAGCTGTTGTTCGAGCTGCTGGCGGCGTTCGGCAATCATGCCGAGCATGATGTTCAGCTGTTTCTGATTGCCGGCCTTGGGGTCGTAGAGTTCGATCAGCGTCTTGCATTCGGCGAGGGAGAAGCCGATGCGTTTGCCCCGCAATATGAGCTTTAGGGCAACACGATCCTTGGGGGTGTAGATGCGCTCCTGACCGCGCCGTTTCGGCGAAAGCATGCCTTGTTCTTCGTAGAAGCGTATGGCGCGGGTGGTGATATCGAGTTCGTTGGCCAAATCGGAAATGCTGTACGTCTGCTTTGCCATGAAGGTATCCAGTCCTGCTTATCCACCCACGGCTCGCGATGAGCCGGGCGCGCGTTTACTACGGTTTAGAGCGAGTCAAGGCTACACGCTGCGCTGGCCCGATGCCCAGTGGCGCCGGGCCATATTGCGGCGCTCAGTGCTGGATCGTGCAGCCGGTGGCGTCTTGCATCTCCTCGAAGCTCACGCCGTCGGCCAGCTCCACCAGTTTCAAGCCCTGCTCGGTAATATCCAGCACACCCAGGTCGGTGATGATCCGGTCGACTACCCCGACGCCGGTCAGCGGCAGGTCGCACTGCTTGATGATCTTGTGCGCGCCCTTGGCGGTGTGCTCCATCAGCACGACAACACGCTTGACCCCGGCCACCAGATCCATCGCACCGCCCATGCCCTTGACCATCTTGCCAGGGATCATCCAGTTCGCCAGGTCGCCTTTTTCGGAAACCTGCATGGCGCCAAGAATTGCCAGGTTGATATGGCCGCCGCGGATCATGCCGAAGCTCATGGCGTTGTCGAAAAAGGCACTGCCGGGCAGGGCGGTGACGGTCTGCTTGCCGGCGTTGATCAGATCCGGGTCGATCTCGTCCTCGGTGGGGAAGGGGCCGATGCCGAGCAGCCCATTCTCGCTCTGCAGCCAGACGTCCATGCCGTCCGGAATGTAGTTGGCGACGAGGGTTGGCAGGCCGATGCCGAGGTTGACGTAGAAGCCGTCCTGCAATTCCTGTGCGGCGCGTTGCGCCATCTGTTCGCGTGTCCAGGCCATGATCAGCTCCTCACCGTACGTTTTTCGATGCGCTTCTCAGCGTTCGGGTTGTGGATGATGCGCTGCACGTAGATGCCCGGCAGGTGAATCTGGTCGGCGTCCAGCTCGCCGGTTTCGACCAGATGATCGACCTCCACCACACAAACCTTGCCGGCCATTGCGGCGAGCGGGTTGAAGTTGCGCGCGGTCTTGTTGAATACAAGATTGCCAGCCTTGTCCGCCTTGAAGGCTTTGACCAGCGATACATCGGCGGACAGCGACTCCTCCATCACGTACCACTCACCGTTGAATTGGCGAGTTTCCTTGCCCTCGGCGATCAGCGTGCCGTATCCGGTGCGGGTGTAGAACGCCGGTATGCCCGAGCCTGCGGCGCGTAGCTTCTCGGCCAGAGTGCCTTGCGGCGTGAATTCGAGTTCCAGTTCGCCGGCCAGGTACTGGCGCTCGAACTCCTTGTTCTCACCGACATAGGAGGAAACCATCTTGCGCACTTGGCGCGTCTCGAGCAGCAGGCCGAGGCCGAAGCCGTCGACGCCGGCATTGTTGCTAATCACCGTAAGGTCTTTCTTGCCGGTGTCGCGCAGCGCTTCGATCAGCGCTTCGGGAATGCCGCACAGGCCGAAACCGCCAACCGCAAGTGTCATGCCGTCTTCGACCAGGCCGTCGAGTGCCTGCTGGGCGTTGGGGTAGATCTTGTTCATGGAGGCCTCTTGTTATTTGAGTGAGGGCGATGGCGTTGGGTTATTGCGCGGCCAGGCGCGCCCGAGCGACCCGCGATCCGTTGGGACGACCCAGTACATCACTGATGCGTTGCCCTGCGGCGATCAGCATCTCGAGGTCAATCCCGGTCTCGATACCCAGGCCGTTAAGCATGTAGAGCACGTCTTCGCTGGCGACGTTGCCACTCGCGCCCTTGGCGTAGGGGCAGCCGCCGAGCCCGGCGACCGAACTGTCGAAGGTACAGACGCCCTCTTGCAGGCTGGCATAGATATTCGCCAGCGCCTGCCCATAGGTATCGTGGAAATGCCCGGCGAGCTTGTCACGCGGGACCTCACGGCCAACGGCTTCGAACAGCTGACGGGTCTTGCCTGGGGTGCCGGTGCCGATGGTGTCGCCCAGCGATACCTCATAGCAGCCCATGGCGAACAGCTCATGCGCGACATGCGCGACACGCTTAGGGTCGACCTCGCCTTCGTAAGGGCAGCCCAAGACGCAAGAGACGTAGCCGCGTACCTGAATGCCGTTCTCACGCGCGGCGATCATCAGCGGGGCAAAGCGCGCCAGGCTCTCATCAATGGAGCAGCTGATGTTCTTCTGCGAAAACGCTTCCGAGGCGGCGCCAAACACGGCCACTTCGCTGACGCCGGCTTCGATGGCAGCTTCCAGCCCCTTCAGGTTCGGCGTCAACGCCGCGTAGGTCACGCCAGGCTTCTGCCTGATCTGAGCGAAGACGTCAGACGAGCCCGCCATTTGCGGCACCCACTTAGGCGACACGAAGCTGCCCACCTCGATATAGCGCACCCCGGCGGCACTCAGATCGTCCACCAGGCGCACCTTGTCCGCGACGCTGATCGGCTGTTTTTCGTTCTGCAAGCCGTCTCGCGGGCCGACTTCAACCAGGCGTACCCGGCGTGGCATTTCAGTGGTAATGGTCATCGGTGTTCCTCATGACAAGTACGGGTGCCTTCCCGGTAAAAAGGGGGTTGACCATCGGGTCATACAGCGACCCTCGATGCTCAAGTTCCGAACAGCGTGGCAGATAAGGTTAGAAGACCCGGCCCTTCCGGGGCACCACGTCCGAGAATCGCCATGCTACGCAAATTGAAAATCTCCCATCGCACGCTGTTGTTCTTTGCGCTTGTCGCTGTGCTGCTGACTGCGCTTGGCTTGTTCAGTCTGATGCAGATGGCGGCCATACGTGCGGCGGGCAGCGAGATTGACGCTGACTGGATGCCAAGCCAGGCAGCCGCAGACGATATGGCGTTGCACTTCGCTCACGTACAGATCGAGTCCATGCGTCAGCTTGCCTTTCACGATGCCGAAACGCTTCGTAAGAGTGGTGAGGAAATAGCTGCTGCAATGAATGAGATCGGTCAGCTGATGGTTCGTTACGAAAGCCACGTCTCCAACCCTGACGAGGCTCGTACATTTAGTGTGGTCAAAGAGGTATACGCGACCTATCCCAAGGCGCTTCAGGAACGGCAGCGCGTGATTGATGGCAACGCGAGCGCTGAACAAGTCGCCACGGCTAACGCGCGGGTTACCGAGCTGAGTCACCAGTTCGAGCAGGCCTTGTCGAAGCTTCGATCCTTCAACGAAGAGGGTGCTCACCATGCTGTAGAGGCGGCCACTGCCGTTTACCAAAAAGCTCAGATCGTAATCGCGTTGGTGATCCTCGTTGCGCTGATCTTCACCGTAGCGTTGGCCGTGTTGTTGACCGCCAGTATCGTGCGGCCCATGCGCCGGGCGGTCGCTGTTTCTAATCAGATTGCCAAAGGAGATCTGACCCACGAGGTGCATGTCGACGGCCATGATGAAGCCACCGAGCTGCTGACCTCGCTGAGCGAAATGCAGACCAACCTGCGCGATATCATTGGCCAAATCAACGACTCGGCCCATGTGCTGACGGCCTCGGCGGAAGAGATGAGCGCTGTCATGCTGGACAGTACCGAGGGCCTGCAACGGCAGAACGACCAGATTGAACAGGCCGCCACGGCGGTGAATGAAATGACTTGTGCGGTCGAAGAGGTAGCCAGCAACGCGGTGTCTACCTCTGAGGCGTCGCGGGCGTCGAGCGAGTCGGCTCAGCAGGGACGCAAACAGCTTGAAGATGCCATCGCGTCGATCCAGGCGTTGGCGGACGACGTGGTCAGCGCATCGGCACGTGCCGGCGATCTGGCCAATCAGACCCACAACATCACCCGAGTGCTGGATGTGATCCGCGCCGTGGCCGAACAAACCAACCTGCTCGCGCTCAACGCGGCTATTGAAGCTGCGCGCGCCGGCGATGCCGGTCGTGGATTCGCCGTTGTGGCGGACGAAGTGCGAGCGCTGGCGAAGCGCACCGGGGAGTCGACCCGCGAGATCGAGTCGATGATTGGCAGCATCCAGAACGGCACGACGCTGACGGTTGAAGCCTTGCAACAAGGTGCCTCTCGCGCTCAGGGCACGCTCGATAAAGCCGAGGCTGCGGGGGTTGCACTGGCGCGGATTGCCGAGACGGTAGCCGGAATCAACGAGCGCAACCTGGTTATCGCCAGTGCCTCGGAGGAGCAGGCGCAAGTCGCCCGTGAAATTGACCGGAACCTGGTCAGCATTCGCGATCTCTCGGTGCAAACGTCCGCTGGCGCTCAGCAGACCAGTGTGGCGACGCAGGAACTGTCGCGCCTGGCGGTGGGGTTGAACGGACTGGTGCGCCGTTTCCGGATGTAGCCACGCGGCAACGTTGGTGCGTTGATAGCGGCGAGGGGGACGCCTATCCAAGCCGCATTTGCGAGCAAGCGCCTCTCTATCGCAGGCCTTTTTAGCGTGGGTCGAGCGTGGACGTCCACCGCCACCGTGCGGCAAAACCGGCGGTCGCTGCCCGGTTTGCCGGCCGCCAGTAGCGGTCATTACTCAAGCTCCACCAGCGTCGTGCCTTCGCTGATCATTTCGCCTTCGGCGCAGTAGACGGCTTTTACCACGCCTGCTTCGGCGGCTCGGATGCTGTGCTCCATTTTCATCGCTTCAAGCACGACCAATGTGGCGCCGGCCTCGACGCTTTGCCCGGCCTCGACCAGCACACGAACGATGCTGCCGTTCATGGGCGCGGTGAGGCCGCCGTGCTGCTGGTGGCTGGCTTCGACGTCGGCGATGGGGTCGAATGCGGTGACGGCCTGCAGCTCTCCATTCCATTCCAGGTACAGGGTTTGGTCCTTGCGAATCACTTTGGGCTGGCGGCTGACGTTTGAAGGGGCACGCTCGCTCGTGTTGGCAGCGGCATCGATGCGCACCAGCCGGCTTTCACCGTTGCATTGCAGATGCACACCAATTCGCGCCGGCATACCGAAACGCAGGCCGTCGCGCTTTGCCCAGGGCGAATGGAGGTCGTCCTCGCGAATCTTCGCCGGTTCGGTCTGCACGAACAGCTCGCCTGCCTGCTGCCAGAAGTCATCCGGAAGCTCGCCGGGTGTGCGCATCAGGTCGGGTTCGTGGCGTGGGATGAAGCCCGTATCGAGCTCGGCGGCGGCAAAAGCCGGGTGACCGACCACACGGCGCAGGAAGGCAAGGTTGGTACGCACGCCGCCAACGCAGGTTTCGTCGAGCATCGCCAGCAAACGCAGGCGTGCTTCCTCACGATTCTCGCCCCAGGCAATCAATTTGCCGAGCATCGGATCGTAGAAAGGTGACACCTGGTCGCCTTCGGCTACGCCGCTGTCGACGCGTCGGCCCGGTCCAGCAGCGGATTCTCGGTACAGGTCCAGGGTGCCGGTGGCGGGGAGGAAATCATTGTCCGGGTCTTCGGCATACAGCCTTACTTCGATGGCGTGACCGTTGAGCGGCACCTGATCCTGTGTGATCGGCAGCGGCTCGCCACGCGCGACACGGATCTGCCAGGCCACCAGATCCAGGCCGGTGATGGCTTCGGTCACGGGGTGTTCGACCTGCAGGCGGGTGTTCATCTCCATGAAGAAGAACTCACCGCGTGCGTCGAGCAGAAATTCCACCGTGCCGGCGCCTACATAGCCGATGGCTTGAGCCGCCTTGACCGCAGCTTCGCCCATGGCGCGACGCAGTTCGGCGGAAAGTCCTGGCGCGGGGGCTTCCTCGACGACCTTCTGGTGGCGGCGCTGGATCGAACAATCACGCTCGTTCAGGTACAGGCAGTTACCGTGTTGATCGGCAAATACCTGGATCTCCACGTGGCGCGGTTTGAGCACGTACTTCTCGACCAACATTCGCGAGTCGCCAAAGGACGACTGCGCCTCACGCTGAGCCGATTGCAGCGCTTCGGCCAGATCCGCTTCACGCTCGACCACCTTCATGCCTTTGCCGCCGCCGCCGGCGGTGGCCTTGAGCAGCACCGGGTAGCCAATCTTTTCTGCAGCGACGCGGAAGGTTTCCACGTCCTGCGCTTCGCCGTGATAGCCAGGCACGAGCGGCACGCCGGCCTTTTCCATCAGCGCCTTGGCGGCCGATTTGCTGCCCATGGCATCAATGGCCGAGGCGGGCGGGCCGAGGAAGATCAGGCCGGCATCCTCGATGGCGCGAGCGAAGTCCGCGTTCTCCGAGAGGAAGCCGTAGCCGGGATGGATCGCTTGTGCGCCGCTGGCTTTGGCGGCATCGATCAGCTTGTCGATCAAAAGGTAACTGTCGGCCGGCTTGGCGCCGCCGAGGTCTACACGAATGTCGGCCTCGCTGGCATGCCTTGCATCGCGGTCTATGGCGCTGTGCACGGCAACGGTGGTCAGGCCCATGGCCTTGGCGGTGCGCATCACGCGGCAGGCGATTTCGCCCCGGTTCGCGACCAGCAGGGTGGTTATCATTGTTCTGGCTCCTGCGTCCAATTCGGTTTGCGCTTTTCGAGAAAGGCGTTGAGCCCTTCCTGCCCTTCGGGGCTGACCCGTATGCGCGCAATGGCGTTTTCGGTGTAGCGGCGTAGCGCGGGGCTCAGCGAAATACTGGCGGCTTCGCGCAACAGGTCCTTGCTGGCACGCATGGCTTGCGGGCTGTTAAGCAGCAGGTTGTCGAGCCAGCCGAGCAAGGCATCGTTCAGTTCGGCGGCGGAATAGGTTTCTGACAACAGGCCGAGCTCGCGGGCGCGCTCGCCACTGAAGCGCTCGCCGGTCATGGCGTAGCGACGCGTGGCGCGCTCACCCATGGCCTTGACGACGAAGGGGCTGATCACTGCCGGCGCAAGGCCGATGCGCACTTCGGAAAGGGAAAACAACGCATCATGCGCACCGATCGCCATGTCGCAGCAGGCAACCAGCCCGACCGCACCACCGAAGGCTGCACCTTGCACCACTGCCAGTGTGGGCAGCTTGAGGTGGTAAAGGCTGTACATCAGTTCGGCCAGCTCACGGGCGTCGGTGAGGTTGGCATCGAAATCCAGCTTCGCCGACTGTTGCATCCAGGCCAGATCCGCCCCGGCCGAAAAATGCTTACCACGGCCGCGCAGCAGCAAGAAGCGCAGGCGCTTGTCCGCCTGCACCGTGTCGATTGCCTGTACCAGCTCGCGGATCATTTCGGCGTTGAAGGCGTTGTTCTTTTCCGGTCGGTTGAGCCATAGGGTGGCGAAGCCGCGCGGGTCTTTGTTCAATTCGATGGTCTGGAAATCGGTCATCTGCTTCTCCTGTACGAGCCAGCTAGCGGTCAATACGCGCCGCGACCGGCCGCTTTGGCCAGCGCACTGCGCGCGGGATCGCAGGCTTACATCCGGAATACGCCGAATCGGGTCGGTTCGATCGGTGCGTTGAGACTCGCTGAGAGTGCCAGGCCCAGTAGATCGCGCGTCTGCGCCGGATCAATAACACCGTCATCCCACAGTCGGGCACTGGAATAGTAGGGATGCCCCTGGCGCTCGTATTGCTCAAGAATCGGCTGTTTGAGCTGCGCCTCGTCTTGCTCTGAGAAGGTCTGTCCGCTGCGTTCGGCTTGCTCACGCTTGACCTGCACCAGCACGCCAGCGGCTTGCTCGCCACCCATCACGCCAATTCTCGCGTTGGGCCACATCCACAGAAAGCGCGGATCATAGGCACGACCGCACATGCCGTAGTTACCCGCACCGAAACTGCCGCCGATGACCACGGTGAACTTCGGCACCTGAGCGCAGGCCACTGCGGTTACCAGCTTGGCGCCGTGTTTGGCGATGCCGCCGGTTTCGTATTTCTGGCCGACCATGAAGCCCGTGATGTTCTGCAGGAACAGCAACGGGATGCCGCGCTGGCAGGCCAGTTCGATGAAGTGCGCGCCTTTCTGCGCGGCTTCGGCAAACAGGATGCCGTTGTTGGCGAGGATGGCGATCGGATAGCCGTGAAGATGGGCGAAGCCGCAGACCAGCGTGTTGCCGAACAGCGCCTTGAACTCATCGAATTCGCTGCCGTCGACCAGCCGCGCGATCACTTCGCGAACGTCATAGGGCTGTTTGGACTGAGCCGGAATCACACCGTAAAGCTCGTCCGCGGCATAGAGGGGCGCACGCGGTTGGCGGGTCTGTACCTGGCCAAGCTTTTTCCAGTTGAGGTTGGCCACGCAGCGCCGGGCGATGGCCAACGCGTGCTCGTCATTCTCAGCGTAATGGTCGGCCACACCGGACGTTTTACAGTGCACATCGGCACCGCCGAGCTCTTCGGCGGTGACCACTTCGCCCGTCGCGGCTTTGACCAACGGCGGGCCGGCGAGAAAGATCGTCGCCTGGTTGCGCACCATGATGGTTTCGTCCGCCATCGCCGGGACGTAGGCGCCGCCGGCAGTGCAGGAGCCCATCACCACCGCAAGCTGCGGGATACCCATGGCACTCATGTTGGCCTGGTTGAAGAAGATGCGACCGAAGTGTTCACGGTCGGGGAAGACCTCATCCTGGCGCGGCAGGTTGGCGCCGCCGGAATCCACCAGATAGATACACGGCAAACGATTCTGCTGGGCGATGGATTGCGCGCGCAGGTGTTTTTTCACCGTGAGTGGGTAGTAGCTGCCACCTTTTACCGTGGCGTCATTGGCGATGATCACGCATTCAACGCCCTCGACTCGGCCGATGCCAGCCACCACGCCCGCAGCAGCAACGTCTTCACCGTAGACCTCGTAAGCCGCCAGGGGCGCGACTTCGAGAAAGGCCGAACCGGGATCGAGGAGGGCGTTGATGCGGTCACGCACCAGCAGCTTGCCGCGCGAGACATGGCGCTGCTGCGCTTTCTCGCCGCCACCTTCGCTGACGCGCCCGAGCAGCGTGCGCAGGTTCTGAACCTGCTCGAGCATCGCGGCGCTGTTGGTCGCGAACTCCGGTGAACGGGTATTGATCTGGGTATTCAGGATGGCCATAGAACCCTCGAAAAGAGCGCTGGAGGCTGAAGCTGGACGAAGGCCGAAGTGGCGCTTCATCCTGGGTAGGGTGGGCTTCAGCCCACCACGTCCGGGAATGGTGGGCTGAAGCCCACCCTACGGTTACCGCGTTCCGCCTCTGCTGCTTTGTCTTATTTGGTTTCGTTGAACAGCTCGCGGCCAATCAGCATCCGGCGAATCTCGCTGGTGCCGGCGCCGATTTCGTAAAGCTTGGCGTCGCGCAGCAGACGGCCGGTGGGAAACTCGTTGATGTAGCCGTTGCCGCCGAGAATCTGGATCGCCTGAAGGGCCATCTGGGTCGCCGCTTCGGCGGTGTAGAGGATCACCCCGGCGGCATCCTTGCGAGTGGTCTCGCCACGGTCGCAGGCTTGCGCCACGGTGTAGAGGTAGGCGCGGCTGGCGTTGAGCTGGGTGTACATGTCGGCCACCTTGCCCTGGATGAACTGGAATTCGCCGATGCTTTGGCCGAACTGCTTGCGGTCGTGGATGTAGGGCACCACCACATCGAGGCACGCCTGCATGATGCCGACCGGGCCGCCTGCCAGCACCACGCGCTCGTAGTCCAGGCCGCTCATCAGAACCTTCACGCCACCATTTTCGACGCCGAGGATGTTTTCTTCCGGCACCTCGACGTCATCGAAGAACAGCTCGCAGGTGTTGGAGCCGCGCATGCCGAGCTTGTCGAACTTGCTGCCGCGCGAGAAACCCTTCCAGTCGCGCTCGACGATGAACGCGGTGATGCCGTGCGCACCCTTGTCGAGATCGGTCTTGGCATAGATCACATAGGTGTTGGCGTCCGGACCGTTGGTGATCCAGGTCTTGCTGCCGTTCAGCACGAAGCGGTCACCCTTGCGATCGGCACGCAGCTTCATCGAAACCACGTCGGAACCGGCATTCGGCTCGCTCATGGCCAGCGCACCGACATGCTCGCCCGAGACCAGCTTGGGCAGGTATTTGGCCTTCTGTTCGGCCGTACCGTTGCGGTTGATCTGGTTGACGCAAAGGTTGGAGTGCGCGCCGTAGGACAGACCCACCGAGGCCGAGCCACGGCTGATTTCTTCGATAGCGATGACATGTGCCAAGTAACCCATGCCAGCGCCGCCGTATTCCTCGTCTATGGTGATACCGAGCAGGCCCATGTCACCAAACTTGCGCCACATGTCGCTGGGGAAGAGGTTGTCACGGTCGATGGCTTCGGCGCGGGGCGCCAGTTCGTTCGCAACGAAACCGCGGATCTGGTCGCGGAGCATGTCCACGGTTTCACCGAGCGCGAAGTTGAGGCCTGAATAGTTCATGTGCCACCTGTCTATTTTGTAGTTGTTCTGATCCGACCGCCGATCAAAAGCTGGATTTCGCCTGCGGCTCAGCCTGTTGTTTGTCACGCTTGCGCACCGACTTTTGGCGTAGGGTGCGGTGGGTTGTCACGCTGTTACCTTTACGTTAACGTAACCACGTCCCGAATGACTGTCAACAACAGTGCGCGGGACAGTAAGGCCTCATAACAAACATAAGACTGAGGAATTTCGACATGAGTCTTCCGAGCTACACCTGCGGACCGCAGACCAAACCTCTGTTGCCGATGACCATTGGTGCGGCGTTCGACCGGGCTGTCGAGCGGTTCTCCGACCGTGAGGCCTTGGTCGTTCGTCACCAGAACCTGCGCTACACCTGGGCCCAGCTGGCAGAAGAGGTGGACCGTTGCGCACGGGGCTTGCTGGCACTGGGCCTCAAACCTGGCGAGCGGGTGGGCATCTGGTCGCCTAACAATGCGCAGTGGTGTATCGCTCAGTTTGCGACCGCCAAGGTGGGCGTGGTGCTGGTTAACATCAACCCGGCCTATCGCCTCAACGAACTCGAATATGCACTGAAGCAGTCCGGCTGCCGCTGGTTGATCTGCGCCGATGCGTTCAAGACATCCGACTATCACGCGATGCTGCATGAGCTGCTACCAGAGCTGGAGCGCGCGGCCATCGGCGCTTTGCAGAGCCACATGCTGCCCGAGCTGCGTGGAGTGATCAGCCTGTGCGACACGCCGGTTGACGGGATGCTCCTGTGGAAAGGGCTGATGGACATGGCGGAGAACGTCGGCCCGGAGCAGCTGCGCCAATGCGGCGAGCAGCTGCAATTCGATGACCCGATCAATATTCAGTACACCTCCGGCACCACGGGTTTCCCCAAGGGCGCCACGCTCAGTCACTACAACATCCTTAATAACGGCTACATGGTCGGTGAGAGCCTCAAGCTCAGCGAGCACGACCGGCTGGTAATTCCAGTCCCGCTTTATCACTGCTTCGGCATGGTCATGGGCAATCTTGGCTGCGTCACCCATGGCACCACGATGATCTATCCGAGCGCCGCCTTCGAACCGCTCGCGGCGCTGCAAGCGGCAGCCGAAGAAAAGGCCACCGGTATGTACGGCGTGCCGACCATGTTCATCGCCATGCTCGACCACCCGGAGCGTCAATCGCTGGATCTGAGCAATCTGCGCACCGGGATCATGGCCGGTTCCACCTGTCCGATCGAAGTCATGAAGCGCGTCATCGACGACATGCATTTGGCTGAGATGCAGATCGCGTACGGCATGACCGAAACCAGCCCCGTCTCGACTCAGACCGGCCCGGATGATGACCTTGAACGTCGTGTCACCAGTGTCGGGCGCACCCAGCCGCACCTGGAAAGTAAGGTGGTCGACGAACACAACCGCATCGTCCCGCGCGGGCAGATCGGCGAGCTCTGTACCCGTGGTTACAGCGTCATGCTCGGTTACTGGAACAATCCGGAGGCCACCGCCGGTGCTATCGACGGCGCGCGCTGGATGCACACAGGCGACCTGGCGACCATGGACGAGGAGGGCTACATCAAGATCGTCGGCCGTAACAAAGACATGATCATTCGCGGCGGTGAGAACGTATATCCACGGGAAGTCGAGGAGTTCCTGTTCACCCACGCGGCGGTGGCTGACGTGCAGGTGATCGGCGTACCAGACAAGACCTACGGTGAAGAGATCGTTGCCTGGGTCAAGTTGCACCCGGGGCATTCAGCGACTGCCGACGATCTGCGCGAGTTCTGCAAAGGGCGGATCGCACATTTCAAGACGCCGCGACATATCAAGTTCGTCGAGGAGTTCCCGATGACGATCAGCGGCAAGGTGCAGAAGTTCAAGATGCGCGAGGTCAGCGTCGCAGAGCTTGGCATTGCCGAGTGATGGCGCCAGCGGCTGGTTTCGACTAGCCGCTTCATTTGCTGAACGATACGGAGCCTTCCATGACCCAGCCCATCAGTCGTTTTCCGCTCGTCGATGACTTCGCCTCGCTGCCGGACGATTTGCGTGAGCGGATTCTGGCGGTACAAGAGAAAGCCGGCTTCATACCCAATGTTTTTCTGATGTTGGCCCATAGGCCAGATGAATTTAGGGCTTTTTTTGCCTATCACGATGCGCTGATGGAGCGAGAATCGGACAGTCTGACCAAAGCCGAGAAAGAAATGATCGTGGTGGCGGTGAGCGCCGATCACGGCTGTCTGTACTGCGTAGTGGCGCATGGCGCGATTCTGCGAATCCTGGCCAAGGATCCGCTGATTGCCGATCAGATTGCAGTGAACTACCACACCGCCGGGCTCAGCGAGCGCCAGCGGGCCATGCTCGATTTTGCACTGCACTTGGCTGCACAACGTGGCGTACTGGATGACGCCTGGCAGGCGCGATTGGAAAAGATGGGCTTCACTCAGAGCGACATCTGGGACATTGGCGCGATTGCTGCGCTGTTTGGTCTTTCCAACCGTCTGGTGTCGATGGCGCGAACGCCGCCCAACGACGAATTTTATTTGCTGGGTCGTGTGCCCAGAGCTGCCGCGAACTGAGCGGTAGCCATGGATTTACCGCATAACGCGGTAAACGAGACCCGACAGGAGCGTGGTCGGGTCCATCAGCTGCATCAACCAAGACAATAACAAGAGAGATGATCATGCAATTGAAACCCCTGAGCCGTTTCTTCCTCTTCAGCAGCCTGGCAGCTTCAGCGCTTGGCACCTCAACCATGGCATCCGCCGCGTTTCTCGATGACAGCAAAGCCAGCGTCGAGCTGCGCAACTTCTACATGAACCGTGATTTCCGCCAGTCCGGGGCGTCTCAATCCAAGGCCGACGAATGGGCGCAGGGCTTCATCCTGAAGATGGAATCGGGCTACACCGAAGGGCCGGTCGGCTTCGGCGTGGATGCGCTCGGCTTGCTGGGCGTCAAACTCGATTCCAGCCCGGATCGCTCCGGCACCGGCATCCTGCAGCGCGATTCGTCCGGTCAGCCGTCTGATGACTACGGCACTGCCGGGCTGACCGCCAAAGCGAAGATGTCCAACACGACCCTGCACGTCGGCACCCTGCAGCCGATCATCCCGGTAGTGATGCGCAACGACAGCCGCCTGCTGCCGAGCATCTTCCGTGGGGGCTGGTTGCAGAGCAAGGAAATCGAGGGTCTGACGGTTGATGTCGGTATGCTCGATCGCATCAGCTACCGTGACTCGTCGGATTATGAAGAGCTGACAGTGTTCAATGGTGGTGCTCGGAATATTCAATTGGGCAGCGCCAAAACCAGCGACGAGTTCCTCTTCGCCGGTGGCCGCTACCAGATCATGCCGGAGCTTACCGCTAACTATTACTACGGCGGCCTGGATGGCATCTACAAGCAGCACAACACGCAGTTGGTCCACATCATGCCGCTCGGTGAGAACCAGAGCTTCAAGACCGACCTGCGCTACGTGCGCTCCACTGATGACGGCGGCAGCAACGTCGACAACAACGCCTTCGGCGCGCTGTTCACCTACAAGATCGGCGGCCATGGCTTTACTGGCGGTTACCAGACGTTGAGCGGCGACACTGGCTTTGCGTACGTCAGCGGCGGCGACAACATGCTGATCAACCTTTTGCAGATCAATGACTTCGGCAACGAAGACGAGAAGTCATGGCAGGTTCGCTACGACTATGACTTTGCTGCTGCTGGCATCCCCGGGCTGAGCCTGATGACCCGCTACGTGTCCGGTGACAACGTCAACCTGGCCGGCGGCGGCGAAGGTGAAGAGTGGGAACGCGACACGGATATAGCCTATGTGGTCCAGAACGGACCGTTGAAGAACCTCGCCATGAAAGTGCGTAACGCCACGGTGCGCAGCAACTTTGGCAGCGACATCAACGAAACTCGCGTGATCCTCAGCTACACCCTGGCGCTCTGGTAAGCGTCCTGAGCAGCACCGCAATACCTCCTCGTTGATCCTTTACCGGGCCCTTGCGGCCCGGCTTTTTTCAGCGGTCTCCATGCGTACGGCAATGCCGCACAAGCCGCATCGCTACCCACTTTTTACTCAAGCGAGCGTTTGAAAACGATGCTTGCAACAGCTTGCAAACGGTTGTTATCGTTTACGTAAAGGTCATCCATAGACCTGCGCCATAACCAACAACAATAATCAAGGTTAGAGGGCATCCCATGGCACCTGAGTTCGTGCTGGAAACGCGCGGTCTGACCAAGGAATTCCGCGGCTTCACCGCAGTGGATTCCGTCGATCTGCGTGTGCAGAAGGGACACATCCACGCACTGATCGGCCCCAACGGTGCCGGCAAGACCACAGTGTTCAACCTCCTCACCAAGTTTCTGACGCCCACACGCGGCGAGATCCTCTATCGCGGCAAAGCGATCACGTCGATGAAGGCCAACCAGATTGCCCGCCTCGGGCTGGTTCGCTCGTTCCAGATCTCGGCGGTGTTCGGTCACATGAGCGTGTTGGAGAACGTCCGTGTCGCTCTGCAGCAAAAGCTCGGCACGTCCTATCACTTCTGGAAGTCCGAACGGTCACTGCGCGAGCTCGATGAGCGCGTCATGCAGTTGCTCGCCGAAGTGGACCTGGAATCCTACGCCCAGACGCTCGCCATCGAGCTGCCCTATGGCCGTAAGCGCGCCCTGGAACTGGCGACCACGCTGGCGCTGGACCCGGTCGTGCTGCTGCTCGATGAACCTACGCAGGGCATGGGCGGTGAAGACGTCGACATGGTCGTAGCCCTGGTCCGCCGGGCTGCGGTGAACCGCACGGTGCTGATGGTCGAGCACAACCTGAGCGTCGTCAGCCGGCTCTGTGACCGCATCACTGTACTGGCACGGGGTTCGGTTCTGGCCGAAGGCGATTACGAAAGCGTTTCGGCAAATCCCGAGGTGCGCGAGGCCTACATGGGCAGCGAAGCCGACGCAGAGGAGGCTCACGCATGACGCCCAAAGCTGACCGCGACCAGCTGCGGGTCGATGATCTGCATGCGTTCTACGGTGAATCGCACATCCTGCATGGGGTCGACCTGGTGGTCGGGCGCGGCGAACTGGTCACCCTGCTGGGACGCAACGGCTCAGGCCGTAGCACCACGTTGCGCGCCATCATGAACATGGTGGGACGACGGACCGGCTCCATCATCGTCAATGGCAACGAAACCATCGGCATACCCGCCCACCAGATACCCAGACTCGGCGTGGGCTATTGCCCCGAAGAGCGCGGGATCTTTTCCAGCCTCAATGTCGAGGAAAACTTGTTGCTCCCGCCCACCGTGCGCAGTGGCGGCATGGGCCTGGACGAGCTTTACGACATGTTCCCCAACCTCTACGAGCGCCGTTTCAGCCAAGGCACCCGGTTGTCCGGCGGCGAGCAGCAGATGCTGGCCATGGCGCGAATCCTGCGCACCGGTGCCAATCTGCTGCTGCTTGATGAGATCACCGAAGGGCTGGCCCCAGTGATCGTGCAGAAGCTCGCGGAGGTTCTGATCAAGCTGAAGAAACGCGGCCTGACCATCGTGCTGGTTGAGCAGAACTTCCGCTTCGCCGCGCCACTGGCCGACCGTCATTACGTGATGGAGCACGGGCAAATCATCGAAGAGATCAGCGCCGCCGACCTGGATTCGAAAAAGGAGTTTTTGAATAGTTGTCTGGGGGTGTGACCGCCCTCGTCATGCAAGCCAGCCGGTCCGCAGTACATGCCGGTGATCAATAGCCACAACAAAAACAATCACAGTGGGTGAATATGAAAATGCTCAAGAAAACCGCAGCCGCCGTCCTCGTTTCCAGCATGATCGCCAGTGCTGCCCAGGCCGAAATCAGCAACGACGAAATCCGCATTGGCTATCTCGCTGACATGTCCGGCACCTACCGTGATCTGTCCGGTCCCGGTGGTCTCGAAGCGCTGAACATGGCCATCGAAGATTTCGGCGGCACGGTCGATGGCAAGAAAATCGTAACCTTCAACGCCGACGACCTGAACAAGCCGGATGTTGGCGCCAACACCGTGCGGCAGTGGATCGATGAACGTAACGTCGACATGGTCACCGGACTGGTGGCCAGCTCCGTGGTGCTGGCGGCAGCCAAGGTGGTGGAGCAGGGCGGCAAACTTGCACTGATTTCCGGCGCCGCCGCATCGAGCATTACCAATGAGTTTTGTTCGCCCAATCATATTCACTGGACGTACGACACCTTTGCCCTGGCCAACGGTACGGCCAACGCGGTCCTCAAGGATGGCGGCAAAAGCTGGTTCATCCTGACCGCCGACTACGCCTTCGGCCACGCAATGGAGGCCGACATCAAGAAGGTCGTCGAAGCCGAAGGCGGCAGCGTGGTCGGCACGGTCCGCCACCCGTTCCCGAGCAGCGACTTCTCGTCCTATATCCTCCAGGCGCAGGGTTCCGGTGCTGATGTTATCGCCCTGGCCAACGCCGGCGCTGACACCGTCAATTCGCTGAAGACCGCGAGCGAATTCGGCGTGACGCAGTCCGGACAGCGTCTTGCTGGCATGGTCGTGTTCCTTAACGACATTCACGCCATGGGGCTGGATGTCACGCAAGGCCTGATGCTGACCACTGGCTGGTATTGGGACATGGACGAAGAAGCCCGCGCTTGGGCCAAGCGCTACGAAGAGCGTGTAGGCAGCATGCCGACCATGGTCCATGCCGGCATCTATTCCGCCGCCACTCACTATTTGAACGCGGTGAAGGAAACCGGTAGCGACGACACCGCAACCGTGCGTGCGCAAATGGCCAAGACTCCGGTCAACGATATGTTTGCCAAGAACGGCAAGATTCGCGAAGACGGCCGCATGGTGCATGACATGTACCTGGTGCAGGTCAAGACGCCGGCGGAGTCGAAAGGGGAATGGGACCTCTACAAGGTCATCAGAACCATCCCAGGCGATGAAGCCTTCCGCCCGCTCTCAGAAAGTCAGTGCAAGCTGGTCACCCAGAACTGAGCGGCCTGCCCCAAGCCATTCCCCGGCCGCCTGGCCGGGGCGTCACGGACTTTTCTGGGTAGTGAATCATGACTCTCGTTTTCGGCGTTCCCCTGAGCGTACTGTTCGGGCAGCTGCTGCTCGGTCTGATCAACGGGTCGTTCTACGCGCTGTTGAGCCTTGGTCTGGCGATCATTTTCGGTTTGCTACGGATCATCAATTTCGCCCACGGTGCGCAATACATGCTCGGCGCTTTCGCCGCATTCCTCGGGCTGAACTATCTGGGCATCAACTACTGGGCCGCATTGTTGCTCTCGCCTCTGCTGATCGGACTGCTGGGCATTGGAATCGAGCGCGGTCTGCTGCGTCGCATTGCCGGCGAGGATCACCTGTATGGTCTGCTGCTGACCTTCGGCCTGGCGCTGATCGTCGAAGGTAGCTTCGTCAAGCTGTTCGGTGTGTCCGGCTCGTCCTACCCGATGCCGGAATTGCTCAAAGGTGGGCACAACCTCGGGTTCATGTTCCTGCCAACCTATCGTGCCTGGGTCATCGTCGCCGCGCTGACGGTGTGCTTTGCGACCTGGTACATGATCGAGCGGACTCGGCTTGGCTCCTATCTGCGCGCCGGGACGGAGAACCCCAAGTTGATGCAGGCATTTGGCATCAACGTCCCGCTGCTGGTCACCCTCACGTATGGCTATGGCGTTGCGCTGGCCGCATTCGCCGGCGTGCTTGCCGCGCCCATCTACGCTGTCACGCCGGGAATGGGCTCCAATTTATTGATCGTGGTGTTCGCGGTCGTCGTGATTGGCGGGATGGGCTCGATCATGGGCGCGATCGTCACAGGGCTTGCGATGGGGCTGATCGAAGGGCTCACCAAGGTGTTCTATCCGGAGGCGGCCAACACGGTGATCTTCGTGATCATGGTGCTGGTCCTGCTGATGCGGCCGGCCGGTTTGTTCGGAAAGGAGGCATGAACATGTCGACTCAGGAAAGTGTTCAAGCCTCTGGCTTGCAGGCGACCTCCACCCAGGTCAGAGCCAATGCCGAGCGCGAACGTCGCCGTGCAGCTCGGCGGCGCATGGCCATTTTCTACGGCGTCTTGCTGGCCGTGGCGATGGTGGCACCGCTGATGGTCTATCCGGTGTTCCTCATGAAGCTGCTGTGCTTCGCACTGTTTGCCTGCGCCTTCAATCTGCTGCTGGGATACGCCGGCCTGCTGTCGTTCGGTCACGCAGCATTCTTCGCCTGTGGCGGCTACATCACCGGTTACATGCTCAGCACTTACAGCGGGTTGAGTACTGAGCTGGGCATTCTGGTCGGTACGCTGGCCTCCACCGTGCTGGGGTTGGTCTTCGGTTTGCTGGCGATTCGCAGGCAGGGCATCTACTTCGCGATGATCACGCTGGCATTGGCACAGATGGCGTTTTTCGTCTTTGTCCAGGCGCCTTTCACAGGCGGCGAGAACGGTATGCAGGGCGTGCCTCGTGGCTATCTGCTGGGCCTGTTCGACATGCAGAACAACATGGCCTTGTATTACTTCGTGTTGACGGTGTTCGTGATCGGGTTTGCCATCATCCAGCGCACCATTCATTCCCCATACGGGCAGGTGCTCAAGGCGATTCGAGAAAACGAGCCACGGGCAATTTCACTGGGCTACAACGTTGACGGCCACAAACTGCTGGCCTTTGTGATCTCCGCGGCGCTGACCGGGCTGGCTGGCTCAACCAAGACGGTGGTGTTCCAGCTCGCCTCGCTGACCGACGCACACTGGCACATGTCGGGTGAAGTGATTTTGATGACGCTACTGGGCGGCGTCGGCACCATTCTCGGGCCGATCGTGGGCGCAACCGTGGTGGTCACGCTGCAGAGCTCGCTGTCCAACGGGCCGTTGGGTGAGTGGGTGCACGTGATTCTCGGGGTGATCTTCGTGCTCTGCGTGCTGCTGTTCCGCTCGGGGATCGTGGGATGGGTGGAGCGGCTGATCAAGCGCAATTTCAAGTAGTACGGCTGGCTATGACGTCGAGGGTGATGGTCACCGGCCCCGCTTGAGCGGGGCCGGGTTCGGTCTCAGGCGTTCTGCCACGTGGCGCTGCGTTTTTCCAGGAAGGCATTGACCCCTTCTTTCTGGTCCTGCGTGTCGAACAACTCGGCGAAGAGCTCGCGCTCAGCTGCCCAGCCGGCGGCTTGCGGTGCCTGCCGCGCATTCATCACCAAGCGCTTGCAGCGACTGACGGAGGAGGGGCTTTGCTGATCCACCAGGGCCGCCAGTTTGAGCGCCGCCTCGAGTGACTCGCCGCGACCGACCACCTCTTCAACCAGGCCGATCTTCTCGGCTTTCTGTGCGCTGATGCGCTCGCCACAGAGAATCATCCGCTTGGCCCAACCTTCGCCTACCAGCCATGGCAGATTCTGCGTACCGCCTGCGCAGGGCAGCAGCCCAACCTTGGCTTCCGGAAGTGCCATTTGGGCCTGCTCTTCGGCGATGCGTATGTCGCAGGCCAACGCGCATTCAAGTCCGCCACCCATGGCGTAGCCATTGATGGCGGCAATCGACACACCGCGGAAATGACTCAAGGCTTCAAAGGCACGCCCGAACAATGCAGCAATTTCCTGCGCACCTTGCTTGTCGCCATCGGCAAACTGCTTCAGGTCGGCGCCAGCGGAAAAGAATTTTTCGCCTTCGCCGGTGATCACCAAGGCATACACGTCGGGATGGTCGTTGAGCTGGCCGATGGTTTGTTCCAACGCAGCCAGCGACTCGCGATCCCATGTGTTGGCAGGTGGATTGGCGATGGTCAGCAGCGCCGTGTGGTCGCGCATTTCGAGCTGGATCTTTTGGCTCATGTCGGTTCCTTGTGCTTGGAATGATGCGGATGTCGTGAGGCGAAACGGAGTTCGGTAGACGAGCCTAGCAGCGTAAAAATAGTAAACCCATGGTGCGAAATGCACAGGTATTCTGTGTTTTTGCACAGCGTGCCGCGGACGGCACGCGTCAATTCGATGGATCTGGAGTCTGCAGTGGACTGGGACAACCTGCGTTTTTTTCTCGAACTCTCGCGTGCGGGCAAGTTGACGGTCGCCGCGAGGCGATTGGCTGTAGACCACACCACGGTGGCCCGACGGGTGCAGGCGCTGGAAAAAAGCCTGGATCGACAGCTCTTCATTCGCGCCAAAGCGGGGTATCGGCTGTCCGAAGCGGGCCGCGAATTGCTGGCCCAAGCCGAGGCGATGGAAAGCGCCATCGCCTCCATCGAACAGCCGAGCCTGACCGCCGATAAGCTGTCCGGCCAGGTTCGCATTGGCGCCACCGAGGGGTACGGCACCGTGATGCTGGCGGGCCAGCTGGCCAACCTGACCCGTGATTACCCGCATCTCGGCGTGGATCTGCTGGCGGTGCCACGCTCGGTCAGGCTGGCACGTCATGAGGCAGACATCGTCATCACGCTGGAGCGTCCCGAGCGCGGCCCCTACGTGATCACCAAACTCACCGACTACGTGCTGCGGCTCTACGCGTCGGAAACCTACCTGGCGTCACACCCGCCTATCCGCAGCCGCGAAGACCTGAGCGGGCACGTGTTCGTGAGCTACATCGAAGACCTGCTCTACAGCAAGGAGCTGTTCTACCTCGACGAGATTGTCCGCCCGCGTCAGCACTCGCTGCGCAGCACCAGCATCCTTGCCCAGCAGGAAGCGGTTGCAGCGGGCGCCGGGCTGGCAATCCTGCCGGCGTTCCTGGCGGCCAGGGAGCCGTTGCTCAAGGAGGTTCTGGTCGGCGAGGTCGAATTTACTCGAACCTTCTGGATGTTGATGCCGATCGAAAACAAGGACCTGGCGCGGATGCGCGTGTGCTGGGATTTCCTGCGCGATGTCGCCGCAAACAGCCACGATGTGATGATGGGGCGCGCATGAACCGCGACGACAAAGGCACCATTTCCGTCCGGCTGGTGGAGGAGGCATTGCTGGGTTTCACCTTGTCTTCGCGATCAGCCGAAGAGCTGCTGCGCCAGCTTGGGCTCGGCGCTATTGACCTGGCCGACAACGATGCGCGTGTCGATGTGGCTGATTTCAGCAAGCTCTGGCGGCGCCTGGCGCGGCAGTTCGACGATGAGTTTTTCGGTATGGATGCGCGGCGTATGCGTACCGGCAGTTTCGCCTTCGTCTGCCGCGCGGCCATGGCCCAGCCGACACTCGATGCTGCGCTTCGTGTGGCGCTGGATTTCTTCAGGCTGACCTTCGAAGGCTTTCGCGGCGAGCTGTTTCGCAGCGAAAGCCTGGCGGAGATCACGCTGTCGGAGCCGGAAGAGGCGCCGCCGCTCAGAGCCTTCAGCTACTTCACTTTCTGGATGCTGCTGCACGGTCTGGCCTGTTGGCTGGTAGGACGGCGTATCCCGCTGCTAGCCGTCGAGCTGCGTTGTGAAGAGCCTGCCTATACCGATGACTACCGGGTGATGTTCTCGCGCAACCTGCGTTTCGCACGGCCCAGCACGCGGGTCATCTTCGCTGCCGAGGTGCTCGACCTACCAGTGCGCCGCAGCGAGCAGGAGCTGCACGGATTCCTGGCCCATGCGCCTTCCAACATCCTGGTCAAATACCGCGACACAACGAGCCTCGCCAGCCGCATCAAGGCGCAGTTGCGCGAGTTGCCAGCCGAGCAGTGGCCAACCAGCGAAGCTCTGGCGCGGACGTTGTGCGTATCAGCCTCTACTTTGCGCCGTCGATTGGCCGAGGCAGGGCAGACTTACCAAGCCATCAAAGACCAGGTGCGGCAGGAGATGGCGACCCTATGGCTGGCGGACGCCTCGATCACCTACGCTGACATCGCCGAGCGCCTGGGTTTCGCCGACGTCAGCTCGTTCTACAAGGCATTTCGCAAATGGTCAGGAACAAATCCGGGGCAGTATCGCAGCCTGATCTTACGTGGCGATGAAGCGCCATAGCCCATTTGTAGGTGCTTAGGGGACCTAGTCCTTGCTGGTGATCCGGTCTATTGGTTGGGCCTTGGATCGCCAGCAAGCTGAGCTCCTACAGGGCTGGCAGGGCTAGTACAGACGTCAGCCGTTCGCCGTCGCGCTTTTCGTAGGAGCGAGCTCGCTCGCGATCAGGCGTTAGCTCTATTCACGCGGGACGGTGAAGCACGGATCGCCAGCAAGCTGGCTCCTACAGGGCTGGCAGGGCGAGTACAGGCGTCAGCCACTCGCCGTCGCGCTTTTCGTAGGAGCGAGCTCGCTCGCGATCAGGCGTTAACTCAATTCATGCGGGACGGTGAAGCACGGATCGTTAGCAAGCTGGCTCCTACAGGACTGGCAGGGCGAGTACAGACGTCATCCACTCGCCGTCGCGCTTTTCGTAGGTGCGAGCTCGGGCGATCAGGGGTTAGCTCGGTTCACGCGGGGTGGTGAAGCGCGGATCGCCAGCAAGCTGGCTCCTACAGGACTGGCAGGGCAGTACAGACGTCAGCCGCTCGCCGTCGCGCTTTTCGTAGGAGCGAGCTCGCGATCAGGCGTTAGCTCTATTCACGCGGCGCGGTGAAGCGCGGATCGCCAGCAAGCTGGCTCCTACAGGACTGGCAGGGCGAGTACAGGAGTCAGCCGCTCGCCGTCGCGCTTTTCGTAGGAGCGAGCTCGCTCGCGATCAGGCGTTAGCTCTCAGTTCACGCGGGGCGGTGAAGCACGGATCGCCAGCAAGCTGGCTCCTACAGGACTGGCAGGGCAGTACAGACGTCAGCCGTTCGCCGTCGCGCTTTTCGTAGGAGCGAGCTCGCTCGCGATCAGGCGTTAGCTCTATTCACGCGGGACGGTGAAGCACGGATCGCCAGCAAGCTGGCTCCTACAGGGCTGGCAGGGCGAGTACAGACGTCAGCCGCTCGCCGTCGCGCTTTCGTTGGCGCGAGCTCGCTCGCGATCAGGGGTTAGCTCAATTCACGCGGGACGGTGAAGCACGGATCGCCAGCAAGCTGGCTCGTACAAAGTCAATCATGGACCCGCACGGCCCATAGCGCGCAACCCGTGCCAACTCCTTTGGCCAAACCGGTCACCGCGATTGCCCGCAGCGACCATTGTCCGCACCCATCGGTCTGAAGAAGATGAACCCAGCGGGATCCGGCAGGTGATCTGCCGCGATACCTATCATCTCTACGAGGTCGTGCAGTGAACATCCAAGACAAGGTTTTCCTGATAACAGGCGGCGCCTCCGGGCTGGGCGCTGCGGCTGCCGAAGGGCTGGTCGCCGCGGGTGCGAAAGTGGTCCTGGCCGATATCAACGCGGAGCTGCTCAACGAGCGCAGCGAGGTGCTCGGCGCGAACGCTCACGCGGTCGTCACGAATGTCTGTGACGAGGCCGCTGCGCAAGCGGCTGTGAACGAGTCGGTCGAACGTTTTGGCGGTCTGCATGGGCTGGTCAACTGCGCCGGAGTCGCCAGCGGCGAGAAAATCCTCGGGCGACAGGGGCCGCATGGGCTGGAGAGTTTCAGCCGGGTGATCGGCCTTAACCTGATCGGCAGCTTCAACATGCTGCGTCTGGCGGCTGAAGCCATCACCCGGGGCGAGCCGGATGCACAGGGCAATCGCGGCGTCATCATCAATACGGCGTCCATCGCCGCTTATGACGGCCAGATCGGCCAGGCTGCCTATGCTGCATCCAAGGGCGGCGTGGTCGCCATGACGCTACCCGCGGCCCGCGAACTGGCGCGCCACGGGATCCGCGTAATGACCATCGCCCCTGGCGTGTTCGAGACGCCGATGATGGCCGGCATGCCGCAGGAGGTTCGTGACTCGCTGGCTGCCGGGGTGCCGTTCCCGCCGCGGCTGGGCCGAGCGAATGAATATGCGGCGTTGGTGCGCCACATCATCGAGAACGACATGCTCAACGGCGAAGTGATCCGCCTCGACGGCGCGCTGCGTATGGCCGCGAAATAATTCGGAGACAGTGATGAACAACGATCCAATCGTGATTCTGGGCAGCGCCCGTACACCCATGTGCGGCTTTCAGGGTGATTTGAAAAGTGTCAGCGCGCCGGAGCTTGGCGCGGCCGCGATTCGCGCGGCGGTCGAGCGCAGTGGTGTCGCATCCGAACAGGTACAAGAGGTGCTGATGGGCTGCGTGCTGCCGGCGGGCCTCGGTCAGGCGCCGGCGCGTCAGGCCGCGCTCGGCGCAGGCCTAGGTAAGGCGACCGCATCGACCACATTGAACAAGATGTGTGGCTCCGGCATGCAGGCGGCCATCCTTGCGCATGACGCATTGCGTGCAGGAAGTGTCGACCTGATCGTCGCGGGCGGCATGGAGAGCATGTCCAACGCCCCCTATCTGCTGGAAAAGGCTCGCAGCGGCTACCGCATGGGCCACGGCAAGGTGCTTGACCACATGTTCCTCGACGGTCTTGAAGACGCCTACGACAAGGGGCGACTGATGGGCACCTTCGCCGAAGACTGCGCGCAAAATCATGGATTCAGCCGCGAAGAGCAGGACGCCTACGCGCTGACTTCACTACAGCGTGCCCGCGATGCAATCACCGGCGGCCGGTTCGCCAGTGAAATCGTGCCGCTCGACGTCACGCAGGGGCGCGAGCAACGCACCATTCGCGACGACGAACAGCCGCCCATGGCGATGCCGGAGAAGATTCCGTCTCTCAAGCCCGCGTTCCGTGAGGGCGGCACCGTGACCGCAGCCAACTCCAGCTCGATCTCCGATGGTGCAGCGGCGCTGGTGCTGACGCGCCGCTCATACGCCGACCAGCATGGCCTCAAACCGCAGGCCGTGATTCATGGGCACGCCGTTTTTGCAGATGCCCCGAATCTGTTCCCGACCGCGCCCATCGGTGCCATCCACAAGTTGCTCGAGCGCACCGGCTGGAGCCTCGACGAGGTGGATCTGTTCGAAATCAACGAGGCCTTTGCCGTGGTGAGCATGGTCACCATGCGTGAGCTGGGGCTGGATCATGCCAAGGTCAACGTCAACGGCGGCGCCTGTGCGCTGGGGCATCCGATTGGGGCGTCTGGTGCGCGGATTCTAGTGACCCTGCTCGCCGCGCTGCGTGACCGTGGCCTGCCCAAGGGCATCGCGGCCATCTGCATCGGTGGTGGTGAAGCGACTGCCATGGCTGTCGAACTGCTGGACTGAGGATTTGCCATGCTGCTCAACGACGATCAAACCAGCATCCGCGACATGGCCCGGCAGTTCGCCCAGGAGCGGCTGAAACCCTTCGCTGCCGAGTGGGACCGTGAACACCGTTATCCGGCCGAGGCGATCAGCGAAATGGCCGAACTCGGCTTCTTCGGCATGCTCTGCCCTGAACAGTGGGGTGGCAGCGAGACCGGTTATATCGCTTATGCGCTCGCGCTGGAGGAGATTGCCGCCGGCGATGGCGCCTGCTCGACCATCATGAGCGTGCATAACTCGGTGGGCTGCGTGCCGATCCTGCGGTTCGGCACCGAGGAGCAGAAGCAGCGCTACCTGACGCCGCTGGGCAGCGGCGAGCAGATCGGTGCTTTTGCCCTGACCGAGCCCCACGCCGGTTCCGACGCCAGCAGCCTGCATACCCGCGCCCGACGTGACGGCGATCGCTACGTGCTCAATGGCGCTAAGCAGTTCATAACGTCCGGTCAGCATGCCGGCACGGTCATCGTATTTGCCGTGACCGATCCGGACGCCGGCAAGCGCGGCATCAGCGCGTTTATCGTGCCGACCGACACACCGGGCTATCAGGTGGTACGGGTCGAGGACAAGCTCGGACAGAACGCGTCGGATACCTGCCAGCTGGCATTCGAAGACATGCGCGTGCACGAATCTCAGCGCCTGGGCGAGGAGGGCGAGGGCTATCGCATCGCGCTGGCGAATCTGGAAGGTGGCCGCATCGGCATCGCCGCTCAGGCGGTCGGTATGGCTCGCGCAGCCTTCGAGGCTGCACGCGATTACGCTCGCGAACGTGAAGCGTTCGGCAAGGCGATCAGCGAGCATCAGGCGGTTGCGTTTCGGTTAGCCGATATGGCCACTCAGATAGCAGTTGCGCGTCAGATGGTCCTTCACGCCGCCGCATTGCGCGAAGCCGGCCAGCCGGCTTTGGTTGAGGCCTCCATGGCCAAGCTGTTCGCTTCGGAGATGGCTGAAAAAGTGTGTTCAGCCGCGATCCAGACCCTCGGCGGCTACGGCTACCTCAAGGATTTCCCAGTGGAACGCATCTATCGCGACGTGCGGGTTTGTCAGATCTATGAGGGCACTAGTGATATCCAACGCTTGGTGATCGCGCGGAATCTTGGGGAATGAGGCGTGCGCTTCGCCCGTGGCTGGTCGTAGGGTGGTTCGCATCGCGGCTTTGGTGGATGGATAAAGCGCCATCCAGCCTACGGGGTCGGAGAGTCAAACGAGCCCCATCGTTTGATGTCACTCACGGGACTGGCCGCCAGGAGCATCACGGCGAATTCAACATCACCTAAGTGCGATGCAGTATCCCCTTGCTCTTTGAAGCGAAGCCTTGCTGACTCGAAATAGGGGCCTTTGATTTCCCCCTGGCTAGCTACAACCACAGCGGCATCGTCGGCCACGGCCGCCGCGTATCCACTCCAACCACTGCTGGAAGATTCAATGGTCTGGTGACTGCTCATCAACGGTAGCCCGACAGTAACGAATACGGTTGAGATAAGACCTTCGCCAAGATCGCGCGCCTTTAGCAGGCACGGTGCGCCTATACAGGCTTCCGCTGAAACCGTTGGGGTTACAAATAGGGCCGTGAGAAAGGCAGCGAGCAGGTAAGTAGGATGCTTGGCGATAACAGACATGATCGATCCTTGATTGTCTGGTGAGTGTTAAGCGTCGCGCATTGAATCCTATACCGGGGAAGAGATAGCGGGCCTGTTTCACAAGGATGATCGTTGGAAAGCGTTTCCAGGGCGCTTGGATGGAAAGCCCTCCACCGAACCGCCCGGTTGCTTTGTCTGCTGTACGAATCCTTCATCTCGCGCCTGATCAGTCCCAGCCACATGCATCTTCCGACACTCTTATCGAACCCGGCGTCCGCGAAAAGCGTGGCGCGGGGGCGGCGTGCAGGGCGCCGTCGATGTCGCGATAAACGCCACGTTGTTGCATGTGTGGGTGCTGCGCGGCTTCTTCCAGGGTTAGTACTGGGGCAAAGCAGGCGTCGGTCCCTTCCAACAGGGTGCACCAATTGGCTTGGGTTCTGCTGGCGAACAGCGCGGCGAGTTGTTCGCTTAACTCCGGCCATTGCGTCGGGTCGTTGCAGCCTTCACGCAAGGATTCGGGCGCCTCGATCTGCTGCATCAGTTCGGTCAGGAACTGAGGTTCCAGCGGTCCAACGGCGATGTCGCGGCCATCGGCGCAGGTGTAGCAGCGGTAATGCGGTGCGGCGCCCGACAGCAGATTGCGGTCGCGTTCAAGCGAGATGGCGCCGCTGGGCAGGAGCCCGGCGAAGAAGCTCATCATCGAGGACACGCCGTCGACGATGGCGGCGTCGACCACCTGGCCCTGGCCTGACCTTTCCCGTTCCCATAACGCGGCCATGATCCCGAACGCCAGATACAGAGAGCCGCCGCCGAAGTCGCCGACCAGGTTGAGTGGTGGAATCGCTGGGCCTTCGCGATTGCCGATCGCAGCCAGTGCGCCGGTGATCGCCAGATAGTTGATATCGTGGCCGGCACTCTTGGCTAGCGGTCCGGTCTGGCCCCAACCGGTCATGCGGCCATAAACCAAACGCGGGTTGCGCCCGTGAACCTGCTCAGGTCCGAGCCCCAAACGTTCCATCACGCCGGGCCGAAAGCCTTCGATCAGCACATCTGCGCCTTCGGCCATCGCCAGGCAGCGTTCGCGTCCGGCGTCGGTGCGGATATCCAGCGTGAGGCGCTTGCGGCCGCGATCAACCACCGGATTGGGCCAGCCATTGCCACCCTCGCGCTCAATGCACATCACCTCGGCGCCAAGGTCAGCCAGTAGCATCGCGCAGTGTGGACCGGGCCCGATACTGGCGAACTCCAGCACGCGCAGGCCGAGCAGCGGGCCTTGGCGGGGTGTGGCGGTGGCGGTCGACATAAGGCGCGTTCCTGTTGGTGATGGGATCCATCGCGCCCGTACGTGCAGGTGGACTGAACCCACCCTAGGGGTCGCCAGGTGGCTCGCCGGAGATGACTGGGTGAATCCACAAAACGGCGCGGCCCGCTACGTTCGCTCGGCTGGGTGAAATCGGTGGGCTGAAGCCCACCCTACGGTAGCCACGGTCCCGTCCCCCAGGTTCTGCCGCGCTAAAGGCTCGCCGCGTCAGCTGCGTTTTCCTCCAGCTCTATCAAGTGGTCGCGGTAGCGGTCGCGCAGGGTTTTCTTGTCGATTTTGCCGGTCGCGGTCAGCGGGACGGTGTCGATGATGACGGCGTCGGGCATCCACCATTTGACGATTTGCGGCTCCAGGTAGGCGAGTACCGTGTCGATGCAGATGTCGGCCTCGTCGTGGGGTTCGATGATGAGGATCGGGCGTTCTTCCCATTTCTCGTGGGCCACACCGACCACCGCTGCGATGCGTACACCCGGGCAGGCCACGGCGATGTTCTCGATATCGATGGAGCTGATCCACTCACCGCCGGACTTGATCACGTCCTTGCTACGGTCGGTGATGCGCATGTAGCCGTTGGGGTCGAGGGTGGCGATGTCGCCGGTGTTGAACCAGCCATCGGCGTTCAGTGCGCTGGTTTCGCTGCGGAAATAGCGCTCGACCGTCCAAGGGCCGCGCACTAGCAGGGCGCCGGACGTGACGCCGTCATGCGGCAATTCGTTGCCCGCCTCATCGACGATCTTCAGTTCGATGCCGAATTGCAGGCGCCCCTGCCGGGTCCAGATCGCTTCGTTGGTAGCCGCTTCGCCCATGGCCGCGAGCTTGGGCGTCGGGGTGGCGACCACGCCGAGGGGGCTGGTTTCAGTCATGCCCCAGAGCTGGCGAACGCTGACGCCATAACGCGTCTCGAACTTCTCGGCCAACGCACGGGGGACGGCCGAGCCGGCGATCACCAGGCACTTGAGCTGGCCGGTATCTTCGCCCGTGCGCTCTAGATGATTGAGGTACATGGTCCAGATGGTCGGCACGCCGCCGGAGAATGTCACGCCCTCGTTCTGAATCAGCTCCTGCAGGCTGGCTCCGTCCATCTTGTCGCACGGCAGCACGAACTTGCAGCCGTTGATTGCGGCCGTGAAGGGCACGCCCCAGGCGGTGGCGTGGTAGAGAGACGAGCAGGGCATGATGCAGTCGAATGCGGAGAAGCCGAAGGCGCCGGTGAGGCCCGCCGCCATGGCATGCAGGACGACGGAGCGGTGGCTGTAGACCACGCCTTTTGGGTTGCCGGTGGTGCCGGAGGTGTAGCAGAGCATGGCGCCGGCGTTTTCGTCGAACTGCGGCCAGTCAGTGACTGGCTGTTCCTGCGAGATCAGCGTTTCGTAACTCAGCGCGCCGATTTCGCCTGGTTCGGTGCGCTGGGCATCTGACAACATGATGAAGGTGTGGGCTTTTTCAAGGTGCGGGCGCACACGCTCGACCAAGGCCAGGAAGCTGCGGTCGAACAGCAGCACGCCACTGCCGGCGTGGTTCAGGGTGTAGATGATCTGCTCGTCCGACAGCCGTGGATTGGCCGTGTGCAGCACCGCGCCAATACCAGGCACGGCGAAGAACAGCTCGAAGTGGCGATGGGTATTCCAGGCCAGTGACGACACCAGGTCGCCGGGCTTCACCCCCAGCTTGCGTAACATGCTGGCGGCTTGGCCGGCGCGTTTGGCGAGCCCGGCGTAGTCGTACCGCCAGATGGGCTCGTCCACCAGCCGTGAGACGATCTCGCGGTCGCCGTGGGCGAGGGCTGCATGGGTCAGGATGCCGCTGATCATCAGCGGGGTCTGCTGCATCGTACCTTTGAGCATCGTCGTATCCTTTTTATTGTTGTCTGGATAGCGGTCGCGCTTGCCGCCATCTCGCTCGGGATTACTGCCTCGGGGTGTTTCGTTCTTCAGCTTCTCTGATAGTCGGGCTTTGATCGCCAGCAAGCTGGCTCCTACAAGAGCAGGTGATACCGAAGACAATCAGACGGCTCATGAATTGCCGTCCGCTGAAACTTCCAGGGATCATCTGATCCCTGGCAAAACCTGATGCCGCCTTCACGCTTATAGGGGTTGATCACAACCCGTAGTTATTCAACTCCCTCGCAATCAACAGCCGCTGAATCTCGCTCGATCCTTCATAAATCTGGGTAATGCGCGCATCGCGGTAATAACGCTCGACGGGGTAGTCCTCCAGGTAGCCGTAGCCGCCGTGGATCTGCATGGCCTTGGAGCACACGTATTCGGCGACCTCGGAGGCGAACAGCTTGGCTTGAGACGCCTCGGACAGGCAGGGCAGGTTGGCGCTGCGCAGGCGTGCGGCATGCAGGATCAGCAGGCGCGCGGCGTTGAGCCGCGTGTGCATGTCCGCCAGCATGTTGGCCACGCTCTGGTGCTCGATGATCGGCTTGTCGAACTGGATGCGCTCACGGGCATAACCCAGCGCTGCTTCGAACGCCGCGCGGGCGATACCTAGAGCCTGGGCACCAATGCCGATGCGGCCGCCTTCGAGGTTGGAAAGGGCGATTGCGAGCCCCTTGCCGCGCGGGCCGAGCAAGTTGGCTTCTGGAATGCGGCAGTCGCGCAAGGTGACGCCGCAGGTGTCCGAGGCGCGGATGCCCATCTTCTTTTCCATGCGATCGACAACGAAGCCGGGGTTGTCGGTGGGGACCAGAAACGCGGACAGGCCTTTCTTACCGAGATCAGGATCAGTCACCGCGAAGACGATGGCGATCTTGGCGCGCTTGCCGTTGCTGACGAACTGCTTGGCGCCGTTGATCACCCACTCGCCATTTTCCAGCACCGCGCGGGTGCGCAGGTTGTGCGCTTCCGAGCCGGCCTGTGGCTCGGTCAGAGCAAAGCAGCCGATGGCGCGACCTGCCGCCAGATCCGGTAGCCATTCGTCCTGTTGTTCCGGCGTGCCGTATTTGAGGATCGGGCCGCAGCCGACCGAGCTGTGAATGCTCATCAACGCCCCGATGGCGCCGTCACCTGCCGAAATTTCCTCGACCGCCAGGGCGTAGGCGACATAGTCGATATAGGTGCCGCCCCATTGCTCGGGCACGATCATACCCAGCAGCCCAAGCTCGCCCAGCTGGGTCACGGTTTCGTCGCCGATCCAACCGGCCTGTTCCCACGCTTGGGCCTTCGGCGCGATCTCGGCGCGGGCGAAGTCGCGCGCCATGTCGCGAATCATCCGTTGCTCTTCGCTCAGTTCGATGTCTTGCATAAAAATCAATTCCTAGTCGGCGAAGAAGGCCGCCACGCGTGCTGGCGTCACTTCCTCCAGCGTAGGCGGGTTCCAGCGCGGGTTTTTATCCTTGTCGACGATCAGCGCCCGGACGCCTTCGATGATGTCGCCCTGATCGAACCACTGTCGGTCCAGATGCAGCTCCATGGCGAAGCAGTCGGCCAGCGACAGGGCGCGTCCGCGGCGGAGCATCTCTAGCGTGACGCTGACCGAAAGCGGCGAACGGCTGTCGATCACCTTCAAGGTCTCGGCCGCCCAGTCGCGGTACTCGGGGCGCTCTTCGGCGGCCAGCGACTGGCGAATCGCAGCGACGCTGTCATGCGCGAAATGCTTTTCGATGGCCGGGAATAAGGCTTTGAACGGTGCATCCGGCAGTTCGGTGCAGCCCATCGAAACCAGAAGGTTGGTCAGCGCCTGCAGCGGCGGCCTCGACCAGTCCTGCTGGTCGAGGCATCGTTCGAGTTCGGCGAATTGCTCGTGCGGCACGCTGTAATCGGCGAGACCGGCATACAACGCATCAGCAGCATTCACATGGTTGCCGGTCAGGCCCATGTAAATGCCAAGGTTGTTCGGCAGGCGCGACAAGAAGTAGCTGCCGCCGACATCGGGGAAATAGCCAATACCGACTTCCGGCATGCCCATGCGCGTGCGTTCGGAGATAACCCGTAGCGAGGCCCCCTGAACCAGCCCCATGCCGCCGCCCAGGACGAAGCCATTCATCAGCGCCATCAGGGGTTTGGTATATGCATGAATGTACTGATCGAGCGCGTATTCCTCCTCGAAAAACTCGCGGTGCAGGCTGTCGCCGCTTTTATAGCTGTCGTACAGCGAGCGGATGTCACCACCGGCGCAGAAGGCTTTCTCGCCTGCGCCGCGCAGCACCACGGCCACCACGTCTTGGTCGTCGGCCCACTGCTGCAACTGGTGGTGCAGCATCCTCACCATTTCCAAGGTGACGGCATTCAGCCCGGCGGGGCGGTTGAGCGTGAGATAGCCGACGCGATTGCGTACCTCGATCAGTACCGGCGCTTCTGCCTGGGTCATGTCTAGTCCTCTTGGCGGTAGAGTTTGATGATCGCGGAGAAGTCCAGCCCACCGTGACCTTGCATGCTAAATGCCTGGTATAGCTGCTGCGCGAGACCACCGAGGATAACCGGCTGGCGCACTTGTTTGGCCGCTTCGCTGGCAAGCCCGAGGTCCTTGAGCATCAGGTCGGTGCCAAACCCGCCGCTGTAGCCGCGCGAGGCCGGGCCGTTCTCAATCACGCCAGGGAAGGGGTTGTTGATCTCCGATGCCCAGCATCGGCCGCTTGAAGAGTTGATGATTCCGGCCAGAACCTTGGCGTCCATCCCCAGCGCGACGCCAAGAGACATGGCTTCGGCCACGCCGATCATCGAGATGCCCAGCAGCATGTTGTTGGCGACCTTGGCCACCTGCCCGTTGCCGGTGTCGCCACAGTGGACGATGTTCTTGCCCATTGCGGCGAGGATCGGCTGCGCTTTCTGGAAATCCGCCTCGCTGCCGCCGACCATAAAGGTCAAGGTGCCGGCGGCGGCACCGACCGTGCCGCCGGATACCGGGGCATCGAGCATAGGGTTGCCATGCTGCGCGGCGGCCGCTGCGACTTCCCGTGCGGACATCGGGTCGATGGTGGAGGAGTCGATCAGCAGTACGCCGGACGGTATATGCGCGAGCAGCCCGTCCTCACCGAGGTAGACCTGCTTCACATGAGCAGCCGCAGGCAGCATGGTGATGATGGTTTCGACACCTGCCTGGGCGATTGCAGCCGGCGATGTGGCCTCTTTGGCACCCGCTTCGACCAGCCCGGAGACCGCCGTGGCGGAAAGATCGAAGACAGAGACCTCATGCCCGGCTTTGAGCAGGTTGCGGGCCATGGGCCCGCCCATGTTGCCGAGTCCGAGAAATCCGATATGCATGGCCGTTTCCTTCTTGTTATTGGCGGCTGATTTGACGCCCTGCGCGCAGGCAGGGCGTCGTAGCGGTTACTTGAGGTTGATGGTGGTGTTCACCGGGCCGCCGACTTCGTTCTCATCGAACCAGCGCTGGGTGACGGTCTTGGTCTGAGTGTAGAACTGCACCACCTGCTTGCCATACGGGCCGAGGTCGCCGAGTTTCGAGGCGCGCGAACCCGTAAAGGAGAACATCGGCACCGGCACCGGGATCGGCACGTTGATGCCCACCTGGCCGACATCGATCTCTTCCTGAAAATGCCGGGCTGCCGCGCCGGAACGGGTGAAGAGGGCGGTGCCGTTGCCGTTGGGGTTGGCGTTGATCAGTTCGATGGCTTCATCGAGCGTGTCGGCCTGCATCACGCAGAGCACCGGCCCGAATATTTCCTCGCGATAAATGCTCATCTCAGGCTTCACGCCGGAGAAGATGGTTGGCCCGACGAAGTTGCCTTGGTCGTAGCCGGCCACCTGAGGGTTGCGGCCGTCCAGCACCAGTTCGGCGCCTTCCGACACGCCGCGCTCGATCAGCGAGCTGATGCGATCCAGCGCTGCGCAGGACACCACCGGTCCGACATCGGTGCCGCTTTCGGCCCCTGCGTTGATCTTCAATGTCTTGGCTTTGGCGATCAGATCCGGCAGCCAGCTCTGCGCCTCGCCCACCAGGATCAGCACCGACAACGCCATGCAGCGCTGACCGGCCGCGCCGAACGCAGCGCCCGTGAGGTTGTTGAGGGTCTGCTCCTTGTGGGCATCCGGCAGGATGATGCCGTGGTTCTTCGCACCCATCATGCACTGCACGCGTTTGCCGGCCCCGCTGGCGCGGTTGTAGACGTGCGTGCCGACCTTGGTCGATCCCACGAACGATACGGCCTTGATATCCGGGTGGTCGCAGATCAGGTTCACCGCATCAGCGCCGCCGTGAATGACGTTCAGCACTCCTGGTGGTACGCCGGCTTCCATCGCCAGTTCCGCCAGACGCATGGTCACCATCGGGTCCTGCTCGGAGGGCTTGAGCACGAAGGTGTTGCCCGTGGCGATGGCCATCGGAAACATCCACAGCGGGATCATCGCCGGGAAGTTGAACGGGGTAATGCCCGCACAGACGCCCAACGGTTGCAGCAAGGTGTAGGTGTCCACACCCGTTGCGACGTTGTTGGCCAGTTCGCCGAGCTGCAGATTACCGATCCCGGAGGCATGTTCGACCACTTCCAGGCCACGGAACACATCGCCCTCGGCGTCCGGCAAGGTCTTGCCCTGCTCGGCAGTAAGGATCGCCGCCAGCTCCTTCATGTTTTCGCGAATCAGTTGCTGGTACTTCAGAAAGATCCGCGAACGCGCGCCGATTGGGGTTTTGCGCCAGGTCTTGAAGGCTTCCTTAGCGCTGGCAACCGCAGCGTTCATTTCCGCTTCGGTTGCGAAGGGAACGCGTGCCAGAACCTCCTGCGTCGCCGGGTTGACGATGTCGCGCCATTCGCTGGTTGATGACTCGACCAGCTCACCGCCGATCAGGAGTTTGACTGTGGGGATGGCACTTGACTGGGTCATGGCGTGTCCTAGCGATTGTTGTTATTCGGATAGGCAAGTCGATGGAGCTGTCCTGATCCTAGAGTGCATATTTGTCAACATCAATGCGGCTCGATGCATAGCTTGTCTGCATAAATGCACAGGCTATGCTTGCAGCGAATACGGCGGGCTGCTGAAGCTCGCCGCCTCGCTTGGTTCAGTAAACTTTGCTAGCGGGACACCCATCGACCGGCCGTGAAAGGTGCTAATGCAGATTGCAAATATCCCCGGCGCGAACCCGGCAACCGATCCCCTTGCGGATTCGCTGCCGTTCGATGATCCCGTACTCGACGTCATCCCCATGGGCGTGTGCGTGCTCGACGCCAACGGCGCTGTGCAGCGCTACAACCGGATGGCCGATCAGCTGTGCGGCGGGGTGTTAGCCAGTCACGGACGCTTGCGGATAGTGCGACACGATGGCGAGCTGATGCCGCTTGCCGATACCCCGCTGGCTTACACGATCCGCACCGGTCGCTCCGCTCAGGACGTCGCGCTGCTGATCGAGCGGCCCGATGGCATTCCGGCCGCTGTGTTGGCCAATATCGAAGCGCTGCGCAACGACACCGGACAGATCACAGGCGCAGTTGTTTGCTTTCAGGCCATTACGCCTGCGCGGCAGTCAAGCGCCGATCGGCGGCGTGATGTCGACTGGTTGAGCGCGATGGTGAACCACACGCCCGAATGCGTGAAGGTGGTTGATCGCGACGGGACACTGGTACAAATGAACCCGGCTGGCCTGCAAATGCTGGCAGCGAACGGTCCGGAGGACGTGGAGGGTGCCTGCGTATTTGAGCTGATCGCGCCTGAGCATCGAGCCTCATGGCAGGAGCAGCACCTCCGGGTTTGTGATGGTGAAAAACTCAGTTGGGAATTCGACATCATCAATCTCGCCGGAAACCGGCGGCACATGGAAACCCATGCAGTGCCCATGACGCTGCCAAACGACAGCAGCGGATCCAGGGATGGTTTCGTACAACTGGCAATCACTCGCGACATTACCGAACGCAAGCAACTGGAGGCAGCCAACCGGGAGGCAGAACAGCGCTTGCGCGACCTTCTGGAAGCCTTGCCTTCGGCCGTTTACACCACCGATGCGAATGGCAAAGTCAGCTACTTCAACCAGGCTTGTGTCGAGCTGACCGGGCGAGTGCCGATCATTGGCAGCGATGAGTGGTGCGTAACCTGGCGGTTGTACTGGCCAGACGGCACACCGATGCGTCACGAGGATTGCCCGATGGCCGTGGCGTTAATCGAAAACAGCGCTATCCAGGGTGCCGAGGCGTTGGCTGAGCGCCCGGATGGAACCCGTGTGCCATTTCTCGCGTATCCCGCGCCGCTACGTAATAGCGCTGGCGAGTTGATTGGCGCGGTCAACATGCTGGTCGACATTACCGAGCGAAAGGTCGCCGAAGATCATCGCCAATTGTTGCTCAATGAGCTTAACCATCGGGTCAAGAACACCCTCGCGACGGTCCAGTCGATTGCTGCGCAGAGCTTTCGTCGCGATGCCAGCAACCAAAGCTATCAGTGGTTTGAAGGGCGCTTGATCGCGCTCTCCAAGGCGCACGATGTGCTGTCGCGGGAGAACTGGCAAGCCGCTGACCTGCGTGATGTTATCGAGCAGGCCGTTGCGCCGTTCCGGGTCGATGGCCTGCAACGTTTTGTCAGCGAGGGGCCGGCGCAGCGGTTGCGTCCCAAGCAAGCGTTGGCGCTGGCTATGGCACTGCATGAACTGTGCACCAACGCATCCAAATATGGGGCGTTGTCCAGCGACTCAGGCCAGGTGCGCATCGCCTGGGAGGTGGTGTCACTGTCGGAGCAAACACCCACTCTTCGGTTGCACTGGGAGGAGGTCGGCGGGCCGGTCGTTACCCCACCCGTACGCAAAGGGTTCGGGTCGAGGTTGCTTGAGCGCGGGTTGGGTGGTGAGTTGAACGCTGAGGTACGTTTGGCCTACCTCGCCGGCGGCGTTGTTTGCGATATAGAGGTGCCGTTGCAATGAGTGGTTTGTGTTCGAAGGTACTGGTCGTCGAGGATGAAGCGCTGATCGGCATGTTGCTGGAAGACATGCTGCAAGACATCGGCTGCGAACATGTGGAACTGGTGCCACGCTTTACGGAAGGAATGCAGGCAGCCGAGAGCGGTGATTTCGATCTGGCAGTGCTGGACGTCAACCTGGACGGGGTCAATAGTTTTCCAATTGCGGATCGCCTGATCAGCCGCCACATCCCGTTGGTGTTCGCGACCGGCTATGGCTCGGTCGGCATGGACCCGCGCTACGCGCACATTCCAACTCTGCAAAAGCCATTTTTCTTCAGTGACCTCGAGCGAGTCGTGCGCCAGGCCTTGGCGGTTGACTGAGACGGCAGGCCACGTTCTGAATGGCCTGCCACTGCACGTATGCTGCTGCGAGAGGGCTAAGCTGCAGCAGGCTGTAGGGTTTTACGGCCCCTGCGTAACTAACGCCGAATTGCCTGTACCGTTCTGCATGATGGTCGCGTCGTACTGCTGCACGTTGTCCCATGCACCTGTCTGCACGAGCGAGGCGTAATTCTCCGTGCCCATCTGCTCAATGGTGCCGCTGCTGTAGTAGCCCATCTGAACCACGTCTATCTCGTTGGCCGTTCCGTTCTGGTCAATGACAAGGCTGCTGCCGTCGAAATCCTGCTCGATATCGACCCGGTTGGAATTACCCGTGGAGCGCCCGACGACTGACGTCGAGCGTCCGCCTTGCTCCGCAGTCAGCACGTTGCCGACGCCGTCCTGCGTAAAGGAGAACGAAGAGAAGCCGCCGGACTCCACCACATCCGCGACGTTGTCCGTGCCGATTTGAACCAACGCCACGTCCCCTGAGGAATAGCGACCGCCTGAGCGCTGGTCGAGCGTCGCCTCGTTCCCGGTGCCGTTCTGGCTAATGGAGGCATAGGCGCCGTAAGGGAAGCCGTCCTGAGCGAGTCTGATGACGTTGGCTGTGCCGGTCTGCTCGGTATCGGCAGAGGAGCTGCCGGACTGTTCGATGAACGCGGTATTGCCGTCACCGTTCTGGACGCCGGTGTAGCGTTTGCCCAGGCGCCCGACCTGGAAAACCTCGGTGGCGTTGCGCTGTCCGTTCTGACTAATCGTCGCCGCGTTCCCGGCGCCGTCCAGCTGTTCGATATATGCCAGGTTGCTGATTCCTGCCTGCGAGATAGCGGCCGACTGGCCTACGCCCACCGAAGATTGAAGGATGGTCGCCAGGTTGTATTGACCGTCTTGACTGATCGCCACGCTGCCGTTGGAACCACTCTGATCGGTAACAGAGATATTGCCGCTGCCGACCTGATCGCTCTCGGCTGTCAGTCCGACACCGCGTTGCTCGGTGAAGACAACGTTGGCCGTGCCGTTCTGACGCTGGGTGGCGCTGCTGGAATCGCCTTGCTGAACCACATCGGCGACGTTATCAGTACCCGTCTGGTCCTGAACCGACTCGCTTGCGGCAAAGGCGTGGTTGCCGATCAGCAGTGAAATGGCGGCTGCCAGGATTGTTCTTTTTGTTTGCATGTCAGTATCCCTCCGCTGCAGGAGCCTGAGTTCTATGCGTCAGGTTTGCAGTTGTGTATCCACCGGAAAGACGATCTGGCATGGGCGGAGAATTAATACCGCTAGGACGGCGCGGCATTAAACGAAGGCCTTGATGTCCGGGCCCGATTTGCCAGCATTCTGCTTTGTATTGTTTGGAAATAACGCGATGACAGGCCGATGCGAACGGGACTATGCGGGTTCTGGCGGGCGGCAGTCGGCGAGCAGCTGCTTGGTGAAGAAGGTCTGTTGCGACTTGAGGTTGAACAGTTCAGGCGAGAACAGCCAGCTGTGGGTAATGCCCATAAGGCTTGCATAGACAAACAGCGCCCGGCTGTGTGGCTTGGCTGTGCCAGGGTCGCTGCTTGGGCTTGCGGCTTCGATGAGCGTTTCCAGCAGCGTAACGATGTCACGTGTCAGTTCGCGCTCACGCGCGAGGGTATCGGCCATCCGCTCGGTGAATTCGGTCTTGTTCAACAAGATCTCGAATGACTGCCGGTGCCAGCGATCCTCCAGCAACAGGCGAAACCATTCGCTGACGAAATGCTCGAGAGCCTCCAGCGGCCGCTCGGCCATGCCCTGGCTTTGGATAATCAGTTTTTCCAGGGGCTGCTGGGAATATCCCAGAACCGCCTGGTACAACTCATCCTTGTTCTTGAAGTGCCAGTAAATCGGTCCGCGGCTGAAGCCTGCTTCATCGGCGATCATCGCCAGGGTCGTGTTGGAATAGCCGTTTTTGCTGAACAGCTCCAGCGCGGCGGCGATGATCTTCAGGCGGGTTTGTTCGGCGTCTTCTTTGGTGCGGCGCATGAGCTTGATCGTTGAAAGTGGGGGGCGAGCGAACGCGAGCTGCCAGCTTCAGGTAGAAGCTGGCAGCCGGCACCTTTTACAACTTTCCGTCCGCCGCCATCTGCATGTAGGTGGTATCGAAGCGCAGTTTGACGTTGGCATCGGAGCCGAGCAACTTGTCGCCTGGCATGGCGATCCCGACGAAATCTACCGAGTCGGCGCCGTCGCCGAGCAGGCCGTGATCGAAGGAGAACTGGCGAACGCTGTCCATGGCTTGGTAGGCCTCGTCGCTTTCGATGAAGGCCAGCGAATCGGCCGGCTTCCAGAACATCTTCATGCCCTTGAGCTGGCTTTCGTAACCGGCTTGATCGGTGCCCGACGCTTGCCCCAGGGCTGCTCGTGCCTTGGCACCTTCCTCGGTGTCGCTTTCGAGGATCCCCATCACTTCATACCAGGCGCCTACTAGCGCTTTACCGAAGTCCGGGTTGTCCGCCAGGGTTTCGCTGTTGACGATGGTCAGGTCCTTGATATGGCCTGGGATCTGGCTGGAATCGAAGGCCTTGTGCGCGCCGGGCATGGCAGCGACTTCATCCAGCAGCGGATTCCAGGTGACGACGTTGCGCACGTCGTCGGTGCTGAACGCCGCAACCAAATCGGCATCCGAGGTGTTCACCACCTGCACATCGCGTTCGCTCATGCCCACACTATCCAGTGCCTGGGCCAGCAGGTAATGCGAGACCGACAGCTCGACCAGATGAATCTGCTGGCCTTCGAGCGATGTCAGATCAGCACTGTCCTTCATCACCAGGCCGTCGTTGCCGTTGGAGTAATCACCGACGATCAGGGCCGTGGTGTCTACGCCGCCGGCAGCCGGGATCGAGAGCGCATCCATGCTGGTGGCGACGACGCCGTCGAACTGGCCCGCGGTGTACTGGTTGATCGATTCGACGTAGTCGTTGATCTGGGTGATGTTCACCTCGATCCCGTACTTGTCCGCCCATTTCTTCATGATTCCCGACTCGTCGGCGTACTGCCACGGCATCCAGCCGGCGTAGATCGTCCAGGCGATGTCGAAGGTTTTCTTTTCTTCGGCCTGCACGGCAAAAGGCGAAAGGGCTGCAAAGATCACGGCGCCGGCACAAAGTGCCCGCTTGAACGTATTGGCTTGCATGGTGAATCTCCTTTTCATCGAGTCAGAAGAATTTCAGATAGCGCTGGATTTCCCAGTCGGAAACATGGGTGTGGTAGGCATTCCATTCGTCGCGCTTGTAGTCGACGAAGGCCTGGTACATGGCGTCGCCGAAGACCTGGCGTGACAGCGGGTCGGCCTCGAAGGCGTCGATGGCTTCGGACAGCGTGCGCGGCAGGGTCTCGATGCCCATGTCCGCGACGTCCTTTTCGCTGTAGTCGTACATGTTCTCGCGGTGCGGTTGGCCCGGCTCAAGCTTGTCGCGGATGCCTTCGAGACCAGCGGCAAGGATCATCGCGGCGCCGAGATAAGGGTTGCAGCCGATGTCTGCGGCGCGACATTCCACGCGCGCGCCCTGGGACGGAATGCGCAGCATATTGGTGCGGTTGTTGTTGCCGTAGCAGACGAACACCGGTGCCCAGGTCGAGCCGGACATTGCGCCTTTGCGAATCAGCCGCTTGTAGCTGTTCACGGTGGGCGCGATCACTGCGCAGATGGCCTTGGCGTGTTTCAGTACGCCAGCGATGAAGTGGTAGGCGAGTGGGGTGACACCACAGCCGTGCGGGTCATCACCGTCCACCTCAAAGAGATTCTTGCCAGACGCCAGATCTGCCAGCGACATGTTGTAGTGCGCGCCGCTACCAGTGCGCTGCGCCGAGGGCTTGGGCATGAAGGTGGCGAAGGCGCCATGCTTGCGGGCGATCTCATTGGCCATCATGCGGAAGAACACGAAGCGGTCGGCCATCGTGAGTGCGTCCGAATACTTGAAGTCGGTTTCGAACTGGCCGTTGGCGTCCTCGTGGTCGAAGGAGTAGACGCCCCAGCCCATCTCGTTCATGGCCTCCACCAGTTCGTCGATCACCGGCAGGTTGTCCATCAGCAGGCGCGGGTCGTAGCAGGGTTTGGCTGCGGTATCGCGATCGCTGAGCGGGGCGAAGCCGCCGTCCGGTGTGTCCTTGTAGAGGAAGAATTCGGTCTCGATGCCCAGATTGAAGCTGTAGCCCATCTCGGCTGCAGCCTCAGTCTGGCGCTTGAGAATGCCGCGCGAGCAGGCGTCGAACGGCTTGCCGTCCAGGTACAGATCACTGGCGAACCAGGCCAGGCTGCGGTTCCAGCTGCACTGGGTGGCGCTGGCCGGGTCCGGCATGGCGGCGACTTCGTTGTCGCTGATCTGCTGCGGGACGCCGTCCAGCGCCGCCCCGGTATACAGCTCCGAGCCACGCAGCATCTGGCCGAGATGCGCCAGTGGCACGAATTTGCCTTTGATCACGCCGTGCATGTCCACGTAGCTGGCCATGGCGTACTTGACGCCTTTGTCCTGCAGGCTCTGTTTGAGTTCGTCGATCTGGGAAAGCGGAAAAGTCGTCATGGTGGGAAATCCCTTGCTGAATTCGGGCCAGCGTTACGCGCTGTGGCACGAATCCTTCATCCAATATACATGCCAGCGTGTATAGAAAAGCTGCTGCAAGACCTGCCGGGACACCCGCCAATGCTGCTCAGAGGAACTGCAAGTGATTGAGATAGAAAGGGAAAAAAGATTCATCGAGCTGGGCGATCTAGCGCTTGAAAGCGGCCAGATTTTGCAGAAAGCGCGGCTCTGCTATCAGGTCGTCGGCCTGCCGAATGCACAGCGAGACAACATCGTGCTGGTTCCCAGCTACTACGGTGGATCGCATTGGGGCAGTCTGCCCCTGCTTGGTGCAGGCAGCCCCCTGGCCAGTGGTGACTACTGTGTGGTGTTGACCAATCTGTTCGGTGCCGGCTGGTCCAGCTCTCCGAGCAATGCCTCCGCAGGGCAGGGAGGCGCGGATTTTCCGCACATCACGCTGGCGGACAACGTGCGGGCGCAACGCATGCTTCTTGATCACCTGTTCGGGCCAACATGGCAATTGCAGCTTGTCACCGGCTGGTCCATGGGCGGGATGCAGGCGCTTTACTGGGCGTTGCTGTTCCCTGAACAGGTGCAGCGTATCCTGCCGTTTTGCTGTACGGCGCGCTGCTGGCCGCACAATTTCGTCTTCCTCGAGGGCGTAAAGGCGGCTCTGCAGGCCGATTCGGCGTGGCAGGGTGGGCGTTATATCGAGGCGCCCGAGCGCGGCTTGCGAGCCTTCGGCCGCGCCTATGCCGGTTGGGCCTACTCGCAGGCGTTCTTTCGCAATGAACATTGGCGTGAGCTGGGTTTCACCAGTCTCGACGCCTTGCTCGGCTATTGGGAACAGGACCACCTGGAGCAGGACGCCAACGATCTGCTTTGCGTGCTGAACAGCTGGCAATCAGCTGATCCGTCCGCGCTACCCGGTTTTGGCAGCCTGGAAGAGGCGCTGTCTCACGTTTCTGCTCGGGCGATCATCATGCCCAGCAGTAGCGACCTCTATTTCACCGTTGAAGACGCGCGACACGAAGCCTCGCTTATGCCCAACGCCGAGCTGCGGGTGTTGCAGTCGGACTGGGGACATTGCGCCGGCGGACCGGGGCGCAATCCGCAGGCCATGGCGCAGGTCTTCGCCGCCATGCATGACTTGCTGGCGTCCTGACGGTAAGGCCTAGGACGGCTGGCACGGTTCTGGCTAATAGCTAAAGGCCAGCGCCGCCAGGTGCTGTGCTCTCCACCGCTTCTGCGGACATCTGCCATGGGATGCGTATGCCGAAAGACTCGATCGATATTCTCTGGGTCGTGCTGTGCGCCGGTCTGGTCTTCAACATGCAGATTGGGTTTTTGTGCCTGGAAGCTGGCCTGACGCGAAGCAAGAACGCCATCAACGTCGCGACCAAGAACCTGGCCGACCTGTGCATTGCCTTGCTGCTCTACTGGTCATTCGGTTTCGCGCTGATGTTTGGCACCAGTCAGGACGGGGTGATGGGCACGAGTCTGTTCATGCTTGAACTTGCGGCCGACGATAGCTGGCCGCTGGCTTTTTTCCTGTTCCAGGCAATGTTCTGTACGACTGCCGCCACCATCGTTTCCGGCGCGGCCGCCGAGCGTATGCGCTTCAACGCCTACCTGATCGTCGCCGCGCTGTCGGCTGGTCTGATCTATCCCTTGTTCGGCCATTGGGCATGGGGCGGCGCCTTGCGTGAAGGTCAGGGTTGGCTCGCACAGCAAGGATTTGTCGACTTTGCGGGTTCGACCGTGGTGCACGGCGTAGGCGGCTGGATCGCGCTGGCAACGGTGATGGTCATCGGCCCGCGCGCGGGCCGCTTCGATAGCAAATGGCTGCGGCAGAACATGCCGGGCTCAAACCTGCCACTGGCGATGCTCGGCGGCTTGCTGCTGCTGTTCGGCTGGTTCGGCTTCAACGGCGGCAGCACCTTGAGTTTCGATGGGCGCGTGCCGGGAATCGTCGTCAATACCGTTGTGGCAGGCATGGCTGGCATGGCGTTGGCGATGCTGTTATCGCAATGGAGGCACGGCTACGTCGAGCCCGTTGCGTTGCTCAACGGCATGCTGGCCGGGTTGGTGGCGATCACCGCGAGTGCTCATGCGGTCAGCATTGCCGACTCCCTGCTGATCGGGGCAGGCGGTGGCCTGGCGATGTGGCTGGCAGATCGGCTATTGGTGCGCTGCGCCATCGATGATGCCGTCGGCGCGGTTCCGGTTCACCTGGCGGCCGGCTTGTGGGGCACTGTGGCGGTAGCGCTGTGTGGTGACCCGCTGCTGCTCGGCACCGGCCTGAGTCGCTTCGATCAACTGATGGTTCAGTTGCAGGGCGTGCTGGTATGCGCGGTCTGGGCGTTCGGCTTGACCTATCTGCTGTTGCGGCTGATCAATCGGTACTACCCGATGCGGGTAAATCCCGATGATGAACGCGTGGGATTGAACGTCAGTGAGCATGGCGCACGCACCGAACTGATCGAGCTGCTTGACGCCATGGCTGAGCACCAGCGCCAGGGCCATTTCCAGCGCGAAGTGGAGGTCGAGCCGTTCACCGAGGTCGGGCAGATCGCCGAGCAATACAACAAGGTGATCCGTGCCCTGCAACACGCAGTGGCGAAGACGCAGAGCATCGTACGAGACATCCGTGACGGCATCGTCACCTATGGCCATGACGGCATCCTGACCAGCTGCAACCCCGGCGCCGAAAGACTGTTTGGTTTGCCGGCCGAGCAGATCGTCGGGCAACCCCTGCAACGTTTTGTCGTGGGCAACAGTGCGTCGCTGTTGCCGGAAGCCGGCGGCGAGTTGAAAACCGAACTGATGCTCCACGGCAAAGACGGCGAACTGTTCGCCGCAGAGCTGACCGCCAGCCAGGGAAACCGTCCGCAGGACGCCTTCGTTTGCATGGTGCGAGACATCACCGAACGCCGACAGATCGAGGAGCAGTTGTTCGCGGAGAAAATGCTTGCCCAGGTCACGCTCGCTTCCATCGGCGATGGCGTGATCACCACCGACAGGGCCGGGCGCGTGCGCTATCTCAACCCCAGCGCCGAGCGGCTGATCGGCTGGAGCCAGGCCGCCGCGCAGGGGCTGGTGCTTGACGAGGTCTACCAGCTGTTCGATGAGGCAACCGGTGCGCGGCTGCTCAATGCCGCCAGCCTCGGCCTTCGGCGCAGAAGTGATCGTCAGGATCGTACAGAGCGGGCGCCGGGCATCCTTCATCGACCTGATGGCACGCAATTGGCCGTACAGGATGCGGTTGCGCCCATCCGCGACGCCGAGGGTGCCGTCATCGGTACTGTGCTGACCTTTCGTGATGTCACGGTCACCCGCCAGCTGGCACGCAAGCTGACGTTCCAGGCCAATCACGACAACCTCACCGGGCTGGTCAATCGCTCCGCGTTCGAGCGCCAGATCGAGTCGCTGCTGCGTGAATATACCGGTGGCGAGCATGTTCTCTGCTACATGGACCTGGACCAGTTCAAGGTGGTGAACGACACCTGCGGTCATGCCGCCGGTGACGAATTGCTGCGCCAACTGGGTCAACTACTGAGAGGCCGTGTGCGGGGCAGTGATCTGCTGGCGCGCCTGGGCGGCGATGAGTTCGGCATCCTGTTCAATGAGTGTTCGCTGAAACAGGCGGTGCGGATTGCCGAAGACATACGCCACGCGGTTGACGAGTTTCGCTTCAGTTGGGAGGGCAAGAGTTTCGCGGTTGGCGCCAGCATCGGTCTGGTGGCCATCGACGAGCACGCGAAAACGCTCGGCCCTTTGCTTGGTGCTGCCGATAGTGCCTGTTATGCGGCCAAGGACGGCGGTCGCAACCGCGTGCATGTGTATCAGGCGGACGACCAACAGCTGATGGAACGCCGCGGCGAGATGCAATGGACGCACCGGCTACGGCAAGCACTGGATGGCGACCTGCTGCGTTTGTTCGTGCAGCCGATCGTGCGTGCCGCAGGCGACGACGGTTCGCAGCGCTATGAAGTGCTGGTACGCATGCAGGGCGAGGATGGCAGCATCATCCCCCCCGGCGCCTTCATGCCCGCGGCTGAACGTTACGATCTGGCACCGGCGGTGGATCGTTGGGTGGTCGGCAATTTCCTGGCATGGGTCGGCGATCTACGTCGTCGTCCCGGTGCGTCGCTGGGGCATTATTCGATCAACCTGTCAGCCACCTCGCTGGGTGAGGAAAGCTTTCTCGAATTCGTCCTGTCGGCCATCGAGCGCCACCAAATCCCCGCCAATTGCCTGTGTTTTGAAATCACCGAAACTGCGGCGATCGCCAACCTCAGCCGTGCCATGACCTTCATGAACAGCCTCAAGGCTGTGGGTTGCAGCTTCGCACTGGACGACTTCGGCTCGGGCCTGTCTTCGTTCGGGTACCTCAAAACCCTGCCGGTGGATTATCTGAAGATCGACGGTAGTTTCGTTCGGGACATTGATCGCGACCCCATCGCGCGGGCAATGGTGGCGTCGATCAACAACATCGGCCATGAAATGGGGCTGAGTACCGTGGCCGAGTTCGTTGAGTCAGCGGCCATCCTCGAGTGCCTGCAGGACATCGGCGTCGACTACGTGCAGGGTTACCACCTGGGCCGACCGGGACCGCTTGCCGAGCTCTCCGGTGTGCGGATGATGCCGCGCTGAACGACGATGCGATCTGGACCGGTAGGGTGGGCCGGGCGACGTTCCGCTTTAGCCCACCGCAGGCTGCTCAGCGGGTACTGAAGGGGACAGCTGCACAACCCGGTCGACAGTAGGCGGGCTTCAGCCCACCGTGGATGCTAACCCGCGATCGATGTCAGTTTCTGGAGCTGGTCGAGATCGGTCTGCATACCTGAGGTTTCGCGGATTCGCCCGAGGATCTCGCGTGTCAACGCGGTGAATTCGGGCGACAGCTTCATGTCTTGGTTGCGCTGCGCTGGCAGCGGCACCTCATAGATAGAATCGATTCGCGCTGGCCGTGGCGCCATCAGCACCACGCGGCCGCCGAGGTAGATGGCTTCTTCGACGTCGTGGGTGACGAACAGAATCGTGGTTTTCTCGAGCTTGTGCACGTGACGGATCAAGTCGTGCATTACCTCACGCGTCTGGGCGTCCAGTGGAAAAGGGGACGTATTTGTTTATCGGACACTGGCCGCTTCTGGGCCGAAAGCGGACGTCTGCCTTCTTGGCCAAGAGCGGAGTTGGTTCTACCCCGGATTAGCACTCTCTGCCTCGATTGCTATTGCTTTAAAAACGCGCAAACCGCTGTCGGTACTGAGCAGGGGTTAACTCGGTCAGCTCCTTGAACATTCTCCGAAGATTTGAATCACTGCTGAAGCCGAGCTCGTTGCTAATAGTTTTGATGGGGGCAGAGGTCAAGATCAGGCGCTCGCTTACCTGGCTCAACTTGATGCGCCGCGCATAAGTAGCCACCGATGTGCCTGTTTGATCTCTGACCTTGCGCGCCAGTGTTCGCTCGGTCATTCCCAGCTCATCCGAGAGGGCGCGGACGGTGATCCGCTCAGCGGGTAATCCTTGCACAAGGGCATGCAGCCTGCGCAGCAGTGTATTGGGCTGCTCGATAAGGCTGAGGGCCTGGAATGCATCGTGCGATAGGGTTGGGCGCGGAAGCACCATCAGCCGGTTGAGGTCGTGGACAATCGTTGCACTTAGATGCCGCTCGATCAGCGCCTGAGCAAGTGGCAAGTAGCCGTTTACGCCACTGGCAGTGCCGGTGCGCTCAGTGAAGACACAGTTCTGCTCGTGCTGCCAGCGCACCTTGGGATAGCGCTGAAGCAAAGCATCCGCTAGCCACCAAGTTGCTGTCGCGGGCTGCCCATCGAGGCGGCCACTAGCGGCAGCCAGGCAGACTCCAGTGCAATAGCTCCACACACGACAGCGCTTGCCAAGCTTCGCCAGGATAGCCAAAAGCGAGGCGTTGCTACCTAGGGTCGCTTCCACTTGCTGTGTTGACTCTGCCCAGAAGCCGGGAATCAGGACTGCATCCAGTGCCAGCTCTGCTATGCAGTGGTTGGCCGTCAGTACCAGGCCATGAGCGCAATCCACCGCGCCGCTCTGCTCGGCGACAAAGTACGTTTCGAATAGCGAGATTCCGGCTCGTCGGTTCGCTGCATGGAGCATATCCACGAAGGCTAGAAGCCCTGCAGGCATACAGCCTGGGAACAGCAGCAGTCCAATTCTTAGTGAGGTAGGGGTGGCTGTAAATGAATTGTTTATGTCATGTCCTGCCATTATGGGCGCTGCGGCATCTCGGCATCATGAGCCTTACCTAAGGAGGGTAATGATGAAAATCCGACAGATCCGCAATGCTACGATAATTCTCGAACTCGGCGAATACCGTGTCCTAGTTGACCCGATGCTGGCACGCAAAGCGGCTTTGCCTTCGCTGCGAATCTTTGCGGGTAGGCAGAGAAACCCGACCGTCGAATTGCCGATGGGAGCTCACGAAGTGCTGGAGTCTGTGACCCATTGCCTAATCACTCACTGCCAAAAAGGCCACTTCGATCACTTGGATAGAGCGGGTACGCGTTGGTTGAGAGAGCGGCAGATTCCAGTCATCTGTACACAACATGACGCGCTCCACTTGGCGAAGCTCGGCTTGAACGTGCAGGCATTACCTGAGGGGCATGAAGATCCAAAACCTTTCCTGGACGGGGTAATCCGCACGGTGCGCTGCACACATGGTGAGGGAGTGATTGGCCGACTAATGGAACACGGTGTCGGCTATCTGGTGGAGCTGCCTGGTGAGCCCAGCCTGTACCTGGCAGGCGATACAATTCTGTCCTCCACCGTACGTGACTTCGTGCTGAGACATCAGCCGCAGGTGAGCGTGGTGCCTGCTGGCGGGGCGCGCTTCGACGTGGGTAGTGACGTCATCATGGGAGTGACCGATGTGCTCGAGTTCACTCGCCTGTGCACCGGGACCGTCATTGCGAATCATCTGGAGGCAATCAATCACTGCCCCGTCACCCGGGAGGGGCTGGCGAGCGCAGCCGCTAAGGCAGGTACTGCCAATCGGTTGCTGATTCCCGCCGACGGGCAAGTACTGGCGCTGGCGTAGGCACGGCACTAGGAATTCGACTTGGCAACTGTCGGTTTGCTTTAGTCGCGCCTGCCGAACATGGTTGTTTCTTCCTTGGCGGAAGGCGAGCTAATAAATGGCAGTTGTTGGTGACACAGGCAAATGACTGACCTTGAACAGCCAAAAATTACCGGCAGATGTGATCGCACGATAAATAAATGAGCTATTCCTCACCACCCGCTGCTCCGCGAGGTTGCATCCCAGTCAGCGCCACCGAAGGGCACACCACACGCAACAGCTTGCGAAATCGGGGGCAATTCATATGAGAGTCTGCGGGGCATTCGGCCACGTGCCTGAGGAGGCGGCTCATGGTCGTCATGCGCAGAATCTGGCGGTCGAGCTCATCGGCGCGCTGCAGCAGGGTCGGCCGCGGCAAGTCCGCGTTTCGATTCTTGTCGAACATGCCGCCGATGTCTTCCAGCGAAAATCCGGCGGCTTTTCCAAGGCCGATCAAGGCGAGCTGGACAATCGTCTCCTCACTGTACTGCCTGCGTAATCCGTTTCGGCAAATGGGCTGGATCAGGCCCACTTCTTCGTAGTACCGCAGCGTAGACGTGGGCAGGCCGCTAATTTTCGAAAGTGCGCCGATGTCGACGAGTTTCATGCTTGACCTCAAGTTGACTTGAAGTTGCATAGTAGACCGTCCCGACGTCAACAGGCAGACAATGCGTATGAAACCGGAAGCGATCCCAGCGGCCAACACACCAACACTCGCGGCATTGGGGGGCGCCATCTTGCTGGCTTCGATGGGGAACAGTATCGCGACGGTCGCGCTGCCGCACCTGGCAACGATGTTCTCGGCTGGCGTGCAGACGGTGAAATGGGTCGTGCTGGCCTATCTGCTCGGCGTGACCGTGGCCATTTTAATGGCCGGGCGCCTGGGGGATCTATACGGTAATCGCCGCGTGCTGCTCGCCGGCATCATGTTGTTCACCCTGGCCAGTGTCGGAGGCGCCGTTGCCCCGAGCCTGGGTTGGCTTATAGCCGGTCGTGCGCTGCAGGGGGTGGGCGCGGCCGTGCTTATGGCGCTGCCGATGTCGATTGCCAAGAGCCTGATTACAAAGGAGCGCCTAGGCGCCGCAATGGGTCTGTTGGGCACCATGTCGGCCATTGGCACGGCACTGGGGCCGTCGGTTGGCGGCCTGCTGACCGGTCAGCTCGGCTGGCGCTCCATCTTCGTGCTGCTGGCACTCTGCGGCGCCGGCATGCTGGTGCTGGCCTTTGCAGGTGTCGGTAAAACCGCACCGACTGCAACATCAACCCGAATCGATTGGCCCGGCGCCGCCTGGCTATCCTTAGCACTGCTGGGCTTTGCGCTTGCGGCCACTGGTGGCCGGGCCGGCATAGCCATTCAGCCGTGGGCTTTGTTGATACTGGGCGCAGTTGCGCTCCTGCTGTTCATCCGCACCGAGCTTGCCGTTGCCCACCCCCTTATCCCTGTGGCGCTCTTTCACGAGCGAGCCATCGTTGCCCCGTTGTGGATGAACCTTCTGGTTGCCGGCATCATGATGTCCACGCTCGTGGTGGGCCCACTATTTCTCACGTTTGGTTTGGGCCTGAGCGAGGCCATGACGGGCTTGGTTATGGCCGCAGGGCCTATCGCCGCAGCGCTCTCAGGAGCGCCGGCCGGCAGGCTCACGGATCGGTTCGGAACTGACCGAATGCTGTTCGTTGGCCTGATGCTTGTGGCCATGGGCCTATGTAGCTTTGCCATATTGCCGGCTCTTATCGGTGTGCCAGGCTACCTGCTGGCGATGCTGCTAATGACCCCGGGCTTTCAGCTGTTTCTGGCGGGCAACAGCACGGGGGTGATGAACCAGGCCGCAGAGGAGAACCGAGGCGTGCTATCGGGGCTGCTCGGCCTGTCGCGCAATCTTGGCTTCATGACAGGTGCCTCCTTGATTCCGTTACTGTTTACCTCGCTGCTGGATGGCCGAATACTGGCCAATAACACCACTACAACCATCAGCAGTGCTTTCTCGGTGACATTCCTGAGTATGGCAGGTCTTTGCTTACTCACTCTGTTAGCAGTGCGGGATCGAAGCGGACGATGTTGAATAAGATAGTCCGGTAATGGCCGAAAGTGGCCGGTGGCGGCCATTCCCGGATGCCGCGTTAAGCATCAGGTCAAACAGGCCGCGCGGGGGGGGGGGGGAGCTCGCGCGGCCAGTCGATGGATTACCCGGCAATGGCCGTGAGTTTGGCCAATTGATCGAGATCGGTCTGCATGCCTGACGTCTCCCTGATGCGCGTCAGGATCTTGCGTTTCAACGCGGTGAATTCGGGCGACAGTTTCATGTCCTGGTTGCGCTGCGCTGGCAGCGGCACCTCATAGATGGAATCGATTCGCCCTGGCCGTGGCGCCATCAGCACCACGCGGCCGCCGAGGTAGATGGCTTCTTCAACATCGTGGGTGACGAACAGAATCGTGGTTTTCTCGAGCTTGTGAACGTGACGGATAAGGTCGTGCATCACCTCACGCGTCTGGGCGTCCAGCGCGCCGAAGGGTTCGTCCATCAACAATGTCGCTGGCTTAGGCATCAACGCGCGGGCGATGGCCACGCGCTGCTGCATACCGCCGGACAACTGGCTTGGAAAGGCATCGGCAAAGTTCGTCAGGCCCATGAGGCTGAGCAGGGCATCGGCTCGCCCACTAGCGGTTTCAACGTCACCATCACCGCGCACGGTGTCGGAGATGACTTTAAGTTGACGACAGAACTTGATGTTTTTCATGACGGTCAGCCAGGGGTAGAGGCTGTAGTGCTGAAAAACCATGGCGCGGTCGACGCCGGGACCATCCACGGGGCTGCCGTCTAGCAGGATTTCGCCGCGACTCAGGGTTTCCAGGCCGGCAATGATGCGCAGCAGGGTGGATTTGCCACAGCCCGACGCGCCGACGAAGGTGATGAATTCGTTTGGGCGCACATCCAGGCTGACCGATTGCAGCGCCTCGACCTCGCGCGTGTCGCTGATAAAGGTTTTGCCTACCTGCTGAATACGGATCTTGGCGTCGGTCATGCTTGTGTCCTCCACGGGAAGGCGCGGCGGGAAAGCCAGCGGAAGGCCTGGTCGGTGAGCAAGCCGATCAGCCCGATCAGCAGGATGCCGGCGAAAATCTTGTCGGTGTGCATGTAGCGCTGAGCCTTGAGAATGGCGTAGCCGAGGCCCGAATTGGCGGCGACCAGCTCGGCAACCACCAGGTAGGTCCAGGCCCAGCCGCAGGTGATGCGCAGGGTGTCGAGGATTGCCGGGCGCGCAGACGGCAGGATCACCAGTTTGACGATTTCGCTGCGATTGGCGCCCATGGTCTGGGCGGCCTCGATCTGGGTCATCGGCACGCGGCGGACGTCTTCGGCGACCATCAACACCATCTGGAAGAAGGTGCCGATAAAGATGATCAGCACCTTCGAGCCTTCGTCGATGCCCACCCACAGCATCACCAACGGTATGAAGGCCACCGCCGGCATGTAGCGGATGAAGTCGGTCAGAGGTTCGAGAAAAGCCTGCACCGGGCGGTAGGTGCCGATATACAGCCCCAGTGGCAGCGCCAGTAAAGCCGAGGCGCCGAACCCGGCCATGACCCGCCAGACGCTGATGCCTATGTCGGTGAGCAGGCCTTCGCTGGCCCACCAGCGGCCCAGACGCTCGAGTACGGCGCCGGGGCTGGGCATGAACATCGGGTCGGCCAGCCCTAGCGCGGTATAGGCCCACCAGAGAATGAACGGTGAAATCAGGCCCGCTGCGGCCAGTGTCCAAACCGTGGTTTTCGGCAGATCGCCACGAATGCGCCACCAGCGGGCGCGGCGCGTTTTGGCAACGGGCGCGGGTTCTGCGCTGACCGGTTGCGCTGCGACCGCCGCGCGCGGCTCCAGGTTCGTGTTCGCGCTAAGGGACAAGTGCGCCGTCATGCGACTACCTCCTGAACGAGGGCTGAAATCGGATTCGCCACGCTGACCCAGCCAAGGGTCGGCGGGAATTGGCCGATGCGGGCCAGGTCCCCTTCGGGAATACCGGCGGGTTGGCTGAAATTCCAGTAGCTCGGCAGCAGGTTGTCGCCGACACGCCCCGGCAAGGTCGAGTGGCTGATCATCCAGGGCGTCGCACCGTTGCGCTGTCGGCCGAAAGAGATTTCACAGGCCAGCAGTTCGAGGCGTTTTGCCGGAGTGGCGCGGGCGAGTTGGTCGCGTAGCTGCCCACCTTCGGGGTCCAACGGCGCAGGCCTGTCGGCAACGAACATGAAGTAATCCCCGGCAACCAACAGGCAAGCCTGGCGCTCAGGTTCATCGGCTGACCGCAGCCACAGTCCCCAGTTGGTGCCGTTGGATTCGGGCACACGCTGCCAGACTTCGTGATAGCGGCCGTCCAGGCCATCTTCGAGCAACCGATCGGGCCCCTCGAAGCGCATGCGGCCAATGTCGGGTGAGCCGCTGGGCGGCTGATAGTCGATCAGCCGATGCCATTGGCAAATGTCAGCTTCCACCATGGTCAAGCCGGCAAAGCCGGCCTGTTCGCACAGAGCCAGCTGTTGTGCATGCGTGCACGTGGCAAGCGAGGCAGCGGTGGTGGGGGGATGGGGAATGCGCACGTCGGCGTGAAGATGGGCCGTCTGCAGCCAGTAGACATCGCTAGTTTCGTCGCGGCATCCGTCGCTGGTGGTCAACAGGCGACGGCGCCATACGCCCATGTAGGTCTCGGGAACGCTGTTCATGCGTGGTACTCCGGGAATCGTTTGAGGGTTCGCCAGAAGGCCATGTCGTGGTTCGGCCACAACTCAGCCCCGCTATCGGCGGCCAATCCCTTGAGCTTGCGAATGCTGTCCAGCGCCATGTCTTCGCGGTCCTGCCAGCAGAGACCGGGCGCTATTTCATCGGTGAGGTTTTCTTCCAGGTCCGCCGCGTCTCCGGTCAGGATGACGGGCTTGCCGTGAGGCAGTTCGATCAGCAGAGACATGTGCCCAGCGGTGTGGCCAGGCGTGTTGATTGCCTGCACACCGGGCACCAGTTGGTATTCCTCGCGCTGGAGACTCCAGCGATTCTGGTCGACGAAGGGCCCAGTGAAATCGTCGGCGAAGTAGGCATCGTCGGCCTCGGCGAGAGCGGCCGCCAGCTCGGCCTCGTGCACATGCACGTCGCAGCCGCACAGTTCGCACAGCCCGCCGGCGTGGTCGAAATGCAGGTGACTGAGAAACACCAGGTCGATGTCGGCCGGCGTCAGGCCGTTCCGGGCCAGGTGGGCCGGCAAACGCTGGTCGTCACGCATGTCCGGTGGCCCCATGGGGAACTCCAGCGGATCGAACCAGCGCGCCTTGAGTGCCGGGTCGTTGATCTTGGCGTAGTCGCAGCCAACATCGAAGAGGATGCGGCCCTGCCGGGTCTCGATCAGGAACGCCAGGATTGGCGCCTCGATCAGGGTGCCGTGGCCACGGTTGCGCGTGGAAATCGATTTGTCGTAGCGATGGGTGGCAGTCAGCAGCGGCCAGAGCTTGAGCACATCGGTCATGCGGGCATCTCCAGCAAGGCGATCAGCGCATCGCTGGTGATGACTTCGCCGAACAGTCCGCCTTCGACGCCGATCATCGACAGTGCTGCGGCATGCAGCGCCGGGTAGGCAGAGCCGCAAGCGTCAGCGACCGTGAGGCAGGAGTAGCCGAGATCCACCGCCTGGCGCAGCGTTGAGGAAACGCAGACCTCGGTGGTTACACCAGTCAGGATCAACTGGCCGATCCCGCGGTTTTGCAGCAGCAGTTGCAGGTCGGTATGAGCGAAGGCGCTATAGCCGGGCTTGTCGATCACCGGCTCGCCCGGTTCGGGCATGAGCTCCTCGATCAGCGCGTTGCCAGGTTCGCCTCGCACCAGAAGACGGCCCAACGGACCGGGGCTGCCAATTGGCGCGCCGCTGGCCTCGGCACGTCGGCGCTTGGTGCCGGGGAGGTCGCTGAGGTCGGCGCGATGGCCTTCTCGGGTGTGCACGACCAACAACCCGCATCGTCGCGCCGCCACGAGCAGCTGGCGGATAGGTTCGATGGGCGCGCGCAGGCGCTCGATGTCCAGCCCAGCCTGATCGGCATAGCCGCCCGGCGCGCAGAAGTCGCGCTGCATGTCGATCACCAGCAGCGCGGTATGCGCCAGTGCGAGGTTCACTGCAGGTTCCCCAGGTCGAACTCATGGCACACCGCCGCAGCGATGCCGCTGACAATGTCGTCGGCCATGCGCTGTCCCTTGCCCGCTGTCGAGCCCTTGGCCGAAGACAGCACGCCTGAAGGTGGCACCCATTCAGTGCGGGGCGGATACATGTCGTACGGCGGAAAGTCTGCGCAGGCTTCCTCCGGGATGCGCTCCAGCGCTACCAGGCTGGGGTAGTAATGCAGCATCAGTGAGGTTTCGATGACGGCTGCGTGCTCTAGGGCAAAGCCTGGAAAGCCGTCTGGGAACACGTCAGCCAGGGTCTGCTCACGGCAGAAGTCCCAATGCTCCAGGCGCATGACCTCGAGACCGGCATCCGGTCCCAGTTCGCGCAGCGCCAATTGGATGCCTTCGCCGACGAACCACTGGTTCTCGTAATGCCCGACCACCAACACCAGCCGCCTGACGCCGTGTCGGTGAAATTCACGCACCGCGTCGCGGACCAGCGCGCTTAGCGTGGCGCCATCCAGGCTGGTGGTGCCGCAAAAGTGCTGGCCGCCGCCACACTTGGGCTGTGATTTGTAGCCGTAAGACAGGGCGGGTGCGACCAGCCCGCCGATGCGTTGCGCCACATCGGCGCAGATTGCGCTGGCGAGCAGCGCGTCGGTGCCCAGCGGCAGATGCGGCCCGTGCTGTTCGGTGGCACCGCAGGGCAGAAAGAGCACAGCGCCATCACGCACGCGGCGTTCGTATTCGACCCAACTGAGTTGATCCATGTGCACGCTGTTCATAGCGAAGGGCTCCGAATTACGGTCAGGGCCGGGCGTTCCGGCCAGCTGGCGATCAGTGCGGCAAAGGTCACAAGCGCCGCGCCTAGCCATTCATGTGGGGTGATGGCCTGGCTACCGAACCAGGCGGAAGAGAGCACCGCTGCCACCAGCTCGAAGACGACCAGCACTGCCGCACGGCCGGCTTCGATATGACTGACGCCGTACTGCACCGCAGCCATGCTCAACAGCCAGCCGAGGGCCATCAAACCGATCTGCCAGCTCAGCGTGAGGCTCAGCGGTGGCGGGTAATCGCCCAGCAATGGACAGAGCACGGCGGCAATCAGAGCGCTACCGACGAAAGGCGCCAAGGTCTTGCTGGCCAGCGGCACCCGGTCGGCGGCGCGGGTAGCGAGATTGTTCAGACTGAAACCGAGGCCGGCCGCCAACGCGAGCCAGTCGTTGCCACTCAGCGGACGGATCAGCTCGCGGCTGACGCCAAGGGTCAGGGCGATGCCGAGCATGGCCACCAACAGCGCGCCGATTCGTAGCGCTGTCAGGCGTTCGCCCAACAACAGCCAGCCACCCAGCACGCCCCAGACCGGCGCCAGGTAGAACAACAGCATCACCCGCACCACGTCGCCGGTGGCCAGGGCCGTGACCAGCGCAGCTGTGGCACCGCCACCGCAGATGGCGATGGCCAGCAGACCGTTGCGCTGCGCTGCCCAGGCATGACGCTCGCGCCATAGCACCGGCAAGGCGATCAGGCTGAGCAGTCCGTAGACCAGCAACACCAACGGCATGCCGACCAGGCCAACGCTGGCGAAGTGGTGCAAGGGCAGCCAGCCGAGGCCCCAGGCGATGGCACCCGTGACCAGCAGCACCTGTGGCAACAGGGTCGTCATGCGCCCATCCAGGAACCGCCGTTGGGCCCAAGTATTTGTCCGGTGAAATAGCTGGCCTGTGGCGAGAGCAGGAAAACGATAGCTGCCGCAACTTCATCAGGCGTGCCGAGTCGGGCCATGGGCATGTCCAGTTCCTTGGCCATCCATTCGGCGCTCATGTTTTCTGCTGAGACCATCGCCGTGGCGATGGGGCCTGGCGCGACGGCATTTATCCGTATGCCGCTGGCGGCGAATTCACGCGCCAGCGAGCGGGTCAGGCCGATCACGCCGGCCTTGGCGGTGCAGTAGGCGGCGTAGTCGCGGCGGCCGAGAAAGCCGAGGTCTGAAGCTACACTGACGATGGCGCCGCAACCACGCGGCTGCATATGCCGCAGCGCCTGCTGTGTGCATCGATAGACACCGTGAAGATCGACATCCAGTACCCGTGCCCAGTCCTGCTCTGTGGTGTCGAGAAAGGGCTGCTCCAGAATGATGCCGGCGTTGTTCACCAGCAGGTCTAGCGGCCCTTCGGCGAGGATTTGCTCGAACATCCCGGCCACCTCAGCCGCTGACGCGACGTCCGCTTCTACGCAACGTGCTCGGCCGCCAAGCGCATCGACCGCCGCGCACAGTTGCTCTGCCAATTCCAGTTGGCCGAGGTGGTTGATCCAGACGCTCGCGCCCACTTGCGCCAGGCCCAGCACGGTGGCCCGACCAATCCCGGTTGCCGCGCCGGTGACCAGCGCCACTTTGCCTTCCAGTGGCTGGCGACTCATCAATGCATCACCTCGCCATGGCTGACCGACAACGCCTGCCCGGTAAGCGCCGCCGCCAGTGGCGAGCCGAGAAACAAGAAGGTGCCGGACAGGTCCGCCGGGGTCAGCAGCTCCGGAATCGCCTGGGCCGCCAGCACCGCGACCAGTTCTTCGGCTTCACTGCGCCCGTTTTCCGCTGCCATGATGCGCAGCGAACGCATCGCTGCATCGGTGCCGATCCAGCCTGGGCAGACGGCATTGACGCGGATGCGCCGCGGTCCCAATTCCCAGGCCAGTGAGCGGGTCAGGCCGATCACCGCATGCTTGCTGGCCGCATAGGCGGAAAAGCCCGGTACGCCTTTCAGCCCCCAGATCGAGGCCTGGTTGATCACACTGGCACCGGCACGAAGACGAGGCAGCAGTGCGCGGGTCAGTCGCTGCATGGACGACACATTGTTGTCGAGCAAATGCGTCCAGCAGGCATCAGCCTTGGCGCCAGGGTCGGTTATGGGCGTCTGGTATTCGATACCGGCATTGTTGACCAGCACTTCGACCGAGCGGTTACGGCAGGCCAAGTCGTCAGCGAAGTGCTGCACGGCGTGCCAGTCTCCGAGTTCCAGCGTGGTGGCGTGCAACGGCCCCTCCGGTTGCAGGCTTTCGGCCAGTTCGGCCAGTGCATCGGGGTCGCGATCGACCAGCTCCAGCGTGGCGCCGGCGTCGGCGTAGGTTCTTGCCAGCTGGCGGCCTATACCGCCAGCAGCACCGGTAAGGACGACGCAACGTCCGCGATAATCGAGCGCTTTATGCATTTCACACCGCCGTGAGGAAAGACACGCCAACTGCACCGTAGAAGCCGTCGGCCTTCTGCGGACCTTCACCGACCGAGCCATAGTCGTCATCCAGCACACGACGCAGGCGATAGCGGTGGAAGCTGCCGAGCAGATCGCGCATCGGAATGACCTGGTTGTAGGCGCTGCCGTACAGCTCGGCATGCAGCGCGGGCAGGCGATACCAGGGCGCGACCGGTTTCTCGTGATGGGCGTTGTGGTAGGGAAAGTTGAGCAGCAGCAGATTCAGCGATGGCCAGCGTGTGGAAACCACATTGCTGAAGGTATTGAGTTGCTCGTAGGCGCGGTCGCGTTGCTTGTTTTCCGGCACCTGGCCGTCCTCAAGTACGGCGAAGGCGTCATAGGTGTGCTGGTAGGCGTCGGCGAAGCGCAGCACCGTGACCATCAGCATCCAGGCCACGGCATACAGCACCAGAGCTTTCAGCGAGAACCAGCCAAGCAGCCCGAACAGCAGCGCGCGGATAAGCATGATCTGGGCGACCTTGCCGCGGCGCGCACGGTGCTTTTCGTTGCGGGTGACGAAGGGCAACACGATCACGTAGCCGTGCATGATCAATTCGACTGCCGGCACGTAGGCCCACTCCAGCGCTACAACCAGCTTCTGGAACCACAGGGGGCGGGCCTTGAGAAAGGCCTTGCTGTCGAAGGTGATCACGTCGGCACGGTCGACGTGGTGACGCATGTGTTTCTTACGCAGGTCCTGAAAGTCGGCATAGCAGCTGCCGGCCAGCCAGCTGCACGCATTGCCGGCCCACTGATTGTGCTTGGGCACGCTGAAAATGGTGCCGTGAGCAAACTCATGAATCAGGTAGGCGGCAATGATCATTGCGTGACCAAGCAGTAGCGTACCCAACGCATTCAACCAGCCATTGGCCGGGAACAGCATCACCAGCCCTGCGATGTAGCCGAACAGGATATAGCTCATGGCCAGGGTGTTTGGCACTCGACCATCGGCATAACGGAAAAGCGGCTTGCGGGTTTTCATACGGGGCTCCTGTCGGGGCGAGCGCGGCTCGCCCCGGCGCGCATTACTTGGCGAGTGCTTCGGTGAACTGCGCGTCGTAGGTGTCGCTGAAATCCGGGACGGAGGGGATCTGGCCGTTATCCATCAGCAGCTTGGCAATGATCGCGCCGCTGCCATGGAAGGAATGGGTGTCGTCGCTGGGCGCGAAGCTCTTGCTCATTTCCGCGAGCGGGATGTTGTAGGCACCGGACATCTGCTCGGTGGCTTCTTCGGCGCTGACGCCCAGCACCTCGCCAATGATGTCTGCCGACTCCTCGGGATGCGCCTGCATGTAGGCGAGCCCGTCGAGGTAACCCTGGATCATCGCCTTGATGGCGGCAGGCTTCTTGGCGATTACAGCCTCGTCGAACACCAGCACGTCGGTGATCAGGCCGGGCGCATCCTTGGAGGAATACACGACCTTGAACTTGTCGCCGCTGCCCATGGAGAGGATCTGCGACACGTTGGGCTCGTAGGTCACGCCGACCGGCAGATTGCCTGAGGCCATGGCACCGGGAATGCCTTCGGGCGTCATGTTGACCGGCTGGATATCCTTCTCGGTCATACCGTTCTGTTGCAGCGCGTAGGCGAGCAGGAAGTCGGACGGCGAGAGCGGGTTGTAGCCAACTTTTTTGCCTTTGAAGTCGGCCACAGAGTTGATCGACGCATCGGCGACGATGGCGTCACCACCGTTGGAGAAGTCGATGGGCATGACCACGCGGTGCTTGAGGCCTTTGGCGACGGAGGCAACGACTTGGTCATAGGTCAGCATGCCGCCATCGAGTGCGCGGCTGAGCATGGCGGTGGGAATCAGGGCCGGGTCGTTGAAGAACTGCAACTCCACGTCCAGGCCGTGAGGTTTGAACAGGTCTTTCTTGTCGGCCACGTAGAACGGCCCGTAACCGGCCCAGACGACGGTGCCGATCTTCAGTTTTTCCGCCGCCTGAACCACCAGCGGCGCGAATACGGTCGCGACGGCCAGGGTGGCGCCGAGCAGGGTCTTGTGCAGCGAAGGAAACAGCGGACCTGTCATGGTGAAACTCCTACACAGTGGAAGAACCGGCACGGGATGACATCGCGTCCTCCCGGGCTTTTATCCCGCCGTGTAGTCCCAATCCGTGGGACCGGAGAACTCTCGGACCAGCGCTCATCTGCATGAGCCGGAACCCTAGTTCGCCTGTTGTGTAGCTCCTGTGTGCCGAGCGATGTGAGCGCTGTGGCGACTCATCCCGTTCTGTTCTGGGTAGAGCAGGTTGCGTGCCAGTTCAATTTGTCGAGGCTGTTAACGTTAAATATCAATGGGATGAGAGGTTTATCTCGACAGCTTATCGCGTCAGGGCGGCAGGCAATTTGCGCTCAAATGGTGAGCAGTGCGCCGCGATGGTGCTGCCGGTCAGCGAAGTTGCTTTGCGATTTCAGGGCCTTCGATGTCACGCCTGCGACCGGCCTCACGGCTTGCAGCCTGGGTTAGGCAACCGGAACGTTTGGCCGGCTATGATCGAGGACCTTCGGAAATAGATGTCCACGAATGCAGAGGTTTCCGCTTTTCGGACTGTTGCTGCTTGCCTTCCTTTCGATTGGTGCCGGCGCGGTAAAGATCATCAGCTGGTTTAGAGGCAGCGCGTTGGAACACCTGTCAGAGCACGACTGGCAGCGCGTGGTGGCCTGCAGTCGTAGTCTCGCGTCCCGATGTGCATATTCGGAGCCAGTCGAAGCGCTTCTACAGGTGGAGTTTGTTTCGATCAGACAGGGCGCTGTTGCAGTGCTGGTCCTCGCCGTGGCGCTCCTTGTCAGCCACCTTGCAAGGACCTCGACTCGATCATTCCTCCTGCTGCTCGTTCTGTTGTTGGCATTTGCCCTCGCGATTCAGTTCGCTCATCTGCACTTTGCCGAGTTGGCAGACCAATTTGTCCGATCGAGCCTGGCCTCCGTTGCGCGAGACTGCCTTGAGGCCCAAGCCGGCACGTCCTGCTCTGATTACGCGGTGCGCATGCGGGGGATTCGATACGGTGCCTTGATCATCTCGAAAACGGGTATCGCGATTCTCGCAGTGTTCGCTATCACGCTAAGCGCGACACTCGCGCTCGGATTGGGTGCGAAAAGGCCCGGCGGGGCGGTTTGAAGAGGGTGGTGGCGGGACGCGCAGGCCATGCCTTGGCAGTATCGCCACCACCAGTCGGAGCGTCAGCTCGGCACCGGGGCATCTTCAGGCAGCAACTGTTTAGCCTTCAGCGCCCGCCAGAAGTCACTCGGGATCTCGGCCTCGAACTGTTGCACGTACTGTGCAGGACGCTTCGGGTTGCTGGTGCCTGGAATGGCTGACAGGACGGCGGGATGCGCGAGGCAGAACTGCAGCGCCGCAGCCCGGATATCTACCTCGAACTCCTGACACACCGCTTCGATCTGCCGGGTCTTCTGGCGAATATCATCAGGCGCGTCGGCATAGTCGTAGTGTTCACCGCCGGCCAGTACACCGGAGTTGAACGGCCCGCCGACAACGATCCCGACGCCACGCTCCAGGCATGTGGGAAATAGCGTATCCAGCGCTTCCCGGTGGTCGAGTAGAGAATAGCGGCCGGCCAGCAGAAATACGTCCGGGTCGGATTGCTCAAGTGCCATGCGGCAGGGTTCGACCAGGTTCACGCCAAGCCCCCAACCGCGAATCAGGCCTTCTTCACGCATCTGCGTCAGCGCTTTCGCCGCGCCTTGCATGGCCTGTTGGAAATACTCGGTCCACTGTGGGCCCCACTGGTCTTCGGACACGTCATGGATGAAGGCGACATCGATACGATTCACGCCCATACGCTCCAGGCTGTCTTCGATGGAGCGTCGTGCGCCGTCAGCGGAGTAGTCGACGACGCGCTTGTTCGGCAGCTCATCGACGAAGGGCGGGGCGTTCTCCGGCCTGCTGGTCGGCTGCAGCAAGCGGCCAACCTTGGTACTCAGGACGAATTCATCGCGGGGCTTTTTGCTGAGTAAGCGCCCAAAGCGTTGCTCGGCCAGGCCGGCGCCATAGTGCGGTGACGTGTCGTAATAACGGATGCCCGCATCCCAGGCGGCCTTGAGCGTAGCGTCGGCGGTGGTTTCGTCGAGCGGGGCGAACATGTTGCCCAACGGCGCGCCGCCAAAACCGAGACGTGGAAGGGTGATGCGCATGGAACCTCCTCTGATGCAAATAGAGCCGACTATTCGGCGTCGCTTTGCATCGGAGGACGTCTGAGAGGGGATGTTCCGGACGGCGCCGCAGTATTTGAGAGTGCCGAGCCAGAGCGTCGCCGGGGGGATGCAGAAGCAGGCCATGCCCCCAAACCGGCTGCTTTACCTGGCTGTTCGCGAGCCAGCTCGCTCCTACGAAAAGCGTTAGGAGCGGCTTTTGATGTACGCGCGCCAGCCGCCAAACTCGCTGATATCCGCGGCGCCTTCCAAACCGTACGGCTCACAGATGAAGCCGGTCTCCCAGCTGCCATCGGCCAGTTGTACCTTGCCCAGCCCGAGGGGGGCCGGGATGCCGGTGAGGAAGGAGCCCAGTTCACTGCTCGGGACTTCCCAGATCTCCACCTCAATGGCGACGCCTTCATCGGCAACTCGCACCATGCCCGGGCGGAACGGTGGGCCACCGGCCAATGCGTACAGTTTGTAGTGCGCTGCGCTGTGCGTCGCTTCGAGCAATCGGCCGCCGCGCTGTTTGAGCTGCCAGTTCAGCGGCAAGCCATCCAGATGCGCGCCACAGACCACGACACGGGCGCGGTCGCTGCGTGCGGCGTTCTGTGGGGCAGGCGAGGTGATCGACTGCCCACCGATCAATGCGATGCCATGTTGCCGTTGCAGCATGTCGGCCAGGCTCAGCAGGTACTGATCGGTGAATACTCGCCCGAACAAGGTCACGCCCCAGGGCAGGCCGTTCTGCATCACACCCGCCGGCACCGCCACGGCGGCGTAGTCCAGCATGTTCATGAAATTGGTGTAGTAGCCCAGGTCCGAATTGCGCTTGACCGGCTCGGCGTGCAGCTCGTCCAGCGTGACCGGGCGCGGGTAGGCCGGGGTCAGTACACAATCCACCGTGGCCATGATCCGGTCACAGACGGCCTTGAGCTGTTGCAGCCGGTACTCGGCCTGGAACAGCTGCACGGCAGTGGTGCCGGGTGCCTTTTCCAGCACCGCCTTGATCACCGGCAGAACGGCGTCGGGCTGTTGCTCGATCAACGCGCCGGCAACGCTGTAGCGTTCGGCAACCCAGGGGCCTTCATAGAGCAGCCGCGCGGCTTCAAGGAATGGCGCAAAGTCGATCTCCACCGGCTCGCCGCCCATCGCTTTCAGGTGCTCAATGGTGGTGGCGAACAGCGCCGGGCTTTCCGGGCAGCCGAGAAATTCCGGTTGTTTGGGCACGCCGAAACGGAAAGATTTGACCTGGCCAAACGCCGAACCGTCGTTCCACAGTGGATTGGCGCGGCTGTATTCGTCGCACGGGTCGAGTTCGGCGGTCAGGGCCAGCAGCTGGCTGGCTTCGGCCGCGGTGGCGGTGAAGAAGGTGACGCAATCCAGTGTACGGCACGCGGGGACTACCCCCGCGGTGGAGATCAAACCCTTGCTCGCCTTGAGGCCGACCAGGTTGTTCAACGCGGCCGGCACCCGACCGGAGCCGGCGGTGTCCGTGCCCAATGCGAAGCTCGCCAGGCCGAGTGCGACGGCCAGGGACGAACCGGCGCTGGAGCCCCCCGACGGATAGGCCGGATGCACGCTGTTGCGGCACTCGCCGTAAGGCGAACGGGTGCCGTTGAGGCCGGTGGCGAACTGGTCGAGGTTGGTCTTGCCAAGCGGGATGGCACCGAGGGCGATCAGTTGTTCGACGATGGTTGCGCTGGTGTCCGGTGTATAGGCAAAGGCGGGGCAGGCTGCCGTGGTCGGGATGCCGGCCAGGTCGATATTGTCCTTGATGGCGAAGGGGATGCCGTAGAGCGGCAGCTCAGCCGGGGATTTGCTGTCCAGGGCTGCGAGGTAGGGCTCGAGTTCATCCTTCGTTAGCAGATGAATGAAGAGGTTGAATTCGGCCTGGAGGTTGGTGGCTTGTTCGTGCACTGCGGCGATGAGTGTGCGCGGTGACAGCTTGGCGCTGGAGTAAGCCGCGCGCAGTGTGTCGAGGCGTAGGTCAAAGTCGGTTGTCATGTCGTATTCCTCGTAGGGTGGAAAACGGCAGCGCCTTTTCCACGCATGATATTCGGGACGGCCAGGTGGCCCGGTGGCCGGTGGGCCGGTTGGTGGATCGGTGAGGCGTGATCCACCCTACGGTCATCTGTTGGGCAGGGAGCCTTACGCGCCCTCGATCACCACCACCCGCTGGCCGGCACGCACGGGCGAGCCAGGCTGCACACGGATGTCCTTCACCACGCCGGAAACAGGTGCGGTGAGCGGGATTTCCATCTTCATGCTCTCGAGGATCACCAGCACGTCGCCGGCTTCTACCCGAGCGCCCTCGGTCACGGATACCTGCCAGAGATTCCCGGCAATGTGGCTTTCGATGCCATGCTCGCCGGCGCCCAGCGGGGCGTCTTCACCGAGCTCAGCGGCGACTTCCTCGCTCTCGAAGTGCGCCTGGCCGGACGCGATCCAGCGTTGGCGTTCGGCGTCGAAAGCAGCGCGCTGCTGGCTACGGAAGGCCTCGATACCCGCGGCTTCCTTAGCCAGGAATTCCTGATAGTCGGACAGGCGCAGCTCGGTCTCTTCGATCGTCAGCGGGTAGCGGCCCAGCGGAAAATCGCGGCGGATCTTCAAAAGCTCCTCGGCGGAAACCGGGTAGAAGCGGATCTGGTCGAAGAAGCGCAGCAGCCAGGGCTGGCCGCCGAACGCCTCCACCGCGCGGTAGCGGTTCCACATCTGCAGTGTGCGTCCAACGAACTGGTAGCCGCCCGGGCCCTCCATGCCATAGACGCACATGTAGGCGCCACCGATGCCGACCGAGTTTTCCGCGGTCCAGGTGCGCGCCGGGTTGTATTTGGTGGTGACCAGGCGATGCCGCGGGTCCAGGGGGGTTGCGACTGGCGCGCCGAGGTAGACGTCGCCCAGGCCCATCACCAGATAGCTGGCTTCGAACACTGTGCGATGCACCTCGTCGAGGTTCGGCAGATCGTTGATGCGACGGATGAATTCCAGATTGCTCGGGCACCAGGGTGCGTCCTTGCGCACCGTGGTCATGTACTTGTCGATCGCCAACTGACAGGCCGGGTCGTCCCAGGAAAGTGGCAGATGCACGATGCGCGACGGGACGCGGAGATCTTGCGCCGAGCACACCGCGTCCCAGAGGCCGGCGACGGTGTCGACCAGGCTCTGAAGCGGCAGGGTCTCCGGCTGGTAATGGACCTGCAGGGAGCGGATGCCGGGGGTGAGGTCGATCACGCCGTTGAGGTTCTTCGCCTCCAGCGCCTGCATCAACGCGTGGCCACGGAAGCGCAGGACAAGGTCCAGTTCGGGCGCGCCGATTTCCAGCAGCAAATGGGTGTCGCCGGAGAGCCGGGCGACCAGGCGGGTGTCGTCGTTCCCCAGATCGAGGACCATGGGCGAGGTGAGGGCATGGGCTGTTGTAGGAGCCAGCTTGCTGGCGATCCTTTCGCATGGCTGATCGCGAGCAAGCTCACTCCTACAAAGGTTGCCGCACTCAAGATTTTGGGTCTTAGCCAACTCACGCGCCATGGCCACATCCACCGGCACGAAGCGCACCTTGTCGCCAGCCTTGAGCTGGCCCATCTGCCAGAGGTCGGCCTCGATGATGGTCACTGGACAGACGAAGCCGCCGAGGCTCGGGCCGTCCGGGCCGAGGATGACCGGCATGTCGCCGGTGAAGTCCACGGCACCGATGGCGTAAGGGTTGTCGTGGATGTTCGAGGGATGAAGGCCGGCCTCGCCGCCGCTGTCACGCACCCACTCGGGCTTCGGTCCTATGAGACGAACGCCGGTGCGGCTGGAGTTGAAATGCACTTCCCAGTCGGTGGCGAAGAAGCGCTCGATATAGCCTTCCGTGAAGTATTCCGGCGCGCCGTGCGGGCCGTAGATCACACGGATCTCGCGTACCGATGGCAGCGGCGGGCAGAGTTCGACAGGCAGGCTGGCGCCGGCGCTGCGGTCAATGAGTTCAGGAATATGCAGTACATCGCCGGCGCGCAATGCGCGTCCGGCATGGCCACCGAACTGGCCAAGGGTAAAGGTGCTCTTGCTGCCCAGGTAATCGGGCATCTGCAGACCGCCGCGTACGCATAGGTAGCTGCGCGCACCGGCCCCGGAGATGGTGCCGAGCGCAAGCGTGCTGCCAGCCTTGACCAGAAACGTAGTGCACATCGGTTGCTCGACGTCGTCGAGCTTCACCGGAATGTCGGCGCCAGTTACCGCGACCACCGCATCGGTATTGAAGCGCAGGATCGGCCCGTTCATGGTGATTTCCAGGCCCGCTGCATCGGTCGGATTACCCAGCAGCGCATTGCCCAGGCGCAGTGCAAGGCTGTCCATCGGCCCGGACGGAGGCACGCCGACAGCCCAGTAACCGAGCCGGCCGGGAAAGTCCTGAACGGTGGTTTGGGTGCCAGCGGTGAGCACCTCGAACGTGGTCGCCTGGTAAGTCAGGCCGTCCAGGCAACGGGTCCAGGGATTGCCTTCGGCAAACGGGGCATACGAGACAATCTGGCGCAGGTAGTCGCGGTTGGTCTCGACGCCATATAGCAGGCTGTCGGCTAAGGCCTGATCGAGCGCAGCCTTGGCTGCCTCACGGGTCGGCGCGTAGGTGATGAGCTTGGCGATCATCGGGTCGAAGTAGGGCGGAATTTCGCAACCTGCCTCAACCCAAGTATCGATGCGCAGTGCTTTGCCGTCGGAAGGCGGAAACTGGACCGCGGTCAGCAGGCCAGGGCTCGGCTGAAAATCGCGCCCCGGGTCCTCTGCATAGAGCCGCGCCTGGATGGCGTGGCCCTTGGGCTTCAAACTCTTGGCCAGCTCGGTCAGCGGAGGCAGATCACCGGCCGCCAGTTCGATCATCCAGCGCACCAGATCGACGCCCCAGACCTGCTCGGTGACGCCGTGCTCGACCTGCAGCCGGGTGTTCACTTCGAGGAAGTAGAACTGCTCGGCCTCGCTGTCATAAACGAACTCGACCGTGCCAGCGCTGCGATAGCTGACCGCCTTGGCCAGCTTGATCGCCGCCTCGCACAGCGCGTCGGCCATGCCGGCGGGTAAGTTCGGCGCCGGGGTTTCCTCCAACACCTTCTGGTTGCGCCGCTGCACAGAGCAGTCGCGCACGCCGAGGGCGATCACATCGCCCTCACCATCACCGAAGACCTGCACTTCCAGATGGCGGGCGCGCTGGATGTATTTCTCGATGAATACGCCGGCGTCGCTGAAATTGTTTTGCCCCAACCGTTTCACTGCGTCGAAGGCATCCGCCAGTTCAGCCGCGTCACGGCAAACCCGCATGCCGATGCCGCCGCCGCCAGCGGTGCTCTTGAGCATGACCGGATAGCCGACCTGGTCGGCTGCGCCTAGCGCAACAGTGAGGTTGTCGAGTAGCTCGGTGCCTTCGAGCATCGGCACGCCGTGCTGCTTGGCCAGTGCGCGGGCGGTGTGCTTGAGGCCGAATACCCGGAGCTGCTCTGGCGTCGGCCCGACGAAGGCGATACCGGCCGCCTCGCAGGCTTCGGCGAACGCGGCGTTTTCGGAGAGGAAGCCATAGCCCGGGTGGATCGCTTTCGCACCGGTTCGATGCGCAATGGCGAGGATTTTGTCGACCGCCAGATAGGTGTTCGAGGCAGCGCCCTCGCCGAGGCTATGGGCTTCACTGGCCTGTTGGATATGCAAGCTGGCGGCATCGGCCTCCGAGTAGACGGCAACGCCTTTCACGTCCAAGGCACGCAGCGTACGCAGGATGCGGCAGGCAATAGCGCCGCGGTTGGCGATCAGGAGTGTTTCGAACATCTTCAGTCCCTCTGGGGGAGGCGGGCCGTCCCGCTTATATTCATTCATCGCCCCCGGCCGTCCGGGGGTTCATCCATTGGTAGGGTGGGCTTCAGCCCACCATGTGGACGTACTGCTAACGGTGGGCTGAAGCCCACCCTACGACGCTCAAGCAGGGCGCCGCGCGGGCCATCCCTCTGTGCTACTGGGCTGCGCGATGATCATCCTTCCCCCGCGCATCCGGCTTGGGTTTGGTGGGCCGCTGCCCGGCACGTGCTTGCATCAACGGCAGCAGGTAGCGGCGCAACCAGCGCATCAGTCCCATACCAGCACCTCGGCCGGCGTGGGGTTCCAGCCGTTGCACGGGTTGTTGAGTTGCGGGCAATTGGAGATCAGTACGATCACGTCCTGCTCGGCCTTCAGCTCGACATATTTGCCAGGGGCGGAGATGCCATCCGCGAAGGTCAGGCCGCCCTCGGGCGTGACCGGGACGTTCATGAAGAAGTTGATGTTGGCTCCGATGTCGCGCTTCTCCAGGCGACCGTCGTGCAGGCTGGCGCGCAGGAAGTTATCGCGACAGCTGTGCATGTAGCGCTTGTCCAGGGCGTAACGCACCACATTGCTCTCCTGCGCGCAGGCCCCGCCGAGCGTGTCGTGACGGCCACAGGTGTCGGCGATGATGGTCAGCAGCGGGTTGCCAAGGTTCGAGTAAAGCACCGTGCCGGTGGTGAGATAGACCTTGTTCTGCCGGCGCAGCGTGCGCTGCGGATCGAAACGCTCACGCGGATTCATGGCGCTGAAAAACAGGGTGTCGACCGCCTGATTGCCTTCCAGATCGAGCAGGCGCAGGGTCTGGCCGGCCTTCACTTCGAACAGATAGGGCTCGCCAGCCGGAATCACATGCCGGAAAGTGGCGGCTTCGGGGTGCAGGTTGCTTTCGTGGATGGTCATTTGGGCACCCCTTCCTCAGATGTAGAGTCGTTCGGTGTTGTGAAAGCCGCGGCTATTTTCCGGGCGCGAGGTACGGCAGAGAACGCTGATGCCATCGCTGTCGACGCGGTGCCAGCTGAGCTGTACGGGTTTCGGTGCGTACTCGGGGTTCGGGTCCATTGGGTGTGGCAATGCGGTCAGCACAACCAGCGTGTCCATTGGCGCGTACAGCTCTACAGCGTCGCCGGCCTTGCTGTTGCCGGCCTCGAAGGCGAAGCCGCCGTCGGCGTCCACGGTGACCTTGCTGAACAAATTGAGTGTCATCAGCAGGTCCTGCAGATTCAGGTTCCACTTGCCCATTTCCACCAGCAGGTTGTCCGTGCCGTTGCGGAAGAAGCCGTTGCGCAGTTCCTGATAGCGACCCTGGCCGTATTTCTCGGCGACTTCATCAGCGTTCAGTACGCCACCGAAACTGTCATGCCAGCCGCAGGTATCAGCTGTGATGCAGGCCAGCACCCGACCCATGTCCGAATAGAGGCAATGGCCAGTGGTGAGCTTGGCGGTGTGCTGGCACTTGAGCGTGTCCGGCAGGTTGAGACGCTCGCTTTTTTCATGCGCGTTGAACATCAGCAGACTGACGTTGGCGCCGCCTTCGAGGTCGGTCAGGCGCAACAGCTGACCACGATTGAGCACGAAGGAGGTGTGGCCGCCGCCGGGTAGGGTTTCTTCATAAAGCATGGGGCGGATAGCGAGTGAAGCGCTCATGTCAGACTCCTTGATTGACGGTTTGCAGGTGGCCTAGCTGCGATGGCAGGTCGCCGGCGGCGGCGCGCGCGACCCGGCGATCGCTGTTCAGCGGGATGTCATAGGTGACGCGTGCGCCGTAGGCGCCAGGGGCGTGAGGGTCGAGGCGGGTCTTGTCGAACACCAGGATGCGCGTTCCGAGGGTGAAGCCTTCGGACAGGTCGTGGGTGACCATGAACACCGTCAGTTGGGTCTCCCGCCAGAGTTGCAGAAGCAGCTCATGCATGTCCTTGCGAATGCCGGGATCGAGTGCGCCGAAGGGCTCGTCGAGCAACAGCACGCGGGGCTTCATGACGAGTGCTTGGGCGATGGCCAGACGCTGCTGCATGCCGCCGGAGAGCTGTGCCGGGTACTTATCCAGCGAGTGACCGAGGCCCACTTTGCGCAGGATCACTTCGGCCTGCTCGCGTGCTTCGCGCTTGCTGCGGCCGAACAGGCGGCCCAGCAGGGGGGACCTGGGCAACTCCAGGCCGAGGGCGACGTTGTCCAGTACCGACAGGTGTGGAAAGACCGAATAACGCTGGAACACCACGCCACGGCTGGCGTCGGGCTCGCCGGCGATGGGGGCGCCATCGAGCAAGATGTCACCGCGGCTAGGCCGTTCCTGGCCGAGCAATAGGCGCAGAAAGGTGGATTTTCCGCAGCCGGACGCGCCGACCAGGGTGCAAAATTCACCTTCATTGACGCTCAGGTTCAGCCGTTCCAGCACCACCTGATCGCCATATTCCTGCCAGACGTTGTTGACCTGAATGAAAGGGTTGGTTGGCCGTTCGCCAGCCGGGCGGATGACATGACTCATGCCTTGGCTCCTTCGTACCAGGGGAAGGCCAGCTGGGTGAGCTTGCGTAGACCGAAATCCATGCTCCAGGCGAGCAGGGTGATCCAGGCCACGTACGGCAGGATCACGTCCATCGCCAGATAGCGGCGGACCAGAAAGATGCGGTAACCCAGCCCGTCGGTGGAGGCGATTGCCTCGGCGGCGATGAGAAACAGCCAGGCTGAACCGAGCACCAGGCGCAGTGCGATCAACAGGCGCGGCAGTAATTGCGGTAGCACCACCCGCAGGATCAGCGTCCAGGTGTTGGCGCCCAGCGTCTGCGCTTTGATCAGCAGTTCCGGCGGCAACTCTCGGGCGCGCTGTTCCAGATCGCGTGCCAGTACCGGGGTCACGCCAATGACGATCAACATCACCTTGGACAGTTCGCCGAGGCCGAAGACGATGAACAGAATCGGCAGGATCGCCAGCGGCGGGACCATCGACAGCACCGTCAGCAAGGGCGACAGGGACGCGCTGAATAGCGGCAGCGTCCCAGCTGCAACACCGAGGCACAGCCCGGCAACCGCGGCGATGCCGAGGCCGACGCCAAGGCGCTTGAGGCTGGACGCGGTGTCCTGCCAGAACAGGTAGTCGCCACTGCGTTTGTCCGGCGTGAAGGCAAGGCGCTCCACAGCGCTGGACATCTGCGTGAAGCTAGGCAGGAGCTTGTCGTTGGGGTTGGTTTCGAGCCGTTGCGCAGAGCTGACCAGATAGGCGAACAGCAGAATTGCGAAGGGCAGCATCACCAGCAGCGTCCAGCCGGTGCGGCCCGGAACACGATTGATCAGGCGCATGGGGAGGTCCCCCTTTCGATCGGGGGGTGTTGCCGCGGGTCGGTCGTGTTGTCGAATCCGAGCAGGGGCATAAAAGGCCTCCAGTGAGTGGACATGGCAATAGGAGCTGCGTGTCGAACGCCGTCTCCCGGGCTTTTATCCCGCCGTGTAACCTCACTGGAGGTCGCCAACTCTCGGACCAGCCACTCGCAACCGCGAGCCGGAACCCTAGTCAGCTATTTCTGAATTTTCTCGTCCCTGAGCCGCAGCTTCCTGGCAATAGGGATTTTGCAAGAGCAGTGCCAACCACAAGACCTGCGTGTTTCGGCGCTTGCGGCGGGGCTAAGCAGCGCTGGCGCGCTTTAATAGTGCAAGGCGAGCGTTTCATGCCCCCTTTCGAGACGCTAGCTGGAAGATCCAGATCTGCGTAGGCGAGGGGGTGCATCGAAACCTGTCTGGCAGCGAAGCTGCCCGAGATCTTCTACGGTGCCGCCGCTCACCAAAATCAACCGGCGCGAGGACGCCAGACGATTGATTCGCGCGAGAACACACGGGCAATAGCCGGCAGCCACCTGGTGCTGTCGTGCCAGTCTGCTTGTCTTGATCAGAGTTTCTGTTGCGCGAGCGCAGGTGAGGTTGAAAGCCTAGCGGCCCGTGTGGATGTCACGAACGCGCGGTATGCAAGCTTTCGCCTTACGGCTAGGGCAGGTGGAATTAGGCGGGGATAAGCAGGAGAGGGAAGGTCCGAGCAGGCGCTGCGTCCGTGAGGACGTCAGCGGCCCGGTTTCCTGGGATGCAGTGACTTAGTTCACTGCGTCCTTCAGCGATTTGCCTGGCTTGAAGCCTGGCAGCTTTGCTGCGGAGATCTTGATCGTTGCGCCAGTCTGCGGATTGCGGCCATCACGGGCTGCACGCTCTTTGACGGCAAAGGTGCCGAAGCCGACCAGCGTCACGCTGTCGCCGTTCTGCAGGGTGTTGGTCACGCTTTCGGTGAAGGCATCCAACACGCGGGTGGCGGTGCTCTTCGGTACATCGGCGGAGGCGGCGATCGCTTCAATCAACTCGGCTTTATTCACGGGTGTGGCTCCAGATTGGAATGGGTGGTCAGTATAAGCAGCGTCTCGCTCTGCCGCCTGCGGCAAATTTCCTCTTTTTCAAAAATATCCGGTGCGGGGCGACAAATCGTTTGTTTGCCTAATCCAGACGCTTTTGTCTGGACAGCGGGATTTTGGCTCCGGTTCATTGCCCTCCCGACCATTGGTAGGGTTGCCGTCGGCAGGATGCATCAAAAGCGATCCGTACGCGGCTAACCAGGTCGCGCCAAGCGCAAAACGCCCATGAGCCGGCCGATCAACAGGCTGATTGGCTCGCATTCGACTTTAGTAGTGGATGTCGACGTCGATCTCACTGGGCTTGTCGCCTGGCACTTCGAACCGGCTCTCCTCGAATGCTGGCGGACCCATTACCTTGGGGTTATTGGACAGTCCATAACCTTCGGTAGGAAACATGCCAAATCGAAGGTCCAGCTCGCCGTTAGCGTTTTCGTCGTGGTAGGCCATCACCGCGTATTGACCGGCTGGTACGTCATCGAACAGCAGGGTGACCGTTCCGGCCTTGGCTGGCGATTCGCTCGAGGCAAATGCCTGGTCCGCTTTACGGAACGTCTTTGGGTCCGAGAACAGAGCCACGCGAACTGTGCCCCGGTCGTGTTCGATGTTGTTCAGTTTGACCGTCAGCGGCTGGCCGTCGGCGAAAGCCGCTTGGCCTACCGCCATTGCTACCAAAGTTAGCGCTACGCGCAGTGTCATCGATTCGCTCCTGGTTGGCGTGCATCTCGTTTGGATGGCGCGGGCATATCAAGCGTGCCCGGAACAGTATGGCGATAGTGCCGCGCTTCTAACGGATCGACCAGCCTATACGGTTGATAAGTCAGCCTCGCCTCAGCACACGCAGGTGCCCATATCGATTGAGAAGGACGCCGTGGCTCCAGGAGCACGGCAATGCGATGCTAGGGCCAACCGCCTTACTGACCGAGCCCGCATGAATAAGACCCATCTTCAGACGCTGATCATCGACAAGCTGCAGGCCGACCTGGCTGTTGCAAAGGATTCACTGAAGGCCTCTCACGAGGCAGCGACGCACGCCGAAAGCAAAGCGGAGAACAAGTACGACACCCGTGGCCTGGAAGCGGCTTACCTGGCTGATGGTCAACGGCGACGCGTTCATGAAATAGAAACAGCGCTCTCAAGCTATCGAAACCTGCCGGTGCGATCACATCGCAATGCAGCGATTACCCTGGGCGCTTTGGTTTCGTTGGAGTCCGCTGACAATTGCCGCTGGGTGTTCCTCGGGCCGGATGCCGCTGGGCTGAATGTGACGATTGAAGGAGAAGAGGTGCTGGTGATCTCTCCGCGTTCACCGCTGGGCAGAGCGCTGCTGGGCTGCGAGGAAGGTGATGAGGCCGAGATTCGTGTCGAAGGACAATCCATCCGCTACAGCGTAATCAGCGTCAGTTGATCTGCTTTCACCGCACGAGCGAGAAAAGGCATCTCAGTGCATTTCTAATAATTAAAAATCGTTTATATATCAATAAGTTATGAATCATAACTGATGTTGATTGTATGGTTTGCGATACTGGTTTACAGCGGTGGATCTGGGGCGCAAAGCCATCCGATAAGTGATATCAATAAACGTCTTTATCATTTTGATTTTAAACGATAAAAGGTTAGAGAGCGCTCGTTCTTAGCCGCTACCTTTAGCTCTCGCACTCAACCGTCCTACTGCACCGTTTCTACCTTGCCGCTGGCGTCTCACCGTCGCTTGGCGCCAGCAAAATGCCACCCCTCATTCCGTCCAGAAACAATTTGACGCATCCCGTCGAGCTGACTATCGTGACGCATGCAGATGATAAGCAATCTCATTAGTATTTGCGGAGGTGGTGGTGAACGCATTGACTCGCGTCGCCTACGACGGGCCTGAGGCAGGGTACAAATTCCCGCCGTCGTACCGATTCTATTCACCGGCTGGGGGTATTGAAGCCAGCGGTTGTTTCAAAGTGATAGACACGCCGGCGGAGGGTGCCGGGCCGGGCCTTGAGAGGGACGTCCAGCGCGGTTTCGCCGAAGCCCAGGCAGCCGGGCTGCGCAATCCAGTGCTGGTTGGCGTGATTCCTTTCGATAAGCAGCAACCTTCAAATCTATTCATTCCGCGACACGTCAGTCATCTCCCTCCGACGGCACCGCCTACCTCAATTTGTGGATTTGCTTGTGGTAACGCACGCCAGTGCATCGAGCAGCCCAACCAGGCTGGCTTCCAGCAGGCGGTGAGCCGAGCGCTTGGCGCGCTACGTAATGGACGTCTCGACAAAGCGGTGCTGTCCCGTCTGTTGCAGCTCGAATTCGACGAGCCGCCATGTGCCGCGACGATCTTCCAGGGGCTGCGTCAGCAGAATCCTGAGGCCTACCACTTCTTCACCGACCTGCCTGGCGGCGGCGTACTGATCGGCGCCAGCCCCGAGCTTCTACTTCGCAAGACCGGCCAGCATCTGGAAACCAACCCACTGGCGGGCTCAGCCCGGCGTCATGCCGATCCCGCGGAAGACGAGCACGCGGCGCAGTGCCTGCTCGATTCCGCCAAGGACCAGCACGAGCACCGCTTGGTGATTCGTGACATGGAACGCCAGCTTCGCCCCTTGTGCCGAGAGCTGCACATCCCAAGCGCACCCTCTCTGATGAGCACGGCAAAGCTGTGGCACCTGTCGACGCGGATCGAAGGCGAGCTCGCCGAGCCCGTATCGGCGCTCAAGCTGGCGTGCCAGCTGCACCCGACTCCCGCGCTTTGCGGTTTCCCTACCGCCGCAGCCAAGCAACTGATTGCAGAACTCGAACCCTTCGATCGAGGTGTCTTTGGCGGCATTGTCGGCTGGTGCGACGCGGCAGGTAACGGTGATTGGGCCGTAGTGATCCGCTGCGGCGTGATCGATGACCGCAGTGTTCGGTTGTTCGCCGGGGCTGGGCTGGTATCGGAATCGTGCCCGGAGTCGGAGTGGCGCGAGACCGGCACCAAGCTCGGCACCATGCTTGCGGCGTTCGGTCTCGATCGGGAGGCGGTATGAGCCTGGTTACGTTTACGCGCTGGCCTGATGAGTTCGCAGAGCGCTATCGTCGGGCCGGCCACTGGCGTGGCGAACCGCTGAGCCAGATGCTCGCCGAGCAGGCCAGCACCCAGCCGGACGCCGTTGCGGTAGTCGACGGCAGCAGGGCATTGAGCTATGCCGACCTGGACCGGGCCTCGACCAACCTGGCGCAACGGCTGGCGAACCGCGGCCTGGGGCAGGGCGACCGTGCGCTCGTTCAGCTGGGTAATCAGGCTGAGCTGTACGTTGTGTTCTTTGCATTGATGAAAGCCGGCATAGCGCCGGTCAACGCACTGTTCAGTCACAACCGTCTGGAACTGGTGGCCTATGCCGCTCAGGTCCGCCCCCGGTTGCTGATTGCCAGCCGGGCCCATTCGCTGTTCACAGGCGATGCGTTTGTCGAGGAACTGACCGAACTTATTCCCGAGCTGGATACCGTCTTGCTGCACGACGACCCCCACCCTGAGCTGCGTCTGCAGAGCTGGTGCGTGCAAGCGAAGGCACTGCGATCATTCAGCCCGACGCCGCCCGGCGAAGTGGCCTTCTTTCAGCTCTCCGGTGGCAGTACCGGGACGCCAAAGCTGATCCCGCGAACCCATGACGACTATCTCTACAGCGTTCGCCGCAGCGTCGAGATCTGTCAGTTCGACCGCGAAACCCGTTACCTCTGCGCCCTACCGGCAGCGCACAACTTTCCGTTGAGCTCCCCCGGCGCGCTGGGTGTGTTTCTCGCTGGCGGTCGTGTCGTGCTGAGTCCGGACCCCGGTCCCGCCAGTTGCTTCCCTTTGATTGCACAGCAGCAGGTCAACGTTACCGCGCTGGTGCCGTCTGCCCTGGCCATGTGGTTACAGGCCGCACCTAGCTGCCATGGTGAGCTCGATTCGCTGCAGTTGATTCAGGTTGGCGGCGCCAAGCTGCCTGAGGCCCAGGCCAGGCGTGTCCCTCAGGTGTTGGGATGCAGGTTGCAACAGGTCTTCGGCATGGCTGAAGGATTGGTCAACTACACCCGGCTGGATGATAGCGACGAGCATGTCTACCTGACCCAGGGCCAGCCGATGAGCCCGGATGACGAGATCAAGGTCGTCGACCGCGAGGGTCATCCAGTGGCCGCTGGCGAAATCGGGGCACTGATGACGCGCGGGCCGTACACGATCCGCGGCTACTTCCAGAGCCCCGAGCACAACGCCGCCGCATTCGATGCCGAGGGTTTTTACCGCTCCGGTGACCTGGTCCGCCAGCGAGACGATGGCTACCTCGTCGTCGTCGGCCGGATAAAGGATCAGATCAATCGTGGCGGCGAGAAGATCGCCGCCGAAGAGGTGGAAAACCTGCTGATGGCGCATCCCGCCGTAGCGCAGGCGGCGCTGGTTTCAGTGCCCGATGAGGCCATGGGCGAGAAGAGTTGCGCCTACATCGTCAGCGCCGACCCCTCGCTCAAGGGGATCGTGCTGCGCAAGTTTCTGCGCGGGCTCGGCTTGGCCGACTACAAGCTTCCCGACCGATTCGTACACATCGACGCGCTGCCGGTGACCGCGGTCGGCAAGGTGGACAAGAACCGCCTGCGCCGTCGCGTCGCTGAACAACTGACCGTTACCGAATAAGGATTCGTTTCATGGCAATTCCCACCCTGACGCCATACCGCCTGCCCAGCGAATGGAGCGCGAACAAAGTGCAGTGGTCGCTCGAACCGGATCGAGCGGTCCTGCTGATTCACGACATGCAAGCGTACTTTTGTGATTTCTGGGGCAAGGACAGCGCGTTTATCGATGAACTGGTGTCGCGTCTGGCACAGGTTCGTCAGCGCTGCAAAGCACTGGGGATTCCTGTCATCTACACAGCCCAGCCGGGTGAGCAAGCGGATACGGACAGGGCGCTGCTGACCGACATGTGGGGTCCGGGCATCACGCAATATCCCGAGCGTCAGGCGATCGTTCCGGGCTTGGCGCCTGCTGTCGACGACACGGTTCTGGTGAAATGGCGCTACAGCGCTTTCCAGCGTTCACCGCTGGAACACATGATGAACGAGCTCGGTCGCGACCAGCTGATCATTGGTGGCATCTACGGTCATATCGGCTGCCTGATGACGGCGTGCGATGCCTTCATGCGAGACATCCAACCCTTCGTGCTGGCCGACGGCATCGCAGATTTCGGCGCGACCGAACACGAGATGGCGTTGAACTACGTGGCGACGCGGTGCGGCAAGGTCGTGACATGCCGCGAAGTGCTCGAACTGGGCGCCGCCAAGCGGTCATTGCCGAGTCGGGAAGAGCTGGAAGTCCGGTTGCTGTCGATGCTCGACGAGATGGATGAACCCTTCGACCCCGACGAAAACCTGCTCGACTACGGCCTGGATTCGATTCAGATCATGACCCTGCTGAGCGAATGGCGGGAGCAGGGGCTGGAACTGAGTTTCACCGATCTGGCCAAGACCCCGACGTTGAATGGCTGGTGGGCTCTGATCAACGCGCACGGAGGTGTCCGATGAGGCCGCTCGGGACTGCCCAGCAAGGGCTCTGGTCCGGCTACCTGCTCAACGAAGACCGCGCCATGTTCAATACCGCAGAATGCATCGCGTTCGCCGGCAAGATTCACGCGGCGACGATGATCGCCTCGGTGCAACAGGCGGTGCGGGAGTGCGAGGCGCTATCCGGAGTGTTCGTGGCCGATGAAGACGCGGTGTTCTTCAAACCCTGCGAACTGCCAGTGGTCGTTCAACAGGTGCAGGTTCCGGCAGGGACGGATGCGGAAGGCTGGGTCCGTGACTGGGCCATGCGCGACCTTCGCATCGCGATCGATCTACAACGTGAGTTGCCGTGCCGTTTCGTGTTGCTGCAGGCCGAGGGGCGCGATTTTCTCTATAGCTGTGTGCATCACATCGCCCTCGATGGCTATGGCACCAACCTGCTGTACCAGCGAATCGCCGAGCTCTACGGCGCTGCGATGAGCGGTGACCCGGTGCCAGCCAGTGAGTTTGGCCGATATGAAGATGTGCTCAAGGAAGACGCCGAGCGGGACGCTCAGGGCCGTACCGCCGCTGCGCGCGGTTACTGGCTGGAAACATTGTCACGCATGGAGCCTGCGAGCTTCAGTGAACGCAGTGCGCCGATATCGGCCACGTTCATCCGTCACGGCGCTCCGTTCACAGAGCCTCTGTGGCAGGCACTGAATCAGGTTGCCGAAGCGCATGGCATCGGCTGGCCGGACCTGCTGCTGGCCGGTGTCTCGGCTCATCTCCGGCAGGTAAGCGGTGTCCGCTCTCAGGTATTGGGTTTGATGGTGATGAATCGCATCGGCTCGGCCTCGTTCAACGTGCCGTGCATGCAGATGAACATCGCGCCGTTGTGCCTGGATCTGCCGGACGATGCCGATCTGATCGCCTGCGCCAAGGCCATCGGCAAGCTACGTCGTAGCAGCCGGAAACATCAGCACTACCGCTACGAATCCCTGCGCCGAGACCTGGGTCGTGTTGGCGGAGAACAGCGTCTGTTCGGCCCGCTGATCAATATCATGCCGTTCGACCGTCCGCTGACTTACGGCAACTGCCCGGCGCGAACGCTGAACCTGAGCGCAGGTCCGGTGGAGGACCTGACGCTGGAAGTCCAGATTGGCGCCGACGGCATGCCGGTACTCGACTACGACGCCAACCCGGCCTGCTACAGCCTCGACCAGGTGCGCAGCCTCCAAGAAGAACTGTTCGATCTGCTCGAATGCTGGCTGGCCGAGCCGCAGCAGCCACGTGCCGTGCTGCTCGAAGAGCTGTTTGCAGTTCGCCGAGCCTGGCAAGTCCTCAAGACCCCTGGTCGCGCCTCCCACGTGCAACCGAGCAATGTGCTGGAGGCGATACGCCTACAGGCACAGAGCAGGCCTGAGCACATCGCGCTGGTTCAGCATGAGCAGGCGCTGAGTTACGGCGAACTGCAGGCGCGTGCCGAGATGGTCGCGGCCGCGCTTGTCGAACAGGGGATTGAGCCGGGCCAGCGCGTCGGTGTGATGCTGAGCCGTTCGCCACAAGCAATCCTTGCCCAGTTGGGGGTGCTGCTCGCTGGTGCGGTCTACGTACCGCTGGACCCGGAGCAGCCCGCCGACAGGCAACGGCTGATCTGCGAGACGGCCGAGCTGGCGCTGGTCATCACGGAGGCGGCCTACCGGCATCGGTTGGCGGACATCCATTCAGGCGCGATCCAGTTGATTGGATTGCTGACTTCGGCAAACCGGACGTATAGCCCGCGCAGTAACGATGCAGGCTGTTATCTGATGTTCACCTCCGGTTCGACAGGTGCGCCGAAGGGCGTCGAAGTCAGCCATCTTGCATTGGCGCATTTCGCTCACGCGGCTCGGCAGCGCTACGACATTGGTTCAGCCGATCGCGTCCTGCAATTTGCGCCGTTCAACTTCGATGCGAGCATTGAGGAGGTCTTTGTCAGCTTGTCGGTGGGGGCGACATTGGTGCTGCGGACCGACGCGATGTTGCAGTCGATGGCCGCGTTTGTGGAAGGCTTGGAGCAACTGGCGATCAGCGTGGTCGACCTGCCCACCGCATTCTGGAACGAGTGGGTCGTTGCGCTACGCAGCGGTCAGGTGCAGATCCCGCCATCCTTGAAGACGGTGATCATCGGTGGCGAAGCGGTGTACCCCGAGCAGCTGCAGGCCTGGCAAGGCGTCGGGCGGCACGATGTTCGTTTGATCAACACCTACGGCCCGACCGAGACCACGGTTGTAGCGACGAGCTGCGATCTGCAAAGCCTCGAACTCAATCGCGAACGGCTGCCTATCGGTCAACCACTGGCAGGTGTCGAAGCGCTGGTTCTGGAGCGAGGAAATCGCGCTGGATCGGAAGGTGAGCTGGTGTTGTTTGGTCCACAGCTCGCCAACGGTTACCTCAACAGCGACTCGCCGGCCTTTGCCCATTTACGCATTGGCGGGGAGACGATGCGGGTCTATCGCACCGGTGACCGGGTGCGGCTGATCGATGGTCAGCTGGTGTACCTCGGTCGGCTGGACAACGAGTTCAAGATCAGCGGCTATCGCATCCAGCCGGGAGAGGTCGAAGCACGGATGCTGGCACTGCCGGGTATCGACGAGGCCTGCGTGTTAGGCCTGGAGCTCAATGCCGGAGTGCGCCGGCTGGTGGCGTTTTTCGCAGGCCCGCGGGACGACGTCCGAGCGATCAAACGCGAGCTGAGCGCCGTGCTGCCAGCAGCGATGGTGCCTACCGATTACCGTCATTTCGCCGTCTTGCCCCGTACCGGTAGCAACAAAATCGACCGTAAGCGCCTGCAGCAGGCCTATCTGCAAGGCTCGTCCGAACGCGTGCTAAACGACGAGACGCAGCGACGCGTCAGCGCTGTCTGGCAGCAGATCCTCGGTGTGAGTGGCATTCAGCCGGAGGACAACTTCTTCGAACTCGGTGGGCAGTCGCTGCAGACCATCCAGATCGTCAATCGCCTTGGCGCCGAGTTCGGCACCGCCGTGAAGGTTTCCGATGTCTTCGATCACCCGCAACTGGCGGACTTCTGCAGTTTTTTGGACAGCCGACTGCAGCAGCAAGAAGAACTCGTGGAAATGGTTTGGTGAAGGGGCAGGCGAATGAACGATCAGATGAGTTTCAGCGGGCAGAGCGTTTGGGTGACCGGCGCCGGGCAGGGGATCGGCCGCGCCGTGGCAGAAGGCTTCGCACGGCTGGGTGCGCAGGTCATCGGTTTCGACCGCGCCTTTTCCGAAGGTGACTACGGCTTCACGACCTACCTGCTTGATGTTGGTGATGCGGACGCGGTGCGCCATGCGTGCGGCGAGCTGCTGGGTGGACAGCAGCGTGTTGATGTCTTCGCCAATGTTGCCGGCATCTTGCGGCTCGGAGCTATTGAGGATCTGAGTTCGGCTGACTGGGATGATTCGATACGGGTCAATGTGTCCGGTGCCTTTTATCTGCTGCGCGAACTGTTCCCGCGTTTCAAGGCGCAGGGCAGCGGAGCGGTAGTGGCGGTGAGCAGCAATGCGACTCACGTTCCACGCATGCAAATGGCTGCGTATAGCGCATCCAAAGCTGCGCTTACCAGCCTGATCCAAACAGCGGGTTTGGAACTGGCCGAGCACGGCGTGCGCTGCAATCTGGTATCGCCGGGCTCAACCGATACCGCCATGCAGCGTGGCATGTGGCACGGCGAGGACGCGCGGGAACGGACCATCGCTGGCTTCCCTGAGCAGTACAAGCTGGGCATTCCGCTGCGCAAGATCGCCACGCCAGAAGAGGTCGCCCGTACCGTGCTGTTCCTCGCATCGGACCTGGCGAGCCACATCACCCTGCAGGACATCGTCGTCGACGGCGGCGCCACCCTGGCGGCCTGAGACTCCGAGAGGTAGCAGATGCAAAAAAATATAATCGGCCTGCTGAAGCACTTGACTCAGCAGGGCGTGCAGCTTGCGCTCAACGATCAGCAGCAGCTGGTTTCGCAGTCGAGCAAAGAGGCTGTAACCCCCGCGCTCGGGCAGCAGATACGTGACAATCGCGACGCCATCATCGAATGCCTGAGGGCTCAACGCGCATTCGATGCGCCGATCGCGCCGCAACAGCTCAGCGTAGGCCCGCTGTCGTCATCGCAGAGCGGGCTTTGGTTCATCGAGCAGTACGAACAGGATTCGCACCTGTACAACATGCCCGTCTTCTTCCGCCTGGCTGGGGAGCTGGATGTGGCTGCGCTGGAGTTCGCCTTCGATGCGCTGGTCGCGCGTCACGCCAGTTTGCGCACGCGCTTCCAGCGTAGCGCCGAGGGCCGAGGCGAGCAGGAGATAGTGCCGCACACCGGGTTTCATCTGGCGCGGGAAAATCTCAGCCATCTCGAGCCGCAGGCGATTGAGGAGCGGGTGGCGCAGCGAGTGCGCGAAGAGATCGAACGCCCATTCGATATCACCAGCGGGCAGCTGACGCGCGTCACCTTGCTAAAGCTGGGCGAGCACGAGCACGTGCTGATGATCAATCAGCACCACATCATCTCGGATGGCTGGTCGGTGAAGAACATGTTCGCCGACCTGAAGACTGCGTTTCTCGCTTACCAGAATCGTGAGGGCCTGATTTGGGACGAGCCCGCGCTGACCTACATCGACTACGCACGCTGGTTCAACTCGCGCTTATTCCGGGACTATCACGAGCAGTTCAAACCCTTCTGGGTCGAACGCCTGGCGGGGATCCCCGAAGTGCACAGCCTGCCGCTGGACAAGCCACGGCCTGCCCAACCGGCCAGCGGCGGCGAAGTGGTGTTCTCGACTATCGACAATGCGCTCTGGGATCGTTTCAAAGGGCTGTGCCAGCAACACAACACTTCGCCCTTCATCGGCCTACATGCGCTGTTCGCGCTGCTACTGGCACGTCATTCCGGTGAGCGCGACATTGTGGTTGGCACCCCCTTGGCCTACCGCGAGCGGGCGGATGTCGAGCCTTTGGTAGGTTTTTTCGTCAACACGCTGGTGTTACGTACGCAGCTTCCCGAACAGCAAAGCTTTGTCGAGTATTTGCGACAGTGCCGTGCTGACGATCTTCAGGCGTTCGATCACCAGCTCTATCGGTTCGAGGCCCTGAGCGAAGCGCTGGGCATGGACCGCCATACCGCGATCAATCCGATCTTTCAGATCATGCTGGTCTACCAGGCGCGGGTCGACTTCAACGACCTGATCCCCGGCTGTGACGCGGTGGAGGAGACCTCTCCGGTATTGCCTGCCAAGACCGACATTTCGGTCAAGGTCACCGAGCTGATGGATTCGGTACGGGTCGATTGGCTTTACGCCACGGCGCTGTTCGAACGCAGCAGTATCGAAGGCTACGCGAGCCGACTGCTGAACATGTTGAAGGCCGTGGTCGATGCGCCAGAGCAGGACATCTGGCAGTTGCCCATGCACGATCCTTCGTTGCTGGACCAGACCGCTGAGCGCTTGTCAGTGTTGCCCGCGGTCTATCCCGACGGACTGACCGCGCTTTCGCTGTTCAGTGACATGGTTCGGTTACATCCGAATCGACCCGCGCTGCGGCAGGGGGAAGGCTGCGTCAGCTATGCGGAGCTAGACGCCCGTGCCAGCCGGCTTGCCAATTGGTTGCAGGCTCAGGGCTGTGCGCCAGGCGAGCTGATCGGCATTCTTGCGCGGCGGGAAAACGCCTTTGCGGTCGCGTTGCTCGCCTGCTGGAAAGTCGGCGCGGCCTATGTCCCGCTGGACCCGAACTATCCCCAGCAGCGCCTCAGCCACATCATGCGGGACGCCAATTTGCAGCTGGTCATCGGGCAGGGCGCAGCGCCATTCGAACTGGAGCCGGCCCAGCGTTGGGTCGATCTAGTTAGCCATGAAATCCAGGCGCAGCTGGATGCCCAGTCGCCATGCGCGCCGCCACTCAAGCATGACCCGCAACGACTCGCCCAGGTGATCTACACCTCTGGATCGACCGGATTGCCGAAGGGCGTGATGATCGAACAGGGATCACTGGTCAACCTGCTACTTGATCACGGTCGCCGGCTCGATGTCGCGCCGGGTGATCGAATGCTGGACTGCATGTCCTTGTCGTTCGATGCAGGCAACATGTGTGCGCTGGTGCCGTTGGTTCACGGTGCTTGTCTGCTCTGGGCCGATCCCGGTGAGGGCTTGCTGGATGAGATCGAGCGCACCGAAACCACGCACATGATTTTTGCCACAGCGCTGCTGGCGACACTGCCGGAGCGACCGTTGCCCGCGATGAAAGCGGTGGGCTTCGGCGGCGAAGCCTGCCCGCCTACGATCCCACAGCGTTGGGCATCCCAGTTTTGTCTGATTGATATGTATGGTCCGACCGAAGCCACCGTTACGGCGCTGACCAAGACGCTTGCGGCAGGCACCCGCCTGACCATCGGCCAACCTATCGATGGCATGCAGGCGGTGATCCTGGATCGGCACGGCGCGGTGTGCCCAGTCGGTGTTCCGGGTGAGCTCTGTCTGGCGGGGCTAGGGTTGGCCCGCGGTTACCTCAACCAGCCGGAGCGCACCGCTGAGGCCTTTCGTTTGCATGATTTCGCCGGGGTGAAGGTACGGATGTATCACACCGGAGACCGCGCACGACAGCTTGCCAACGGTGAATACGAGTACCTGGGCCGTCTGGATGCGCAGATAAAACTGCGCGGCTACCGCATCGAACCGGGGGAGATCGAAGCTCAACTGCACGCTAGTTGCTCAAGCCTGCAGGAAATAAAGGTCTTGGTCGTCACTCAGGGCACACGTCAGGCGCTGGTGGCCTACGCCACGGTAACTGCTAGCGAAGCGACACCCGAGCCAGACGCAGTATTGCAGGCTGCAGCCCATCGACTGCCTGAATACATGGTGCCCCAGCGTCTGATCATCCTCGACAAGATGCCGCTTACGGCCAACGGCAAACTGGATCAGCGGCAGTTGCCCAAGGTTGAGCTGACCGAAGCTGAACAACTGGTGCCGCCCGCTGGCGATCTGGAGCGACACGTGCTGGAGATCTGGCAGGCTGTGCTGGAGCAGCCGCTGGGCGTAGAAAGCGATTTCTTCCGGTTGGGCGGCGATTCGATTCTGAGCATCCAGCTGGCGACACGTCTGCGCGATGCCGGCTACCCCTGTAGCGTCAAGGAGGTGTTCGAGGCAAAGACCGTGCGCCGACTGTGCCGCGTGCTCGAAGGACCACGCGAGAACCAGGCGATCCGCGCCGAGCAAGGTCTGCTGACTGGCGATTTCCCTCTGCAGCCCATCCAGCAATGGTTCTTTGAGCAGCCGTTCGCTCAACCCCAGCATTGGAACCAGGGTGTTGTGCTGGGGTTGCCCGCCGAGGTGAGTCAGCTCCAGCTGATGGATTACATGCGCCAATTGTTGGCGCAGCACGATGCGCTGCGGCTGATCGTCATTCCCTCTGGCCAGTGTTATAGGGATTTCCTGCCGTTACCCGAGCCCGCCCAACTGGATGCCGCGGAGCTGGGCGAGTCGGGGTTACAGCATGCGCTAACCGAGCTGCAATCCCACCTCGATCCGGCCAGCGCTCGAACGCTCGCCTGGGCCGTCATCGAGAACTTGCCGAACGGCCGGCGAGGGCTGTTTATTGCGTTTCACCATCTGGTCATCGACGCGGTGTCGTGGCGCATTCTGGTTGAAGACCTGCAGCGACTGGCCCGCGGCGATGGGTTGCTGGACAAGACCAGCAGCTATCGCCATTGGGGCGAGGGTCTCGCTGCCTATGCGCAGCGTGCTGAAGCGCAGCTGCCGTACTGGCGTGAGCAGGTCGGTGCGATGGGCCAGGCATTTACCAATCAAACCGTTCCCCAAGAATGGTCATCCAGCGAGCGATCCGAGCCGCAACTGTTGCAGCTGGATGAAGTCACCACTCGGCAACTGATTCAGATGACGACCAGACGATTGCAGGTCGACGTCCGCGAATTGCTGTTGGCTGCGCTGACCCGGTCGCTGGTGGAGCTGGGGCTCGGCGAGCAGCAGTTGATCATGCTGGAAGGTCACGGCCGCGAACCGATTGATGCCGGGTTGGATGTCAGCCGCACGGTTGGCTGGTTCACCAGCATGTTCCCGGTCAGGGTGCATAACCAGGCGGACTGGCCGACGCTGGTTCAGCACGCTGCCGAGCAGTTGCGCCAGGTGCCGGACAAGGGCATTGGCTATCTGCCGCTGCGCAGCAATCCGGCGCATCGTGACAGTCTTCCGCTGCCCGCCGTCGCGCTGAATTACCTCGGCAATTACCAGAGCGGAGCAGGGGACTGGCAGCCATTGCCGTTGCCGCCGGGCAACCCGAGCGGTGCTGGAAACCTGTCTGCAGAACTGATCAGCCTGCATGGAGGCGTGTTTGGCGGCCTGCTGACCTTGCGGCAGATCGGCAGCCTGCGCTCGGACTTCGGTGCCCGCTTTTTGCAGTCGTTGCGAACTAATTTGCAAACCCTGGCTGCACTTGGCGGAGAGCTGCAATGACGTCACTGAACCTACAGCTCGCCCAGGTTTTCGCCCGTCACGCCGAGCGCCCAGCGCTAGGGTGCCTCGGCGCCAGTTTCAGCTACGCCGAGTTGCAAGCACGCGTCGCGGCCATCGTGTTGCAACTGCGCGCAGACGGATTGACTGCAGGTGATCGCGTCGGGCTGCATCTCTCCCGTGGACCGGACCTGATCGCGGCGCTGCTCGCTTGCCTGCATGAAGGGCTTTGTTTCGTACCACTGGAGCCGGAGTTTCCGCTTGACCGGCTGCAGGGCATCGCCGACGACGCATGCCTGCACCGCATCATTCAGGATGAGCAGCCGTCGCGCTCGCTGGCACCTTCGCTGCGCTTGAGGCCCGGCTTGGCAGCGATGCCCGAGCCGCTGGTGCTCAATGATCAGCTGCCTGCGTACATGATGTTCACCTCCGGCTCTACCGGAAAACCCAAGGGCGTCGTGATTGGCCGGGCTGCGTTAAGCAAATTCCTCGACGCCGCGACCCGGCGTGTCGGGATCGGGCCCGACACACGTTGGCTGTTCACCACCACGCCGGCCTTCGATATATCTCTGCTGGAGATGCTCGGGCCACTGTGGGTAGGCGGCTATGTCGAAGTGGTCTGCTCGCCAGCCCACAAGGACCCGGTGGCGCTGCTGCAGTTGCTCGACAGCCGGCCGGACCTGAACACCCTGCAGGCAACGCCTGCATTCTGGCGAATGCTGCTCAAAGCGGGATGGCAAGGGCGTGAACGTCTGACCGCGCTCTGTGGTGGTGAAACCCTGGACGCTAAGCTGGCGGCACGGCTCAGCGAGTCGGTAGGGCAACTTTGGAACTGCTATGGCCCCACTGAGGCAACCGTCTGGTCGATGATGGCGCAGGTCGGGCAGCCGTTGGCGGACCAAGGTGTGCGGCTCAAGCAGTCACTCGACGGCTACCGACATTGGGTTCTCGACGAGAACGGTAATGACATCGGGCCGGGCGGCGAGGGCGAACTGTGCATCGAAGGGGTATCGCTGGCACAGGGTTACTGGCAACGCAGCGATCTGAGCGAGCAAGCCTTCATCAGCTGGCAAGGGCGGCGTCTGTACCGCACCGGGGATCGGGTTCGCCGCATCGGCGACGACGAATTCCAATACCTTGGACGCCGTGACGATCAGATCAAGTTGCGCGGTTTTCGAATCGAACTGGGCGAAATCGAAGCCAACCTGCGGCGCATCGAAGGGGTGCAGGATGCTGCGGTGCGGTTGCTGGGTGAAGGCGACGAGGCCTGCCTGGTCGGTTATGTGGAGACAGGAGGCGAAGGTGCGCCCGGTCGGGTTCAGATTCGCCGAGCACTGCATCTGAGCCTGCCGCACTATATGGTTCCGAGTCGCATCGTGCTGCTGGACTCGCTGCCGAAAACTCCGAGTGGCAAGATCGACCGCAAGCGGCTGCCCGATCCGGTCTGATCGGTAAGCGATACGCCGTGGCCAGGGCGGCCACGGGGCAATCTGCGTTAGTTTTTCGCGACCGGCTCAACGTCTGTTTTGCCAACGATGGATTCCACATCTTCGATCACCTGCAGGGCCGCCATCGGCCCACCCAGCGAGGTCCACAGCGATCCATCGACGGCGGCGAAACGCTTGGCCTGGATAGCCGAGAGCTGTCGGAACGCCGGTGTTTCTTCAGCCTGGCTAAGCGCCTCGACGGCTTCGCCGCTGGTGGCCAGAGTCCCGATCACCAGCCAGTCCGCATTCAGCAGTTCAAGGGATTCAAGGCTCAGCGCCATGGAATGAGTGTGGCCTGGGTCCTGCTGGTGAGCCGGGCGGACCAGGCCGACGTCTTCCACCACAGTGCTGGAGAAGGCGTCCTTGAACATGTAGGACGGGCCCTTCGGGTTCCAGCGAACGATACTGAACGTCTCGCCTTGATGGTCTTTCAGACGCTCACGCGCCTCGGCTGCACGCGCTTCGTAGCGGTCCATAAAAGCCTTGGCTTCAGCATCCTTGTTCAGGATATGCGCCGTTCGCTGCATGCTGGACTGCCAAGGTTCGGCCCACTTGAAGGTCACGACCGTAGGCGCGATCTCGTTGAGTATCGCCAGCTGCTCTGGCTTTACCGGGCCGGTGAGTATCAGATCCGGTTCCAGCTCAAGCAGTGTCTCCAGGTTGGGGTTGTCCAGATCGCCAACGACCTTGATGCCTGACGGCACCTTGCCTTCCAGGTAACGCGGCGGTGCAGCTTGGCCGCGACCGTTGACGGTGCCGATCGGTGTTACGCCCAGTGTCAGCGCCGTATCCAGATCGATCTCATTGAGCGTGACAACGCGCTCAGGCGTGGCCGGAACGGTGACGGTGTTGCCGAACGCATCTTCCACCTGACGGGTGGCGGCGTGCGCACTGAGGGTCATCAGCCCCGCTATAAGTGCGATGGTGAGGTGCCAGGGAGTTCGTTTGATCATTGGGTCGTGTCCTTTTGAGCGGGTTCGGGCACCGCTGGGGTGCGGGTGGCTGATGGCGCAGAGGCGGGAAGCACAGACGCTGCGAGCGAACGGCGACGCGGCACGATTACCGGAGCGCCGTCACCGGGCGCCGGCAGGATGTCCACCTCGGTCTGGTAAAGGCGGTCAACCAGCGCTTTGGTCATTACTTCGCGCGCAGGCCCCATGGCTTGAATCTGCCCATCGGCGAGGGCAATCAGTTCGTCGCAATAGCGCGCGGCGATGCCCAGGTCATGGATGACGATCAGCACCGTGCGGCCTTCGGCTGCGATCCGGTGCACCGCTTCCATGACTTCGGCCTGATGGCCGATATCCAGCGCGCTGGTGGGCTCGTCGAGCAGGATCAGATCGGTGTTCTGCGCCAGGATCATGGCCAGCCACGCTCGCTGCGCCTGCCCGCCAGAGAGCGAAGAGGCCTGGCGATGCCAGATAGCGTCAAGCTGCATGGCCGCGCGAGCGCGGGAGACCTGGCGCGCATCCTCGTCGCTCCACTGATTGAACCACCCCTGATGCGGATGCCGACCGTATTGCACCAGCTGTTCGACGCGAATTCCTTCGGCCATGACCGGGCGCTGGGGGAGAAACGCCAGCTGGCGGGCCAGACTTTTCATCGAGTAACGAGACAGCGACTGCCCATGGATGTGGATTTCGCCACGTTGCAAGGGCAGCTGACGCGCCAACAGCTTGAGCAAGGTCGATTTACCGCTGCCGTTGGGCCCGACGATGCCAATCAGCCGGCCTTTGGGCAGTGAGAAGGTGAGGTCGTCCAGAACCACCTTGTCCTGATAGGCGAAATGAAGGTTTTCGACGCTCAGTACCGTCATCAGTCAGCCCCTCGTCTGTCCTTGAGCAGCAACGCAAGCAGCAGAATGCCGCCGAGTAGCCTTGTCATGATGCCGGTGGGGATCTCTTCCGGCTGCGCCAGCACCCGCACCAGCGTGTCGCTGCCCAGTAGCAGCACCGCTCCGCAAAGGGCCGATAGCCAAAGCGGGGCAAGGTTATCGCGCGCCAGCCAGGACGCCAGTATCGGTGCGGCCATAGCGATAAACACCACAGGCCCGCCAATCGCCGTGCCCAGCGAGGCCACCAGAATGGCTAGCCCCAGCACGCCGAGCTGTACCAGCGGTACACGGATGCCCAGGTTCTGCGCAGTGGCATCGCCAAAGCGCAACAAGGCCAGGGGGCGGTTGACCAGGGCCATCAGCGGACACAGCGCCAGCAGGACCAGAGCGATCGGGTTGACGGTCTGGTAGCTGACCCCAGCGAAGTGACCCATGGTCCAGAGGTAGATACTGCCCAGGTGTACCAGCGGCTGCGTCGACATGGCGAAGTCGCCGATCGCGCCAAGCAGCTCCGACAGCGCGATACCGATGACGATGAACAGGTAGCCTTGCTCTCCGGGGCGGCGGCAGAGGCTGAACAGTGCTACGGCGGCCAATATCGCGCCCAGGGGAGAGGCCCACCAGGGCCAGCTACCCAACGTCAGGTAAAGGGAAAAACCGACAACCGCCAGCGATGCGCCTTCGTTCACGCCGATCATGTCTGGCGTCGCCAGGCGGTTGCGCACCAGCGTCTGGATCAGGCAGCCGGCCATGCCCATGGCAAAGCCGGCAACAATGGCCGCGGCGACCCGCGGCATGCGGATCTTGAACACCATGATTTCGTGCAGCTTGCTGCCATTGCCGAGCAGGGTGGCGAGCACGTCTCGCATGCCCATCTGGCCGGAGCCCAGGCTGATCGCCAGCGTAGCCAGTACGGCAAGCAGCAGCGTGAGCAGGCCGCACATCAGCCAGTTGCGCCGATGCAGCAGCAGACTCAGGCTGCCCATGCGCAGCGTCCACACGCCGCTGGGAGTGGTGGATGCCATGCTTACCTCACCGCCAGCAGAGATCGGAAGCCACCGCGCAAGACGATAGCAATCAGCGCCGGCGCGCCGAGTGCGGCCAGCAAGGTGCCGACCGGCAGCTCGAAGGGTTGCAACAGCCAGCGCGCCAGCACATCAGCCGCCAAGAGGAACAACATGCCGAACAGCGTCGAGAACAGCAGCTGTCGGAGCAGTGCCACCGGTTCGATCAATCGAGCGCAGTAGGCTGCCAGAAACCCGACGAAACCGACGGGCCCGGCAAGAGATATCGCGCAGGCCGTCAGCAATGTCGAGGCGACCAGGACGCCCAGTCGCACCCAGGTGGTGTGAATGCCCAGCGCCCGCGCCTGGCTGTCACCCATTTGCATCAGGGTCAGTTGTCGGCAGAGCAGGCCGGCGAGTGCCAGGCCCAGCAGCGCCACAGGCGTGACGGTGCCCACCGCGTCGAGCCGGGTGGCCGAAAGGGAGCCCAGGTTCCAGAACCGAAATTGCTCCAAGGCCACACGTGTCGACAGCAACATGAAATTCGACAGACCGCCGAATATTGCAGCCAGCGCGACGCCGGCGAGGATGAGTTTCAGTGGGCTGGCCTGACCCAGCATCAAGCCGATGCCGAGCACCACGAGGTTGCCCAGCAGGGCGCCGGCACCGGACCAGAGCAGATAGCCCCGTGTCGATTCGACGCCGTAGAAAATGAGGCCGATGACCAGGCCCAGCACTGCGCCGGCATTGACGCCGAGCAAGCCGGGTTCGGCCAGCGGATTACGTGTTGCGCTTTGCAGCAGCGAGGCGGCGATGGCAAGACTTCCGCCAACAACGAGCGCTGCCAGCGTACGCGGCAAACGTAGTGTCTCTACCACCATGGCCAGTTTTTCATCCGCCACGGCGAGTTGGTTTCCGAGAAGATAGTGCAGCACTTCGACCGCGCCGTAGACACCGGCGCCGGTGCTCATCGAGAGCGCCAGCAAGCCCAGCAGAAGCGCGCCGCCAGTGATGAGGACCGCTTGCTGGTAGCCGGGGAAGGTCGAATCAATTCGTGTCATTGGTTTCGAGCAAGCTCCTGAAACCCGGCAGCTAGGCTGCCGGGTAATGGCGGGTATCAGATGTCGTAGCTGAAGCCAACGAACACTGTACGGCCCATGAGGATGTTATCGACCGACTGAGCGACATCGTCGCGCTTCTCGTTGGTCAGGTTGTTCATGCCGGCTTTCAGCGACAACTCGCGGGTGGCCTGGTACTTCGCACCGAGATTCAGTTGATGGAACGCACCGCTCTCAACATTTGGCTGCGCTGCGGAGACGTAGAGGAGTTGGCTGCCGGTGTACTGGTAGTCGAGATTCAGCCCCAGATCGGGCATGGCCTGCCAGTCGAAACCGATATTGGCGACATGCTGCGGGGTGTTGCGCAGTTGTTCATCGGTATCGCGGTCTTCGGCATCCGAATAGGTGTAGTTCGCGCGCACACCCATGGTGTCGCTCAGGTTGTAGCGACCTTGCAATTCGTAGCCTTGCACGCGCGCCTTGCTGACGTTGCTATAGGTCATCACGGCAGGTCGGTATCCGACACGCCATGTATCGGTGATGATCATGTCGTCGATATCGTTGTTGAACAGCATGATGCCCGCTTCGAGACGCTCGTTCTGGTACAGCGTACCGATCTCGTAGCTGGTCGCGGTTTCGGGCTTGAGGTTCGGGTTGCCGACCAGCGTACACATGCCCCGGCAGGCCAATACGCCATAGGTGTCGTCAGACTGATAGATGCTTGGTGCCTTGAACGAGCGCCCAACGCCACCTTTGATCACCCAATTGTCGGTGAGGTTGTACACGCCGTAGGCCCGCGGGCTGAATTCGCTGCCGAAGCTGTCGTGGTCATCCAGGCGTCCACCCAGGGTCACGTCCAGATCACCGATAGAAAACTCGTCTTGCAGGTAGACGGCCTTCTGGTCCACCTCGGTTTCGCTGCCAAGATTCTGGTTGTGTGTCAGCTCGGTACGACGCAACTCACTGCCAAGGGTAAGTAGGTGGCTGCCGACAAATGCGGTCACCTGGCCGTCGACGGTATGGTTTTTCTGCTCGATGTCGCCCTTCATGCCACGCAGCGTCGTCATGATCTGCGAGTCGTCCATCAACTCGACGTTTTCGTAGTAATAACGCACCCGTGTGTTGAAGCCGTCCCAGTTGCCGGTATGGCCGAGTCCAAAGCTCCAGCGCTCCATCTCCTGCACGTTCAGGACCACCGCACCGAAGTTGTTCCACTCGGCTTCGCGATCATCTTTGCGGTGGGTGATGTCCAGGTCAACGGTCTGACGTTCGTCCAGCAACCAGCTGAGGGAACCGTATGCGCTGCTGGCCTGACGCTGTTCCGCGGCATCGGTATTCGGGTTGACCGTTTGCTCGCTGAGCCAGGCGGCCTGGTCAGTGGTTTCCAGAATCAGATTGCCGAGCAGCTTGTTCTCGATCAACGAACCACTGACGTAGCCGCTGGCCTTATGGCCATCACCCGACTCGCCCTCGGTGGGGTGCTCGTAGGTGTAGGCGATACCGGCTTTCGTCTCTTCGGTGGGCTGGCGCAGGATCACGTTGACCACACCGCCCAGTGCATCTGCACCGTACAGCGACGACATCGGGCCGCGTATCACTTCGATGCGCTCGATGGCCGCCATCGGGATAGAGGACAGATCGAAGTCGTTGGCATAGTTGGAGGACAGCGCATCGCGCGAGTTGATCCGGCGGCCGTTGACCAGCAACAGCGTGTAATCCGAGTCCATTCCGCGCAGCTTGATTTCCTGCCGGCCGTACGTGGACGACGGGTTGAGGTGCACACCGGGCAGGTACTTCACTGCATCGGCCAGGTTGTAAACCGGTCTCTGCTCAAGCTCTTCACGGGTCACCACCGACACGCTGGCCGGCGCGCTGAGCTCGCTGTGTGCCGTCTGGGTGGCGGTGATAACTTGCTGCTCCAGAGCAACAGGCTCGGCCGCGAGTGCGGCAAGCGGCATAAGGCTGGCCAGGATGGTCAGGGATAGGTGACGGGGACGGCTGATACCCCGGTTTAGTGCGATTGACATAGCATGCTCCGTTGCTGCTCGAGGGTCGAAAGGACTGATCACGTATCCGCGACGGGTTAGCCCGCCTGTTGTTTGGTTGAGGTGAGGCACATGTCGCGCTGTCTGATGCCATGAAGCAGATAAAGCACGCCGAGACCCGCCACGACGCCCGCTACGGCATAGAAGGCGGCTAGGTGTTCGAAGCCGATCACTTGGTGTTGAGGGCCTTCGCTCAGATAGCGCGCTGAAAACAAACTGCCGAGTCCGGCTGCGACATTCGAAACCGTTCCTTGAAACGCCATGAATGCTGCGCGTTGGTGAGCATGGGGAACGCCGGCGGCAATGGTCATGGTGCTGTTGGTACGCACGGCACTCAGCGCCATGAACAGCGTGAAGATGACGTAGAGGGAGATGCCCACCGGTGCAGCGAACCCAAGCAAGGTCACCAGCGAGAGGCAGCCGCTGCTGACAAGCACCACTGTTACAGCGCTGCCGCGATCGATCCAGGCGCCGCCGATCCGCATGGCCGCGAGGCTGGCAACGCCGCCGAGCAGATACAGCAGACCCAAATGAGTGCGCGGAAAGTCCAGGTTGAATTCAACGTAAGTGGCGAAATGGGGCACCAGTAAAAAGTGCCCAAACATCTGCAATGACGTGATGCCGAGTGCGACCAGGCAAAGGCGCGAACCCAAAAGTGATCGGATCGAGGCTTTTGGCCGCTCCACGACCGCAGACTTGGGCAGCAACAACTGGCACAGCAGCGCCAGCACCAGCCCCGTCCCGCCCAGCAGGAAAAAAGGCGCCGTCCAGTTCCAACGAATCGAACATTCCAAAGCCAGCGGAATGATCAGGATTGCCGCGAGTGAAAAGCCCATCCCGACATAGGCAAGCTGGCGGCCGCGCTCCGCAGGCAGTATCAGGTCGAGCATGGTGGCCATCAGAATCGCGCCCATCGGACCCGCCACCAGGCCGGACAGTACGAAGATTGCAATCAGCTGGTTGGGGCCGGTCGCCCAGGCACAGCTCAGCAGCAGGGCAAATCGCAGGACGAGGAGGGTGATCAGCGCGCGCTTGCGGTCGAAACGATCCAGCCAGGGTGCACTGACGAACCCACTTAGCGCAGCAGCCAAGGTTGCGCCGCCGCTGATGTAGCCAACGTGGCTAGCCTCCATGCCGAGCTCGCGCACGAGGTCCGGCCCAAGCGGCATGACCATCATCAGGCTGCCAATGGACAGCATGTTGATCAGCATCGCTAGGTGAACAGAGATCCTCGTCTGGTCGGCAACTTTCATTGGATTGCGGCACGCTCGGTTTGTCAGGCGGCTGCATCCTAAGTCAAGCTGAAAGCTATATCAAACACAAATCGTTCGCATTACCATAATCAGGTGGTCGCAGCTGATGTTCTGAAGTCGGCAGGACAGTGCACGTTGAAATCAGACGATCCAACAGCGTGCGAAAACCGGCGGGGTCGTTACAGCCGATAAACTGTGTCGGTCAGCCGATGGTCATCAGGCTCGCATTGCCGCCCGCCGCAGCGGTATTGATGCTCAACGCGCGCTCGATCAACAGCCGCTCCAAAGGAATGTCGGTATCGCCGCTGGCCATTCCCTGCACACCGACAATCGGACCGCTGCGTTGCGATAGCCGCTGGCTGACGTCGAGCAGCTGGTCGGGTTCGCCGTGGTAGAGCACGACATCGAAACGCGTCGCGTCGCTGGTCCAGTCCGAGGTCAAGGTGGTTCTGGCTTGGACCGCCTGAGGAAGCGAGGCGTGAAGCGCTTGCGCCGGAGGAACATCAGGTAGCACGGCCTCGCTGCCAACGGCCAATACCGCTGCCAGCTGGATCATCAGGTCACCTTCATTGTCTGCCAGACAGAGCACATGCTTGCGCGGCAGCAGGCTGTAGCTGTTGCGCTCACCGGTGGGGCCGTTGAGCAAGCGTGTGGTTCCGCTCTGAGATTGACTGGCGTAACGGTCATACAGCTCCGCAAGCGATTCCCGGCCGGTTGTTCGGGCCCAGTCCTGGAATTGCCTGGCGGCATCGGCCTGGGCGGGGGCGCGACGCACCTCGGGTAGCGTCTGCGTACCGCCGAAGTTCAGTGCGCGCAACAGCGCGTCGTGTGGCCGCTCCGATAGCAGGCGATACAGATACAACGGGCCGCCGGCCTTGGGTCCGGTACCGGAAAGGCCTTCACCGCCGAACGGCTGCACCCCTACTACTGCGCCAACAATGTTGCGATTAACGTAGAGGTTGCCGACCTTGGCACGGTCGATCACCTTGGCGATGGTTTCATCAATGCGGGTATGCACGCCCAAGGTCAATCCATAGCCCGCCGCGTTGATCTGGTCCAGCAGTTGGTCCATCTCCGTGCGGCGATAGCGCAATACGTGCAGCACCGGGCCGAAGACTTCCTGCTGCAGCTCATCAAGACGTTCGAGTTCAATCAGCGTGGGCGTCACGAAGGTGCCATGGGCGCATTCCTTCTCGTCGACACGGGCCAACTGATGCACACGACGCCCTTTGTCGCGCATGGCCTGCAAGTGGCGTTCGATGGTGTCGCGCGCTTCACTATCGATGACCGGGCCTACATCCACGGACAGGCGCTGCGGATTACCCATGCGTGCTTCGGCCATGGCGCCTTTGAGCATGCCGATGACTCGTTCCGCGACATCTTCCTGTATGCAAAACACCCGCAGGGCGGAGCAGCGTTGACCGGCACTGTCGAAGGCCGACGCCATCACATCCATGACGACTTGTTCGGCCAACGCCGAGGAGTCAACGATCATCGCGTTCTGACCGCCGGTTTCGGCGATCAACGGAATGCTACGTCCACGCTCGTCCAGGCGTCCGGCGATGCTGCGTTGCAAGATCGAGGCGACAGCTGTGGAACCGGTGAACATCACGCCGCGGATACGTTCGTCAGCGACGAGCTGGGCACCGACGGTTTCGCCGCGCCCTGGCAGCAGTTGCAAGGCGCCCTTGGGAATGCCAGCTTCATGCAAGATCTGCACGCCCAGCATGGCAATCAAGGGTGTTTGCTCCGCCGGCTTGGCCAGTACGGTATTGCCGGCGCCCAGCGCGGCGCAGACCTGGCCAGTGAAGATTGCAAGCGGGAAATTCCACGGGCTGATGCAGACCACCGGGCCAAGTGGTACATGGGTGTCGTTGTGGAAGTTGTCACGCACTTCGGCGCTGTAAAAACGCAGGAAATCGACGGCTTCGCGCACTTCCGCAATGGCGTTGGCGTAGGACTTACCCGCTTCGCGGATAAGTACGCCCAGCAGCTGTTGCATGCGCTGTTCCATTAAGTCCGCGGCCTTTGCTAATGCAGCTGCGCGCTCTGCGGGCGGGGTGCTCCTCCAAGCGCTGGCGCTGTCGAGGGCGCAGCGCAGGGCATTGTCGACATCCGCTTCGCTGGCTTCCTGCACGTCACCGACCACATCCCGGTGATCGGCTGGGTTGAGCAAGGGCGCGGCGGGATTCGTCGAAACGGCGTCACAGCCGAGTAGTGGAGCAGCAGTCAGGCGTCGGCGTGCGCCAGCAAGCAAGGCAGACGAAAGCGAGGCCAGCCGTTGCTCGTTGGACAGATCAAGGCCGCAGGCGTTGAGCCGACCGGGCCCATACAGGTGCTGGGGCAGCGGAATCCGGGGGTGCGGCAGGCCGAGTGTGCCTTCCGAGGCGAACATCTGTTCAACCGTCGTCACAGGGTCTGCGACAAGCTCTTCGAGCGAGATGCTCTTGTCTGCGATGCGGTTGACGAAGGAGGTATTGGCGCCGTTTTCCAGCAGCCGGCGGACCAAATAGGCCAACAGGGTTTCGTGGCTGCCAACAGGTGCATAGATGCGGCAAGGCCGGTTGAGACGTCCGTCCTCCTTGCCCACGACCTGCTCGTAAAGCGGCTCGCCCATGCCGTGCAGGCACTGGAATTCATATTGACCGGGGTAGTAGTTCTGCCCGGCCAGGTGATAAACCGCGGCCAGGGTATGCGCATTGTGTGTGGCGAATTGCGGATAGATGGCTTCGGGCGCGGCAAGCAGCTTGCGCGCGCAAGCAATGAACGACACGTCGGTATAGGCCTTGCGCGTATAGACCGGATATCCCTCAAGGCCATTGAGCTGCGCCAGCTTGATCTCGCTGTCCCAGTAAGCGCCCTTGACCAGGCGGATCATCAACCGATGGTGGCTGCGCTTGGCCAGGTCGATCAGGAAATCCACGGTGTAGGGGCAGCGCTTCTGGTAAGCCTGGATGACGAAACCGATGCCGTTCCAGTCGGCCAATGACGGCTCGAAGCAAAGCCGTTCGAGTAATTCCAGGGACAACTCGAGGCGATCCGCTTCCTCGGCATCGATGTTGATGCCAATGTCATAGCGCCGCGCCAGTTCAGTCAGTGACATCAGGACAGGGTAGAGCTCATCCATCACCCGGTCGTACTGCGCACGGCTGTAACGCGGGTGTAGAGCCGACAGTTTGATCGAGATGCCTGGGCCCTCGTAAATGCCACGACCGCGCGAAGCCATGCCGATGGAATGGATTGCCTGTTCGTACGAGGCCAGATAGCGCCGCGCATCTGCGGCGGTGAGCGCAGCTTCGCCAAGCATGTCGTAGGAATACCTGAACCCTTTGGCTTCCATGGTTTGGGCATTGGTCAGCGCTTCGTTGATGGTTTCGCCGGTGACGAACTGCTCGCCCATCAACCGCATCGCCATGTCCACGCCCTTGCGGATGAGCGGCTCGCCACCTTTGCCGATCAGGCGGTTCAGTGATGATGAAAGGCTGGTTTCGTTATGCGTGGCCACCAACCGGCCGGTGAGCATCAAACCCCAGGTGGCGGCGTTCACAAACACTGACTGGCTGTTGCCCAGGTGCGGTTGCCAGTTGCCGGTGCTAATCTTGTCGCGGATCAACGCATCCCGAGTGCCCCTGTCCGGCACTCTCAGCAAGGCCTCAGCCAGGCACATCAAGGCGACGCCTTCCTGGGATGACAATGAAAATTCCTGTAGCAACCCCTGCACCAGGCCTTGCCGTCCACCGGCGCTTTTCTGGTTGCGCAGCTTCTCGGCGATGCGTAGTGCAAGTCGGTGGGTCGCTTCGGCCTTTTCCGGCGACAGCCGCGCCTGCTCCAACAGCATCGGCAACGCCTCCGGCTCAGGGCGGCGATAGGCAGCGGTGATGGCTGCGCGGAGCACCGACTGCGGCAGAATGCTCTGTGCAAACTCGATAAACGGCTGGCTGTCAGGTGCGAGATTGCCCGTTCTGTCCTCGCCTATGTGGGACACCGCCTCGGTTTCGGGCTGACTCGTGTCGCGTTCGACCTCCTCGAGGTAGCGGAGCAGTGCCTGCTCGATCACCCACTGTGGCGGGCGCTCGATCCGCCTTGCTGCGTCCTCAAGCCGATCGCGAGTTGCCTCGTCGAGCGTGATGCCGAGTGTGCTGGTGACCATGTGGCTGTCCTCCGTGGTGCGGTAGGCGGAATACCTCGGCGGCTGCGCAGCAATCTGCGATCTGTCATCTCCACCAATAGACAAGCCCGTGCGGCTTATCCATCTGTATCTCCTCAGCGTAGACCCTCGCTGTGCGTTGATCCGGCGCATCCGGCAGATGACGCCTCGCCAAAGATTGCTGGCGCTGGACTCTCACGAGGCAATGCGTCTAGCGACGCAATTTAATTGGGTCTACGAGATCTGAAAGCGCTCGATCGCGCCTCCACAGATGCCGGATCGGGCTCCGGGGCGCTGCTCGAAGCCAGCACACGCGTCGCTGGGTTCAGTGTTTTTCCGGCTCCGGCACGTCGGACTCGCTGACCCCTTCTTTGCGGATCTTTTCCTCCGCTTCATCCTCATCGTCTGCGTCGCCCTGCAGGCTCTGTTGTTCGGGTGCCGGGTCATATTGCAATTCGACCAGTACGGGAAAATGGTCGGAACCGAACTCGGGCAGGCGTTGGATGCGTACCAGCTGGAAGTGATGGCTATGAAACAAGTGATCCAGCGGCCAGCGGAGAAACCAGTGCTGAGCGTGGAAGCTGTTGACCATACCGCGACCGACGCGGGGGTCCAGCAACCCGCTGATCTTTCGAAACAACCGCGTATTGGCGGACCAAGCGACATCGTTGAGATCACCGGTGACGATGACCGGGGTGTCATGCAGGTCGTCCCGCACGCTTTTGGCGACGACTAGCAACTCGACGTCGCGCTCGGTTGATTCGTCGTTTTCCGTGGGGCTAGGCGGGGCGGGGTGCAGGAAGTGCATGCGGATCGCCAGCTTATCGTTCAGCCGGACCCTGGCGTGCATAGAGGGCACATCGTCTTCGACCAGAAAGCAGGTTTCGGCATTCTCCAGCGGCAAACGGGACCAGACATGCATGCCGTAAAGGTTATCCAGCGGGCACCGGCAGGAGTAGGGGTATTCGTTGCTCAGTTCCTCGAGCTGATCCTCCCACCATTGATCAGTTTCCACCGTCACCAAGATATCGGGCCGGTGCTCGCGGACCAGCGCTTTGAGCTTGTCGGTCTGGCGGTTCGGCGTCAGGACGTTGGCCGCCATGACGCGTATGCGGGGTTTTTCGCGGCCAGGGACAGCGGTCTTTACCTCGGGACGCCACAGACGGGTGTAGGGAATGACCCACCAGGCCTGGTAGGCGAGACAGAGAATCGCCAGGGCACTGATAAAAATCTGAAGCGGTTTGGAATAGGGCAGCAACAGCGCCTGGGCCAATAGCAATGCAAAGGCGAGTACGCACAGTTGCAAGCGGGGGAAATCGAGCCCGCGTACCCACCAGACGGGGTTCTTCCAGAGTGGTAGAAACGTCAGCACGACCAGCAGACCAGTCGCTGCCAACAGGATTTCTTCCGTCATGACCGATCCTCGGTGCTATTCGGCGCGACGTCATATCGGCCGTTCGGGTAGCTGTAAGCAGGCATAACGAATTCGTCCCGTCTACGCGTTGATTGGTTCCGCTTGTTTTGTGATGAAGGGATGGAGAGCGCGTCGGCCTCCTGCGGGCCCGCTGAGAAAGGAGAGAACAAAAAAGGCCTGACACGTAAAACATGTCAGGCCTTCGCTAGAGTGGCTGCCGGTCGAGGTTACAGCGGTTCGCCAATGGCTGCGCAGCTGTTCGGAGTCGCGGCATGCTTTCTCAGCACCGCTAGCTGCGGCTGCTCCGCGCCGCCCGCTACATCGAGTGCAAGAATGTAGTTGCCCCACCATGGACCACCGGCCCAGTAGGTCAGCGAAACGCAGTTCTCGCGCAGATAGCCGAGCAGGTTATCCATCGCGACGATCGCATCGGGCGCATAGTTCGGCACGCCCATCTCGCCGATGAAGCCGCGCAGGTTGTTGGTCCTCAGCCAGTCCACGAAGGGTTTGGCGCGATTGATGCCGAGCTCCGGTGCGAAGGTTTCGGTCTTGTCCAAATACATCCCCGACGTATCCCGGTCGAGGTACATGTGGGCTTCGAAGATCAGGTTATTGTTCGGGTCGCGCATCCAGGGATCGGCGATGAGCTGGGTGTTCGATTGCGGCCAGTGCCAGGCGCTGGAGAACCGGTCACCGGCAACGTAGATCCAGTTAATCCGGTCGACCTTGCGGATCTCCTTTGCAGCTGCCAGCGCAGCTTGCGGCCAGAGCCCTTTGGTGTTCGGCTCGTTCATCAGACCGTAGCCGCTGAGTGCCGGATGTTTGCCGACTTTCAGCGCGATACGCTTCCAGGTATTGGCGAACGACTGGATCGATACCGTTTCGGAGCCTATCGGCTGGCGGTAGTAACGATAGTAGTTATGCATGTCCAGCACGACCTTCACGCCATGCTTGTGGGCAAAGTCGAGCGATTGGGTGAGCAATGCCAGTTGCGCTGTGTCGAGCTCGGTGTCCAGCTTCGGTTGAATGCGCTCCCAGAGAAAGGGCAGACGCACCAGCTTCAAACCCTGCTCGGCGTATTTTTTGTAGTAGGACTCGGCTGGGTAGATGTAATTGGTCCCGTGTTTACCCGGCAAGACCGAAGGACCGAAGGCGGCGCCAGACAGCGCAACACCGACAAGGCGTACCGGCTCGATTGCCGGCAGCGTGACCTCCGCAATCGGCGCCGAAGGCGCGGCGGGCAGGATCACCGGAGCCGCTACCAGGCTGAGTTTGTTCGGATAACCAATGCGATTGCCATCGAGCACGGGGCCATCCATTAACACCGTAAGGGCGCCGCTGGCGGGCTTTACCGAGGTGATGGTGCGCACCTGACCGTCGGCCGTGCGTACCGATGCGCCAACTATGAAGGCAGCCTTGTTCTGCGCGGTTGCAGCGACCGAAACGCCCGCCGACGCACGCCAGGAGCCGTTCAGCCAGTAGCTGTTGGTGAATTTGTTGATCAGCGCCGCATGGCTCGACGAGGCAACCGGCGCGGGGCTCGGCTCGGCTGGCACGGGTACGGTGCTCGCCATGGTGCTCACGCGGAGCCTGTTGGGATAACCGACCAGATTGCCGTCGAGCACCGGACCATTCATGAATACCGTCAGGGCGCCGCTGGCCGGTTTCAGCGCGGTGACCGTACGAATCTGCCCATCTGCCGTACGCACCGAGGTGCCGACTCGGAACGCTGTCATGTTCTGTTGAGTCGCGGCGACCGAAACGCCCGCCGAGGTGCGCCAAGAGCCGTTCTGCCAGTAGCTATTGGTGAACTTATTGATCAATGCCGAGTAAGACAGGCTCGACACGCTCGTATCCACGGCATTCGCAGCGTAAGCGTCACCTACAGGGAAAAAGCCCAACAGCGTGGCCAGGGCCATTGCAGGCATGAGGCCTTTACTGGGCCTCGGGGAAAAATGGTTAAACATCGGCTCACCGTGATCATGAACACCGAACTAGGTTTCGGTGTAGCGACAAGGGGAGGTTGATCAATAAGCGGCGCTGCAAAGGCAGGCGGTATTCCACAAACAGAACGAACCAATCAGTAAAACGACCAGGGCTGTGAAAGCTCCCGTTTCGTTTGCGTACTTATAATTTATTTTGACAATCGCCAAAACTTTTAACGACCGTGTATTGGCGCCAATAAATAGACTATCTCAGTGATTAATAGCAGTTTGATATTAAGTCGCCACGTTGTTGTCGGTGCGCGCCGGCCTGGAGCCCTTCAGTTGTAAGGGCTGCGCGAATGATGGCGTCATTTTTTTGAATTAACCGTTAACACTGTCTCCCTTCTAGCTAAGGAAGTAATCCGATAAACGGTAGGTTATTTGTTGAACTATTCTGGAATTCCGGCTGCTGGTTGCGCTGGGTGTCAGGGCAACGGCAACTGCATGTAAGCGGCACTGGGTTCGTAGCGTTTCGCTGCAGGCGGCCGAGCTGGGAGGACGCTTTGGTTGTTGTAAAGCGCTCAAGCTTCGGGCAGGGTCAAAGTCAGGTCTCTATCTGCGGAGTCATTCCATGTCGGAGCTATACCCTCGCGTTGATCCCGATGGGCTGATCGAATATTCGGTCGTCTACACGGACCGATCGCTGAACCACATGTCCCGGTCGTTCCAGAGCGTGATGAACGACATCTCCAGCACGCTGAAATCTGTCTACAACGCCCACTCGGTTGCAGTGGTGCCGGGCAGCGGCACCTTCGGAATGGAAGCGGTGGCACGTCAGCTGGCCCACGACCGCAACTGTCTGGTGATTCGCAACGGCTGGTTCAGCTATCGATGGACGCAGATATTCGACATGGGCCGGATTCCGGCGCAGTCAACTGTGCTGAAGGCGCGACCACTGGATCAGACTGCGCAAGCTGCGTTCACGCCGCCGCCTATAGATGAAGTGATCGCGAGCATTTCAGCCAACAAGCCGGACCTGGTATTTGCTCCCCATGTGGAAACCTCGTCCGGGATCATCCTGCCGGACGACTACCTGCGCGCGATCGGCGACGCCGTGCATGCGGTGGGTGGGCTGTTCGTACTCGATTGCATTGCCTCCGGTGCGCTCTGGGTTGATATGCAGGCGAGCGGTGTGGATGTGCTGATCAGTGCGCCTCAAAAAGGCTGGAGCGCTTCACCGTGCTGCGCACTGGTGATGCTCAGCGAGGATGCCCAGGCACGCATCGAGGCGACTCAGAGCAGCAGCTTTGCCTGCGACCTGAAGAAATGGCTGCAGATCATGCAGGCCTACGAGCAGGGCGGTCACGCCTATCACGCCACCATGCCGAGCGACGCCTTGGCGCGCTTTCGCGATGTCATGTTGGAAACTCGAGACTACGGATTTGAAACCGTTCGTGCGCAGCAGCTGGAGCTCGGGCAGCGAGTCCGATCATTGCTGACGCAGAAGGGCTTCAAGAGCGTGGCTGCCGCTGGGTTCGAAGCGCCCGGGGTGGTGGTTTGTTACACCGACGATGCTGGCATCAAGAACGGCAGCAAATTTGCCGAGCAAGGTCTGCAGATTGCCGCCGGTGTCCCGCTGCAGTGTGATGAGCCTGAGGACTTCCAGACCTTCCGCATGGGGCTGTTTGGGCTCGAGAAGTTAAAAAACGTCGACCGGACCATCGATATCTTGCAGGGCGCCCTCGAGCAAATCGTCGCCGGCTAGGCCCGTGCGGGTACAACGGGCAGGCTAAATCTAGACCGCTCGTCGAACAATCGGGGGCGTTGCGACTGATTCGCAAGCCGGTCGTTTCGGTGCGTGACGCGCGAGATGGCTTGCGATTACGGTCTTTGGGAGGGTTAAGAGGTGCTAGAACCTGCGAGCTAGACACATTCCTGAAACAAAAATGTGTTTGCACGAACCGTTATGCTGGCTACGCTGGAATTGTACAAAGCTTATTACAACAAGAAAGAGGGGCTAACTATGACCAACAACCAGAATGCTCAGGTCGTTGCACTCGAGTTGTGGCGCTTTTGCGCTCACTGCGTTGCTGCCATCGTTGTTGTAGGAGCGGTACTGATTGGGTTCCTTGGATCATGGGAGCTGGGCCTCAAGGTCGGTGTCTTGCCGTTACTTGCACTCGTTGCAGCGGACATCTTGGCCAGACGGCGGGAGCATGACATTCAACTAAGGAATTCCTGACCACCTGCCATCCTGCGCGAGCTGGTGGAGGTTCGCGCAGGATATTCAATCATTCAAGATCATCATCGCGGGCACGTTTGCCATCCTCGTTTGTTATCGGTGCGTTAACTCGTAAAGGTTCGCCCAGTCAGACACTTGGTCTGCCGGCATGGGTGGCGCTATACCGTATCCCTGGACCAGATAGCACCCCATCCCCAGTAGCATTTTTTCTTGCAGGTCCGTTTCTACGCCTTCCGCAATCACTTCGCGTTCGAACGTCCGCGAGAGGTTGATGATTGCCTCGGATAAAGCGAGGTCGTCCTTGTCGTGAAGAATGTCACGCACAAATGACTTGTCGATCTTGATCGTTTGAGCCGGTAATCGCTTGAGGTAGTTGAGTGATGAGAAGCCCGTGCCGAAGTCATCCAGCGAAAAGGTAACACCCATCTGCTGGCAGTCGATCAGGCATTGGCTGACGTGCTCAAGATTGTCGATGGCCGTGGACTCGACAATCTCGAGATCAAGTAACCGCGGTTCGACATCCGAATGCTTGGCCAGCAGGCGCTGCAATCGATCGACAAAATTGGGTAGCTGGAAATGCCGCGCCGCGATGTTCACGCTCGTCGGCCAATGATGTCCTTCTGCGTTCCAGATGCGCAGCTGGCATAACGTCTGTTCTATCACCCAGTCGCCGATATCTATGATGACATCGGTCCGCTCCACCGCAGGCAGGAACGCGTCAGGTGGCAATAGACCCAGCGCCGGGTGCTGCCACCGCAGCAGTGCTTCAAAACCAATTACCATCCCGTTGCGCAGGTTCACCTTGGGCTGGTAGTGCAGGCGCAGCTCATTGTTCTCCAACGCTTGTTTCACGGACTCTATGTTCTTGAAGGCTTCCTGCGTCTTCTGACTGATCGACACGTCAAAGAAGCGAAAGCGGTTACGACCGCTTTGCTTGGCTTCGTACATCGCTTGATCAGCATGGCGCAACAAGGTGTCGGGGCCTTCGTTGTCCTGTGGGTAGATGGTTACGCCGAGAGAGCCGGCAACCTTCATAACGTATCCGTCGATGTGGAAGGGCACGGCAATGACGTCTAGGACGCGCTGCAACGCAGCAGGAAGCAGCGTTTCATTGACTTGATCCAGCAGCAGCACGAATTCGTCCCCGCCTAGACGCGCAAGAAGGTCTTCCGTGCGCAGTTCCCGCGTCAGCCGGTTCGCCACCTCGACGAGTAGCAAATCGCCCGTGGCGTGCCCGTAGCGATCGTTCACCGCTTTGAAGCCGTCGAGATCGAGAATGCATACCGCAAGCGAACGCCCATGACGCTGCGCTGCCGAGATGGCTTGATGGAGCCGGTCGTGCAGATAGACTCGGTTCGGGAGTGCAGTGAGCACGTCGTGGGACGCTCGCCACCGCATGGCCTCAAGTAACTCCTGCTTTTCCGTCACATCGAACCGGATAGAAATGTATTTCTCGACGTGTTGCGCCAGGTCGTCCTTGATCGGGACGATGGTGCTATTGACCCAGTAGAGCGAGCCGTCCTTGCGGCGGTTGCATCTCGCCCTTCCAGATATGGCCGCTTGAGATGGTGCGCCATAACGTCTGAAAGAATTCGGGAGGGTGCTGACCAGAATTGAGAAGGCGGTGGTTCGTGCCAATCAGTTCCTCCTTGGTGTAGCCAGATATCGCACAGAACTGATCATTGATATGAGTAATGGTCCCGCGGAGATCCGTCTCTGAATAGATCGCTGCTGCGTCTACAGCAGTACGATATTTATCGTCAGTCATCGGCTAACCATGCTAGCGACCTCGGGCTTAGGTGCACTCGAAACGATTGGGCCCCTTTGGATTAATACTGACTCGGCGCGGCAGGGAAAGTGCAGCGGGGGAGTAGGGTATTGGTTCTCTGCAGTGTAGCCGGCGTTACGGGCCTGGAAATCACGCCGGTTCAGGAACGGGTGGTCTGCCTGGAACTCCGATGAATAAGCGCAGCAGCAGGGCCGTCGTCCTGCCTATTCAACCCGGTAGCTCCTCTATGTCCCAACCCCGTCTGACCTCCGCACGAGCCTGGCTCGATCGCCTTGATAAGTCGCGTCACGCCATGCCGCTGCTGTTTGCGGCGTCCATGATGGAGACGCTGCTCATCCCGATTCCCATCGAGGTGATTCTCATCCCCTGGATGCTCTGTCACGCTGACCGTAAATGGCGGATCGCAACGGTCGCGCTGGCCGGAAATCTCACAGCCGCCACGCTGGGTTACTACCTGGGTGTATTTGCGATGGATCAGTGGGGCGATACGCTGGTTGGGCTGTTTGGCGGACAGGAAGCTTACGACGCGTTTGATCAGCAGTTCCGGGAGGATGGTTTCATGGCAATCCTGGCGATTGGCATCATCCCGATACCCTTCCAGATCGCCATGCTCGTGGCGGGCGCCAGCGCCTATCCGATCTTCCTGTTTCTGGCGGCCGCCTGTATCGCCCGGGGTGCCCGTTACTACGGCCTTGCACTGTTGATCGCGGTGGCGGGCAAAGCGGCTTTGGATATCTGGAATCACCATGCCAAGCCGATAGGCATCGCCGGGGTCGTATTGTTTGCGGTGTGGCTGTGGTTCAAGTGGGCGCCCTGAACCGCTGCGCGAATCGCGATCAGCCGCCGCATGAGGTGGCAGGGAGACCGCTAGGCGCGCCCCTCTAGGTACTCGCGGTAATAGTCCAGCGTGGCGAGGTTCTTGTCTTTGGCTTCGAACATCATGTCGAAACGGTCGAGAAATTCACGGGCGTAGAGATTGGTCCAGCGATTCCACATGCGCTTGCTGTGGCTGTAGAGGTCGCGCTTGCTCAGCGTTTCGAGCAGGGCTGGCATCTCCATTTTCTCCTCGGCGGAAAAGCCCATTTCCATCAGTCGCTCCGGCGGCTGCGAATAGTGCATGGTTGGCCTTACGCCGTGCCAGCTGTCGATAATGCGCGCCACGCGTGGGTCGTGTGGGTCGATGTACCGGTCTTCGTTGATCCAGCAGTGGTGGATATCCAGCACTACGGGCGCCAGGTCGGCGAGCTGCAGGCAATCATCGACGCCGTAGGTCTTTTCCTCGTTCTCGAAGGTGATGCAGTGGCGCGCTTCCTGCGATAACCGTGGCCATATCGAACGAATGCCTTCGACGCCCAGGCGACCTGCGATGTGCACGTTGCACTTGAAGTCTTGGAACTGCCGGCCAAAGCCCATCATCCGGATCATGTCAGCGTGATACTCGAATTCCGCCAGACTGTTTTCCACCACCTGGGGCTTGTCCGAAGCCAGCACACAATACTGGCCGGGGTGCAGCGACAGGCGAATGCCCAAGGCTCTGGCTCGCTCGCCGATCTGTGCGAAGCCCGTTTCGATCGCGTTACTCACGTCTGTCTGGCGATAGAAATCCGCCGCCTGCGGATGGCTATAGAAGGGCAACAGATCGCTGCTCAGCCGCAGCATGCGCAGCGGCTCCGGCAGTGTGCCGACGTAATCGATCAGCCGCACCTGCGCCGCCAGGTTGTGCTCGATGATGTCGTTCAGCTTTTCCCGCGCCACCTCCTGCGACACGCTGTTGAGCCAGCGCAGCGTGGTCGCGCGCGGGTTGAAAGTGCGCTCGATTGCTTCCAGCTCCTTTAGCGATTCGCTGTGGCTGGGATGACGGTACATGCAGGCGAAACCGATTCTGTACATAACGACCTATGTTTGGCAGCGCTTGGAACTACGCGCGGCAGATGACTGTTCTGTTTAGTACCTCGACGATGCCCCGCGTGCGATGCATCTGATGAACTGTCGAACGCGGAAACGAGAACGGGGCCGGAAGGCCCCGTAAGCGTCCCGCTATTCAAATCAACCGCAATGGTAGCTCGGCGCCAGTTTGTATACCGAAGTGTCCAGCCCCTCGAATCGGGCCTTCAATTGCAGCGCCAGGTATAGCGAATAATGCCGTGACTGGTGCAGGTTGCCGCCATGGAACCACAGGTTCTGCTGCTGCGTGGGCTTCCACATGTTGCGCAGTTCGCCTTCGTATGGGCCCGGATCCTTGGTGGTGCCGGACCCCAGTCCCCAGCAACGGCCGACCTTGTCAGCGACATCCTGAGAGATCAGCATGGCCGCCCAGCCGTTCATCGAACCGTAGCCCGTTGCATAGACGATAAGATCTGCCGGCAAGCGGCTGCCATCGCTGAGCAGCACGGCGTCCGCCTCGATCCGCTCGACGTTCAGCCCTGGTCCGCTCTTCAGCTTGATGGTGCCGTTGGCGATCAGCTCAGAGGCGCCAACGTCGATGTAGTACCCCGAGCCGCGACGCACGTACTTGAGAAACAAGCCGGACTCATCGTCACCGAAGTCGAGCATGAAGCCGGCAGCGGCGAGGCGATCATAGAACACCTTGTCGCGCTCTTTTACCTGGTCGAAGGCCTGGCGATGGAACTCGGGCAGAACCTTATAAGGGATGGATGCGAAGAGCATGTCGGCTTTATCGGTGGTCAGCCCGCTTTCCAGCGCATCCTCGGAGTAGAGCGGGCCGAAGACGATATCCATCAGCGAGTCGGAACGCACGATGTGAGTGCTGGAGCGCTGCACCATGGTTACCTCAGCGCCGTTTTCCACCAGATCGGCGCAAATGTCATGTGCCGAGTTGTTCGCACCGATGACCACGGCGCGCTTGCCGCGCCAGGCATCGCCGCCCGGATGCTGGCTGGAGTGGTGCTGCTGACCTGCGAAGCTTTGCGCGCCGGCATACACCGGGACATTGGGTACACCGGACATGCCGGTGGCCAGGATCAGCTGAGTGGGCTTGAGCGTTAGCGGCTTGCCGTCGCGCAGCACCTGCACGGTCCAGTGACCTTCGTTTTCATCGAAACTGGCGCTGACGCACTCGGTCTTGGCCCAGTAGTTGAGCTCCATGACCTTGGCATACATTTCCAGCCAGTCGCCGATCTGATCCTTCGGTGTAAACACCGGCCAATGTTCCGGAAACGGCAGATAAGGCATGTGGTCGTACCAGACCGGATCATGCAGGCACAGCGACTTGTAGCGACCGCGCCATTGGTCGCCGGGCCGCTCGGCTTTGTCGATGATCAGCGAGGGCACGCCCAGCCGCTTGAGTCGTGCGCCCAGCCCCAGCCCGCCCTGGCCGCCTCCGATCACTAGGCAATAGGGCTGTTCGGTGATGCCGAGTGCGGCTTCTTCATCGCGGCGCTTTTCCAGCCAGTTGCGCCGATCGACACGGCCATGGCCGTGCTCGGCACCCATCGGCCTGCGGCGCCCGGTCGGCTCCTCGAAACCCTTGAGTTCACGCATGGTGGTAAGCAATGTCCAGCACAGGCCGTCCTTCAATCGCACGTAACCTTTGCCGCGCGCGACTTCAGTTTCCAGGCTGATCCAGCCTTCCAGCACACCGTCAGCAAATGTCGCTTCACCTTCGAGTTTCCAGCTCTCCGGCTTGGTCTCCTCAAGACGGGCTTCAAGCATGTCGCGGATATCCGCCTTGCCCTCGAGCGTGACCAGGTTCCAGCTGAACAGGACCAGATCCCGCCAATGGCAGTCCTCGGCAAAGAGATCGAGTGCGCCGTCGATGTCACGTTGCGCGAGGCGTTGGCCGAGGCGTTCGACCCAAGCGGCGAGCTGGGCAGTGGGTGTCTCGGCAGGGGTCATGGAGTCGATACTGATGTTCATGGGTATGTCCTTGCGAAGGTTCTTGTTATCTATGCTCAGCGTTTCCACAAAGCCGGTTGGCATGCGTTGACGCTGGATGCTGCTAGCGCAACCGCACGGTGCCCGCTTGGGTCAGTCGATGGCTCGTTCAGGGCGGGGAAGCGAAAGGGGCATGGAGTTCTCCTGATCATTGTTGTTGTGGTCGGATACCACGTTGATCAGAGCAAAGGCCGGGCCAGGGATCGGGAACGCGCGTTGTAGACGGCTTCGTTGCACGGACCACGTCGCTGATGGAGCGTGGCTGTGTCGGATCTGACACAGTCGGCGGTGACAGTCTGTCTCCTGTTTGGGACGGCATGCGCTGCGCGACTGATTGGCCTATGCTGGCGCAAACCGCTCATGAAACAGCGCGGAGAAAAACAACAATGACGTCACCGCACATCGCTCGGCATGCCCATCAGGTTCTCAGTTTCGGTGAAGGACTGAGCGCGGCCCATGGGCCTGCTTCCGACCCCGCCATCGCTCGTTCCTGGCGGCGCTGCCTGGATCAGCACCGTCTCGACCCAACGAGCGCACGCGCAACCTGCGTAGTCGAGCAGACGCGCCTGCGCGAGCACCGCGAACAGTTGCAGCAGGTGGTCGGTGTGGCGCACTGGCAGATGAACAGCCTGCATCAGCAACTGGGCGGCGCTGGCCATGCGGTCCTGCTGACGGATGCGCGTGGCGTAGTGATCGACAGCGTTTCCAGCGAGGCCGAGCGCACGGAATTCCAGCGCGCCGGCCTGTGGCTCGGAGCTGTATGGGACGAGGCGGTCGAGGGCACCAACGGCGTCGGAATGTGCCTGCTCGAACGCCAGGCCTTGACCATCTGCCGTGACGAACACTTTCGTGGCCGTCATGCCACGCTGACCTGCTCGGCCAGCCCGGTGTTCGATCCGCAGGGCGAATTACTGGCGGTACTTAACGTGTCATCGGCACGCGAAGAGCTGTCGCACCAACAGCGTTTTCACACCATGGCGCTGACCAATCTGTCGGCGAAGCTGATCGAAAGCTGCTTCTTTCTGCAGCATTGCGAGGGCGCCTATCTGCTGCGCTTTCACGCTCAGCCCGAATACATTGGTCTGCTCAGCGAAGGGCTGCTGGCGTTCGATGGTGGCGGCCGAATAAGCGCCGCCAACGATACGGCACTGGGGTTGCTTGGCGCTCGTCGTAGCGCCTTGCTGGGGATGTCGCTGGAGCAGGTGTTGGACATTCGCCTGGACGAACTGCTGCAACGCGCCACACCGCAGCCAGGCACCTGCTGGCCGCTTCGCACACTGGACGGCCAGCTGCTGCACGGCCAGCTACGCGGTCCGAAAATGCGCGTAATCCAGGCTCGGGGCCAACGCGCGGATCCGCAAACAGCGGGGTTGTGCCTCGAGGACCCGTCTCTGCGAAACCGCTTTCAACGAGCGCTAAAGGTCATGGAGCGGGACGTGCCGGTGCTTCTGTACGGCGAGACTGGAACGGGCAAGGAGGCGTTCGCCGCCGCTCTTCATCGCACCAGTTCGCGGGCGCAAAAACCGTTCGTTGCGCTTAACTGCGCCGCGATACCCGAAACGCTGATCGAGAGCGAGCTGTTCGGCTATCGCGGCGGCAGTTTCACCGGGGCACGCAAGGAAGGCATGGCGGGCAAGCTACAGCAGGCCAACGGTGGCATCCTCTTTCTCGATGAGATCGGTGACATGCCGCTGGCCCTGCAAACCCGGTTGCTGCGTGTATTGGAGGAGCGCCAAGTCGTACCACTGGGCGCTGTCGTGCCGACGCCGCTGGACGTGCGACTGATCAGCGCCAGTCACCGCGACCTGCAAGGATTGGTCGCCGAAGGGCGCTTTCGCGAAGACCTTTTCTATCGTCTTAATGGGCTGACCGTGGAGCTTTCACCGGTACGAGCGCGCAGCGATCGTGACGCGTTGCTTGATCACCTTACCGAGAAGGAAGCACGAGGGGAGGCCGTACAGCTGGACGACAGGGCGCGTCAGCTGCTCCTTTCTTATGGCTGGCCTGGCAACGTTCGGCAGATGCGCAACGTGCTCAGAACCTTGATCGCCTTGGCTGAGGACGGTTTTATCGGCGGCGCTGACGTTGAGGCTGTGCTTCCTGCATACCCGCCGTTAACGATGCACGAGCCAGCCCAGGATCCGCTGGGTCAGGCCGAGCGCGAGGCCTTGTTAGCGGTTCTCGACGCGCGCCAGTGGCATGTCAGTCGTGCTGCGCAGCAGCTGGGGATCAGCCGTAACACGCTGTACCGAAAACTGCGCAAGTACGGAATCACTCGAAGCTGACCCGGTACTGCGGGAACACTTGGCGGGCTTGTCGCCTGGAGCCCAGCCCCAAGGCAAAAAGCCGTACCATATCGGCCACCTGTCTAGCTCCGGTTGGTTGTTCATGCTGTCTGCCGTCAAGCGCTACAAGCTGCTGGTTTCCAGTGCGCTCGCGCGTTGTTTTCCGCGTACCTCTGCGTACGTTCAGTCCGAAGATGATCTGATTCTGCGTCGCTGGCCGGACGCCGGGGTGAAGTCCGGCGGCAAGTCGGGGCATCCAGGCAAAAAGGTCAGGAAAGCCAAGTCAGCCGCTAAGCCAACGCGCCGTACAGATGCGGCTGCCAGTACCGCGCCCAAGGTTGCGTCCAAGCCCCGAACGAAGGCGCGCAAGCCGGCCGGTGACGGTATCTACGGCCCTGCGAAACTCTCCGTGAACGAACAACAGATCCAGGCCATGCGCCTGCGAGTAGGGCGGGCGGTGGACGCTGGCGTGATCCGAGCGCCGTCCGACGAGCAATGGGCGATGATTCTTGAAGAGTCGCCAGCAACGCGGATATTCGCCGGGGCGGGCTCGGGCAAATCCACGACGCTGGTGTTGCGCGTGGTGTTCATGCTCTGCCACCTGGACATCCCGCCCGAGCGGCTCACCGTGATTTCCTTCACCAATGCCTCCTGCGCCGAGTTGCGCGAGCAACTGATCCGAGTGCTGGGGTTCTGGAATTTCGACTTTGATCCGGCCCGCGCACGTCAGTGCGTTCGTACCTTCCACTCGGCCATGGCAGTGCTGGCCAAGGACCTGCTCGGCAAGCCGCAGTGGTTCGAACAGCTGGACGAGAAGGGGGCTTCGTCCACCGAGCTGGACAACCCGCTCACCGCGTCGCGCTTACGGGCCGGCCAGTTGCGGTTGTTGAAAGAGGCGTACCAGCGCTGTTACGCCGAAGACCAACGTTTCCGGGAGCTGGTGCATGCCTTGCTAGGTCTCGCTCCGCCGCCTGAGTCCGGCACCCGGCGAGCGGTTCCGCGTGCGCCCCTGGACGGCTGCAAGCTGGCCGGTGAGTTCAGAACAGCGCCGTTGTTCGAGGCGTTTTATGTCCAAGCCGGCTTCATCGAAAGCATCGGCATTCGCATCGACCAGATTCAACTGACACGGCTGGCGTGCAAGGAACCCGAGCGTAACTTCATCGAAGCGCTGCAGCTGTTCTGGCGGCATTTCCAAAGCGTTCTGGAAGCCCAGGGATTGATGACGTTCAACGGCGCCTTCCAAGCCCTCACTCAGCAGCTGAACGGCGGTGGCAAGGTTTCCGACGATGCGCTGGCGCCGTTCAGCCATCTGCTGATCGACGAGTTTCAGGATATATCGCCACAGATCGTTCAGTGGCTGCAGGCGTTGCACGGCACCCTTGCGAGACAGGGTGGAACGGTCAGCCTGATGGCAATCGGTGATGACTGGCAGTCGATCTATGGCTGGCGGGGCAGTTCGCCGGAGCTGTTCATGGACTTCGACAAGTACTTCCCGGCCAAGGGCGGGGCGAAGCAAAGTCGGACGTTGGTGCTGGAAACCAACTATCGTTCCATCGAACCGGTAATCCGCGACGCCGAAGCCGTGCTGGCGGGCGTTGCGGTCAAACAGGCGAAAGCCAGCAAGGCGAGCCGCCCAACGCAGCCAGGCGATCATGGTGTGAAGCTGGTCACCCGTTTCGATATCAAGACCCGTCTGCCCGATCTGATCCGGGATATCCAGACCCAGTGCGACCACGTCGCCGGGCTGCCGAACGCCGATCGCAATGCCGTACTGGTTCTAAGCCGCCGCAACGAACCCTTGCGGGCTATCGAGGCGCAGCTGGATCGCAAGCTGCCGGTCAAGGCATATACCATCCACCGCGCCAAAGGACTGCAGGCGGAAGTTGCGATCATCGTCGATGACTGCCTGCCGAGTGAACGCCACCCGCTGCGCAGTGCGTTGTACGCCTACAGCGGCTTCTTTCGGAACAGCTATGACCAGGCCATGGCGGATGAAAACCTGCGGCTGGCGTACGTGGCGATCACTCGCGGTGTAAGTCGGGTGTTCTGGTACACGCAGAAAGCGCAGGGTGCGATGCGGCTGCTTGCTGACAAAGGTAAGGCCCGTTAAGCCGCGGCAATTTACAGCTAGGGTTGAGCGTTGACTGATCGATTAAGAACAGGAGCGAATCGCATGTTGAGACTCTGGGGCCGAGCGAACTCGACCAACGTGAAGAAGGCGCTCTGGTGCCTTGAAGAGCTGGATGTTCCCTACACACGAATCGATGCAGGCGGCGCCTTCGGGGTCGTAAGCGACGCAGACTATATCGCCAAGAATCCCAACCAGCTGGTGCCATGCCTGGAAGACGGCGCGTTGGTGCTGTGGGAGTCCAATGCCATAGTCCGCTATCTGGCCGCTCGTTATGGGGAAGGAGCACTCTGGAACGCAGACCCTGCCGAGCGCGCGGAGGCGGACAAATGGATGGACTGGGTCACCTCGTCGCTGGCCGCTCCCTTCCGTACGGTGTTCTGGAACATGGTGCGCACTGCGCCGGATCAACGTGATATGCCAGCAGTACAGGCGGCAATCGGCGAGTGCGCAAGGTTGTTGGCTATCGCCGACCAGACCCTCTCGAAACAACACTATCTGGGTGGCGCCTCGTTCGGCATGGGCGACATTCCGCTCGGCTGCTTCGCCTACGCCTGGTTCGAGATGCCCATCGAGCGCCCGGACCTACCGCACCTGCGCAGCTGGTATGAGCGACTGCTAGAGGGGCCGGCCTATCAGGCGGCGGTGGTCACGCCACTGACCTGAAGCGCGTGGCTCTGCAGCCAGGCAGGCACGGCGCTCAGTGGTCACCAAAGGCTAGATCGACCAGTTGTGGCAGCTGCTCACCAGCGAGCCCTGCCAACGCAAATTCCCGCTCGCTGTGATCGATAGTTGGCTGCGGGTTGACGTGTACCACAACGGCTCCGGCCCGCCAGGCCAGTCCCGGGACTTCAGCAGCGGGGTAGACCATCCCGGAACTGCCGACCGAGATGAGCAGATCGCAGGTCTCTGCGGCAGCGAAGGCGGTATTCAGTGCTTCGGTCGGCAGGCTTTCGCCAAACCAGACGACGCCGGGGCGCAGCTTTGCGCCGCAGGCATTGCAGCTCGGCGGCTCCAGTCGGCGTCCACCTTCTGGCTCGTCCGGCATGCCCAGCGGTGTGTCGGGGCGCTCGCCGCAGCTGAAACAACGTGGCTGATGCAGGCTGCCATGCAGGTGAATGACGTCGGTGCTGCCCGCGCGCTCGTGGAGGTCGTCGACGTTCTGGGTGACAAGCGTGAGGCGAGGGAGGTGGCGGGCCAGTTCGGCAATGGCCACGTGCGCAGGGTTCGGCTGGGCCTGCAGGACCCTCATCCGACGCCACTCATACCAACCCCAGACCAGAGGCGGATCGGCCTGGAAGGCTTCGGGCGTTGCCAGCGATGCCGCGTCGAAACGCTCCCATAACCCGGTGAGCGAGTCGCGAAAGGTCGGAATACCGCTTTCTGCCGACACGCCTGCGCCTGTAAAAACCACAACGTGCCTGGCGCTACGCAGCGCGTCGACCAATGGGGCTGGGATCATGAGCTGACTCCTCTGTGCGGCGATTGAGCTGAAAGCGACCAATACCATTCAAGGCACCCAGGTGCCAACAAAGACGGTCATTCCATAGCGACTGCCAGTGAGGCCATTCGTTACTCAAGCTCCAACGTTTCAGAGTATCGGCGTCGCTACGCTCGTGGGTAATCGCTGTGGGCGCGGGCATAGGCAAGATGGCTGCATCGTTAGTAGATGCTGCGGACCGTCGCTTGTATGTCGCCAAACGTAGAGGACGGGACCAGGTAAGCGTCGCGGACCTTGACTCACGCACCGTTCGGGATTGACCGGCCCCTGATGTTTGATAGCGGCTTCGTACGGCTGATGTTCCGGACTGTAGTCACTCCCAAGGGGCTGATAGCAGGGAAGGCCGCGGGCTCCGGTGTACAACCGAAGCCCTGATGTCATTTATGAACGAACAGCGAAGCGTCCGCTGAGCGTGCCCAGTCGTGAGGCCAGCGCAGTCAAGCTAACGCTATCCTGCTCCAGCTTGCTGGCATCTACAGCGTTTTGCTCGGCGATCTGCTGAACGCTCTGCAGGTGGCTGGCGATATCCGCAGAAACCGCAGTTTGCTCATGGGTTGCGGCGGCGATCAGCTCGTTCATATGGCTGATGGATTCGATCTCCTGCGCCATGGATTCCAGCAGCACCGTTGTGTGCTGGCTGTCTTCGACGCAACGGGCCACGCTCTGCCGGCTGACCTGCATCGAATCGGCGGCTTTGCGGCTGCTTTGCTGCAGGCGCGTGATGATCTCTTGAATCTCGCGAGTAGAAGTCGCCGTTTTCTGCGCGAGGTTACGCACCTCATCGGCAACCACCGCAAAGCCTCGACCTTGTTCCCCGGCCCGAGCAGCCTCGATGGCGGCGTTCAGGGCCAGCAGGTTGGTCTGTTCGGCGATGCTACGGATCACTTCGAGCACGCGCCCGATCTGCTCGGACTGGGCGGCCAGGTCTTGCATGACCTCGTCGGTTCCGTCGATGCGCTGCGCCAGCTGGGCAATTTCCTGACGGCTGGTCGCGACCGATTGCCGGCCCTGTCCCGCCTTCGTGTTTGCGGCTTGTGCCGCTTGTGCCGCCCGATCGGCATGACCGGCGACTTCTTCGATGGCGGTCGACATCTGCTGCATTGCATCGACCATCTGTGCGGTTTCGCCCAGTTGTAGATCGGCACCGTCGCGCATTTGCCGGGTTGCGGCGCTCAGGCTGCCAGCCGTCCCGTCGAGGCCGCGCGCATCGATTACGACCGCACTGACCAATTCGGACAGTTGATCAAGCAGCTGATTGAACCGCTCGCCTACCGGCCCGCTGGCTGCGGAGCGATGGTGGAGGTCGATCCGTTCAGGGTTGCGGGTGATCTCTGCCGCAGCGCTCAGCAGCGCTTCGCCTTCGCGCGCTTCGGCGTTGCCGCGTATCGCAAGATAAATGAGGATGGCACTCTCAAGTACCACATAAAACGCATGCAGGAAGACTTCACCCCAGGTGCCATGGGGCATCAGGAACACCTCGGCACCCTGCTGCTGTAGTGCAAAGAACGCCAGGTGATGCACCGCGATGGTTGCAGCAGCCACGACGATGGGCAGCCAGTCCCGGTAATACACCAGGAACGCGAGCAGGGCGAAGATGCCGAAGTGCATCTCCAGCATGCCGTGCTCCTGGTTGATGTGCAGCGCTGACATGACCATGAACGCAGCGCCGATGAGGCAGCGCATCAGCCGCTCGCCTGAAATCAGTGCGTTGAGCACTGTCATCGCGAGTGCGGTACCGCCACCCACGACGATGGCCTGTGCCCAGCTGCCGCTCATTGCTGCCAAACCGAGCGCGTAGACGAAGAGAAACCACAGCACGCCAAGCATGATTCGATCGGCCTTGCGGTAGTGGTCTTGCATGGTGAAGGTCGGGCTGTTCATCGGATACCTCTCGTAAAGCGCTCGGGCGCGCATCGCTATATCGGCTGGTTTTGAATTGGAACTCAGACCGCTCATCGGCTCATGGCCGGTTCGTGGCATGGAAGACTCGGGGTGCTGTGTGGCTGGCGCTCAACCCCAGTTGCCCAGCGCATCGGCCACCCGCATCGCACTGACCACGCCGTCTTCATGAAAGCCATCACCCCAGTAGGCGCCACAGAAGTAGCTGTGATTCGGGCCGCACAGTTCATCGGCGCGATTTTGTGCAGCGATTCCGTCCAGGCTGTATTGCGGATGAGCGTATGTGTAGCGCCCGAGAATCCGCGAAGGGTCGATGAAGCGGGTCTGGTTCAGGCTGAGGCAAAACGTTTCCGGCGCTTCGATACCCTGCAGCAGGTTCATGTTGTAGGTGACCGCTGCCAGCTGCTCGCCCGGACTGCCGAGGCGGTAGTTCCAGCTGGCCCACGCCAGCGGGCGCTTTGGCAACAGCCGGGTATCGGTGTGCAGCACCACGTCGTTATCGGCATAACGAAGTGCGCCCAGAATCTGCTGTTCGGCCGGGGTCGGTGCATTTAGCAGCCTCAACGCCTGATCGCTGTGACAGGCAAAGATGACTTTGTCGAAACGCTCGGCACCCTGCGCACTGACGACCGTCACGCCCAGCCGATCGCGGTTCACTTCGAATACCGGGCAGTTGAGCCGGACGCGCTGGCTGAAGCCCTGGGTCAGCGGTTCGATATAGGCGCTTGATCCACCCTCGATCACATACCACCGGGGCCGTTGGCTGACCGGCAGTAACCCGTGGTTCTTGAAGAAACGAACGAAGAACAGCAGCGGGAAACCGAGCATTTCATGCAGCGACATCGACCAGATTGCGGCCCCCATGGGCGCGATGTAGTGATCGATCAAACGTTGGCTATAGCCGCCCCAACGCAGGTATTCGCCGAGCGTGACGTGCGGGGCTATGCGTTGATTGGCATAGTCGTCGAGGCTCTCCTTGTTGAAGCGCAGAATGTCGCGAACCATGTTCCAGAAGGAGGGCGACAAGAGGTTGCTGCGCTGGGCGAAAAGAGTGTTCAGGTTATTGCCGTTGTATTCCAAGCCGGATAACGGATCGCTGACCGAGAAGCTCATTTCGGTCGGTTTGAAAGCCACGCCGAGACGCTCGATCAGTTCGATGAAGTTGGGATAGGCCCGTTCATTGAATACGATAAAGCCAGTATCGATTGCGTAATCGCGACCCAGCAGACTGACGTCTACCGTATGCGTATGTCCGCCAAGCCAGCCAGCTGCCTCGAACAGGGTGATGTCGTGCTCGCGATGCAGCAGGTGCGCGCTCGTCAGGCCGGAGATACCGCCTCCGATGATCGCCACTTTCATGACTATTTTCCTTGATCAACGGCGCGCCATGCGCTGGCCCAGTGCGTACTGCAGGCGTGCCGGTAGTAGAGAGGTGAAACGCAGGGCAGCGAAAGACGCCGCCAGAAAGACGAGGCCATGTGGTTGCCGATCAAGCGTGCCGGCGATATGGCGTGCTGCCCGTTCTGCTGGCCAGCGCTTGGGCATTGAGAAGCCCTGCTGACCGGCCAATGCCTGACCAGGCCCGCGGCTCGCACTGGTCAGCCAAAGGCATTGCGAAGGGCTCATGCGATCCTCCGGTGCAACCAGCGAATCATCGATCCGACAACGGGAACGTGTTGATAAATCAAGGCGCCTGCGTCGAAATAATCGCGATGACGCACCACTTTGCCAGCCGCATTCCAGCGCAGCATGGTGCAGCCTTCCAGGCTGATGAGCTGGCCTTGATTGAGGCGGGGATGGCGAAAGCTCATGATCCAGCGGAGATAACCTTCGCCTTCCCGCACCTCGTCGAAGGCGAAAAACTCGAAGTCGAGCGACGTGAGGTCGGCGTACAGCTCTGCAAAATAATCGTGCAGCTGGGTTAGCCCGCAGATTTCATGCAACGGGTCTGTGAAATGGATGTTGTCGGCATAGAGTTCGGCAAGGCGGTCGAGATTGTGTACATCGAGCCGCTCGAAGTTGGCCGAAAACTGCTGCAGAAAGCCGCTCACAGCGCCTCTCCCAATTGCCTGAATGCTGAAAGCGCACGCTCCCGGCTCATCGGCAGATCGATGATAGGGGACGGGTACTCGACGCCTGCGAACAGCCCGTTCAGCTTCGCCGGGTTGTGGATTCCGCGTTTGTCCAATTCCGCCAGCTCGGGCAGCCAACGCCGCAGGAAACGGCCGTCCGGGTCGAACTTGGCCGACTGACTGAGCGGGTTGAACAGGCGGAAATAGGGCACCGAATCGGTCCCCGTCGAGGCGCTCCACTGCCATCCGCCATTATTGGCGGCGAGGTCGCCATCGATCAGGTGCTGCATGAACCAACGTTCACCTTCGCGCCAGTCGATCAACAGATTTTTGCTCAGAAACATGGCGACGATCATGCGCAGGCGATTGTGCATCCAGCCCGTGGCCAGCAATTGGCGCATGGCGGCATCGATGATGGGAAATCCGGTACGGCCCTGCTGCCAGGCCGCCAGCTCATCCGGTGCGTGACGCCAGGGCGGGGTATCGGTTTCTGGCCGGAATCCCCGGCCCATCGAGACGTGTGGATAGCCGACCAGTACATGTTTGTAGAACTCGCGCCAGAGCAGTTCATTGATCCAGGTGACCGCACCGGGATTGCCGCTGTCGTGTTCGCCCCGATTGGCTCTTAAAGCGGCATGCAGACATTGCCGAGGGGAAATGACGCCTGCAGCCAGATAGGCGGAAACTTGGCTGGTACCCGGCTCGGCAGGGAAGTCGCGACGTTGTTGATAGTCCGCTAGATCGTCCTCGGCGAACTTAGCAAGGCGAAGTTGCGCAAAGTCTTCACCAGCCGGCCACAGCGAACGCAGATAGTCGCTGGGTTGGGCGAAACCATTGACTGCCTGCGGCACCGAGTCGCTGACAATCAGCAGCGATGCCTGGCGATCCGGGACGGGGAGGCACGCCGGAAGTGACTGTGTCAGCCGGGCATAACACACCTTTCGGAACTGGCTGAAGACTTTGAAGTAACCACCCGACAGCGTCGTGATGGTCCCTGGTGCAAACAACAGCTGATCAAGGTGGCGACGCATGCTGGTGGGCGTTTTTCGCAGCGCTTCGGCGACCGCCTCGTCACGGCGCTGCTCGTTCACACCGTATTCGTCGTTGACGTGCAGGGTACTGATCTCATGGGTGCGGCAAATATCAGCAATCAACGCCGGCACTGCCTGCCAGTCTTCAACGGTGCGGATCAGCAGCGGGACGTTCAGTTCCGAGAGGCGTATCGACAGTTCGGCCAGATTGCGTAGCCAGAAATCGACCTTGCACGGCGCATCGTCATGGGCGAGCCACTGCCCAGGTGTAATCAGATAGAGCGCCACGGTCGGACCGGTGCTCATCGCGGCAGCCAAGGCGCTATTGTCACTGACGCGCAAATCGGTGCGTAGCCAGAGAAGCTGGTTCATTCCCGATAACCTTTTGGATTTTCAAGCAGCGGCCCATCCTGCAGGACTTCGAGGGCCGCGAGCGGGTCGATGGCGAGGGTCAGGCCAGGTACGTCGCGCAGTTCGGCAAGGTGAATGCTGGCTGCAGGCCCTGCCAACAGCAGCGGCATACCGTGCGGGTCGGCCAGGCGCGGCAGTTGACGCTTGAGGTAGCCACTATCCAGCGACTGGCTGGCATAGAGCAGCAGGCCACGCGGTTTGATCCGTTCCAGGGCCAGCGGCAGTTCCGCCAGTGGCACCGACCACTCGATTACCTCGGCAGGGCAACCTGCGCTGGAGACCAGCCAGGCGCTGAGCCACAAGCCCGGCTCGAAGCGCTGCTCGCATAGGGTCATCAACAACAGCGGAGCGCCGTTGTACTGGCGGTTGCTGTGATAGATGCGGGTGCCGAGCTTGGTTCGCAGCCATGAACAGAACAATCCACGCTCGAGCTCCGCGCCGAACGAGCTGGTCCAGCGTTGTTCGAGGCTCAGCAGCAGGGGCATTAGCAGGTGCTTGCACAGGGTAAGTGGTGGATATAGAGACAGCGCACGGTTGAAGCTGTCATCGAGCTGTCGCTCGGAAAGGTCGGTGACAGCCTGATACATCTGGTCGTGCATTCCGGCCCACTGGTTGTGCTCGGTGGGATTGATGCTCTGGCGTGCATCCAGCAACGGCTTGACTTGACCGACTGCAACGCCGCGGTCGAGCCACTTGAGAATGCTCTGGATGCGCTTGACGTGACTGTCGTCATAGAGCCGATGGCCCTTGGGCGTGCGACGCGGCACGATCAGCCCGTAACGACGTTCCCAAGCCCGCAGGGTGACTGGATTGACTCCAGTGAGGCGCGCTACCTCCCTGATCGGAAACCAGCCGTCTTCACGGCTGGGATCGATCTCATCATCAATAGTCAGGGTCATGTTTAGATGCCGTTGCGTAGGCTGAGGTCTTCTGGATGCGGCTGCATATACACCTGGCTGGCCACGTAACGGTCCGGATGACGGCGGAAGTGGTGCTTGAGCAGCGTCATCGGTACGACGAGGGGCACGATGCCCTCGCGGTATTGGCTGATGAGACGTTGCAGCTCCTGCTTGTCGTCGCCGCAAAGATCGTTCTTCAGATACCCGCTCAAGTGCTGCAAGACATTGCTGTGCGTGCCGCGCGAAGCTGTGGTTTTGAGCGCTGCCATCAGGCGGCTGAAATAGACCGGTGCGAACTCATCCAGCGGCTTATTGCCGACCGTCGCGACCATCTGACCGAGGGCTTTGTATTGCAAGGGGTTGGTCGCCATCAGCTGGTACTTGTGTCGCGAATGGAATTCGACCAACGCCTTGCGGGTCAGCCCGGCTTCGAGCAAACGCTGCCATTCGGCGTAGGCAAAGATTCGGGTAAGGAAATTTTCCCGCAGCACAGGGTCGTTTAGCCGGCCATCTTCCTCAATGGGCAGGTCCGGCCGCGCTTGCATTAGTGCATGAGCGAAAAGGCCGGAGCCGCCACCATCGATGGGATGCCCATTGGCCTGGTAGACCTTGACCCGCTCCATTCCGCAGGAGGGGGATTTCTGCATCAGGATATAACCGCTGATATCACCCAGTTCGCGGGCGATCTGCTTGCCGTAGGCGGTCAGGGCTTCGCTGACATCCAGCTCCGGGTGAACGGTGCCGACTGCGCGAGGGCTGTCGGGATCGCCGATCAGGCGGATTGGCTCACGTGGCGTACCGAGACCTATGGCGACCTCCGGGCAGACCGCCACGAACTGGAAATGTTTGGCCAGCGTTTCGCTGCATAGCCGTGATTCCTTATGGCCGCCATTGAACCGCACCGGGCTGCCGAGCAGGCAGGCACTGATACCGACTTTGATTGCGGGACGAGAGGCATTGGGCATGGGGATGACCTCACTGTATTCCTGTACAGATAAGAGGTTCTGTACAATATGTGGAGATCATAAGCGCTTACTTGTACAAGTCAATACCTCGTGTACAAGAAGTGTTGATGCGGCTATCGCCTAGCGAGCGCGACGGTTCGTTACCGCCAGCCAAACAGCCATTGCTGATCGTCGTGCAGCGCGTGCCAATCTATCCATTGGCTGCGTCGAGTGAGGACGGCCTGCAGCTCCACCTGCAGCAAAACGTCATCTTCATCCCGTAGGAGTTCCGTGACGAGAAAGTGCTTTTCCTTGTTCTGTGGTCGAGTAGCTGTCCATTTGGAAAGCAGCAGCTTGTCTGGATTGAATCGATTCATAGCGACTGGACACCGGTGAGAGACTGGATGTGCATTGGCCACCTGTTTGCCAAGTTGTACATAGACTACGCTTGCACTACTAAGTTATACAACAATCGATGACTGTATAGGTGTAACATCAGAACGTAGCAGCTCGCGCAGTCATTAGGCGCGGGCCCACAGCTGACTTGCGGAGGCCGCAATGAACATATTGCTCACCGGCGGGACCGGCCTGATCGGTCGCGCACTATGCAAACACTGGTTGTCTCAGGGCCATCAGCTCTGGGTCTGGAGTCGGTCACCCGGGCAGGTGGCGGACCGCTGCGGCGAGTTGGTAACGGGCATCGGCGATCTGGGCGAGCTCGATCAGGTCCGGCTTGACGCGGTTATCAACCTTGCAGGTGCGCCGATTGCTGATCGTCCCTGGGCCAAATCCCGCCGCCTGTTGCTCTGGAACAGCCGTATCAAGCTAACCGAGCAGTTGGTTGAATGGCTTGCAACCAGGCAACAAAAGCCTGCCCTGCTGATTTCCGGCTCGGCCGTCGGCTGGTATGGCGACGGTGGTGAACGGGAACTGAGCGAGGATGACAGTCCGGTTACCAACGATTTCGCTAGCCAGCTCTGCGCCGCCTGGGAGGAAAGTGCCACGCGAGCTGAGTCGTTGGGCATTCGTGTGGTGGTGGTCCGAACGGGGCTGGTGTTGGCAGCTCATGGCGGGTTCCTACAACGGCTCAGGCCCTTGTTCGCGCTCGGGCTGGGAGGCAGGCAGGGCAGTGGACGTCAGTGGATGCCGTGGATCCACATCAACGATCAGATCGGTTTGATAGATTTTCTGTTGCACCAGCCAGGTGCTGCTGGGCCCTACAATGCCTGCGCACCTCAGCCGGTGCGTAATGCCGACTTTGCCAAAGCGTTCGCGGCGAGTTTGGGGCGACCAGCAGTTCTGCCGGTACCGGCGCTGGCCTTGAAGGTCGGCCTGGGTGAGCTGTCGGGTTTGATTCTAGGCGGTCAGAAAGCCCAGCCGTTGCGATTGCAGGCTGCGGGGTTCCAGTTTCGCTTCGTGACGTTGGATGCGGCATTGGCGGACCTGCGCAAGGCGTAGTCGCTATGTGAAAATAGCGCCGCGGCCAACGGGTTGCGGCGCGCTCCATTAAATCAGTAGTTGGAAATGTGCATGTCAGAGCAGGCGTTGTTGTTGGTCAATCTGGGTTCCCCGGCGTCCACTGAAGTGGCTGATGTACGCCGCTATCTCAACCAGTTTCTGATGGATCCCTATGTCATCGACCTGCCTTGGCCAGTTCGCCGGTTGCTGGTCTCGCTGATCCTGATCAAGCGCCCGGAACAGTCCGCACATGCCTATGCTTCCATCTGGTGGCCGGAAGGATCACCACTGGTCGTGCTCAGTCAACGCCTTACCGACGCTGTCCGCCCGTACTGGAAAGAGGGGCCGGTGGAATTGGCAATGCGCTATGGCGAGCTGTCCATCGAGCGCTCGCTGCTGAAATTGGCTGGGCAGGGCATCCGGCAGGTCACCTTGGCGCCGTTGTATCCACAGTTCGCTGACAGCACCACGACGACCGTCATCGAAGAGGCGCGGCGGGTGATTCGTGAGCGAAACCTGGACATTCAGCTGTCGATTCTGCAGCCGTTTTTTGACCAGCCGGAGTACCTCGATGCGCTGGTTGCGAGTGCCCAACCGCACCTGGAACAACCCTTCGACCACCTTCTGCTGAGCTTTCACGGCTTGCCTGAGCGGCATCTGCGCAAAACGGATCCAACCGGCGCGCACTGTCTGAAAACTGTTGATTGCTGCCAGCGTGCCGAAGGTGCTGTCCTCGCCAGTTGCTACCGCGCGCAGTGCATCCAGAGCGCCGCTGCGTTCGCCGAGCGCGCCGGCTTGCAGCCCGAACAGTGGTCGGTGTCGTTTCAGTCGCGACTGGGGCGTGCCAAGTGGATTGAGCCCTATACCGAGGCGCACCTGGAAGAGCTGGCTGCCAAGGGAGTGAAGAAGTTGTTGGTGATGTGCCCGGCGTTCGTGGCCGACTGCATCGAAACGCTGGAGGAAATCGGTGATCGAGGCCGCGAACAGTTTGTGGCGGCCGGAGGCATGGATCTGCAGTTGGTCCCTTGCCTGAACACTCATGAACAGTGGGTGCAGGCTTTGATTACTCTGTGCCGCCGGGCGCCACTGGCGTTGTAAGCGGCCCGTCTCGGCGTGTGGGTGCGGACGCTACCCTCACGTCACGGGTTCTAGCTCGAGCGCTTCGAATGCTTCCAGCGGAACGGGGCGGCTGAACAGGTACCCCTGAAACATGTCGCAGCCATTGGCGATCAGCAATGTCCGCTGTTCCTCCGTCTCGACCCCCTCGGCAATCACCTCCAGCTTGAGCCCGGACGCGAGCGCACAGGTGGCTCGGATAATGGTCTGGCTGCTGGCATCTTCGACCAGCTGACGGACGAACGACTGGTCGATCTTCAGTTGATCGAGTGGTAGTCGCTGCAGGTAGGCCATTGATGAGTAACCTGTGCCGAAGTCGTCAATCGAGAACCGAATGCCGTGCTGCTTCAGGGTCCTCATCCGAACCACCGCTTCTTCCATGTCATCGAGTAACAGGGACTCGGTGATTTCGAGCTTCAGCAGTCGCGGATTGGCACCGGTGCGCTTCAGCAAGGCTAGCACCCGGTCGACGAAGTCGGCTTGATAGAGCAGGCTCGCACTGAGGTTGACCGCGAGTGTCAGTGCCGCCCGGGATGGCTGTTTGGCCCACGTGGCGAGCTGCTCGCAGGCCTGGGTAAGGACAACGAAATCCAGTGCTTCGATCAGCCCGGCACGTTCGGCTGGGCCGATGAAGTGGAAGGGGGTGAGCAAGCCGCGTTGCGGATGTTGCCAGCGCACCAGCACTTCAGCACCGACGAGTCCACGATGGCGTTCGATCTGGGGCTGGAAATGAATCACGAACTCGCCGGCCGTCAAGCCACGCCGGATTTCGTCTTCCAGGCGCAGGCGCTCTTGCACGGCCTGCTGCATGCGCGGGTCGAAGAAGCGCAGGGCGTTTCTGCCGGCTTGTTTGGCTTCGTACATCGACATGTCGGCGCGCTTCATCAGCTCTTCCGCGTCACCGTCGTTGCTGTTGAGCAGTACCACGCCAATGCTGGCGCTGCTATGCACCAGTAGCGAGCCCAGTCGGTAAGGCTGACCAAGGGCCGAAAGGATCCTTTCGCCAATCTGCTCGGCCTGGGCTGCTGCATATTCCGCCTTAGGATCCAGATCCTCGAGCATGACCACGAACTCATCACCTCCGAGGCGGGCAACGGTGTTGACGCCGCGGACTTCACCGCTCAGTCGTTCGGCCACAATGCAGAGCAACTGGTCGCCGGCCTGATGGCCATGAAGATCATTGATGTTCTTGAAGTTATCAAGATCGATGAACATCAACGCGCCGTATTGCTGGCTACGTACAGTGGCGGCCAGGGCCTGCTTGAGGCGATCGAGCAGCAGCCGGCGATTGGGCAGGCCGCTCAGGGGGTCATAGAACGCAAGGTTATGGATGCGCTCTTCGGCTTGCTTGCGCTCGGTGATATCGGTAAAGGCGGCCACGTAGTTGGAGACGGCGCCCTGGGCGTCGAGCACCGTGCTGATCGATAGCCATTCAGGGTACACCTCGCCGGTCTTACGACGGTTCCAGATTTCACCCTGCCAGGCGCCGGTTTGCTGAATGCTGCGCCACATGGCCAGATAGAAATCGGGCGAGTGGCGACCCGAGGCGAGTAGGCGCGTGTCCTGTCCGATGGCCTCGTCTGCACTGTAGCCGCTGATCTCAGTGAATGCCTGGTTGACCCGCAAGATGCGGTTCTTGGCATCGGTGATGATCATGCCCTGCTGTGACTCGAACGCGATCGAGGCGATGCGACGCTCCTGTTCGGCGCTGGCACGCTCGCTGATATCCCGGCTCAGGCACACCACCGCTGGCTTGTACGGTTGCGCCAATTGCAAGCGCTGGGCCCGCACTTCAAATACCTTCAGGCCGTTCACGGTCTGGGTGGAATATTCAAGCAGGCCAGGCGCGCCGCGGGAGAGCGTTTCACGAATCAGTTCGCGGAAGCGTTCTGCCTGGCGGGGCGGGAGTACGTCCTCCACTGTCTTTCCGATCAGGCTTTGGTCGCCTTCCTGAAGCGGCGCGGACCCGTTGGAGATCACTTCCAGGTAACGGCCATCCTCATCGAGCACCAACAGCACGTCGGGAATCGCCTGGGTGATGGCCCTCAAACGCGCCTCACTGAGATGCATTGCACGTTCGATCTGGTCGCGTTTGAGCAGATCGGCCAGCAGCAGACCCAATAGCATTACCGCCACTGGCAGCACCAGCAGCATAGGCGCCGCGACCTGCTCAAGGGTAGGAGCCACCAGCTGTGCGGGTAACAGCAGCAGCGAGGCTACAACACCGCCATGTAACAGCAGGCCAAAAAGTAATAACTGGCAGGCACCAATCCCGATCTGGCCCCGGCGGTGGAAATGGCGATAGACAAGGCCCAAGACGATCGGCAGCAGTACGTTGATCAACCCGACCCAGACGCCCGGGCCGCCGACCCAAAGCCGATACGCGCCGGCAATCAGCCCCGCGATACCCGCAGCGATCGGGCCTCCGAACAAGGCTGCCATGCTCAGCACGACAGTGCGTGCATCGAAGATGACCCCGTCCTGCACGGAAATAGGCATCAGCATGCCGACGATGCACGCACCGCCGAACCAGATTCCAGCAGTGCACTGCGCCCATAGCTGATGGCTCTGCCCCCAATGACGCGCTGTAACGGAAAGCAGCCAGCAAAGCGCAAGGAGCACCGTTGCGTTTTCAACGAAAGCATAGGAAGTCAAGGAAGCGGATCCGGATTCAGCCGCCGTCCAAGTTGGCGGGAATGTAGTGGCAGATCGCAATTATTCGTGTTTTCCCGGCAGTCTGCATCAAAAATGCACTTGCCGGTCACAAACAAGTAGCCGCGACCGTAGGGTGTGGCTTATACCAAGCCTTATCGGCACCCCTGAAGCAGGCTGAAGCGTCGTCGGGTGATAACTGACCTGCGGTAAGTTGGTTAGCCCTGCAGGGCCGCAAGTTGCTCTCGGAGCTGCTGGACTTCGGCTTCAAGCTCGCGGACCCGCTGCTTGGCTTCGACTTCAGGGGTGACGTCTTTCTGGATGCCGATGTAATAGGTGAGCTGGTCACCTTCGTTGAATACGGGCGTGATGGACAGTTCATTCCAGAACGCACTGCCGTCCTTGCGGTAGTTACGGATGATCTGGCGGCACGGCGTGTTGTTGCGAACCGCTTCGCGTATCGCCGCAAGACCTGGTTGGTCGCGGTCACCCGCCTGCAGGAAGCGGCAATCCTGGTAAAGGATGTCGTCGACCTCGTAGCCCGTCAGGCGCTGAAATGCGGGATTGGCGTAGATCAGGATATTGTCGTCACCTTCCTGCTCGGCTACCACGATACCGTCGTTGGAGGCTTCGATTACCAGTTGCAGCAGCTTGGCATTGATCATCAGGGTGTCTCTTGTGCGTTTCACGGCATTCTAGAACAACTACCCGAAGGCTGGCACAAGGCTTTTTGTAGTGAGGCGGTTCTGCCCTCTGGCAGCAACCATTGGCTGCCGAAACAGCTTGCCGCGAAAGAGGTGTTCGCGAAAGAGGTGTTCGCGAAACGCGCGGAACTGCTCGTTACGACGTGGCCGCCGTCGGCAGAAGCGGGGCGGTCAATCTTATGTCGGGCCCTCGGCGCGGGCCCAGGCAGCATGCCGGCGCCGAGCCAGAACGGTAGCAAGCATATTGATAACGAAAAGGCATCGGCGCGTATCTAATAGAGGGTCAGCCGCAGGTTTTCATTCAGCCATCAAGCGGGCTCAGCGGCTGCCGGCAAGTGTGATCGAAACCGATTCGGCAAACCGCAGTGCGTGCGGCTTGTCGACCTCGACCTCGGCGTACTCGACGCTGGGCCGGCTCATGACCAAGTCCAGGATCTCCTGAGTCATGCGTTCCAGCAGGCTGAACCGATTGCTTTCGACGTGGGCAATAACCGCTTTGGTCAGGGTCCGATAGTTCAGTGCAGTGTCTATGTCGTTGTCGCGTACCGCATCGACTGCCTTGTAGAGCACTGTCAGGTTGATCAGCACGTCCTGCTTGTTGAGGATTTCATCTTCGTTGATGCCGATGTAGGTGCGCAGACGCAAATCCTTGACCCGGATACGCGCCAAACCGGGTTCCAGCCGAGGCATCAGCGATTTCCTCCGATCAGCTGAAGGAACTCCATCCGGGTGGTACAGGATTCGCGGAACGCACCCAGCATCACCGAGGTGTTCATCAGCGAGTTCTGCTTCTCAACCCCGCGCATCATCATGCACATGTGCTTGGCTTCGATGACCACCGCAACGCCAGCCGCACGCGTCACTTCTTGAATCGCCTCGGCGATCTGGCGGGTGAGGTTTTCTTGAATTTGCAGGCGGCGTGCATACATGTCGACGATGCGTGCGATCTTGGACAAGCCGAGCACCTTGCCGGTCGGGATGTAAGCGACGTGTGCTTTGCCGATAAAGGGCAGCATGTGGTGTTCACAGAGAGAATAGAGTTCGATGTCTCGGACGATGACCATCTCGTCGCTGTCCGAGGCGAACAGGGCGCCGTTGACCACTTCCTCCAGGCTCTTGCCGTATCCATTACACAAGTACTGCATGGCCTTGGCGGCGCGCTTCGGGGTGTCGAGCAAGCCTTCGCGCTGTGGGTCTTCACCAACCCCCAGAAGTATTTGGTGAAAATGGCCGGGTAGTTCGTTCATGAGTGATCCTCTGGGAAGCCGTCCATAGGCAAACCATGCATGTTATTCGTGGCAAAGGCGCCAGCTGAGCGCGGACCTGATCCTCGTCACTGGTTGATGCAAAGCTATACCAAATATTCATGCTGTACAAGAATTAGCGGAAATCTGGCGCGCTGGAACTATCGCCAGGTTTCTTGAGAACCTTTGTTCACGGGACGGCTGGCGATTCCGAGCAAAAGTAGGACGAACGGTACGGGCCTAAGCGAGCTTGCAGGCTGTAGAAGTTTCGTTGCGCATCGGCAGGGCGTCAACGAGGACCGCAACGGTCCGTGCAGCGGCTGCTGCCGTCGGGATGGGGGAGCCAGCCGAGATGAGGCCGCGCCAGGCTGAACAGCCAATAGGCAAGCAGGAGCAATGGCCGTAACGGCCGCCAGCCCAGCGGCGCGGCCCATTTCCCGAGGCCTGCCGCGCGCCAGCTCCAGTAGGTTGCGTCGAGGCCAGTCAGCCAGTGGCCGTCGGCACTGCGCGCATGTAGCTTACTGCGCAGCTGATCGAGGGATCGGTCCTCGCTGACAAAACCAGGCGTGCTGATATCCACCAGCTGCAGGCACTCCTGCGTGGCATGACGCCGCAGCCAGATGATCTCGCGGGCGCAGAGCGGGCAGGCAGCGTCGACATAGAGCGTAAGCGGCAGTTTCGGAGACATTGCACAATCCTGTACTTGTATAACCTCTGTACAGCCTATGCCTGCAGACCCTGAGTTACAATGCGCCCATTCCCTTGCATGAGCTGTCCGCGTCATGACTGAATTTGCCCGTGCTTCTTCGCTGCTTTCGTCTTCATCGCTCAAGCAGGAAGAGTTGTTCCCGATCCGAGAGGTATCACGCCTGACCGGTGTCAATCCGGTCACCCTGCGTGCCTGGGAGCGCCGCTATGGCTTGATCCAACCGACCCGCACCGAGAGCGGCCATCGTCTGTATTCGATGGCCGATGTCGAAGCGGTGCGCAGTATCGTGGCATGGACGGAGCGCGGCGTGGCGGTAAGCAAGGTGGGCAGCATTCTGTCGCGCAGTGCCGCAACCCGAGCGGCGGTGCCGCCCGAGCAGCAGGAAGCCGTCGCTGGAGAATGGGGCGAATGGCAGGCTCAGGTGCAGCGGGCAATAAGCAGTTTCGACGAGAGCCGCCTCGATCAGGTCTATGGACAGATCTTCTCGACCTATCCATTACCGGTCGTTTTTCAGGATGTGCTGTTGCCGTTGTGGCAGCAGTTACTGGTGCGCCAGGATGAGTTCGGGCAGACCAGCGAGTGGCTCTTTTTTGACAATTTCTTGCGTGCCCGCGTGCTGCAGCGACTGCAACTTGCGCGAGCCCAGGCGGAAGATCGCGTGCTGCTGGCGGCTGTCCCAGGACAATGCCGCGAGCTGGAGTTGTTGATTGCCGGCCTGCTGCTTTCCAGTGACGAGGTTGCCGCTAGCGTGCTGGCTATCGGCCAACCGCTGGATGAGCTGACCCTGATCTGTGAAAAGGTTCGCCCACGCGCATTGGTGCTGTATTCCAATGTTCCGCCCAACGCAGCCTTGCTCAAGCAGTTTGCGAAGCTTGCGCTCAGCCTCGACTGCCCTCTGGCCATGGCGGGTGAGGCCGCCGAATTTTCCCAGGAAGGGCTGCGCGGATCGCCCATTGCCTGCCTGGGAAATGCCGGCAAGCTGATGCAGCGCCGTCTGCTGCAGTTCCTCAATGGGCATCTGGACACCTGAAGACGGCCGGACTTGCCGAGCTGACTCCAGGGTTTGATGCTTAAGCATCATTGTGCCAAGCGAACCTCGGCGCGATCCTCCAGACTCACAGCCGGAACACGTCGCCCAATGCACTCGTCAGCCGATCCTGTTCAGCAACCGTCGCAAACTATTCTTCCCAATGGGCTGCGCGTGCGCCTGATTCCGTTGCTCGGCAGCTCGCAGGCCGCAGCACTGGTGCGAGTCCACGCCGGTTCGCATGACGCACCGAGTGCCTATCCTGGGCTGGCGCATTTTCTTGAGCATCTGCTGTTTCTCGGCAGCCGGAATTACACTGCGGCTGAAGGTCTGATGCCCTTCGTTCAAGGATGTGGAGGGCAGCTGAACGCATCGACCCGTGAACGACATACCGACTTCTTCTTTCAGTTACCAGCCGACCAGCTCGAAGAGGGCTTGCGTCGTCTCGTAGATATGCTCGCCAATCCGCTGCTGGACCCTGGTGCGCAGCTGCGTGAACGCGAGGTGCTGCAGGCCGAATACCAAGCGCGTGCGCAGGACGCCGAAACGCTATGCGATGCGGCGCTGGGACACGCGTTCCACCCAACCCATCCGTTCGCGGGCTTTCATGCAGGCAACCGCGACACGCTCCCGGTAGAGGACGCAGCCTTTCAGGAGGCGCTGCTTGGCTATCATCGGCGGTTTTACCACGCCGGCCAGATCGAGCTGCTATTGGCCGGGCCTCAGCACGAAGAGGTCTTGCAGTGTCTCGCCGAGCGAATGGATGCTGGGCTCGCCAGCCATCCCTTGGTGCGGCGCGAAGTTCCGCCCTTACGCTGTAAGGCTAACGGCTGGTTTCGCTTGCAGCTCAGCAATGCTCAGCAACGCCATCTGCTGGCGTTCGCGCTTGACGGATTGCCGGAGCACGCCGTACCGGCGCTGGATTACCTGTCCACCTGGCTCGCGTCCGAAGCGCCAAGAGGGCTTACCCAACGCCTGCGTGATGCCGAATTGTGTCAATCGGTGAAGCTGCGCATTCCTTATTGCTATGCGGGGCAGGGCGTTGTGGTCGTGGAGTTGTTACCGACGGAGCGAGGAATGGCGGCACCGGCCGAGCTGGTCGAAGCCGTGCTCGACTGGTTGCGTTTCTTTTCCGACGATGCACGTTGGCAGCCATGTCATGAGGAATATCAGCGCATCCGCCATCGAAGCCTGCAGAACGCCGAACCGCTGACACGGCTACGGTACTGGGTGGATCCGCTGGCCTGGAACCTCAACAGCGAAGAAGCTGCGATCAAACAGGCGCTTTCATTGCTCACGGCGCAAATGCTCGGTTGCGCGCCGCTGGTCCTTATCACCGACAAGACCAGCTGCGCGGCCATTGAAACCAGCGGTTTTCCGCTGTGCCTGCAGTCCGAACCGCCGCAGCAGACAGTGCCCACCGACTGGGGCTGGCAACAGCCAGCTGCGAATCCCTGGTTGAAACCCGGATTACTGCGCTATGAAGCGGCTGATATCTCGCCTGCACTGCGTTGGCAGGGTCCGGAAGACATGAGCGGACAGGGCGCTTTGTTTTTACGCTGGCAGTTCATGCGAGGCGAGTCTTTCCCCGCCTTGTCGCACACCCTGATGCATGCGCTGCAGTCAGTTGCGTGGGCTGCCCAACAAGCTGGTGTAGCGCTGCGTTTCGAGGATCTTGGGGATGCCTGGTGCCTCAAGCTGGAAGGCTTTGCCGAGGCCATACCGGCAATTCTGAGCGACATCACGGCCGTGCTTAGCGCGCCGCCAGCCGCGGCGTTTACCGAAGGCCAAGCACTGGCTGACCGCGACGCGGCACTCAGCAGCGATGTAATGCTGGTCCGGCAGCTGCTCAACCGCCTGCCTCGACTGCTGACGGATCCGACTGCGGTCCCAGGCCAGACCGCAGCCTCATCCTCACTGGCTCGGCTGTGGCAAACAGCACAGTGGCAAGGCCTGGCCATCGGCTTCGCGTCGTCCATGAGCGGACCGCTGACCGATGCGGTCCACACGCTGCCAGGAACGCCCATGCTAGTCCCGGTCGCTCGCAGCATGCCAGTAACGGTGAAACGCTGGCATGACGTCAGTGGCGCCGCCGCGATGCCCGAAACAGCATTTCTGCTGTTCTGCCCGTTGCCGGACCGTACCGCCAAATGCGAGGCGTCCTGGCGTGTGTTGGGGCGGCTGATCGAAGCTGACTTCTTCCGACGGTTACGGAGCGAGTTGCAACTCGGGTACGCCGTGTTCAGTCGCTTCTGTCAGTTCGGCAAGGAGGCCGGAATGCTGTTCGCCGTGCAGTCACCGACCGCCTCGGCCAACGAGATTCTCGATCACGTCGAGCAATTCCTGAGCGACAGCACAGTGAAACTGGCCGAACAAGATGACGATGTGATCGAGCGAGCCGCACGCCAAGCCAGCAACCGTCATGTAGCCAGCGCATCGGACTTCCGCACCCAGGCCGAACAGGCATGGCAGAGCCTGCAGGCTGGGCATGAAATTGATCGACCCATCGAGGTCGCCGCCGCGATGCGCACCCTTCAGCGACAGGATCTGACGGTAGCCCTGGAAGCACTGCGCTTGGCTCGCGCGGGCTGGGTGGCTGTCGCCAATGCGCCGGCGCCTGATGCAGGCTGGACCTGACGCCCAATCCCGCCGCAACTTCACTCGGCAGCTTCGCTTTCTGACCAGCCTCCGGCGGCTTCGGAGCTGTTGTCTTGCGTCTGATGATCGACCTAAGCGTAACGGTGTACGACCTAAGCGCTAGTCCGAACGGAACGGCAGGGAGGGCCTTTCCGCTCGCATCAGTGGTCGTGGCGAAAGTAGTAGCCAGTCGCCGCTATTGGAGCGTATGGCCCATCGGTTGTGCTTTCGATAATCCGCTTCGACACGACTGCCTGTCGTCACATCAGCGGAGAGCGCCATGCACAACAAGAAGAAAGCGGTTACCACCTTACTGCCGTTGGCCTTAGCCAGCGCGATTGGCATGACCCTTAGCCAGTCGGCCGTTGCCGAAATCATGCTCTATGACAAGGATGACACCACCTTTACCGTCGACGGCTACTTCAACACTTTCTACGTCAGCAGCGATGTCGATCGTGCCGGGGAGCGGTTCGACCGGGACCAGTCCCGCGTGAAGATGGGTTTCCTGCCTAATTACATCGGTTTCAACTTCGGCAAGCAGCTCGACGAACTCAAGGTCGGCGGTCGCTCCTCCTTCTGGGTCACGATCAACGACAGCGACACCAACGGCACCGAGACCGGTATCGACGTGCGGCAATTCTACGGCACGGCGTCGAACGATCAGTGGGGCGAGGTGCTCTTCGGTAAGGATTTCGGCTTGTTCGGCCGGTCCAACATATTCCTCGACGAGATGCTGACCGGATACGGCCAGGTCAGCGACACCCTGGGCCTGGTTGATTTCGGCGGCGTGTCCTTCGGCAACATCGGCACGGGTTACCCGTATCCGTTCCCAACCTCCCAGGTCACCTATCGCTCGCCGGTAATGAGCGGCCTCCGTGTGGCGGTAGGCATCATGGACCCGGTCGATACTACGAACGACGCCAGCAGCGCTCTGGACGAGGCCTATCAGGATAGCCCGCGCTTCGAAACCGAGATTACCTACCAGTTCGAGGTTGCCGGTGCTCAGATCTATTCCTGGGTCAACGGCATGCAGCAGACATCTAAGAACACCGACAGCACCGTGGACGAGGTTGATTCCCAAGGCGTCGGCTACGGCGTACAGGCCAAGATGGGCGGGTTCTCTGTCACTGCGTCAGGCTTCCAGGCCGAGGGTATCAATCCGTTCTATACCAACAACGCAGGCGAAGCGCAGCTGCGTGACGTCGACAGCGACGGCTACCTGCTGCAAGGCTCCTACACGTTCGGCAGGAACCGCATCGCGCTGTCATCCGGCAAGACCAAGGATGACGGCAATGGCCTGGGAACGGCGGCCGATTACGAAACCCGTGGCATCGCCTATTTCCGCACCATCAATGACAACCTGAAGCTGGTCGCTGAAGTGAACCAGTTCGAGTTGACCGGACGGGACACGAGCGCCATTGACGAGGACACGCGTACCTACGCCATTGGTGCCGCGCTAAGTTTCTAACCCAGCCTGCGACAACCAGACGGATGCCTTTTTGGGGCATCCGTTTTTTTTCGTTCGATGCCTCACCTGCTGTCTCGGCAACCAACCCGTGCTGTTTCGTCGCTTTGCTACCTTGGCAGGCCGCAGGCGGTACTGAAGTAGCATGTTCGTGCCCTATGCCCTGACCAAGAATGGGGTCATACGATAACGGTGTATGGGGTGGGGTGCGTGATCGAGCAAGAATCCTTAGCGGTACGCACAGCAATGTCCGAAGCCCGGGACGCCGAAACGGTGGCTCAGGATCTGGCACGTCAGCTGATCCATCCGCATCTCGGCTTCGTCCTGTTTTTTTGCTCTGCCGAGTACGATTTGCCAGCACTGGGCAGTGCGTTGCACCAGTACTTCGGTGGCGTACGCATGGTGGGCTGTACATCGGCTGGAGAGATCACCTCGCAAGGCTACGGCCGCAGCTGCGTAACGGCGGTCGGCTTCGATCACCGCAACTTTTCCATCGCCTGCGAGCTGATCGACGAGATGGACCGCTTCAGCCTCACCGATGCGCAGCAATTGGTTGAACGGCTGGGCAGCGATTGCCGCAGCAACTCGCTGGCGCCGATCAAGGATCACAGTTTTGCCCTGACCCTGCTTGATGGGCTGTCCAGTCGCGAGGAGATCGTGCTGTCGGCGCTCAGTGCCGCCTTTGGCAGCATTCCGCATTTCGGCGGCTCGGCCGGTGATGACAATCATCTGACCGACACTCACGTCTATTACGACGGCAAGTTTCACAGCGGGGCGGCGGCGGTCGTGCTGATCAACACCTGGCTGGATTTCGAGGTGTTCACCACACATCACATGCTGCCGCGTACCGAGAAGCTGGTGGTGACGCGCGTGGACAGTCACGCGCGTCGCGTCTACGAATTGAACGCAGAACCCGCTGCCGAGGAATATGCACGGCTGATCGGCGTCGAGGTCAGCGATCTCGATCACCAACTGTTCGCTGCGCATCCGCTGGCAGTGCGCATCAACGAGCACTACTACGTCCGCTCGATCCAGAAGGTCAACGATGACCTCAGCCTGACGTTTTACTGCGCCGTGGAGAACGGCATCGTGATGACCGCGATGCGCCCTGGCCCGCTGATGCCCAACCTCGAGGCCGTATTTGAACGTCTCGAACAGCGTCTCGGCGCGCCCTTGCTGACCATCGGCTGCGACTGCTTTCTGCGGCGACTGGAGATCGACGGTAACGGCTCCAGCGACGACATCTCGGCCTTCCTACGACGCCAGCAGGTGATTGGCTTCAACACCTATGGAGAGCAGTTCAATGGCATGCATATCAACCAGACCTTCACCGGCGTCGCCATCGGACGGCCAGGTGGACGCGCTGGAGAAAAAGGTGCTCGTTGAGCGACTCGATCGGCAGGCCGAACTCGAGCGCGAAAACCACAAGCTGCGGCGGATCAATGCGGCGCTGATCGAGCGCATCGAGTCCAGCAGTACCGGACGCGATGCGTCATACGCCGCCTTCCAGCATTCAGTCGAACTGGCTGAACAAGTGCGCGAACGCACCGATGCGTTGAATCAGGCGATGGCCGAACTGAAGGCGAGCAACCGTTTGCTCAGCGACGCCCGCCTGCGGGCGGAAACCGCCCATCAGCACTTGGTCGACGCGATCGAGAGCATTTCCGATGCCTTCGTGCTGTTCGACAAGGACCAGCGCATCGTTCTATTCAATAAGCGCTTCAAGTCGCTCTGGAGCCGAACGCACGCGCGCATCAACAGCGGTACGCGGCTGTCGGAGCTCAAACGATTGGCCGAAAGCAGCGGGCTGATCGCCGAAGAACATCGCGGTAAGGCTAACGAGCCCACCGTCTATCGGCTGCAGAACGGCCGCTGGGTGCAGGTCAGCGAGCGTCCCACGCGCGAAGGTGGCCTGGTGATGCTCTACACCGATATCACCGAGGTGAAGATCAGCGAGACGATGCGCCGCGAGCAGGCCCTGGCGCAGAAGTCCCGTTTGTTGCAGCGTGCCGTAGATAACCTCTCGCAGGGCGTGGCGATGGTCAGCGCCGATGGGGGGCTGGAGCTGTGGAATGGTCGCTTCCTGGAACTCTGCGGCCTGGCGCCCATCGAGGCGCACCGACCATTTGATGAGGTGATGGCAGACAGCGAGCTGAAGCTGCTGACACCTAACACTCGGGACGCCGATGGTCAGCCTCTGACTGAGCTCGAACAGCACCTGTTCGATGGGCGCACGCTTGAGGTCCGCACCCATCCGCTTCCCACCGGCGGCTTCGTCAACACCTTCACTGACATCACTGAGCGTTACCGCCACGCCGAGGCGCTGCGCGAGAGCGAGCGCTGGATCCGCCTGATTACCGACCATGTGCCGGCGCTGATCGCCTATGTCTCGGCTGACTTGACTTACGAATTCACCAACAAGGTCTACGAGGAATGGTATCGCTGGCCCAGCGAAGGCATGCTCGGCCAGTCCCTGCGGGACATCCACAGCGGTGAGCACTGGCAGCAGCTCGAACCCTATATCGACCGCGCCTTGTGCGGCGAAAGCGTCAGCTTCGAGATGGCCGAACACAATCGTTCCGGCCTGCAGCGCTACATGCTGCGCTCTTATGTGCCGAACCGGCAGGCCAGCGGCGAGGTTGTCGGCATCTTCGTGCTGATTCAAGACATCACGGATCGCCGGCGCACCGCGGAGGCGCTGCACCAAGCCTACCAGAACCTCGAACAGCGAGTTCGGGAGCGCACGGCTGAGCTCACCAGCCTGAACGACCAGCTGCTGTGCGAAATCGACGAACGCGCCCATGCCGAGGCGCGGCTGCGTGAAGCCAAGCGGGAGGCAGAGCTGGCCAACCTGTCGAAAACCAAGTTTCTTGCCGCAGTGAGTCACGACCTGCTGCAGCCGTTGAACGCCGCTCGGCTGTTCACCAGCGCATTGCTGGAGCAACCCACCGCACCCAGTGGCGGGCTGATTCGTAACATCAGCAATTCCCTGGAGGACGTTGAAAACCTGCTTGGCACGCTGGTCGATATATCAAAGCTAGATGCCGGCGTGATCAAGCCGGATATCGCCCCGTTTGCCGTCAGCCAGTTGCTGGAAAACCTGGCGGCGGAGTTTCACCAGATCGCAGGCAGCGAGCAGCTGCAGCTGGACTTCATACCCTGTTCAGCGCTGGTGCGCAGCGATATCCAGTTGTTAGCGCGGATCCTGCGCAACCTGCTGACCAATGCCATTCGCTACACCCCGCATGGCCGCGTGATGCTGGGTTGCCGCAGGCGCAAGCAGAGTCTGTCGATCGAGGTGTGGGACACCGGCATCGGCATTCCTGAGGACAAGCTCGAAGAGATCTTTCACGAATTCAAACGCGGCGAGGGCGTGCGTCCTCAGCAGGATCGCGGGCTTGGTCTGGGTCTGGCGATTGTGGAGAAGATCGCGCGCATGCTCGGTCATCGGATTCAGGTGAAGTCGGTTCCGGGGAAGGGGTCCAAATTCGCTATCGAAGTGCCGCTGGCCAAGCGGGCACCGAAGGCCAGCGTGGAGCCGTCTGTTACGGATCTGCTACTCGAACGGCTCAAAGGCGCGCGGGTCTGGGTGCTGGATAACGACACCGCGATCTGTGCCGGCATGCGCACACTATTGGAGGGCTGGGGCTGTCATGTTGTCACCGCGCTGTCAGAGCAGGATTTGGCCGGGCAGGTCGATAACTTTCATGCCGATGCCGATCTAATCATCGCCGACTACCACCTCGACAACGGCTGCAACGGCGTCGATGTGGTCGAGACGGTCAACGCGCGGCGTGCCAGTCCACTACCGGCGCTGATGATTACGGCCAACTACAGCAATGAACTCAAACAGCAGGTGCGGGAGTTGGGCCACATGCTGATGCACAAGCCGGTGCGGCCGATGAAGCTGAAGACTGCCATGTGCCACATGATGGAACACGGCCATTCTTAGAATAGCGCCAGGATCGATCGACAAGTGCTCGGCGTCGCTGACGCCGTTAGCCAATCGCTAGGCGCGAGCCCCGTGATCGCCAGCAAGCTGGCTCCTACATAGGGTGGTGGAGGCCGTATCGTATTACGGGAGGTCCTGCGTTTACGACTTGGTGAACGTCACGCACAAAGCAGACGGTAGGGCGCAGTCTCGTAGGAGCGAGCTTGCTCGCGATCCGCTGCTACGCGGGATCCCCTTGATCGCCAGCAAGCTGGCTCCTACGGGATGCGGCGTCAGCCAGTGATCCGGGTCCTACAAGGGATTAGGTTTATCGCAGAGGCGAGCGTAGCTGCGTGGGTGTTGGTTATCACCTGCGCAGATACGCGGTGAAGTCGATATCACCCGCCGAGAGGATGGCCTGCACGCGGTTGTGCACGTTGAGCTTGCGCAGGATGGCCGAGACATGAGCCTTGACCGTGGTTTCGGCGATATCGAGGTTATAGGCAATTTGCTTGTTGGATTCGCCCTTGGTCATGCGTTCCAGCACCAGCAACTGTTTGCGGGTCAGTGCCTGCAACAGCTCGGGCGCGATGCTCTGTTCGTTATGCTGGGAACGACGGGTATTGGCTTTCTGGCTGCGGATGATGTCCGAAGGCAGGTAGACATTGCCATTGAGGATCTGCTCGATGGCTTCGGTCATCTGCGCGCGCGGCGATGACTTGGTGATGAAGCCGCACGCGCCGTAGGTGATGGCCTGCAGCACCACTTGCTTGTCCTGTTCGGCAGACACGATCACCACTGGAATGGTCGGCGCCTCGTTGCGCATGTTGATCAGACCGTTCAGGCCGTGCATGCCGGGCATATTCAGATCGAGCAGCACCAGGTCGAGATCGTCATTTTCCAGCGTCATTGCCAGCGCACTGTCCAGATCGGCGGTTTCGAGGATCTCGCTGCCTGGAAAGCCGTCCTGGATAACGTTATGGATGGCTTCACGAAAAAGCGGGTGGTCATCAGCGATCAGTATCTTGTACATGGCCGGTCACCTCATTGTTGTGATTATGGTGGGGTAGATCGGAAGAGACCTTTGGTGTGCGCGGCTTCGATCGATAATGGCAGCCATTGTCCGGCGCCTAGTCGATCAGAAGCTGTTCACCCATAAGCTTGCCCAGTCCGGGGAAAGAAAACCATCGGCGCAAACAGCCGTGGCGTCTTCTGCACTGCAAGCCCCTCCGATCTGCAGCGAACCCGGTTGGCTTTGGCATGCCCAGCTTTTCAGTACTTCGGTCGGCCACATTACAGTGCAAAGTGCAGCGGTTTGAAATCCTACAATCGACAGGGAAACCAGCACTAAAGTAGTAGAGAACGGCTCAGGTAGCCCGGCGTAGCGCGGCGTGCTGCGGATTGAAACTGAGCACCGCAAGCAGACTGAACAGTAGCGTCAGGCCAAGGCACACCGCCAGCGCCAGCGGATTGAGACGTTCATACAGTGCAAAGCGAACCAACTCCACAGCGTAGGTAAAGGGGTTAAACGAGCAGATCCAGAACAACCATTCACTGGCTTCGCGCATTTTCCAGAGTGGATAGAGCGCCGACGACAGGAAAAACATCGGGAAGATGACGAAATTCATCACCCCGGCGAAATTTTCCAGCTGCCGGATGCCGTTGGACAACAACAGCCCCAGTGCGCTCAGCAGCAGCGCCACCAGCAAAAGGGCTGGTAGCGCTGTCAGCAAGCCAGCCGCGGGCGGTTGGACGCCGTAGAACCAGGCGATAAGTAGGAACGCATAGACCTGCAGCAGCGAGATCAGCGCAGTCGCTAACAACTTGCTCGCCAACAGAAAACTGCGCGGCAGCGGACTGGTCAGCAGCACGCGCATGCTGCCCATCTCCCGGTCGTACACCATAGAGAGGGAGCCCTGCATACCGTTGAACAGCAGAATCATGCAGGCCAGCCCCGGTACGATCCAGGTCTCGTAGGTGATATAGGTCTCGTAGGGCTCGATGATCGCGATGCCCAATGCGGCACGGAATCCGGCGGCGAACACCACCAGCCAGAGCAGGGGGCGCACTAGGGCGCTGAAGAACCGTGAGCGCTGCTGAACAAAGCGCAGCCACTCGCGAAACACGATTGCCCGCAGGCATTCCCAGTAGGGAGTCATGGCTGGGATTCCTGAACTGAGGCGGGGCATAAGGTTTGAGAGGAACACATCACGCCGGCACCGCGTTGCGAGTGAGACGGGCAAAGGTCTGCTGCAGGCTGCCATCGGCAGCAGCCAGCTCATCAGCGCGCCCCTGCGCTACGAGATTCCCCCGATTGAGGATGATCAGCTCGTCACTTGGCTGGACCTCGTCGAGCAGGTGGGTCGTCCAGAGCACGCTCATGCCTTGCTCGTTGCAAAGCGATCTCACATGATCGTTGAGGTTCTGGCGGCTGGCCGGATCGAGCCCTGCGCTAGCTTCATCGAGCAGCAGCAGGCTCGGCTTGTGGAGGAGCGCTCGGGCGATTTCCACCCTTCGGCGATGGCCGCCATTGAGTTCGCGCACCTTGCTTTTGCGGCGCTCGGCCAGTTGCTGGCGATCCAGCTCCACTTCGATCCGGTCATTGGCAACCTTGCGCGGCATGCCATGCAGCGCCGCGTGATAGCGCAGGTTCTGCTCGACGCTGAGGTCCAGGTCCAGCGTGCTTTGCTGGAAAACCACGCCGAGTCGTCGCAAGGCTTCGCGCGGCTGGCTGCGCAGACTGAAGCCGGCCACCTGAATGTCGCCCTGCTGCAAGTCGTACAGGCGCGTCAGCAACGCGATCAATGTCGATTTCCCAGCTCCGTTGGGCCCGAGCAGGGCGGTAAAGCCTCCGGCCGCCGTGTTGAAACTCACGTCGTGCAGCGCCTGACGTTCCCCGTAGGCGAAGCTGATGCGCTCAACCCGCAGCGCGGTCATGGCGCAACCACTACGCCCCAGGGATAGCGTCCGACCTTGATCGATTTGATCACCTTGAGCGAGTCCACATCGATCACCGAAACATCGCCGCTGACGCCATTGGTGGTCAGCAGCCGGCTCTCATCGAGGTTGAACGCCATGTGCCAGACCCGACGCCCCACCAGCAAGTAGTCGAGCACCTCATAGGTCTTGGCATCGACCACGGCGATATGGTTGGCCGGGCCGAGCGCGACGAACGCGTATTTGCCGTCCGAGCTGAGCTTGATGCCGACCGGCTGGACCTTGTCCGGATGCACGCCTTTGATCTTGAAGTTCAGCGTCTTGATGATTTCGCGCTTTTCGACGTCAACGACGCTTACCGTTCCGCCGATTTCCGACGAGGCCCAGAGCAGCGTGCTGTCCTTGTTGAACTCAACATGGCGCGGGCGCTGGTCGACCAGGGTGTTGTCCACCAGCTGGTTGGTACTGGTGTCGATCCAGTGCAGCATATTGGTGGTTTCGCTGGTGTTCACCGCCCATTTGCCATCCGGGCTGACGCCCATGCCTTCTGGCTCGACGCCGACATCGATCTGCGCCAACACCTCCTCGTTGTCGACGTCGACCACCGTTACCAGCGCATCGTCCTCGTTGGAGATATACAGCCATTTGTTGTTCGGGTGCAGGGCGAACTGCTCGGGATCTGCGCCGGACGGCAACTGCTTGATAATCTTGCGGGTCGCCAGGTCCATGACCTGAACCGTGTCCGAGTCGCTGGCGCAGATGTAGAGCAGCTTGTTGTCGCGTGACAACGTCAGCCCCCGCGGACGCTGGCCAACCTCGAGCGTCTCGACCGTTTCCAGCGTATCCAGATCGATCACACTGACGGTGTCGTCTTTTTCATTCGACACATAGGCGGTGGCCGCCAGAGCGGAAGCGCTAGCGCCGAGGAGGGTGCAAGCGATAGAGGCGGCAAGAAGCGTTCGGGTCATCAGGAAATTCTCTTGTTGTTGTGTGAATTGTTCAGCGGGCAATTTGATTCGGTGACTAATCCATACGCAGCAAGTATTCGTCCGCTTCGCTCTGACCGCCTTCGGATGCACGTTCCAGCCACATTCGCGCGGCCTTCGGGTCTTTTTTAACACCGCGCCCTTCGGCTAGCGCTGTGCCCCAGTGGTAGCGGGCCAGGCTCACATAGCTGGCCTCGTCGGGCTGATTGGCGCCGCGTTCCATGAGCGCAGCGGCTTTGTCCAGATCCACCGGCACGCCCGAGCCAGACTCGTACATCTGCGCCAGCCAGATCATCGAATACACGTCGTTCCAGCGCGCGACGCAGTCCTCGAATATTTGCTTGGCTACTTCAAAGTTGCCGGTTTTGGCAGTCACGTAGCCGTACATGCATTTGATCCGCTTCGGGCTGTCGATGTAGGCGTCATAGCCTAGTTCGCTAGCGCTCGCGGCTTGCCCCAAGCAGGTCAGAAGCAGGCCGGAGATTCTGCGGATAATGGCTTTCATTATTTCGCCTCGCTCAGCCGACATTGGCTCTCTGGCCGATCGAAGCCCAGGGTGTCCAGTTCACTGGTGGGGTGCAGGAAGCCCTCCTGGGGGGAGTTGGATACCAGGCCGCGTGGGTGCACGAGCGGGATCGGCTGGCGCAGCTGGCCGTTCCAGGGCCGGAACGTCAGCTTGCGGCCTTTGAATCCATCGACCGGCAGCGTCTCGCTCAGCGATATCTGGCGTATTGCCTCGGGGTCGGCGGTGCCGAGCTTGGTGATTGCCGTGGCGAGGCTGCGCACGCCGATCCAGGCGGCGAAATCGCGGTCGTTCATCCAGCGATTGGCATGCGCTTCGAAGCGCTTCTGCAGCTGCGCAGCACCATAGGTTTCGACCGTTTTATGCCAGCCTGTCGGAATCAGGCCCTGCGTGCCCACTACCGGCCGCGGCAGCCAGGTGTGGTAGGGCACGTACTCGCCGAAGTCGCCGCGCTCATCAGCCACCACGACGACGTCGTACTCGCCAGCTTGAGTGAACAGGGGCATGTCGGCTTGAGCTGTGCGCCGCTGGTCGTTATCGAAGGTCCAGGGCTTCTCTTCAATGATCTTGTGGCCGAACCGTTTGGCGGCACGCTTGATCGCCTCGGCATAGGCCTGGTCGTCCTCGGTCGGCCCGCTGATCAACAGCCAGCGGTTCCAACGGCGCACGGCAAGGAACTGACCCAGTGCGTCGGCCAACATGCTGCGGCTTGGAAGGGTATGCAGCACGTTACCCAGGCAGCGGGACGTGCGAAGTTCGTCCGTTGGGCTGCCTGCGTTGATCAGCAGGCTGTCCGGCATGGCGGCGGCTAGCGCTTCCAGGCTCGTCGCGGGAGCATTCACGACGAACAAGCGCACCCCCTGATCATGCAGCTGCCGGGCCTCGTTCTGGAGTTGCTCTGGTGTTTCGGCCGTGATGCTATTCAAGGCATAGCTGTGCTTGAGGAAACGTCCTGTGCTGTTGCTGTCGGCAATGGCCAGTTCGGCACCGCTCAAGCCCGCATCAACCGGCTCCGGGATCACGTTGGATAGCAGAGGGCCTGGGTCCGGGCGGTAGCCGAGGTAACCGATGCGCACCGAGAGTTCTGGCTCCGCTGCGCCTGCGTCACTGACGAAAGCGGCGCAACAGGCGAGGGCGATGAAGCAACGGCTGCGAAAAGAAAGAGGGCGCATGGACGACTCCTATGGCGTTGCGGTCAGCATAGGAACCCTATCGGGGCGGGGGAATATGCAGAAAGTACCAGCTGCTGTGTACCAAGGTAGTAAACCGGCGCCTGGCGGCCGCCTCTAGCATAGGACCGTGCATAACAACAACGAGAAGATCCCATGCCACCATTCAAAGCCCTTACCCTCAACATTCTATTGATCGCCAGCCTGATCGGCTTTGACCAGGTGCTTGCCGCCGGTGACCTTACCCGTCGCACGCAATCGCTGCCGGATCTCACATTCGGTTCCGAAGAAAGCGATTACGCGGTCTCGCAGAAGGAGTACCAACTCGAGACCGGCATTGCCTATCAACTCAAGGTCATCGCCGAAGGCCAGAAAGAATGCGCTTTTCAGGCACCGGAGTTTTCGCAGGCAATCTTCCTGCGCAAGGTTGAAGCCGGTGGCGTGGAAATCAAGGCCGTGACTCTGGTCGAGCTTGAATTCGAAGAAGCCGGTGAGGCGGAAATCTTCTTCCTGCCGATCAAGCCTGGCCGTTATCCCTTCTATTGCAAGGGGCTGCAGAACAAGGGCATGGAAGGAAGCTTCGTGGTCAAGTAGCGCACAACCTGCTGCCCTTAAAAACGGACGGTGAGCATGTCAGCACTTTGGCGTATCAGCCTGCTGGTCTCGCTGTTTTTTAGCCTGGTTGCGGCCGTCTGCTTGGCTGTACTGCTGCGTCAGGCCAGTCAAGACGTAAGCCGTGAACTGGCGGCGGCGGATGCCGTGCTCAGCTATCTCAGCGATGTAGCGGAGCGCGATCCCGCTGCACTCCAGCCTGAGCTGACGCGGCATTTGCGGCATGTTCAGGTTCGCTGGCTGGGCCCAGGCGTCCCAAGCCGGGAGGTCCGCCCGCAGCGAAGCACTTGGCTCGAGACTCTGTTGTATCCCGCCGAGCTGCCCGCGCCGCTGACTGTGCAGATGCCAGAGGGTCGAACCTTGCAACTGAGCGTCGACCCCCGAGACGAGATCGAGGAAGTCGAGGAATCCCTGCTACAGCTATTGGCATGGTTCGGCAGTGCGTTATTGCTGAGCCTGCTGGCAATCCGATGGGCTGTCAGGCCGGCGCTGGGCGTGCTGAACGAATTGCTTGCAGCCTTTGGCCAGGTTTCCCACGGCCGCCTCGACACGCGTCTGCCGAGCCACTCGCTGCTGGAGGCACAGCAGTTATCCGGACATTTCAACCGCATGGTCAGCGCCTTGGAGTACACCCGGCGAGAAAACGATGACCTGACGCGCTCGTTACTGGAGCTGCAGGAGCGTGAGCGCACACAGCTTGCCCAGGCGCTGCATGACGATCTTGGGCAATACCTGGCCGGTATACGCGCCCAGGCCTGCTTGCTACAAGCGATAAAAGACCAGCCGCAACTGGTCAGCACAACCGCACGCACTCTGGATGATCACTGTGAACAGTTGCAGGACGGTTTTCGCAGGCTGACTCGCGAGCTCTATCCTGTGATGCTTGACCATTTGGAATTGCCTGAAGCAATACAGCTGTTGGCCGAGCAGTGGCAAAGCGCGCAAGGAATCAAGTTGCGCGTACAGATCGACCGGCGCATTCCGTGCCTTGCGCTGAACAAGAAAGAACAGCTGTACCGCTTGTTGCAGGAATCGCTCACAAACGTGGCAAGGCACGCCTGTGCCAGCTTCGTGTTCATTCGCCTGCGCATGAACGGCGGTCGGCTGCGGCTGCTCGTCCGTGACAATGGCCACGGCCACGACGCACCCGGACGGCTCGGCATTGGCCTGCGTTCGATGCATGAACGCGCACGGACGCTGAATGGCCGGTTGGTCGCGCGCGGGCGAGCAGGTTACGGCTGGGTGGTTTATCTGGACATTCCGATCAGGGAGTCATGCTCCAATGAAGATCCTTCTCGTTGACGATCACGCCGTGGTCCGCCAGGGCTACGCTGCGCTGCTACGCGTCTTGCTACCTGAAGTTCAGGTCATTGAGGCCTGCGACGGCGAGGAGGCCATGGCCAAAGCTCTGGAGGTGGCCCCAAGCCTGGTCATCATGGATGTCGGACTACCCGGCATCAGCGGCGTCGAAACCACACGGCGTCTGTTGCAGCGGCTGCCACAACTGCGTGTGCTGTTCTTTAGCATGCACGACGAATTACCCCTGGTGCGCCAGGCACTGGATGCCGGAGCCGCCGGCTATATCACCAAGAGCTCATCGCCGGAGGTGCTGTTGGACGCGGTACGCCGAACCTTGGCCGGTCATGCCTACATCGAACAGCCCCTGGCCATCCAATTGGCACGCAACCCGGTGGCAGCCAATGCGCAGGATCCACGCTTGCAAGGAATGACTCAGCGTGAATTCGAAATCTTCGTAATGCTCGCCAAGGGCACACCGGCGCGGCTGATCGCCGAACGGCTTTGCATCAGTGGTAAGACGGTGTCCAACTACCTCACGCTTCTCAAGAGCAAGCTGCAGGTCAGCTCGCATGCCGAGCTGGTTCATCTGGCCATCGATACCGGTATTGTGCGGGTGGGTGATCGAGCAGCCAGTTAGCTCGGTCTGCAGCGTTTTGATGGGCCTGACTTCGCTGGTAACGATGGGGGCTGACAGTGCGTTCTGGAAAAAACCTTAAACCGCTCCGATTGTCAGAGCACGGGCATCTCGGTGTCGTGTCTGGCCGACGATGCTGCTTCGGAAACGGTAGCAAGCGATCCCATGTCCCCAACTCCCCAGATAGAGGCAAGTGAGCATGATCAAAGTCAGCGTGATGTACCCCAATACCCCTGGTGCGAGGTTCGATCACGATTACTATCGCGACAAGCACCTACCGTTGCTCAAGGCCCGTATGGGCGATGCCTGCCTCTATTACACGATCGACAAGGCCATTTCCGGGCGTACCCCAGATGAACCGGCTCCCTACGTTGCGATGTGCCACATTTTCAGCGAATCGGTAGAAGCCTTTCTGGCGGGTATCGGTCCTCATGCCGAGGAGATTGTTGCGGACATCGCCAATTACACCGACCTGACGCCGGTCCGGCAGATCAGTGAGGTAGTGGTAGGGCACTGACGGTTTGTTGGATAGCGCCGGGCATCGCCATGACCCGGTTCCGTCCGCCGTCCTTGGCCAGGTAAAGTTGCCTGTCGGCGTGCTGCATGAGGCCGTCCAGATCACTGGCTTGTGATGGAAAATGCGCGACGCCGACCGACATGGTCAGGCGAAGCAGTCCGGCACGAGTCGCCAGCGATTGAGCCGCGAACTGCCGGCAAAGCTGAGCCAGCTTTTCCAAGGCTTCGGCCGGCTGAGTACACGGTAATACCAGCAAAAACTCCTCTCCACCGATACGAAAGACCGCATCGGTGTTGCGCAACCTACTCAACAGAAATGCGGCCACGCCCTTTAACGCGTCATCGCCAGCTGCGTGACCATGGGTGTCGTTCAGTCGCTTGAAATGATCCAGGTCGACCATCGCCAATGCGATAGGCGTGTCATCACGCTGCGCACGGGCCGCTTCGCGGGCGAAGAACTCTTCCAGGTGACGGCGGTTGTACAAGTCCGTCAGTGGATCACGGAGAGCCTGGTCCTGTAGGGTTTTATGAAGGCTGGAAATGGTCTCCAGCTGCTGTTTGCTAACTGCCAGTGCTTCTGCCAGTTGCTGCTGGCTGCGCTGAAATTCGGTGATATCGCGCAGATAAATCATCTGCCCTAGGGTCACCGTTCCTTCGCGTGTCGGGCGACAGATCGCACGGACACGTACCTCGAAGTGCTGTTGCCGTGCGTCGACGCTTACCTGCTGCGATGCGCCTCCAGGCTCCTTCTGCTGCAACATGCCGTTCAGTGTGTCGCCTATATAGGGCCATTGCGTCAACGGGCAGCCATGCCAGCCCTTTTTCAGGTCCGCCATGCGAAGTGCGGCTGGGTTGGCCTCGATTACTCGGCGTTGCGGGTCGATCACCAATACCGGGTCCATCAGCGCATCGAGCAGCAGGTGGCGCGCCACTGGCAACAGATCGAACAGACGCAGCCCGCCGATCAGCCAGCCGAAACCCGCAACGGTCAATGCGAAGCTGAACGGTGTTGGATCGAAGCCGAATAAGGTCCAGCCAAAAGCGACATAGCTGATGTTCGCAGCCCAGGGAATCGTGGTCAGCATCAGGAAAACCAGGTAGTGCCGTCGATGCAAGCCGCTGCTGAGCGCCGCCGCACGCAGCGTGATACCGATGCTGAACACCATGAAGGGGTAGCCGTAAGCAGCCGCCAGATAAAACAACGGCCCGTGCTGGTAGGCAATCGGCGCATTGGGCTCTGATGAGCTCGGCGAGCTGCCCAAGCCGTAGAACAGTAGATGCCAGGGGTTGCTCACTGCCAGCAACCAGAACACCACTGGCATCACCATTGAGGCAATGACGGTGACCGGTTTCAGGGGGCTACGGATGCTGTGGACGTATTGCCAGAGGAATACCGACCAGAGCGTCGGGACGCCGAGAATGGCGGGCCAGGCCATGCCTGCCCAGAACATTTTGCAAGCCTGCTGGTGAACACTCATTTCCAACGCAGCAACGCCGAGCCACCAGAGGATGGCCAGATGCATCAAGGTGAAAGCGGAGCTGCCGGCGAACTGTGGCTGATGGCGGACCCAGCGTGCCAATACCGCGACGCCGAGGCCAACTAGCAGCGCCATCAGCACGGGGGCCGAAAAACTCCACTCTGAATTCAAGCAGGCCGACATCGAGCCGTCCTCTGGCAAGTCGATACGTGCGCGGATGCGCGAATTGTGCGCGGCGAAGATACCTGAAAGCGATGTCGCTGACATGAATGATTGTAGTGGCGTTGTGCCTGTTCTGTTGGTTCAACCACTGGAAAACGCTAACCGGCTCTGAACTAACAACGGCTGGCTACTTCATAACTTCTGATCACTCTGCAATGGAGCAATACGGCGGCCCTATGGTTTTTCTTGTCTTGGGAATTCTGCTTTTTCTGTTCACGGCGACTGATATCACCAAAACCACGCTGTCGACGCGCGGTGGTGGGACTATCACCAATATCGTTTCCAAGAGCGTATGGCGTTGTTTCTTCGCTGCAGCCGGCCGGCGGGGGGAGGCGAAGCTGCTGGAGTATGCAGGCCAATGCGTGCTGCTGTTGGTGCTGCTGACTTGGATTGCCTGTCTATGGTTCAGCCTGTTCCTGATGCTTGCGTCGGACTCGGCCTCGGTGATCAACGGCACGACCAAGGCAGCGGCGGACCTCTGGGAAACCTTCTACTACGCAGGCTTCACACTTTCGACGTTGGGCGTAGGCGATTTCGCGGCCTCAAACGACGCCTGGCGAGTAGTGACCAGTGCCGCAGCCTTCTGTGGGTTGACATTAATCACGGCTGCAATCACCTACATCGTTCCGGTCCTCTCGGCTGTTAGCCTGCAAAACCAGCTCAGTCTGCTCATTACGAGCATGGGTCGGACGCCGCAGGAGATCGTTATTAACAGTTGGAACGGGTCTGATTTTTCGCGTTTTTATGACAATGCCAGCGACATACGGCAGATGCTGGTCGAGCACACCCTCAACCATCACGCCTATCCGGTGATTCGTTGCTTTCATAACAAGCAAGCAGAAAAGAACGTCATACCCGCAGTGGCGAGCCTGAACGAGGTGCTGCAGTTGCTTGAAGAGGTCGCTGAAGACGTACCGCAGGACACGCTGAAACACAAGATGCTCGTGTCGGCGCTGGACCAGCATCTTGAGATGCAGCGTTCCAATTACCTCGGCCAGGTGAATAGCCACGCCCAGTCTCCGATCATGGATCTCGCGTCGCTGAGCGATGCCGGAATACCGCTTAAATCGAATGCGGCTCAAATGCTCAACGCACCGGAGCGGCGCCGGTTGTTGGGCGCATTACTGGAGGCGGATGGTTGGGGATGGCACCACGTTTACCCGCGCGACTGACGAGGCGGTGCGTCAATCGCAAAGCTCCGATGGCCTAAAGCTCAATGTTCCGGGGCCCCGGCGTCATGACCCCAGATAGGCTCGAACGGCTATCGCCAGAACCTTTTTTGATCACGCTGAAGCTGCCATCGGTCTCCAGAATGACCGCTTCAACCGCATCGATAGCAGAGAATCCGCTTGAGCGTATCGCCGAGCGGACCTCATCTTCAGTGACCCGAGCCACGCGCATGGCACTGCCTAGCATCTGCCCTTGATATAGCAGCAGCGCTGGTTCGCCAGTGACCAGCTTGCGTACCCAACCGACTCTTACGCTGGACCAGGTGACGAGGTACTGCAATCCGATCAGCAGCGCCAATGCCAGGGTTCCTTCGGCAAGCGATACATCGCGGTTCAGCAAAATGGTAGCGAACGTCGACCCCAGGGCTACCGTGACGATCAGGTCGAACGCGTTCATCTTGGAGAGCGTACGGCGGCCGGAAATACGCAGCAGTACGATCAGGTTGATATAGGCCAGGATGCCAATGACCAGGGTGCGGACCAGTGTCGACCAGCCGCTGAAGAACATACCTTCCACATCTATCTCCTTTAGAGTCTGCCCTTGGTAGACGCCACTGAGGTAGATGGGTTGCACCTTCAGTAGGAGGAAGAGGGTATTCCTTCGTATCGACCAGCTGCGCGTCAGCTGTCCAGCTGTTTGGCCGGGACGATCCGGTGATGCAGAACGCGTTCGGCGTCGTCGCCCAAGGCAAGGAATACTCTAAGTGCGGCGTAGGCATCGTTCGCCGCATACAGCCGCTGCGCATCGGTAAGAGAACGGTTGCTCCAGTTCGACGTAGACACGCTGCGCGATTTGCTCACTCGCGCACCCAGTACAGCCGCAACCGCGCCGCGTAGTCCGACCTGTCCCTTTTTGCCCTGGTAGCGCAGGGTTGTGCCCAGGTCGATGAAGTGCATCATCTCGATACCCAGGCGATTGCGCAATCGGCTGCGGTCGGTGCTCAGCCCGAATCCCACCTTCAACACCCGAGTTGACTGGAGAACTGCTCTGACGGCTTCGCTACAGCCATCCGAGCCGACCTTGAACAGGTAGCCTTTCTCGGGGCTGGCAAACTGAATCAAATGCGGCCCCGTCGATACCTCGCCCACCTTGAAGGTCGGTTTGGATTCGGTATCGAAGCCGACCTGCGGCCAACCGAGCAGCTCGTCCTTGGCTTGGCTGAAGGCTTCGGGGGTTTCGGGGGTAATGATCTGGGCCAGGTGAAGGCCATCGAAGCGGGGCAGGGCGTCCAGTTCGACGACCTGTGGGATACGGATGATGGTCATGAGGGTTCCGGCGAGCGCTAACTAGAGCAGCAAAGTGCAGTGGTGTCGTTAATGCAGGCGAGACTAGCGCACAACGCCCCCAGACGCATGTTTGATGCGGATGACGAGGCCGGCGTATCCCTTATTTCTCCCAATCCACCGGACAATCGATGCAGCTATCCATGTGGGTGCCTTGAAAGGTTGCATAGTGGCGGCGTGCCCCGGTCAGGGCGGCCTCCGCGAGGTTGGCATCGTTGAACTTGGCTTCTTGCAGGTTCGCGTCGGTCAGCGTTGCGCGTGCGAGATCGGCCTTGCTCAGCCAGGTCATCTCAAGGTTGGCTGCGGTTAGATTTGCGCCCTGCATTTTCGCCCCACTCAAACGCGCAAACTCAAGGTTTGCTGCGGTCAGGTTGGCCCCGTTGAAGCGTGCGGCCTGAGCGAACAGGCCCCATCCCTGAATTGCCACCAGGTGGGCATTGGTGAGATTCGCCACCCGCAGGTTGGCTTGTTGCAGGCTGGCGCGGGTGAGGGTGGCGCCGGTCAGGTCTGCCTTTTCCAGATTGGCCAGATCCAGATTCGCATGACGCAGGTTGGCACCGGACAGATTGGCACCGGCCAGGTCCATCTTGCGCATGTCCTGATTGCTCAGGTCGGCATTGCGGAGGTCGGCGTTGCGGCATCTGCTTTCCGGCTGGATGACGCAGCCATTGATGATGGTCGGTTGATCGTCATCAGCCAGGAGCGACGCGCTGGCGAGCAATGCGAGGGGCAGCAAAAGAAGAGTCGGGTTCATGGCAGTTCCGTATTCGAAGGGAATAGGACAGCCGGCATGTGACGGGCCGGTGAACCGGAGAGCGCCAACCCTTGCGGTTCTACCGAGTTGGCTACGCCAGCTGTCCAACGTGGGAGGCTGCGCCGCATCACGGCGCAGCCTCGCCTTAGCGTTTGGCGGTCGAGTTGTCCCAACTCGGGATCCGGAACACCCAGAACGAGCCGCCTTGCGCAACAGGCTTGGTCAGCGCTGCCATGTCGCCGCCCCACAGCGGCACGGCGCCACCGTAGCCGACGGTCACTCCGATGAATTGCTCACCGTCCTGCTCCCAGGTGATGGGCGGGGCGATGATTCCGCTGCCGGTCTGGAATTTCCACAGCTCTTCGCCGGTTTTGGCGTTGAAGGCTTTCAGGTAGCCGTCCCCAGTCCCGGTAAATACCAGGTTGCCCTGGGTGGCAAGCACACCCGCCCAGAGCGGCAGCGGCTCCTTGTGCTCCCAGGCGACCTTGCCCGTGGTGGGATCCATGGCGCGAAGAATGCCGACGTGATCGTCGTACATGCGCTTGATGCGGAAGCCCTGACCGAGATAGGCGTTACCCTTCTTGTAGCTGACCTCTTCGGTCCAGTAGTCCTCTTTCCAATGGTTGGCCGGAACGTAGAACAGCCCGGTGTCCTGGCTGTAGGCCATGGGGTTCCAGTTTTTGCCGCCCAGAAAGGGCGGTGAAACCTCGACCGACTTGCCGTGTGCTTCGCCTGGCTCCGGTAGCGGTGGACGCTGACCTTCGTTCTCGACAGGTCGTCCGGTCTTCAAGTCGATGTGGCTGGCCCAGGTGATGTTGTCGACGAAAGGGAAGGCGTTCTGCAGCTTGCCATCCTCTCGATCGACTACGTAGAAGAAGCCATTGCGGTCGGCGTGAGCCGTCGCCTTGACGGTTTTTCCATCCTTATTTTTGTAATCGAACAGCACCAGCTCATTGTTGCCAGAGAAATCCCAGGCATCGTTGGGGGTGTGCTGATAGAACCACTTCACTTCGCCCGTGGTGGCGTCAACACCCACCTGCCCGGAGGTATAGAGGCTGTCGTAGTCTTTCGGCTCGCCGCCATCAGCGGTACGCGCCCACCCGTTCCAGGGCGCCGGATTTCCCGCGCCGACGATGATGGTGTTGGTCTCGGCATCGAAGCTCGCACTCTGCCAAGGCGCGCCGCCACCCTGGCTCCAGGCCTCTTTCTTGCCAGTGGGCGAGTTGGGATCATCCGGCCAGGACGGCGCTTTGACATCGCCGGTCGGCGTACTCTCTTTGCCGTTCAGGCGCCCTACGTGCCCTTCGACGAAGGGACGCATCCAGACCTCTTCACCGGTCTCTGGATCGCGCGCGAACAGCTTGCCGACGATTCCGAATTCGTCACCCGAGCTGCCATGAATTAACAGCACTTTTCCGCTTTTCTGATCCTTGATCAGGGTAGGTGCGCCAGTCATGGTGTAGCCCGCGCCATGGTCACCGAACTTCTTCTTCCAGACGACCTTGCCGGTGTCCTTGTTAAGTGCGACCACCTGCGCATCCAGCGTGCCGAAGTAGATCTTGTCGCCATAAATCGCAGCACCTCGATTTACCACGTCGCAGCAGGGACGAATGTCCGCAGGCAACCGGTGCGCGTAGCTCCAAAGCCGTTTGCCTGTGCGCGAATCGAGCGCGAACACGCGGGAGTAAGAACCTGTCACGTAGATCACACCGTCATGCACGATGGCCTGGGATTCCTGTCCCCGCTGCTTCTCGTCACCAAAGGAAAAGGACCAGGCCGGCGTCAATTTGAAGACGTTTTCATCATTCACCTGATTCTGCGGGCTCCAGCGCTGGGCATTGGTGCCCAGGCCGTACTGCAATACGTTTTCGGTGGAAAGATGGTCGTTGGCAATGTCATCCCAGGTGACGTTCTTGGCGTATGCCAAGCCGCTGAGTGAGAGACTGCCAATCAGAACGGCAATGGCGAGAGGGCGTTTGCTGCCCAGGGGGGCTGTTGTTGTCATGGTTGGTTTCCCTTGGTCGATTCGGACGAGGCCAGTTGCTGTGCTCGCTACATGGGTTGTGCGAGAGGCTGGTCAGGCGATTCGATTATTGGGATGGGATCGCGATGGCTGATACGGAAAAGCTCCCGCTGATTCAGGGAAAACTTCCCAATCCGCCTGTGTTTTCGGTCTGCTACCTGGGTGCTGCGCCGATGCCGCATGAGGCCCTACTACCAAGGGAGGAGATTCCGACAACCAAAGCACGATTCTGCCAGGTGGGCGCAATGCCCAAGATGACCACCATGCGCTCCAACTGGGGCTGCCTTGCTCAGGTATTCGAAAACAACGGTGGTAGTCATGAATAATAAAACTGAACTGCGCGCGCTTTTTGCTGCTGGTCTGCTCGGCTTCGCCGGCTTTGCCTTCGCCCACGGTGACGTCACGCCGCAGAAGGTGGAGACCAAAGGGTTGTCCCCGCTGGGTGAAGAGTGGGTCGATGAAAACCCGTACCGGGCGCCCAGTGAAGACCATGACAGGGCCGTTGAAATTGGCTCATCGGCCTACAACCAGAACTGCGCCCGCTGCCATGGCCTTGAGGCAATCTCTGGCGGCATCGCACCGGATCTGCGTGAACTGGAAGCCAGCTATGACGGCGACGAGTGGTACAAGGAGCGCGTGATCAACGGTGCTGTTCGCGATGGCGCCGTCTACATGCCCCGCATGGCCGATTACCTCAGCCAGGAAGCGCTCTGGGCCATCCGTACCTACATCGAAAGCGAAGCTGCCAAGCGGTGATTACGATGCGCCAGTTGCTTGCCGGGCTTTGTTTGTGGATGGCCTGCGCGCTGGTACAGGCGGAGGTGGTCAAGGTGCGCGCGTTCGATGACATCATCGATTCGGGCGTGCTCAAGGTGGCGATGTACGAGAACTTCCCGCCCTACAGCTTCATGGCCGATGGCAAGCCGCGCGGGGTCGATTTCGAGCTCGCGCAAAAACTGGCGTCGGAACTCGGGCTGAAGGTCGAGGTGTTGTGGGTAAGGCCTGACGAGACTCTGGATGACGACCTGCGCAACTTCATCTGGAAAGGGCATTACCTGCGACCGAACGTATTGGCCGACGTGATGATGCGTGTGCCCTACGACCGCGAGTTTTCCTACAAGCAGAACGAGCTGGGCGAGCTGATCAACGAGTTGGTGGTCATGTTCGGCCCATACCAGCGCGAGCGCTGGCAGTCCGCCTACGATGATCGACGCCTCGAAGAGCTTTCCAGCGTGGCCGTGTTCCGCTACCACCCGGTCGGGGTGGAAGTGGAAAGTGTCCCCTCGTTCTATCTGTCGTCGGTATTTAACGGCAGCATCGCCAAGATGCTGCATCACTACCCAACTGCGCAGGCCGCATTTGCCGCGATGCAGGCGGGGGAGGTTGACGCGACCATGGCCATGCGCGGTGAGATCGACTGGATGCTGAGCCAGGCCAACGACAGTCATCTCAAGGCCGCGCAGAACGCTTATCCAAACATGGGCAAACAGGTCTGGGAGCTTGGCATGGCCGTGCATGAATCTAACCGTCAGCTGGCTTACGCGCTGGAAGGCGAGTTGGAAGGCCTGATCAAGGCGGGGACTGTCGAAACCATCTATGAAGGTTACGGGCTGCAATATGAGCTGCCGGAGCTGTACCAGGTACAGCTGGGAGAGAACTGATCACAGCGCGTATCCCGCAGGTATCAGCTGCATGCTGGGATGTTTTCACGCCGAACGGCTGTCGTACGCTGTGCTCCGGCCGACCGCTGAATCAGCTTTCTAACCCCGATGATCGAAGGCCTGCATCCGCGGATGCCGGAAAAACCAAAACGCCAATGGCGTGGCGAGTGCGATGACTACCCAGCCGAGCAAACTGATTGCGGCAGGCAGGCCATAGTGATCGGCGACCCAGCCGACGCCAAGCAACGGCACGATGCTGCCAACGTAGCCGCACACCAGGTAGGTTGAAATCAGGCCCGAACGCTCGGCGGGGCTCGCGATACGGTTGACCATGCTGATGCCGGCCAACAGACACATGCCATGTCCCGCCGCTGCAGCGCAGACGCCGATGATGAACACCAGCGAAGAGCCAGCGGTAAAGTTGAGTACGAGCATCGCGTTGCTCAACACAACCGACAGCAGGCCGAGCAAGCCGCACCAGCGCAGACTCATCCGGGCGCAGGCCAACTGCATCATGGCCGAAGCCAACAGAATGACCCCGATGGACGTGCCACTCACTACCGGTCCATGCCAAGGCAGCATTTTCTCCAGGAACAGCGGCGCCATCGACGCGTAGATGCCGAACACCCCAAACGCAAAGAACGGGCAGGCACACGTCAGCAGGAACGCCAGCGAATCAGGGCGGGTGGCCCAGGTCAGCCGCGGGATGAACGTACGCAAACCGAGCGGTGCAGCTGCGCTGAGTTCGGGATGCGGTTTGAGCTGCACGCGCAGCAAGGCATATACCCCCAGCACGCCGAGGATCAGGGTGGGCACGTAAGTGGCCGTCAGCGGAAACGGCAGCCACTGGCCAATGACGCCTCCGGTCAGCGGGCCGAGGCCGAAGCCAAAGGCGAGCAGAAAGCTGGTGATCATCGATATCCGCTGGGATGCTCCGTCCCGGGAAATCTGTACCAGGCCGACCGACGCGCTGGTCACGATCAGGCTGGAAGAGAGGCCGACTGCAACACGACCGATATTGAGGCTAGGCAGGTTCCACGCCAGCATCGTCACCAGGGTCCCGGCCCAGCCAAGCAGCAACCCGGTGAGCATCACTTTGCGAAAGCCCAGGGTGTCTGACAGGCGGCCCATGAACAACAGCCCGAACAGCGCACCCGCCATGTAGACGACATAGATCAGTGAGATGTCGCTGGTACGAAGCTGCCACGCTTGTTGATAGAGCGGATACAAGGGGGAAATGAGCGCCGTACCCATGACACCGACGCACATGGCGAAGCACACCCAGGGAAACGGGGACCACGTTTGTTTCATTGAAAGAACCCAGCTTGACGAAAGAATGGCGTTATCCGTATTGCCTAGCGTGGCGGGATGACGCCCTGGTCATTAGGTGCCTACTGTATCGGCTCGGCGTGATCTCCGCGCAGTCATTCGTTCCGTGATTAGCAACCCATTGGGCCAGGCGCGCCGACTCGCAGCCCTCTTGCCGGCCGACGGCACGGCGCTAGCGCAAGCTCAGCTCGTCACCGCGTTCCTCCTGCCACTCGTCAAGGCTTGGAGCTGCCGCTTCGCCATCCATGCGATGGATGATGTTGAAGTAATCCTGCTTGAACCTGTCCTGCATGATTTCGCTACGCGACCGGACCCGTACCGCATAGATGCTCTGTACGTTCTGATGGTCGAAGCTGCGCCAGTACTGTTCGTCCTTGAGCAGGCTGTAGCGGTGATCTTCCAGCGCCTTGATGATCTTTTCGCTGTGCAGACTGCCAGCGCGCTGAGCGGCTGCGGCCCATTGCTGAACGATGGCGTAGGCCGAGGCGGCAGTACTGTCCGGGTAGCGCTGATGCTGAGCGATATAGGCATCGACGAACGCTTGGCCCTTTTCACTTTTAACCAGCGCAGGAACGCGCCAGGTCCAGGCTGCCGTGCCAATGACATGCTCCATCACCTGCGGGCCGGCCTGCTCGACGATGCTGCCGGTCAGGTTGGGCACGATAATCTGCATCCGCTGATCGAGCTTGAGGTCATGCGCCAGACGCATGGTCTGCACCAGATCCTGGCCGAGCAAGACGATGACCAATACATCCGCGTCGCTGGAGGCGGCTTTTTTCAGCGCTGCGAGGTACTCCTCATGGTGCGCACCCCTGGGGCTGATCCGCGAGAATCCGTGGCGTGCTCGGTCACGGCTGCGGGTGGCTTCGCGCAGTGCCTGCTCCATGCTGTGGCCCCAGGTGTCGTCGAGGCTGACATAGTGGTAGCGGCGGTTCGGTAGGTGCCAGCTGAGGTACTCGCCGAGCACGCGCGCACTCATCCAGGCACTGTTTGGTTCACGAAACAGGTAGCGCTGGCCGTCGTGTCCGGTGATTGCGTTGGCGTAACCCAGCGTGGGGAAGAACAGCAGGCCCAGCTCGCGGGCGCGCTGGCCGGCGGCTATGGCCTCTTCGCTGGTAGCGCCGCCGAATGCCATCTCGGCGCCCTCGGCCGCGAATTTTTCGATGTTGGCTCTCGCCTTCTCTTCGCGGGCGGCCGTGTTGCGGCTGATCAGTTCGAGCGGCCGGCCCAGCACGCCGCCCTGTCGATTGATGGTCTCGATGGCGAGCAAGGCGCCGCGGCGAAGCTCCAGACCTTCGCTTTTGTAGTTACCGGTGCTTGGGTAATTCAAGCCCAGCCGAATCGGCTGGGCGGCGTTGGCAGTGGCAGCCAATACCAACAGGAAGCTGCAGATCATCAGGCGGCGCATGGCTCGTGTCCTTGTGAGCGGAGGGGCGTCCGTTGTAAGGCTCGAGCACCGTGCGAGGAATCGTCTTTTCGGGCACACCGGCTTCAACTTCGGTGCCGGTGCGGTAGCCCGGCTTGGCCATCATGACGCAAGGATGACGGGCCCTTCGAGGAGTATTGCTACCAAGGGAGGAGGAAAATCGGTACTGCGTGTAATTGTTACAGGAGCGGCTAGATCCAAGAATCGCTACTAGACCGGGAAAACTTCCCGGCGACGATAACAATGAACCCGTAGAGGTAGCCGCAATGAAGCACACCGGTCTTCGCAAGCCCTTCGCCCTGACAGCGCTTTGCGCCGCCATGGCCGTGTCCAGCGTGTCGGCATGGGCAGTCACCGATCAGGAAATCCTCGATGACGCCAAGTCCACCGATCAGATCGTTACTAACGGCCTGGGGCTGCAAGGCCAGCGCTACAGCACACTCGATGCACTGAATACTGAGAACGTCAGCCAGCTGCGCCCGGTTTGGGGTTTTTCCCTGGGGGGTGAAAAACAACGTGGCCAGGAAGCGCAGCCGCTGATCAAAGATGGTGTGATGTACCTCACCGGCTCCTACTCGCGCGTATTTGCGGTCGATGCCCGTACCGGCAAGGAACTGTGGCAGTACGACGCCCGTCTGCCGGACGGCATCATGCCTTGCTGTGACGTGATCAACCGTGGCGTGGCGCTGTATGACGACCTGGTGATCTTCGGCACGCTGGATGCCAAGCTGGTCGCGCTGAACAAGGACACTGGCAAGGTCGTCTGGAAAAAGACCGTGGCTGACTACAAGGCTGGCTACTCGATTTCTGCCGCGCCGATGGTGGTAAAAGGCAAGCTGATCACTGGCCTGGCTGGCGGTGAGTTCGGCGTAGTTGGCATGATCCAGGCGTTCAACCCCAAGAATGGCGAGCTGCTGTGGACCCGTCCGACCGTCGAAGGCCACATGGGCTACGTGATGAAGGATGGCAAAAAGGTCGAAAACGGCATCTCTGGCGGCGAAGCCGGTAAAACCTGGCCGGGCGATCTTTGGAAGACCGGCGGTGCAGCGCCTTGGCTGGGTGGCTACTACGATCCGGACACCGATTCGCTGCTGTTTGGTACCGGCAACCCGTCACCCTGGAACTCGCACCTGCGCCCAGGCGACAACCTGTATTCGTCTTCGCGTCTGGCATTGGACCCGGACGACGGCTCGATCAAGTGGCACTTCCAGTCGACGCCGCATGACGGCTGGGACTATGACGGGGTCAACGAGCTGATCTCCTTCGACTACCAGGACGGTGGTAAGACCATCAAGGCCGCGGGTACCGCGGACCGAAACGGCTTCTTCTACGTGCTCGATCGGACCAACGGAAAATTCATTCGCGGCTTCCCGTTCGTGGACAAGATCACCTGGGCCAAGGGTTTGGATAAGGATGGACGTCCGATCTATGACGACGCCAACCGTCCTGGCGCACCAGGCGATGCCGACAAGGGCAAGTCCGTAACTGTTGCACCGTCTTTCCTCGGCGGTAAGAACTGGATGCCAATGGCTTACAGCCAGGACACCGGACTGTTCTACGTGCCGTCCAACGAATGGGCCATGGACATCTGGAACGAAGGCGTCGCCTACAAGAAAGGCGCGGCTTACCTGGGCGCTGGCTTCACCATCCACCCGCTGAACGAGGAATACATTGGCGTGCTTCGCGCCATTGACCCGAAAACCGGCAAGGAAGTCTGGCGTTACAAAAACTACGCGCCACTGTGGGGCGGCGTTCTGGCAACCAAGGGCAATCTGGTGTTCACCGGTAACCCGGAAGGCTTCCTGATGGCGTTCAACGCCAAAACGGGCGAGAAGGTGTATGAATTCAACACCGGTTCCGGTGTGATCGGCTCGCCAGTTACCTGGGAAATGGACGGCGAACAGTATGTATCGGTCCTGTCTGGCTGGGGCGGTGCGGTCCCACTGTGGGGTGGCGAGGTTGCCAAGCGCATCAAAGACTTCAACCAGGGCGGCATGGTTTGGACCTTCAAACTGCCGAAGGAGCAGGTAGTCGCCAAGCGCTGATTAAGCGCCAAGAAAACGAGGCCGGCTTATGCCGGCCTTTTTTATGGGAAATTTATGGGTATTGGGCGGCAGCGTTGATCCTCGAACAGCCAAGTTTCGCGGATGGCCAAGCTCCTGCGCGGCTTTGCTTAGCTCGGACTCATCCGCATAGCCGCCGAGCAAGCCATGGCCCCTGACGCATCAGGGCTCCATGCACCTGGATAAGCTGAGCCCCTGCGTCGAGGCGCGCCTGGAGGTGGCCTGCGGTCTGTATTCCTCCGACCGAGATCAGCGCCAGATCGGTGCCGCACAGGCGGTGCAACTGTTCGATCTGCATGCAGGCTTGCATCTGTTGTCGGTCATCCTGCCAGGCGCGGTAACGCTGCCGTGTCGCTGGCGGCCCTGGGTCATGCGCAGCGATCAGGCCGTCGAAACCCAACTCCAGCAGCACTTCGGTTAGGTACTCAGGCACCTGTTCCGGCAGGCAGCGCAACTTTGCGACCAGTGGCACACTGCGATTTCCCGCTGTGTTCAGCGCGTGTTGCTGATGTCGCAATAACGAGAGCAGTCGGTGCAACCGATCGGGGTCTTCGACCAGCCGGACGCTGGCAGGGCCGATCAGATTGAGCACCAGATAGTCCGCCAGCGGCCAAGCAGTCTGTAGCAGGGCACAGGTCTCAGTCCAAGATTGGCTGGCGTCCAGAGTTAGGTTCAGGCCTAGACGTGCTTGGCCATGCTTTACAGGCGACAGCCTGGCGAGACCCTCTGCCGTCAGGCTGCCCACTTCATTGAAACCAAAGCCCAGCAACGCCGCGCGGCGACCGAGCCTGCTGTAACGGTCGAATCCTGCAGCGATACCTAACGGCGAGGGGAACGGCAGGCCCATTACCGTGACCGGTTGATTGGCTTGATAAGTCGAGAAGTGACACGCCAAGCAGCAAAGGTCCATCGCGAGCCTTTGCGCCAGACGGCTGCTGATTGTCCGGACGCTGTTCGGCTTAGCCATGACGGCTCTCGAAATCACGCATGAAGGCGACCAGTCGATCCACTCCCGCCAGAGGCATGGCGTTGTAAAGACTGGCGCGGACGCCGCCGACATGGCTGTGTCCCTGCAGATGAAACAGGCCGTTGCGCTCTGCATCGGCAAGAAAGGGCTGGAGCAATCGCGCATCTGCCAGTTCAAAGCAGACATTGATGCTTGAGCGATCCGCGGCCTGTTGGCGGCAGCGGTAGAAGCTTCCAGCCTCAATGCAGCGATATAACCGCTGACTCTTTTCGCGCGCATGTGCTGCCATTACGGCGAGTCCGCCCTGATCCTCGATCCAGCGCAGCATCAACGCAGCGACATACAGGGCGAAGGTCGGTGGCGTGTTGAAGCGGCTCTGTTGCTCGGCCTGTACCTTGTAGCTGAATACCGCTGGGAGGCCACGCTGCGGTGATCGCAAGAGATCCTCGCGCACGATCAGTAGACAGAGCCCGGCGATGCCGATGTTCTTCTGAGTGCTGGCGTAGATCAGACCGAAGCGCTCTACCGGAATGGGCCGGGTAAGAAAGTCGGACGTCATGTCAGCCACCAGCGGCACCGGCACTTCGGGGAATTCGCGTAGCTGAAGACCGTTTCCGGTTTCGTTGCTAGTGATGTGGCAATAACCGGCGTGGGGATCGAGCTGCCAGCGTTCCCGCTTCGGCAGGGTGCTGAAGCCATCCGCCGCGCTGCTGGCGATGACATTGACCGGTGAATGTCGGCGCGCCTCGACAATCGCTTTGCGCGCCCAGTGGCCACTTTCGAGATAGTCCGCGCTCTGCCCGGGCTGCAGCAGGTTGAGCGGCACCAGGCCGAACTGCGCCGACGCGCCACCTTGAACAAAGAGCACCCGATAGTTGTGAGGAACCGACAGCAGCTTGCGTAAGTTCTGTTCGGTCTCGGCCATCAGCTGCTTGAACGCGGCGCTGGTGAACGGTTGTTCAAGTAAGGAGAAGCCGCTGCGGTTCCAGTCCGGCAATTCATTCTGAATCTGCGTTAGCACTGCACTCGGCAGCATCGCCGGGCCGGCGGCAAAACTGTAGCGCTCAGTCGGCTCAGAAGAGATGCAGGCCATGACCACCACTCGCCATGAGGAACAGCAGGGGAAAGGACAGGATGGTGTTACTGCGCGACGAGAGGAAGGTTATTCGCGAGCAGCGCACGCGCTCTTCCAGAGTCGCCGGAACAAAGCCGAGCAGCTTCTTCTGATGCGGCCAGAGCACCAGCCAGAGGTTGAGCAGCATCAGCGTGCCAATCCAGGCGCCCAGGCCGATCACCGCCAGCGGACCCTGCAGCAGCAGCGCATCGACCAGCCAGCCGCGTTGCCAGAGCATGAACATGCCGGATATCCAGACCACTACAGAGGCATAGCGGAAAATGCCGTGCTCACGTTTCATCCGCGCTTCCCGATCGTGGTTCAACGTGGCGGTGTCGATGCCGTTCTGCAGTGGCACGAAGCGTGGGTTCTGGATGAAGTTGGCATAGTTGTGGCCGACCCAGACCAACGCGAACAGCAGGTGCGCATAGCGGGCCAGCAGATCGAGAATGGGTAGCTGCATGGCTCAGCTCACCAGCCAAAAACGCAGTAGCAGGTAACAACCAAGCGTTAGCGCGAGGCCCGCACTTACGGTGCCGCCGAAAGAATCATGGGGCAGTTTCAAGTTCAACCCCCTGACTGGCCTGTCGGGCGATCAGCGTGCCTTGCGGGCGCGTGGCATCCTGCGCCAGTTCAACGGCCTGGCGAATCAGCTGATGATGTGGGGATTTACTGCAGGCCGGGTCGGTGTTGGCACCGTCGCCGGTCAGCAGCAGCGCCTGGCAGCGGCACCCGCCGAAATCCTTTTCCTTATCGTCACAGCTGCGGCAGGGTTCTGGCATCCAGGTGTCGCCACGGTAGAGGTTGAACACCGGCGAGTCGTGCCAGATCTGCTCCAGTCGTTGCTGGCGCACGTTGGGGAAGGTGAGCTCTTTGAAGGCGCTGGCCTGGGAGCAGGGCAGCACGTTGCCGTTCGGCGCGATCGTGACGTGAATCGCTCCCCAGCCGTTCATGCACGCCTTGGGACGACCTTCGTAATAGTCAGGAATGACGAAGAAGATGGTCAGGCGATCACCGAAACGCTCGCGTGCCTTGTGCACCTCGTCTTCGGCTTTCTGCAGTTCGGCATGAGTCGGCATCAGTGCATCGCGGTTGAGCAGCGCCCAGTTGTAGTACTGCACATTCGCCAGTTCGAGGTACTCCACTCCCAGATCAACGGCGAACTCGATGATGTCCGGCACCTGAGCGATGTTCTGCCGGGTGATCGGTACGTTGAGCACCATGGGGAAGTCCATTGCCTTGATCAGCCGCGCCATGCGCAGTTTGCGCTCCCAGGCGTCGACACCGGCCAGTTCACGCGCCACGTCACGGTCGGTGGACTGAAAACCGAGCTGGATGTGCCGCAGCCCGGCATCCTTCAGGGCGCGTAGGCGCGCCTCGGTCAGGCCGATGCCGGAGGTGATCAGGTTGGTGTAGTAGCCCATGCGGTCAGCCTCGGCGACCAACGTTTCGAGGTCCTTGCGCAGCGTGGGCTCGCCGCCGGAGAAGCCGATCTGCATCGCACCCATGGCGCGGGCCTGGGCCATCACATCGATCCACTCGGCGGTGCTCAGCTCGTCTTGGCGGTAATCGGCGAAGTTGCGTGGATTGCTGCAGAACACGCATTGCAGCGGGCACTGATAGGTCAGCTCCAGCAGCAGCCAGACCGGGTTGCCGCTGCCGTCAAGCCTTAACTCGGATCCAGCCTTTGCCATGAGATACCTCCAGGAAATTCAGGACACCGTTACGGATCGCGTCGATATCGGATGCGTTGTAGCTTTGGGCCAACTGGTCGATTAGCTCGACGACACGGGTCTTGCCGTCGCAGCGCTTCAATATCTCCCCGCCGGTGGCGTTCAGCTTGACGATGCCCTCGGGATAGAGCAGTACGTGCGCTTGCTGCGATTCTTCCCAGCGAAACAGAAAGGGCGAGCGAATCTCATAGCAGCTCAGCGGCGAAATACTTGTTGCGGTCATGTCCATTTCCTCGCTCGACCGGCGTGAAGGCGGTTGCGATCACGCCGGTGGGGGCTCAGCGCACGTAAACGTACGCGGTGACTTCAAAGCCCAGACGCAAGTCGCAGAAGTCCGGATCGATCCACTGCATGGCATATCTCCTTAAGCAAACGTTTTGGGAAAACCAATGTTGCGGCTCGAAGCTAAGGCGCTTTTGACGCTCGACTAATGAGACTTTCGGGCCGTTTTTCAGGGCATTTGGTCGCGTTTTTGTGGCATGAAAAAAACATTCGCTGGGCAGCTGACTGCCCTTGCGCATGGTCAATTGCATGTGAGCTGGGGCGCCCTAATCTGGCGGTTTTTTTCAGGCGCATGGCGCGCCTTTTGGGGCGCTCAGATGCCTGTGGCGGCTGCGCACCGGTTTTGGCATCTACTACCAAATGAGGAGCGCATCTGTCCCTTGGGGGCATTCCGGGCAAGCGGTTTGGCTGCCTAAGATCGTTCCATGTCCTGTCCATGTCCGGTCAGGCTCCGACAAGCAGAAAAATTAGAGAGGCCGCTCATGATCTACGCCCAACCCGGTACGGAAGGCTCCGTCATTTCCTTCAAGCCACGCTATGGCAACTACATCGGCGGTGAGTTTGTCCCGCCGGTCAAGGGTGAGTATTTCGTCAACACCTCGCCGGTCAATGGTGAAGTCATCGCCGAATTCCCGCGCTCCGGGGTCGAGGATGTCGAGCATGCTCTGGATGCCGCCCATGCCGCCGCCGATGCCTGGGGCAAAACCTCGGTACAGAACCGCGCCCTGGTGCTGCTGAAAATCGCCGACCGTATCGAAGCCAACCTCGAACTGCTGGCCGTGGCCGAAACCTGGGACAACGGCAAGGCTGTGCGCGAAACCCTGAACGCCGACGTGCCCCTGGCCGCCGACCACTTCCGTTACTACGCCGGTTGCATCCGCGCCCAGGAAGGCAGCGCCGCCGAGATCGACGAACACACCGCCGCCTATCACTTCCATGAGCCCCTGGGTGTGGTCGGGCAGATCATTCCGTGGAACTTCCCGCTGCTGATGGCCGCCTGGAAACTCGCCCCGGCCCTGGCCGCCGGCAACTGCATCGTGCTCAAGCCGGCCGAGCAGACCCCGCTGTCGATCACCGTGCTGATGGAGGTGATCGGCGACCTGCTGCCGCCAGGCGTGCTCAACGTAGTGCAGGGCTACGGCCGCGAAGCCGGTGAGGCCCTGGCCACCAGCAAGCGTATCGCCAAGATCGCCTTTACCGGTTCCACCCCGGTCGGTTCGCACATCCTCAAGTGCGCCGCCGAGAACATCATCCCGTCGACCGTGGAGCTGGGCGGCAAGTCGCCGAACATCTTCTTCGAAGACATCATGAACGCGGAACCGCAGTTCATCGAAAAAGCCGCCGAAGGCCTAGTACTGGCGTTCTTCAACCAGGGCGAGGTGTGCACCTGCCCATCCCGCGCCCTGGTGCAGGAGTCGATCTACGACGCCTTCATGGTCGAGGTGATGAAGAAGATCAAGGTGATCAAACGCGGCAACCCGCTGGACACCGAGACCATGGTCGGTGCCCAGGCCTCCGAGCAGCAGTACGACAAGATCCTCAGCTACCTGCAGATCGCCCAGGACGAAGGCGCCGAGCTGCTCACTGGCGGCGCGGCCGAGCGTCTGGAAGGTGATCTGGCCAGCGGTTACTACATCCAGCCGACCCTGCTCAAGGGCAACAACAAGATGCGCGTGTTCCAGGAAGAGATCTTCGGCCCGGTGGTCGGTATCACCACCTTCAAGGATGAAGCCGAAGCCCTGGCGATTGCCAACGACACCGAGTTCGGCCTGGGTGCCGGCCTGTGGACCCGCGACATCAACCGCGCCTACCGCATGGGCCGGGCGATCAAGGCTGGTCGCGTATGGACCAACTGCTACCACCTGTACCCGGCGCATGCCGCCTTCGGTGGCTACAAGAAGTCCGGTGTCGGTCGCGAAACGCACAAGATGATGCTCGATCACTACCAGCAGACCAAGAACCTGCTGATCAGCTACGACATCAACCCGCTGGGCTTCTTCTAAGCCCGGTACCGCAACTCGTAGGACCCGGCGCGTTCGCTCCAGCGCGCCGGCTGACTTGCTCGCACGCTATCAGTGCGGGGACCACTGACCGATCGGGTTCGGGCGGTGGTCCATCAACGCAACGCGGCCCCAAAGGCCGCGTTTTTTTATGCGTGGCTAAAGCCCAGCGATCGCACGCAGCGAACTCCAACGCCCGTTGCACCTCAGATTCAGCACGACCCATGTTTCATGAGGACTTGCTGATGCCCCAATTGCTCGAACCCGCCCAGCTGAATCAGCTGCGCCTACGCAACCGCGCCGTGCTGGCTCCGATGACTCGCGTCAGCGCCGAGCCGGAAGGGCAACCCAACGAACTGATGCGCGACTACTACCAGGCATTCGCAGAGGGCGGCTTCGGCATGTTGATTACCGAAGGCACCTATACGGACACAGCATACAGTCAGGGATATCTGAATCAGCCGGGCCTGGCCACCGAGGTTCAGCGTGACAGCTGGGTGCCGATCGTCAGCGCGGTACACCAGGCGGGAGCGGCGATCATCGCTCAGCTGATGCACGGTGGCGCGCAGACTCAAGGCAATATCCACCACGCCCGCCACGTCGCGCCGTCGGCCGTTCAGCCGGGCGGGCGACAGTTGAGCTTCTACGGCGGCGAAGGCCCCTATGCGACACCCGCAGAGATGACCGAAGCGGAAATTCATGAAGCGATTGCCGGCTTCGTTCAGGCTGCGAAACATGCGCGTGATGCCGGTTTCGATGGGGTGGAGTTGCATGGCGCCAATGGCTACCTGCTGCACGAATTCATGACCGCCGAGTTCAATCAGCGCACCGACCGCTGGGGCGGTGACTACCAGGCCAGACTGGCCCTGCCGCTGGAAGTCATCCGTGCGGTACGCGAGGCGGTCGGGGCGGGGTTCGTCGTCGGTATGCGGCTGTCGCAAAGCATGGTCACGGACAGCCAGCTTAAATGGGACGGTGGGGTTGAAGCGGCGCGCTATCGTTTCGCCACGCTAGCCTCCGCGGGGCTCGACTATATCCACGTGACCGAAGGCGACATAAGTGCACCGGCGTTCGAGGAAGGCGAAAGCCTGGCGGCAATCGCCAAAGGTGCCGTCGAGATCCCGATCATCGGCAATGGCGCTATCGGCACGGGCGAACAGGCGCAGCAATTGCTCGACGCCGGCGTGCTGGATTTCCTGGCGATCGGCAAGGCGGCGCTGGCAAACCATGATTGGCCGTTGCGCGTACAGGAAAAGGCGCCCCTGAGCGCATTCGACTACGAGATGTTCTCGCCAATGGCGACCATCACCAACGAACTGGCCTGGCGGGGCACCCATGGTCGTTCCGCTGTGCGCCGCTGAGTGCACCTGTCATCTCACGTTGCTTGAAAACCGGCGACAGCCAAGGCACTACCAATGCAGAGCGCTGTCTCCTTCCAAAGTACCATTCCGCTTTTGACGGAGTAGGGTGCTTAATGAGTTGTCGGAATACTTCCGTCATCACAAAAGAGAGGAATCAGCCATGTGGACTAAACCTGCTTTTACCGACCTGCGCATTGGTTTCGAAGTCACCATGTACTTCGCCAATCGCTGATTGATCGGCCCCGGCCCCGGTCGGGGCTCCGTTTTTTTGGGAGCTGCCCATGTTCATCCAGATTTTAGGTTCGGCTGCTGGCGGCGGCTTTCCTCAGTGGAACTGTAATTGCGTCAACTGTGCCGGGCTGCGCAACGGTAGCTTGCGTGCCAAAGCCCGCACTCAATCGTCGATTGCAATCAGCGATGACGGCGAGAACTGGATACTTTGCAACGCCTCGCCGGATATCCGTGCTCAGCTTGAGTCCTTCCCTAAGCTACAACCGGCTCGCGGCCCCCGAGACACCGCAATTGGCGCGATCATCCTGCTCGACAGCCAGATCGATCACACTACCGGCCTCCTGACGCTGCGTGAGGGCTGCCCACACGAAGTCTGGTGCACCGAGATGGTTCATCAGGATCTGAGCACCGGCTTTCCGCTGTTCAAGATGCTTGAACATTGGAACGGCGGTCTGCGCTGGAATCCGATCGCGTTGGAAGGCAGTTTCACCATCGCGACCTGCCCAAACCTGAACATCACCCCGATTCCGCTGCGCAGTTCAGCGCCGCCGTATTCGCCGCACCGCAACGACCCGCATCCCGGTGACAACATCGGTCTGTTGATCGAAGACCGTAAAACCGGCGGCACGCTGTTTTACGCGCCGGGTCTGGGCCAGGTCAGCCCTGAACTGCTGGAACTGATGCGCAGTGCCGATTGCCTGGTCGTCGACGGCACCCTGTGGCGCGATGACGAAATGCGCGTGCGCGAAGTCGGCACCAAACTGGGCAGCGAAATGGGCCACCTTCATCAGAGCGGCCCAGGCGGCATGATCGAGGTGCTCGACGGCATGCCGGCTGCGCGCAAGATTCTCATCCATATCAACAACACCAATCCGATCCTCGACGAGGACTCTGCCGAACGGGCGGTGCTCGACGAGCACGGGATTGAAGTCTCGTTCGATGGCATGAGTATCGAGCTGTAGGGTAGAACGACCCGCAGCTCACCGAAATCAGTGGCTGAAGGCGCTCACTTGTGCCTGGAGGAACAGCCCGCACAACCCGTAAGGAAGTTCTTATGACCCTGCCAGCCATGACTCCGTCCGAGTTCGAAGCAGCGCTACGCGCGAAGGGCGACTACTACCATATCCATCATCCATTCCATCGTGCCATGTACGAAGGCCGATCGACCCGTGAGCAGATTCAGGGCTGGGTCGCGAACCGCTTCTACTATCAGGTCTGCATTCCGGTGAAGGATGCAGCCATCATGGCTAACTGCCCGGATCGCGATACCCGCCGCGAATGGGTCCAGCGGATCATTGATCATGATGGCAGCCCAGGCGAGGAGGGTGGTATCGAAGCCTGGCTGCGCCTAGCTGAATCCGTGGGCCTGGACCGTGAGCAGGTCTTGTCGCAGGAGTTGGTGCTGCCAGGCGTGCGCTTCGCCGTAGACGCCTATGTCAATTTCGCCCGCCGCGCCGTCTGGCAGGAGGCTGCCAGCAGCTCGCTCACCGAACTGTTCGCCCCAACCATCCATCAGTCGCGTCTGGATGCCTGGCCCCAGCACTACAGCTGGATAGATGCATCCGGTTACGACTACTTCCGCAAACGCCTGAAGGAAGCACGACGCGACGTCGAGCACGGCCTGCGGATCACGCTGGAACACTACAAGACGCGGGAAAGCCAGGAGCGCATGCTGAACATTCTTCAGTTCAAACTCGACGTTCTGTGGAGCATGCTCGATGCCATGAGCATGGCCTACGAGCTGGATCGTCCGCCATACCATACGGTGACGAACGAGCGTGTCTGGCACAAGGGCATCACGTTCTGACTGTTGACTGAGCGACCTGTGATCGAGTGGCGGCAGCCCTCGCATATGAGCTGTAGGGTGGGCTTCAGCCCACCAGCCCTTACCGATGATGTTTTCACTGGCGAGACAGAGGACCATGAGCGATATCCAACTGACCCAGATCCCGGCTTTTCGCCGCGGTTTCCGCTTCCAATGGGAACCGGCGCAGAACTGCCATGTGCTGCTGTATCCCGAAGGCATGATCAAGCTGAACGAGAGCGCATCGGCGGTCCTGGGCGAAGTGGATGGCACCCGGAGTGTGGGTGCAATTGTCGCTATCCTGCAGAGTCGCTTCCCCGATGCCGAGGGCATCGAGGAAGACATCGTTGCATTCCTGGAGGTCGCCGTTGAACGGTTCTGGATCGAGCTTCGCTAAACCAGGTTTCGAGCCAGGCCCGCCGCTGTGGCTGCTGGCGGAGCTGACCTATCGCTGCCCACTGCAATGCCCCTATTGCTCCAATCCGCTGGATTTCGCTCGCAGCCACGATGAGCTGAGTACTGCCGAGTGGATCGAGGTGTTCCGCCAGGCGCGCGAGATGGGCGCGGCGCAGCTGGGTTTCTCCGGTGGCGAACCCTTGGTCCGTCAGGATCTGGCCGAGCTGATCAAGGCGGCACGGGACTTGGGCTATTACACCAACCTGATCACCTCAGGCATCGGCCTGACCGAGGAAAAAATCGCCTCGTTCGCCGACGCTGGGCTCGACCACATTCAGATAAGTTTTCAGGCCGCTGACGAGGAAGTGAACAACCTGCTCGCCGGGTCGAAAAAGGCGTTCGCCCAGAAGCTTGCCATGGCGCGGGCGGTCAAGGCGCACGGCTATCCGATGGTGCTCAACTTTGTCACCCATCGGCACAACATCGACAATATCGACCGCATCATCCAACTCTGCCTGGAGCTCGAAGCCGACTTCGTCGAACTCGCGACCTGTCAGTTCTATGGCTGGGCCGAGCTCAACCGCGCCGGGCTGTTACCTAGCAAGGAACAACTGGTACGTGCCGAGCGGATCACCAATGAATGGCGTGACAAGCTCGCCGCCGAGAATCACCCCTGCAAGCTGATCTTCGTCACGCCCGATTATTACGAAGAGCGTCCCAAGGGCTGCATGAACGGCTGGGGCAACCTGTTTCTTGACATCACCCCTGACGGCACGGCGCTGCCTTGCCACAGCGCACGCCAACTGCCCATCACCTTTCCCAACGTGCGTGAGCAAAGCATCGAGCAGATATGGAAGCACTCGATGGGCTTCAACAAGTTTCGCGGCTTCGACTGGATGCCCGAGCCGTGCCAATCCTGCGATGAAAACGAAAAGGACTTTGGCGGCTGCCGCTGCCAGGCCTTCATGCTCACCGGCGACGCCGCCAATGCGGATCCGGTATGCAGCAAATCCGCCCATCATGACAAGATTCTCGCTGCACGCATCGAGGCCGAGCAGGCCCCGCGCGGGCTGGATGAGCTGACTTTCCGTAACGAGAAGGCGTCCAAGCTGATTCTCAAGGTATAGGTCCGTTTGGGGCATGCCTGACCGACCGGAACCGATCGATATGAGCAAAACCGAAACGCCGTATGGCTTCTGGGGTAGCGACTGGACCGCTGAAAAAGCCGCCTCGGCCAGCCGCGACTTCGCAGAGCTGCGTGCCGGGCATGGCGGCTTGTTCTGGATTCAGTACGATCCCGCCGATGCGCGTTGCACCCTTTGGTACTGGCGCGACGGCACGGCGCAATGCCTGACACCCGCTGAGTTTTCCCTGCGCAGTCGGGTATACGAATACGGTGGCGGTGCGCTTTGCCTCACCGATGAAGGTGTTGCTTTCGTTAATGAAAGCGACCAACAGATCTATCTGCAACCGCTTGCCGGTAAGAGGGCTGGCCAGCCGGTGGCGCTCACCTCGCGTCCTCGCTGCCGTTATGGCGACCTGCAATACGATCGCCGCCGAGGTGCAATCGTCGCGGTGGAGGAAACCCACCATGACAAGGGCGTCGAGCATCGACTGGTGAGCGTTTCGCTTCTAGGCGAACGAGAGCGGCTTGCCGAGGGTGCTGACTTCTATGCCTCGCCAACACTGGATGCCTCTGGTGAGCGTTTGGCCTGGATTCAGTGGCATCGCCCCGAGCAGCCCTGGACGGCCACCAGCCTCTGGATGGCCGACTACCTGCCTGACGGGCGGCTCTATCAGCCGGTGTGTCTGGCTGGTGCCGAGGGTACGGAATCGCTGCAACAGCCTCGCTTCGCCGGTGACGGTGCGCTGTTTTGCCTGACCGACCGCGCCGGTTGGTGGCAAACCTGGCAGAGCCACGGCGATTCGATGGTGCCGGTGGATCGCTTTGTCCGGCATCGCTTCGACCACGCTCCCGCGCCTTGGCAATTAGCGACCATCAGCTACCTTCCGCTAACCGAAGGTGGCTGGTTGTCGACCCGACTGGTGGACGGGTACGGCTTGCTGTTCGAGCATGACGCTGAGGGCAACGAGCGGCAGCTCGCACCCGAGTACAGCCGTTGTCGCCAAGTGGCCGTAGATGACCACCATTACTATTGCCTTGCCGGAGCGCCGGACCGGGCGCCCTCCGTGCTGGCAATCAACCGTCTCAACGGCGAGATCACGATACTGGCCGGCGGCGAGCAGCCATTGCCGACCGAGCAGCTGTCACATGCACAACCGTTCAGTTTTGCCACCGGGCAGGAGGAAGTCGCGCATGCTTTCTTCTATCCGCCTTGTAATGCGGACCACGGCGGCTTGCCCGGGGAGAAGCCACCGCTGGTTGTGTTCATGCACGGCGGACCGACCTCGGCCAGCTATCCGGTCTTCGATCCGCGCATTCAGTACTGGACCCAACGCGGTTTTGCCGTTGCCGACATCAATTACCGAGGCAGCAGCGGATTTGGACGTGCCTACCGGCAGCGCTTGCGCGGCAACTGGGGTGTGGTGGAGGTCGAGGATGCCTGCGCGGCAGTGCAGTCGTTGGCCGTGCGCGGCCAGATCGATCCCGCGCGGACCTTCATTCGTGGCTCCAGCGCCGGCGGCTACAGCGCACTCTGCGCACTGGTCGCCGATGCCGGATTTGCTGGCGGCGCCAGCCTGTACGGGGTCAGCGACCCACTGGCGTTGCGTCGGGTCACCCACAAATTCGAGGCGGACTACCTGGATTGGCTGATCGGTGATCCGGTGCGCGACGCCCAGCGATACCGGGAACGCACGCCGCTAAACAACGCGGCACAGATTCGGGTTCCGATGATCTTCCTGCAAGGCGGTCAGGACGTTGTGGTGCTTCCCGAGCAGACCGAGTCAATGGTTGCAGCGCTGCGCGAGCAGGGCCTGCGGGTAGAGTATTGCCTCTATCCAGACGAACGCCACGGCTTTCGCCAGGCTGGCAACCTAGCCGATGCGCTGCAGCGCGAATGTCGCTTCTATCAAGGCCTGCTTGGCTGATCGAAGACCGTGCCCGCTGCATGGTCGAGACATGCGCCTTTTTGTTGATTGCTTTGGTGCGGGAAAGCAGTAGGCTTGCCCAAAGTAAGAAATAATAACGAGAGGCCGCCGTATGAGCCCTAATCTGAGCTTGCACCGTAAGTTTGTCTCGCCCGAGATCGTGTTTGGTGCAGGCTGTCGGCATAGCGCCGGCAACTATGCGAAGAATTTTGGCGCGCGCAAGGTGCTGCTGGTGTCCGATCCGGGGGTGGTCGCTGCCGGATGGGTCGGCGATGTCCAGGCGAGCCTGGCACGACAGGGCATCGAGTTTCACTTGTTCACTCAGGTCTCGGCCAATCCTCGCTCCGAGGAAGTGATGCTTGGCGCCGAGGTGTATGGCAGCGAAGGTTGTAACGTCATCGTGGCGGTCGGTGGCGGGAGCCCGATGGATTGCGCCAAGGGCATCGGCATCGCGGTGGCCCACGGTCGCAACATCGTTGAGTTCGAGGGTGTCGATACGTTACGGGTGCCCAGCCCGCCGCTGATCCTGATCCCCACGACTGCCGGCACATCGGCCGATGTGTCGCAGTTCGTGATCATTTCCAACCAGACCGAACGGATGAAGTTCTCCATCGTCAGCAAGGGCGCCGTACCGGACGTCTCGCTGATCGATCCGGAAACTACCCTCAGCATGGATCCGTTCCTGTCTGCCTGTACGGGTATTGACGCGCTGGTGCATGCCATCGAGGCCTTTGTTTCGACGGGCCATGGCCCGCTGACCGATCCTCACGCCTTGGAAGCGATGCGGCTGATCAACGGCCATCTGGTGGAAATGATCGCCAATCCGGCCGATATTCAACTGCGCGAAAAGATCATGCTCGGCAGCATGCAGGCCGGCCTGGCCTTCTCCAACGCGATTCTCGGCGCAGTGCATGCGATGTCTCACAGCCTTGGCGGTTATCTGGATCTGCCGCACGGCCTTTGCAATGCGGTATTGGTCGAACATGTAGTGGCGTTCAACTACGATTCGGCGCCGGATCGCTTCAAGGTGGTGGCGGAAACCCTAGGCATAGACAGCCGCGGGCTGAGCCATCGACAGATTCGTGAACGACTCATGCAACATCTGATCAGCCTCAAGCAGGCCATTGGCTTCAACGAAACGCTCGGCTTGCACGGGGTGAATCTCTCCGACATCCCGTTCCTCTCGCAGCATGCCATGCAAGACCCTTGCATCCTGACCAATCCCCGTTCGTCGACCCAGCGCGACGTCGAAGTGGTCTATGCCGAAGCACTCTGAACAGGACGATGCCCTTGCCGGGCTGCTCGGGTTAGGCACTCATTCGGCCCGCAAAAGCCACTACCCGGAACTGGTCGCTCGCCTCGAAGAGCTGGAGGCTGAGCGCAACCGATACAAATGGCTGTTCGAACACGCCGTACACGGCATTTTCCAGGCCAGCCTGCAGGAAGGTATTCGCGCAGCCAATCCGGCGCTGGCAAGGATGCTTGGCTACGAAAGCCCAGACGAAGCGTTGTGGCGCCTGACCGACCTGTCACATCACCTGTTCATTGGTGGCGAAGACGAGCTTCGGCAGATTCGGCGTACCCTGACTACCCAACAAGGCTTGTTCGGATATGAGACCCGTCTGCGGCGCAAGGACGGCAGTCCGATCGACGTCATGATGAACCTGCTGCTCAAGCCGGAAGAAGATGGCCTGGTTGAGGGCTTCGTTGCCGACATCACCGAGCGCAAGTTGGCGCAGATGCGCTTGCTACAGCTCAACGAGCAGTTGGAACACAGGGTCGCCGAGCGCACCTGCGAGCTGCGCAAGGCCCGAGACGCGGCCGAGCAAGCCAACCACAGCAAGGACAAATACCTAGCCGCTGCCAGCCATGACCTGTTGCAGCCGCTCAATGCGGCGCGCCTTTTGATCTCGACATTGCGTGAGCGCGGCTTACCGGATGCTGAAGCGAACCTGGTGGAGCGAGCACATCAGGCGCTCGAGGGCGCCGAAGACTTGCTGACTGATTTGCTGGATATCTCCAAACTGGATCAACAGGCGATCATGCCCGACATCGAGGTCTATCGCCTCGACGAAGTGTTGTTGCCCCTCGTGTCCGAATTCCAGTCAGTTGCCGAAGCCGCAGGCCTTGGCTTCGATCATTACATCCCAGCGTACGCGCTAAGCAGCGATTTCCGGCTGCTGACGCGCATTTTGCGCAACTTTCTCAGTAATGCCTGCCGCTACACCGATCAAGGCCGAGTGCTGCTAGGCGCGCGCAAACGCGGCGAACACCTGCGTATCGAGGTCTGGGACACGGGGCGAGGCATCGAGTCGGATCAGATGCAGTCGATCTTCCTCGAGTTCAATCAGCTGGGTGTGCAGCGCGCCACCGAACGCGCCGGGGTCGGGCTCGGCCTGGCCATCGTCGATCGTATTGCCTCAATGCTGGCTTATCCGATTCAGGTGCGTTCGCAGTTGGGGCGAGGCTCTGTATTCAGCATTGATGTACCGCTGGCGGATCTGCCTGAGCAGACGCCTGCCGAAGCGCCAATGCTGATGCCGGTACTTGGCAATCCGTTACCGGGCCGTCGCTTGCTGGTCCTGGATAACGAGCTGAGCATCCTGCACAGCATGGCCGCGTTGCTGGGGCAGTGGGGCTGTGACGTGCTGACGGCCACCGACCAGGAAGCGGCATTGGCCGTGCTTGACGGATCGCCGCCGGAGGTGATCCTCGCCGACTATCATCTCGATCAGGGCGTGACAGGTTGGGATGTGGTCACTGCGCTCAGGGAGCATTTTGCGCAGGCGATCCCGGCGGTCATGGTGACGGCCGATCGCAGTGACCAATGTCGCCGCCAGCTGCAAGGGTTTGATGTCCCGGTGCTGAACAAACCCGTCAAGGCCGGGAAGCTGCGATCAGTTCTGAGTCATTTGCTCAATGACCCGCGCGCAAGCTCCGACAGCTAGCGGGCGAGGCCATGGAGGCGCCCCCGCGGTGCCGGCCCCGATGTTGTGTTACCTCCGGCACGCTCAACCGCCCGCAGTACCTGCCTGAATATGACGCGGCAGGCCTACCGATATGAGTGCCGCGAGCGATACGAAGAGACTGGAAACCCAGAGGCAGGCTTCGATGCCATAAGACTGGTACATCCAGCCGGACAGCACAGTGCCGAGCAGCCGGCCCATAGCGTTGGACATGTAGTAGAAGCCTACATCAAGGGATACGCCATCCTCCTTGGCGTAGGAGACGATCAGGTAACTGTGCAGGGATGAGTTCACCGCGAACAGCACGCCGAACACCATCAGCCCGCCTAGCAACACCCATTGCGCCGAGAGCGAAGTGCCCAGGCCCAACGCTATGGCTGCAGGCAGACCAGCCAGCAGCAAAGCCCACACCAGCGCAGCACGGCCATCCGGCACCTGGCCCTGCGCGCGTCCGGTGAACAATGGCGCGAAGGACTGCACGATGCCGTAGCCGATGATCCACGCTGCCAGAAAGCCCCCCACACGCCAGTGATCCCAGCCAAAGGTGCTCGCCAGATAAACTGGCAACGCCACCACGAACCAGACATCCCGCGCGCCAAACAGGAACAGTCGTGCTGCCGACAGAATGTTGATAGCGCGGCTTTTGGACAGCATCTCCTTGAACTTCGGTTTTGCTTTCGCCTTGCCGAGGTCTTTTTTCAACAGCATCAGACTAGCGATCCAGATCATCGCCAGCACAGCCGCCATTGCCAACACCGCGCCACGGAACCCCAGCCACACCAGGAGCAGACCGCCGAGAAAGAAGCCGACGCCCTTGAGTGCGTTTTTCGAGCCAGTAAGCAGCGCCACCCACTTGTAGAGCGTCCCTTGCGCATCAGCAGGGACCAGCAACTTGATCGAGCTTTTGGCGCTCATCTTGTTGAGGTCTTTGGCAATGCCGGACAGCGCCTGCGCGGCCATCACCCACGGCACCACCAGCCAAGTGCTGGGAACGGTGAGCAGCAGCAACGCCACGACCTGTAACGCCAGACCGATGTTCATGGTCCGATTCAGGCCCAACCGTGCCCCCAGCCAGCCCCCGACCAGGTTAGTGATGACGCCGAAGATCTCGTAGAACAAGAACAGCATCGCGATCTGCAGCGGCGAATACCCCAACTGGTGGAAGTGCAATACCACGAGCATGCGCAAAGCGCCGTCGGTCAAGGTGAAGGCCCAATAGTTGGCAGTCACCACCAGGTATTGGCGAACTTCCGGAGACAGGCGGGAGAGGGCGTTCATCGGTCGAGTCCCGTGATGATTTGATCAGCGTGAGAAAAGTCGGCACACGAACATCTGCAGCGGATCAGCCGCCGTGTAGGCGGCCAACCCTAGCCTGCAAGTTTTGGCGGCATCCATCTTGCCATTCGTGCGGGTTCAGCCAGCAAGGCCCACCTTGCGCGCCAACTCCACAGTGCGGTTGGCGTAACCCCATTCGTTGTCGTACCAGGCGTAGAGCTTCACCTGCGTGCCGTTGACGACCATGGTCGACAGGGCATCGATGATCGACGAACGTGGGTCGGTGCGGTAATCGATTGAAACCAGTGGGCGCTCTTCGTAACCGAGAATGCCCTTGAGCGGACCTTCGCTGGCCGCGGCGCTCAGTAGCTGATTGACCTCATCGACAGAGGTGGCTCGCTCGACTTCGAAAACGCAGTCGGTCAATGAGGCATTGGCCAGCGGGACCCGCACCGCGTGGCCGTTGAGCTTGCCGCGTAATTCGGGAAAGATCTCCGCGATCGCCGTCGCCGAACCGGTAGTAGTCGGGATCAGGCTCATGCCCGAGGCTCGGGCGCGGCGCAGATCCTTGTGTGGCTGATCGAGGATGCTCTGGGTGTTGGTCAGGTCATGGATGGTGGTGATCGAACCATGGCGAATTCCCAGCTGCTCATGGATCACCTTGACGACCGGGGCCAGACAATTGGTGGTACAGGAAGCTGCCGTGACGATACGGTGCTGTGCCGGATCGAACAGCGCGTCATTAACACCCATGACGATATTGAGCGCCCCGGCTTCCTTGACCGGCGCGCTGACCACAACACGCTTGACTCCCTGGTCCAGATAGCCTTGAAGCACGGCCACCGTCTTCATTTTGCCGCTGGCTTCGATTACCAGATCGCAGCCGGACCAATCGGTATCTGCAATGGCTTTGTTTGCAGTGACTCGGACGCGCTTGGCATCGACGACAACGCAGTCGCCGTCACTGCTCGCTTCGTGCTGCCAGCGGCCGTGCACCGAGTCGAAGTTCAGCAGGTGAGCGTGGGTGGCTGCATCGCCGGCGGGATCGTTGATCTGGACGAACTCCAGCTCTGGCCAATCCCAGGCTGCGCGCAATGCCAGACGCCCAATCCGGCCGAAGCCGTTGATACCAACTTTGATTGTCATGGTGATTCCCTAAGTTAGGCGCCGCGAGGCGCGAACATGATGATGGCCATGCCTAGCAGTGCGACGGCCGAACCCAGCAGATCCCAGCCGGTAGGCCTGATGCCGTCGACGATCCACAGCCAGACGATTGCAGCGCCGATGTAAACGCCGCCATAGGCGGCATACACGCGTCCTGCGGCTGTGGGGTGCAGCGATAACAACCAGGCAAACAGCACCAGTGATGCCGCAGCAGGTACCAGCAGCCAGGCGCTTTTGCCTTGACGAAGCCACAGGTAGGGCAGATAGCAGCCGACGATCTCGGCGAATGCCGTGATGGCGAACAAGCCAAAGGTCTTCAGCATCAGATCAGTCGCCAAACTGTGCGAGCCAGCCGACATGAGCTGGGTGTTGAATGGCTTTGGGCCGAAGCGCCTGGACCTGATTCACGGCCGCCTCCCGGGGGATGCCCAGCTCAATGAGGATGCGCGCGGCAATCAGCCCGGTGCGTCCGGAACCGCCCTTGCAGTGGATCGCTAGCGTGGCGCCGTCGGCAAGCCGCGCAAGGATAGTGTCGCGGTGGCGCCGCCAGGCAGTATCGAAATCAGCCAGCGGGGCCTGTTCGTCGGCCACCGGCAGCTGCAACCATTCAATACCTCGTTCGGCGCAGCGCGCCGGAAGATCATCCGCCTGGTTGGCTGCCAGCTCGGTGTCCGGCATCAGCGTGACAAGCACCTGCGCACCGGCTGATTCGATTGTCGTCAGCGCTTCGCTTACGCGGGTGCCCTTGGTGCCTGGGCATGGCGTGAACATTAAGCGGCCTGCGTGACCTGGGATATTGAGAAGGTCATAGGGGTGCGACATGGTTGCCTTTCCTTGTTTCAAATCGAGCGCTGATTCACACGTGCAGACAGGGCCTCGGCCGATTCCTTGCGCTCCGAGTAGCGATCGACAAGGTAGCCGCCGCGCCCACGTATCAGCAGCGTGAACTTGACCAGTTCCTCCATCACGTCTACGACCCGGTCGTAATAGGCCGACGGTTTCATTCGACCGGCGTCGTCGAACTCCAGAAACGCCTTGGGTACCGATGACTGGTTGGGGATGGTGACCATCCGCATCCAGCGGCCCAAAACGCGCATCTGATTCACCGCGTTGAAGGATTGCGAGCCACCACAGACCTGCATCAGCGCGAGCGTCTTGCCCTGCGTCGGGCGGACCGCCCCCATGCTAAGCGGCACCCAATCTATTTGCGCCTTGAACACTGCGCTCATCGCCCCGTGACGTTCCGGCGAGCACCACACCTGGCCTTCGGACCAAACAACCAGATCGCGAAGCTCCTGGACCTTGGGGTGAGACTCCGGGGCGTCGTCAGGCAGTGGCAGGCCGGAGGGGTCGAAGATCCGTGTCTCGCAACCCATTGCCTCCAACAAGCGCGCGGCCTCCTGACTCATCAGGCGGCTGAATGAGCGTTCACGGTTCGAGCCATACAGCAACAGGATGCGTGGCTTGTGTTCCAGATCGCTCGGCAGGCCGAGCTTATCCAGGCTGGGCAGGTCGAGGCGCTCGGAATCGGTATTGGGCAAATCGTCGTTCATGTGTGTTCTCGCATCAGGGTGCCGATACGCGCCAGCTCATCTTTGAGGGCGTTTGCATCGAGCTGGCCGAGGGGGAGTGCGAGGAATGCCGCAATTCGCGCTTCGATGATCGACAGCGTGTCGTCGAATTCGCGCGCCACTGCGGCTTCCGGCGCGTCGAGTTCTGACGGGTCGGCAAGACCCCAATGTGACGTTGTAGAGGCTCCAAAGAAGACGGGGCAAGCCTCACCGGCGGCTTTATCGCAAACGGTGATAACGATGTCGGGGTGCAGTTCGACCAGGCTGTCGATCGATTTGCTGGCCAAGCCATCGCAACTGATTCCATGACGACTCAGCGCAGCAAGCGTCAGCGGGTTGACCTCACCCCGTGGCGTGCTCCCGGCGCTGAACGCGCGCAAGCCATCCGGCGCACGGTGATTGAAAACAGCCTCCGAGAGAATGCTTCGGCAACTGTTAGCCGTGCACAGAAAGAGAATATTCATTGATCTCTCCAGTTCAGCCACAGGCTGTCGCTCGGCCAGGCCGATCACGCATGTGTTCAAGGCGGTCAGCGTCAGGACTTAGCCATCGTTTATTGGCATTCAGAGTGACCCGCAGCATCTCGTGTACCCAGTCCGGCAGGTGCGGATGCAAGCGGTAATACACCCATTGACCCTGGCGTCGATCCTCAAGGATCGCGCAGCTTCTCAACTGGGAGAGATGCCTCGAAATCTTGGGCTGGCTTTCCTCAAGCGCGGTGGTTAGCTCGCAGACGCATAATTCACCCTCGCGAGCGATAAGCAGGGTCATGCGCGCTCGGGTTTCATCGGAAAGACATTTGAAAACCGTGTCTGGCGTCAGATGTTCGATCATCAGTTGTTTATCGCTTGCGCTTTACGAGGACGAACATTTTGATCCGCTCGTGAATTTCGTGAAGGGTGTGCCGGTAGGCGTCGGGTTGGGGGCTGTCTGCTGGATCCTGGAAATTCCACGTGATGAATTCTCCGGCCCCTGGAAGAGCGTGGCACTCAAGTGCCGCTTTATCACAAAGCGTGATGACGAAATCGAAAGTCTGCCCTGCAAACTCATCGACTGATTTGCTTCGTAAGCCATCAGTCGAGACCCCAAGCTGATCCAGCGCCGATTGAGCGTATGGGTCCACCGCATCAGGCTTAGTGCCGGCGCTGAATGCATCGTACTGATCGGGCGCGGTATGCCGAAGAAGGGCTTCGGCCATTTGCGAGCGTGCAGCATTGGCGACACAGACGAACAGCACGCGGGACTTGGTGGACATTGGCCTAGCCTCCATAAAAACGAAGGCCGAATATATTGTTTAGCAAATATCCTGTAAAGCGAATATATCCTTCGCAGATATTAGCTTCGGAGATTTAAAAACATACTTGCCGAAGGGATTTCATGGGTTCATATTCGGGAAAGCGAATATTAGGAGTGGTTGGTATGGAGGCAGATGGCTCATCGTCGAGCAGCCCTGACGTAATCCTGATCGGAGGCGGGCAGTCAGCTTTGGCAACAGCGTACTTCCTGCGCCGCACGAACCGATCGTTCTTGATCCTGGACGACCAAGAGCGGGCTGGCGGTGCCTGGCTGCATGGCTGGTCGTCGCTAAGGCTGTTCTCGCCTGCGGCCTGGAGCTCGATTGCGGGCTGGCAGATGCCGAGCCCGCGGACGGATACACCAACCCGTGACGACGTGATCGACTATTTATCGCGCTATGAACAGAGGTACCAATTTCCTATCGTACGCCCGGTCCATGTCAGATCGGTTACCAGGATTGGTGATCAGCTCGAGGTGCGTGCTGAGGATCGAACGTGGCGTTGCCGAGCGCTGGTCAGCGCGACCGGCACCTGGCGCCAGCCTGTTGTGCCGGAATATGCGGGCCGAGAGCTGTATCAGGGGCTGCAGATACACTCTGCCCATTATGTGAATGCTGAGCCGTTTGCGGGCAAGCGGGTAATGGTAGTCGGAGGCGGCAATTCCGGCGGGCAGATTCTCGCCGAACTATCGCTCGTAGCCGAAACGATATGGATTACCCAGCAGGAGCCCGCATTCCTGCCTGACGACGTTGATGGACGCGTTCTGTTCGAGCGCGCCACCGAACGCTGGAGAGCACAGCAAGAAGGTCGCAGCGTTGAGGATCCAACCGGCGGGTTTGGAGAGATTGTCATGGTCGAGCCGGTCAAAGACGCCCGCGCACGGGGCGTGTTAGCGGCGCAGCGACCGTTTGCTCGCTTTACGGCAAACGGGGTCGAATGGGATGACGGGCATTACGAGCAGGTCGATGCGGTAGTTTGGTGCACCGGCTTCAAACCCGCGTTAGCCCACCTCGACGGCCTGGGCGTCATCGAACCGGATGGCAGAGTCGAGGTGGACGGAACCCGATCAGTGAAGCAGCCCAGCCTGTGGCTAATGGGATATGGCGACTGGACAGGGCCCGCGTCAGCCACCTTGATCGGGGTGACTCGCTATGCGCGAACCACCGTCGAGCAGATTGACCAGATGCTGGCGGAGCCGTCACCCACGCCAGTGCTTTAGAACCCTCCGTAAGTTGAGGTACGAGGAGCTTGATGTCTACTCAATGCGAAACCATAGGAAAAAAAGCCGCGGGTGCGCCGATCGGTTTCTTCGAGCGTTACCTAACCCTTTGGGTCTTTCTCTGCATCATCGCTGGGACGCTCATTGGTCTGTTTGCCCCTGAGGCCTCACAGACGGTTGGCGCGATGGAGCTGGCCAATGTAAACATCCCGGTTGGGGTGCTGATCTGGGTGATGATCATCCCGATGTTGATGAAGATCGACTTCAGTGCGCTCCATGAAGTCTTTGAGCACCGCGCGGGAATGGGTGTGACCTTGCTCGTGAATTGGGCAATCAAGCCGTTCACCATGGCGTTTCTTGCTTGGCTGTTTCTGCGGCATGTCTTCGCCGACTGGCTACCTGCAGACCAGATCGATAGCTACGTTGCCGGGCTAATTCTGCTCGGTGCGGCGCCCTGCACGGCCATGGTGTTTGTCTGGAGCAACCTGTGTAACGGCAACGCCAACTTCACCCTTACGCAAGTGGCAGTCAACGACCTGATAATGGTGTTCGCCTTTGCGCCCATCGTGGCGTTGCTGCTGGGCGTCTCCTCGATTCCTGTGCCCTGGGACACGCTGATCCTTTCGGTAGTGATGTACATCGTCATTCCGCTGACGATTGCTCAGTTCATTCGCAGCCGTCTACGCAAGCCTGGTGAGGACAGATTTCAGGCAGCCTTGGCACGTATCCAGCCGTTCTCGATCATGGCACTGCTTGCGACGCTGGTGCTGCTGTTCTCTTTCCAGGGTGAAGCTATTGTCGAACAACCACTGGTGATCGCCATGCTGGCCGTGCCGATCCTGCTGCAAACGCTGGTGATCGCCGCATTGGGTTACTGGCTCAACCGACAGCTGAAAGTGCGCCATGACATCGCGGGGCCGTCCGCCATGATCGGCGCGTCGAATTTTTTCGAGCTCGCCGTGGCGGTCGCTATCGTTCTATACGGTTTCAACTCGGGTGCCGCTCTGGCGACGGTCGTCGGTGTGCTTATCGAGGTGCCGGTGATGCTTTGGCTGGTTCGTACCGTCAACAAAAGCCGAAGCTGGTATGAACGGGCGCTGCCGCAAGGCTGATGGGAGAAGCAGGTGGATGCTTTCAAGTGGCTCAATGACCAGCTGTTACGCATGGACTGGCTTTCCTATCTGGTGCGTTTGCTGGTCGAGGAAGTGTTCGAACTGGACTTGGCTAGCCGCCTAGGCGGCAGCCTGCACTTCTTCATATATGACGTAATCAAGATTTTCATCTTGCTGTCAGCTTTGATCTTCCTGATTTCGTGGATACAAAGTTACTTTCCACCGGAACGCACCCGGCGGATTCTCGGCAGCATGCATGGCTATAAGGCAAACCTCACTGGGGCATTGCTTGGGACGGTCACGCCTTTTTGCTCCTGCTCGTCGATCCCGTTGTTCATCGGCTTTACCAGCTCGGGGCTGCCGCTAGCCGTGACCTTCTCCTTTCTCATTTCCTCGCCGCTGGTGGATCTGGCCTCGATGATCCTGCTGGCAAGCGTGTTCAATTGGTCCATCGCGCTGGCCTACGTAGTGGTCGGCATCATCCTGGCGGTAGTTGGCGGGACGCTGATCGGTAAGGCGCAGATGGAACAGTACGTCGAAGCCTTCGTAACCCAGCACAAGGTTCTCGAGCTTCCGGGAGAGCAACTGACACTGCGCGATCGGATCGCCTATGCACGTGATCAGGTCAGCGAAATCGCTCAAAGAGTCTGGCTTTACGTACTGCTTGGGGTCGGCGTTGGCGCGGCGATACACAACTGGATCCCAGCAGACGTGATCACTGCCGCCATAGGCCAGGACCACTGGTGGTCGGTGCCGCTGGCCGTGCTCGTCGGTGTGCCGATGTACGCCGACATTTTTGGCACCCTGCCTATTGCAGAGGCGCTGGTCGGTAAAGGTGTCGGAATTGGCACTGTGCTCGCGTTCATGATGGCGGTTACGGCGCTCTCTCTGCCGTCCCTCATCATGCTAAAAAAGGTGGTGAAGGCGCCGCTGCTGGCACTTTTTTTCGGCATTGTGATAGTCGGAATCATGCTAATCGGCTATCTCTTCAATAGCTTCAGTTACCTGCTCCTCTGACCCATCCAGGAATCATTCCATGATCATCAAAATCCTTGGTACCGGCTGCAAGAAGTGCGTTGCACTCACCGAAAATACTCACCAAGCCGTCAGCAACCTCGGGATCGAAGCACAGATCGTCAAGGTCACCGATATAGCGGAGATAGCCGCGCACGGAGTTATGTCGACTCCAGCCCTGGCCGTTGACGAAAAAGTGGTGTCGATGGGGAAGGTGCTGACACCAGGGGAAATCGAGCGATTGCTGAAGGCTCGCTGAGCTGAGGAGTTGCTCATGGTTGATTTGAGCGTTCTCCCTCCTTACCTCGCGGGTCGTGCGACCCGTCTGAGCCACAGTTAGCTGCCCTGAACGCTGAGCAGCAGGACCGAATAGCCCACCGAGCCGAGCAGGAAGGCACTGAAGCGGCTGTCGCGCTCTTCGGGTAGTTCCTCTTTCAGAACGTTCAGTATGATCGATCCACCTACGAATGCCGTCAGTGCCGAAACGGCAAGCTCCGAAACCTCGCTAGCAAGGCCCAGCGTCCAGCCGGCAAGCGGCATGGCAGCGAGGAGCCAGCGACCGCGACGCCTGAATAAACCCTTATGGTCACTCTGAAGGGCGAAGTCGTTGACTAAGAAATGCAGACTCATCGCGACGCAATAGAGCATCAGTGTCGTCAGGCTACTGTTCTCACCATGAATCAACAGGTAGCCGATCAACCCGTTGTATATCGCAAACGCGCCAATGTGTAGCCAGAACACACCGGCATGCGGCTCCTGATCCGCAGGGAGACGACGGCGATGCACCTTGATCACACGCTCGACGCCATAGAAGGTGGCCAACCCAAGCAACGCCAACAGCCAGACATGATGCTCAAGATAGCTGAGCAACCACCAGTCGCTTCCGCCCAGCACTTCCTGGCCACGAGCCAGCTCCGGCAGCAGATGAACAAACACGTAAGCCACCGAAACTCCGCCAGCCATGGAGAGCCATCGGCTGCGAGGAAGACGGTTGAGCTGACGCAGACGTCCAGCAAACACATGAACGGACGCCAAAACGAAGGCTGCGACTAAGCTGCTAATCAAGAGCGATTCGCCTATTGATAAGGTTTCGATCAATAAGACAGACTTCGGTCCACCGGCACACGTTCACCTTAATGTCGCGCCGTTAGGTGGTATCGGTGGTGGCTCTGTGCCACTCTGCGATGTATGGTCTGGGTAACGCAGCAAATTTTTTGTTAAAGTTCGCCGCTTACGAAGCGAGCAGTCAGCCAGCTTCAGATTTGTACAGAACGAGGTGTCTGCTTGATTAGGGTGCTTGTGGTCGATGACCACGATCTGGTACGCACAGGCATTTCCCGCATGCTTGCCGATATCGACGGCCTGCAAGTGGTAGGTCAGGCGGAATCCGGTGAGGTGGCGATCAAGAAGTCCCGCGACCTCAAGCCGGACGTTGTTTTGATGGACGTAAAGATGCCAGGCATCGGCGGCCTCGAGGCGACACGCAAGCTACTGCGTAGCCACCCGGACATCAAGGTCATAGCGGTCACCATTTGCGAGGAAGATCCGTTTCCAACACGGCTGCTTCAAGCCGGTGCAGCCGGCTACCTGACCAAAGGTGCCGCGCTGGATGAAATGATCCAGGCGATTCGCATGGTTTTTGCGGGCCAGCGCTACATTAGCCCCCAGATCGCCCAGCAACTTGCACTGAAGTCCTTTCAGCCCAAGGTTAACGGTTCTCCTTTCGACCTTCTGTCCGAACGGGAGATCCAGATCGCACTGATGATCGCGAACTGTCAGAAGGTCCAGGCTATTTCCGACAAGCTCTGTTTGTCGCCTAAGACAGTCAATACCTATCGCTATCGCATCTACGAAAAGCTCTCGATCACCAGTGATGTCGAGCTGGCGTTGCTGGCTGTTCGACACGGCATGGTCGACACCATCAATTGATGAGTGGCTTTGATTCCTCAGCGTTCCTTGCGTCTTGCAGTGGGCGTCCCGGTGTCTACCGGATGTTCGACGCCGAAGCCAAGCTGCTCTATGTCGGGAAAGCGAAGAATCTCAAGAAGCGCCTGGCCAGTTATTTCCGTAAGGTCGGGCAAGCGCCGAAAACGGCCGCGCTCGTGGCCAGGATCGCCCAGGTCGAAACAACGATCACGGCCAACGAAACCGAAGCGCTGCTGCTCGAGCAAACGCTCATCAAGCAATGGCGGCCGCCATACAACATCCTGCTACGCGACGATAAGTCGTATCCCTATGTATTTCTTTCAAGTGGCGATTTTCCTCGGCTCAGCATCCACCGAGGCGCCAAGAAAGAGATCGGCCGCTATTTCGGCCCGTATCCCAGCGCCGGAGCGATTCGTGAAAGCCTGAGCTTGTTGCAGAAAGCTTTTTTCGTACGCCAGTGTGAAGACAGCTATTACCGAAATCGTACCCGTCCATGCCTGCAGTATCAGATCAAGCGTTGCAAGGCTCCATGCGTAAACCTCGTTGACGCGGAAGAATATGCCGAAGACGTTCGTCATTCGGTCATGTTTCTGGAAGGGCGCAGCAATGCCCTGGCGGAGGAGCTTTCCAAGAACATGGAAAAGGCCGCTATGGAGCTTAATTTCGAGCGTGCCGCGGAGATACGGGACCAGATTGGCATCCTGCGACGCGTCCAGGACCAGCAGAGCATGGAGGGTGGCAGCGGCAACGTTGACATCGTCTCCGCCGTAGTGAGCCCGGGTGGCGCCTGCGTTCATCTAATCAGCGTGCGCAGCGGTCGAGTACTGGGCAGCAAGAATTTCTTTCCTCAGGTTGCCATCGAAGAAAGCGTCAGCGATGTGCTCCAGGCGTTTCTGGAGCAGTATTATCTCAGCTCTATGGAGCGCGATCTGCCCTCCGAGCTGATCGTCAATGCGGTACATGAAGACTTCGAAACCCTGATTAGCGCGGTATCCGAGCTCCGTGACGTCGAGTTGATCATCACCCATCGAGTTCGCGGTACTCGGGCGCGTTGGCAACAGCTGGCGCTGACCAACGCCGAACAAGCGCTCGGCGCGAGACTGGCGAGCCGTCAGCATCTGGCTGCACGGTTCCAGGCACTGGCTGAGGCGTTGGATATGGATGAGCAGCCGAGCCGGCTGGAATGTTTCGACATCAGCCACTCCAGTGGCGAAGCGACCGTCGCATCCTGTGTGGTTTTCGGCCCGGAAGGGCCACTGAAGTCCGACTACCGGCGCTACAACATCGAAGGCGTCACTGCTGGCGACGATTATGCGGCGATGCACCAGGCGCTCTCGCGCCGCTTTAAGAAAGCAGCCGAGGGGGAGGGCAAGCTGCCCGACATCCTGCTGGTGGACGGCGGTAAGGGCCAGATGAAAATGGCTCGCGAAGTGCTACAGGAGCTGGCAGTGCCTGACTTGATTTTGTTAGGTGTGGCGAAGGGCGTTACCCGCAAGCCGGGTCTCGAGACGCTGTACCTGAACGATGCAGCACATGAATTTACATTGCCGGGCGATTCACCTGCGCTCCATCTGATCCAGCAGGTGCGCGACGAAGCCCACCGTTTCGCAATCACCGGTCACAGAGCGCGGAGGGGAAAAGCGCGTACAACCTCGACTTTGGAAGGTGTGCCTGGCATCGGACCGAAACGCCGCCGAGAACTGCTCAAGCACTTCGGTGGTCTTCAAGAACTCAGCCGTGCGAGCCTTGACGAAATAGCCAAGGCTCCAGGTATCAGTAAAAAGCTTGCCGAGTCGATTTATGCCGCTCTGCACAGTGAGTAGAATCCCCTCCTAAATCCGCGGACCAGTGGTATCGATGAACATCCCAAACATTCTCACCGTGCTACGCGTACTGCTGATACCGATCATCATCCTGTTGTTCTATTTGCCTTTTCAGTGGAGTTATCTGGCGGCAAGCGCCGTTTTCGCCATCGCCGCCGTCACTGACTGGCTGGACGGATACCTCGCTCGTAAACTTCAACAAAGCACGCCCTTTGGCGCTTTTCTTGATCCGGTCGCGGACAAGCTGATGGTTGCCGTGGCCCTGGTTCTGCTGGTCGAAGAGCATTCGAACCTTTGGCTGACCCTGCCGGCCGCGATCATCATCGGCCGGGAGATCGTGATTTCAGCGCTGCGCGAATGGATGGCAGAACTGGGCGCTCGAGCGCAGGTGGCGGTGTCCAATTTGGGCAAGTGGAAGACAGCAGCACAAATGGTGGCGCTCATCATCCTGCTCGCCAATCCTCCGCTGACGACCGTCTGGGTTGGATTGGGGTATGCGTTGCTCATAGTCGCCGCGGGCCTGACGCTGTGGTCGATGGTGAATTACCTGATGGCCGCCTGGCCCCATCTCAGTCCTACGGAAAAGAAATAAAAACTTTTTTAATCAAGGGCTTGACGGGGCGTCCTGAAACTATAAAATGGCGCCCGTCACCAAGACGATGCGGGAATAGCTCAGTTGGTAGAGCACGACCTTGCCAAGGTCGGGGTCGCGAGTTCGAGTCTCGTTTCCCGCTCCAGTTTGTTGACGATGACGCCGCTGTATGCGGCGTTATCGTTTGAGGCCGGTTGGCAGAGTGGTTATGCAGCGGATTGCAAATCCGTGTACGCCGGTTCGATTCCGACATCGGCCTCCAGTAATAAAGAAACCGCAGGCGAAAGCTTGCGGTTTTTTTATGCGCTCAATTTGTGGCTCGCCAAAACTTTCGCGTTATCTAATTAGCGTCATTGGCGAAACGCATCCGCTCTAACTCGGAACTGTAGCGGCTCGGGCGGTGACTGAAACATAGAGAGTCTGTTTAGGGGACGTCTATGTCAGATGTAATGAGCTACCTCGCCATTGCGCTTGCCGGCATCGTTATCGTGCTGGATCTGTTAGCAATCATCAGTGTATTTAAAAGTGATAGAAGCGTAGGGGCGAAAGCACTATGGGCGCTGGGCATCGCTATCTTTCCGATACTCGGATTGGTGTTCTGGCTAATCGTCGGTTTTCGCCATCGGCATTGAATTGATGACGTTGAGCTATTGGTCCGTGCCCGCTAGGCCGTATATAGACGCGGCGTAGTGCCGTTCGGGTTGCGCCTCGACCAGAGCCTCGTTATAGTCCTGCGCCGCGATTGTGATCGCGCATCACCGTCCCGCCCGGATGGCGAAACTGGTAGACGCAAGGGACTTAAAATCCCTCATCCGAAAGGGTATGCGGGTTCGATTCCCGCTCCGGGCACCATCGGGACACACTGATACCTTGGTATCTAAACCGGCCATCGCAGCCGGTTTTTTCGTTTTGAGCCTCAATCCTCGACGCCATTGGCGCATTGCATGTGACCAGTGGCAACGCATCTTCGTGAACGCAGGGCCGCCTCACTCCTCTTATCTGTAAGCATTCGCTGCGCGGAGGAGATCAAGCGATGGGCAACAAACCAGATGATCTATCGACCCAGAATAACGATGCATCAAGAGCCGAACGTGCGGGCACAGATGACGTAATCATCCCCGGCTCGCCACCGCCACTAGGATCCGAGCGGACGGATGTCAGCCCAGGCGGCGAAGCCGGAGTGGACGAGCTACCGGAAAATGACGGCACCACGCCACGAAACAATCCCAAGGAAGGGCAGGTGATGGACGGTGTGCCTGACATCGAACCAGATAGGGCAGAACTGGATGACGCGCCGAACCCACGCTAGTGATCGCGCAATAAAAAGCCCCGCACGAGGCGGGGCTGTAGGCGTCTAGCCAGTCGTTCCGTTGTCCTTTGATTCGCATGCCTGCGAATGATCCTTTTAGGGCCTCCCTGTCCCTCTGCGCCTCCTGCGCTACTGGTGAACAGAGTAGGGGAGGCACGTGCAAAGCGAAATCATCTAACTTCACCGCTGTGGGTCAGCCAAAGCTTACGCGCAGTAGGCGATCAACGCATCGGTGTAGCAAATCGAGCGAGACATTCAGCCAATGTTCAAAAACACTTATCGCATCAGTCTTACCGTAGGAGCCGTACTGACACTGGTTGGCTGCAGTGGTTTTGAGACCGTATCGCCAGCGCAGCCATCCGATGAGTACGTTTTCGCCTGCGACAAGGCCGGCCAAGCAGGCTGCAGGACTCGCGCGGATGAAATTTGCCCAGGAGGCTACGACACGCTCAGCAGTGAGGAAGATTTTGAACGAAAGGAAATGCGAGTCAGATGCCTAGGCGGCGTCAACCCGCCGTAGCGAAGACGGCCAGCACGTAGGCTGGCCATTCACTATCGACGATTACTGAGCAGAGTCGAGCAACGCTTGTGCTTGCTCGAGAACCTGGAGTGACTGGGTGTGATCTCCCGCTTTATGCAGCTGCTCTCCTTCCGCTCGTAATTCCTTTACCTTCTCCAGCGTTGCCGGATCGCTTGGCGGATTGCTTTCTAATTGCTTGTCGATCTTGGCCATGTCCATTGGGCAGTGCATTGCCCAGACTGGCGCAGCAAGAGCGGCTGCTGCGATGAATAAGAGTAAGCGGCGCATTATCTTATCTCCGGTTGAGTGGCATTCGTGAGTATAGGAGCGGTGTGGAAACCGTGCGGCTTTTCGATATAAGGTTGTGGAGCGCTCAATTGGTGAGCGTTGCGATAGTTATCGTACAACTGCTGGGCTATGATATGTCCCAGTCCGCTTCATAGAGATCGATGTGTCCATGGAAAACGAGATCGCTCAGCCACGCGTTCGCCGTAAGCACCGCAGCCTCGCACAGGAACTTGTGACCGAGCTGTCGCAGCAGATCCGCGACGGCGTCATCAAGCGCGGCGACAAGTTGCCTACTGAGTCAGCGATCATGCAGGCCCAGGGCGTCAGCAGGACGGTTGTGCGTGAGGCAATCTCGCGTCTTCAGGCGTCTGGCTTGGTTGAGACTCGCCATGGCATTGGCACTTTCGTGCTCGACACTCCGAGCACCACCGGCCTGCGCATCGACCCAGCCACTATCGGGACGCTTCGCGACGTATTGTCGATACTGGAGCTGCGGATCAGCCTAGAAGTCGAGTCCGCCGGGTTGGCGGCACAGCGACGGACGCCCGAGCAATTGGCGGCAATGCGCGACTTTTTGGACTCACTACAGCGAAGTGCAGCGCTTTCCAGTGAAGCGGCCGTGTCGGATTTCCAGTTCCATTTGCAGATTGCCGAAGCAACCGGCAACCGCTACTTCACGGACATCATGAATCACCTGGGCACAGCGATCATTCCTCGCAGCCGGCTCAACTCCGCGCGGCTGGCTCATGATGATCAACCGCACTATCAGCAGCGCTTGGGCCGCGAACATGAGCAGATCTACGACGCTATCGCTCGTCAGGACGCAGAGTCAGCTCGAGCTGCAATGCGTCTGCATCTGACCAATAGCCGCGAGCGACTGCGTCAGGCTCATGAAGAGGCGGAAACGGACAAGGTCAGCTGACACCGACTCTCAGAATCGGAACCTGCCGCCGACCTCGTGCTTCGCGTTCGGACTCTGCCAATAGAGCTTTGTGGATTGAACGTCACCCGTTGGCGCAAGCGCGCCAACTCACCTTGGGTTGGCTTGCTCAGTTCTTGCGGTACGCCAGCAGGACGATACCTCCGACCACAATCAGGCCACCCAGTATCTGCATGGGGGCCAGCAACTGGCCAAGCACCAACCAGCCAAGCAGCATTCCAGCGACCGGCTCCATGTTCATGACGGGTGCATTGCGAGCGATGTTAAGCCGCGGCATGCAGATGAAGAGCGTGGAAAACGCCGCGCCATAGAGAAGCACCAGGCAACCCAATGCGATCCAACCAGCCGTTGCGCTGGGCAGGCCCAGGCCACCTGGTATAACGCCGCTTGCGCCGAGCAGGGCGGAGGCGCCAAACACCACAACTAATGTCAGCATGCTTCGCACCGAGCCGGCCATGCCCGATAGCTTATGCTCGGTGACCCATAGCGCCAGCGCGAATACCCCGGCTGCGGTAAGGCTGAACAGGATGCCAGCGATCCATTGAGCGTCAGGCGCCTCGCTGGTCATTAGACGTGTGGGAACGTCCAGAACCAGTACCAGGCCGACCAGGATCAGACCCATGATCGCCAACGCGTGGCGTGTCGGTCTCGGCCCGCCCAGCGCCCATGTGAGCAGTGCCAGCAGGATGGGCGAGAGATTGACGACCAGCAGAGCCAGCGCAACCGGAATGCGCGCCACCGCTGAGTAGATGCAAAAACTCTGGACCGTAATCAGAAGCCCAAGAAGGATCTGCCAACGCCACGTGGTGCGACTCAAGCGCAGGGACTCGCGCCTCCAGAATACAAGCGCAGCCAAAGCCAGCAGTGTCACGCCGGCGCGGCAGAGCATGGCCAGCAACAGACCGGTATCGTGATCGAACGCGATGCGCGCGGCGATATGGTTGGCTGCGAACGAGCAAGCCAAGGTGGCCAGAATCAGTACGGCAATATGACGTGGAAACGGTGTAGCAGCTTGCATCGGGTCAATCCTGTGTTAAGCAGCATCACGGTGTTCGGGCGCCGCCTGCAACGGCAGTGGCAGTTGTTTCATTGCTTGATCGTTCGGGCCTGCAAAGCAAAAACGCCGCCCGGGTGGGCGGCGTCGAAGTTACTGGGCTATCAGAGCACCACGCTGGGCAACCAGAGCGAGATCGCGGGGATATAGGTAACCGCGAGCAGCACCATGAACAGCGCCACATAGAAGGGCAGCAGTGCCTTGACGGTGTTCTCGATGGTGACCTTGCCGATCGCGGCGCCGACGAAGAGTACCGCACCTACCGGTGGTGTGATCAGACCAATGCCGAGGTTCACCAGCATGATCATGCCAAAGTGCACTGGATCGACACCAATACCGGTGATGACAGGCATCAGAATCGGCGTGAGGATCAGGATCAGCGGCGCCATGTCCATCAGCGTGCCAAGGACCAGCAGCATCATGTTGATGCACATCAGGATCACATAGCGATTGTCCGACAGGGTCAGGAACATCGTGGTGATCTTCGACGGGATCTGCATCAACGTCATGATGTAGCCGAAGCTTGCCGCGAACGCGATCAGGATCATCACCACCGAGAGGGTACGAACGGTGCGGTGCAGCAGCTTTGGCAGCTCGCGCCATTTGTAGTCACGGTAGATGAACATGGTGACGAAGAAGGCCCATACCACCGCGATGGACGCTGATTCGGTTGCCGTGAATACACCCGAAAGAATGCCGCCCAAGATGATGACCATGGTCATCAGGCCCCACAGCGCTTCGACACAGATCTTCAACGCCTGCTTGAGCGGAACGACCTCGCCCTTAGGGTAGTTGCGTATCCGGGCAAAGATCAGGCACATGGTCATCATCACGGCGCTGAGCAACAAACCAGGCCCGATACCCGCGATGAACAGTGACGAGATCGAAACGGTGCCGCCAGCGGCCAGCGAATACAGCACCGAGTTGTGGCTGGGTGGAGTCAGCAGCGCCTGGACAGAACCACTGACCGTAACGGCCGTGGAAAACTCGCGAGGGTAGCCCTTTTTCTCCATTTCCGGGATCAACACCGAACCTACCGAAGCAGTGTCCGCCAGTGACGAGCCGGAGATCGCGCCGAAAAAGGTCGACGCCATGATGTTCACCAAGGACAGGCCGCCGCGCACGAAGCCAACCAGTACCGCGGCGAAAGCCACCAGTCGCCGGGACATTCCGCCCTCGGCCATGATCGCACCGGCCAGAACGAAGAATGGAATTGCCAGCAGGGAGAACTTGTTGACGCCGCCAGCGACCTGGATCATCACCGCATCGAACGGAATATCAATCCACCAGGCGCCGATCAGCGCTGACATGCCCAGTGCGTATGCCACTGGCATCCGCAGCAGAAAGAGTACGGCAAAGCTGCCGAGTAGAATCAGCGCGTCCATTTACACGGCCTCCTTGCTGTCTTCGACCAGCTCGTAATTGACCGCACGCCGGTGGCTCTGGTCGCCGAAGATAATGCGTTCGATGACAAACAACAGCGTGATAGCGCCACCGATTGGGATGGGTGAGTAGGTAATGCCAACACGAAGGGTCGGCAGCGTGCTCATGAACTGATTCCAGGTCGCGATGCACAGCTTGATGCCCCAGAGGGTCATGAACAGGCAGATGATGCCCATCAGGATCTGTACCAGCAGTTCGATATGCCGATGCAGATGCTCAGGCAGGCGGTCGGTGAACATGGTCACCGCCATATGCGCGCCGGCGCGGTAGCTCGCCGCAGCGCCGAGAAAGGTAAAGATCACCATAAGCAGGATGGCCACGGGTTCAGGCCAGCCGCCACCAGAGCCCAGCACGTAGCGCGCGAAGATCCCCCAGGGGATGATCATGGACATGACCACGATGGCCAGCCCCGCGACCCAAACACAGGTCTTGTAGATCGCGTCGTTGACGCGCAGCAGCGTGTTTTTCATCAGACTTCACCACAGGCGCGGCGGCGAGCGAAGCTCGTCGCCGCGAGGTTTTTCAGAGGGAACGGATTACTGAACGGCTTCGATTCGCTTGATCAGCTCGGCGTAAGGTGCGCCGTACTTTTCGCGAACCGGGGCGGTCGCATCGTAGAAGGGCTTCTTGTCGACTTCGATGAAGGTGACGCCTTCTTCCTTGAGCTTGGCTTCGCTGCTAGCGGTCTTCTCGTCCCACAGCTTGCGCTCTTCCATCTGCGCTTCCTTGGCGTATTTCATGACGATTTCCTGCTGCTCCGGGGTGAGCTTGTTCCAGGTCGTCTTCGACATCACAATCGGCTCGGGAAGGATCAGGTGACCGGTTAGCGAATAGTTCTTCGCAGCACGGAAGTGATTGTGCTCAAGCATGGTTGGCGGGTTGTTCTCAGCACCATCGACCACACCGGTTTGCAGGGCGCTGAAGATTTCGCCGGTATTCATCGCAACGCCCTGGGCACCCATGGCGTTCAGCGTATCGATGAACAATGGGTTGCCCATAACGCGGATTTTCATGCCCTTGAGGTCTTCAAGATTCCGCACGGGCTCTTTGGTGTAGAGGTTGCGTACGCCACCGTCCATCCATGCCAGGCCGACCATGTTGAAATCGGAGTTGGTGATCTTGTCGAGGATTTCCTGGCCGATCTCACCATCGATAACTTTGCGCATGTGTTCGTGATCGCGGAACACAAACGGCATGTTGAAGGCGTTGACGTCCGGAACGACCGGGCCGAGTGTGCCCAGGCTGACACGGGTCATCTGCACCGCGCCGAGTTGAACCTGTTCGACGACTTCTTTCTCCGAACCCAGCACGCCGCCTGAGAACATGCGGAACTTGAGCTCACCGTCGGTGGCTTCTTCAATTTTCTTGCCCATGTTTTCCTGAGCGACCACGGTCGGATAACCGGCAGGGTGGATCTCAGCGATTTTCAGCGTCATCTCCGCGTAGGCGGTGCTCGACAGGCAGAAGGCCAGCGGGAGTGCAGCGATGAGCAACTTGCGTTTGAAGTCCATGTGAATCTCCGTCTTGTTTTTGTTGGTATGTAGCGTTGCAAGCGACAAGACCGGGACACTGGGTGCCCGTCCTTGTGGGTGAAGCGTTATCGGAAGCGAGGCTCCTCCAGTCCGGCGACGCCGGGTTGCAGGGCGAATACACCACCAGCCAAGGGTTGATCGGAGAGATCACCGCCCGGGCGGATGGATGTGACAAACAAGGTGTCCAGGCCGGAGCCACCGAAGGCGCACATGGCTGGCTTCTTCACTGGCACTTCCAGCGAGCGATCGAGGCGTCCATCCGGGGTGAAACGGTGGATAAGGCCGGCATCGTTACCGCAAATCCAGTAGCAGCCATCAACATCAACCGCCGCGCCGTCGGGTCGGCCGGGATGTTGGTTCATGTCGACGAACAGCCGGCGGTTGCTCGGCGTGCCACTGTTGATGTCGTAATCGAAGGCCCAGATGGCCTGCACGCTGGGGTGCGAGTCGGAAAGGTACATGGTGCGCCCGTCGGGGCTGAATCCCAGCCCGTTGGGTACGATGAAATCCTGCAGCTGAGCCTCGAGCGATTCGCGGCCAGTCGAACCATCGATCCGGTAGAGCGCGCCGGCCCGAGTGCCAGCGGCCATATCCATAACCATGGTGCCAGCCCAGAAGCGGCCCTGACGGTCGCAGCGCCCGTCATTGAATCTCATGTTGCTCGCGCCATGCTGCACGCCGGCAAGGCGAGTGCTGCCGAGTGTGCCGTCGTTCTGCGGGGCGACTTCGAAAATGCCGTCTTCCATACCGGCAACCCAACGATTCGCATCACCTTCGCGGCGAGCGATACAGGCGATCATCTGATCACCGGTCCAGCGCGTCACAGAAGCATCTGACGCCTTCCAGCGAAGCAGCTGCCTGTTGGGTATGTCGACCCAATAGAGCGCCTGCTCGGAGGCCACCCAGACCGGGCTCTCGCCCGTTGCGTTCTGTGCGTCGACTATCAGTTCTGCTGAGTTTGCCATGGCGATTCTCTTGTTATTTTCGCGGCGTGGCGGGAATCAGTCGTCGAACGGGCCTGCTTCGCAGAAGGCGCCACCCTGGTAAATCAGGGCTGGATCATTGGGCGCATAGGGCGGTTGCTGTTCGATTTTTTCGCGGAACACTTCGGAGGTGTCCTGCGGCTCGAAACCCAGGTGCGTGGCCATGTGGTTGTCCCACCACAGGTCACGGTTCGCCGAGGCGCCGTAGACAACGGTGTGCTCTACGTTCGGGGTGAACAGCGAGCGCTCGATCAGGTTGGTCAGGTCGCGATAGCTGAGGTAGGTGGCCATCATCCGGCGGTTGAGTGGCTCGGGAAACGAGGAGCCGATGCGGATGCTGACGGTCTCGATGCCGTAGCGATCGAAGTAGAAGCTCGCCATGTCCTCGCCATATGATTTGGACAACCCGTAATAGCTGTCCGGACGACGGGGAGCGTTGGCATCGATGGTTTCAGTCTGCTTGTGAAACCCGATCACATGGTTGGAGCTGGCAAAGATCACACGCTTGATGCCTTGCTTGCGTGCCGCTTCGTAGATATGGAATACACCCTTGATGTTGGCTTCGAGAATTTCCTCGAAAGGACGCTCTACCGAAACGCCACCGAAGTGGGCGATTGCATCGACGCCTTCGCAGAGGGCGTGCACAGCGGCTTTATCTGCAAGATTGCACTGCACCACTTCTTCGTGATCGCCGGTGGGAGCATCCATGGGGGCGATATCGGAGAGGCGGATGATCTTGGCATAGGGGCGAAGCGTTTCACGTAACACCTTGCCCAATCCTCCTGCGGCGCCTGTCAGCAGGAGGCGATTCAAGGGTGTGGGAGCGGTCGTCGTGCTTGTCATTGAGGTCTGCCCATCGCTTATTGTTTTTGGTGTCATCGGTTGTCAGATGACTTGACTCGATTATTTCTGCGGTTATGGGCTTTTGTCAACCTGACAAGTCGATTGTTTCAAGCTTGCGCAAGTCGTTTTACTCGGCGGTATCGAGTCTGGAAATAGCCCCCAAAGCCACTGGTTTCGCCGCTTAAAGCACTTATTTTGCGCCATGAAAAGGTCACGCTAGCGAGCCCGTGGGTCTATTCACATACCACTAAAGTCGAGTGTGGCGCCGTTCACTAATGGGGCCGAGCCTGACAGCCGCGGGGATTGAGGTTGTATGATGACATTGCGACGCTAGCCGGACCGTCCTCTAGAGTGGAACGCAGTGCAAAGTGGCACGATTGGCAAGCATTCCTAACCTGAACGAGGACAACCGATGGCTATTCAACCGAACACGGTGCTGGCGGATGATGGCATCTGCTGGGTCAAGCTGAGGACAGTAACCTTGCCGCTGCGCAAGGCCGTGAGCGATGCAAAGGTTTTGACCGGGCGGCAGAAGCCCCTTGAGTCCGTCAGCTTGCTGTTTGCGGAAATTGAAACCAGCCAGGGGCATCGCGGGCTCGGCTTTAGTTATAGCCTGCGTACGGGAGGCCCCGCGCAATATGCCCATGCTCAGGAAATCGCGCCGCTTCTGCTCGGGGAAGACCCCAGCGACATTTCCCGACTCTGGAGCAAAATGATCTGGGCCAGCGCATCGGTCGGTCGTGGCGGCGTTGCGACGCAGGCGATTGCAGCAATCGATACAGCGCTGTGGGATTTAAAGGCACGGCGTGCAGCGCTGCCGCTGTCCAAATTGCTTGGCGCGCACCGCAGTGCTGTGCCTTGCTACAACACCTCGGGTGGGTATCTGCAGGCACCTATCGAGGAATTGCTCGACAAGGCTACCCAGTCGCGGGAGCGCGGCATTGGCGGCATCAAGATGAAGGTCGGCCAACCGAACCGGCGTTTGGATCTGCAGCGCGTCGAGGCCCTACGCAAGCATCTAGGCGAAGACGTACCGCTGATGGTTGACGTCAACCAGCAATGGGACCGCATCACTGCACTGCGAATGGGGCGCGAGCTCGAGCAGTACCAGCTCGAATGGATTGAAGAGCCGCTAGACGCCCACGACGTCGCCGGTCACGCCGCATTGGCTGCACAGCTGGACACGCCGATCGGTACGGGCGAAATGCTCACCAGCGCTACCGAAGCGCTGGGCTATGTCGACACCGGCGCGGTGGACGTGATCATGCATGACGCCCCACGCCTGGGCGGCATCACGCCGTTTCTCAAGGTGGCGCATGCGGCCGAGCAGCGCGGCATGGTTATGGCCCCACACTTCGTCATGGAAATTCACCTGCATCTGGCGGCTGCCTATGAGCACCAAACTTGGGTGGAGCACTTTGAATGGCTGGAGCCGGCATTCAATGAGCGTCTGGAGATCCGCGACGGGAAAATGATCGTCCCGAACCGACCCGGTTTGGGGTTGAGCCTGAGCGACCAGATCGCGGGTTGGACGCTGGCTGAAGTGGAGATCGGCAAGCGCGCCTGAACGAAACACCGCGCCCTCAGGCGCGGTCTCGAAACCTCTTGAGTACCGCTTAGCCCAGCGTAGCGGGCTAGGCGGCGCTGACTCAGGTTTCCTGCAGCCTGGCCGCAGTATTTTTTCGGCTACGCAGTGCGCTGAACAGGTGCCAGGCCACCGACGCCAGCGCCAGGAACAGGAATGTGGCGGAAATGGGATTGCTGAGAAAGCCCATGAAGTTGCCGTCAGACAACATCAGGCCACGCCGCAGATTCGTTTCAGCCATTGGCCCCAAGATGAAGCCGATAATGAACGGCGCGGCCGGCATCCCGCCCTTGACGAAGCCGTAACCAATCAGGCCGAACAGCAGAATGGTCCAGACGTCGAACACCCGACTGCTCAGGCCGAACGCACCCACAACGCAAAGCACAAGGATGATCGGCAGCAGGATGTGCTTGGGCACGGCCAGCAGCTTGATGAAGATGCGCAGCCCGTAGAACTCCAGAACCAGCATCATCACCGAGGCGAGAATCAGCGCGGCGAAGATGGTGTACACCAATGCTCCTTGGCTGATGAACAGCAGCGGGCCCGGTTGGATGCCATGGATCATGAAGCCGCCGAGGAGAATCGCGGTCACGGTGTCGCCCGGAATGCCGAGCGTCATCAGCGGAATCATGGCGCTACCGATGCCCGCGTTGTTGGCGGTTTCACTGGCGACGACCCCTTCCACGGCCCCCTTGCCGAACAGCTCGGGATGCTTGGAACGCTTCTTCGCGATGATGTACGACACGATGTTCGAGGTGCCCGCGCCGATGCCCGGCAAGATGCCAATCCCGATACCGATCAGCCCGGAGCGAAACGCGTTAGGAATCTGCCCGAAGAATTCCTTCAGGGAGAAACCAAAGCCTTTCACGCCTTTCATGCTCACTGAGGCGATCTTGCTTTTGTGTGCCGCTCTGCCGGTCTCGGCGATCTTGATCACTTCCGCCACGGCAAACATGCCGATCATCACCGTCAGCATGGCGAAACCGCCGTTGAGGTTCGGCGAGTCGAATGTGAAGCGGCGGATGGCGTCGACCGGGGCGATGCCCACGGTCGAGAACGCAAAGCCAAGCGTGCCAGCGTAAATGCCTTTAAGCAGCGAGCCGGTGGACAGCGTGGCGATCAGCGTCAGTGAAAAGATTGCGATGGAAAAGTATTCATGGGGCCCGAAGCGCAAGGCAATTTTTGCCAGCGAGGGCGCAATGGACATCAGCGCGACGATGCTGAAGATGGTGCCGAGAAAGGAAAACACGACACCGACACCCAGCGCCTTCAACCCTTCGCCTTTTTCCATCATCGGGGCGCCGTCGAACGTTGTGGCGATGGAGGCGGGCGTACCGGGAATCTTCAACAGGATGGCGGAGATCAGGCCGCCGGAGGTCGCGCCGATGAATAAGGCCACCAATAACGACAGGCCCGCAGCAGGGCCCATGGTGTAAGTCAGCGGCAAACACAGCGCGATCGCCATGGTAGCCGAGAGCCCAGGAACCGCACCGAAGACGATGCCCACGGCAACGCCAAGGGTAATCAGGATAAAGATATAGGGCGAGAAAACCGCGCCAAAGCCGGCCTGCAGTAATTCGAACATGGCCGCCTCCTAGATTTTCAGAAAGCCGGTCGGGAGCATCAGATCGAAGCCCTGTCGGAAGGTGAAGAAGATCAAAGCGGAGGTCACCACCGCGATGACGATATAGGTGATGTGGTTGACCTTCTGCTCGCGCGGTGTGATGACGATGAACTGCGCATACAGATAGAGCACGGTCATGATCGGGAAGCCGACGTTTTGCAGCAGGGCAACATAGACCGCGATCAATCCGAGCGTTTTGAATACCGTTGGATAGTCCGGCGGCGTTGTAGCCGACGGGTCAGCATCTGCATCGGGATTAGCGGGAGGCTGGGTGGCCTTGGTCGCGATCAACAACTGCAGCGCGCCCAGCAGGCATAGCCCAACGGATAGGACATAGGGAACGGTGGAGGCGTCGATAAAACCTTTGCGCGGAAGATTGATCGTCAGGAACAGGTAGAACAGGCCGGCACCCAGCATCAGGGCTCCGACCAGTAACTCCTTTCTCTTGTAGGTATCCATGGGACTGCTCTCGATTCAGAGGGAAGGCTGCCGGGCGCAGCGGGTACGCCCGGCATCGTGCCGCGGGCGTTACTTGCTCTGACGCAGTTCGTCCTTGTACTTCATGAAGTCTTCGCGGGTGTTCGTCAGGCGGTCGATCGACTGGTTGGTATCGAAATAGCTGACCGGCTGCTTGAACGTCTTGCGCAGCTCTTCCTCGTACTCAGGCATCTCGGTGATCTGTTTCACGATGCCTGACATCTTCTCGATGATTGCCGGATCAGTACCGTCCGGGAACGCCACGATGTAGGGCTTCTCCATGACGAAGTCGACGCCTTGCTCCTTGAACGTCGGCACGTCACCAAGCAGTGGATTGCGCTCCTCGTTGGGCTGGCCCAGGGCAACCATGTCTCCACTGGTCACATAATCCTGCACCGAGCCGTAGCTGATCGCAGCGAGGTCGATACGATCACCCAGCAGGGCGACGACTTTCTCGGAGACTGTGCCAGCGTCGACCATTTTCAGCTTGGTGTCGGTCAGGCCTTCGAACATCAGACCCTGCAGGTGGGAGTAGCTGCCCATCTCGGTGCCGTAGGTGACGCTGCTCGGCTCGGCTTTGGATTTGGAGATCAGGTCTTCTAGCGTCTTCAGGCCTGAGCTTTTCGACGCAACGAACACGGTGCCTTTGTCCACACCCGCGATACAGCAGATATCGAAGGCGTCCAGGCTGTCCTCGGTCAGGCCGGCTACCTCATTGACGATCATCTGTCCGGTATGTGTGAAAAGGATGGTGTTGCCATCCGGATCGGCCTGCTTGACCTGTTCGGCTGCGAGCGTTCCGCCACCGCCAGCGACGTTGGTGATGACCATCGCCTTGCCGGTGAGCTTGGTGAAGTACTTGGCCATGGTGCGGGCGTTGAAGTCGGTGTCGCCGCCAGCGTTGGCGATGACGACGACCTGTACCGGGCGAGTGGGCCATTCGGTTTCAGCAGCAAAGGCGCTGCTGACGGCAGTGGCGAGAAGGGCGGAAACGAGGGAGGCGCTGATAGCTTTTTTCATTGTATGTCTCTCCGGTGGTTGGGGTTGCGGCGCTTCTTTGATCTTCTTTGTTAGCGGCCCAGGCTTGGTTGCTTGGGGTCGTACTTCCAGCCAGGGACCAGGTACTGCATGGCCATGGCATCGTCTCGGGCGCCGGTCGCGACCTTGTTGTACAGCTCATGGGCGGCCATGATCCGGTCCATATCCGGTTCGATGCCAAGGCCCGGCTTGTCCGGCACCTGAACCGTGCCGCCAACGATCTGCAGCGGTTCACGGGTCAGACGCTCCTGGCCTTCCTGCCAGATCCAGTGGGTGTCGATGGCCGTGATGTTGCCCGGTGCTGCGGCCGCAGCATGGGTGAACATCGCTAGCGAGACGTCGAAGTGATTGTTCGAATGCGAACCCCAGGTCAGGCCGAACTGCTCGCACATTTGCGCCAGTCGTACCGAACCCTGCATGGTCCAGAAATGTGGATCGGCCAATGGGATGTCGACCGCTTCGAGGCGCAGCGAATGGCCCATCTGACGCCAGTCGGTGGCGACCATGTTGGTGGCGGTGGGAATGCCCGTAGCGCGCTTGAACTCGGCCATGATCTCGCGACCGGAGTAGCCGTTCTCTGGGCCGCACGGGTCTTCTGCGTAGGAGAGGATATGGCCTTGGCCTTTGCACAGTTCGATGGCTTCGGCCAGTGACCAGGCCCCATTGGGATCAAGCGTGACGCGGGCGTCAGGGAAGCGTGACTTGATGCCGGCAATCGCCTGCATCTCTTCGCTACCACGCATTACACCGCCCTTGAGTTTGAAATCCTTGAAACCGTAGCGCGCGGTAGCGGCCTCAGCCAGCCGGACGATGGAGGCCGGAGTCACCGCTTCCTGATGACGAATGTGGTACCAGTCATCCGCCGAACCGGTACCGGCCAGGTAGGGCAGGTCGGTACGGTTGCGATCTCCTATATAGAAGAGGTACGCCAGCATTGGCACGCTGGTGCGCTGCTGGCCGCTGCCGAGCAGCTCGGCGACCGGCACATCGAGATGTTGACCGAGCAGATCGAGAAGGGCGGCTTCCACCGCTGTGATGACATTGTCCAGGCGCAGATTGATCTCATGCGGCTGCTTGAGGACTGCCGCTTCCGCTTCGGAGGTCACCTCGTGTTGCGTAGCCTGCGGGCCCGTCGCTGACCCGACAGCAATGCCGCGACGCAATGCGTTGAGTATCCCGTTGTAGCGGCCGATCGGCTGGCCAATAACCAGACCTTTGGTTCGCTCCAAGGCTTGCCTGATGCCTTCGCCACCCGGCACTTCGCCAATACCGGTGCGGCCAGCGCTGTCCTTGAGGATCACCAGATTGCGAGTGAAGTAGGGCGCGTGGGCACCACACAGGTTCAGCAGCATACTGTCGTAACCCGCAACCGGGATGACTTGCATCTCCCTCACTACTGGTGACGTCGCCGTTCGAGTGTCTTGCATCTGTCGTCTTGCTCCTGATTGTTTTTATGAGCGAATGTAGGTATCAGCGCCTATCGGCGGGACGGGTTCTCTAAAGCTCGATGGCCTGCTCAGGCTGGCGGATCATGATCAACAGACCCGCAACGAAGGGAGGGTTTGGTCGCGGGTGCCGCGGCCTGCAGCGGCTGCGGTCGAAGACAACGGCGCGGTGACGCTGACCGGCCGCCGTGGCGACTACGTTCGATGGATGCACCAGGGTGCGGCAGAGCGGGGAGTTTGCAAGGCGGCATACCGCTGATTGATCCATGGCTTTCAGGCTCTGGTTGTTGTAGATGTCATACGTTGTCGTATGACTTGCAGGGATTTTTATCAGCGCGATTCATGGTTGTCAAATCGGTGAAACAAACTAATCGGCCCCGTATGACCGGGCGGTCATTTATTTGTTTCAATAGGGTCGAGCCAGATCTACATCGTGGCATTTCATCGGCTACCTTTGGCAGCGCAAGAAAGAAGCCTGAGACATATGAGGAACGAGACGGCGAGGCAATAATCTTCGATAAAGAGGTAGCGCAGCCATAAGTTGTACGATAACGTATCTCCAAGGCCAAGGCCCTACTTCATCTACTCTTAGCTTCACAGGATGCTCGAACAATGAACCCACAAGAACTGAAGGCCATCCTCTCTTCTGGTTTGCTGTCCTTCCCGGTCACTGACTTTGACCAGCAGGGCGACTTCAGCCGTGCCGGCTACATCAAGCGACTCGAGTGGCTGGCACCTTATGGCGCGACAGCGCTGTTTGCCGCGGGCGGTACGGGCGAGTTCTTCTCGCTGACCCCGCAGGAATACCCGGACATTATCAAGACTGCCGTCGATACCTGTGCCGGTCAGGTGCCCATACTCGCGGGTGTAGGCGGTCCGACCCGTCAGGCGATCGCCTACGCTCAAGAGGCTGAACGCCTTGGTGCGAAAGGCCTTTTGTTGCTTCCGCATTACCTGACCGAAGCGAGCCAGGAAGGCGTCGCTCGGCATGTAGAGGAGGTGTGCAAGTCGGTCAACATTGGCGTCGTGGTCTATAACCGCAACGTCTGCCGCCTGACCGCGCCGCTGCTCGAGCAGCTGACCGAGCGCTGCCCGAACCTGATTGGTTACAAAGATGGCCTAGGCGACATTGAGCTGATGGTTTCCATCCGTCGTCGCCTGGGCGAGCGCCTGACCTACCTTGGCGGCCTGCCGACTGCAGAAGTCTACGCCGCGGCCTACAAAGCGCTGGGCGTACCCGTGTACTCATCGGCCGTCTTCAACTTCGTGCCGAAGTTGGCCATGGACTTCTACGGTGCCATTTCTCGCGATGACCACGAAACCGTCGGCAAGCTGATCGATGATTTCTTCCTGCCTTATCTTGATATCCGCAACCGTTGCAAAGGCTACGCGGTCAGCATCGTCAAGGCTGGCGCGAAGATCGCCGGTTATGACGCCGGCCCCGTCCGCGCACCGCTGACCGACCTGCTTCCGGACGAATACGAGATGCTCGCCGAGCTGATCAAGAAGCAGGGCGCGCAATAACAGCACGCCCGACCTATCACTCGCCCCACCCGTCGCTTAAAAGGGTGCCCTCGCTCATGTCGAGCACCAGCGGCGGACCTCACGAAGGAGAGCGTTACGTGGCAGACGCACAGCGTTATGACAACTACATCGATGGCCAATGGGTAGCCGGCAAAAACTACCAGGCCAACATCAACCCATCCGACCTGTCGGACGTCATCGGCGAATATGCCCAGGCGGACGCATCACAGGTTGAAACCGCCATCGCCGCGGCACGCAAAGCCTTTCCAGCGTGGGCCACGTTTGGCATCCAGGCGCGTGCCGATGCGCTGGAAAAAGTGGGTCTGGAAATCCTGGCTCGCCGCGAAGAGCTGGGCAAACTGCTGGCTCGTGAAGAAGGCAAGACGCTACCGGAAGCCATCGGTGAAGTGTCCCGTGCCGGCAATATTTTCAAATACTTCGCCGGCGAATGCCTGCGTCAGGCAGGCGAGACGCTGCAGTCGGTACGTCCGGGTGTTAGCGTCGAAGTTACCCGCGAGCCGCTGGGTGTGATCGGCTTGATCACCCCGTGGAATTTCCCGATCGCCATTCCGGCGTGGAAGATTGCTCCAGCGCTCGCCTATGGCAACTGCGTGGTGATCAAGCCTGCCGATCTGGTGCCCGGTTGCGCCTGGGCCATCGCCGAGATCATCTCTCGCGCCGGCTTCCCGGCTGGTGTGTTCAACCTGGTGATGGGCAAGGGCCGGGAAGTCGGCGAAGCCATCGTCAACGACAAGCGCGTCGATGGCGTTAGCTTCACCGGCTCGGTCGGCGTTGGCCGTGGCATCGCGGCGACCTGTGTCGGGCGTCAGGCCAAGGTTCAGCTGGAAATGGGTGGCAAGAATCCACAGATCATTCTGGACGATGCCGACCTCAACACTGCCGTAGAGCTGGCGGCGCAAAGCGCGTTCTACTCAACCGGCCAGCGTTGCACCGCATCCAGCCGCATCATTGTGACCGAAGGCATTTACGACCGTTTCGTCGAGGCCATGATCGAGCGGATCAAGAAGATCAAGGTCGGTTCGGCATTGGAGCAGGGCGTGGACGTTGGCCCGGTGGTATCGCAGGCGCAGCTCGATCAGGACCTGAAGTACATCGAGATCGGCAAGCAAGAGGGCGCACGCCTGGCCTGCGGCGGCGAGCGCGTCAGCTGCGGCACTGAAGGTTACTACCTGGCGCCGACTTTGTTCGTCGACAGCACCGCCGACATGCGCATCAGCCGCGAAGAGATTTTCGGCCCGGTCGCCAACGTGGTGAAGGTCAAGGACTACGACGAAGCGCTGGCCATGGCCAACGACACCGAGTTCGGTCTGTCGGCGGGCATCTGCACCACCTCGTTGAAGTACGCCAATCACTTCAAGCGTCATTCCCAGGCCGGGATGGTGATGGTCAACCTTCCAACCGCTGGCGTGGACTACCACGTGCCGTTCGGCGGTCGCAAAGGCTCGTCCTACGGCCCACGCGAGCAGGGTCGCTACGCCCAGGAGTTCTACACCACGGTGAAGACCACCTACATCGGCTGATCGGCCGAGTCATCCCATGACGCGCAATCCGTCCGAGTCGCTCAGCGGCTCGGCGGTTCGCGTCGGCGGCAAACAGATCGCTACACCGCAACGCGGACCATAAGAACAAAAGAGAGACGCATATGAACGATTCTACGAATCAAGGTGCTCCGGTCATCACCGAACTTCGAGTGGTTCCGGTCGCAGGGCAAGACAGCATGCTGCTCAACCTGAGTGGCGCTCATGGTCCGTACTTCACCCGCAACATCCTCATTCTCAAAGACAGCGCCGGCCACACAGGTGTCGGCGAGGTCCCCGGTGGCGAGGCGATCCGCAAGACGCTGGATGACGCTCGCGCCATTCTAATCGGGCAATCGGTCGGCAATTTCAATGGGCTGCTGAACCAGGCGCGCAAAGCATTCGCCGACCGCGACGTCGCGGGCCGCGGCTTGCAGACCTTCGACCTGCGCATCGCTATTCACGCCATCACGGCGATCGAGTCGGCGCTGCTCGATCTGCTCGGCCAGCACCTCAACGTGCCGGTTGCCGCACTGCTCGGCGACGGTCAGCAGCGCAACGAAGTCGAGATGCTCGGCTACCTGTTCTTCATCGCCGATCGCAACAAGACCGACCTCGGCTACCGCGACGAGTCGAAGGCCAGCGATAACTGGTTCCGTGTGCGAAACGACGAGGCGCTGACTCCGGAGACCGTGGTCCGTCAGGCCGAAGCGGCCTACGAGCGCTACGGCTTCAAGGATTTCAAACTCAAGGGCGGCGTGTTGCCGGGCAGTGAAGAGGTGAAGGCGATTCGTGCGCTGGCCGAGCGCTTCCCCGACGCCCGCATCACCCTTGATCCCAACGGCGCCTGGTCGCTGGCCGAAGCAATCGACCTGTGCAAGGACCTGCACGGCGTGCTTGCTTACGCCGAAGACCCTTGCGGTGCCGAGAACGGCTACTCGGGGCGCGAAGTGATGGCCGAGTTCCGCCGCGCGACCGGTCTGCCGACCGCCACCAACATGATCGCCACCGATTGGCGGCAAATGGGCCACACCGTTCAGCTGCAATCAGTCGATATTCCGCTGGCAGATCCGCACTTCTGGACCATGAGCGGCTCGGTGCGGGTTGCGCAGATGTGCAACGACTGGGGCCTGACTTGGGGCTCGCATTCCAACAACCACTTCGACATTTCGCTGGCCATGTTCACCCACGTGGCCGCTGCCGCGCCGGGCAAGATCACTGCGATCGACACACACTGGATCTGGCAGGACGGCCAATACCTGACCCGCGAGCCGCTGCAGATCGTCGGCGGCAAGGTCGCTGTGCCGGCCAAGGCGGGCCTGGGCGTGGAACTGGATGAAGATGCGCTGCAGAAGGCCCATGAGCTGTACCTGGCCAAAGGCCTGGGCGCTCGCGACGATGCCATCGCCATGCAGTACCTGATTCCGGAGTGGACGTTCAACAACAAGAAGCCGTGCATGGTGCGTTGAAACCAGCGCGAGAAACCTCGTTAGGGCGGAGCGGGCGGCCAAGGGGAAATACCGTGGCCGCGGAGGCGAGTAGGGTGGGCTTCAGCCCACCGCTTGCAGCCCGAAGATTCACCTTGGTGGGCTGAAGCCCACCCTACCGCGCTGCGAACGAACCAGACCAGAACAACAACCGGCCTGACCGGAGACCGATATGAACGAAACCGTGGAACTGATTCAGCATCAAGATTCGCCTCGTTGCATTCGCTTGAACGAAGCGGACAACGTGGCTGTGGTGGTCAACGATGGCGGTGTGCCGACCGGTGCTCGGTTCCAGGACGGATTGGTCACGGTTGAATCCATACCGCAGAGCCATAAGGTCGCATTGGTCGACATCGCCATCGACCAACCTGTGCGCCGCTACGGGCAGATCATCGGCTACGCGCTGGAACCCATCGCACGCGGCTCTTGGGTCAAAGAGACCCAGCTGCGAATGCCATCCGCGCCGCCGCTCGACAGTCTTCCCATGTCCGACGCAGTGCCAGCAAGACTCGAACCGCTCGAAGGTCATACCTTCGAGGGTTACCGCAACGCCGATGGCACGGTTGGTACACGCAATATTCTCGGCATCACCACCACCGTTCAATGCGTGACGGGCGTGCTCGATCACGCTGTTGCCCGCATTCGTAAAGAGCTTCTGCCGAAGTACCCGAACGTCGATGACGTGGTCGCGCTGACCCACAGCTACGGTTGCGGCGTGGCGATCAATGCCAAGGACGCTTACATCCCGATCCGTACCGTGCGCAACCTGGCGCGCAACCCGAACCTCGGCGGCGAAGCGCTGGTCATCAGCCTCGGTTGCGAGAAGCTGCAAGCCGAGCAGGTAATGCACGAGGGCGATGCTTCGGTCGATCTCAGCGAACCCTGGCTGTACCGTTTGCAGGATTCCAATACCGGCTTCAACGAAATGATCGAGCAGATCATGGCATTGGCAGAAGCCCGCCTGGAAAAGCTCAACCGCCGCCAGCGCGAGACTGTACCGGCGTCAGAATTGATTCTGGGCATGCAATGCGGCGGCAGCGATGCCTTCTCCGGTATCACCGCCAATCCGGCCCTTGGCTATGCCTCGGATCTGCTGATCCGCGCTGGCGCCACTGTGATGTTCTCGGAAGTCACTGAAGTACGCGATGCGATCTACATGCTCACCTCGCGTGCTGAGACACCGGAAGTGGCCCAAGCGCTGGTGCGCGAGATGGACTGGTACGACCAGTACCTGGAGCGCGGCGCAGCCGATCGCAGCGCCAATACCACGCCGGGTAACAAGAAAGGCGGGCTTTCGAATATCGTCGAGAAGTCCCTTGGCTCCATCGTCAAATCCGGCAGCAGTGCGATCAACGGCGTACTCGGCCCAGGCGAGCGGTTCAGCAGCAAAGGCCTGATCTACTGCGCGACCCCAGCCAGCGACTTTGTCTGCGGCACGTTGCAGTTGGCGGCCGGCATGAACCTGCATGTGTTCACCACCGGGCGCGGCACCCCATACGGTCTGGCCATGGCACCGGTCGTGAAAGTCTCTACCCGCACCGAGCTGGCCGAGCGCTGGCCTGACCTGATTGACGTGGATGCCGGGCGTATCGCCACTGGCCGTTCCAGTATCGAGGAGCTGGGTTGGGAGCTGTTCCACTACTACCTGGACGTCGCCAGTGGGCGCAAGAAGACCTGGGCCGAGCAGCACCAGATCCACAACGACATCACCTTGTTCAACCCGGCACCGATCACCTGAACCCAGCTATGTCAGCGCATCGAAGCGGTGCGCTGTTCCATGATCAGTCGCAGGAGAACGAGATGAGTGCGCTGCCGGATGATTTCATCCGCGAGATCGAAGCGGTCGTCGGTGACGTCGGCATGGTCTGTGATGCCGAACGCATGCAGAGCTACCTGAGCGATTGGCGGAATGCCTACCGCGGTGAAGCCGCACTGGTGGTGCGTCCGGCCAGTACCGAAGAGGTAGCCGCTGTAGTGCGGCTGTGCAACCAATACGACATTGCGCTGGTACCGCAAGGGGGCAATACAGGGCTGTGTGGCGGTTCGATTCCGGACGCCAGTGGTACTCAAGTGGTGCTGTCCCTGACGCGCATGACCAACATCCGCGAAGTCGATACCGAAAACGAGACCATTACTGTCGAGGCCGGCGTCATCCTGCAAACCGTACAAGTGGCCGCAGCCGAAGTGGGGCGGCTGTTCCCTTTGTCCCTCGGCGCGGAAGGCAGTTGCACCGTGGGCGGTAATCTCGCAACCAACGCCGGCGGAACCGCCGTGCTGCGTTACGGCAACATGCGCGACCTCACGCTGGGCCTGGAAGTGGTGCTGCCGGACGGGCAGATCTGGAATGGCCTACGCGGACTGCGCAAGGACAATACAGGGTACGACCTCAAACACCTGTTCATCGGCTCGGAAGGCACACTCGGCATCATCACCGCAGCCGTGCTGAAGCTATATCCTGCGGTGCGCAGCGTGACGACGGCCTGGGTTGCATTACCCAGCGCGCATGCAGCGGTGCAGCTGATCGGCATCATCCGTGGCCTATGTGGCGATCGGCTGACCGGGTTCGAGCTGATGTCGCGGCAAAGCGTTGATTTCGTGCTGCGTCACGCCGGCGGCTGCTCCGATCCCTTCTCCGAAACTCATCCCTGGTATGTGCTGATCGAACTGAGCGACACCCAACCTGACGCGCCGCTCAACGAGCTGCTTGAACTGGGGATCGGCGAAGCCCTGGAGCGTGGCCTGGTGACCGATGCTGTGCTGGCCAGCAGCGAGGCTCAGGTCGCGGCGTTGTGGGCGATGCGTGAGGGGATTTCCGAGGCGCAGAACCATGAAGGTCCAAGTCTCAAACATGACATCAGCGTGCCGGTGAGCTGCATTCCCGCGTTCATTCAGACGACCGATCGGCGCTTGCTCGACCAGTTTCCGGGCGTGCGCATCGTCGCTTATGGCCATGTCGGTGATGGGAACCTTCACTACAACGTAAGCAAGCCGGTCGGATCTGACGATACGGCCTTCCAGGCGCAGCAAGACGCGATCATGCACGTCATCTACGAGGCCACTACTGGGTTTCAGGGCAGCATCAGCGCAGAGCATGGGTTGGGTCAGGCCAAGCGCGCCGCGGCCAAGCACTACAAGGACCCGCTGGAACTGGCGCTGATGCGCGCTATCAAGACAGCGCTTGATCCCAAAGGCCTGATGAACCCCGGCAAGGTGCTCTGACATCGGCTCCACGCGTTCCCACTTTTCGAGGTAATCACCGTGACCTGCATACTCCAGATCGGCCCCCTGACTGAACGTTTCAACCGTGGCCTAGCCGCGGAGCATGAGGTGCTGCGTTTCTGGGAGGAGGGTGCCGATGCGTTGGTTAACCAGCATGCTCAGCGCATTGATGTCGTGGTGACCTCTGGTCGTTTCGGCTGCACGGCGCAGCTGATCGAGCGCCTGCCCAACCTGCAAGCGATCATCAGTTTCGGCGTCGGCTACGACGCCATCGACGTGGCGGCAGCGCGCGCACGCAACATCCCGGTGAGCAATACGCCGGACGTGCTCAACGATTGCGTGGCGGACTTGGCCTTTGGGCTGATTATCGACAGTGCCAGGCAAATGTCCCGTGCCGACCGTTTCGTACGCGCCGGCGAGTGGCCCTCCGGCGGCCTGCCGCTTGCGAAGCAGGTGAGCGGGAAACGACTGGGCATCGTCGGCATGGGGCGCATTGGTGAAACGGTGGCCAAGCGCTCCAGCGGTTTTGATATGCAGGTGCGCTACCACAACCGTCGACCGGTAGAGGGCAGTGCCTATGGCTATGAATCCAATCTCGTCGAGTTGGCGCAGTGGAGCGACTTTCTCGTTCTGACCTGTCCTGGTGGCGAGAGCACCCGCAACCTCATCAATCGAGGCGTCCTCGAGGCGCTTGGGCCGAAAGGCATTTTGATCAACGTTGCCCGCGGCTCGGTGGTGGACGAACCGGCATTGATCGAGGCGCTGACTGAAGGACGGCTGGGCGGCGCGGGTCTCGACGTTTATGCCCAGGAGCCCAACGTACCTCAAGCCCTTATCGATCTGCCGAATGTCGTGCTGCTGCCGCACATCGGCAGCGCCACCGAGGAAACTCGACTGGCTATGGAAGAATTGCTGTTGGCCAATCTGCGCGAGTTTCTCGAACGCGGCGAGGTGCTGACGGCTGTCTGAGCGCACACACCCGTGCGCTTCAGATGATAGGCGGCCTCGGTCGCCGATGACCCTGGCCAAAAGCCTGGGTCAGATAACTTCAGAGCAACATTATTAGGGCGCCGAACGTCGCGAGCCACAAGCACGCAGCCGTGAGGCGCCATTTCAATTCAAGTCCGCGAGCGATTCGGCTCGCCTAAGAGGCCGTGCGATGCCTGAATTTCAACCGAATCTGACCGAGGTCGAGCTTCTGCGCGGCCCGCTGAGACTGTCGGTGTGCCCCGGGCTGGGCGGTGCAATCACTCAACTGAGTATCGATGGCATCGATCTGCTGCGCCCTTGGGACGGCACGGACAACGTGCGGCGAACGGGCTGCTTCGTCCTTGCACCTTTCTCCAATCGAGTCGGCGATGGCGCATTCGAGCATGACGGTCAGCGCTACCCGTTGCGCAGCCTATCTGCTGAACATCCTTTACCGATTCACGGCGTCGCCTGGAAGCGTGCGTGGACGATAACGGAGCAAAGCCCGACCAGTCTTTGCCTGACGCTCACTCATCGGCCCGAGGGGGAGGGCGTGCTTGACTGGCCGTTCGCGTTCGAACTCGAGCACCAGATCAAACTCGACGATGGTGGCGTTGCGCTGCAACTGACGCTGCGCAACATCGACAACCGCTCGATGCCCGCCGGGCTTGGCTGGCATCCGTATTTCCTCCGGCAGGACGCTTGCTGGTTGCGGTTCGGTGCGAGGTCAGTCTGGCGCAACGACCCCCGAAACCTGCCATCACAGAAGACGCCCATCCCAACGGAATGGGACTTTTCGACGGAAGCACCGCTGCAGGAACCCGGCCTGGACAACTGCTTCGTTGGGCGTACCGGGCCCGTTACCATTCACTGGCCGAACGAAGGAATGCAGCTAACCATGCACCCCAGCGAGGCACTTGATCATCTAGTCGTGTTTACGCCGCCGGCAGAGATGGGCTTTTTTGCGGTCGAGCCGGTTTCGCATGCCAACAATGCCCTTTGCATGGACGATCCGACCGTGAACGGCATTCGTACACTCGACCCCGGCGAAACCATGCAGGTCAGTTGCAGGTTTTCGATAGCGCGCGCCTGATCCGCCGGCACCTGAATCACTCTTCCAAACGCTGGCTGAGCAACAGCTCTTCATTGCCGCACGGGATAGCGAGCGTAGGTAGCTGGCAGGCGCTCAAGCGCCAGGGCTCGCCATTCTCACCTTTGCGGCCTCGCGATTCCTGAGTTACATAACATAAAAGGGCGGTGTGACCCGCCGGCTAACATCCCAACTGTTGGCCTTCTAACGCTTGGCCACGGCGTTCGGCAGTCAAAAAAAAGCCCGTCACAAAGACGGGCGAAAGTTTCCGCAACAGGAGCGAGGAGTGTTGCGTCAAGCGTGGTGGTGACGCTTAGAGAATCGAGATCGGGTAGTTAATGATCAGACGATTCTCGTCGAACTCATTCGTACTGAACGAGCTGTCACGACGCATGCTGGAGTTGCGCCACTTGATGTTCAGGTTCTTCAATGCACCGCTCTGTACGGTGTAAGCCAGTTCCGACTCGCGACCCCATTCCTTGCCTTCATCACCACTTGCAGTCGTGATGTTGTCACCGCTGATGTAGCGGTTCATCAGGACCAAGCCAGGGATACCCACGCCAGCGAAGTTGTAGTCATGGCGGAGCTGCCATGAACGCTCGTCCGCTGCATCGTAGGCGGAGTTGAAGCTGTCGTTTGCGACAGAGGCACCGCCGGTACCATTGACACGCATCCATTGATTGCCGCTGACTTTCTGCAAGCCGACATAGAAAGTGTTGGCACCGGCTTGCAGGCCAAACAGACCGGAATAGGTCTTGTTGTCCAGGTCGCCCGCCAGGGCGCTGCCTTCGTCCTTGCCGGTGAAGTAGCCCAGATTTGCGGTAAGTGCCATGTCTTCGCCTAACGGCTGGACGTGCAGCAGCTGAGCGTAACTCTGCTGGTAGATGTCTTCGAGACGGCCGTGCCACAGACCGACCTTGGTCTTTTCATTGAAGGTGTATTCACCGCCGATGAAGTTGAAACGGTCCGACGTGGCGGTAATCCCGTTCAGGCCATCTTTGTAGACCATGTCTTCCATGCTCGCGTCGTCGCGCGTGCTGTTCTGGCGCATCTGACCACCGAACAGGGACAGGTTGCTGATCTCTCTCGACGAGATCATGCCACCTTGGAAGGTTTGCGGCAGCGAGCGGCCGTCATCGGCGCGCAGCACCGGCACAACGACCTGCCATTCACCGACACGCAGCTCGGTTTCCGACATTTTTGCCTTCGCAGCTACCGCTATCCGGCCGAAGTCATCTGCAGGATGGCGATCAGCACCGGTGCCGTGAGTCGGAAGCAGACCTGTACCGTAGGTGCCGCCACCGCCGTCGAGCTTGACTGCCAGGCCCGCAAGCACATCGACGCCAAACCCGACAGGCCCAGGCGTATAGCCGGACTGAGCATTCAGAATGAAGCTCTGGGTCCATTCTTCAGCCTTGTTCTGGCCGCCGTTATAGGCTGGGTCGACAAAATTACGATTAATGTAGAAGTTACGAGCGTTCAGCGTGACTTTGCTGCCTTCGACAAAGCCATCCGCAGCGTGAGCAACGGCAGGAATGCCAAGTGCCAGCGACAGAGTGCCTGCAAAAACGGCGGCAGACAGAGGATTGCGTGGGGTCATTGTTGTTGTGCTCCCTTTTTTAAGTAGTCCACCCCGTGCGGCCAGAGCCCAAGACGAGGGGGGTGTAGCGTGGCCGCAGATAAAGCGACGCTTGCCGAAACAACAAATACGTTATCAGTTGTCATACGACGTATCGGATTATGGCCGCCGAACATCGCTTGTCAATCCAATTTGTAAAGAATTGTTAGGGTCTTCGACTTTCGTCTAGTGCCGTTTCAAAGGGGTTGGCTGGGTAAGATCTGGCAAAGCCCTGGATCGAATAGCTCAGCCGTTGGAGCGCAGGGAGATGTGACGACTTGGAAAATCGATGAGGCTAAATCGGAGATCCCCACCAAGCGGGCAATAGTCGTCTGATCTCTCGTCTGCCGAAGCGGTCGTCGATCAAGTGAACAACGCCGACGTCTTCGGTTGTACGAATGACCCGGCCGGCGGCCTGCACCACCTTCTGCAACCCGGGATAGAGGTAGGTGTAGTCGTAGCCCGTGCCGAACAAATGATCCATCCGCATCTTCATCTGCTCATTGACGGGATTGACCTGCGGTAGGCCCAGCGTGGCAACAAAGGCACCAATCAGCCGCTTACCCGGCAGGTCGATGCCCTCGGAAAAAGCACCGCCCAGCACGGCGAAACCAATACCGCAGCTCTCATCCGTGAAACGCGCAAGAAAGGCGTTGCGCGCCCCTTCATCCATGCTTCGCGTCTGCTCCCAGTAGGGCAGCTCAGGGTGTTGAACACGGAGGAGGCTAGTGACCTGCTGTAAGTAGTCAAAGCTGCTGAAGAACGCCAGGTAGTTGCCAGGGCGCGTCTGATACTGCTGGGCAAGCAGGTCGACGACAGCTTGAAGCGAGGCGCTGCGATGCTGGTAGCGAGTGGAGATGTGCTGTGCAAGGCGTATCTGCAACTGCTCCGCGCGAAACGGAGATTCGACGTCGACCCATACCCGGTTGGCCGGCACGCCGAGGGTGTCGGCGTAAAAGCGCTGCGGTGTCAGGGTCGCGGAAAACAGTACGCAGGAGCGGGCCTCACGAATGCGGGTGGCCAGGAAGGGGGCGGGAATCACGTTGCGCAAGCAAAGGACAGATGCTTTGGCATTGCTGCGGCTGTGCGCTGGCAGCAGCGTGCAGTCGATCAGTGAATGGTCGCCGAACAGCTCTGCCAGTTTGCAGAATTGCATAGCGTCGAAATAGGCCGACTGCAACGCCGAGTCCACCCCCGCCGGGTTCTCGCCGAGGTAGTCGGTGATTGCGCTTACGGCTTGCTGAAGCGCGTTGATGAGCACCTGCGGCAGCCCTGGCAGAACCTGATAGGCGTCTGCCTGCAGGCGGTGCACATCGCCCCAGCACCGTAGCACGCGTTCGATCGGCTTCTTCAACACGGCCGGAAGAGTTTTTCGTAAGCCCTTGAAAGTAAGCAGATTAAGTTCGGCGCTGTACATCGATCTGCCGCGTTCGAGCAGATTGTGCGCCTCGTCCACCAGCACCCCGATGCGCCACTGGTTGAGCAACGCCAGGCTGTAGAGCAGAGCGCTCAGGTCGAAATAGTAGTTGTAGTCACCCACCACCACATCGGCCCAGCGGGCCATTTCCTGGCTCAGATAGTACGGACACACTTGATGCGCCAAGGCCACCTCGCGCAGTGTCGCCTGATCGAGAAACGGGCGAGTAATGGCCTCGTCGCGTGCGCCCGGGAGTCGGTCGTAAAAGCCGCGAGCGAGCGGGCAGGATTCACCGTGACAAGCCTTGTCCGGGTGCTCACACGCTTTGTCGCGCGCGATCAGTTCCAACACTCGGAGAGGTTTTTGCTGGCCCGCTAGGCTGTCGAGTGCATTCAACGCCAGCTGCCGCCCCGAGGTTTTAGCGGTGAGGAAATACAGCTTGTCGAGCTGCTGGCCGGGCATGGCCTTCAATTGCGGAAATAGGGTAGCCAGGGTCTTGCCAATACCAGTCGGTGCTTGAGCCATCAGGTGGGTACCGGTGCAAGCGGCCTTGTATACCGCTTCGGCCAGTTGCCGCTGGCCGCTGCGAAATTCACCGTAGGGGAACGTCAGGCTTCGCAGCGCCTGGTCACGCTCGGCTCGGTGGGCCAGTTCCTGATCAGCCCAAGCGATGAAGTATTGACATTGGGTTTCGAAAAAAGCCCGAAGGTGTTCGGCGGTACAGGTTTCGACCAGCAGGGTTTCCTTTTGGCTGACCACATCGAAATACACCAGCGCGATCTCCAGCGACTCCAACGTGCGTGCCTCGCAGAGCAGCCAGCCGTAGACCTTGGCTTGCGCCCAGTGTAGGTAACGGTGATTGGCCGGCTGCCGGGCGAGGTCACCGCGGTAGGTCTTGATCTCCTCCAGTCGGTTCTTCGTTGAGTCATAACCGTCCGCACGGCCGCGAACGGTGAGGTTGTGATAGTTGGCTTCGAGCGTGACCTCTCGCTCGTACCCATCGCCGCGACGCGACGTGACCGTGACGTGTCCGGCCATGCCTTCTAGCGCGGTAGGCGAGGGCGTGAAACGAAGATCCAGATCGCCTTGTTTTGCGGTGAACTCGCACAACGCACGGACTGCGACCCGATAACTCAAGGTGCGGCCTCCGACCACTGAACGTAGCAGACCGCGATCGGCACCTGATGACGCAACGCAAAGTCGATCCAGCGCTTCTGATTGTCCTGCAACCGGTCGCCTGGTCCTTTTACTTCGATTAATCGATAACGCTGCTCGCCTGGCCAGAGCTGAACGAGGTCTGGCAGGCCGCTACGATGGTTGGGTACGTCTTGCAGGATTCGCTGAAAAAAAGCATGCAGATGCTCGGCAGGGATGCACGCCAGTGCCAGCTCCAGCAACGCCTCGTCGAACAGGCCCCAGCTGACGAAGTGCGACTGCAGCCCGAACTTGTCCCTGAACACGCGGCGGATGCAGTCACGGTACTCGCCAGTGCCGAGCCTGCTCAGACACTCGTCGAACAATCCTGCACGGCGAGCATGGAAGTCAGGTCGCGCGAGATCGGCCGGGCCAGCGTGAAACGGGTGAAAGAACGCACCGGGCAACGGCGCAAAGATGACATCCCAACAGAGCAGGCCAAGCAGCGAATTGATCAGCGCGTTTTCAACGTAGTAAACCGGCGCATCGCTTCGGGTGAGGTGTTCACGCACGGCCTGTTCGACGCTCATTCCCTCGGGCCGAGGCAGGGTCAAATCTATGCGCTCTGGTTGTGTGAGGCTCACACCGCGCGTGATGGGTTCGCCCAGGGTTCGCATCAGGCGCGGCAGGATGCGTTGCAGTTGCTGGGCTTCGTGCTCGCTTTCAGGTGCAGCTTGCGCCGTCAGCGCCAGTCGCATGGCGGCCTCTGGTTGGCCGCAACGCTCCAGCACGCGGATCGCACGTTCGCGAGCGCCCGGGTAGCGGTTGGCTGTATGCAGGCGCAGCGCCAAGGGCAAATCACCGTTGCGCTCGCACTGCCTGGCGATGCTCAGCAGCAACTTGCCGCGGCGATTTTCCAGCCATTCGTTGGCGTACGGTGTCGATGGGATGTCCTGCAGGACCGCTTCAGCGGGGTCACCCGCCTCGAAGCGTTCTCGGCAGCGATGCAGATGCAGGTAGGCATCCACATCGGCGCGTTCATGGAAGGCCCGTGAAGCGGGGGAGAAGGCGACTCGCTCGTAACGAAAAATACCCAGGTCAGCGAGTACGAATTCGGACCAGTCTTGATGGATGTTGCCGAAGAACATCAGCCGCAAGCGGTCGCACAGATCGCCAATGGCCAGCGCAAATGCTGCATCGTCAAAACCTTCACACCAGCTGGCGAAAGGCTTTGGCTGCGAGTGCTCGGCCAGCATGGCCTGGAGCAAATCGGCCTTGCGCTGGCCGTTGGTTGCAACATTGCCGCATACACGAAGCAATTCGTCTTTTTTCAACAAGCCGAATAGCTGAGCCACATCCAGCATTGGATTAGTCTCGACCCAGCCGTGCTCGATGAGTGCGACGGATGCCTGCATCGGGCAGCCAATCTCTGTGTAGCGCAGCTTGCTGGCACGAAACAGCGTGCCCTTGCGCATCACCATGCGCACCAGCAAGGCCTGCGACGCTTGTGGAACCTGGTGGAAACGGTCGAGAAACGCGCGTTCGTGATCGTGCAGCAGATCACCGTGGCGCTCACCAACCCAGGCGAGCACTTGGCGAAAGTTGTCGAGGTAATAGAAGGGGTTTTCCAGCGCCTGGCGCATCGAACGTCCGGTTCGGTCGAGCATGGGCACAGCGGCCCACAAGGCTGTGTATTTATACAGTTGCCGCGGGTTTTGGCAATGCCTGAACGATCAGCGGTGACGGACCGTAGGCTCGGGAGTGCGCCTTGAAGTAGCGGCGCTCAACCCAACCGTTGGCCGGCTGGGTGAGCGCAATGAGGATCAAACGGTGCGGGAAAAACGGCCGCGCTGTTCACCGCCCAGGTAGGCATCGAAGGCCATGGCGACGTTGCGCAACATCAATTGACCCTGGGGCAGTAACACAAGGGCGTCGTCGTTGATTTCCACCAGCCCATCGGCGATATGCTCGTCCAGCTTGGCCAGTGAATCGGCGAAATACGCCTTGAAGTCGATACCGTAGCGCTGTTCGATTTCGGCGTAATCGATGCGTCCATGGCACATCAACGAAACGATCACGTCACGGCGCAAGCGGTCGTCTTCACTGAGCTGGTAGCCACGGTGCACCGGTAACATGCCTTCGTTCAGCCGTGCGTAATACTGCGAAAGCTCCTTCACGTTCTGGCTGTAACTGTTGCCGACCTTGCCGATGGACGAAATGCCGAGGCCGATCAGGTCGCAATCGGCGTGGGTCGAGTAGCCCTGGAAGTTTCGCTGCAACGTACCGTTGGCGCGGGCGAGGGTCAGTTCGTCGTCTGGCAGGGAGAAGTGGTCCATGCCTATATAGACGTAGCCCGCATCGGTCAGTTTTTGAATGGTCAGCTCCAACAGCTCCAGCTTTCGCTCGGGCGGCGGCATATCCTCCGGGCGAATCAGCTTCTGCGCCCGGACGAGATCTGGCAGATGCGCATAGCTATAGGCCGCGATGCGATCCGGGCGGATGTCGATGATCTTGTCCAATGTAACGCCGAAGCTTTCCACGGTCTGCAGAGGCAGACCGTAGATCAAATCAACGCTGATCGACTTGAAATGGGCATCCCGTGCGGCCTGAACCAATTCTCGGGTCTGTTCCTCGGTCTGGATGCGATTGACTGCGATCTGCACCTGTTCGTCGAAGTCCTGCACGCCAAAGCTCAAGCGGTTGAAGCCCAGCTCGCGCAGCTGATGAACCTGAGCCGGGGTAACGGTGCGCGGGTCGACCTCCAGCGAAAATTCGTGATTGTCGCTGTCGTCCATGTTGAAGGCGTCGTGCAGTGTCGCCATCAGATCAGCCAGCTGTTCGCTGGTGAGGTAGGTCGGTGTACCGCCGCCGAGATGCAGCTGAGTCAACTTGCGCGAGCGGTCGAACAGCGACGCCTGCATCTTGATCTCGCGCTTGAGGTAGTCGAGGTATTCGACGGCGCGATCAGTTTTGTGGGTAATGATTTTGTTACAGGCGCAGTAGTAGCAAAGGCTTTTGCAAAACGGGATATGGATGTAGACCGACAGCGGCTTGGGCTCCGCCGCCACATTGGTCGCCTGCGCGGCACTGCGGTAGTCGTCCATGGCAAAGGCCTGATGGAACTGGGGAGCAGTGGGGTAGGACGTGTAGCGAGGACCGGGACGGTCATATTTCTCGACCAGGGCGCGGTTAAAGCTCGGCGTTTGGTCCATGTAGGGTTTCACCTTGATTGCATGATTGTGAGTGGCTGGGTCGGGCAGTGCCGTCCGCAGCCTGCGACATCTTGGCGCGAATTATCGCGTTTCCCCAGCCTGCCTGGGCCTGTCCCAGATCAAGAACCGGTCAGGCTGAAAGCGCGGGCGCCAAGCGGTCAACACATGGAATATTAGGCCAAGCAGCCGAGCTGCGTGTGCTTGGTTGCCTGTCACCCTTAATTACAACCGGAACTGGCTAACCAGACGATTCAGCTCGGCCGCCAGCTGAACCAGTTCCTCACTGATCTGCGAGGTTTGAGATGCATCAGCCAAGGTAGTGTCAGCAATGGTGCTAATCGTGGTGATGTTGCGGTTGATCTCTTCGGCAACCGCGCTCTGCTCTTCGGCCGCTGTGGCGATTTGGGTGTTCATGCCGTTGATAGTGTTCACTTCACCCGCGATCACGGTGAGGCTCTGTGCGGTCTTGGCTACACAGTCCGAACCCGAGTGAGCCCGAACCTGCGCCCCTTCCATGGCCTGTACGGCGTTACGCACACCGTTTTGCAGTTGCTCGATGGTGCGCTGGATTTCTTCGGTGGACTTCTGTGTGCGCGAGGCGAGGGTGCGCACCTCATCAGCGACCACAGCGAAACCACGGCCCTGTTCCCCAGCGCGGGCGGCCTCGATGGCAGCATTCAGTGCGAGAAGATTGGTCTGCTCGGCTATGCCGTTGATGACGTTCAATACCATGCCAATGCTGACACTGTCCGTTTCGACCTGCTTGATCACCTGCGCCGCTTTTTCGATGTCCTGAATCAACACCTCGATACCATCCAGCGCCTCGGTTGCCAGCGTGACGCCAACTCGCGATTCCTCATCGGCACCGCTCGATGCAGACGCGGTCTCGTTAGCATGCCGCGCCACCTCCTGAACGGTTGCACTCATTTCATTCATGGCCGAGGCAACCATATCGGTTTCGCTGCGCTGTTCCATGACTGCAGTCTGGGTCTTCTCGGCGACACTCGAGACTCGATTCGACACCTCTCCCAACTGGTGGGTTACAGCGGCCACCGCCTCCAGGCTGTTACGGAATTTGAAAATCATGCGGTTAAAGGCAGTGCCCATGGCGCCGACTTCATCCTGGGCGTGAACAGCGACGGTACGGCTGAGGTCTTCGTCGGCAGTCATCGCCTCCATGGTGTGCCGCATCTCATTGATACGGCTGATAATCACCCGGCGGATGATGTAGCCCATGATGATCAGACCCGCCAGTAGAAGCAGCGCCTGGATCACGGCTGAAGTCAGAATGTTGCGATGCACCTCGCCGTCCAGTGCGGACAGGTCATAGCTGATGCGGACTGCCCCCATCACTGTGTTTTGCGGGACCTGATGGCAGGTCAGGCAATTGGTGCCGCGGTAATCCTGTTGCGCATGGATCGGATTGATCACTGTCAGCACACGCCCGTTCGCACCATCGCTCACTTCGACGGTGGCGTCGCCGGCAAGCGCTCGTCTGTCTAGCTCGTCCTTGGGGGCCTGATGCTCGAACCCAGGTCCGAACAGCTTGGTTACCGGCTCGCCGCGGACGATACGTGCATCGATGACCCCCGGTCGAGCAAGAATCTTGTTACGCAGCACCTCACGCTGGCCCATGGTGCCGGTCAGCATCATGGTGTTGATACTGTCGAAATAGGAGTCAGCCGTATCCTTGGTCTGTTGTTCCACGACATGGAGTATCAGCTGTTTCTCTGAACCCGCCGAATAGAAGAGGGAGGCTGCCAGGACCAGGGCGAACACCACCAACAGGGCCAGGTTGATTTTTGTTTGAACGGACATTTGCCGAGCTGGGGAGGTGCTGTTCATCCTGTTCCTTAGCTACTACTACACGAAAACGAAACCTTCGCCGGGGACGCGACGGACCACTGCGGGCCATCTGGCTCAGGGCTTAGCCGCTTTATCTGCCTTAACCTATCGGCCGGAAATCCCTTCGCTTTACAAGGTTTTTCAATGACGGCTGAGTGAAGGCACCGTGCCACTAACGAGGCCGGCGACATCCTAGTCGCTGTTCAACGACGCAGAGCCATGGCTCGCGATGAAAGGAATTCAATCTTCAATTCTGTTGATGTGGATCAATAAAACTCGGACAGCCATCGCGCGAACTGCGACGCTTATCTCTCTGCGCGGGTCTCCATCGGATCATTCGGCAGCGGAAGGTCATTCGCGAGCTGCTCCGTTCTCGAGGCGTTTGACGACTGCGGCGGCAATCTTTTTCGTTAAGCTGCTTGGCAATTTCTGCTAGTCAGGCCACGCTATGGCTAAGCCATGTCAACAGCCATCCGTCAGGTTAATGGCATGGCCGAATTTGCCCAGCCGCAGTCGAACCCCGAACCGTTTCGGCGGTCGTAGCCTCTAGTCAGTCGCCGTTGGCGGGACATGCAGGGTATGGCTGCTGACCGATCCAGGCGCAGTGCATCAATCGGACTCATCTTTTCAAGGACTCACATGATCAAGAAATGCCTTTTTCCTGCGGCCGGATATGGCACGCGCTTCCTTCCTGCAACCAAGGCTATGCCCAAGGAGATGTTGCCGGTAGTGAACAAGCCCCTGATTCAATATGGGGTTGAGGAGGCACTGGCTGCTGGGCTGAGCCAGATTGCGATTGTTACCGGACGCGGTAAGCGCTCCCTGGAAGACCACTTCGACATCAGCTACGAGCTCGAACATCAGATCCGCAACACCGACAAGGAAAAGTACCTGGTCGGTATCCGCAAACTGATCGATGAGTGCAGCTTCTCGTATACCCGTCAGGTCGAAATGAAAGGCCTGGGCCATGCGATTCTCAGCGGTCGTCCATTGATTGGTGACGAACCCTTTGCTGTCGTTCTGGCGGACGACCTGTGCATCAACCTAAACGGTGATCCAGTCCTGGCGCAGATGGTCAAGCTGTACAACCAGTTCCGCTGCTCGATCGTCGCAATCCAGGAAGTACCACCGGAAGAGACCAGCAAATATGGCGTGATTGCCGGCGAGATGATCCGTGACGACATTTTCCGTGTCAGCCACATGGTTGAGAAACCCAAGCCCGAAGATGCACCGTCCAATCTCGCCATCATCGGCCGTTACATCCTCACGCCGGATATCTTTGACTTGATCGAGCAGACCGAGCCAGGCAAAGGCGGCGAAATCCAGATCACCGACGCGCTGATGCGCCAGGCCCAGGACGGTTGTGTACTGGCGTACAAGTTCAAGGGCCAGCGTTTCGACTGCGGTAGCGCCGAGGGTTATATCGCAGCGACCAACTTCTGCTACGAGAACTTCTACCTGACCGGTAAAGCGTTCTAAGCACCAGCGCTGTGCATAAAGCCACCTTCGGGTGGCTTTTGCGTTTCAGGGAGCCGGCATTTCTTCGGCGCCTGGGCCGAGCGGCTGACCGTAGCTGAACTCGACATAGTGACCGGCCGGATCACGAACGCCACAGTAGTATCCAACCGGGTAGGGCTCGTCCCTGGGTTCCCAGATCAGGCAGCCAACCTGACGAGCTCTGTCTGCAATCGCATCGACCTCCGCGCGGCTCGCCAGGGCAAAGCCGAAATGGCTGTAGTCGTTGTCGGCCAGTGCACGATCCTGCCCACCCGGCATGATGACGAAAATAAACTCGCGCTCCTTTCCTGGCTCGGCCATCCAGACGATGCGAGATCCTTTTCCAGCGCGCTCGTGAAACACGTGCATCCCGCAGAATTGCTCGTAGAAGGCGATGCAGGCGTCCAGATCGGGCACGTGCAGCGCGAGATGAGTGAGGGTAGGGCGCATGCGATGCTCCTCCAATGAATCCGGCCAACGGCCTGGGTTATGCTGTGCGATCTACAAGGGAGACAACAGTTCATGGCTTACGACTTCGATCTATTCGTCATCGGCGCGGGTTCCGGTGGCGTCCGTGCCGCCCGTTTTGCTGCTGGCTATGGCGCCCGCGTGGCGGTAGCCGAAAGCCGTTACCTGGGCGGCACCTGCGTAAACGTCGGCTGTGTGCCGAAGAAATTGCTGGTCTATGGCGCCCACTATGCCGAAGACATCCACGAAGCCGAAGGCTACGGCTGGACCATCGACGGCGCCAGGTTCGATTGGGCTTCGCTCATAGCCAACAAGGATCGCGAGATCCAGCGCCTCAACGGCATATACAAGAACCTGCTAACTGACAGCGGCGTCACGCTACTACAGGCCCATGCACGCCTGGTCGACGCCCATACCGTAGAGGTCGACGGCAAGCACTACAGCGCCGAGCACATTCTGATTGCCACTGGCGGCTGGCCGTTCGTGCCAGAGATTCCCGGTCGCGAGCATGCCATCACCTCCAACGAAGCCTTCTACCTGGACGCGTTGCCACGTCGCGTTCTGGTGGTGGGCGGCGGCTATATCGCTGTCGAGTTCGCCTCGATCTTCCACGGCTGCGGAGCCGATACCAAGTTGCTCTATCGAGGCGAATTGTTTCTACGCGGTTTCGATGGCGCCCTGCGCGACCACCTCAAGGACGAGCTGATCAAAAAAGGCCTTGATCTCCAGTTCAACGCCGACATCGCCCGCATCGACAAACAGGCAGACGGAACGCTGCTCGCCACGCTTGAAGACGGTCGTACGCTGGAAGCCGATTGCATTTTCTACGCCACCGGTCGCCGACCGATGCTCGACGGCCTGGGCTTGGAGAGCGTCGATGTGGCGCTGGACAAGCGCGGCTTCGTTGCCATCGACGAACAGTTCCGCACATCTACGCCCTCGATTCTGGCAATCGGGGACGTGATCGGCAGGATCCAGCTGACGCCCGTCGCGCTCGCCGAGGGTATGGCGGTGGCCCGACAGCTGTTCAAACCCGAGGAGTATCGGCCGGTCGATTACCACAACATCGCCACGGCTGTGTTCAGCCTGCCTAACATGGCGACGGTCGGTTTGACCGAAGAACAAGCGCGCGAACAAGGCCACAAGGTTGTGCTGTTCGAAAGCCGGTTCCGACCGATGAAGCAGACCATGACCGATAGCCTCGAGCGAAGCCTGATGAAACTGGTGGTCGACGCGGATACGGACAAGGTCCTGGGCTGCCATATGGCCGGCCCAGAGGCGGGTGAAATCATCCAGGGCTTGGCCGTTGCGCTTAAGGCCGGCGCAACCAAACGAATCTTCGATGATACGGTCGGCATTCACCCAACCGCCGCCGAAGAGTTCGTCACCATGCGCACGCCGACCGGGATCTGATCAAACAATCGGAGCTGGTGGCAGCGCGCTTGCCGATCCAGTGGCAGCTAACCGCGAACGCAGCGGAACAGGTAGGAAGAAGAAGGAGAGGGGGCCGGTAACATCGGCCCCTGTTACGGGCTCGGACTTCGTCTGGTCGCCGTTGTGCCAAGCGCGATCTCGTAATAGTCGATCAGTGCTGCATGTGCTCGTGTCCGCTTGGCTCTGGGGCCTGGTCCTGGATGGACACATCAACGGTCACTTCGCCCGCGTGCTCGAATTCGAGGGTCAGCGGGAAGCGCTCACCAGCCACGAGTGGGGCGCTCAGTTCGAAGAGCATGACGTGGTTGCTGCCTGGCTTGAACTCGACCTGGCCACCGGCAGGCACCTCGATCGAATCGATCTGCTTCATGCGCATCATCTCGCCTTCGTGCACATGGGTATGCAGTTCGGCCTTCTTCGCCCGCGGCGTGTGCACGCCTAACAGCCGATCCGGTGAATCGCCTGGGTTTTGTAACGTGAAATAGACTGCACCGGTGGGTGCGGTGGGCGGCATGGCGCGCGACCACACTTGAGTGGCCTCAAGTGGTGCACCCATCATCTGATGATGAGCATGGTTCTGATCGGCTGCGGTTGCTGACAGGCATGCCGTGCCGAGTGCAACGAGGGTTACCAGGCGAAGCAACATGGAGATCTCCGAGCTGTTTTGGAGCGCAGCACATTAGCATGCTGCACCCTACTGTCGTTGATCTGCGTCCTGACAGCGCTGCAGAGGCTAGATACCAGGCGCCCGCCACACCCGTTGAACTGCGATGCACATTCAACGGAACCTGCAGCGCGACATCGTTTCTGTTTGAATGACCTACGTAAATTCCTATGGGAGATGCATCAGCACAATGGAACGCAGTCGCTGGAGTCACAGGTTGCTGTCTGGCGGAACGGAACCCGATCCGCGCTTTACCCTGGCCAACGAACGGACCTTTCTCGCCTGGATACGAACGTCCCTGGCGGTATTGGCGGGTGGTGTCGCGGTCGAGGCCTTTGCAAACGAAATCTTCCCGCTGGAGATACGCAAGGTCCTATCGATTTCGCTGTTGTTACTGGCGATGTTCATCAGCTCGACGGCTTGCTTCCGCTGGCTGACCATCGAGCGTGCGATGCGTCACCAGGGGCCGCTGCCGTTTCCACTGTTGATCCCGATCCTGTCCATCGGCGGCACACTGGTGACGCTGGTACTGATCGCCTTTGTCGCATTACGCAACTGATCGATCTCCGATGCATATTTCCTTCCGCCGCCGTCTGGAGCCCAAACCAGCGCCGCCACCGCTGCATGAAGATCCCGGTCTGCAACCCGAACGTACGTCGCTGGCCTGGGGGCGGACCCTGCTGACGATGATTACAGTAAGCGCACTGTTTCTGCGCTGGATGCCTTACCACGGCGCCTTCGTCGCGGTGTTGGTCGCGCTATCCTTAGCCACTGCACTGGGCATCTGGACGACCCAACAGCGACGCTACACACGCAGCGCAAGTGGTGTGAAAAGCGGGCGAATCCGAGCTGATGCACTGTCGGTTTTGTGGATTGGCGCATCGGTCTTTGCGCTTGGCGTGCTTGGGCTCTACACCGTAATTTTCCTGCCAATAAGCAGCTAGGCAGTATTCATAGAGAGGCTTTGATGAGCAGCGCCAATCAACAATTCGCCAGTGACAACTATTCCGGCATTTGTCCGGAAGCCTGGGAGGCGATGGCCCGGGCCAACCAGGGGCATGACCGGGCCTACGGGGACGATCAATGGACGTCACGTGCGGCTGACCATTTCCGCCAACTGTTCGAAACCGACTGCGAAGTGTTCTTCGCCTTTAACGGCACGGCGGCCAACTCACTGGCCTTGTCATCGCTGTGCCAGAGCTACCACAGCGTGATCTGCGGCGACATTGCGCACATCGAAACCGATGAATGCGGCGCGCCGGAGTTCTTTTCCAATGGCTCCAAGCTGCTGGTGGCGCGAACCGAACAGGGCAAGCTGACGCCTGCGGCCATCCGCGAGATAGCCCTGAAACGCAAGGACATCCATTACCCCAAACCACGCGTCGTCAGCCTGACCCAGGCTACCGAAATCGGTACCGTCTACCAGCCGGATGAGCTCCGAGCCATCAGTGACACCTGCAAGGAGTTGGGACTGCACCTGCATATGGATGGTGCACGCTTTGCCAATGCCTGTGCATTTCTCGGACTGTCACCGGCCGAACTAAGCTGGAAAACCGGCGTTGACGTGCTCTGTTTTGGTGGCACAAAAAATGGCATGGCAGTCGGCGAGGCCATCCTGTTTTTCAACCGCGATCTCGCCGAGGATTTCGAATACCGCTGCAAGCAAGCTGGGCAGCTTGCATCGAAGATGCGTTTTCTGTCTGCACCCTGGGTAGGTCTGTTGGAAGGCGGCGCCTGGATGAAATACGCCAAACACGCGAACAGCTGCGCGCAGTTACTGGCCAGCCTGATCGGCGACGTGCCCGGTGTAGAACTGATGTTTCCGGTGCAGGCCAATGGCGTCTTCGTCAGCATCCCACCGTTGGCACTCGAAGCACTGAGAAGCCGCGGCTGGATGTTCTACACATTCATCGGTGTCGGCGGCGCGCGCTTCATGTGCTCGTGGGACACCAGTGAAGAACGCGTCCGCCAATTGGCAGACGACATACGCAGTGTCGTCATGGAAAACCAGTAGCTCATAAAGGAGAGCCGCACAAGTTGTCCCAACGAGGAGACGTGTGCGGCGAAGGAAGCTGGATCGGAAGGCAGTGTTATGACTCGCATTGTCTAATACGCTATTTAACATAATATACATTATGCGAACCTAGCGATCCGTATACAGCTGACTGTCATCAGCAGCTGCGCCCACGCTTTGGCTGCTTCCTGATTTGGCCACGCACTTTCAGCTTTCAACTCACGTTCAGGCGCCGCTGAAGAATATCCACCCGTCCGCTGACTGGCTTTGCCAACTAGGCAGCTGTGGGTTGATACCACGAAAAGCAATCTGCACTTAGCGTCGTCAATGCTCGGCGCAGAATGTCGAACTGGGAACATCGCAGCACCGCGAATCGGTTATCCGCATCAGATACGACAGTCGAGCATCCTGCTCAGGGTTGTCCGCCCAATCGCCAACGATGCAACCTGGCAGCCCAGGTCTGTGGACGTTTGGCTGTATGCGCGCGCCGCCAGGCCTCCGCAACCGCGAGGCTGGCCTCAGCCAAGGTTGGATTGATGTGGACGGTACGGCGCAGTTTGTTCAATCCCAGTTTATGTTTCATCGCCAACACGAACACGGCGAGCGTTTCACTCGCTCCATCTCCAACAAGCGTGACGCCGATGATGCGGTCGCGCCCGCGTTCGGTGAGGACCTTGAGGAAACCGCTGTTGCCAGCGCTCATTTGCGCCGCCTCAAGCGAATTGAGATCGAGCATGGTTACCTCGTATTCCAGTTCAGCCAACTTCGCCTGGGCTTCAGTCAATCCCACGCTGGCGATCTCGGGCGAGGTAAAAGCCACGCGCGGGACCACCCGGTCGCTGACCATGAAACGGCGGAATCCGGAAAAAAGGCCATTGGCAGCGGCATACCAGGCATGGTGCGTAGCGCTTTGAAAAGAACTGTCCGGACCGGTCACTGCGCCCACGGCATAGATGTTTGGGTAGCGCGTAGCCAGGTACTCATCCACCTCCAGGCTACCGTCTTCACGAGTGTTCAGCTCCAGCGCTTCAAGCCCTAGGTCATCCAGATGGGCCTGGCGCCCCAACGCCAGCAACACCTCATCAAACGGCAAGGAATGGTGTTGCTCCTCGATCAAACAGACCAGGCGGCGCTCGTTTCCAGCCACTTCGACATGTTGTGGCGCTACCTGCAGCAGAATCTGAACCCCATCCGCACAAAGGGCGTCATAAACAGCTTGGCGTGCCTCTGGCTCGGCCGCAGCCAACAACATATCGCCCTCAACGACCAGCGTAACTTGACAGCCGAGGCGCTGGAACGCCTGTGCCAGTTCACAGGCATTGGCTTCGCCGCCCATGATCAGCAGTCGATCCGGCCGTTGCTGCAAATCCCAGATGCTCTCGCAGGTCAGCGGCTCGACCTTCTCCAGACCCGGTATTGGCGGGATGACGGGTTGGCTTCCCGTAGCAATAACGATGGCGCGACTGTAAAGGGTGCGATCGCCTATCTGAACCGACCAGGGTGAAGTCAGCTGAGCCCTACCCCGAATCATCTCAACACCGGTGGCTTTGCATGATTCAGCCGTGACCTGCCGTTGTGCCTCGTCGAGCGTGCGGCGCACCTGTTGCATGACCTCAGCAAAGTCAACTTCGGTGTGCATCTGGATGCCCAGCGTACCGCCCTGGCGCAGTGCGTGATTCATGTTGGCTGCCCGCATCAGCGCCCTGGCCGGGACGCTGCCACTGTGCAGCGCCGCGCCGCCGAGCCGCTCGCGTTCAACCAATGCCACCCTAGCCTTCATCGAGGCCGCAATTCGAGCAGCGGCAAGCCCCCCGCTCCCGCCACCGACGACCAACAGGTTGTACTCATAGCTTTCCGGCTTCTGCCAACCGCTGTAGACCTTGCGCGCTTTGTAGAGCGTTAACAGCTTGGTAGCAGCCAGGGGAAATATGGCTAGCAGAGCCAGCGTCCCGATCAAGCTCGGCGAGAGGATGTCGGAAATTTCCCGGATACGCGCCAGCTGGCGTCCGGCCCCCACATATATTGCGTGGCCTGGGAGCATGCCTGCCTGAGTTGTCCACCAGAACGTCCACATGCTTACTCGCGTCAGCCCGAGCGCAGGATTCAATAGAACGAAGGGAACGAGAGGTATCAACCGCAGCGAGAAAAGGTAAAAGGCCCCGTCCCGCTCGAGCCCCCGATTGATACTTGCGATCTGTTTGGCGAACCGTTTTTGAATCCAGTCACGTAACAGAAACCGGCTAATGAGCATCGCAACCAGCGCACCGATATTACTGGCAAAGGACACCATCAAGGTTCCTCCGACCAGGCCGAACAAGGCGCCGGCTAGCAACGTCAGCACCACGGTACCCGGGAATGACATGACTGTCAGCGCTACGTAAGCGGCAAAGAACACCGAGCCTGCCCACCAGGGGTGCGCCTGGACCTGGTCTCGCAGCGCCCCACTCTTCGCCTGGATCATTTCCAGCGTCAGGTATTGTTCAAGATCGAACCAGAAAAAACAGGCCGTCGCGACCACAAAAAAAAGCACGATCAGCCAACGGGTGAGCTTCATGGATGCCAGTACTCCGCGGCGCGTTGGAAGCGGTCGCTTCTGACAGATGGATAGGTAAGTTGAATCCCAGGCATCAGTGGCCTCGGCTGGCAATCGCAAGGGGAACAGCAAATCATCAGGGAAACTCTTGTTTGGGCCATAACTTGGAGCTGACCAGACTGAGGATGTTCCGAGAGAGCCGACGATCTGCCCGGCTCGTTATTTCATGCCTAGCCGTTCACGCATCTCAGCGGTGATTTGCTGCCCTGACTCGTCGATCCCCGCCCAGGGGTCTTCGCCCTGCTCTTCCAGGCGCGGCATGAGATTTCGAATGGTCCAGATATTCGCGCCCTTGAGATCCGCCAGCTCATCGCGGTGAATGGGCACTGAAACGGCAAGACCCTCGCGCGCCCGAACCGAATAGGCGGCGACGGTGCTCGCGCCCTTACTGTTGCGCAGGTAGTCGATGAAGATTTTGCCGATCCGGTTCTTGGGGCCGCTGACCGCTGAGAAATGCTGCGGCATGAGCTTGGCCATGTACTGCGCTATGGCCTGACTGAAGGCTTTGACCTCGGTCCAGCTGTGGATCGGCTCCAACGGCACCATCACGTGCAGGCCTTTGCCACCACTGGTCTTGAGATAAGACTGCAGACCCAGTTCGTCCAGCAAGGTCTGGGTGAGTTGAGTGGCCTCCACCATGCGCTTCCAAGGCAGCGCAGGGTCCGGGTCGAGGTCGAGCACGAAGCGATCCGGGTGATCGAGCACCGGCGCCACGGCATTCCAGGTGTGCAGCTCGATGGTGCCCATCTGCGCCGCGCTGATCAGCGCTTCGGCGGTGTCGATGGTCATCAATGCCGCATGGTTGGGAAACAGTGCGGTGTCCAATTGGGTGATATGCGGAATGCTCAGCTTCTCGGTGTGCTTTTGGAAAAACAGTTCACCGTCGATTCCCTCTGGCGCACGGACTAGGGCAAGCGGCCGCTGTGCCAGGTGCGGCAGCGCCCATGGGGCGACTTCGGCATAAAACCGTGCCAGCTCCATTTTGGTTGCACCGATCGACTTGTCGATGATGCGTTCGGGGTTCGAGATCTTGATCTTGCCGCCCGCCGTGTTTGATGCGGGATTGCGTTGTTTCGGCTTCTCCGGGCTAGACGCCTTGGCTGTTTTCGCTGGGCGCTCGTGGGTGATGGCTTTGGCCGGCTTGTCCGAACGCAGGCCATGAAAAACCGAATGGCGCACCACGCCCTGCCGGGTCATCTCCGCATAGGCGACCTCGCACATCAGCTCAGGCTTGAGCCAATGAGCACCGCGCACGTTGGCAGCTGGCGGCGCCTTTGCCAAAGGGCTCTTGTCGACTTCGTGCGGTTTGAGCTTGGCGTGCAGGCTCTCCAGAGTGTCGTGGTTGAAGCCGGTGCCCACCTTGCCGGCGTATATCAGCTGACCTTGTTCGTCGTGCAGCCCCAGCAGCAGCGCACCGAAGCCACTGCGCGTACCTTTCGGGTCGGTGTAGCCGACGATGACGAATTCCTGACGGTTCTTGCACTTGATCTTGACCCAGCTGTTGCTGCGCCGGGACACGTAGGTACTGCCTCCGCGCTTGCCGATCAGCCCTTCCAGCTTCATCTGGCAAGCGCTCTCGAGCATGCTCTCCGGCTGTTCGGTGAAATCAGCGGAGAAGCGCAACAACTCGCTTTCGTCAGCATCCAGCACCTGACTCAGGGCTGCTCGGCGCTCCTCCAGTGGGACCTCACGCAGGTCCATGCCATTCAGATAGGGCATATCGAACAGGTAATAGAGGATGCTGCCGCTGCGGCCAGCTTCGAACGCGTTCTGCAGCGCTTGGAAATCCGGCGTGCCGTCATCGTCGGGTACCACCACTTCGCCGTCCAGCCAGGCCGATTCCAAACCAAGCCCGGCGAGCGCTTCGGCCTGCTGTGGCATCTTCTGCGTCCAGTCGTGACCGTTACGCGTGAAAAGCTGCACCCTGCCCGACTCGATACGAGCCATGATGCGGTAACCGTCGAACTTGATTTCGTAGCGCCAATCCCCGTCAGGGACTGACTCAACCAACGTCGCGAGTTGGGGCTTGAAGCTCTCCGGAAACGGCGCCTGCTTGGCGCCCGTCAAAGTCGCGTTCGGCGCGTCCTTGCGGCTGCGTCTACGGGCGGGTGTTTTGACCACTTTGGCTGCGGCTGCCGGTTTGGCTTTACCACGCGTGCGGGGTATCAGGGTCCGATCGCTCAGCACGCTGTCTGGCAGCGCTTCGACGATATCGTATTCGCTCTCTGGCCTGGCAGCGTCGTCGTTGGACTTGATCAGAAACCATTGTTCCTTTCCCCCGTCCATGCGCGTGCGAACCAGATTCCAGGTGCCGCTCAGCTTTTCACCTTCGAGACTGAACTTCAGTTTGCCCTTGCGATAACCCTCTTGCGGGTCGCCCTCGGGAATCCAGACACCGCGATCCCAGACGATTACATCTCCCGCGCCGTAATGACCTTTCGGAATGCTTCCTTCGAACGTCGCGTACTCAAGCGGATGATCTTCGACATGCACGGCCAGACGGCGCGATTTCGGGTCGAGGGAGGGCCCCTTCGGGACAGCCCAACTTTTCAGCGTCCCGTCGAGCTCGAGGCGGAAGTCATAATGCAGCCGCGTCGCGTCGTGCTTCTGGATGCAGTACTGAAGCGCACGAGCCTTGCTGCGTTTGCGGGTGCCGTTTTCGCCATCAGGCTCTGGGGTCGCAGTGAAGTCGCGCTTTCGGTTGTACTCATCCAGGGCCATGGCAGCGACTCCGTTATCGATTTGTCCGAGCTGCGAACCTTCTGCCAAGCGGCGACGTAACGATGTTTACATCTCGGCAGGGCCTGCTAGCGTTTGTAGATGTTGAAAAAACAAGGCAGCGTCGACTCGGCGCGAGCCCCTTTCCATATGCAGACATCGATGGGAGGAAGGATCATGGCTACACGTCTACCTCTGCTCACCATAGAGAACATCCTTCGCGGTTATCTCCACCCCTTCCGCTGTGACTGCCATGCTCAAGAAGACAGCCATCTCACCGTCCGGCTCTATGAAGACACCGCTGGCGGTGAGGAACTAACCGTATTTGGCATCACCGACGATCAGTGTCGGGATGCAGCGAACCTTGTCCGACTGGCTCAGGAGCTACGCTTCGAGCTCTACGCCACCCGCAGTGGCATGCCAGTCGCTGCGGATGATGCCGCCAAGGTTGTCGGAGGCTAACCAATTGGCATTGCCTTGATCGACAACCTGGGTGGCCGAATCGATCAGCGCTTCGCTTCGGTATGCGGCTCGGCTGCTCGGGTCAGGTAGGCCTGCGTCAGCTCGGCCAGGTGGCTGCGCATCCACTCTGCCATCGCCACCTCTTCTGCCAGGATGCGCGTGCAGATGTCGGCTGTTTCGGCGTCGCCTACGGCTTTGGCCGCGGCAATCAGAATCTCATATGAGGCGATCTCCAGATTCTCGAAGACGTAGCCCATCTGCGCGCCTTTAACGATTTCGTCGTTGACCATCATGCCACCCATGGCCTGCCCCATCGCTGTCATCTTGCCGCCCAGATCCTTTAAGCCGGAGTAGGACTTGTCGTAACGGTGCAAGCAAGTTTCGATGAGCTTCGCCTGATTCTGCGTTTCGGTTATGTGTTGCTCGATCCGCGCCTTCAGCTGTGGGTAATGCTCGATGCGGCTGGCCTGCTTGTTCAGCATGGTCTCTGCCTGAGCTTCCATGGCATGCGCGTCGCGCAGCCATTCGATCAGTCGTTCGATGCGAACATCATTTCCGGTCTGTGCGCTTTGCATATGTTCTCTCCCACTGGTTTGGATAGCCATCAGGGCGTCATCGCCGCCCTCCTGATATGTGTGAGAGACGGCAAGGCAATGGAGTTCCGCGGACCCGACTGGCTGCACCTGCCATGAACTTTGCATGGGGGCACCAGTCCCTCATGCAGTGCATTAAACGGAGCTGGCCTCATCGAATTTCTAGATCCCCTCCTCCAGTGGGAGAACTACATCACCGAACCGGCGTTGCGCACGATCCTGGTGTCCGCCTTCGTCGTGGTCTTGCTCAGCGTATTCAGTCGGGTGCTGACGGCAGTGATGTTGCGGCTGGGCCGCGGATTTCTGCTCACCAAGGCCGTGTCAGAACAGCTGGAAAAGCCCATCAGCGTGTTGCTGCCACTGCTCGGACTGCAAGCTGTGCTGGCGGCGGCCAGCGACGATCTGGCGCTGATCAGCCTCGCCCGGCGCCTCACCGCGCTGGTCATGATTGCCTGCTTCACCTGGCTGGCTATGCGGCTGGTTCGCGGGCTTGAGCACGCGGTGCGATTGAGAAACCCCGTCGACGTCAGCGATAACCTGCGCGCACGGCAGATCCAGACCCAGTCACGGGTGCTACTGCGGACACTGAGCTTCTTCATCCTCTTGATCGGTGCCGCGGGAATGCTCATGACCTTTCCGGGCGCTCGCCAGTTCGGCGCTAGCCTGCTCGCGTCGGCAGGTCTCGCGGGCCTGGCCGTTGGCTTCGCCGCTCGCCCGGTCCTAGCCAACCTGATCGCAGGGATACAGATTGCAATCACCCAGCCGATTCGCCTGGATGACGTGGTGATCGTTGAAAACGAGTGGGGGCGAATCGAGGAGATTACCGGCACCTACGTAGTGGTGCGGATCTGGGATGACCGGCGGCTGGTGGTGCCGCTTCAATACTTCATCGAAAAGCCCTTCCAGAACTGGACGCGGCGTAATTCAAGCATCATCGGCTCGATATTTCTTTGGGTTGATTATTCGCTGCCGTTGGAGCCCGTGCGTGAGGAACTGCGTCGGCTGTGCCAGGAGGTGCCGGAGCTGTGGGACGGTCGCGTGATCGTGCTGCAAGTCACCGACAGCAGTGAAAAGTCGATACAGGTCCGGGTGCTGGTCAGTTCACCGGACTCATCGCGCAATTGGGACCTGCGCTGCCACCTGCGAGAGGCCTTGATCAAATTCATCCAGCGCGAATATCCCGGCTGCCTTCCGCAGCTGCGAGCGGACCTCAACGTGGGCCGAAAACCAAGCGTCGAACACCCAGTTCCCGATCACGTCGAGCCCGAGCGTCAGCCGCCGGTGTGACCGCAGTGTCGATGCACCGGCCGTGCTGCAATACAGGGCATTACGCGACGAATTGTCGTGTGTCGGTGCGTGAAGGCGGTGCTTTTCGAGTCATTCGTGTTCCCGCAGTTTACGCAGCAGCTGCTCGTATTTGCTCGGCAACTGCTCTAGCCCGTAGCGAGCCGCCTGCTTACGAATCGACACGCGATCACCTTCGAACTGAACGGTTTCGCTGATGCTCACTTGGCGCTCCCCTTGCATCAGTGCGTAGGCGTAGCACTGCGTGCCACCGGCGTCCTCCTCGTTGTCGTCGGCCACGCCAGTGTTTGCAATGGCAATGTCGGCGACGCTGGCGTTCAGCGCACCGATGGCCATTTCGGTGGCGACCTCTTCGCTGGTAAGGCCAAAGGTTTCGATGGTCTCGAAACTGACGTGCAGCAGACGGTTCTTCGCCTTCGGCGAATAGACGACAAATCCGCTGTCGAGCGCTTTGCCACAACCTGGGATGTCGCCTAACAGGGAGGCCATCAGGCCACAAGTGCAGGATTCCGCAGTGGTCAACATCATCTGTTTGTCACGAAGAAACCGCACGATTTCAGCAAGGTCTTGCATGGTATTGGCTCCGGCTTTCAGCTTGAAAAGGCTCGCGTCAGTCAGATTTCCGAGGCGATACCTTAAGGCAAAGTTCCAACCCTCCGTATTCCGCCCAAATGCGAGAACTATTTCACAGCGTTCGGGTCTGGTTTCAAGTAGGGCCAGCGCAGCTCCACGCCGCTCCTCGCGCGGCTCCAGTACAGAAAATCAGCTTTGCCGTGCTCATGGTTTGCAGCGCTCCGAGTGGTGCTGCGTGGAAGAAACGTGCTTATAGCAGGCCTGCTAGAGACGCTGGCCCGCTTGGGGAGAGGTAAATTATGAGTATTGCTGCTGTGGACACCCGCCCCGTCCGCTTTAACATTGCACAACGCCTGGCGCCGCCAGCTGAACGTCCCTTGCTGCAATTGCGCAGCACCCAGGACGACAAGAAAAAAATTCTTTTTGTGACGTCCGAATTGACCGACCTGGTCAAGACCGGCGGCCTGGCCGATGTGTCCGCAGCCCTGCCCCGGGCCCTCGGTGATCGGCATGACGTGCGCGTGCTCATTCCTGGCTACACACAAGTGATGCAGTGCGGCGAGCCGATTCGTATCGTTGGCAGCGTGATCTCCCACGCTGATTTGCCGCCGAGCCGAATCGGCCGCCTAGACATGCCGGATGGCCTGATCATCTACGTGGTGGTCTGCCCGGAACTCTACGAGCGCGACGGCCTGCCCTATGGCGATGAGCACGGCCAGGATTGGCCAGACAATCCGGTGCGCTTTGCCCGCCTGTGCATGGCAGCAACCGATATTGCCGATGGCACGGCAGGTATTCGCTGGACGCCTGATCTGGTCCATGCCCACGACTGGCCGACTGGGCTCACGCCCGCCTACATGCACTGGCGCGGTCTGACCACGCCAAGCGTATTCACCATTCACAACCTGGCGTACCAGGGCAACATCGACATGAGCCTGCGCCGTTCGCTGGCGATTCCACTTGAAGGCTGCGGCCCAGAGCGCATGGAATTCTACGGTGCCCTGTCGCTGCTCAAGGCCGGTATCGCCTATGCGAACCATGTCACCACAGTCAGCGCGACCTATGCGCAGGAGATCACCACGCCGGAATTCGGCTGCGGCATGGAAGGTTTCCTCAGCATGAAGGCGCGCCAGGGCCTGCTCACCGGCTTGCTCAACGGCATCGAAGAAAGCTGGGAGCCGCGCAGCTGCTCTCATCTGGTCAGCCCTTTCGGCCCGAATGATTGGTCCGGCAAAGACGCTAACGCGGCACACGTACGTGAACTCTTTGGCCTGGTCGAAGGCAACGGTCCATTGTTTTCAGTGGTTTCTCGCCTGGTGCACCAGAAAGGCATCGACCTGACCATCGCGGTTGCAGAAACCATCGTCGAAAACGGCGGCCAGCTGGCCATTCTCGGCCGTGGTGATCCGCATATCGAAGACGAAGTGCGGCGTCTGGTCGAGCGTTTCCCCGGTCATGTCGGCGCGCATATCGGCTTCAACGAAACCGATGCCCGTCGCCTGTTCGCCGGCAGCGACTTCCTGCTTATGCCATCGCGCTACGAGCCGTGCGGCCTAAGCCAGATGTACGCCCAGCGCTTTGCCTCTTTGCCGGTGGCCCACCGGACCGGTGGTCTGGCAGACAGCATTGATGACGGTGTCACCGGGTTCCTGTTCAGCGAAGCCACCGTTGACAGCTACCGCGGAGCAGTCGAACGCGCGCTAGCCGTACATCGGAACCCCCAACTGCTCAATGCGATGCGCTGCCGTGCAATGAGTGGGGGATTTTTCTGGAGCCACGCGATCGAACCCTATGACCGGTTGTACCAACGCCTATTGGGCGGACGACGCGAGGTCAGTGCCACTATCTAATGAGGTTGATCAATGCAGAATAGGCCCGCCCGCAACGGGCAACACGGACCGGTGCTACTGGACGATTCTCGTACCCGGTTCAGGCTCTGGGCACCAGACGCGCAAAGCGTCAGCCTGGTGGTAGTTGGCGGCGATACGCTGCCCATGCAGGAAGGCGCTGATGGCTGGTACAGCGTCGAAGCCGATGTCGGCGCCGGCACACAGTACAGTTTCCTGATCGACAATGAGCTCCAGGTGCCGGACCCTGCGTCGCGGGCACAATCGGTTGATGTGCACGACCCGAGCGTGGTCGTCGATTCTGCTGCTTACCGGTGGCGCAACGCGGATTGGCAAGGCCGCCCCTGGCACGAAACCGTGCTCTACGAACTGCACGTTGGCAGCTATGGCGGCTATGCGCAGATCGAACAGCGTCTTCAGGCACTGGCAGATCTCGGCGTCACGGCTATCGAGTTGATGCCGCTCGCCGAATTTCCGGGTGACCGTAACTGGGGCTACGACGGCGTCCTGCTCTACGCGCCGGAGGCGTCCTACGGCACACCCGACGAGCTCAAGCACTTGATCGACACCGCCCATGGCTTGGGCCTGATGGTGTTCATCGACGTGGTCTACAACCACTTCGGCCCGGACGGCAATTACCTGCACCGTTACGCCAAGCATTTCTTCCGCCACGACCAGCAGACGCCTTGGGGGGATGGGATCGATTTCCGCCGCCGCGAAGTTCGCGATTTCTTCATCGACAACGCGCTGATGTGGTTGATGGACTATCGCTTCGACGGGCTGCGCATGGACGCTGTCCACGCCATTCCCGACCGGACCTTCCTGCCCGAACTGGCTGAACGCGTGCGTGCGGAAGTGGAGCCTGGCCGCCATGTGCATTTAGTACTTGAGAACGAACACAACCTTGCCAGCCTGCTCGCGGATGACTTTACCGCCCAGTGGAACGACGACGGCCATAACGTCCTGCACACCCTGCTCACCGACGAGAGCCAAGGCTACTACGGCGACTACCATAACGACTCGACCAACAAGCTGGTGCGCTTCCTGGGCGAAGGCTTTATCTACCAGGGGCATGAGAATCGCCGTGGCGAATCGCGAGGCGAGCCCAGCGGTCACCTCTCCCCGACTGCCTTCGTCCTGTTCCTGCAGAACCACGACCAGACGGGTAACCGGGCCTTTGGTGACCGTCTGATTACGCTGGCTCCGCCCGATGCATTGAAGGCGGCAACTGCGGTGCTGCTGCTCTCCCCCATGGTGCCGCTGCTGTTCATGGGCGAAGAATGGGGCGCACGCGAGCCCTTCCTGTTCTTTACCAGCCACCACGGCGAGCTAGCCGATGCCGTACGCGAGGGGCGCCGTGGCGAGTTTGCGGAATTTGCCGAGTTCGCCGACGAGCACACCCGCGAGCGCATTCCCGATCCAAACGCGCTGGAGACGTACGAGGCCTCCAAACCCGATTTCAGCAAACGCGACGAGCCTGAACACGCCGAATGGCTGCGCCTGTATCGCCAGCTGCTCCAGCTTCGCCACGCCGAAATCGTGCCGCGCCTGGAAGGCTCGCGCTTCCTCGGCGCTGAAGCCTTGGGCGAAGCCGCTGCGTTGGCGCGTTGGCAACTGGGCGACGGCAGCGAACTGCGCCTGGAGCTCAATTTGAGCGGCAAGGACCTTGCCGTGACGCCGCCCGCTGCGAATACGCGCTTACTGCACAGCAGCCGTGAAGGCGATTCAGGCGGCACTGACACGATACCTGCGCACACCGCCAGGATGTATTTGCTTGATTCTGCAGGAGTGTCTTAATGAGCGATGAACGACTGAACCGCCTGGCCGAGGCGGCTGGCCTGTCCATCGAGTGGGTTGATGCAGACGGCAAGGATCAACGGGTCAAGCCGGAGGTCTTGCGTGCTGTGCTTGACGGGCTGGGGCTACCGGCCGACAGCGATGATCAGATCGAGCGCAGCCTGGACAAACTTGACACCGGCGCAGGGGCGGCCAGCGTGCCACCGCTGCTGACGTTCGACCAGGGCGCAGCGCTGGATCTCGGTCAGTACTTTGAACCATCGTCCCGTTACAGCCTGACGCTCGAAGACGGGAGCCAGCAGAACGGCACTCTGGACGCCCAGTCGCGCCTTGCCGCCATTGATGTGCCCGGCTATCACCAGCTAAACATCGCCGACCAGCAGCTGACGCTCGCCGTTGCTCCAGTTGCCTGCCCAAGCGTCGAGGATCTGGCCGGCCCGGCTGCCTGGGGAGTCACGGTGCAGCTTTATGGGCTGCGGCGTCCGGGTGACGGCGGGCTCGGCGATACCCAGGCGCTCGAAGCAATTGCGCGCAACGCGGCGGCACACGGGGCCGACGCTTTGGGCATCAGCCCCGTGCATGCGATGTTCACAGGCAACAGCCAGCAATACAGCCCGTACTCACCGTCGAGCCGGCTGTTCTACAACATTCTGCACAGCGCACCTGGCAGCGTGCTGGGTGAAAAGCCGCTGCGCATGGCAATCGAGTCCTGCGGGCTTGCCGACGAGCTGGAACGCCTCGAGTCGCTCGAACTGATCGACTGGGACGCCGCCTCGCAAGCCCGGCAGTGCCTGCTGCGCACGCTGTACGAGGATTTCTCCACAGGCGGCAACGCTCAGCAGGCGGACTTCGACAGCTTCCGCGAGGCGGGTGGTGAAGCGCTTGAAAACCATTGCCGCTTCGAAGCGCTACACGCCGCCCTCCTCAGTCCCGAAGGCTATCCGCAACACTGGCGTGACTGGCCTGAGGAATACCGGACGCCCCAGAGCCCTGCCGTCGAACAGTTCGCTCAACAAAACGCCTCCGAGGTGAGCTATTACGCGTTCTGCCAATGGTTGATCGCCCGTGGACTTGAGCGGGCCCAGATTGCCGCATGCAGTGCCGGAATGAAGATCGGCCTGATCAGCGACCTGGCCGTCGGAGCCGACGGTGGCGGCAGTCAGGCCTGGAGCCGCCAGGACGAAGTACTGGCAGCGCTCAGCGTGGGTGCACCGCCAGACATCATCAATCGCCAGGGGCAGAGCTGGGGAATCTCAGCGTTCTCCCCATGGGGCCTGAAGGCCCATGGTTACCGCGCGTTCATCGAAATGGTAAGGGCCAATCTGGCGCATGCCGGTGGCATACGCATTGACCATGTGATGGGCCTGATGCGCCTGTGGGTGATGCCGGCGGGCGCCGGCCCTACAGAAGGCGCTTACCTCAACTACCCGTTCGATGACCTGTTGCGTCTGCTCACGCTGGAAGCCTGGCGGCGTAACGCCGTAGTGCTCGGTGAAGACCTCGGCACCGTGCCCGAAGGGCTGCGTGAAAAGTTAGCGGCGCGCAAGCTGCTGGGCATGCGAGTGCTGTTCTTCGAACGCGATGACAACGGCACTTTCAAGCCGCTCGAAGAATGGCCCGACAGTGCAATCGCTACGTCCACCACGCATGACCTGCCCACCATTGAAGGTTGGTGGAAGGCCCACGATATCGACTGGCGTATCCGCGTCGGCCAGCACCGTGAAGACGAGCGCCCGGCGCAGCTGGAGGAACGCGAGCGCGAGCGCGCCGGGCTGCTGCGGCTGTTGCGTGAGTATGCGCCGAGCGTCAAGGGCGACCTCGCCGATCCCGACGTCCTGGCCGACGCCTGCGCGGTGTGCCTCGGGCGCTCGCCCGCCCCCTTGGTGCTGTTCCCGGTTGAGGACGCCCTGGGCCTGCTCGAACAGCCGAACATGCCCGGCATTATCGACACCCATCCCAACTGGCGCCGCCGCTATCCCAGTGACAGCGCCACCATGCTTGACGACCCCGCCTGCGCGCACCGCCTGGAGCTTCTATCCAGTGCGCGCGAGCAGGCTATTGGAACTAAACATCGATGAGAGACCTTAGCGCCACGTTGCGACTGCAGTTCCATCGTGACTTCACCCTTGACGATGCCACTGCACTGGTCGACTACTTCGCTGACCTGGGCATCAGTCATCTGTACGCGTCGCCCCTGTTAACGGCCCGCCCCGGCTCAATGCACGGCTACGATGTCATCGACCCTACCCGGATCAATCCCGAACTGGGCGGCGAGCCCGCACTACGGCGCCTGGTCGATGCCCTTCGGGCCAAAGGGATGGGCCTGATACTCGATATCGTCTCCAACCACATGGCGGTGGGTGGCTCGGGCAATCCCTGGTGGCTCGACGTGCTCGAATGGGGCCGACGTAGCCCCTATGCGCAGTTCTTCGACATTCAGTGGAACTCGCCTGATCCGCTGCTCGAAGGCCAACTGTTGGTTCCTTTCCTCGGCAGTGACTACGGCGAAGCCTTGCAGCAAGGCAAGATCCCCCTGAAGCTGGACATCGATAACGGCGCCTTCTATGCCGAGCACTACGAGCACCGCTTCCCGATTTCGCCACCGACCTACGGCGAAATCCTGCGCCTGACCGAACAACCGGAATTGCGCGCACTAGGGCAGCATTTCGACGCGTTGAAGACCGAGCCCGCGCCGTACCAAACCGCCCGCCACCTGCGCGCGGATCTGGCGCGACTGCTGGAAGACAGCGCCACACGGCAGACACTCGAAAGTGCGCTCCGGCACTACGACTCCACCACCGAAGAAGGCTTCAAACGACTTCACGGGCTGCTCGAGCGGCAGCACTATCGTCTCGCCAGCTGGCGCACCGCAGGCGACGACATAAACTGGCGCCGCTTCTTCGACATTAATGAACTGGGTGGCCTGCGTGTCGAACGTCCGGTGGTGTTCGAGGAAACGCACGCGAAGATCTTCGAGCTGATCAGCGAAGGATTGGTCGACGGGCTGCGCATCGACCACATCGACGGCTTGGCCAATCCGCGCGGTTACTGCCGCCGTCTGCGGCGCCGTGTCGATCGGCTTAATGCCGCGCGTCCCGAAGGCGCGGAACAGGATCATGTGCCGATCTACGTCGAGAAGATTCTCGCCGAAGGTGAGCGCCTGCATGATGACTGGGGTGTCGATGGCACCACCGGCTATGAATTCATGAATCAGGTGTCCTTGCTGCAGCACGATCCAGCTGGAAAATCCGTGCTGTGCTCGCTGTGGAGCGAAACCGCCGACCGCCCCGCCGATTTCATGGAGGAGGTCCGCCAGGCTCGGCAACTGGTGCTCACCGGGCCGCTGGCCGGCGACTTCGAAACCGTCGCCCAGGCACTGCTACAGGTTGCGCGGCATGACGTGATGACCCGGGACATCACCTTGGGCGCTATCCGCCGCGCGCTGCTCGAGCTGATCGTTCACTTCCCCGTCTATCGCACCTACATCGCCGCGCATGGCCGCCGCGAGGCCGACGAGCCGTTCTTTCAACAGGCGTTGGCCGCAGCCCGCACCACACTGGGCGAGGCCGATTGGCCGCTACTCGATCACCTTGATCGCTGGTTGGGCGGCGAAGACCTTCGCTCGTTGCCGCCGGGACCTGCACGGCGCATCCGCCGATATGCCTGCACCCGGTTCCAGCAGCTAACCTCGCCGGCTGCCGCCAAGGCGGTGGAAGACACCGCCTGCTACCGCTCCGGCGCGCTGCTGTCGCGCAACGACGTTGGCTTCGATCCGCAGACCTTCAGCGCGCCTGTCGATACCTTTCATGCCGAGTGCCTGGCGCGTGCCGAACATTTCCCTCGGAACCTGCTGACAACGGCCACCCACGACCACAAACGCGGCGAAGACACCCGTGCTCGGATGACCGTGCTCAGTGAGCGTGCCGAATGGTACGCCAGCAAAGTGCGCCACTGGCGCCAGCTCGCCTATGGCCAGCGCCAGGAACTGCCCGATGGACCGGCGCCTTCTGCTGGCGATGAAATGCTGTTGTTTCAGGTGTTGCTCGGCTGCTGGCCGCTGGATCTGAACACTGACGACAAGCCGGCCATGGAGACCTTCTGCGATCGGATGATCCAATGGCAGGAGAAGGCCGTACGCGAGGCCAAGTTGCGCAGCACCTGGACCGACCCAAACAGTGACTACGAAGGCGCGTGCCAGCATTACCTGCGAGCGCTGCTTCTGGGCGACGAGTGCAAAACGCTGAGGGACGACATTGCCGCGGCTGCCCACGAGCTGGCACCCGCCGGCGCGCTGAACAGCCTTACTCAGACGCTCCTGCGTATGACCACTCCAGGCGTGCCCGACCTCTATCAAGGTACGGACTACTGGGATTTCAGTCTGGTCGATCCCGACAACCGCCGCCCGGTCGATTTCGATAGCCGTCGCGCTACCTTCCAACCGGATGCCCAGCCGACCGAACTGATGGAGAACTGGCAGGACGGGCGCATCAAGCAATGGCTGATTGCGCGCACGCTCAAGCTGCGTCGGGCCCAACCTCAGCTGTTCACCGCGGGCCGCTACCTGCCGTTGAAAGTCGAGGGTGAGCACGCCGAGAGCCTCATCGCCTTCGCCCGAGAGCTCGATGGCAGCTGGTTGATTGTGGTAGCAGCGCGTCTGGCCAGCGGCCTGCTCGGCGACAGCACGGCACCCAGTATTCCGGCCGCGCGTTGGGGCGACACCCATGTTCGATTGCCCGATGCGCTGAGCGGTCATGCGATGGAGCGACTTTTTGACGGAATGGCAGTCACACCCAAACAAGAAGGGTTGAGCGTGACTGAAGTTTTGCAGCATCTGCCTTTTGCGCTTTTACAGCTAACAAACAGTTCAACAGGAGAATCAGAACGATGACTAAACAAGAGCAGCGCATTCGCGAACTGGCGTATGACATCTGGGTATCGGAAGGCCGTCCGCACGGTGAAGATGCACGCCATTGGGAGATGGCACGCAAGCTGGCCGAGGCGGAAAACGACACTTCCGATACCAAGCCGGCCAAAACCCGCAAAGCAGTCACCAAACCAACGGATGCGACGCCTGCTGAAGAACCAGCCAAGGCGACCAAAGCAGCCAAGCCCGCAAAGGACACCAAGGAACCGAAAGACGTCAAACCAGCCAAGCCAGCGGTCGCCCCAACCAAGGGAGCTGCGCGCCCTAAAGCCAAGGCAGGTACCGACGCTGCAGAAGGCACACCGGAAGGCGTGAAGAAGACTCGCGCGCCCCGATCCAAGAAAGAAAGCTGAACGACACCGCGCCACGAATCCGAACCAACCCTCGACGAGGGTTGGCGGGCTGTGACGACTCATCACCTTGCACAGCACCTACCTAGCGTTGCCATCGGAGATTTCATGAGTAGAAACAAACCTGCGGCGCCTCAAATTCTGGTGCCTTCGCGTATTCGCGAAGGACAGCCCTTCCCGCTTGGCGCCACCTGGGACGGATTAGGGGTTAACTTCGCGATCTTTTCCGCGAATGCCACAAGGGTTGAGCTGTGTCTGTTCGATACCGATGGTGAAACCGAACTCGAGCGAATCGAGCTGCCCGAATACACCGATGAGATCTGGCACGGTTACCTGCCTGATGCTCATCCGGGGCAGATCTATGGCTACCGTGTGCATGGGCCTTACGAGCCGGATGCCGGCCACCGATTCAACCCGAACAAACTGCTGATCGACCCTTATGCCAAGCAGCTGGTCGGTGGACTGAAATGGTCCGAGGCACTCTTTGGCTACACCATCGGCCACGCCGATGCTGACCTGAGCTACGACGAGCGCGACAGCGCGCCCTTCGTACCGAAGTCGAAAGTCATCGACCCGGCGTTTACCTGGGGTCATGACCGACCGGTTCAAGTACCTTGGGACCGCACAATCATTTATGAAACCCACGTGCGCGGTTTCACCATGCAGCACCCTTCAGTACCCGAAGACATGCGCGGGACATTTGGCGGTTTCAAGACGCCGGACGTCATTGATTACATCCGCAAGCTCGGTGTCTCTTCGGTGGAGTTCCTGCCCATCCATGCATTTGTCCAGGACCAACATTTGCTCGAAAAGGGCATGACCAACTACTGGGGCTACAACAGCATTGCCTTCTTCGCGCCTCATCCGAAGTACCTGGCAAGCGGTAAGATCAGCGAATTCAAGGAAATGGTCGCACACCTGCATAACGCTGATCTGGAGGTCATTCTCGACGTGGTTTACAACCACACCGCCGAGGGCAACGAGATGGGTCCCACCCTGTCCATGCGCGGCATCGACAACGCCTCCTACTACCGCCTGATGCCCGACGAGAAGCGCTACTACATCAACGATTCCGGCACTGGTAACACCCTGGACATGAGCCACCCATGCGTGGTGCAGATGGTTACCGACTCACTGCGCTACTGGGCCGAGGAAATGCATGTCGACGGCTTCCGCTTCGACCTGGCAACCATCTTGGGGCGGGAACATGACGGCTATGACGAGCGCCACGGCTTCCTCGTAGCGTGCCGCCAGGACCCGGTCCTGGCCAAGACCAAACTCATTGCAGAGCCTTGGGATTGTGGCCCTGGCGGCTATCAGGTCGGCGGCTTCCCGCCTGGTTGGGCCGAATGGAATGACCAGTATCGCGACACCGTTCGTGCCTTCTGGAAAGGTGATGGTGACCAGTTGCCGGACTTCGCCGCCCGCCTGACGGGATCGGGTGATCTGTTCAACCAGCGGGGCCGTCGCCCATTCAGCTCGGTGAATTTCATCACTGCGCATGACGGCTTCACCCTGAACGACCTGGTTTCGTACAACGACAAACACAACGAAGCCAACGACGAAGACAACCGCGACGGCAGTAGCAACAACATCTCGTGGAACCACGGCGTCGAAGGTCCGACTGACGACCCGGAAATCCACGAGCTGCGCTTCCGTCAGATGCGCAACTTCTTTGCGACGTTGCTGTTCTCCCAGGGCACACCGATGATCGTGGCGGGCGACGAGTTCGCTCGCACACAACATGGCAATAACAACGCCTATTGCCAGGACAGCGAAATCGGTTGGGTCAACTGGGAAATACCGGAAGAAGGCCGAACACTGCAATCCTTCGTCCGGAAACTGATTCGCCTGCGTCAACGCTACCCGATGCTGCGCCGTGGACGCTTTCTGGTCGGCGCCTACAACGAGGAGCTGGGCGTCAAGGACGTGAGCTGGATTGCACCTCACGCAGAAGAAATGACGATCGAGCACTGGGAGGATGGCAACAACCGCTGCATGGGCATGCTGCTGGACGGCCGTGCCCAGCCTACCGGCATCCGCAGGACCGGTTCGGACGCGACCCTGCTGATAATCGTCAACGCCCATCATGACGTGGTGAACTTCACCCTGCCGGAAGTGCCGCAAGGCATCTACTGGAATCGCCTGATTGACACAAACAACCCCAACGCGCGCGCCGAGCGATTCGATTTCAACAATGAATACGCACTGACCGGCCGTTCGCTGCTGTTGTTCGAGCTGATCAAAGAAGAAGAGTGAAGCTAAAGCGCTTGCCTTGGCCTGAGTCGAAGTAGAAGAAGCCCCGGATAACGGGGCTTCTTCATATCTACAGAGCAGTATCGATGTAATCACTCAACCGTTCGTTTGATCTCGACGTGCGGTATTGAACCCCGCAATGCGACCCAAGTCCCAACCCACAGCGCGGTGTTCATGAACCCAACGGATTTGTTCCTGCCAGCCGCAGGCAGAGTGTCCCTTCCGTGACGGATCACTTTTTTATGCAACTTACTCGGCTGATCTCTTTCGTCCTTCTAACCTTGTGCTCGCTCGTCACCCTGCCCTCGCTTGCCGGCGGGACCATCAGCAACGCGACGCTCCCCGCCGCCAAGCCCGGCACTGTGAAGCTATTCGTCAACCGGATCGGGTCGGGCAAAGCGATGGATGTGCGCAACGATACGGACGTTCCCGTCGAAGTCGTGTTGCGCCTGACGCACATGGTCAATGTCACCGGCGTTGGCAAAGGCGTGGTTCGCAAGACGGTCCCCGCACGGACCCGCATGCGTATTGCCACGCTTCGCAAACGCCAAGCCGGCTATCCACTGATGTACCAGCAGTCGTTCAGCTATTCGTTGATCTACTCACCGGAGCCAGGCAAGAAGGGATCTGTTGGCGGTCATGCCTATGCCCTGCCTTGGAAAGGCGGTCCCTTCTCCATTTCCCAGGGCGCTGGCGGGGACTACAGCCACACCTCACCCAAGGGCCGCTATGCCGTCGATATAGCCATGCCGGAAGGCACGCCTATCGTCGCGGCGCGCGCGGGAACCGTATTGAAAGCGCGCGATGGACAGCACGGGCGGATGCCCAACCCGGCGGGCAACTACGTGCGAATCCTGCACGACGACGGTACGCATAGCGCGTATCTGCACCTGAAGCGCGGTTCGGTAAAGGTCAAGCCAGGGCAACAGGTGAAGGTCGGCAGCCTGCTTGGCCACTCCGGCAATACGGGCCGCAGCACCGGCCCGCACCTGCATTTTGTCGTGCAAAAAGCCTATGGCGACTCGATGTTGTCGATCCCCTTCCGTTTCTCACAGCCGGTCAGCACGCTGCCGAATTTCGCCAGTAACGATTGATCGCTACGGCGCGTCAGCACGCTGCCAGGCGAAACTGAAGGTCTCGCCGGCCGACATGCGCTCTAGATGATCAGCCAATACGGTTTCCATTCGCGCCAACAGCTCCTCGTCCTGCGTCTGCAATTTTGCCGTCAGGCTGTTATCTCCGGCCGTCAACCAGCATTGGGTGGCGCCCAGCACGATATGTCCCTGATGATCATCGAAGTCCACCTCAAACTTGTGGCTCCAATGTTTGCAGAGACGACGGATCAGGCGACTCGGGTCGGATGTCTGGATTTGTACGGTGGAGCTCAGCATGATGAATCCTCTTTTTCTTAAAACGGGCTGATGAATCAGCCAAACCGATAGGCTGACAGTGTCGTATGCATGACGCGGTCGGTGAATATCCTGCGCCCGGCACTATCGCCCGCAGCGCCGGCCGCCACCATCAGCGGCAATAGATGTTCTTCGCCGCCCGGCGGATGACAGAGCCGCGCCGAAGGCGCCTGCTCCCAGTGCTGGAGCAACGCCTCGCGACGCGCGGCCGGTGCGCTGACGGCGTCGCTCAGCCATTGATCGAAGGCATCCGAAATCGGCGCAAAACGCGGATCGCCATAGCCACGCATGTTATGGAAGCTCATACCGCTGCCGACAATCAGCACGCCGTCGTCGCGCAACGGAGCGATGGCGCGGCCGATGGCGAGATGGGCTGCAGCATCTAGATCGCGCTGCAGCGACAACTGCGCCACCGGCACGTCTGCCTCTGCAAACATCAGTTTCAGCGGAATGAAGGTGCCGTGGTCGAAGCCGCGCAGACCATCTTCGCCCGCCGGAATACCAGCTTGGCCGAGCAACTCGACCAGACGTGCAGCCAGCGGCGGATCGCCTGGCGCCGGGTAGTCTAACGTGTAGGTGTGCGCCGGAAAGCCGTAGTAATCGTAGATGAGTCCAGGCCGTGCGTTTGCGGTAACCATGACCCCTGGCTCCATCCAATGCCCGGATATCAGCACGATCGCGCGGGGGCGCCGCGGCAAGGTTGCGGCAACAGACCTCAGGAAGGCAGCCATCGCATCCCAGGTATCGATCGGGTCCCACTCCATGAAGAAGCACGGACCGGCACCGTGCGGCACGAACAGCGTTGGCATCCGAGCCGGAGGCGTCTTGTTGGCATGTTCGTTCATGGCATCATGATCCTGAGCGGGCGGAGGCACAGTATGGATTACACTCGTTTTGAGCTGAACACGGGAATCCACGTCAACAGTTTCAACTGAGAGTAGGAGCTGCAATGCTCGACCGAATCACCGGCATGCGTGTGTTTGCGCGGGCGGCCAATGCTGGCAGCCTCTCTGCCGCTGCACGTCATCTGGGACTGTCGCCGGCCATGGCAACCAAACACGTTGATGCGTTGGAAGCACGCCTTGGGGTCAAGCTGTTCCACCGCAGCACCCGAAGGCTAAGCCTGACTGCCGCAGGAAGCAGTTACCTCGAGGCTTGCCTGCGCATCCTGCCGGACATCGACGAAGCCGAGGCCAGCGTAGCCTCACAGCGGGTCGAGGCTTCGGGACTGCTGCGCATGAACGTTCCACTGTCGTTCGGCACCCGTTTCATCGCGCCGTTGATGCCAGCTTTCAGTCAGCGACATCCCGCGGTCAAAGTTGAACTGGGGCTCACCGACAGCCAGGTTGACCTGATCGATGGCAGTTGGGACATGGCGGTGCGGATTGGTCGCCTCACCGATAGCCCCTTACAGGCCAGGCGCCTGGCCGATTGCCCGATGCTGGTATGCGCCTCGCCCGGTTACCTGGCCCAGCATGGAGTGCCAAGGCGGGTGAGCGACCTGTCCCAACATAATTGCCTGGGGTACAGCCTGTCGAACCTGCTGGGCGGCCGAGAATGGGCATTTGGTCCGGCAGGAGAATTCCGCGTGCCGATTCAGGGCAACTTGATGGCTAACAACGGCGCGGCGCTGGTCGCTGCCGCCGTCGGCGACCAAGGGCTGATCTACCAACCGCAGTTCATCGTGGCCGCAGCGCTCAGCCGGGGCCAGCTTGAAGTCGTTGAACTCGATCAGCCACCGCTGGGCCTTGGCGGAATCCATGTCGTCTACCCACCAGAGCGCCGTCCGCCAGCCAAAGTGAGGGCCATGATCGACTACCTGGTCGAAGCCTTTGCCGGCGACCTTCCATGGAATCGCCCGCTCCGTTGACCTCGCCGAAGCTGTAACCCGCCTCCCAAACCTCAACAGGCACCCGATACCGAGCGGCACCGGGTGCCGTGCAGCCGAAAAAAAGATGAACCGGGCAAGCCACCGTCAGTCCGAATGAAGGGAGCAGATTGCGTATGCAACGTGCCGCGGATCGCACGCCTGTAGAGGCTGGCGCATCCCCGAGGACTCTTCAGCCCAGCTGTACCAGCTCGGCTGCGCTACAGGATGTCACTGATCATTCGTTCAGCCCAATCGAAGCCCGGCCAGGCGCGATTGGGACCGTTTATGGAGACGCCCATGAAAGCTGTTGTGTATCACGATGTCGGCGACATACGCCTCGAAGACGTACCCGACCCCAAGATCGAAGCCCCGACCGACGCCATTGTCCGAATCACCGCTTCCGCCATTTGCGGAACGGATTTGCACTTCGTTCGCGGCACCTTTAGCGGCATGAAGCCCGGCACCATTCTTGGCCATGAAGCGGTCGGCATCGTTGAAGAGCTCGGTGAAGACGTTCGCAATCTGCAGGTCGGCGACCGCGTGGTGATTCCCTCGACCATCGCGTGCGGCAACTGCTCGTACTGCCGGTCGGGCTATTTCGCCCAGTGCGACGTGGCCAATCCCAACGGCAAGGAAGCAGGCACCTCGTTCTTCGGCGGTCCGGCGGCAACCGGTCCGTTCCACGGACTGCAAGCCGAAAAGGCGCGCATTCCCTTTGCCAATATCGGCCTGGTAAAGCTGCCTCCGGAAATCAGTGATGATCAGGCAATTCTGCTCTCGGACATCTTCCCGACCGGCTATTTCGGCGCCGAGATGGCCGAAATCGAGGCCGGTGACACGGTAGCGGTATTTGGCTGCGGCCCGGTGGGCCAATTCGCCATTGCCAGCGCCAAACTGCTGGGCGCCGGGCGCATCTTTGCCATCGACCAGTACGACGACCGTTTACGCATGGCCCAGAGTCAGGGCGCCGAGATCATCGATTTCAATCGCGAAGACCCAATCGAAACGTTAAAGCGTTTGACCGGTGGGATTGGCGTCGACCGCGTCATCGATGCCGTCGGTGTCGATGCGGAACACGGTTGCTGCGGTGGCAAACCTGCTGACGGCGCGAACCTTGAGCAGAACGCCAAATGGCAACCGGGCGATGCCCCGTCCCAAGCGCTCGAATGGGGTGTTGAGTGTCTGGCAAAGGCCGGCACCCTGTCGATCATCGGTGTGTATCCACCGGATGCGACGACTTTCCCCATTGGCAAGGCCATGAACAAGAACATCACCATGAACATGGGTAACTGTCACCACCGCAAGTACATTCCCCGGCTCATCGAAATGATCCAGGCGCGGCGCATCGACCCGACCAAGATTCTTACGCAGGTCAAACCGATGACCGACGTCATAGCGGCATTCGAGGCATTTGATCGTCGCGAAGGAGGCTGGATCAAGGTCGAGCTCAAGCCCCAACGCGAGGGCTCGGAGAACGGCTCGGAACAGAATCTAATCGATGAGGCCGTCGCCGACACCTTCCCGGCTAGCGATCCGACCAGCATGCAGAACCCCCGTTAGGCCACAGGAGCAAGCGATGGCAGCCATCCATATAGGCATTTCCGGCTGGCGCTACGCACCCTGGCGAGGCGACTTCTACCCCAAGGGGCTCGTGCAGAAGCACGAGCTGAAGTTCGCCTCGCGAGCCGTAAGCAGCATCGAGATCAATGGCTCGTTCTACTCGTTGCAAAAGCCGGAGCTCTATGCGGGCTGGTATGACGACACGCCCGAGGGCTTCGTGTTCAGCGTCAAAGCGCCCCGCTACATCACCCATGTGCTGCGCCTTCGGGACGTGGAGAAGCCCATCGCCAACTTTCTCGCGTCCGGTGTCCTTGCGCTCAAAGACAAGCTCGGCCCGATGCTCTGGCAATTCCCGCCGTCGTTCAAATTCGATCCTGAGCGTTTCGAAACCTTCCTCGCCTTACTGCCCCATGACACCGAAGCGGCGCTGGAAATGGCGAAAGGGTGTGAAGCGCGCATGGAGGGACGTAGCTATCTGCAGATCGATCGCAAACGTCCCCTTCGGCACGCGGTCGAAATACGTAACGACAGCTTTGTCGATCCGGCGTTTGTGGCGCTGCTGCGCAAGCACAAGGTAGCGCTGGTGGTGGCCGATACGGCCGGCAAGTGGCCCTATCAAGAGGACCTCACCAGCGATTTCGTCTATATCCGCCTTCACGGAGCGGAAGAGCTTTATACCAGCGGCTACACCGATGAGGCTCTGGACAACTGGGCCCAGCGCATCACCCTTTGGGGCAACGGCAGCCAGCCTGACGATGCTCACCTGATCAGCTCCGGCAAACCACCGGCGCGCAAGCGGCGCGCCGTCTACTGCTATTTCGATAACGATGTAAAGGTCCGGGCGCCGTATGACGCGCGACAGTTGTTGCGCCGGCTCGGACTGGATAAAGACCTGGAAACCACTCCAGGCCAGTTGGAAGGAGCATTTGCGTGAATCTGGACAAGACCCATCCCCTCGACAGCAGCGATCTCGACGCGCACATGTCCACCGCGGTCAACACGGTACGCCTGCTGACCGTGAACACCCACAAGGGCTTCACCGCGCTCAATCGGCGGTTCATCCTGCCGGAGTTGCGCGAGGCAGTCAGGGCGGTGTCGGCCGATGTCGTGTTTCTGCAGGAAGTGCTCGGCACGCATGAAAAACACGCGTTGCGCTTTCACGACTGGCCCAAGATGTCGCAGTACGAGTTTCTGGCCGACAGCATCTGGACCGATTTCGCCTACGGGCGCAATGCCGTCTACCCCGACGGTGACCACGGCAACGCCCTGCTGTCGAAATTCCCAATCACGCGCTACGAGAACCTCGACATTTCCATTGCCGGGCCGGAACGTCGCGGCCTTTTGCACAGCGTGTTGCAGGTGCCGGGACATGAGGAATTTCACGCGATTTGCGTGCACCTGGGCCTGCGCGAAGCCCATCGTCAGCAGCAACTGCGCCTCCTCTGCGACCTGCTCGACTCACTGCCAGCGGATGCGCCCGTGGTTGTCGCCGGGGACTTCAACGACTGGCGACTCAAGGGTGCGCAGGTGCTTGATCGCTGCGCGGGCATGCACGAGGTATTCGCGGTGGCCCAGGGCAAGGTGGCCAAGACCTTCCCGGCACGCTGGCCAGTGCTGCGCCTGGACCGCATCTATGTGCGAAATGCTACGAGCCACAAAGCGAGAATACTGAGCAACAAACCTTGGACACACTTGTCCGATCATCTGCCCTTGGCGGTGGAGATACACCTATGAATTTTCACTGGAGAGACGGGAATCGCCTTCAGTTGCTGGAAAACGGTGAGGAATTCTTTCCCGCCGTGTTCGAGGCCATTGCGGCCGCGGAAAAGGAAGTCCTGCTGGAAACCTTCATTTTCTTCAAGGACAAGGTGGGACAGGAGCTGCAACAGACGCTGATTGCCGCAGCCGAACGCGGGGTCAGCGTAAACGTCACCGTGGACGGCTATGGCTCGGCTGATCTGGACGGTGATTTTGCCGCGGCGATGGCGCGCGCCGGTGTACGCATCCACGTCTTCGACCCAGGCAAACGGCTGCTCGGCAAGCGGATCAATGTGTTCCGTCGCATGCACCGCAAGATTGTGGTGATAGACGGCGAGTTCGCGTTCATCGGCGGCATCAATTTTTCTGCAGATCACCTGGGCGATTTTGGCCCCGCTGCAAAGCAGGACTACGCGATGCGGGTCGAAGGCCCAGTGGTGCACGACATCCACCGCTTCGCACTGAGCGCTATCGGTCCTGCCCAATCGGGCCGCCGCTGGTGGCACCGGCGAATGCGAACGCAGAGCAACGGTTTTGTCGGGGTCAGCCGGGGCGAAGCGCGTGCGCTGTTCGTCACCCGCGACAACAACGATCATCGCAACGATATCGAGCAGCATTACCTGCAGGCCATTCGCGACGCCCGCTCGCGCTTGCTGATTGCCAACGCCTATTTTTTCCCGGGTTACCGAGTGCTGCGGGAGATTCGCAACGCCGCACGGCGTGGCGTTCGGGTCCGGTTGATTCTGCAGGGCGAACCGGATATGCCGATCGCTAAATTCGGCGCGAGGATGCTCTACAACTACCTGATGAGCGATGGTGTGGAGATCCACGAATATTGCCGCCGGCCACTGCATGGCAAGGTCGCACTGGCCGACTACGAATGGTCCACGGTGGGCTCGAGCAACCTTGACCCACTGAGCCTGTCGCTCAATCTCGAGGCGAACCTGATCATTCGCGATCACACATTCAATCGCCAACTGCATGAGAATCTGGACCGGCTGTTGCAACACGACTGCCGCCGCATTCCGTTGGAACGCATCATCCGCGGCTACTGGTGGCGCGCGCCGCTGGCCTTCATCATCTTCCACTTTCTGCGCCACTTCCCTCAGTGGGTGGGCCTGTTGCCGGCGCATAAACCAAGGTTGCAGTTGCTCGATCCGGAGCCGCTTGAGCCCAGCCCTGCCCCCTTGCAGCGAGACCATCAATGACCGAGCGCCAGCAGCAGTCGCAGAGTGGGTGGCGCCGTCGCTGGCCGCTGATCAAGAAGATCCTGACCTACTGCTTCTTCATTCTTGTCGCCGGGCTATTGATCGGGCTGGCGCGCAACGTCAACTGGAGCGAGGTCTACCAAACGCTGCGCAATTACAGCGCCCGAACCCTGTGGCTGGCTGGCGCAGCCACCGCAGTGAGTTATACGGTGTATTGCTGTTTCGACGTACTCGGCAAACGCTATGCGCAGCACGACCTGCCGATCCGACAAATCGTCCCGGTGACCTTCGTCTGCTACGCCTTCAACCTCAACCTGAGCGCCTGGGTGGGCGGTATCGCACTGCGCTATCGGCTCTATTCTCGGTTTGGCCTACGCACCTCCCAGATCACCCGAGTGTTTACCATGAGCGTGCTGACCAACTGGCTTGGTTACTTGTGGTTGGCCGGCCTGATCTTCGCCTTGGGCTGGATCACGCCGCCCGCGGATTGGGAGATCGGACATACCGCATTGCGTGTGCTGGGTGGCGGGCTGCTGCTGGCGTCGGCGATCTACCTCTGGGCCTGCGGCTTTTCCAAACGCCGCCACTGGACGATCCGCAAGCACGAAATCTATCTGCCGAGCCTGCGCCTGGCGGTCTTCCAGATGCTGCTCGGCGCGAGCAACTGGGCGCTAATGGCGCTGGTAGTCTACTTCATGCTGTCGCAGCAGGCCCCCTACCCCGTTGTGCTAGGCATCCTGATGATCAGCAGCGTAGCCGGCGTGATTGCCCACATCCCAGCGGGTCTGGGTGTGATCGAAGCGGTATTCGTGACGATGCTGGGCGGTGGCGAGCTTAGCCAGGCCAGCATCGTGGCGGGGTTGATCGGCTACCGGGTGGTGTACTTCCTCATCCCCCTGCTGTTCGCCACGGTTGTCTACGTGGCCCTGGAGATACGGGCCAAGAAGCTGCGCTCCAATAGCCAGGCTGTCTCCAATGACGATGCGCAAGAGGAGCACCCGCCCACCGCCGCCTGATACGTTCTGCCCTTCTAGCTGAGGAACCCGCACAAGTACCAGACACAAAAAAGCCGGAGCGATCACCGCTCCGGCTTTTTTGTGTCGGCGCCTGCATTTCAGGCGCCGTCTGCCAGGTTAGCTACCCCTGGGGTCGAAGGATGACCACGCCGAGCGGAGGCAGCGTCAGTGCCAGCGAAACGTCCTGGCCATGGGCGGGAATCTGCTCGGGGAGCATGCCCCCGCCATTGCCCACGTTGGAACCGCCGTAGCACTCGGCATCACTGTTGAATATCTCCTGCCAACGGCTGTCTTCAGGCACCCCGACCCGATAGTTCTCGCGCACCACGGGCGTGAAGTTACCCACCACCAGCAGCGGATGGCCTGTGGAGCTCTTTCGCAGCCAGGCAAACACGCTGTTGGCACGGTCGTCGCCAATCAGCCACTGGAAGCCTGCCGGGTCTGCATCGAGTTCATGCAACGCAGGCTCGTGGCTATATAGGCGGTTTAGATCACGAACAAGATTCTGCGCACCGCGGTGGTCCGGCTCATCCAGCAAGTGCCAATCAAGCTCGCGGTCATGGTTCCATTCGCGCCACTGGCCGAACTCGCAGCCCATGAATAGCAGCTTCTTGCCTGGGTGGGTCCACATAAACGAGAGGTAGGCACGAAGATTGGCAAACTTCTGCCAACGGTCCCCGGGCATTTTCTCGATCAAAGAACCTTTGCCATGCACCACTTCGTCGTGCGAAATCGGCAGCACGAAGTGCTCCGAATAGGCGTACACCATCCCGAAGGTCAGCTTGTCATGATGGTACTGCCGGTTAATCGGATCTTCTTGAATGTACTGCAGGGTGTCGTGCATCCAGCCCATGTTCCACTTGTAAGCGAAGCCCAAACCGTCCTCGGACGTTGGCTTGCTGACGCCTGGGAATGCTGTGGACTCTTCCGCAATGACCAGCGCACCGGGAGTCTCAGTAGCCACAACGTCGTTCAGGTGACGTAGAAAGTCGATGGCTTCGAGATTCTCTCGACCGCCGTGACGGTTGGGAATCCACTCGCCTTCCTTGCGTGAGTAGTCTCGATAGAGCATCGAGGCCACCGCATCCACGCGCAGTGCGTCGACGTGGAATTCCCGCAGCCAATGCAGCGCCGAAGCAAGCATGAAGCCATGCACTTCGGTACGCCCCAGGTTATAGATGTAGGTATCCCAATCCTGGTGGAACCCCTCGAACGGGTGTGCATACTCGTACAGCGCAGTGCCATCGAACTCGCCCAAGCCATGAGCATCTGTCGGGAAGTGCGCCGGGACCCAGTCCAGAATCACGCCGATACCGGCTGTGTGACAGGCATCGATAAAGGCTGCGAAATCGTGTGCATTCCCGTAGCGCGCACTGGGTGCGAACTGCGACAGCAGCTGATAACCCCAGGAGCCGCCGAAGGGATGCTCCATGATGGGCATCAGTTCGATATGGGTGAAGCCCAGGTCGACCACATAGGGGATCAGCCGCTCGGCCAGCTCATGCCAGTCGTACAGGCGACCGTCATCGCCGCCATCGCGGCGCCATGAGCCTGCGTGCAGCTCGTAAATGCTCATCGGGGCTTTTACCGATTGTTGCGCTGCCCGCTGCTGCAGCCAGGCCTCGTCTTTCCACTCGTACTCGAGCGGGTGCGAGATCACCGATGCGGTGCCCGGCGGGAGCTCGGTGGCCAGCGCTATCGGATCAGCCTTTAACGGCAGAATGCCGTTTGGCCCGAGAATCTCGTACTTGTAGGACTCTCCCGGCTGCAGACGCGGGATGAAAATTTCCCAGACGCCGGACGGAAAGCGCAGGCGCATCGGATGCCGACGCCCGTCCCAGCCGTTGAAGCTGCCGACCACCGAAACCCGACGGGCATTGGGCGCCCATACTGCGAAGCGGACGCCCTGTACGCCCTCAACTTCCATGGGCTGAGCACCGAACACGCGCCCGATCTGACGATGGTTACCTTCGGAGAACAGATACATGTCCATTTCGCCGAGTTGGGGACCAAAGCTGAAGGGGTCCTCAGTAATCTGTTCGCCACTTGCCCAGCGAATCTTCAGTAGGTACGGCTGTTGATTGGTCAGCCGGGTGAAAAAGAAGCCGGGTACCTGCCCCTGCTCCATTGCTGCCAGTACCCGCCCACCGCTGCGCTCGAGTACCTCGACGCCCAATGCGTTGGGCAGGTAGGCCCGCACGACGAGACCATCGCCGTCAGGATGTGGGCCAAGGATAGAAAACGGATTGCCATGTTCGGCGCGCACCAGCGCATCGACATCGGCATCGGTTGGCAGCAGGTTTTCACCGGGCATTGTCACGGCCGGACGATCAATCATTGGGAACCTCCATCGGAAATCTGTTGTGCCAGTTCAGCCAGCCCCTGAAGCGGGACGGACAGCCAGGCCGGGCGGTTCTCTGCCTCATAGGCAACTTCATATGCAGTTTTCTCCAGGCTGAACAGCGCCAACGCCGCATCGGCACCAGCGTTGTCCTTCCAGGCATGCGGCATGTCCGAGGTCGCCTCGCGATAGGCTTCCAGGAAGACCGCCCGCGCGCTCTGCTGATAGGTTTCGGAAATGGACCGCCGAGCCTGACCGGCCGTGTCCGAGCTGTCACTGATCTGTGCGTTGCGCATAACCATGGCGGCGGCGTATTCAAAGGAGCGCAATACGCCTGAGACATCCTTGAAGGGGCTCAGTTTGCTTCTGCGCTCTTCCAGGGAGCGAGCCGGCTCGCCTTCAAAGTCGATGAAATAAGCATCGCCCTGCGCCACAAGAACCTGACCCAGGTGCAGATCACCATGAACCCGGATACGCAGCCCACCTACGGTGCGGTCAGCCAAACGCTTGACCTCCGCCAGCAGCTGCTTGCGTTGCTTTTGCAGTTCATCAACGAGCCCTGCGCCCTTACGGTCCAGATCGCCGCGGCGGCTCTGCAGCAGGTCCAGCGCACGCTCTACCTGTCCAGAAATAGCCTTCGTCCAGTCCTTGGTGTCGGCTGGGCGGGTCGACTCGCTGGCAAAGGCTGCATCATCCGTCTTGGCCGCCAACGCCATGTGCATTTCACCGAGGCGTTGCCCGAGCAGACGGTTGAAGGCTTCCAACTCTTCCAGCGCACTGAACTGGTTCTCGTGCAGCGATACGCCTCCGGCGATCTGGTCGCGCACGGCGCGGTCCAGCGTGTTGAGGGTCCATTCCCAGGCATCGCCCTGGTTGTCCAGGTAGCGTTGAACCACCATCAAGGCGTGCTGCATGCCTTGCTTGTCGATACGCGTTACCTGGCCCAGCATCGCAGAGATATGGGTAAAACCCTGCTCGGTGAGGAAGCGCCCCATTTCAAGCTCAGGGTGCACACCCGCTGAAACCCGGCGTAGCACCTTGATCATCATGCTGCCGCCGATGATCGCCGAACTGTTGGATTGCTCTGCAGTGAGGTAGCGCACTGCAGCATCCGCCGGCAATTCGATCTCTTCCAGCGTTCTCATGGCCTCGAAGCGAATCTCACCATCGCCGCAGGGCAGCACCTGGCCGTCGCGCAGCGCCTGGATCACGCCGAGTACGAACTGGTTCAGCGCAAAGGCGTCGGTCAACAGGCCCACTTGAGGCCCGCGGCGTACGCGCGCCATGGCGAGTTGCTGCGGCAAGGCGATGTCGAAATCGCCTTCCTCGAGGAAGCCCAGCGGTAACTGGTAGAAGTCCGTACGCCCTGCCGCCTCGACCGCAATTTCGCTCAGCAGCACAGGCCGCTGCGGATTTCCGAAGGGAACGCTGTAGCAGATCTTGATCGAGTCGATCGTGGCGTCCTTGCTGGCGAACCAGCGCCGCTTGGGTAGGTATGCCGGCAGCGATTCGGTCTCCAGGATTTTCTTGTTGGCCGCTGTAAGCGTGTCGAGCCGCTTGAGCACCAGGGTCTGAAAGTCGGGCATGGTTTCCACCGGTTCCTGGTGCCAGCTGGGCATCTGGTGACTGGTTGCCAGCTGGAACCAGTAAAAGCCGAAAGGCGGTAGGGTCAGCAGATACGGCAGCTGACCGATCGGGGGGAAGGCGCTGCCGCCTACCATTTCCACCGGCACCATTCCCGCGTAATGCGACAGCTCCAGTTCAGCCGCCTGAGCCGATCGCGAGACGTTGGCGACGCAGAAGATCACCTCGGTTTCGCCCGTTGCTGTCGTGAATTCGCGGATGTAGGCCAGAATCCTGCGGTTGCTCGGGGCCAGCATTTTCAGCGTGCCACGACCGAATGCCTTGAACTGCTTGCGGATCGAGAGCAGACGACGCGTCCAGTTCAGCAGCGAATGCGGATCACGCTGCTGCGCCTCGACGTTGATTGCCTGGTACCCGTAGAGCGGGTCCATGATTGGCGGCAGTACCAGGCTCGGTGGATCGGCGCGCGAGAAGCCACCGTTGCGATCCACCGACCATTGCATCGGTGTGCGCACGCCGTCGCGGTCGCCAAGGAAGATGTTGTCGCCCATGCCGATCTCGTCGCCGTAATAGATCACGGGTGTGCCGGGCATCGACAACAGCAAGCTGTTCAGCAGCTCAATACGCCGACGATCACGTTCCAGCAATGGGGCAAGACGACGACGGATGCCGAGATTGATCCGGGCGCGCTTGTCACTGGCGTAGTAATTCCAGAGGTAGTCACGCTCCTTGTCGGTCACCATTTCCAGCGTCAGCTCGTCGTGGTTACGCAGGAAGATTGCCCACTGGCAGTTCTCCGGAATGTCCGGCGTCTGCCTGAGGATGTCGGTGATCGGGAAGCGGTCTTCCTGAGCCAACGCCATGTACATACGCGGCATCAGCGGGAAGTGGAACGCCATATGGCACTCGTCGCCCAGCCCGCCATCCTCGCCGCCGAAGTAGAGCTGGGTGTCTTCCGGCCATTGGTTGGCTTCGGCCAGCAGCATGCGGTCGGGATAGTTGGCGTCGATTTCGGCGCGAATCTGCTTCAGCACCACGTGGGTTTCAGGCAGGTTTTCGTTGTTGGTGCCGTCGCGCTCGACCAGATAGGGAATGGCATCCAGACGCACGCCGTCGATGCCCAGGTCGAGCCAGTAACGCATCACGCTCAGGACCGCCTTCATGACCTGCGGATTATCGAAATTCAGATCCGGCTGGTGTGAATAGAAGCGGTGCCAGTAGTACTGCTGCGCGACCGGGTCCCAGGTCCAGTTGGAGTTCTCGGTGTCGAGAAAGATGATCCGCGTACCGTCGTACTTCTGATCAGTGTCAGACCAGACGTAGAAATCACGCGCTGCCGAGCCCTTCTTGGCTTTGCGTGCGCGTTGGAACCAGGGATGTTGATCCGAGGTGTGATTGATGACCAGTTCGGTAATCACCCGCAGCCCGCGCTTGTGGGCTTCGGCGATGAAGCGCTTGGCGTCGGCCATGGTGCCGTAGTCCGGGTGGACACCCCGGTACTCGGAAATGTCGTAGCCGTCGTCGCGGCGTGGCGATGGATAGAACGGCAGCAACCAGATCGTATTGACGCCCAGATCAGCGATGTAATCGAGTTTCTCGATCAGGCCCTGAAAGTCGCCAACCCCGTCATTGTTCGAGTCGTAGAAGGATTTGAGGTGAACCTGATAGACCACCGCATCCTTGTACCAGAGGGGGTCTTTAATGAAGGCGGCAGGTTTGCGCGCTCTGGCCATGGTCTTGATCCCTTTTATCTGCCCCCATGACTGGCCCATATACCTGGCCAGCCGAGGCGGAAAAGTAAGCCAGTCGATTTATAAACTGGATAATGAATAGCCTATAACCAACTGAAACATATCGTTTTTGTGTTCTTCTTTAGAAATCACTTTAAGTCAGGGTCCATGTCGTCCGAGCTGATACGCCAAATGCCGAATGGCTGGTGCCAAGGCTCGATTCGCATCCACTGAGTCTTGCCGTACCAGGTCCAGCGATGCCCGTTCATAAGGTCTTCGCCTCGGGTTTCGGCATGGTCCGGCAGGCCCATCTCCCATAGCGGAAGCTCGAAATGTGCTTCCTGAGCGTTATGCGGATCGAGGCTGATTGCGACGAGAATAAAATTCGTGCGATCCGGCGTGCGTTTGCCGAAGAACAAGATGTTGTCGTTGTAAGCGGTGTACGCCTTGAAACCCAGGTGGGTCTGCAGGGCCGGGTTTTGCCGACGAATGCGATTGAGCTGAGCGATCTCCGCGACAATGTTGCCCGGTGCGTGATAATCGCGGACCCGTATCTGGTACTTCTCGGAATCCAGGTACTCCTCCTTGCCGGGGATTGCCGCGGACTCGCACAGTTCGAAGCCCGAATACATGCCCCACAGGCCGGAACCCATGGTTGCCAGCGCCGCCCGGATGAGAAATCCCGCTCGCCCGGAGTCATGCAGGAAGAACGGATTGATGTCCGGCGTATTGACGAAGAAATTCGGCCGATAGCAGTCACGCAGCGGATGCTCGTTCAGCTCAGTCAAGTACTCGCTCAGCTCCGCCTTGTTGTTGCGCCAGGTGAAGTAGGTGTAGCTCTGGTTGAAGCCGACCTTGCCCAGGCGCGCCATCATGGCCGGCTTGGTAAAGGCCTCGGAGAGGAACATCACGTCAGGGTCACGTTCACGGATGTCCGCGATCATCCATTCCCAGAACGGCAGCGGCTTGGTGTGCGGGTTGTCGACGCGGAAGATCTTCACGCCCTGCTCGACCCAGTGCCAGATCACGTCGCGCAATGCGAGCCAAAGACCGGGCATGGCGTCTTCGGCGTAAAAGTCGACGTTGACGATGTCCTGGTATTTCTTCGGCGGGTTTTCCGCATAACGGATGGTCCCGTCCGGCCGCCAGGAGAACCAGCCCGGGTGCTCATTGAGCCATGGGTGGTCTTGAGAGCACTGAATGGCGAAGTCGAGGGCAATCTCCAGACCGTGCTCGCTTGCGGCAGCTACCAGGTCGCGGAAGTCATCGAGTGTGCCGAGATCGGGATGGACTGCATCGTGCCCACCGGCTTCGCTACCGATTGCATACGGGCTGCCGGGATCATTCGGGCCGGCTTGCAGCGTGTTGTTCGGCCCTTTGCGATGCTGCCGGCCAATTGGGTGAATCGGCGTGAAATACAGGACATCGAAGCCCATGTCCCGGATCGATGGCAAACGCTTGTGCACGTCACGGAAAGTACCGTGACGGTTAGGGTCATCGGTTTCGGAGCGCGGGAACAGCTCGTACCAACTGGCAAACAGCGCAAGTGGGCGCTCGACCTCGATCGGGAACACCTCACTCTGGCTGCAATGCTCTCGTGGGTCTGCATCGGCCATCGCCGCCGCCGTTTCACTGGCCAGCAACACCGAGACACGTTCATCGTCCAGATGCGCTGAGCTCAACCGGTGCAGCAGATCATCAATGATGGCTTTGGTCTCGCCTTGGGCCCGCTGGCTGGCGCGCTCGAGCAGCAGACGACCTTCTTCGAGTTCCAGCTGAACCGGGACCCCAGCGTTGTGCTTCTTCGACAGCTCGTAGCGGTAGGTCTCGTAGATATCCCACCAAGCTTCGATCATGAACTCATGCGAAGCGACTTGAGTCGGAGTGAACAGCCCTTCCCAGCTGTCATTGCCGATCAACTTGAGCCGTGCCCGGCGCCAGGTAGTTTCATCCTTGGTCCGCCAGCAGATCGACGCGGCTAGCTGATCGTGCCCGTCGGCGAAGATCTTGCTGGTGACGTTGATCGGGTGGCCGATGGTTGCCTTTGCCGCAAATCGTCCGCCTTCCAGTACGGGCTGGGTCGATTCAATGGCAATGCGCGGCATCTGCAATGCCTGTTCAAGTCGGGGGTGAATCACCGGATGGGGCTTTGCATCGGTCATCGAACGGGGCTCCTAGGCGAAATTGCAGCGAAACGGCAAACCTACCCCGCTCGGGACTGGCAATCGAGCGTGGCTGGTTGTACCGGTGGAAAACCATCATGCGGGCTTTCTCGGGCTCTGTTCTTTCCGAACCAAAGGAGGCCTGAAAAGTTCAGCTTAAAGGCCGCTACCGCTTGCCACAGCCGGCGTTGCGCTTGTTTTAGGCCAAATATAAGACGGATGATTTGGCGGGGAGGCAGGCCGCTCCTGTATGAGCCAGCCTGTTGACGATCAAACACAACGCGAACACCGCTGATCGCCACCGAGGTGGCTCCTACAAAAGCGTACTGTGGCGAACATAGAGAGCCAAGCTAAAGCCAAGCCCCTACTTGTAGGAGCCAGCTTGCTGGCGATCCGAAACCACGCAAATATCACCGATCGTCACCAGGCGTGTTCATGCTTGAGCCATAGCCTGGTGCGCTAGTCCCCGCCGGCGATCAACAACGGGTTGTAACCGCTACGGCCATATTCCCCCTGTTCGGCCAACAAGATGTCGAGCGCGAGGCTTGCCAGGTCGTCCGCCACGGGTTCGGCGCGTCCGTGTTCTTCACGCAGCATGACCTTCAGATAGCTATGACACTCGCCGCAAGATTCCGCCTGGACCGGCATCGCCGGTTTGCCCTGCTCGTCATCCAGCGTGAGGTACAGCAGTTTTGCGCCGCTGTCGCAAACGCTGCACTTGAGCCGCTCCAGGTGCCACTCGGTGGCGCATAGCGAGCAATGCAGATAGCGCACGCCAGCACGATGGCGCTCGTTGTGGATGACACTGGCGACCGGTGGCGAACCGCAGCAAGGGCATAACCCCTTTGCTTCCCCCTCGGGCTTATCAGGCGGCCGAGGCAGGGCTATCGCCAGCCTCATCCAACTGATCTGCAGGGCAGCGGCAACCAATGGCAGCAGCGGTCGGGTTGTTTCATCGCCGGGACGAGCCTCAAGGACATCGTCGGCCAACGTATCCAGCTGCTCGCGAGACAACTCCCTCAACGTCCTGAGCAAGGGCCGCTGAGCCTCGCCCACATGAAGCTCCATGGCGTCGAGCATCGACAGCAGGTCTTCACTCCAGGGCACGTCACGCTTCAAGGCCTGAACACCAAGCGGCGGCAAGCCATGTTTAAGCGCCTGATCGAACGCATCCTCAGCCGGGCGCCAGGATGGTTCGCGTTCGTTGAGCACCTGATGCTGGGCTTGTACCAGTCGTGCCATGAAGGCGAGAAACTCATCCAGAGGTGGAACCTGCTGGACGAGTTCCCGCAGCCGCGTAGCGCGCTTGCTGAACACCTTGGCGTTCGGCAACACCACGTTTGGCGCCTCCATGATCCCCGAAGGCGCGCTTCCATAAGAGTGGTTCACTGCAACTCCTTACGTTCGTTTCGACGGCACGTCACGATCAGGCGAAAGACCACCTGGATCGTCATAACCTTCCTTGCGGCGTACCTCGTCATACCAGAGCCCATGATGATGGCGTGCCCAGGCGTGGCTTACACGGCCCTGGGTCATTGCGCGTACCGAGCCCTTCACCCAGATCGCCGAGTACACATGAATTACCAGCGTGATGATCGCGATGAAGGCGGTATAGGCATGGATGGTCACTGCCCAGCGCAGCGCCCAAATCGGCATCTCATCGGCGACCCAAGGCCGCCACAGGACGATGCCGGTCACCAACAATACCGGCACGGTGGCGAGGAAGATCCAGTACACGAGCTTCTGCCCGGCGTTGTTCTTGCCCACTGGCGGCAATCGCTCGTCGCGGTTGCCCAGCACGTCGCGGATCTGCTTCATCCACTGCACATCGTGGCGACGGATCAGGTTGTCACCAAAGAAGCGCACAGCCTGGATGACGAAGAACAGCGACATGAACACGCCGATATACGGATGCACGATACGCGTCGGTTCAGGCCCACCAAAAAGCGCAGTGAGCCCAAAGAACGCCGGATAGAACAAGGCAAGCCCACTCAACACGAGCAACGTGAAGCTGATCGCAATGAGCCAGTGATTGACTCGTGTCCACCAGCCATAACGTAGGATCCCGTGCTTAACGTTCGAGTGGCTCATAGCCGGTCCTCCCCGCGCTTATCGATGTCGCGGGCGTCATGCGCTTTCACCGGATCAGGATCGTCCTCCGGCTCTTCTTTCGGCCCCTTCATCACGTAATGGAAGAAGCCCGCCAGCACCGACATGCCCAAGGCCACCGACATGATCGGTTTGGTCACGCCCTTCCACAGCTCGACCGTCGGGGCGATGTGCGGATCGCGCGGCAGACCGCTGTAGATCTCGGGTTTATCATTGTGCTGCAGCACATAGACCACATGGGTGCCACCGACGCCAGGCGGATCGTAGATCCCCGCGTTTGCGTAGCCTCGCCCTTGCAGATCCGCGACGCGATGAGCACCGTAGTCGAGCATGTCTTCCTTGGTGCCGAACATGATGGCCGAGGTCGGGCAGCTCTTGACGCACGCCGGTTCCAGCCCGTTATAGACCCGGTCCGAGCACAGGGTGCATTTGTATGCCTTGTTGTCCTTTTTCGAGATTCGGGGAATGTCGAACGGGCAACCCGCCACGCAGTAACCACAGCCAATGCAATGCTCGGAGTTGAAATCGACGATGCCATTGGCGTACTGCACGATTGCGCCGGGCGAAGGGCATGCCTTGAGACAGCCCGGTTCGGCGCAATGCATGCAGTTGTCCTTGCGGATAAGCCATTCGAGATTGCCCTGCTCGTCCTCGTATTCCGAAAACCGCATCACTTCGAACGATTCCGGAGTCAGGTCCTGCGGGTTGTTGTAAGTGCCATCGCACTCCCCTACTTCATCACGCAGGTCGTTCCACTCCGAACAGGCAACCTGGCACGCCTTGCAACCGATGCACACGGACACGTCGATGAGCTTGGTGACCTTCTCCACCCCGCCATGGCGGACTTGCGGAGAAGGTGTGGTGGTCGCCGAGCGGGCGATGATGTTTTGCAGATTGATCTGGTCGCCACGCATCAGACGATCCCTCCGACTTTTTCCACGTTCACCAGAAACGACTTGAACTCTGGCGTCTGGGTGTTCCCGTCACCCACAAACGGCGTGAGGGTGTTGGTGAGGTGCGCCTTCTTCGTGACACCTTTGAAGCCCCAGTGGATCGGAATGCCGATGTGATGGACTGTTCGACCATCGATCTGCAACGGCACCATGCGCTTGGTCACGACCGCCACAGCGGTGATAAATCCACGTTTGGACGTTACCTTGACCCGGTCGCCTGCGTTGATGCCCAGCTCGGCTGCCAGAACATCGCTCATCTCGATGAACTTTTCCGGCTGGGCAATGGCATTGAGCCGCACATGCATCGTCCAGTAGTGGAAATGCTCGGTCAGGCGATAGGTCGTCGCGGCGTACGGAAATTCCTTGTTCGATCCAAACGAATCGCGATCCTGCTCGAATACCCGGGCGATGGGGTTATGCAGTGCCAATGGGTTGTTGGGATTGAGCGGGTTACGGTCGATGGGCGTTTCCATCGGTTCGTAGTGCTCAGGAAGGGGCCCTTCGTTCAGCCATTCGCAGGAGAAGAAATGCCCTCGGCCGGTCTGCGTGACGATGAATGGCCCGACCCCTTGCGATGGCGGTGAATTGACCGGGAAATCCGGTACGTCAGCTCCCGTCCAGCGCTCGCCGTTCCACCAGATAAATGCTTTGTTGGGCGCCCACGGCGTACCGTCGGGCCGTGCCGAAGCGCGGTTGTACAACAGCCGTCGATTCATCGGCCATGCCCACGCCCAGCCCAGGGTGTTGCCGGTGTTGTAAGGGTCCGAGTTGTCTCGACGAGCCATCATGTTTCCGGCTTCGGTCCAGGCCCCGGAATAGATCCAGCAGCCGCAGGCGGTCGAGCCATCGGCACGCAGTTCGCTGAAATCCTGCAGCTGTTCTCCCTTACGCCGGATCACCTTACCGGTATCGTCGGAGATATCCGCCAGGGCCCGTCCGTTGTATTCCTTTGCCAGCTCGGAGGCCTTCGGGAAATCCGGAACCTTGTAGTTCCACTCAAGATTCAAAATCGGATCCGGGAATGCTCCGCCCTCCACCTGATACATGTGCTTGAGGCGCAGCATGACCTCGCCGAGAATCTCGGTATCGGTCATGGCTTCGCCAGGCCCCGGTGCCGCCTTCTCATGCCATTGCAACCAGCGAGCACTGTTGGTGATGGAGCCATCGTCCTCGGCGAAGCAGGTGGTCGGCAGGCGGAAAACCTCAGTGGCGATCTTCGATGGATCGACATCGTGGTATTCGCCGAAATTCTTCCAGAACTCACCGGTTTCCACCGTGAGCGGGTCCATGATCACGAAGTACTTGAGTTTCGACAGCCCGTCCAAAACCTTGGCCTTGTTCGGAAAGGCCGCGAGGATGTTGAAGCCCTGGCAGAAGGCGCCGGTCGCCTTGCCCAAGGTCATGTCGTTAATGGCGTAGAGTACGTCATAGATCGGCTCGGAAAGCTTCGGCAACCAGTCGTAGCACCAGTTGTTCTCAGCCGTGGCGGCCTCCCCGTACCACTCCTTCATCATGCTGACGAAGAAGCGTTCGTAGAATTTCCAGTACGAGACCTCGCCCTCGAGCAATGGCTGCTTGACCCTAGTTTCCAGATAGTCGTCATAGGTCTGCAGGTCTGCCGACGGCAGATTCATATAGCCTGGCAGCAGGTTTGACAGCAGTCCGATATCAGTCAGGCCTTGAATATTGGAATGACCACGCAGAGCGTTGACGCCCCCCCCAGGCATGCCCATGTTGCCCAACAGCAGCTGCACCATTGCGCCACAGCGAATGATCTGTGATCCGATGGTGTGCTGCGTCCAACCCAGGGCATAGAGGATGGTCATGGTCTTGTCTGGCGCCGAGGTGGTCGCCATCAGATCCCAAAGTTCAAGCACCTTCTCCTGGGGCATACCGCAGATATTTTCCACCTGATCAACCGTGTAGCGGCTGTAGTGCTGACGCATCAGCTGAAGCACGCAGCGCGGGTGCTCGAAGGTTGGATCAGTGCGGACAAAACCGTCCTCGCCGATCTCGAAGTTCCAGGTTTGGCGATCGTAGGTGCGGTCCGCCGGGTTGTAGCCGGTGAACAGTCCCTCCTCGAAGCCGAACCCTTCAGCCACGATCAGGCTCGCGTCGGTGTATTCGCGTACATATTCATGCGCAAAACGGTTGGTTTCGATCAGGTAGTTGATGAAACCACCAAGAAACGCGATGTCCGTCCCCGTGCGAATCCAGGCGTGATAGTCCGCCACCGCCGTGGTGCGGTTGAAGCGCGGGTCGATTGAGATCAGCACGGCATTGCTGCGCTGCTTGGCATGCATGACCCAGCGGAAGCCTACGGGGTGTGCTTCAGCCGAATTGCCGCCCATCGACAGGATGACATTGGCATTGGCAATGTCGGTCCAGTGGTTCGTCATGGCACCGCGACCAAATGTTGGGGCAAGACCTGCCACCGTTGGTCCGTGTCAAACGCGCGCCTGGTTGTCGAGTTTGAGGATGCCGAGTGCTCGGGTGATCTTCTGCGTCAGATAAGCCGTCTCGTTGGTGCAAGCCGAGGCTGCAACCATCGACGTGGTCATCCAGCGATTGACCAGCCTGCCCTGCTCGTCATGGGTTTCGAAATTTCTGTCGCGGTCGTCCTTCATGTGCCGGGCGATGCGTGCGAATGCCTCATCCCAGCTGATGCGCTTCCACTCGTTGGTGTAAGGCTCGCGAACCTCGGGGTATTTGACCCGCGACTCGCTCTTGATGAAGTCCAGCACGCCCGCCCCCCGAGGGCAAAGCGACCCTCGGCTGACCGGATGGTCCGGATCGCCTTCGACGTGGTAGATCTCGTCAATAACGTTGATCGCGCCATCACCACGCGAGTAGAGCAACATGCCGCAGCCTACCGAGCAGTAGGTGCAAATGTTGCGGGTCATTCTTGCGCCGGTCAGTTTGAAGTGACGAATCGACGCTAACGCTTCATCAGGCGCAAATCCCATCATGGCCATGCTCGACGCGCCTACACCGGCCGCACCGAACTTCAGGAACTGTCGCCGGGATACTCGCACGGTCATCGGTATCTCCTGTTACTTATTATGTCTGCCCATCTAACCACATCGACTGAACCGCTCTGGAATGGTTCCTCCGGCGGGACAGACGGGGCGGCGCATTCGCTACGCCAGTACGAGGCTAGTCTAGTAAACCGGCCACAGACAGGTCACCCGTCGCGTCATTGACGCGCAGCGAGATCCTTCAACAGCTGCGCTGAAAGGCTCTGACGGGTCGTGGCGTAGTCGGCCCATGGATCGAGCTTCACGCGCTTGAGGCGTTCATAGAGATTGAGGATGTTCCACTGATCAGCGCCGCTGATCTGGTCCAGCTCCTCCCGTGTGATTGGCACCGAGACGGGCAGCCCTGGGCGTGCTCGTGCAGAAAAAGCAGCAACCGTGCTAGCGCCTCGCTGGTTGCGCAGGTAGTCAACGAAGATCTTGCCGACCCGATTCTTCGGCCCCATCTTGGCGACGATCTGCTCAGGTGACTCTTTGGCCAGGCGAACCGTGACCATACGGGCGAATTCGTTGGCGCAATCCCAACTCTGACGACGATCGATCGGCACCACGACATGCATGCCGCGCCCACCGCTGGTTTTGATGAAGGCCTTGAGCCCGAGTTGATCAAGCAGTTCAAGGGTCATGTTCGTCGCCTCGACCATGCTTGACCACGGCAGCTCCGGGTCAGGATCCAGATCGAAGACCACCCGATCCGGCTTGTCGATGCGGTTGCTGCGTGCATTCCAGGTATGAAACTCGACGGTGCCCATCTGCACCGCCTCGACGACCGCGCTGATACTGTCCGCCTGGATCAGGCGTGCATGCTCTGGATCGAGGGACTTATCCAAGACGCGCATGTGCGGCATTTTCAGCCGCCCGCAGTGGCGCTGGAAGAAGCTGTCACCGCTGACTCCATCCGGCGCCCGGACAATGGACAGCGGACGCTTGGCCAGATGAGGTACGAGCCATTCGCCCACCGCCAGATAGTATTCAGCGAGCTGCAGCTTGGTGGCACCGCTTGCCGGATCGATGACCCGTTGCGGATTACTGATGCCGATACCGCCCACATCGGGGCGATTTTTGGCAGCTTTTTCAGCCATGCACGCTCCTCATGAGCGTCAGCTCGCTTTCTTGCTGTTGGACTTGCTGGCAGCCGGCTTACTGGTGCTTGTCTTGCGGGCCGTCGAGGTTTTGCTGGTAGAGGATTTACTGGCTGCAGACTTGGCCGGGGCCTTCGATTTGCTGGCTGTAGTTTTGCTCGTGGCCCGCTTGGCAGGCGATGCCTCTTCGCTGTCGTCGTCGTCGTCGTCAACGTCTTCAGTCGGGGCAGCTTTCTTGGCGGACGATTTGCCGGCCAGGCTACGTTTAAGCAGTTCGGTCAGGTCGATGACATCGGCGCTGCGACGATCCACCGCTTCTTCGGGCCCACCCACAGCTTCGAGTTTGCCTTCGCGAGCCTTGGTCTCCACTAGATCCATGATCTGGTCTTGGAAGGTGTCCTTGTATTGCTCGGGGTTCCAATCCTCACTCATGTCCTCGACCAGCCGCTTGGCCATGTCGAGTTCCTTCGGGTTGAGGTCAGCATTAAGCGCCTCGTCCTTCATCTCAAGGTACTCCACGCCCCTGACCTCATCGGCCCAGCGCAGCGTATTCATCACCAGTGCCTTGCCCAGCGGCATCACCACGGCCAGATGTTGCTTGTTGCGCAGCACCACGTTGGCGATGCCGACCTTGCCAGTCTGAGTCAGGGTTTCGCGCAGCAGCGCGTAAACCTTTTCACCCCGCCGGTCCGGGGTGAGGTAATAGGGCGTAGCGATGTACAGGAAGGAAATGTCCTTGGCATCGACAAAGGCAACGATGTCTACCGTCTGCGTGGCTTCTGGGTGAGCCGCTTTGATCTCGTCATCGCTGATAACGACGTAGTTACCCTTTTCGTATTCCACGCCTTTGACGATGTTCTCGCTCTCGATGTCCTCGCCGGTGGTCTTGTTGATGCGCTTGTAGCCCACCCGGTCCATGCTGCGTTTGTCCAGCCAGTCGAAATCTATACCCGAGCGCGTGGTCGCAGGCACCAAGGCGACGGGGATATGAACCAGGCCGAAACTGACGGCGCCTTTCCAGATCGTACGGGGCATAAGCCTTCCCTCCTGTCGACAGTCGTTCGGTCAGCCGTTGACCACGGTGCCGCCGTTGACATGGATCACCTGGCCGCTGACATAGGAAGCGTCGCTGCTGGCCAAATACACGTATGCCGGCGCGACTTCATCGGGCTGGCCGGGACGCTCCATGGGCACGTTGGCGCCAAATTTCTCGACCTTGTCCGCATCGAAGGTCGACGGAATCAGCGGCGTCCAGATCGGCCCGGGTGCTACGCCATTCACGCGAATACCTCGGTCGGCGATATTCATCGACAGCGAGCGGGTAAAGGCCGTAATGGCGCCCTTGGTCGATGAGTAGTCCAGCAGCTGTGGGCTGCCTTTGTAGGCCGTCACCGACGTGGTGTTGATGATCGAGGCGCCTTTTTTCAGGTTCGGCAGTGCAGCCTTGGTCATCTGGAACATGCCGAAAATGTTGGTGCGGAAGGTCTTCTCCCACTGCTCTTCGCTGATGTCTTCGAGCGTTTCCTGGGGATGCTGCTCAGCGGCGTTATTGACCAGAATGTCGAGCTTGCCGAAGGCACTCACCGTTTCGTCGATCACCTTATGGCACACGTCGCGGTCGGCCACGTCACCGGCGAAGGTCAGACAGCTGCGCCCCTGCTCTTCCACTGCGCGCTTGGTTTCCTCTGCGTCCTGGTGCTGATCCAGATAGAGAATCGCTACATCGGCACCTTCACGCGCGAACAGCACCGCTACCGAGCGGCCGATGCCGCTGTCGCCACCAGTGATGATTGCAACCTTGCCTTGGAGCTTGCCCGCCGCTTTGTAGTCCTCGCCACGGTACTCGGGCCTCGGGGTCATCTCGCTTTCTTTACCCGGTTCAGCCTGTTGCTGCGGCGGGAGCGTCTGGTTTTCGTCGGGCATGCCAAAATCCTCCGTCAAGGGATCAATACCTGTATTCGGAGGACTTGGCGCGGGCGGGAAAAGTTTCTATGAAGCGATGAGAGGCCCTAATGCAGAGGCCTCGAAGAATCAATCGACGCGCAGTACGACCCGGCCGCGCGGGACACCGCTTTCGACGTATTCGTGGGCTGCCACTACCTCGTCGAAGCCGAAGACCTTGTCGACCTGCGGCGTGATCAGGCGGTCGGCTGTGAGCTGGTTGATGTGCAGCAAGGCATTCTCGACCGCCTCGCGGTTTTGCTCGATTCCCAGCTCGGGTTGCCCGGTGAAATCGCACAGGCAATGCAGGAAGAACTTGAAGTTCTTCTTGAACGCCGCGCAGGCTGGAAACGCAGTTTCGTTGCCACCATTGAGCCCATAAAGAATCAGCTTGCCACGCGGTGCGATAACGTCACCAAGCAGCTTCATCTGCGAGCCACCGCAACCATCGAGCACAACTTCGACGCCTGCTCCGCCGGTGATCTTTTGCAGCCGGCCGACGAGATCCTCCTCTTCGGTAACGATGACGGTCTCGGCCCCCAGCTCGCGCAGGAAGTCACGATCCTCTGCCGTGTCACAGGTGGCGATTACCCGTCCGCCAAGCGCTTTCGCCATTTGCACGGCCGAAGGACCGGTGCAATGCCGCGCTTCGGTCACCAGCACGTATTGTCCGGGCTCGAGCTGAGCCAGCTCGACCAGAGCGAAATACGAGACCAGCGCCGGCGTGTAATGCACACACGCCTCGGCGGCGCTGAGCATCTCCGGATGGTGGACCAAGGACGCCTGCGGCAGCAGCACCTGCTCGCCGTAGAGCGGGTACTGGTTGAGATCATGCGCAGGGAAACTGGCGACACGGTCGCCAATTGCGAAGCCGTCCACGTCCTCGCCCACCGCAAGCACTTCGCCGGCGATCTCGCTGCCGAGCCCGGCCGGGAGCTTGGCGTGACGCGGAGCCAGATCCTGCCGCCAGAGCACGTCATTCCAGCTGACGCCGATCGCCTTGACGTCGACAAGCACTTCGCCAGGCCCCGGCCGAGGGACTTCTCGCTGTTCGTAGCGCAATACGTCCGCGGGCCCGAACTGGTGGAAACGGATGATGCGGGACATGAAAAAGACCCCTCGATTACTACTGTGTCTGTGACTTTATCTGCAGTATTGGCACAACTCCAGCAGCGATCCCTGCATTCCGCTCGATAGTCGCCATGCGCGGGAATGATGATGTGCTGTATGTAAGGCCACTCCCACTGCTGCAGGTTTGTGTCATTGCAAAGCGGGAATGGACATGCCGACGTCACTCCGATCTGTCTAGAATGCAGACGCAACCCTCATTTCGGTCAGCCGCGCCTTATGTCTGACCACAGCTTGAAGTGAAAGGCATGAATCGCAACGACCTTCGCCGCGTAGACCTGAACCTGTTGATCGTCTTCGAAACGCTGATGCACGAGCGCAGCGTGACCCGTGCCGCGGAGAAACTCTTTCTCGGCCAGCCGGCGATCAGTGCTGCACTGGCGCGCCTGCGCACGCTGTTCGACGACCCGTTGTTCGTACGCACCGGCCGCAGCATGGAGCCGACTGCACGCGCGCAGGAGATCGCCGGTCTGCTGTCGCCGGCGCTGGACTCGATCTCCACGGCTGTCAGCCGCGCCTCCACGTTCGATCCGGCCACCAGCGAGCTGGTGTTTCGTATCGGTCTGACTGATGAGGTCGAGTTCGCCCTGCTCCCGCAGTTGCTCAGGCGTGTGCGCGCCGAGGCGCCCGACGTGGTGCTGGTGGTACGGCGCGCCAACTATCTGCTGATGCCGGGCCTGCTTGCGTCTGGCGAGATCTCGGTGGGTGTCTGCTACACCGAGGAACTGCCGGCCAACGCCAAGCGCAAAATCTTGCGCAGGCCAAAACCGATGCTGCTCCGCGCAGACAGCATCCCCGGCCGCATGACGATGGAGGACTACTGCTCGCGGCCACATGCCATGGTTTCCTTTGCCGGCGATTTGAATGGCTACATCGATGACGAACTGGCGCTCCACGGCTGCAAACGCAAGGTCGTGCTCGCCGTTCCGCAGTTCAACGGGCTGGCCAGCCTGCTGGCGGGGACTGACTTGGTGGCGACGGTGCCGGACTACGCCGCGGCGGCCCTTGCCGCTAACGGGGGTGTGCGTGCCGAGCCGCTGCCATTCGACACAAGCCAGGATTTCGAACTGTCCATGGCCTGGCGCGGCGCCCAGGACAACGACCCGGCCGAGCGCTGGCTGCGTTCGCGGATCCAGATGTTCGTAGGCGACCCGGACAGTCTTTAAACCGCCATTTGTTCGCCTGCACTGCGCTAGCACACCGCTTGATGTGGTGGGCTGAAGCCCACCCTACCTGCTGATTGCTTTGCGTTCGATCTTCCATTGGGGGCTGAAACCCACCTGTTATCAGTGCCTGCACATCCTCGTTGTAGGGTGGGCTTCAGCCCACCAGCCCGACCGAAACCACGTCAGTCGAGGTCGGCACCAATGCCCCGACAATCCCTTGTTCACCATTGATGAAACACCCTGCAACATCAGCGCGGATGATATTTACATTCGCCCAATTCGATTTCTGCTTCACGAAGCCGCCCCGCACACTCCCGCCATCGATAAAAACCCGAGCTGCGGAGTCAAGCATGGAACGTCCACTCATAGCCTTGCGTTACCCACTGGTTGCGATTGCCGCTGCCCTCATCGGCGCTTGCGGGCAGGCACCTGAGGCCACCGAAGCGGCAATGCCCGCGCCAGCCGTAAGCGTTGCGACCGTCATCGAACAGCAGGTCACGGAGTGGGACGAGCTCACGGGCCGCCTGGAAGCGCCTGAGTCGGTCGATATTCGTCCACGCGTGTCGGGCTTCATCGACAAGGTCGCGTTCGAAGAAGGCTCACTGGTGAAGAAAGGCGATCTGCTGTTCCAGATCGACCCGCGCCCGTTCGAAGCCCAGGTCAAACGCTTGCAGGCCGAGTTGCAACAGGCTCGTGCCACTGAGCGCCGGACCGCAAGCGAGGCCGAACGCGGTGAGCGACTGCGCGCCAATAACGCTATTTCAGCTGAACTGGCTGATGCGCGAGCCAGCGCTGCCAGCGAAGCGAAGTCCGCCGTCGCAGCGATCCAGGCTCAGCTCGATGCAGCCAAGCTGGATCTCGGTTTCACCCGCGTCACTGCCCCCATCGATGGCCGCGCAGGTCGTGCGCTGATCACCGCGGGCAACCTGGTTAATGCTGGCGAAGCCTTACTGACGACCCTGGTCTCAACCGACAAGGTCTATGCCTACTTCGAGGCAGACGAACGCACCTACCTGAAATACCGCGAACTGGCCCGTGACGGTGAACGTGGCGAGGAAACCCCTGTGTACCTCGGGCTGTCCAGCGAAGAAGGCCACCCGCATCTGGGGCACATGGACTTCATCGACAACCAGGTTGATCCCCGCACCGGCACCATTCGCGGTCGCGCCGTGTTCGACAACCGTGACGGCAGCTTCACGCCAGGGCTTTATGCGCGCCTGAAGCTGGTCGGCAGCGCCACCTACGACGCCGTCCTGATCAAGGATGTCGCGGTCGGAACCGATCTGGGCAAGAAGTTCGTCCTGGTCCTCGGGGAGGACGATACCGTCAACTATCGCTCCATCGAGCTCGGTCCGAAGCTTGAGGGCCTGCGCATCGTGCGCGACGGTCTGAAGGAAGGTGAAACCATCGTCGTGAACGGCCTGCAGCGCGTTCGTCCGGGCAACGCCGTGCAGCCCCAGAATGTGCCAATGGCCGACGCTGACACCCTCGCCGCGCTGAAAGAACAGAACCGTGCAATCTCTGCCGCGATGAAACCGCAGGTGGTCGACCGCACGCTGGCGCGCGTACCGAGCAGTTGATGATCAGCGTTTTCCGCTGACCCGCTGACCGGCGCCGAGGCGCCACCCCTTAAAAACTGATTCCGCCAGGGTGCGTCATGCGCACCCTCTCCCCCGGAGTGCGTCATGAATTTCTCTCAGTTCTTCATCCAACGGCCAATCTTCGCCGCGGTGCTGTCGCTGATCATCCTGATCGGTGGTGCCATCTCGCTGTTCCAATTGCCGATCAGCGAATATCCCGAGGTGGTGCCGCCGACGGTGGTGGTCCGCGCCAGCTTCCCAGGTGCGAACCCCAAAGTCATCGGCGAAACCGTCGCGTCGCCACTGGAGCAGGCCATCACCGGCGTCGAGGGCATGCTCTACATGTCGTCCCAGGCGACCGCCGATGGCAAGCTGACCCTGACCATTACGTTTGCGCTGGGAACCGATCTAGACAACGCCCAGGTGCAGGTGCAGAACCGGGTTACGCGCACCCAGCCGACGTTGCCGACCGAAGTGCAGCGTCTCGGTGTCACGGTGGACAAGGCCTCGCCGGACCTGACCATGGTTGTGCACCTGACATCGCCGGACGAACGCTACGACATGCTCTATCTGTCCAACTATGCGGCGCTCAACGTCAAGGACGAGCTGGCGCGGCTGGACGGGATTGGCGATGTGCAGTTGTTCGGCATGGGGGATTATTCGCTTCGCGTCTGGCTCGATCCAAACAAAGTGGCCTCGCGCAACCTCACCGCAACTGACGTGGTCAATGCAATCCGCGAGCAGAACCGCCAGGTGGCGGCGGGTTCGCTGGGTGCACCACCTGCACCGGGGGCGACCGACTTCCAGCTATCGATCAATACACAGGGCCGATTGGTCAGCGAGGAGGAATTCGAGAACATCATCATTCGTGCCGGCGAAGACGGCTCGATCACTCGCCTGCGGGACATCGCACGTATCGAACTGGGTTCCAGCCAGTACGCGCTGCGCTCGCTGCTCAACAACCAGCCTGCCGTGGCCATTCCGGTGTTCCAGCGTCCTGGCTCGAACGCGATTGAAATCTCCGATTCGGTACGTGCCCGCATGGCCGAGCTGAAGAAGGATTTCCCCGAAGGCGTGGACTACGAAATCGTCTACGACCCGACCATCTTCGTGCGCGGCTCCATCGAGGCGGTGGTACATACCCTCCTCGAGGCCATCGTGCTGGTGGTGCTGGTGGTCATCCTGTTCCTGCAGACCTGGCGCGCCTCGATCATCCCGCTGGCCGCCGTGCCGGTGTCGCTGATCGGTACCTTCGCGGTGATGCACATGCTGGGTTTCTCGCTCAACGCGCTATCGCTGTTTGGCCTGGTTTTGGCGATCGGCATCGTGGTGGACGACGCCATCGTCGTGGTGGAAAACGTGGAGCGGAATATCGGCCTCGGCAAGTCCCCGGTCGAAGCCACCAAGCAAGCGATGAAGGAAGTGACCGGCCCAATCATCGCCACCGCGCTCGTGCTTTGCGCCGTGTTTATCCCGACCGCGTTTATTTCCGGCCTCACCGGGCAGTTCTATCAGCAGTTCGCGTTGACCATTGCCATTTCGACGGTCATTTCCGCCTTCAACTCGCTGACCCTATCTCCAGCCTTGGCGGCCGCATTGCTGCGCAGCCATGACGCGCCGAAAGACGGTTTCTCGCGGTTGCTGGACAAATTGTTCGGTGGCTGGCTGTTCGCGCCGTTCAACCGCGTTTTCGAGCGCGCGAGTCACGGCTACGTCGGTGCGGTTAAACGCATCCTGCGCGGCAGCGGCATCGCCCTGGTGGTGTATGTCGGCCTGGTCGGTCTCGGATACCTGGGATTCGCCAGCACTCCGACCGGTTTCGTGCCGCCGCAGGACAAGCAGTATCTGGTGGCCTTCGCTCAACTGCCGGATGCCGCCACGTTGGATCGCACCGAAGACGTCATCAAGCAGATGTCCGAGATCGCAGGCAAGCACCCCGGCGTAGAGAACACCATCGCTTTCCCTGGTCTGTCGATCAATGGGTTCACCAACAGCCCGAACAGCGGCATCGTTTTCGTTGCGCTGAAGGACTTCGACCAGCGCAAAGAAGAAAACATGTCCGCTGGTGCTATCGCGGGCGAGTTGAACGGTCAGTTTTCCGGTATTCAGGAAGCCTACCTCGCGATCTTCCCACCGCCACCCGTACAAGGGCTGGGCACCATCGGCGGCTTCCGCGTGCAGGTGCAGGACCGCGGCAGTCTCGGCTACGAAGAACTGTACAAGCAGGTGCAGAACGTCATCGCCAAGAGCGCGGACTATCCCGAGCTGGCCGGGCTATTCACCAGTTACCAGGTAAACGTGCCGCAGATCGATGCCGACATCGACCGGGAAAAGCCAAGACTCACGGCGTGGCTATCGATCAGATCTTCGACACCATGCAGGTCTACCTCGGCTCGCTGTATGCCAATGACTTCAACCGCTTCGGCCGCACTTATCAGGTCAACGTCCAGGCTGAGCAGAAGTTTCGCCTGACGCCCGACCAGATAGGTCAGCTGAAGGTGCGCAACAACCGTGGCGAGATGGTGCCGCTGTCGACCTTCGTCAAGGTCAGTGACAGTTCCGGCCCGGATCGCGTGATGCACTACAACGGCTTCCTGACCGCTGAAATCAACGGTGCGGCCGCCCCCGGCTACAGCTCCGGTCAGGCCGAAGCGGCGATGGAGCGGCTGCTGCAAGCTGAGCTACCGAACGGCATGAGCTTCGAATGGACCGAGCTGACCTATCAGCAGATCCTGGCGGGGAACACCGCGATGTTCGTCTTCCCGCTCTGCGTGCTGCTGGCCTTCCTGGTCCTGGCGGCGCAGTACGAAAGCTGGAGCCTGCCACTGGCGGTGATTCTGATCGTACCGATGACGCTGCTCTCGGCCATCACCGGGGTGATCCTCTCTGGTGGCGACAACAACGTGTTTACCCAGATCGGCCTGATCGTCCTCGTCGGCCTGGCATGCAAGAACGCGATTCTTATCGTCGAGTTCGCCAAGGACAAACAGGAAGAAGGCATGGACCGTCTATCCGCTGTGCTCGAGGCCTGCCGCCTGCGACTTCGCCCGATTCTGATGACCAGCTTCGCGTTCATCATGGGTGTGGTGCCGTTGGTGCTCTCCTCCGGCGCGGGTGCTGAGATGCGTCACGCCATGGGCGTTGCGGTGTTCAGCGGCATGCTCGGGGTGACCTTCTTCGGCCTGTTGCTGACGCCGGTGTTCTACCTGGTCATACGCGCCTACGTTGAACGGCGCGCAGAGAAAAAAGCGGTACTGAAGGAGTCGCACGCATGAAGGCTGTCATTTCCACTCCGTTACTGCTTGCGGCTGTTCTCGCCCTGAGCGCCTGCGCAGTGGGGCCGGATTACCGCGCCCCGGAGGTTGCGCCCGCACAGATTGAGCGTGCTGCGGCGGCTGGCTTCGATCAGTCACGATTCCAGGCAGCCTGGTGGCGCCAGTTCGATGATCCGACGCTCGACGCACTGGTGGGTGAAGCGTTGGCCGAGAACCGCGAACTGCGCATCGCCTTCGCCCGGCTCCGCGCCGCTCGTTCGATTCGTGATGATGCGGCCAACGATCGCTTCCCTACCGTCACTGCTGGAGCTAGCGCCGAATATGGCGAGGCTCAGCAGCCTGGCTTCGGCGAGGAGCGCAGCAGCATCGAGCGCTACGACCTGGGTCTGGACATGGCCTGGGAACTCGACCTGTTCGGCCGGGTGCAGCGACGCATCGAAGCCAGCGAGGCGCAGAGTGAAGCTGCGGAAGCGGAGCTCTACCAGCTACAGGTCAGCCTGATCGCCGAACTGGTCGATGCCTACGGGCAGCTGCGCGGCGCGCAGTTGCGTGAACGCATCGCCCGGGAAAACCTTGAGAATCAGCGCAACTCGCATCGCCTGACCGAACAGCTGCGCGACGCTGGCGTAGGTAGCGAACTTGACGTACTGCGCGCCGATGCACGGCTGGCGGCAACCGAGGCCAGCTTGCCGCAACTGCAGGCGCAGCAGAGCCGTGCGACCAATCGCATCGCAACCCTGCTCGGTCAGCGCGCCGATAGGCTGAGTATCGACCTCACGCCGCGTGAGTTGCCTGCCATCGCAAAGGCGCTGCCGATCGGTGATCCCACCGAGTTGCTGCGTCGCCGACCGGACATTCTCGCGGCCGAACGGCAGCTGGCAGCGGCGACTGCCAACGTGGGCGTAGCGACGGCTGATCTGTTTCCGCGGGTAAGCTTGAGTGGTTTCCTGGGCTTTATTGCGGGGCGCGGTTCGCAGATCGGTTCGAGCGCGGCTCAGGCTTGGGGCGTTGCACCGAGCATCACCTGGGCAGCATTCGACATGGGCAGCGTTCGCGCCAGATTGCGCGGTGCGAAAGCGGACGCCGAGGGTGCGTTAGCCAGCTACGAGCAGCAGGTTCTGCTGGCGTTGGAGGAATCGGAGAACGCCTTCAGTGACTATGCGAGAGCTCAGGAGCGGCTGCTAGCCCTGTTGCGCCAGTCCGGCGCCAGTCGCGCTGCAGCGGAGCAAGCAGCGATCCGCTATCGGGAAGGCACAGTGGATTTTCTGGTGCTACTGGATGCCGAGCGTGAGCGCCTGGCTGCAGAGGATGCCCAGGCTCAGGCTGAAGTTGAGGTCTATCGTGGCGTCGTAGGCCTTTACAAGGCACTCGGCGGCGGTTGGCAGCTGGCCAACGGCTGATCGGCAACGGCTCTGCGCTGCTCTGCAGCCTAGCAGCGCAGAGCTGTCCCTATCGGCGGTGAAAGTGTGACCTGTTGCAACTCCCGCTGCCTCAATTATGAATTCTATGAGAAAGCCCTTTTTACGGTGCGGCTTATTTGGCATAACGCTTCGTTGAAGCTCAATCACATCTGCGTCTCGGATGTCATGCCAACCCACCAAAAAAAGAGCCTTTTCATGATCAAGCCGATCATCACCCTCGCCGGCCTGGTGCTGGCGTTGACCGCGACCGCGGTCGAAGCTGAGCCGATCGTCATCAAGTTCTCGCACGTCGTCGCTGAAGACACCCCGAAAGGCAAGGGTGCCCTGCTGTTCAAGAAACTGGTTGAAGAGCGTCTACCCGGCCAGGTAAGCGTCGAGGTCTACCCTAACTCGATGTTGTTCGGCGATGCCAATGAGCTCGAGGCGTTGGCCAACGACGAGGTGCAGCTGCTAGCACCTTCATTAGCGAAGTTCGAGAAGTACACCAAGCAGGTGCAAGTATTCGACCTGCCGTTCCTGTTCGATGACCTAGAGGCCGTCAACCGTTTCCAGAAGCGCGCCAAGGGACGCCAACTACTGCGCTCGATGGAGAAGGAGAACATCACCGGTCTGGCTTACTGGCACAACGGCATGAAGCAGCTCTCGGCAACAAAGGCGCTGCGCCTGCCAAACGATGCAATGGGACTGGCTTTCCGTATCCAGCCGTCCGCCGTTCTGGAGTCGCAATTCGCACAGGTCGGAGCGCCGACCAAGAAGATCCCTTTCGCCGAGGTCTACGCCTCGCTGCAGAACGGGACCGTTCAAGGTGCAGAAAACCCCTGGTCGAACATCTACAGCAAGAAGATGCACACGGTGCAGCCTTACATCACCGAATCCAACCATGGCGTGCTCGACTACATGCTGGTGAGCAATACGCGGTTCTGGTTCGGCATACCGCACCAGGTGCGCACCGAGTTGGAAGGCATTATCGACGAGGTCACCTTCGAGGTTAACCGCGCTGCGGAAGAAGCCAACCAGGCCGACCGCGAGCGTATCCGCAAGGCAGGCACGTCCGAGATCATCGAACTGACCCCGGAACAACGCGAAGTCTGGCGTGAAGCCATGCGGCCGGTGTGGCAGGAATTCGAACCGGTGATCGGCGCCGATATCATCAAGGCAGCACAAACGGTTAACCGCAAGCAGCGCGACTGACCTCCCCGCCTCACCTTCCAACCGCGGCAGCAACGCCGCGGTTTCCCCAACGCCGCTCGGCGAGATGACCGACCCACCTATACGCAGCGCACCCTCCAGCAGCCACGAATGTCATCGGCCCGCGCATTGGCGCCGTTAAGTGATCAGCGTTCAGGCGTCTCTAGCAGCGGTTCGAAATCCAGCTGCGTTTCTTCCCAACCGCCGCCCAACGCTGCGATCAGTTGAACGCTGGCAGCGAGTTGATCGCCCAGTAGGGTCAGGTAGGTGCGCTCGTTGTTCAGGGCGCTGGTTTGCACGGTGGCGACGCTGAGGAAGTCGACGGTTCCGGCGCGGTACTGGTTCTGGATCAGACGTAACGATTCCTGCGCGGCTTCCAGCGCTTGCCGTTGAACCACCGCTTCGGCGGCGAGGACGCGCAATTGCACCAGGTTGTCCTCAACCTCACGGAAGCTGTCCAGCACAGTCTGACGGTAATTGGCCACCGTCAGGTCATAGTTGGCCTCTGCCGCTTCGAGGTCGGCACGCCGGCCACCGAAATCGAGCAGTGTGGCGGCCAGCTGCGGGCCTAATGACCAGAAGCGGTTGGGTAGACTGATCAGGTCGCTAAAGCTGCTGTTTCGATAGCCACCGCTCGCGCTCAGGGTCAGGTCCGGATACCAGGCGGCTTCGGCCACGCCAATTTGCGCGTTTGCCGCAATCACTTGCCGTTCAGCCGACGCGATATCCGGGCGGCGTTCGAGCAATTGCGAAGGCAGGGCCAGCGGCACTGTTGGCAAATCGGGGATTTCATCACGTTCCTCGATGTCCAGCTCCGACGGCGGTACCCCAATCAGCACCGCAATAGCGTGCTCCATCTGGGCCCGTTGCCATTGCAGGTCGATGGCCTGAGCCTCCGTGCTTCTGAGCTGAGTCAGCGCCTGGGTCACATCTGACTTGGGCACGATGCCCGCACGATACTGGTTTTCAGTGAGGCGCAATGATCGCGCAAAGGCTTCGACCGTCTGGTTCAGTAGCCGCTGCTGTTCGTCCATCACGCGCAACTGCAAATAGGTCTGGACCAGTTCGGATTGCAGGCTCAGCCGCACAGCAGCGAGATCCGCAGCTGATGCCTGCATATTGGCTCGATTGGCTTCAAGGTTGCGCCGCAGACGGCCCCATATATCCAGCTCCCAGGCCGCATCGAGCCCCACGCTGTAACTCTCGCTGATGCCGCTGAAGCCGCTTCCGCTCTGTGCGGCTGAGCTGGCCGAACTGCCCTGTCCGGCACGCGTCGCGCCTGCGCTGCCCCCCACTGTCGGGAACAGCTGAGAGCGAGCCCCCCGCACCAGCGCGCGCGCTTGTCGGTACTGCGCTTCGGCCGCCGCCAGGTTCTGGTTGGACACGTTCAGCCGTTCGACCAATGCATCCAACTTCGCATCACCGTATAGCCGCCACCAACTGCCGCGCTCCAGTACGTCGGCCGGGTTGGCGACCTTCCAACCTTCGGCCCGCTTGAATTCCGCGGCCATTGGCAGCTCGGGGCGCTGGTAGTCAGGACCCAAGGTGCAGGCACCTAGAGAAAAAGTCATGACGACGATGGCCAGCGGGCGTAGGGAGTTTTTCAGGTACAATGAACTCATAGCGGACTTTCCAGAGCGGCGTCGGTGCGTACACCGCGCCAGCGGTTGAAACGGTGGCGCGCGCGGTCCAGATAGAGGTAGACCACCGGCGTGGTGTAGAGCGTTAGGATCTGGCTGAGGATCAGGCCACCAATGATGGTCAGGCCCAACGGCTGGCGCATTTCTGCCCCCTCCGCGCCCCCGAGCAGCAACGGCAATGCGCCAAGGATCGCCGCCATAGTGGTCATCAGGATCGGCCGAAAACGCAACAGGCAAGCCCGGCGAATCGACTCGTCCGGCGCTAGATGATCGTTACGCTCGAACTGCAGCGCCAGATCGATCATCAGAATCGCGTTCTTTTTCACCACTCCGATGAGCAGGAACAGCCCGAGCAGCGAAATCAGGCTGAACTCTTCGCCCGTCAGAATGATGGCCAGCAACGCGCCAACACCGGCTGAAGGCAGTGTGGACAGGATCGTCAGCGGGTGGATGTAACTCTCGTACAGAACACCCAGCACGATATAGACGAGCAGCAACGCGCCCAGAATCATCAATGGCTGGCTGTCCTGCGTAGACTGGAAGACGTCACCCGTGCCGCCCAGGCGGCCCTGGACCTCGCTCGGTAGACCGATCGCTGCAACGGCACGCTCGATCGCCCGCGTCGCCTGGTCCAGGCTGACGCCGGGCGCCAGGTCGAAATCGATGTTCTCGGCGGCAAACTGCCCGTCGTGACTGACGCTGTCCTCTTCCAGGCTCCGCTCGTAACGTGCGAAGGCTGCCAGCGGAACACGCCGACCATCGCTGGTGATGACCTGTATCTGCTCCAGTACCTCGGGATGTTGGGCGTAGCTTGGATCGATCTCCATCACCACACGGTACTGGTTCAGCGATTCGTAGATGGTAGAGATCTGCCGCTGGCTGAAGGCATTGTTGAGCATCGTCGTCACAGTGCTCATGTCGATGCCGAGCCGCTTGGCGGCATCGCGGTCGATCTTCAGGCTGATCTGCTGTGCGCCCTCGCCTTCATTGGCGTCGATGCTGGTCAGCTCTGGCAAGGCCATCAATGCTCGGGTAACTTGCGGCACCCAGGTTCTGAGATCGGCCAGATCGCTGGCCAGCAGGTTATAGGAATAGGCCGAGCTGCTCTGCCGACCGCCACCGAACTGCAGATCCTGATCGGCCATCAGAAACATCCGACCACCCGGTACCTTCGGCTGGTTCTTGCGGATACGCTCGATCACTTTTTGCGCGGAAATCTTGCGTTCATCCAGCGGCTTGAGCCGGACAATCATGAAGGCATTGTTGATGCCGCCCTGCCCGCCAATGAAGCCTGCCACGCTTTCCACGGCCGGATCGGCCAGCACCGCCTTGCGGTAGGTCTCCATCTTCGGCTGCATGACCTGGAACGACAGGCCGTCGTCGCCGCGAATGAAGCCGGTCAGTTGGCCGGTGTCCTGTTGCGGGAGAAAGGTTTTCGGAACCTGGACATACAAAAAGACGTTAAGGCCGATGGTCGCCAGCAAGGTAAACAGCGTGATTCTATGATGCCGCAGCGCCCAACCTAGGGACCTGTCGTAATGGCCTAACAACCACTGGTGGGCCTTGTGGCTCCAGCGATACAGACGGCCGTCATGCTCGGGCTGATGAGGCTTCAACCAGCGCGCACAGAGCATTGGCGTCAACGTCAGCGAGACCAGCAGCGAGACCAGAATCGCCGCTGCCAGGGTGATGGAGAACTCGCGGAACAGCCGCTCGACAATGCCGCCCATGAACAGGATCGAGACGAATACGACCACCAGCGAGAGGTTCATCGACAACAGGGTGAAGCCCACCTCGCGCGTACCGATATAGGCGGCACGCAACGGCGGGACCCCCTCGTCGATGTGCCGGGCGATGTTTTCCAGCACCACGATAGCGTCATCCACCACCAGCCCGGCGGCGAGGATCAAGGCCATCAGCGACAGAACATTAAGCGAGAAGCCGAACAGGTACATGACGGCAAAGGTGCCAACTAGCGAAACCGGAACTGCCAGCGCCGGAATCAGCGCGGTACGCAACCGGCCAAGAAAGAGAAATACCAGCACGATCACCAGGCCCACCGCGATCAGCAAGGTCCGTTCGGCCTCGTGGAGGGTGGCACGGATGACCGGCGAACGATCCATCGCCACTGCCATGTTGACGCTGCCGGGCACGATCGCCTGCAGTGCCGGCAGCTCGTTGCGAATGCCCTCGATGGTTTCGATGATATTGGCGCCGGCCTGGCGATTAATCACCAGCAGTACGGCACGGTCGTTGTTGAAAAAACCGTCATTGTAGCGATCTTCAACCCCATCTTTGACCTTCGCCACATCGCTCAGCCGCAGCGCCGCGCCGTCCTGATAACGGATGATCAGCGGCAAATAGTCAGCGGCTTCATGCAGTTGGTCGCTGGCCTGCACCTGCCAGTGGCGATGGTCGTCTTCGACCATTCCCTTGGGTCGCCGAACATTCGCATTGGCGATGGTATTGCGCACCTCATCGAGCGAGACGCCGTACTGCTCGAGCTGCTGAGGCTGCAGCTCGACCCGCACCGCAGGCAACGAACTTCCGCCCACCTGCACCTCGCCCACGCCTGGGACCTGCGACAACTTCTGCGCCAAGATTGTCGAGCCGATGTCGTAGAGCTGCCCCTTGCTGAGCACGTCGGAGGTTAGCGACAGCACCATGATCGGTGCTTGTGCAGGGTTGATCTTGCGGTAGGTCGGCATGCTGCGCATCCCGCTGGGCAGCAGATTGCGCGAAGCGTTGATTGCCGCCTGAACATCGCGGGCGGCACCATTGATATCCCGCTCAAGATCGAACTGGATGATGATCCGCGTCGAGCCCTGACTGCTGCGACTGCTCATCTGGCTGACGCCTGCGATACTCCCAAGGGAGCGTTCCAACGGCGTCGCCACGCTGGATGCCATGATTTCAGGGCTGGCGCCGGGCAGGCTGGCCTGGACCGTAATCACCGGAAAATCCATATTCGGCAGCGGCGACACCGGCAACAGACCGAAGCTAACTCCACCCAGCAATAGAATCGCCAGGCTCAGCAGCATGGTGGCGACCGGGCGCGCGATAAAGGGCGCGGACAGGTTCATGGCTTAAAGGCCAGGGAAGGCGCGAGACTCATAGCGTCGCCTCTTGAGCTGAAGCGGATTTGCGCCCGAACCGACTGCCCAACCGATCGAAAAACAGATAAATCACTGGCGTGGTAAACAGTGTCAGTAACTGGCTGAGCAGCAGACCGCCGACCAGCACCAGCCCCAGCGGCTGACGCAATTCGGCCCCTGAGCCCGAGGCGAGCATCAGCGGTACCGCGCCGAACAGCGCTGCCAGCGTCGTCATCAGAATCGGTCGGAAGCGCAGCAAGGCGGCGCGATAGATCGCGTCCTGCGGACTCATGCCCTGATTGCGCTCGGCCTCAAGGGCGAAGTCGATCATCATGATGGCGTTCTTCTTGACGATGCCAATCAGCAGGATGATGCCGATGATGGCGATTAACCCCAGATCGTTGCCGGTCAACAGCAACGCCAGCAAGGCGCCGACCGCTGCCGAGGGTAGCGTCGACAGGATGGTGATCGGGTGGATGTAGCTCTCGTAGAGCACACCCAGCACAATGTACATGGTCACCACCGCTGCGAGGATCAGCAGCAGCGTGCTCGACAGCGAGGCGCGGAACGCTTCGGCAGCGCCTTGGAACCGGCTCTGGATTCCAGCAGGCAAGCCGATTTCCGCCTCGACGCTCTCGATGACTTCCACCGCTTTACCCAGCGAAACGCCATCGGCCAGGTTGAAAGACAGCGTCACCGCAGGAAACTGGCCGATGTGGTTGATCAGCAGGGGCGCGTTGCGTTGTTCAAGCGTCGCCAAGCTCGACAACCTGACCGGCGTGCCGCCTTCACTCTGCACGAACAACTGTTCCAGCGCCTGCGCGCCGAGGCGGTCGCCTGCCTCCGCCTCGAGCACCACGCGGTACTGACTGGCTTGAGTGAAAATCGTGGAAATCTGCCGCTGACCGAATGCGTCATATAACGCATCGGTGATAGCCGAGACCTGAATGCCCAGGCGCGCGGCCGCATCTCGGTCGATATCCAGGAAGATTTGCAGGCCATCGCTTTGCAGGTCGCTCGCGACATCGGTCAGTTCCGGACGCTCGCGCAAAGCTGCGACCAGGCGCGGGGTCCATTCTTCGAGCAATGCTCCGTCGGGCGACTCCAGACTGAACTGGAACTGCGTGCGACTGACCCGATCTTCGATGGACAGGTCCTGCACCGGCTGCATGTACAGCTCGATGCCCGGCAGTTTGGCCAGCTCCGGCCGCAACCGGTCGATGACCTGACTGGCGGTGACATCGCGTTCATCGTGAGGTTTGAGATTGATCAGCATCCGGCCGCTGTTAAGCGTTACGTTATCGCCATCAACGCCAATGTAGGACGACAGGCTGGCCACAGCGGGGTCCGCGAGAATCACGCGGGACAGCGACTGCTGGCGCTCGCTCATGGCCCGGAAAGAGATGGATTGAGGGGCCTCACTGATGCCCTGGATCACTCCGGTGTCCTGCACCGGAAAGAAGCCCTTCGGCACCGCCAGATACAGCACCACCGTAAGCCCAAGCGTGGCCACGGCGACCAGCAAGGTCAGCGTCTGATGGCCCAACACCCAAGTCAGCCAACGTGCATAACCGCCAATCAGGCGCTCGACCCAGTCCGGTGCTGATTTTTCAGCCGCGGCGGGCTTGAGCAACTTGGCACACATCATCGGCGTCAGCGTCAGCGAGACCACCAGCGAGATCAGGATCGCGACGGCCAGGGTGATGGCGAACTCGCGGAACAGACGCCCCACCACGTCTTGCATGAACAACAGCGGAATCAGTACGGCAATCAGCGAGAGCGTCAGCGATATCAACGTGAAGCTGATCTGCTTGGCCCCCTTGAGCGCGGCTTGCAGCGGCGTCTCACCCTCTTCCACATGGCGAGCGATGTTTTCGAGCATGACAATGGCGTCGTCCACCACGAACCCGGTCGCAATGGTCAGCGCCATCAACGTCAGGTTGTTCAGCGAAAAACCGGCGAGGTGCATCACGGCAAAGGTACCGATCAGCGACAGCGGCACCGCGATGGAGGGAATGATGGTCGCCGACAAACGCTTGAGGAAAACGAAGGTGACCATCACCACCAGAAAGGTGGCCATCAGCAATTCATGCTGGACGTCAGTGATGGCAGCCCGGATCGTCTGCGTACGATCGGTGAGCACCACCACGTCCAGGCCGGTCGGCATGCTCGCCGTGACCTCGGGCAGCAGCGCCTGAATGCGCTCGACCACTTCAATCACGTTAGCGCCGGGCTGGCGCTGGATGTTCAAAAGGACCGCCTGGCTTTGATTGGCCCAGGCCGCGAGGCGCTCGTTCTCGGCGCCGTCGATGATGTCGGCGACATCTTTCAAGCGGAGTGTCGCGCCGTCCTCGTAGGCCAAAATAAGTTCGGCGTATTCCTCTGGGGTTTTCAGCTGATCGTTGGCATCGAGCATCGAGACGCGCGTCGGGCCGTCAAAATTACCCTTGGGCTGATTGACGTTGGAGCTGGTTACCAATGAGCGAACGTCAGCGAGCGACAGACCGTAGGACGCAAGCGCCTCCGGATTGACTCGAATACGGACCGCAGGGCGCTGGCCTCCGGCAATGCTAACCATGCCCACGCCACTGATCTGCGCGAGTTTCTGCGCCATGCGCGTGTCGACCAGGTCGTGCAACTCCGGCAGCGCCAGGCTTTCAGATGTGATGGCCAGCGTCATGACCGGGGTGTCCGCCGGGTTGACCTTGTTGTAAACCGGCGGTGCCGGCAGATCGTTGGGCAGCAGATTGCTCCCGGCGTTGATAGCGGCCTGGACTTCCTGCTCGGCCACATCCAGCTCGACTTCGAGCGAGAAGCGCAAGGTGATCACCGAAGCGCCACCGGAACTGGTGGACGACATCTGCGTCAGGCCCGGCATCTGCCCGAACTGCCGCTCCAATGGAGCCGTCACGGCGCTGGTCATGACTTCCGGGCTGGCGCCGGGATACAGCGTCATCACCCGAATGGTCGGGTAATCGACCTGCGGCAGCGCGGAAACCGGCAGCATGCGGTAGGCAATCAGGCCAGCCAGCAGGATCGCGATCATCGTCAGGGTGGTTGCCACGGGCCGAAGGATGAACAGCCGCGAGATGTTCATCGCGCTGGACGCTCCTTGGCGCTCTGAGGCTCAACCTTCGGATTCTCAGCGGCCTCTTCGGCGAGCTTCTGACGATCCACCACTTCGACCTCGCTGCCATCGCGCAGGCGGTCGGTGCCCTCCATGACGATTCGTTCGCCGACGCTCAAGCCACTGGTGACGACCGTTTGGTCGCCGTTGCTTGGGCCTACTTCAAGGACTCGCAGCTCCACCTTCGAGTCCTCGCCGACGACGTACGCGTAATTGCCCCGCGAGCCGAATTGCAGCGCGGCCGAGGGAATCAGGACCGCATCAGGCAAGGTTTCCACCCGTAGGCGAACGTTGACGAACTGGTTGGGTATCAGCAGTTCGTCCTCGTTATCGAAGCGCGCCTTCATCTTCAGCGTGCCGGTGGTCGTGTCAATCAGGTTATCGACGCTTTCCAGTACGCCCTCACCGAGCAGGATGCGTTCGCCACGATCCCAGGCCTGTACGGACAGCTCTTCACCGCGGCGGAACCGGGCAATGACTGGCGGCAACTCGCTTTCAGGCAGGGTAAAACTGATCGCCATGGGTTGGGTCTGGGTAATGACGACCAACGGCGTGGTGTCGTTGGCCGCCACAAGGTTGCCTTGATCCAGCTGACGCAGGCCGACGCGACCGTCGATTGGCGCGCGAATTTGGGTGAACTGCAGGTTCAGCTTGGCCTCGTTGACGGCGGCCTGGTTAGCGGCGAGTGTTCCTTTGTATTGATTCACCAATGCCTGCTGCGTATCGAGCGTCTGTTTGGCAATGCTGTCGTCGGCGAACAGGCCTCGATAGCGATCAAGATCGACTTGCGCGTTCTGCAACAAGGCGCGGTTCTGCTGGAGAGTGCCTTCGGCCTGCTGCAGCGCCACCTCATAAGCACGAGGATCGATGACGGCAAGCAGGTCGCCGGCCTTGACTCGCTGGCCCTCGTCGAATCGAATCTCGACCAGCTCTCCTGCCACGCGGCTGCGCACGTTGACTGTATTCAACGGCGTGACGGTGCCAAGCGCCTTGGCGTAAACCTCGAATGGTCCTTGCTCCACCGGGGCAACCCGCACCGGTGTCGGGCCGCCGAAGGCACCGAACGCAGGCCGACCGCCCGCTCGCTGTGACGGCGCCTCGGCCGTGGTTGGCCATAGCCACCAGAGCAGCAGCGCAATCGCAACAACCACGCTGCCGATGATTAGCCAACGCCGCACGGAGCCGGCAGAAGAAGTAGTTGCCTCGGACATGAACTGGGTTCGCCTGAAAATGAGCGTGAACCATAAGCAGTCGCGCTCCGCTCGCAAAGGGGATTTACGGCATTTTTACGTATCCGGCGTTGTCGCAACCAAAACCGATCGCATAAAGCGCAGCACCGGCGCAGGAACCATGCTTGAGCCATTCAGTCTATGTACCGTTCGCTCGGTGCCTGACAAGGGTGGCGTACCGGACCACCTGCACACGATGGGATATGCCGCTATTTATCAGGCCGTCCGATAATGGCCTGCACAGGATCAAGGAATGAACGCATCACTGGTCATCCTGGCGCTAACCGTCGCCAGTTTTCTCTTGGGTTTTCTACGCGACCTGTTCATCGCCAAGTCCTTCGGACTGAGCTGGGAAGCGGACCTGATATTCGTCGCATTGATCCTGCCGATGTTTTTCGAGAACTTCCTCGGCCTCGCCCTGCGCGACGCAATGATTCCGTACCTGCAAAAGCTGCGTAGCCAATCCGAAGCCTTGTTTGAAGCCGTCAGCCGCTGGCTCTATTGGCGGGTCATGCTCATGGGCGCAGCCGTGAGTGCCCTCGCCATCATTGCGAGCTATTGGATTCTGAACATGCTGGCGCCCGGCTGGACGGACGCTCAGGTTGCCGCCGGCCAGATCGTATTCTGCGTAGGCGCGGTACTGGTCGCCGTTCAGGCGGTTTTGTATTGCCAGGGTGCACTGCTGAACATGGATGAGGTGTTCATCCTGCCGATGACACGGACGGTGCTGCTCAACGCTGGCGCGATCGTCGGCATCCTGCTGTTCCAACCCACCGGGATGGTAATTTTCATTGGCATGCTGCTGCCCCAGCTGGCGCTGATTCTGGTCCAGCACCGGCGTATCGCATACCTGCGCGGAGGCAACAAAGTCGAGACGAAGGGGCATGCAGGTGGCTTCGGGCTCGCTTTCGCACCGGTACTGCTGGCGGCTGGGGCGCAACAAGCCTGCATTCTTGCAGAGCGGATGTTCGCCTCCTACCTGGAGGAAGGCAGCATCACGATGCTGTCGTTTGCGTTTCGCATCGTCACCATTCCGCTCACGCTTTACGCCTTGTCCGTGCTCTCAGTGCTCTTTCCCCGCTTCGTATCGAGCTGGAATGATGGCGACCTCAGCGGCCATGCGGCTGTTATCCGCAAGGGATTGCTGGCGACGCTGCTGTTCCTGGTCCCAGCGTCCGTCGTGCTCTGTTCATTCCCGCAACCGGTAGTCTCGGTACTACTGGAACGGGGTCAGTTCGGCGCAACGCAAACCGACGCCACGGCCTCGTTGGTGGTTCTGTATGCCCTCGGTCTCCCTGCGATGGGCTTGGCGCTGCTATGGGGACGCGCGCTCTTAGCGCAGCATCAATCACGGTTGTTTCTGGTGATCATGCTGGTCAGTTCCGCATTTACGATCGGCCTCGATGCGCTGCTCTACGGTCCATATGGCGCCGAAGGCCTAGCAGTATCGTTCTCTGCCGGCGTGACCTTGCAGGCGCTGTTCATGGGGCTATACGTTTATCGCGCGTCGCCGGCAGGCCTGGCTCCAGGTGTTCTCGGGCGCTGGATCGCCACAGCCGTTACTGTTGCGACGGCGCTGCACTGGCTACCCTCACCGCAAGGGTTGTTGCAGTTGTGTCTGTATATCGGGCTGGTGCTCTGTGCTTTCGCGATGGGTGTACTGCTGCTCGGCGAGCGGGATCTATTTAAGCCGGCCTATTGGTCTATGAAAAAGGCGTGACGGCTGATTCTGCGGAACCGTTGAACCACTAGCTAGCCACTAACTTTTGTTTCTGCAGACGCAAACTATGCTAACTTTGCATCTACAGATTCAAAATGAGCATATTAGCCATGGCAGCAGTTCTTCAAGCACAGGCGTTTACGAAAGATCAATGCGCAACCGGTCTCAAGGCTGCGGTAAATATCTTGGAAAGATGGCAGGCAACCACCGATCAAGCCTGCAACATTCTGCGCATTTCACGCAGCACGCATGCCCGAGCAAAGTCGGGTGACGCCTCTTGGTCGGTCAGCCTCGACCCGGACCAGATGCAACGCATCAGTTTCGTTCTGAATATTCATGCCGCGCTCCGGCTGATCTTCGACAATCCGGAAAACGTGTACGGGTTCGCGGCGATGGCCAATCACAACGAATTCTTTAACGGGCGGTCCCCATTGGAAATCATGGCCCAAGGCGACATGATTTCCTTATATGAATCGTTCCGTCGCATCGATAGCCTGCGAGGCGCTCAGTGGTGAAACCGAGCCAGCTACCGAGACTGGTTGAAGCCCAACGACAGGCCTATCGGCTGGTCAACTCCAAGTTCCCGCCCATTGCCTTGTTCGATGACGTTGCCGATGCCGACGAGTTCGAAACGCTCTACCAACTACAAGCGCTGACCAATCCGCGTCTACGAAACGAAACTGGACGTCTGGAGCTGATCTCGCGGTCTGAAATACCCTTCGGCATACCAGGCTGCTCATACGCCACTGCGCCGTTTACCCACGTGAACCCAGCTGGATCGCGTTTCAGTGACGGTAGCTATGGGGTACTTTATCTGGCCAGCACGATGGACGCCGCGCTTGCCGAAGTTCGCCATCACCAGAATCGCTATTGGTCAAACGTGCCTGGGCTGAGCTACGAACGCTTTGTTTTTCGAGGCTTGTCGTGCCGCTTCAACGAGGCAGGAATGCTCGATGCAACGTTAATTCCGATGACCGATCCGCTCTACGACCCAGACGACTATACGAGTGGCCATCGCTTTGGGCGCCTGCTGAGAAAAAACCGGACACCCGGTTTGCGCTACCACTCCGTACGCAAGGCGGGCCAACACTGCTGGGCACTGATGACCCCAAAGCCCGTGATTTCGATCATCCAAAGTGAGCATTACGAGATGGTCTGGAACGGTGGCATTTCGAGTGTCAGCTCAATCGGCGCTATCTGAACATCGCCAGCTAGCCATAGCTCAATAAGTGCAAGCCAAGCGGTGCTCTCGGGGGAATTTCACGCTCCCGGAGCAAAAGAGCAAAGCCACTCGCTTGCCCGTAACGCCCTCTCCCTAGGCTCTACGACGATCCGCTCCCCAAACTTCTTGCAGCAGAACGCCTTTCGGGCTGGTCCGATCCATAACGGCGGCTGAGTCTCGCCGAATCGCCAGAGGGACGGATATGCAACACCTTGATCTGCAGGTAATCGATCAGGCGCTTCAATGGGTAGCGGACGAACATGAAGTCTGGTTTTGCACCGTATTGTCGACTTATGGATCGGCGCCGCGAGCGCCCGGTGCGCTGCTAGTAGCCCGGGCCGATGGCGCTCATGTGGGCTCGTTGTCCGGCGGATGCGTCGAGGAAGAGTTCCTCGCCAGCCTGGCGCAGGGCGAACTGCAAGCACCCGCGCAGGTCGTTCGCTACGGCGAAACCGATGACGACCGGCGTCGCCTACGGTTGCCCTGCGGCGGCATCCTGCAGGTGCTGGTGGAGCACCATAGACCGACCCCCACCTGGCATTCCCATCTGCTCACGCTACAGGCAACCCTGCAAGGCCAACAGCGCTTGCTGCGGCGAGTAGATTTGACGACCGGCGGCGCCGAGCTACTGCCGGACCACGGCGGTGAGCAGACCTGCCTGAAGGGTGAACAAGTGGATATTCGCATCGGCCCTGCGCTTCGGCTTCTCCTTGCAGGGGTATCGCCCGTCGCACAGGCGTGCGCCAGCTTTGCCCGAGCGCTTGGCTGCGAAGTGATTGCCTGTGACCCGCGCGAGGAAATGCAGGGCACCTTGATTGAAGGCATCGAAGTGCAACCAGTGTTGCCGTCGGTATTCATTGCGTCCGGCGCATGTCACGAAGCCACCGCCGTGGTCGCACTGACCCATGATCCACGCATTGATGACCTCGCACTGATGGAAGCGGTACGAACCCCCGCGTTTTATATCGGCGCCATGGGTTCGCGCCAGACCTCTGCCAAGCGGGCCGAGCGATTGCAGCGCGTCGGTGGGCTCGACGAAAAACAAATCGAGCGCATCCACATGCCCATCGGACTGGACCTCGGCAGCAAGACGCCGGCAGAGATCGCCCTTTCAGTGATGGCTGACGTGCTGCGCGTCTACCGAGGCAAAACGCGGGAAGCGCTTTAAACGCGCAAATTAATGCTGCAAGCCCCGCCGCGTTTGGGTTCGGAGTGTTATCCACAAAAGCTGTGGATAACACTGTGAACATAGTCTGAATTACTCGGCCAAATGCCCGCCTGATGCGGGCTACGAACAGATCGACGAGTTTTTGCTCAGAACTTTTTAGTTCTTTAGATTCAATAACTTAAGATATTTAATCGAAACAAACGAAACGGCTTGATATGACAAATGCTACAGCGAGGCCTCAATGTGCATAACAATTTCTTGTCAACCATTTTTTAAGACAGATTCGTCGCCAATTCACTAGACAAATCAAATTTTCCGCTCTATGCGCGACGGACTGTAATAGTCCTATGATCTGCAAGACGTCGCGTGAAGACCTTCACCCCCAGATGAAGGCAGAGACTGATCGGCACCAAGTTTCGCTTGCACAGGAGCATCGCAGCTCCCCATTGAGAACTCGCGCACCCTTGTTATCGGTCGCTTGGCACTGCGCTGACCTATTATGGCCTTGCAGTGTTCAGCCTCTCTCCAGAACCGACCATTGCTTCCCCGCGCTTCCTGGCGCGGTTTTTTTTGACCATTGCGTGGGCTTGGCGGGTTTGCGAGCAAACCGCAATTCATCTTGGCTACAGCTTTAGACACAGTGCGCGACCGTTCGCAAACCCCGCATCAGGACAATGCGTTGCGCTGTCCTAGCGATGCCGTCAGATAGATGAGCGGCGACCGAAGCCGCCGTCTTGTTCAGTTAGATATAGACTTGGCGAACGGCGCCGCGGGGAAGACGATTTCGACCTGGTAACTGCGCCAGTCGTTGATGCCATTCGGCACGGGGCGATATCGATGGCGTTGGCGTTGACTCCTCGGCGATCGCTTTAGCATGCTTCGCGCTCTTTGCAGCCGCCCTGAGTTCGGCGAGGCTTGGGCTTTTGCGCACAGGCTCACTGGCGCTTCTTTCGAGGGTGCGAAGACAAAGTTTGCATGAAACCTTGGTTGAATCGTGAGTACTGGTCAGGTTCGATCCGCTGCGTCCGCATGCCATAGTTCCTTCGGACACGGAGTGATGAATGGCCAATGTGTTGTCTCCTGCTTTTTGGGGCGCGGGATTCTACATGGTCATCTTTTTACTAATGGAATTTTTTTGGCTGAGGCCGCGGCTCTAGTCTGGCTATCCAAACGTGCCGCAAGCAAGGTTCCAAGACAGCATCATCTCATCAAGCTGCTGCTAGGTGCTGGCGAACGGGATCAGCTAACTGTGCCATTCCTTGGATTCGCGAGTGCAATCCGATACGAATGACCTGCGACCTCAAAAGAAAGCTTAAATGCTGTTGGCTTTAAAAACCGATCCGCTGATATCGGATTTCAAGGTGCGTCTTTTCGCCAGTGCTTCGTGGAATTGGCGCACCGAATTAACGGCCCAGGGCTGCTCAGGAAAATGTCGGCAACGCAGCTACAAATTGAGCGGTGACGACCAAGACATCGTTAGCTTGAAGACCTCATAGTCCCTCGTCCCAATGGTTGAGGGTAGGAACGCCTGTATGGACAAAGTCTGCCAAGTTACGGGTGACGACTGTTATCCCATTATGCTGTTTTAAGGCTTCAAGGTCTGTAACGAGCGCGGCGCCGACTTCAGCGATGGTAGCGTCGCGCTCCTCCAGCGTCAGAGTCGTTCCGGTCAGATACACAGCCACTATCACCGGTTCAGAGGTCGGGGCGTTGCTCCCCTGAGGCCAGATCACGGCAATGACACCACGCGAACCATAGCCACCCGACCCAGTGCGATCAGCAATTTTCCAGCTCTCTGGGAGACTCGCGCGCAGTAAGGGGCCGCCAACTTTGTTGTTAATCAACCAACCTTTCAGTTGCTCACGTGAGTCAGTGGATAGACTGTCACCCAACAGCAGTGTCTCCAAGCTTCTTGCAGCAGCCCTCGGAGTCGTCGTGTCACGTTCCTCGCCGGGACCGACATCGTTAAGCTCTGGCTCATAGCGGTCTAGACGGGTTACCGCATCGCCAATGGATCGCATGAAAGTCGTGAACCCCTGCGGTCCTCCGGTGTTGCGAAGAATGAGGTTTGCAGCCGTGTTATCGCTCATCGAAGTTGTTGCGCTACACAAATCAAAAAGGGACATGCCGCCTCTGCCAACACGATCCTTGGTAATAGGCGAATAGCTCTGAAGATCCGTTTCATCGAAACGAACGCGCGTATCGAGCTCGATCTCATCCCTGTCAGCCAAAGCAAGTAGGTGGCCGCACGAAAACGCCTTGAAGGTGCTGGCAATTGGAAAACGTTCGTTGCCTCGATGGCTCCAAGACTGTCCGCTCTCCAAGGCAGTGACGCTGACTCCGATGTGGCCGCCGGTGCGCGCTTCAATCGAGCCCACGGTCTCCCTAAGCGCAGAGCCAAACCCGAACGAGGATGCCGAAATCGCCTGGTTAGAGCTCACGAGAAGAGCGGTTCCCAAAGCCAGCGAAAGTGCGTGGCGTCGCAGGCGCTTCTTGGTTACGTATTTAGTGCTCAAGCTATTCTTCCTAAGCGCCACGGCAGGCAGGTGGACGACAAGGCGCATTCGCGACGACTTATGAGACCGTTGGAGGCCAGAAGGCCGTAGCCAGTCTGCGCTCATGAAACAACTCATTGTCATTGTTGACCAGGGGCACTGATATCAGGTTCTCGTCACCCTCCCGCGTCATCGACTGGTCGCTCCCGTCAGCGATGACGTTAATCACATCTCGTTGCTGGAGCAGCGCCCCGGAACACTTCGTCGAGCTCGCTGCCGGTAGGTGAACTTGGAAACGCATCGAACCGGCCATGTTTCAGCGCTTGGGCGGCGTTGTAAAAGCCGCTCCATGCGGCGCGCGCCAACGCACCGCCTACACTGACTCGTCTGACGCCCATGGCTGACAGTTCTTTAACCGTCAGGTCACTGTTCCAGCCAATTAGTACGTTGACCGGCTTGGGCGCCACGGCCAAGACGACCGCAGCGATATCGTCACGCGCCTTGATCCCGGGTGCGTAAAGGCAGTCGGCACCGGCTTCGGCGTAGGCCTGCAGCCGCTTGATGGTGTCCGGCAGATCGGGACGGCCAACAAAAAAGTTTTCCGCACGAGCGACCAGGAGCGTTTTGGAGCCGCTTGCATCAACAGCATCCCGTGCGGCACAGACACGTTCGGCGGCCTCCTGCATATCCCTGACAGGTGCGTACGGATCCCCTGTCGAATCCTCGATGGAAAAGCCTGCAACCCCGGTCGCAACCGCAAGTTGTGCGCTTTCGAACACCTCCTGGGATGATTGGCCGAACCCGTCTTCAAAATCTGCATTGATAGGCAGGTCAGTGGCCTCGACGATGCTCCGTATATAGTCCAGCACAGCGTCGCGCTGCATAGATCCGTCGGGCTTTGCGCAGGACCAGGCATGGCCGGAGCTGGTCGTCGCCAGTGCCTTGAATCCCATGCCGGCGAGCAGTTGCGCGCTGCCTGCATCCCACGGATTCGGAAGCACAAAGCACCCGGACTCATGCAGCGTCCAGAACGCTTCGCACTTCTGTTGGACGGTAAGTTTGGCCATAACAGCTACCTCTCTTTGCGTTTCTAGCACCACCGAGAACTGTCTGCGCAGCGACGCCGGGTCATACTGCGCGAGGTCCCAAGTCGTCTTGATACCCAAGGGCTCCAACTGAGCCGTCAACCGCCGGCCGACACCCGTACCTTATCCACTTCGGTGAATATAAGCAGCTTGTCTCGTCGTGCCGGGTCGCGCAGGTCGATGACGCCGCCTGATCCGCCCTGGGTTTTTGCCGCCCAATTGGCAAGCGCTATGGACATGCCTCCATTCCTGCTCACACTTCCATCTAAACCCGCGCCTAGTTGTCGTGCGAGGAAGCCGTTTTCATGCGATAGGGATCGGTCGTTTCCATGGGTAACCCAACCGTGCTCATAGACCGTTTTACATTGGCTTTGACCACGGAGTTCACTTTTCCTCGACGCGTCGACGATAGAGACATGCTCGAGCGGACGTTCATTCCGCACAAGCTGCTGAGCCGGCGGCGTTCGGCCAGTTCGCCCTGGACTGGTTGTGGTGTGGCAATGCGTACCTGGAGCGGCGGCAGAACATGCTCGGCCAGGCGCTGAGTCTCCAGCCGACGCTGGCCAAGTACATGCGCCGCGGTGCGGACCTGGAAACCTACTACCAGGTGCGCGGCTGGCGTGATGAGCATGAGTTCGCCGCCGGCACGATCTGCCATCTGCGCGAGGCGGATATCAACCAGGAGGTGTACGGGTTGCCTGAATGGTTGTCGGCGTTGCAGTCAGCGCTGCTGAACGAGTCGGCCACCCTCTTCCGCCGGCGCTACTACCAGAACGGCAGCCATGCCGGTTTCATCATGTACATGACCGACGCGGCGCAGAAGGAAGAAGACGTCGATGCCCTGCGCACCGCGCTGAAGTCAGCCAAGGGGCCGGGCAACTTCCGAAACCTGTTCATGTACGCACCAGGCGGCAAGAAGGACGGCATCCAGCTGCTGCCTGTGAGCGAGGTGGCGGCGAAGGATGAGTTCGGATCGATCAAGAACATCAGCCGCGACGACCTGCTTGCCGCGCTGCGCATCCCGCCTCAGCTGATGGGCATCGTGCCGCAGAACGCTGGGGGGTTTGGCTCGCTGCGCGAGGCCGCCGAGGTGTGGGCCGTCAACGAGCTGGAGCCGATCCAGGCAAGGCTGGCTCAGGTGAACGAGTGGGATGGGGAAGAGGTTGTGCGGTTCAGGGAGTTTGAGTTGCCGTCAAAGGAATAAGTTTAAGTCAGAGCAGAATTCCTGAGCATCTGCTCATCGCACAGCTGATTAAACAATGCCCTCTGAGTGAGTGGTGAGCTGATGATTATTGAGCGCAATCACCGCCTGCTCTGGGGACACGATAAGCAACCCAAGCTGCTCTGCCGCTTGCTGCCTATGAGTTGGGTCGAAGCACGGGAAACGTTTATCCAGCGTCACAAACAAGCCCGTATCCTTGAATGCAAGATAGTGCCACTTGAGGGCATCATAGTCACCGATCCAGTTCGGTAGATTCTTGCCAACGGCACGCTGATCCCGCTCTATCGGATCCTGACCGAAAACCGCTTCGAAAGCTTGGGTGTGAGCGCATCTAGTAGGATGGTCCGTCAGCACATCACAACCACCAAAAAAAGAGCCGCGGGAACCGATTATCGATTGATCAGGAATTGCCTCTCCCAATCGAAAGCCGGAGCTAATAGTCCGCATGTTGTAGTGCGCGATAAGATCTAACAGCCTCTCCTGATCTCTCGGGTCAGACATCCCAACCGCGTCCCAATTTTGGATTCGGCTCGACAGGTAGATCCCGCTGTCGAGTTCTTGGCATCGCTTCAAAAGCTCTTCGATGGGGCGTGCCGCTTCCGCCTTCGCCTCTCCCTTGTCCTTGTCCTTGTCCTTGTCGATGAGCTTCACTAAAAGCACATGGTCCAACGTGATCGCAGTCATTGGTCACCTAGATCTGGTGGCGAGTGAGTCACCAATGGAAAGGGCTCGGTCAAGTAAATCCCGAGCATCTAAAAAATCCGTTGGGTCAGACGAACCAGACGCTAGAATTCCACCTGGCGTTACGTCCTGAACCACGCTGTCGACCAACTGGTAGGAATGAACAAGCTCGCTTGCCTGCTTGGGATTGAGTAGGCCAATCGACCCTAGGTTTGCTGTGTAGATTCGGCAGTAATGTGCAGGAACTGGGACAGCTAAACTAATTGCTTCGCCTGATTTAACCTCCTCTGCCGCCTTCTCTAGGTCCTCCCGGTATCGCCGGGTTCGGATCATGATTGAAAGTGCAGCAACCTCCGCAAACAACGCCGCTGTAATAGCACGCTTCTGGTGCCAACGCTCCAACCAACCAGTGGTGATCGATCCTATTACAGCTGCTATGGCCGCCATGATCGTGGCACCTGCCGCACTTATCTCAAAATCCATACCGCCTCCATGGCCGCCGATGGGAGTTATAGCACCGCGCGCGCGCCGTTGTCCCCCCACCTCACCTGCGGGCTATATGGGGCACTTTTTCTGCACCCCTGCAGCAGGGTGCAGCCGCCCCGCTGCTTGCGCTGGCAAGATGATCGGCGCTCCTGGAATACCTGCAGAACCCTGCGAGGGTACACCTCACAGGCGAGCGCTTACGGCCTCAGAACTCTAAGCCGATTTTGCAAACGGGTAATTTTGGTAAGGGGGTCGTTTCACACGGCTGGAAAGCCCGCGTTTGCTGGGCTTGAGCGATTACCTCGAAAGGTAAGTTCTGGTAAGGCAAAAGGTAATATTTTTGCAAGTGCTTGATTTAAAAGGGCTGCGCGTTTCGAGCCGCTAACCATAGCTAGAGGTAAGTTGGTTACCTTCTGATTACCCTATTATTACCTTTGAGAAAACATTCCAACCCATTGATAAGAGAGGGCTTTCGGCCGTTTAGAATCGGTAATTACCAAAATTACCCGGTTTTGATGGGTCAGGCAAAATCTGGGCTTTGCCCCGGCTGGCCTGGATTTTGCTCCGCCGCCTCTATTCTCATGGGAACGCGCTGGGAATACTTATGCGCTCTTTTGCTCTATGCCAAATACGCGAAAGCCCCGATATACGGGGCTTTCAGCGTTTCAGATGGTGCGGACGGAGAGACTCGAACTCTCACACCTTGCGGCGCCAGAACCTAAATCTGGTGTGTCTACCAATTTCACCACGTCCGCAAACTTCTAAACGAAAACGCCAGGCTGCGCCTGGCGTTTCGGAATATGGGGTGGACGATGGGGTTCGAACCCACGACCGCAGGAGCCACAATCCTGTGCTCTACCAACTGAGCTACGCCCACCATATTGCATTCGCTTGTACCAACCGGAATGGCGCACCCGGCAGGACTCGAACCTGCGACCATCCGCTTAGAAGGCGGATGCTCTATCCAACTGAGCTACGGGCGCTTTTATCTGCATTCGATCAGAGCGCAGACTTCAAGCTCCGGCCAGTGAAGGGGTTTCCCCTCAAAAGCCGTCTTACCCAGCAGCAAGCTGTGCTCGACAAGCGGGGCGAATCTTAATGGCCTGCCTTCACATCGTCAACAGCAAAACCAAAAAAATTTCAGCCTGGTAAAGGAGTTACGGGAATCCTCCCCCGTGTCGCCTTTGCCGAACGGTGCCGTCGTGAGAGAATGCGCGTCCTTTTTCAGTCCTTCTCGATGGTTAACCACGCGTCATGACCGCAAAACTGATCGACGGTAAACAGATCGCTGCCAATGTCCGCCAGCAAATCGCGGGCCGAGTTGCCGAGCGATCCAAGCAAGGTTTACGAGTACCTGGCCTGGCAGTGATTCTCGTGGGCATGGACCCGGCTTCTCAGGTCTATGTGGCGCACAAGCGCAAGGATTGCGAGGAGGTGGGATTCAAATCCACCGCTCATGACCTGCCAGCGTCAACCAGCCAGGATGAACTGCTGGGATTGATCGATCAGCTTAATGACGACCCGTCGATTGACGGCATTCTTGTGCAGCTGCCATTGCCTAAGCATCTGGATGCATCGCAACTGCTCGAACGTATTCGCCCCGACAAGGACGTGGATGGTTTCCATCCCTACAACATTGGCCGTCTCGCTCAGCGTATGCCGCTGCTACGCCCCTGTACGCCGAAAGGCATCATGGCATTGCTCGATAGCACTGGCGTCGATCTGCATGGCCTAAACGCGGTTGTGGTGGGCGCATCCAACATCGTCGGCAGGCCCATGGCGCTTGAGTTATTGCTGGCCGGCTGCACGACCACCGTCACCCATCGCTTTACTCATGACCTGGCCGACCACGTCAAACGTGCCGATCTGATCGTGGTCGCGACAGGGATAACCGGTCTGGTCAAAGGTGACTGGATAAAGGAAGGCGCCATCGTGATCGACGTCGGCATCAATCGCCAAGCCGACGGCAAGCTCGTCGGTGATGTCGAGTTCGATGTCGCCGTGCAACGCGCTAGCTGGATTACGCCTGTGCCAGGCGGTGTGGGTCCGATGACCCGGGCTTGTCTGCTGGAAAACACGTTGCATGCCGCTGAACATCTGCACGGTTAAGCTACGCAGCGACTAAGGCAAACAATACGCAAAACGGCACCCTCGGGTGCCGTTTTGTTTACCCGGTACAGCCCACTACCTCTTCTGCTCCCAAGACTTGATCAGTTCGTCATAGTTGACGGTCTGCCCCTGGGGCTTTTCATCTTGCAGTTTGGGCTTCGGCGCACCAGGTTGGCTCAGCCAATACTCAGGATCCCGCGGCTCGTTCAGCTTCGGTCCGCACTTGGGCTGCACGTTAGCTCGTTCCAACCGCGCCATCATGGTGTCTTGGGCTTCGGCAAGGCCGTCCAGAGCCTCCTGAGGGGTCTTGTCGCCACTGGCTGCTTCGGCGATGTACTGCCACCAGAGCTGTGCGAGACGCGGATAATCCGGCACATTGGTTCCGGTCGGCGTCCATTGCACTCGCGCCGGGCTGCGGTAAAACTCCACCAGACCACCCAGTTTTGGCGCAGCTTCGGTCATGGCGTCTGAGTTGATATCCGACTCACGGATCGGGGTAAGCCCCACCAAGGTCTTTTTCAGCGACACGGTTTTCGCCACGGTGAACTGCGCGTAGAGCCATGCAGCCAGACGGCGCTGCTCCGGAGTCGAGTTGAGGAAGGTCCAGGATCCTGCATCCTGATAGCCGAGCTTCATGCCCTCCTCCCAATATGGCCCCTTCGGCGACGGCGCCATCCGCCACTTCGGCGTGCCGTCCTCATTCACCACCGGCAGACCCGGCTTGGTCATGTCGGCCGTGAATGCGGTGTACCAGAAAATCTGCTGAGCAATGTTGCCTTGCGCCGGCACCGGGCCCGCCTCGGAAAAGGTCATGCCTTGGGCTTCGCGCGGCGCGTATTCGCGCATCCAGTCGACATATTTCTGTGTCGCATAGACCGCAGCCGGGCCGTTTGTGGCACCGCCGCGTGAAACGCTTGAGCCAACCGGGTGGCAGTCTTCAACACGAATTCCCCACTCGTCTACCGGCAAACCGTTTGGAAGCCCTTTGTCGCCGGCGCCCGCCATGGAGAACCAGGCATCGGTAAAGCGCCAGCCAAGCGACGGGTCCTTTTTGCCGTAGTCCATGTGGCCATAAACACGCTGCCCGTCGATCTCCTTGACGTGCTTGCTGAAAAACTCGGCAATGTCTTCATAAGCAGACCAATTCACTGGCACACCAAGCTCATACCCGTAGCGCTCTTTGAACTGCTTTTTCAGTTCAGGCCGCTCGAACCAGTCGGCGCGAAACCAATAGAGGTTGGCGAACTGCTGCACTGGCAACTGATAGAGCTTGCCGTCCGGGCCCGTGGTGAAAGAAATCCCGATGAAATCATCCAGATCAAGTGTTGGCAGCGTGTAGTCCTTGGCTTCACCTTCGATCATGTCGCTGATCGCAACTGCTTTGCCGTAACGGAAGTGCGTGCCGATCAGATCAGAGTCGTTGATATACCCATCGTAGATGTTCTTGCCCGACTGCATCTGGGTCTGCAGCTTCTCTACAACATCCCCTTCCTGCATCAAGTCGTGACGCAGCTTGATGCCGGTGATCTCGCTAAACGCACGAGCCAAGGTCTTGGACTCATATTCGTGCGTCGTGATGGTTTCCGAAGCAACGTTGATTTCCATGCCACGGAACGGCTCGGCGGCTTTGATGAACCAGCGCAGCTCTTCCATCTGCTGCTCAGGCGTAAGGGTCGACGGGTTAAATTCTGATTCGATCCATTTCTTCGCCGCGTCTTCATAGGCGTCGGCCCAGGCCGATCCAGAAATGCCGGACAACGTCAGCAAGGCCGCGAGCGCCATGCCATGTCGGGTGTTGTTTTTATTCTCGAACATAAACACCTCCTTTGGGTTTTTCGGAGGGGTGAGCCGAAAGGCTCAACCCCAGCGCATCACTGCAAACAACCAGACGAGAGACAGCGCGGACGCTATCCAGATGCTCCAGTCGGTCAGCCCTATCAGCAACAAATGCCAATAGGCGCTGCCCAGAAGTCCAATGAACAGCCGATCGCCACGGGTGGTAACGATAGGCAGGAAGCCCTTGCGCGGCACGCAGGGTCGCCTCAGTTCCCAGGCGCTCATCAGCGCCAGCAGTACACCGATGACGGCGAAGAAAGCCGCGGTCGGCCCGGTCCATGCCATCCAGCTCATGAGCGACTCCTATACGCGCCCAAGGGCGAAGCCCTTGGCGACATGATTGCGGACGAACCAGATCACCAGCATGCCGGGCAGAATAGTCAGCACACCGGCCGCGGCCAGAACGCCCCAGTCGATTCCCGATGCCGAGACGGTTCGTGTCATCACCGAAACGATCGGCTTGGCGTCAACCGAAGTCAGCGTGCGCGCCAGCAGCAGTTCGACCCAGGAAAACATGAAGCAGAAGAACGCAGTAACGCCGATGCCCGAACCGATCAGCGGGATGAAAAGCTTCACAAAGAACTTCGGAAAGCTGTAACCGTCGATGTACGCCGTTTCATCGATCTCTTTGGGCACACCGGACATGAATCCCTCAAGGATCCAGACCGCCAAAGGCACATTGAAAAGACAGTGAGCGAGCGCCACAGCGATGTGCGTGTCGAACAACCCGATCGATGAGTAAAGCTGAAAGAACGGCAGCAGAAAGACCGCGGGTGGCGCCATCCGATTGGTCAGCAACCAGAAGAACAGGTGCTTGTCCCCAAGAAAACGAAATCGGGAAAAAGCATAGGCCGCCGGCAACGCCACGGTTAGCGAGATGATCGTGTTCAGGCACACGTAATACAGCGAATTGATGTAACCGCTGTACCAGCTTCGATCGGTGAAGATGACCTTGTAGTTAGCCAGCGTAAGGTCGCGAGGCCAGAGCGTCAGCCCGCCGAGAATCTCGGTATTGCTCTTGAATGACATGTTGATCAGCCAATAGATCGGCACCATCAGAAACGCGACGTAGAGGATCAAAACCACTCGCTTGCGCAGGTTCATCAGCGGCCCCCTTTCATTTCTGGTCGCCGTGAGTCATGGCGGTATAGAACAGCCAGGACACCAGCAGGATGATCAGGAAGTAGATCAGCGAGAACGCCGCCGCTGGGCCGAGATCGAATTGGCCAACCGCCATTTTCGTCAGCGTCTGGCTGAGGAAGGTGGTGGCATTGCCCGGGCCGCCACCGGTAAGCACGAACGGCTCGGTGTAGATCATGAAGCTGTCCATGAAGCGCAGCATCACGGCGATCAGCAGCACGCTCTTCAACTTCGGCAACTGGATGTAGCGGAACACCGCCCAAGCGGATGCCCTGTCGATACGAGCCGCCTGGTAGTAGGCGTCCGGAATGGCCCGAAGGCCCGAGTAGCAAAGCAGCGCGACCAAGGACGTCCAGTGCCAGACGTCCATCACCAGCACCGTCAGCCAGGCGTCCCGAGTGTTAGAGGCGTAGTTGTAGCTGATGCCCAGCTCGCGGAGGCCGTAACCCAGCAGGCCGATATCGGCACGCCCGAAGATTTGCCAGATGGTCCCGACTACGTTCCATGGGATCAGCAGGGGAATCGCCATCACGATCAGGCACAGCGACGCCCAGCGGCCACGGGTCGGCATCGCCAGCGCGACCGCGATTCCCAGCGGGATCTCGATCAACAGTACGCAGCCCGAAAAGATGAACTGCCGCAGCAGTGAATCGTGCAGCCGAGGATCGTTGAGTATCTGCCGATACCAATCCGCACCAACGAAGAACCGCGTTGAAGAGTCGAAGATGTCCTGCACCGAGTAGTTCACCACGGTCATCATCGGCAGGATGGCACTGAAAGCCACCAGCAGGAAAACCGGTAAGACCAGCCACCACGCGCGGTTGTCATGCGTCTTGGTCATGGCAGCACCTCAACCAGCCGATCATCGGCATAGAGCATCAGCCACTGTGCCGGGAAGCCCACCCAGGCCTGGCCTTTCGGCACCGCTTGATCCTCAGGCAAACGCGCCTTGATCAGATGCCCTTGCAGACGAAGCGTAAGAATTTTGTATGTACCCAGATCCTCGACTCGCACAGCCTCGGCCTGCATCCCGCCGGCACCCGGCTCCTCGCTGACCTGAACGAACTCAGGACGGATGCCAATCTGCAAGCGACTCGATGCTAATTCCTGCAGTCGTGCAGCCAGCGCGCCCGGTAGCGGCAGATGCAGATCACCGAAACCGACCCCGCCTTCCCGGCCATCCACCTCGATCAGATTCATCCCCGGGCTGCCCACGAAGTAACCAACAAAGGTGTGTTGCGGCCGCTCGAACAACTCACGCGGCGTGCCGAACTGGACGATCTGCCCGCCGTACATCACCGCAATCTTGTCAGCGAAGGTCGAAGCCTCGAGCTGGTCGTGGGTGACGTAGATCATGGTGATGTTGAACTGCTCATGGATCTGCTTGAGCTTGCGCCGCAGCTTCCACTTGAGGTGCGGGTCGATGACCGTGAGCGGCTCGTCGAAAAGGATCGCCGACACGTCGTCCCGGACCAGCCCGCGCCCCATTGAGACCTTCTGCTTTTCATCGGCAGTCAGGTTGTGAGCCTTTCGCTTGAGCAGCGGATGGAGGTCGAGTACCTCGGCAATTTCGTGAACCTTGCTTGTGATACGCGCCTCAGCGATGCCTTGGTTGCGCAGCGGGAAGGCCAGATTGTCGAAGACGGTCATAGTGTCGTAGACGACCGGAAACTGAAAAACCTGCGCGATGTTGCGCTGCTCCGGCGTTAGCGTGTTCACCTTGCGTGTATCGAACAGCACCTCTCCCTCAGATGGGCTGAGCAACCCCGAGATAATGTTGAGCAAGGTGGACTTGCCACACCCTGAGGGCCCCAACAGCGCGTAAGCGCCGCCCTGCTCCCACACGTGGTCCATCTCACGGATCGCATAGTCAGCAGCGCCCTGGGGTTGGCTGTTATAGCTGTGAGCAAGATTCTGCAAATGGATTTCTGCCATAACGATTTCCTCAGGGACGTCGAGCCGGTGCCTGGGCCAGACGGCCCGAAGCATCGAAAACGAATAACTTGTGAGTCGGGATGTAAACGCGGATGGGCGAGTCGACGTGGTAGTCGTGAACCCCTTGCAGGTGCAGCACCAAGCTGAGGTGCTCGTTCCGCACATGGAGAAAGGTTTCAGAACCGCTGATTTCTGCCAGCTCGACAGTGCCAGACACTTCCAAATCATCATCGTTGGAAGGCACCAGCCCGATATGACTGGGCCTGATCCCGAAGCGATACTCACCTTTGTCCAGCCCGCTCAGATCGGTGTTAAGCGGGAAATGCATGCAGTCTTGAAAACTGACCTCGTTCGCCGCGATTCGCCCTGACAGCAGGTTGATCGGCGGCTCGGAGAACAGTTCGGCACTGAGCACCTGGCTGGGACGGTGATACACCTCCGACGTCGGCCCGCTCTGAATTACTCGACCTTCATGCAATACGGTCGCTGTTCCGCCTAGCGCCAAAGCCTCGTTCGGCTCCGTGGTCGCATACACAGCGATGCTGCGGCGAGTTTTAAACAGCTCACGCATTTCCTGGCGGAGCTCTTCGCGCAATTTGTAATCAAGGTTCACCAGCGGCTCGTCAAATAGGACCAGATCAGCGTCCTTGACCAACGCCCTGGCCATTGCCGTGCGTTGCTGCTGCCCCCCGGAGAGTTCCAGCGGGTGTTTCTGCAGGAAGGCTTCGATGTGCAGCATCTCGGCGGTTTCGCGCACCTTGCGCTCGATCTCGGCTTTACTGAATCCAGCCTGTCGCAACGGTGAAGCGATGTTCTCGTACACGGTCAACGTCGGATAGTTGATGAACTGCTGGTACACCATCGACACGTTGCGCTTGCGCACCGGAACCCCGGTTACGTCAGCGCCGTTCATTAAGATTCGACCCCGCGTCGGCTTGTCGAGCCCTGCCATGAGTCGCATCAACGAGGTCTTGCCCGACAGGGTTCGACCGATCAGCACATTGAACGAGCCAGGTTCGAAAATGAGGCTGGCATCGTCGATATGCAGCTGGCCATCGACAGTTTTAGTGACGTGTTCCAGGGTGAGGGACATGCCGCATCCTTCTAGTTGTTATGGAAGGATTCAGAGCGATATCCGTGCCAGCTACGCTAGACCGCTCTAGCCCGTGGCGCTTTGTGCAGGCCGCTGTTGTTAAGTGTTCAAAATGAACAGTTGTGAACATTGACAGTGAACAAAAATGAACAAGACTGTTCATGGCACCGACGGTGACAAACACCAAAAACAACAAGAACGTACCGCGATAGAGAGGCGACATGGCCAACCCAGCCCAGCCCATCTCACACCAGGATTTGGTAGAAGGCTCGTGGAGCCGTTGCGAACGCTACGGTTTAAACCCGCTCAGCATCCCCAGCTTTGGCGACCCCGCGGAGAGAGACGTCAATGCCCTGCTGGAACGTCAGCGAAACCTGGTCCAGACCACGCAGCGTGAAGTGCTGCCTTATTACGAGAACATCCTTTCGAATTCGAGCTGCCTGATTCTGCTTGCCGACAGCGGCGGACAGTTGCTTGAGTCCTGGGGTGACAGGCGCTTCGTCGAACCCGCGCAGCAACGCGGATTCAAGCCGGGCGCCAGCTGGATGGAGCGAGATACCGGGACCAATGCGATCGGCACCGCACTGGCCAGCGGGCAGGCCGTGCATATCCAACGTGACGAGCACTTCCTCCAGGCCAACCGATATCTGTCCGGCGCGGCGTCGCCCATCTACGACGCGCAACGCCAGCTGATCGCGGTGCTCGACGTGTCCAGCGACAGCTACCTGCCGCCATCGCACACGCTGGGCATGGTCAAGATGATGAGCCAGTCGGTTGAAAACAGGCTGATCTTGAATCTGTTCCGCGGTGATTATTTCCAGCTGACGTTCAATACCGGCCAGGACAATCTTGATAGTCAGTGGGCCGGCCTGTTGGTCTTCGACGAGTCGGGGCTGATCGTTTCAGCAAATCGACGTGCAGACAATTTGCTGGGCTTGGCGCTTACTCGTAGCCGCATCGACAGGCTGTTCGACGTCCCGCTGCGGCAGCTGCTCAGCCAGCCCGAGGACCAGCCGCTGCTGCTGCGGACAGCGGGCAGTCATCGCTTTCATGGCCTTGTTCGACGCCCGCAGAAGCCGCGTATTCAGGCCCGTGATTTTCGGACACCGGATAGCTGCCCGGAACATATCATCGACCTGGCAAGCATCGATCAGGGCGACCCGCAGGTTCATAAGGTCATTCGCCAGGCTCAGCTCATGCTCGAAAAGGACATTCCGATTCTAGTGAACGGCGAAACGGGTGTCGGAAAGGAAGTGCTGGTCAAAGCACTGCATGCGGCCAGCTCACGGGCGAACGCCCCGCTTATAGCCGTGAATTGCGCAGCGATTCCCAGCGAGCTGATCGAGTCCGAACTCTTCGGCTACGAAAAAGGTGCATTCACCGGCGCGCACCAGAAAGGCAGCCTGGGCCTGATCCGCAAAGCAGATGGTGGCGTGCTGTTCCTCGATGAAATCGGTGATATGCCGCTGAGCTTGCAGGCGCGTCTGTTGCGTGTTCTGCAGGAACGCAGCGTCCAGCCGCTGGGCGGCGGTGAGCCCTTTTCAGTCGACTTTCGACTGATCTGTGCAACTAACCGTTCGCTACGTCAGGAAGTCGAAAAGGGTCGCTTTCGTCAGGATTTGTTCTACCGGGTCAGCGGCCTCGGCGTCGAATTGCCCCCACTCCGAGCGCGTTATGACAAGCACGCCCTTTTCCAGCGGGTATGGGAACAGCACCGCGAACCACAGCAGTGGGCCGGTCTCAGTCCCGACGTGCTGCGCCTGTTCGACAGCCACCCTTGGCCGGGAAACATCCGTCAGCTGAGCAGCGTTGTACAGGTCGCGCTAGCGCTGGCCCAGGACCAACCGATTCGCGTGGAGCATTTACCGGATGATTTCCTTGCCGATACGGACGTAAAGCTGACAGCTCAAGGTAGAACCGGGGCCTCCGCCTCGACAAGCGAAACAGTGCCGTTTCCAATGCTTGCGAATGAGCCTCTGCGGGCTCAGTTCGAAGCCTGTCACGGCAACGTTTCGCACTTGGCCCGGCATCTCGGTGTGAGCCGCAACACCTTGTACAAGCGTTTGCGCGCCGAAGGGTTGTATCCGACATAAGCGCGTTGGTCAGCCAGGCTTCCCGGGTAGGCTAAAGAGCTGATAGGCCGTGGAGCCGCAGCTAGCTGTGCAGATGGTGGTCGCAGTGGCCACGGCCCCTGCAGACGACAGACGAAAAAACCGCACTTCAGGGATAAAAGCTGACGTGCGGCCTTAGTAGCGGATACGAGTTACTCGCCAAGACGCCAGGTCGTGCCGCCCTTCCCGTCTTCAAGAACCACACCCATAGCCGTCAGTTGATCGCGAATCCGATCGGATTCAGCCCAGTTCTTATCGGAGCGAGCCTGAAGGCGTGAAGCAATCAGTGCTTCCACCTGGGTGGCATCCACCTTGCCCTCAACCCCGGCCTGCAAGAAGGTGTCGGGATCCATCTGCAATATGCCGAGCACGCTAGCCAGCGCTTTGAGCTGCGCAGCAAGGCCGGACGCTGCCTGCATATCCGTATCGCGTAGACGGTTGATCTCGCGAACCATTTCGAACAGCACCGCGCACGCTTCGGGTGAATTGAAGTCGTCATCCATTGCCTCGCCGAAGCGAGCCACGAACGTATCGCCACCCTGAGCGGTGGCCTCAGGCAGACCTCTGAGTGCGGTATAGAAGCGCTCAAGGGCCCCCTTGGCTTCTTTCAAACTGTCTTCTGAATAGTTGATCGGGCTGCGGTAGTGGCTTGAGACCAGCAGGTAGCGCACCACTTCCGGCTGGTATTTCTCCAGCACTTCACGAATGGTGAAAAAGTTGCCCAGCGACTTGGACATCTTCTCACCATCAACCCGGACGGCGCCGGCGTGCATCCAGGCATTGGCGTACAGCTTGCCGGTTGCCGCTTCACTCTGTGCGATCTCATTCTCATGATGCGGAAATACCAAATCAGGACCGCCGCCATGAATGTCGAAGGTCTCACCCAGGCAGCAGGTTGACATGACCGAGCACTCGATGTGCCAGCCCGGACGCCCTGCGCCCCAAGGCGACCCCCAACTCGGCTCTCCCGGTTTGGCGGCCTTCCATAGCACGAAATCCAACGGATCCTCTTTGGCCTCGTCGACCTCGATTCGCGCGCCAATCTTGAGGTCTTCTATCTTGCGCCGCGAAAGCTTGCCGTAGCCGACGAACTTTCCAACCCGGTAGTACACGTCGCCATTACCCGGTGCGTAGGCAAAGCCCTTGTCGATCAGGGTCTGGATCATGCTGTGCATGCCAGCAATATGGTCGGTTGCGCGAGGCTCGATGTCTGGACGTAGCACGTTGAGCCGTGCCTCGTCCTCATGCATGGCAGCGATCATGCGTCCGGTGAGCGCCTCGAACGTCTCGCCATTTTCCTGGGCTCGCCGGATGATCTTGTCGTCGATGTCAGTGATGTTGCGCACATAGGTCAATTCGTAGCCACGCTGGCGCAACCAGCGCGAAACGACATCGAATGCCACCATGACGCGTGCATGACCGATATGACAGAAGTCATAAACGGTCATGCCGCAGACGTACATGCGCACCTGATTAGCGATCAGAGGCTTGAGCGGCTCCTTGGTTTTGGTCAGCGTGTTGTAAATCGCCAGCGCCATTACTGGCCTCCCCAGGAATCACGCAGCGTCACGGTCCGGTTGAACACCATTGCGTCGGGCCGGCTGTCTTTGCGATCAACGCAGAAATAGCCTTCGCGCTCGAACTGGAAGCGATCCTCAGCTTCGGCAGAGGCCAACGACGGCTCGGCGCGGCAACCCTTCAACACCACCAGCGACTCAGGGTTGATGTTGTCCAGGAAGCTACCGCCATCTTCATCCTTCTCGGGATTGGCCGAGCGGAACAGACGATCATACAAACGCACTTCGCATTCGACGCTCTCAGCAGCCGGCACCCAATGAATGACGCCTTTGACCTTGCGACCCTCCGGGTTCTTGCCCAGCGTGTTCTCGTCGTAGGAGCAGCGCAGCTCAACAATGTTGCCTTGCTCGTCCTTGACCGCTTCATCCGCACGAATCACGTAGCTGCCACGTAGGCGCACTTCCCCACCCGGTATCAGGCGTTTGAACCCGGCCGGAGGTACTTCTTCGAAGTCGGTGGCATCGATATAAATCTCCCGCGAGAACGGCAGCTGGCGCACGCCGATGTCCTGCTTCGGATGACGAGGCAGTTCGAGCGTCTCGGTCTTGTCCTCAGGATAGTTGGTGATGACCACTTTCAACGGCTTGAGGACGCACATGGCACGAGGGGCATTGGCGTCCAGGTCTTCGCGAATGGCGAACTCGAGCATGCCCACATCCACTACACCGCCGGCGCGATTGACCCCGATCATGTCGCAGAACGTGCGAATCGACGCCGGCGTGTAGCCACGACGACGGTAGCCACTGAGCGTCGACATGCGTGGATCATCCCAGCCATTGACGTGTTTTTCGTCCACGAGCTGCTTGAGCTTGCGCTTGCTGGTGATGGTGTAGTTGAGGTTAAGGCGCGCGAATTCGTACTGACGCGGACGTGCCGGAACCGGGAGATTTTCCAGGAACCACTCGTAGAGCGGGCGGTGGTCTTCGAACTCAAGGGTGCAAATCGAGTGAGTGACGCCTTCTATGGCATCCGACTGACCATGAGTGAAGTCATAGCTTGGATAGATGCACCAGTCGTTTCCGGTTTGGTGGTGATGCGCATGGCGGATCCGATAGAGGATCGGGTCGCGAAGATTCATGTTTGGCGAGGCCATATCGATTTTGGCCCGGAGTGCCTTTGCGCCGTCCGGAAATTCGCCAGCTTTCATCCGCGCGAACAGGTCCAGGTTTTCTTCCATGGAACGGTCGCGGAACGGACTGTTCTTGCCCGGTTCGGTCAGGCTGCCGCGGTACTCTCGGGCTTGCTCGGATGTGAGGTCGCAGACGTAAGCCTTGCCCGCTTTGATCAGCTCGATGGCCCAGTCATGTAGCTGCGAAAAATAGTTGGAGGCATAACGCTCCTCCCCAGCCCACTCGAAGCCGAGCCACTGGACATCGCTTTTGATTGCATCGATGTATTCCTGATCTTCTTTCGCCGGGTTTGTGTCGTCGAAACGAAGATTGCACTCGCCACCAAATTCTTTCGCCAGGCCGAAGTTCAGACAGATCGACTTGGCATGACCGATGTGCAGGTAGCCATTGGGCTCCGGTGGAAAGCGCGTCACGATCTTCGCGTGCTTGCCTGATTGCAGGTCGGCCTGAACGATCGGGCGGAGAAAATTTGTGGCTGCGGTAGTCTCAGGCTTGCTCATGGTGTCCTTAACGATCTGCGAGTGCGCGCCTCAGGGTAGGCCCGCCAAATCAAAGCGCTTATCATAGCGGACCCGTCAACCCCCTGACAGAGCAAAGCGCCCTGCCGCGCTATGCGCAGTAGCCGCGAGTCTTCGGGGCCGTCACGCCGGTCGCGTTGCCGCGACACATATTTCTCCCTCATTTAGGAAGGCTTTCAATGATCAAGCTGCATACCAATCATGGCGTCATCACCGTCAAGCTGTTCGAAGACAAGGCGCCGGAAACCACCGCCAACTTCAAGGAATACGTAAAAAGCGGTCACTACGACGGCACTATCTTTCACCGCGTGATCAGCAACTTCATGATCCAGGGCGGCGGTTTCGAGTCGGGCATGAAGCAGAAAGCCACCCGCGGCCAGATCAAGAACGAAGCTAACAACGGCCTTTCCAACAAGACCGGCACCCTGGCCATGGCACGCACCATGGAGCCGCACTCGGCCTCTGCGCAGTTCTTCATCAACGTTAAAGACAATGATTTCCTCGACCACACGGCGCCGACCGTTCAAGGCTGGGGCTACACAGTATTTGGCGAAGTGGTCGAAGGCATGGACGTAGTTGAAAGGATCAAAGGCGTGCCCACCACGATGAAATCGGGCCATCAGGACGTTCCGGTAGAAGACGTCGTGATCGAGAAAGCCGAAATCGTCGAGTAAATCGCATTGATCCTGTTGATCTCAGATCTGCATCTCGAAGAAAAACGCCCGGAGATTACCCGGGCGTTTCTTCGTTTCCTCGAGACTCGCGCAATCGAAGCCGAGGCACTCTATATCCTCGGTGACTTTTTCGAAGTCTGGGTCGGCGATGACGGCATGACGCCCTTTCAGCATGAGATAGCCCTAGCGCTGAAAGCGCTGAGTCAGCATGGGACGCGCATCTATCTGATGCACGGCAATCGCGACTTCATGATCGGAAAAGCGTTTTGCCGCGAGGCCGGATGCACGCTGCTGGCCGACCCGCATATCGCGCAGCTCGCTGGCGAGCGCGTGTTGTTGATGCATGGCGACAGCCTATGCACGCGTGACGAAGGCTACATGCGGCTACGCCGCTGGCTGCGCAACCCGGTAAGTCTCTTCATCCTGCATAACCTTTCGCTTGGCAAGCGTCAGAAGCTGGCGCAAAAACTGCGTTCCAGCAGCAAGGAAGAGACGCGAATGAAGGCCAGCGATATCGTCGACGTAACACCCGACGAAGTGGCGAGCATCATGCAACGCTACAAAGTCCGAACTTTAATTCACGGCCACACCCACCGGCCAGCAACCCATTCGTTGCAGATCGATGGTCAAGCGGCCATCCGGATCGTCCTGGGTGACTGGGATCGCCAGGGTTGGGCGTTACAGGTCGACGATTCAGGTTTTCACCAGGCTCCTTTCGACCTGAACTGATCAGTCAGGCGGCGCTCGGTACGCCGCTGTGAAAGCGAAACTCACTGTCTGAGCTTTCGATTAGCTCACGCTCACGTTCACGCACGCGGACGATGGTTGCCTCGATGTCCGCCGCCTCTCCATAGAGGTAAGCCAGCTTCAGGTAATCCTGAAAATGCCTCGCTTCGGACTTCAATAGCCCGTGATAGAACCGCCCAAGTTCTTCGTCCAAGTGCGGCACCAGCATCGCAAAACGCTCACATGAGCGCGCCTCGATAAACGCACCAATCACCAAGGTATCGGTGAGCCGGTAGGGTTCGTGGTTGCGCACCAACTCGCGCAAACCGGCCGCATAACGGGATGAGCCGATATTGCGCAGACTGATTTCACGCTTGCGGATGATCGAGAGCACCTGCTCGAAATGTCGCAACTCCTCCCTGGCCAGGCGCGACATCTTGTTCTGCAGATCCGGCATATCGACATAGCGAAACATCAACTGAAAGGCAGCGCCAGCAGCCTTCTTCTCGCAATTGCCATGATCGATCAACATCACATCCTGGTTGTGCAGCGCAACGTCGACCCACGCCGAAGGTGTCGCACAGCCAAGAAATTCATTCAGTTCGGGGAGCATGAGGTCTTGGTATTCATGAAGGAAATGAAAGCGGCGAACAGCACGAAGTCGCTGGGCCGCCGCGCATTATACGAGCCCAGCGAGTAACGGCCAGCACTGCTTGATATAGGTCAGTGGCTGCCCTGAAGCCCTTGTCTATAGTGAAACCATCTGATCACCCAAACGGAGCCGATCATGCAAGCCATACGCTGTATCCTCGTGGTAATTGACCCAAAGCTTTCCGAAAATCTGGCACTAAAAAGGGCGCGATTGATTTCCAGCGTCAGCCAGTCCCGGCTGCACTTGCTGATCTGCGACGCGAAACAGGATCACAGCAGCTATCTTGAGCGCTTGCGCCAAGAACTCGAAGATCAGGGCCACGTCGTTACGGCTCGGCAGGCCTGGCATGAAAACCTGCACCAGACCATCATCAGCGCTCAGCAAGCCGAAGGCTGCGGCCTGGTGATCAAACAGCACATTGCCGATAACCCGCTGAAACGCGCCCTGCTGACGCCCGATGACTGGAAGCTATTGCGTTATTGCCCCTGCCCGGTGCTGATGGTCAAAACCGAAGCCCCCTGGACAGGTGGCAACATTCTGGCCGCAGTGGACGTAGGCAATGCTGACATCGAACACCGCACGCTTCATTCCAGCATCATCAATTACGGCTACCAGATTGCCTCGCTTGCCGAGGGCACACTGCATGTGATCAGCGCGCACCCTTCAGCCATGCTGTCCTCCGCTGATCCCGCGTTCCAGCTCAAGGAAACGATCGAAGCGCGTTACCGCAACGCCTGCCGGCAGTTTCAGACTGAGTTCGACATCCCTGACGGCCAGCTGCATATTGAGGAAGGGCCCGCAGACGCCTTGATCCCGCGCGTCTGCCACCAGCTTCAGGCTGCCGTAACGGTCATCGGCACTGTCGCCCGCACCGGATTGTCCGGGGCCTTGATGGGCAATACCGCCGAGGTCGTGCTCGACACATTGGAAAGCGATGTGCTGGTGCTGAAGCCAGAGGACATCATCGACCACCTTGAGGAGCTCGTAGCGCAGCGCTAGGCTCATCAGCTCAGCCGTGGCCGGATATCGCCTTCCTCGGCTGTATTGAATGCCTAGCGAGCCATGTCCTGAACAAATCGAGGGGCGATATAACGCTGGTAATGCGCTTCGGAAAGGAGAAAGAACTCCCGATCGATTGCATCACGAAGCTCAGGCAAGGACCAATCACGAAACTCCGGCAGCAGCACGACGCCATAGGCTTCGAGCTGCTGAATCACGCGCGCGCCGCGGGCGATCAGTTGATAGGCCCAACAGTAGGGTGACTGGTCGGCAACGAAGCGGATCTGTCGGCTCTCCAGCTGAGAACGCAACAGTGGCGCATCGAAAACCTCCAGCTTTGCCGCCATCACTTGCGCTAGCAATACCTCCAGGCGCTGCCAGACCGAGCGCTTGACCTCTTCGCTATAGCCGTTCCAGCTCACCACTTCATGATGAAACCGTTTGCATCCACGGCAGACGAGATCGCCGTAAACGGTGGAGCAAAGGCCTACGCAAGGGGTTTTGATTCGCTGATTGGACATGACGGACGATGAATCGAAGGACAGCGCCGCATCTTAGACTTTTGTCCAAGCCGGGTCACTGACCAATCCGGACCATGCCTCAAAAAGAGGGTCTGCAGCCCACAGATTGCGGGCCTAAGCCGAAACTGCGACATGTCCGTTGGCGGCCTCGCCATCGCTGTGCCCTGGCGTTTCACTTAACTTTGCAGGCACGTTCCAGTAGAATCGGCCCGCCGTTTTAGGCGCCATAATCCGCAAGAAGCTGTTTTCAAAGCGTCACGAGCACAGTTGACCGGCTACTTTCCGGGTGCGCAGATCCCTCTAACCTGCGTACCCGGCATTAACCCGGCGTAAAACTTTGAAAACAGCTTCCGGATGCGCGTCCCGAGACACCCATGGGACCAATGATGAGGGTATAAAACTGTGCTTGAAGCCTATCGCAAACACGTAGAAGAGCGTGCCGCTCAGGGCGTCGTGCCCCAGCCGCTGAACGCCGAGCAGACCGCAGGCCTGGTCGAACTCCTGAAAAACCCGCCAGCTGGCGAAGAACAATTCCTCCTCGACCTGATCACCAACCGCGTTCCCGCGGGCGTGGACGAAGCCGCCTATGTCAAGGCTGGATTCCTCGCCGCTATCGCCAAGGGCGAAGCCACCTCGCCGCTGATCAGCAAGCAGCACGCTGTTGAACTGCTAGGCACCATGCAAGGTGGTTACAACATCGTCACGCTGGTCGACCTGCTCGACGACGCAGAACTATCCGACACTACTGCAAAAGAGCTGAAGCACACCCTGCTGATGTTCGACGCGTTCCACGACGTTGCTGAGAAAGCCAAGGCTGGCAACGCAAACGCCAAAGCCGTTCTGCAGTCCTGGGCTGAAGGCGAGTGGTTCAAGAACCGAGCCCCGGTTGCCGAAAAAGTCACCTTGACCGTATTCAAGGTCACCGGTGAAACCAACACCGACGATCTTTCGCCAGCGCCTGACGCCTGGTCGCGCCCGGACATCCCGCTGCACGCCCTGGCGATGCTGAAGATGGCTCGCGACGGCATCACCCCTGACGCTCCTGGCTCGGTCGGCCCGCTCAAGCAGATGGAAGAACTGACTACCAAAGGCTTCCCGATCGCCTACGTGGGCGACGTGGTGGGTACCGGTTCTTCCCGCAAATCGGCTACAAACTCGGTGCTATGGTTCTTCGGTGATGACATCCCCAACGTACCGAACAAGCGTGCCGGCGGTTTTTGCTTCGGCACCAAGATTGCGCCAATCTTCTACAACACTATGGAAGACGCCGGCGCTCTGCCAATCGAGTTCGATTGCTCCGATCTAGCCATGGGCGACATCATCGATGTCTACCCCTACAAAGGCGAAGTACGCCGCCACGGCAGCGATGAGCTGGTCACCACCTTCGAGCTGAAGACCGACGTCCTGCTCGACGAAGTTCGCGCTGGCGGCCGTATTCCGCTGATCATCGGTCGTGGCCTGACTGAGAAAGCACGTGCCGAGCTGGGCATGGGCCCAACGGACCTGTTCAAGAAGCCCGAAGCCCCTGCCGAGAGCGACAAGGGCTTTACCCTGGCACAGAAGATGGTCGGTCGCGCCTGCGGTCTACCGGAAGGCAAAGGCGTCCGTCCGGGCACCTATTGCGAACCGAAGATGACCACCGTCGGCTCCCAGGACACCACTGGCCCGATGACCCGTGACGAGCTGAAAGACCTGGCTTGCCTGGGCTTCTCCGCCGATCTGGTCATGCAGTCCTTCTGCCACACCGCGGCTTATCCGAAGCCGATCGACGTCACCACGCATCACACCCTGCCGGACTTCATCATGACCCGCGGCGGCGTTTCCCTGCGTCCGGGCGATGGCATCATCCACAGCTGGTTGAACCGCATGCTGCTGCCGGACACTGTCGGTACCGGCGGTGATTCGCACACTCGCTTCCCGATGGGCATCTCCTTCCCGGCCGGCTCCGGCCTGGTCGCCTTCGCCGCCGCCACTGGCGTCATGCCGCTGGACATGCCGGAGTCGGTACTGGTCCGTTTCAAGGGCAAGATGCAGCCTGGCATCACGCTGCGTGACTTGGTTCATGCGATTCCCTACTACGCGATCCAGAAAGGTCTGCTGACCGTCGAGAAGAAAGGCAAGAAGAACATCTTCTCCGGCCGTATTCTCGAAATCGAAGGCCTGAACGACCTGACCGTTGAGCAAGCGTTCGAGCTGTCTGACGCTTCTGCCGAGCGTTCCGCTGCGGGTTGCACCATCAAACTGCCGGAAGCTGCGATCGCTGAGTACCTGCAGTCGAACATTACCCTGCTGCGCTGGATGATCAGTGAAGGTTACGGTGATGCTCGTACGCTGGAGCGTCGTGCTCAGGCCATGGAAGCTTGGTTGGCCAAGCCGGAACTGCTGGCTGCCGATGCTGACGCCGAATACGCCGAGATCATTGAGATCGACCTGTCCGAAGTGACCGAGCCTGTGCTCTGTGCACCCAACGACCCGGACGATGCGCGTCTGCTCTCGACCGTTCAGGGCGAGAAGATCGATGAAGTATTCATCGGCTCGTGCATGACCAACATTGGTCACTTCCGCGCCGCTGGCAAGCTGCTGGATAAGGTTGAAGGTGCCCTGCCAACTCGCCTGTGGCTGTCTCCGCCGACCAAGATGGACCAGCACCAGCTGACCGAAGAAGGCTACTACGGCATCTACGGCCGTGCTGGTGCACGCCTGGAAATGCCAGGTTGCTCGCTGTGCATGGGCAACCAGGCACGGGTTGAGACCGGCTCGACAGTGGTCTCCACGTCGACCCGTAACTTCCCTAACCGTCTGGGCGATGCGACCAACGTGTACCTGGCTTCTGCCGAACTGGCAGCAGTCGCCTCGATCCTGGGTCGCCTGCCGACCGTTGAGGAGTACATGGTCTACGCGGCTCAGATCGACACCATGGCGGCTGATGTCTACCGCTACCTGAGCTTCGATCAGATTGCCGAGTTCCGCGAGTCTGCGGCCAAAGCAAAGATCGACGTGGTCGCTGTCTGATGTTCTGACGCGTCACGCAGGCAAAACAAGCGCCCCGACTGGTTCGGGGCGTTTGCTTTTACGGAGTGTCATGCAACTGCCGACAGACCTATGCGACAATGGCGCCCAATGTCTGGCATCAACCCCCGCATTTCTTCTAACAGCTCGCCATAATGCGCCGCGGCTGCCGCTACTGCCTGTCCGCCGGGTCACTTCAGACTCCGCAGTATCGCGCACCATTTAGCACCATCTGCAAGCTCCAAGTTATTGATAGGTAAACCCCTTTGATCTCCACCGCTAACATCACCATGCAGTTCGGCGCCAAGCCGCTGTTCGAAAACGTGTCAGTCAAGTTCGGCAACGGCAATCGCTACGGCCTGATCGGGGCCAATGGGTCCGGCAAGTCGACCTTCATGAAAATTCTCGGTGGCGATTTGGAGCCATCGGCCGGCCAGGTCATGCTCGAACCGAACGTGCGCCTGGGTAAGCTGCGGCAGGATCAGTTCGCCTACGAAGACTTCAATGTCATCGACACGGTGATCATGGGTCACGAGGAACTGTGGAAGGTCAAGGCCGAACGCGAACGCATCTACTCGCTGCCAGAGATGAGCGAAGACGACGGCATGGCGGTGGCAGAACTGGAAACCGAGTTCGCCGAGATGGATGGCTACACCGCCGAGTCCCGAGCTGGTGAGCTGCTGCTAGGCCTGGGTATTCCGCTGGATCAGCATTTCGGCCCGATGAGCGAAGTTGCACCCGGCTGGAAGCTCCGCGTGCTACTGGCGCAGGCGCTGTTTTCCGATCCGGAAGTGCTGCTGCTCGACGAGCCGACCAACCACCTGGACATTCACACGATCCGCTGGCTGGAAAACATACTCACGGCGCGCAACAGCACCATGATCATCATTTCCCACGACCGGCACTTCCTGAACAGCGTGTGCACGCACATGGCTGACCTGGATTACTGCGAGCTGCGACTGTTCCCTGGTAACTACGATGAGTACATGACCGCGGCTACTCAATCTCGCGAACAGCTGCTATCGGATAACGCCAAGAAGAAGGCGCAGATTGCCGAGCTACAGACTTTCGTCAGCCGCTTCTCGGCGAACGCCTCGAAGGCCAAGCAGGCCACTTCACGCGCCAAACAGATCGACAAAATCCAGCTAGCTGAAGTTAAACCATCCAGCCGCGTCAGCCCTTTCATCCGCTTCGAGCAGACCAAGAAACTGCATCGCCAGGCGGTAACCGTGGAAAACGTTGCCAAAGGCTTCGACGGCAAAACATTGTTCAAGAACTTCAGTTTCACCGTCGAGGCCGGTGAGCGCGTCGCTATCATCGGCCCCAACGGCATTGGCAAGACGACCCTGTTGCGCACGTTGGTTGGCGAGCTGCAGCCCGATGCCGGTGCGGTGAAGTGGACCGAGAGTGCCGAGCTTGGCTATTACGCCCAGGACCACGCAGATGATTTCGAGGACGACGTAACCCTGTTCGACTGGATGAGTCAGTGGACGCAAGGCGGCGAACAGGTCGTGCGCGGCACCCTCGGCCGCATGCTGTTCTCCAACGACGAGATCCTGAAGTCGGTTCGGGTGATTTCCGGTGGCGAACAGGGCCGCATGCTGTTCGGCAAGCTGATCCTAAAGAAGCCCAACGTGCTGCTGATGGACGAACCGACCAACCACCTGGATATGGAATCGATCGAGGCGCTGAACCTAGCGCTGGAGAACTATCCGGGCACGCTGATCTTCGTCAGCCATGATCGGGAATTCGTTGGCTCTCTGGCGACCCGTATCATCGAGCTATCCGACTCGGGCGTGACCGACTTCAGCGGCACCTATGACGACTACTTGCGCAGTCTTGGCGTGTTCTAAACCTCGTTGAGGTAACGAAACGCCCCGCAACCGCGGGGCGTTTTTGCATCGACAAACCGTCAGCGCGTACGACTCGGTCAATGCTCAAATTTCTAGCAATAACCGATACAGCCGCTGGACATATAGGTAGTCGAGCCATGCGAGCTGATGCACGACGACGATCAGCCAGAACACCAGCTGGAACGACAACTTGCGGGTCTTATGGCGAAACGCTTGTTGAGCAATCAACGCCCCCGGCCAGCCACCAAGTAGCTCAACCAGATGCAGGCGAGCCTCGGGCGTACGCCAGCCGCGACGCAGTGCGCTGCGCTTGTCGTGCAGGTAAAAGCCAAAAGCCAACAGGCTACCCGAGAGATAGGCATAGAGCGGCCAGTAACTACCCTGCCCCGCCAGACGAGTAAGTCCGAGCGCCGGTAACAGACAGAGCAGGACGAGCCCTAGGAGCTTCGGTAGCAGCCACCTTATCGACCCATTTTGCCGTGGCCGCGCTTTGGGCTTAGCGCGTGCCTTGAAGCTTCTATTTTGTGCGGACTGGATCGCTACCGCAGGTGGTTTTCGTCGAATCGCCGGCTCGTCTAGAGACAGCCCCGAATCCAGACGGATATGCGTGGCACCCAGGCGCCCGTTCTCGTCCCGTTCGCTGACATAGAGCACCCGGTCGCCCTGCGCCGGGCGGCGAGCGCCGCGCATAGCCGAAATATGCGCGAAGATTTCCTCGCTACCCTGTTCCGGCCGAATGAAACCGAACCCCTTCTGATCGTTCCAGCTTTTCAGCTGACCGCGTAATTCCATGGCATGTGACCCGGCGGGCAAATCGGGGATTCTAGCCGCTTCCCTTTGGAGCTACGAGCCGCAAGCAGCTATCGGGCAGGGATGTAGCGGCGCTCAAGAAAACTGAGAAGCAGCCTATTGACCTGCTCGGGCTGCTCGCTCTGTATCCAATGGCCACAGTCTTCGATGAGATGCTGCTCGAGGTCCGGTACCCAGCTGGGCATTTTCTGCAGCGTATGAGCTTCCAGAGTGCCGACCGGGTCCTTGTCGCCTAGTAGGAAAAGCGCCGGCTGCTCCACCTTGCGCTCGGCTAACGGTGCAGTGCGCTCCCAGTTCCGCTCGAAATTGCGGTACCAGTTCAGTGCACCATGAAAGCCGCGTCCCTCGAACGTAGCGACGTAGACGGCGAACGCGTCCGAGCCGCACCAAGCCGGCGGAGCGCCCGGGTCTTGCATGCCTTGATAGAGCGAACTGCCGACCGGCTTGTCCTGCAGGAACAAATCCTTGGGGACCGCTGCCGAGGTGTTATGCATCATCATCCGCAAAGTACGCGGAATGTCCTGATCAAGCTCGGCCTCGGCAACGCCGGGCTGCTGGAAATACAGAATATAGTTGAAGCGATCGGCGAACTGACTGCGGATGATGTCGATCGCGGGTCTCTTCGGACGGCCGCCATAAGGCACCGCCATAGCCGCGACAACGTTGACTCGCTGCGGCTCGAGCAAGGCCAGATGCCAAGCCACCGGTGCGCCCCAATCATGGCCCACCACCGCTACCGAGCGGTGACCAAGCAGGTCCATTGCCGCCTGGATGTCCGCGCAGACGGTTATCAGGTCATAGCTGGCGATATCATCCGGCGCGCTGCTTTGGCCATATCCGCGCATCTCCGGAATCACCACACGGTAGCCCGCATCCGCCAACGCCTGGATCTGATGACGCCACGAGTACCAGCTTTCGGGAAATCCGTGGAGCAACCGGATAACCGGGCCTTGCTCAGGCCCGGCGCAGTAAAGGCTGAGGGTGATGCCATTGATGGGCAACAGTCGATGTTCGAATGCGTGCACAGGGCACTCCTCTGCTGTGTGCGTTGCGCGTCAGCCCGCCGCGGTACTCCAGTCGATCAAGCTGAACTGCCAAGTAGCCAAGATGATGATGCCGAAGATGATCCGGTACCAGGCAAATGCGGCATAGCTATGGTTGCCTATAAATTTCAACAGGGCGCGCACCGCCAGCATGGCGAAAATGAACGAGGTGATGAACCCAATCGCAAAGATCGGCAAGTCCCCAGGCTGAAACAGGTCGCGGTACTTGTAACCGGAATACACTGCGGCACCGACCATAGTCGGCATGGCCAGAAAGAACGAAAACTCGGTGGCCGCCTTGCGGGACAGCCCAAACAACAGCCCACCGATGATTGTCGCGCCGGACCGTGAAGTGCCGGGGATGAGCGCCAGACATTGCGCGAAGCCAACCTTCAAGGCATGGGACCAGTGCATATCGTCGACGGTTTCGGCCTGTACTTCATGCTGGCGCTTTTCGGCCCAGAGCATCACGACCCCGCCAATGACCAGCGCCGTCGCTACCGTGATCGGATTAAACAAGTATTTGTGAATGAGATCAGCGAAGGTAATTCCCAGCACTACCGCAGGGAAGAACGCGACCAACAGATTCCCGGTGAACTTCTGCGCCTGTTTCTCCCTTGGCAAACCAACGATCACATCGAAAATCTTACGACGGTACTCCCACACCACCGCCAAGATCGCACCCAACTGGATGATGATGTTGAACGCGAGCGCCCTCTCGCCGCCAAACCCAATCAGATCGGCCACGATGATCTGATGCCCGGTGCTGGATATCGGCAGAAATTCTGTAATGCCTTCCACCACCCCAAGAAGCAACGCCTGAAAGGCAATCCAAAGGTCCATCTATTCCCCAATAACGGTGCAACTCACCGCGACTGAATACAACAAAGGTATATGTCAGATAGCCATCTGAGCGCTGTTCTGACTCGCTTGACGCGAGTAAATTCATTGAGCAGACACGGCCGCCCTCATCTTTTTTCAGCAACGGCCGAAACCCTATGCATGGGCCATGACAAACAACCACTGCCATAGCTGATTTTCAAGGCAGGCCGTGTCGCCGCGCTCCATCCCTCTATTCGAATAATAAAGAACAAAAGCATTAACAGGAGCATACAACCCTATGAATCTGCTACGAAATCTTCCAATCAGCAAGCGTCTCTGGCTGATTCCGCTAGTGGCGGTTGCCATGCTCTTCATTCTCGGCCTGCTGATGATTCAGCAGGTTCGTACCGACCTGTACAGGGGCAAGCAGGTCATGACGCAAAACATCGTCGAGACGGCGCGCGGCGTGCTGACCTACTATCAGCAGCTCGAAGCCAGCGGAAGCATGACGACCGCCGAGGCGCAGAAAGCCGCAATGGACCAGGTTCGCATGATTCGCTATGGCCAGAATGACTACTTCTGGATCAACGACATGCAGCCGGTCATGGTCATGCATCCGATAAAGCCGGAGCTAGAGGGACAGGATCTCTCCAAGGTTAAAGATCCGAACGGCAAAGCGCTGTTCAACGAAATGGTCAAGGTAGCTCAACTCAAAGGAGCTGGCCTGGTTGACTATCAATGGGCGAAGCCCGGCGAAAAAGACCCTGTGCCGAAGATCTCCTATGTCGAACTATTCAAGCCATGGGGCTGGATTATCGGTTCGGGAATCTATGTTGATGATGTCGAAGCGGAGTTCCAGAACTATCTGGTGCGGTTCTCGCTCATCGGTTTGGCAATCGCTGCGCTGATGGCGGTACTGGTCGCGATTCTTATCCGCAGCATCACACAGCCGCTGCGTCACTCGATGCAGGCCATGGCCAACATAGCCAGCGGTGAAGCCGACCTGACGCGGAATCTTGACGTATCGGGTAATGACGAACTGACCACCCTTAGCCGCGACTTCAATACCTTCACCCAGAAACTGCGCACAGTGATCGGCCAGTTGTTCGAAACCTCCGACTCGCTGAAATCCTCCTCTAACGCCTTGGGGGGGCTGGCCGGGCAAGCGCACAAGCAAAGTCAGCAACAATCGCAACAGATGGAGCTGGTCGCTACTGCCGTAAACGAGGTGACCTACGCCGTTCAGGAAGTGGCAAAGAATGCCGAGCAGGCATCGAACGAAGTGGGTGACGCGGAGAAGCAGGCTGGGTTGGGGCAGCGGAATATCGAAGCCAGCCTGCAGCAAATAGATCAGCTTTCGATCACCATTAACGAAGCTGTCGGGGTCATACAATCCTTAGCGGACGAAACCACGAAGATCGGGTCAGTGCTTGAGGTCATTGGATCGATCGCCGATCAGACCAACCTCCTCGCGCTGAACGCAGCGATTGAGGCTGCCCGCGCCGGCGAACAAGGCCGCGGTTTTGCTGTAGTGGCCGACGAGGTTCGCCTGCTAGCCCAACGCACCCAGACCTCAACAGCTGAGATTCACACGATGATCGAGCGCTTGCAGAAGAATTCGGGCGCTGCAGTTACGGTGATCATGGAAAGCAGCCGAGCATCCCAAGCCACCGTGGAACAAGCCAGCCAAGCCGGAGCCAGCCTCGTTCAGATTGCCCAGGCGCTGCGCAACCTGTCGGGGTTGAACGCATCGATAGCCAGCGCAACACTGCAACAGACCCACGTCGTTGAAGACATTAATCAGAACGTTACCCAGGCTGCCGGATTGGCTCAGCAAAGCACACACGCAGCGGAACAATCGAGTGCGGCGGGTGAGCGACTAGGCGAGCTGGCCGAGCAATTGAATCGTCTGCTCAAGCAGTTCAAAGTCTAGCCAAGCCCTACAAGCGGACTTTGTATACAACGGCCAGCTCCCGAACCGGAGCTGGCCGTTTTCTTTTGCCACGCCGGTTGCGGCTTTTCGCCACAGCGCAAAGGGGGGCAGATTGATGGGCTCTAAGAAGCCTTGCTCTTAGCCCAACCAGCAAAGCCAACGAAAACAGATAGTTAGACCGAGATTAAGCCGACCACCCAAGTTGCGCCTAATGCTAGACCTTTGGCTAATTGCAAAAAAAATCACAAAACACGAAACGACCCTGTGACTTATCAGTCCTCTGTGTACATCAATGGATATGTAAGGCCAACGCCGGCAGCCTGGCGGCAGGCTCAATATCCGATTTTTGGTTACCACACAGAGAGACATGCCTGATGAACAGCCCGCTTCGCTTCAACGACGCCCTCCTTATCACTGACCGTGCGTTCAAGCCGTTCCAGTGCGTCGCCTGGACGCTGCTCGAAGGCAATGGCGAACTCAGCATCACGGTCCTGGATGGCAGCGAATCGCGCACCGTAGGCCATTGCAAATTGGCGAGCAACGTCTACTCCGACCCGATCAAGCTCGGTCAGTCGCTGGAGCAAGCACGCGCCGATCTGAGTCGTCAGGGCATGCATCTCGCGCCTTGGCAGATGCCTGAGTAAGTCACTCCTTCTTGATAAGGCCCGGTTGCGCATGCGCCGGGCCTTTTTCGTTGCATTTCGCTTGGCCACCAATGATGGCGCCGCTAGGAAAAACGGACCCATTCGATTGTTTAACGGTCCCAGCAATAAGCGAATAAACGAAGGAGTGATCCATGAAAGGTGCAGAAGCCTACGTCAACGATCAATGGCACAGCAGCGGACTGGCCGATTTGCCAGAGGGTGCCCAGAGCCATTGCGTTTCCCTGAAGTTCATCATCCCTCGCGACACACAGTCCACAGGGCTGATCACCCATATCCGTGATGTGGCGCAGAAACGTCTGAGCGACTTTTACAAAGGCCGTCAGGTGACACACAGACCGGTACAGGGCTCGGTCGTGGGAGACGGCAGCGGCGATGGGATAAACCTCGTTTTCGACGTCGCACCGGCGAAATAAACAATCGCCTCGGCGAAGCGTGCTGATTACCGCATAACACCGTGCAATTTATGAAGCCAGGCGCATCAGCGCGATGGCCTTCTTGGTCTGCCGTGCAACCTCTCAGCCGACCATGAGGACAGCAGGTTCTCGCTACGAGTCACAACGCAGCGGGTGACTAAGCCCTGTCGATTTCGCATATCGCGCGGTCCACGTACGCAACACCTAATCGCCTTGCTGGCTTGCTGGAGAACGCCCGGCTCCAACTGAGCAAGAATGGCGTCCAGTTAAGCGCGTGGTCTACGCCTGCGCAGCCCAGCGTGACGGGAACACGTCGAGCTCGTAAGCATCGTCCGTACAGCCGACTGGTCTTTACACTGCCACCAATAGCCTCAGCATAATCGGGCGGAGTGTGCTGATCGTTAGGCGGTAACGAAAACTTTGCGCGGCCGCGCATACCTTGCACACCGGCGCTCGACACGCGGTCCGAACCCCTTTCGGTTGCGTCGGTCTCTTATTGAGACAAGCACTGTGCCCTCCCTCAGCACAGCTGCCTTTCTCATCCGCAACCCAGGAGCATTTACATGATCGGAGACTATTCCTCGATAAATGACCATCTGGAAAGTGCACGACGGCTGGCTGACAGCGCAGAAACTAAGGCAGACCCAGCTATCTACCGAGAGGCAATTGACGAACTGGTTGCCGCGATAAGGCTGTTGATGCGTAACAGCCAGGAAAGCGAAGACTGACACTGTCTTCAGTCCTGCGAATCGCCACCGGCCACCCAGGGATGGCCTGGCTGCACTCATCTTAAGATTTGTAATGCGGCCAGGCTTTACCAGGCCGGGCCGCGGCCCTTCAGGAGCATGCATGCTGATCGATCAGGACAGCGAGACGGCTCTGCACTTAGCGGAAGGTGTGCGACCGCTTCCGGCGGACGAGCATATGGACACCGGCACCACCCTCTGCCCTGAGCTACCAGCCGATCTGCACTATGTAGACGACCACGTTCCCGGTATCAGTCGACGAAAGCTCGGAGGCAAATTCGCCTACTTCCTGCCGACCGGAGAACGTATTCGGGATACGCATGAGATAACGCGCATCAACAAGCTGGCCATTCCCCCAGCCTACTCTGACGTCTGGATCTGCCCGGATCCGCAAGGCCATATGCAAGCAACTGGACGAGATGCTCGCGGACGCAAGCAATATCGTTATCACCCCCGCTGGCGAGAGATCCGGGACGGCAACAAGTATGAACGGGTTCTGTCGTTCGGTACTGCCCTTCCGCGAATGCGCGAGCGGCTGGAGGAGCACTTGGCTTTGCGCGGCATGCCGCGACAAAAAGTGATGGCCTTGCTGGTGCAACTGCTTGAGTCGACGCTGATCCGAGTTGGCAACCCACGTTATGCAAAGGAAAACCGTTCCTACGGGCTCACCACTCTACGCACCCGTCATGTCGATGTACGAGGCTCTGCGATCCGCTTTCAGTTCCGTGGCAAAAGCGGTGTAGAGCATCGCGTAACGCTAAGGAACCAGCGGCTGGCGCGCATTGTGCGCCGCTGCATGGAGCTACCCGGCCAGCACCTGTTTCAATACCTGGACGAAAACGGGATGCGGCACCCAGTGAATTCAAGCGACGTCAACGCGTTCATCCACGAGATGACCGGGGGCGACTTCACGGCCAAGGATTATCGAACTTGGGCAGGCAGTGCGCTGGCGTTGGACTATCTGCGCAAACGTGAGTGGCAACCAGAGACGGTGGCGCGGCGCAATCTGGTCGAAGTGGTCAAGCTGGTGTCTCACCAGCTCGGCAATACTCCCGCCGTGTGTCGCCAGTGCTACATTCATCCCGACGTGCTTGAAGCCTTTGCTACTGGCGAACTGGCGCAGCTGGGCAAGGCCAGAAAGCGCAAATGGATGAGCAGCGAGGAAGTCACCTTGCTGAAATTCCTGAGCGGCCGCACTGCGCCCACCGCAGCATCCTAGCGGTACAGGGTGACCTGATTGCGCCCTGAGGCTTTCGACGAATACAGGGCAATATCCGCACGTTCGATCAGTTGCGCATAGCCATTGGTGGGCTCGCTGAGATCCGCAATCCCGAGACTGACGGTAAAGCGAATACTACGCCCTTCGTGAACAACCTCATGCGCTTCGATGGATTGCCGTAGCCGCTCGGCAAAAGTCACCGCCCCCTCGCTATCGGTGTCTGGCAGCAGCACCACGAACTCTTCACCGCCGTAGCGTCCGGCAATGTCCGCATCGCGCGTGCACTGTCGAACCAGTTCGGCAGTCTGCTGGATGACCGCATCCCCCGCCTGATGACCGTAGCTGTCGTTGATCTTCTTGAAGTGGTCGATATCGAACATCACCAGTGCCGCATTGCGCTCGTAGCGCCGATGTCGGGCGTAGTCTTGGCGCAACATCTCCTCCCAATGCCCCCGGTTGAAAAGGCCAGTGAGGCGGTCGGTACTGGAGAGGCGCTGCAGTTCTTGATTCGCCGCTTGTAACTGGCGGCGGTTGGTCGCCACGTCGGTGACGTCGTAGATGATCAGGCAGACCTGCTCAATGCTGCCATTGAGCGCCTTCAACGGCATCAACGTGGTGTTCTGGTACATGAAGTCTTCCAGCCCGGTGATCGGCTGATAATTCTTGAATCGCAGCAGGTAAGGTCGCTGTTCCCAGATGGTGAACGATGGCGTCCCGAGTGTCGCCACGTTTTCCACCTTGCGCCGAAACCATTGCTCGTCGACTTCGGGGAACAGCTCGAAAAAAGTCTTCTTGCGTGCCTCTTCCGGCAACCGTCCGGAGCGGTTCTCCATGAAGGTATTCCACACATCGATGCGGTACTCGCGATCAAGCACCACGACACCGACGTCAATGCTCTGGACGATAGCCAGCAACCAGTGGAGTTCACTCAGATCGTTCGAGTCGGACATGGTCAGTTCATCTCAAGGGCGAGTTTGCGCGACAGCAACTCAACCGAGTCTTCGGTGAACAGCAAGAGCAGGTCGAAATGAATGTCGTGACCTTCCAAGCTGTAGCTGATCTCCACCGCCAGGGTGTTTTTCCAACGTTGCCGGTTGACGCGAATGAGCTCGTCGATCGAAGCATGCTGGCCCAGCACCTGCGGGTGACCTTGAGAAAACACCACATCGATTTGGTCTGCGATGCCACTGAGGCACGCACTGATCAGCAGACTGGAAAGATCGAGCAGCATCTCGAGCTCGAGATAATCGTCGGTGCGCATCAGGCGCGCCATATCGGCAATCTCGGAATCATGGAAGATCAACAGCGCCTCGCCGGCGATGCCCCCGCCGATATAGCCCTGGCAGACCGCTGACAACTTGTCGCCCTGAGCCGCATCGGCCAGCGCCATGTGCAATTCGCCGACTTCGAGAATATTCACATTGGGAATCGGCAGCTGTACGAATACTCCCAACACCTTGGCGAGCAATGCCGCCGCGCGCCCCATCGCAACGTTGACCACCTCGCGGAAGGCGTCGCGGAACGAGACCTGCCCCGCGTTCCGCTCCCCGAGTGCTGGCAGTTCGGCACCCGCGACCCCGAGGCCCGCCAGGGTCTGTTGCAAATGCAGCGGATCGGCAGGCTTGCGGATGAATGCCAGCGCCCCCAGCCCGAGCACCCGGCGCACCGCCTCTTCTTGAACGTCCGCCGATATCACGATGACCTTGCATCCCAGTTGCTCTTGGCGAAGAGCAGCCAGAACCTGGTAGCCGTCCATGTCAGGCATGGTCAGATCAAGCAGCAAGACGTCCACGCCGCCTTCACGAATTCGTTCCAGCGCCTCGCGACCGCTGGCAGCCTGAAGAATGTCCAGCGGCCACGCAGCCGGCAGCGCGCGCAGCAATTGCTTGCGCGCCAGGCTTGAATCATCGCAAATCAGTACGGTAACGGCAGACATGCAGCGCTCGCTCACTTGGCCAGGCCTCTGGAACCTGGACAGCTTATCTCAGCTAACGAGCGCCGTGGTGGGGACACATGAAGATAGTGTCATTTTGCCATCAAAGTGACCGATACGACCACCGTTTAGGCTGTTACCACTTAATAGTAAGCATTGTCCCGATTGGTGTGGTCGGTCACGTCACGAACGCCCTTCAGCTCCGGAATCCGCTCCAGCAAGGTTTTTTCGATACCTTCCTTGAGCGTTACATCAGCCTGGCCACAGCCCTGGCACCCGCCCCCGAACTGGAGTACTGCCACGCCCTCATCCACGACATCGATCAATGTCACCTGCCCGCCATGGCTCGCAAGACCGGGATTGATTTCTGTCTGCAGGTAGTAATTGATGCGCTCGTTGAGCGGGCTGTCTTCGTTGACCATCGGCACCTTGGCGTTGGGTGCCTTGATCGTCAGCTGGCCGCCCATGCGGTCGGTGGCGTAGTCAACCAGGGCGTCTTCCAGGAAGGGCTCGCTGATACCGTCGATCCAAGCGGTGAAGCTTTTCAGGGAAATCGCGATGTCATCCGGCTTTTCCTCTCCCGGCTTGCAATAGGCAATGCAGGTCTCAGCGTAGGGCGTGCCGGGCTGAGTGATGAAGACCCGGATGCCAATCCCGGTGGTGTTCTGCTTTTCAAGCAGGTCGGCCAGGTAATCATGTGCAGCTTCGGTAATGGTAATGGCGCTCATGGGAACTCCTCTCATACATGCCCAGCAGTGTACGCCAACCACTGCGCTGGATAAAGTCCTAGCGTTTTAGTAGGAATTGCCTGATAGAAGGTAGTTAATCGGTACACCCGATCTGACCTCGAGGTATCTAAGGCAGGTTGATAGCGGTACTCGTATCCGAACAGGGACGCGACATCTAATACCACTGCGTAACCTGATCAGTCACGCCGACCACAGGGTCCTGCCAGTTATACACGACGCCGCACCAACATGAGCATTGCTCATGTAAATCGCCGGATGATCAAAAAGCGTGCAGCTTTGCTATTATTCGCGGTCCTCGCCACCAGCTTCAGGTAGTCCCCATGCTCGACCGCAACGCCCGTCTCCAGGCACTCCAGCAGGCCCTCAAGGAGCGCATCCTGATTCTCGACGGCGGCATGGGCACGATGATCCAGAGCTATAAACTGGAAGAGTCGGACTATCGCGGCGAGCGCTTCGCTGACTGGCCACAAGATCTAAAGGGCAACAATGACCTCTTGATCCTCACCCGGCCGGACGCCATTAGCGCCATTGAAAAAGCCTACTTCGATGCCGGTGCGGATATCGTCGAGACCAACACTTTCAACGCCACCCGCGTTTCTCAGGCCGACTACGGCATGGAAGAGTTGGTCTATGAGCTCAACGTCGAAGGCGCCCGCCTCGCCCGCCAGGCCGCCGATGCAAAGACAGCTGAAACGCCGGACCGCCCGCGATTCGTCGCTGGCGTACTCGGCCCGACCAGCCGCACCTGCTCGCTCTCGCCAGACGTGAATAATCCAGGCTACCGCAACGTCACCTTCGACGAGCTGGTAGAGAACTACACCGAAGCCACCCGCGGCCTGATCGAAGGCGGCTCGGATCTGATCCTGATCGAGACCATCTTCGACACGCTCAACGCCAAAGCGGCGATTTTTGCAGTACAGGAAGTCTTCGAGGAGATCGGTTTCGAACTGCCGATCATGATTTCCGGCACCATTACCGACGCCTCAGGGCGCACCCTGTCTGGCCAGACTACCGAGGCCTTCTGGAACTCCGTTCGCCACGCCAAGCCGATCTCCGTCGGGCTTAATTGTGCACTGGGAGCGAAAGAGCTGCGTCCCTACCTGGAAGAGCTGTCCAACAAGGCCGAAACCCATGTGTCGGCGCACCCCAACGCCGGCTTGCCGAACGCCTTCGGCGAGTACGATGAGAGCCCTGCGGAGATGGCCTCGGTCGTCGAGGAATTCGCTGCCAGCGGCTTTCTTAACATCGTCGGCGGCTGCTGCGGCACCACGCCCGCGCATATCGAGGCGATTGCGAAGGCGGTTGCCAAGTATCCGCCACGCGTCATCCCTGACATTCCCAAGGCCTGTCGCCTGTCGGGCCTTGAGCCTTTCACCATTGATCGCAGCTCGCTGTTCGTCAACGTGGGCGAACGAACCAACATCACTGGCTCAGCCCGTTTTGCCCGCCTGATCCGTGAAGACAACTACACCGAGGCTCTGGAAGTCGCCCTGCAGCAGGTAGAAGCCGGCGCTCAGGTAATCGACATCAACATGGATGAGGGCATGCTGGATTCGAAGAAGGCCATGGTGACCTTCCTCAACCTGATCGCCGGCGAGCCCGACATTTCCCGCGTGCCGATCATGATCGACTCCTCCAAGTGGGAGGTAATCGAAGCCGGCCTCAAGTGCATCCAGGGCAAGGGCATCGTCAACTCGATCTCCATGAAGGAAGGCGTCGAGGCATTCAAGCATCACGCGCGCTTGTGCAAGCGCTACGGCGCCGCCGTGGTAGTGATGGCGTTCGACGAAGCCGGCCAGGCCGATACAGCCGCGCGTAAGCGTGAAATCTGCCAGCGCTCCTACGACATTCTGGTAGACGAAGTGGGCTTCCCGGCGGAAGACATTATTTTCGACCCGAACATATTCGCCGTCGCCACTGGTATCGAGGAGCACAACAACTACGCCGTGGACTTCATTGAAGCCTGCGCGTATATCCGCGACAACCTTCCCTATGCCCTGACCTCAGGCGGCGTATCGAATGTGTCCTTCTCGTTCCGCGGCAATAACCCGGTGCGCGAGGCGATCCACTCGGTCTTCCTCTATTACGCCATCCAGAACGGCCTGACGATGGGCATCGTCAACGCCGGCCAGTTGGAAATCTACGATGAGATTCCGAAGAAGCTGCGCGACGCTGTTGAGGACGTGGTGCTCAACCGCACCCCTAACGGCACCGAGGCGCTGCTGGCCATCGCCGACGAGTTCAAAGGCGACGGCAGCGTTAAGGAAGCAGAAACCGAAGAATGGCGCAGCTATACCGTCCAGAAGCGCCTGGAGCATGCGCTGGTCAAGGGCATCACCACTCACATCGTTCAGGACACCGAAGAGTTCCGCCAACAGTGCGCGCGGCCCATTGAGGTCATCGAAGGCCCCCTGATGTCGGGCATGAACGTGGTGGGCGATTTGTTCGGCTCTGGAAAGATGTTCCTACCGCAAGTGGTTAAGTCAGCCCGTGTTATGAAGCAGGCCGTTGCGCACCTGATCCCCTTCATCGAAGCGGAAAAAGGCGACAAGCCGGAAGCCAAGGGCAAGATCCTGATGGCCACGGTGAAGGGCGACGTGCACGACATCGGCAAAAACATCGTCGGCGTGGTGCTCGGCTGTAACGGTTATGACGTGGTTGATATGGGCGTCATGGTCCCTGCAGAGAAGATCCTGCAGACGGCGATTGCCGAGAAGTGCGACATCATCGGCCTGTCCGGCCTGATCACCCCGTCGCTGGACGAAATGGTGCACGTTGCGCGCGAAATGCAGCGCCAGGATTTCTATCTGCCGCTGATGATTGGCGGCGCGACCACCTCCAAGGCTCACACGGCGGTTAAGATCGATCCGCATTACAAGAACGATGCGGTGGTCTATGTGACCGACGCGTCGCGCGCCGTCGGGGTCGCGACAACATTGCTGTCGAAGGAGCTGAAGCCGGTTTTCGTCCAGAAGACCCGCGAAGAGTACGCGATGATCCGCGAGCGTACCGCCAACCGCAGCGCACGCACCGAACGTCTGACTTACCCCGAAGCGATTGCGGTCAAGCCCAAGTTCGATTGGGCCGATTACTCACCAGTCAAACCAACCTTCACCGGCCGCAAGGTATTGGAGGACATCGATCTGCGTACGCTGGTGGACTATATCGACTGGACGCCCTTCTTCATCTCTTGGGATCTCGCTGGCAAGTATCCACGCATTCTTGAAGACGAAATCGTTGGCGAAGCAGCTACGTCGCTGTTCAACGATGCCCAGGCGATGCTCACCAAGCTGGTCGACGAAAAGCTGATCAGGGCCCGCGCCGTCTTCGGCTTCTGGCCTGCCAATCAGGTCGACGAAGACGATATCCAAGTCTATGGCGACGACGGCGAAGCCCTCGCCACCCTGCATCACCTGCGGCAACAAACGGTGAAGACCGACGGCAAGCCGAACTTCTCGCTAGCCGACTTCGTCGCACCGAAAAGCAGCGGCGTGACTGATTACGTGGGCGGTTTCATTACCACTGCGGGCATCGGTGCCGAGGAAGTGGCCAAGGCTTATCAGGACGCCGGCGACGACTACAACTCGATCATGGTCAAGGCCTTGGCCGACCGCCTCGCCGAGGCCTGTGCCGAGTGGTTGCATCAGCAGGTCCGTAAGCAATGGTGGGGCTATGACCCGGAAGAACAGCTGAGCAACGAAGAGCTGATCAAAGAACAGTACAAAGGTATCCGCCCAGCGCCAGGCTATCCCGCCTGCCCCGACCATACGGAGAAAGGCACGCTGTTCCAGCTACTCGATGCCGACGGCATCAGCCAGGTCACCCTGACCGAGCACTACGCCATGTTCCCGACAGCTGCAGTCAGTGGTTGGTACTTCGCGCATCCTCAGGCGCAATATTTCGCGGTAGGCAAGATCGACAAGGACCAGGCCGAGCGCTACAGCACTCGCAAAGGTCAAGACATCGCCGTCACCGAACGCTGGCTGATGCCGAATCTCGGCTACGACAACTAGACTACCGCTGGCCGCCGCATCTCTATGAGGAGGCCTTGCGACTGAAATCAACAAACCCATGCGAAGCGCGCAATGTCTACCGAACCCCGTTACCTGCTCGATGAATTGGAAACCGCCGACATGCTCGAAGTCGACGGTTTGCACGCCTGGCAATTTACCCTTAACGATCCGCTACTGGACCGTGCCGACGCGGCCGCAGTCGCAGGTGAGCCCTTCGCCAGTGATGAAATCGTTATTCAAATCGAGTCGATTGACGGCCGTGATCGACGCCAATGGTCGTTCAGCTATAACAGTGTGATGGAAGCAGTGTACTGCGAGGATAATCAGTATTGGACCGTTGGCAACGCACCGCAGAGCCGCCTTCGCTGTCTTGGCGCGGTGAGCGCAAGCGCCGACGACGAGTGAACCGCGACCCGTCTACTGCCTCGGGATAGCCCAAGGATTGGGTCGAAAGCATTGCTCGTCAGGCAGATGTCGAACCGCGTCTGAGCAGTAGCCCGATAGCGAGAATGACCAACAAGCTGCCCGGCAGCCACTGCCAACCCATCCGTTGTGGCTGCTCTATAAACAGCAGCACCATCGACACGAAGGGCACCAGATAGCTATAAGCGGTTACCGCACCCGGCGTCAGGACAGCGGTCGCGCGCTGCTGCAGAAAGAACGTCATGCCGCTGGAAAAGACACCAAGGTACGCCACGAGCGCGACGTCCTCGGTCGTCATATAGGCCAGCGCGCTGGGCCGCTCCCAGATCAAGCCCAAGGCGCCGATCAGCAATGCGCCCATCAGCAGGCTCCAAAAGGTCCGCAGCACGGCCTGCGGCGCCAGCCAGCCGCGGTGCAATCCCCATTTGCTCAGCACTGGATACAGTGCGGACGCCACACAGCCGAAGAAGAACGCCAGCTCGCCGAAACCCAGCTGCAATCCCGAAAAGTGACCGCCGTTCTCGGCCCAGGCCAGACCCAATGCGCCAACGGCGCCCAACGCAAGGATGGCCAGCAATCGTCCGGCTGGTTGCTCCACGCCGAGCCCGCGCCCGATGCAATAGGCAAGCAGCGGCACGCTGACAAATAACGTCGCCATCGACAAAGCACTGATTCGATGGGCCGCCCAGAACATGGTGCCGAAGAACCCAGCCAGGCTCAGCCCCATCAGCGCGTAGAGCAGCAGCCCGCGCAGACTTGGCCATCGCTCGGGCTGTCGCCATAACAACGGGAACAGCGCCAAGGCGGCAATCATGAAGCGAATCGCCGTTAGTAACAGGGGCGGCAAACCTTCGGTCATGAGCCCCACCGCCGGAAAGGACAGCCCGACAAAAAGCGCCCAGAGCAACATGCCAAGATGCGCGAGCGTGGCTCTCCCCCTGGTCTCAATCATTGTTCCCCTCCTCCAGTGCGAACAGCAGTGTGCGCAACCCGGCCGCCAACGCCTGTTTTTGCTGGGCATCCAGCGGAGCCTGCATCTCGTGCAGGTTGGCGAGATATTCATCAAGGCACCCGAGCAGTACCTTCTGCCCTTCATCGCTCAGACGAATCAACAAGCTGCGGCGGTCTTCCGGATTCGGTACTCGCTGAATTAACCCGGCAGCTTCAAGGCGATCTAGCCGATTGGTCATCGCTCCTGAGCTGAGTACCGCGGCGTGACGTAACGCGTTGGGCGTAAGCCCTTGCGGCTGTCCGCTGCGGTAGAGGGTGGCGAGCAGGTCGAACTCGCCATCGTGCAATCCATGTCGACGGAACACCGAGGCCACGCTGCGATTGAGGTATTTGGAAAGGCGGTACAGGCGGGTGAATATCGCCATGGGCGATACATCCGCGCCGGGTTGCACGGCGCGCCATTGCGCGAGCACGCGATCCACATGGTCGCTGCGTTGCCTCTCTGACATAGATAGCTCCAGAACAAGAATCTTCATGTGAAGATAATCTGGCGCATCGAAAGAAGCAAGCTTCCGGAACACAGGCGCGGGCCCGATCGATGGATGGCCATCAATCGAGTCGCAACGGAGCGCTCAGCGCACTAAAGGGAGACTAGGAGGCTTTCAGCGGAGCTCGGAGGGCGAGTTGCGAACGATCTTGATCGAGTGGGTCAAGGCCGGCTTGCGCGTGACGCTGACGGCCCTGCGCGTCACCGTATCAATGGTGATGTTCCAGAAGCCGGTGTTGGGCACTTTGATCCGTGCCGGGAAATTGTCGAACGCACCGCCGTGATAGATGTGTCGCCCGCCATTCTTGAAACTACGAAAATTCTTGTCGTTCATCAGGCGGATGTTGCAAGGCTGCGAGCATTCAATAATCACGAAATCGTCTTCATTGAGGTGTTCGCGCTGGTGAATGAACTTCATGTACCGCTCCGGGGCCGCGTGTTGGCAAAGGCGAAGATTACCATGAGCGTCCGGCCCGCTCGATGGTTTGAACGGGCAGATCCAACTAGCACTAGCTGCACTGCGGAAGGTTCGGCTGCCGTCGCAGTTCTTTGACACAATGCGCGCCGCAGCCGATCACTCGATCGTATGAACGCGGCCCTCCGTTAGAGCAAGGACACCTGAGATGCCTGCGGCTACTACGCCCGTTAATGCAACCTCACCTATCGCGCGCCGCGCGACACGCATCGGCTTTTTCATGGCCGGATTCGGTCTGTCGATCTGGGCACCGCTGGTGCCGTACGTGCGCGAACGCATCGAGATGAGCGACGCAGTGTTCGGTACGTTGCTGCTGTGTATCGGTGTCGGTTCGCTGACCTGGATGCCACTGTCCGGACTGCTCGTAACACGACGCGGCATCCGTCCGGTGGTGCTCTGCAGTGTCGTCCTGCTGCTGTTCGCCCTGTTGGGCATCGCCTTCAGCCAGTCGCTCGCGGTGCTGGCCCTCGCGCTTTTCTGCTTCGGTGGCAGCCTTGGCGTGATCGACGTAGTGCTCAACATTCAGGGCGTAGTAATCGAGCGAGACACGGGCAAGCGCCACATGTCGAACTTTCACGGCATGTTCAGCTTAGGTTCGATCAGCGGCGCGCTTTCACTTACCGGCGCGTTGACGCTTGGCCTCGCCCCTGCCACCGGCACCCTGCTGATGATCGCAGTCATCGCCCTCGCCAATCTCGCAGTGAGCCCTGGTTATCTACGGGACAAGGCGCCAGCCGGCGGAGTCGCCTTCATCCGCCCGACAGGCGCGGTGCTGCTAGTCGGCGCCATGACCTTCGTCGTCTATCTGGCCGAAGGCGCAGTGCTGGATTGGAGCGCACTTTATCTGACTGAGCAGAAGGCACTGGAAACCGCCAAAGGCGGACTGGGATACGCCAGCTTCGCCCTGATGGTGACAGTTGGACGTTTCGCCGGCGCGCCGGTGGTCAACAGCCTGGGCACCGCCAAAGTGATCGGCCTGGGCGGATTGCTGGCTGCATTCGGCATTGGCTTGACCATTCTCACCGAGCATTGGGGGCTTGCCCTGCTCGGTTATGGGCTCTGCGGGCTTGGCTGCGCCAACGTCTCGCCGGTATTGATTTCATCGTTGAGCCGACAGAACGCCATGCCTGTCCATCAAGCCATTACCGCAGCGACCACCATCGGGTTCGCAGGGGTGCTCGCAGGGCCGGCGCTGATCGGCGTGATTGCTCACTTCGCATCGCTGACGCTGGCCTTCGCCCTGCTCGCGGCGCTGTTGATCATGCTAGCGCTTGGGAGCCATTGGTTCAGAGACTGACCGCTCTGGGGAGCATGAGGTGTGGAGCACGAGGTCTGGCACCAGCATCGCGCAGAGAGCTACAGACCGGTCAATGACGTTTGGCTAGAATGCGCAACCTATGCGTATCCAAGACATTCACCAGCAGCTCGCCTCGATCGGCGCCAAGCCCATCCACATTGGCCGGGTGACCCGTGCCTGGCTGAATGGCACACCGCTGGATACCGGCACGCGCCACCAACGGACGGAAGACTTCCTCCCGTTGTCCGTACGCAACGGCCTGCATGAGGTCAGCCAGTCAATCGAAGGGCTGGCCCGCCTGAGTTCCGAGCATCCGGGCTCGGATGGTTCCGCACGGTTGCTGGTGGCGCTGGCTGACGGTCAGATGGTCGAAAGCGTGCTGCTGCCCAGAGCGGGTCTCTGCGTATCGAGTCAGGTCGGGTGCGCCGTGGGCTGCGTCTTTTGCATGACCGGCAAGAGTGGCTTGTTGCGCCAATTGGGCAGCGCCGAGATCGTCGCCCAGGTCGCCCTCGCACGACGTTTCCGCCCGGTCAAGAAAGTCGTTTTCATGGGCATGGGCGAGCCTGCTCACAACCTGGACAACGTGCTCGACGCCATCGACTTGCTGGGCACCGATGGAGGCATCGGGCACAAGAACCTGGTGTTCTCCACGGTTGGCGACCGGCGCGTATTCGAGCGCTTGCCACTGCAGAAAGTGAAACCCGCTCTGGCCCTGTCTCTACACAGCACGGACGCCGCATTGCGCCGCGAGCTGCTGCCGCGGGCGCCTCAGTTCGATCCCGCCGAGCTTGTCGAGCTGGGCGAAGCCTATGCCCGCCTCGTCGACTATCCGATTCAATATCAGTGGACGCTGCTCAAAGGCATCAATGACAGCCAGGACGAGATGGACGGGATCATCCGCTTGCTGCGCGGCAAGTTCGCGATCATGAACGTCATCCCCTACAACAGCCTCGATGACGACGAGTTTCAGCGGCCAGAGGCGGATCGGATCCATCAGATCATGCGCTATCTGCATGAAAACGGGGTGCTGACGAAGGTGCGCAACTCGGCGGGACAGGACATCGATGGCGGCTGCGGACAACTGCGCGCCCGTGCGGAGCGTGTGATCCGTGCACGCCAGCGTCCGGCTGAATCGCCCGTGCTAGACGCAAATTGAACGGGTTACAGCGTGCAGTGTCCTAGCGCATTGACCCAATCCCCGGCTCCGACCGGACGCGAGAGCACGCATGCACACCTTGGCACAACTTGAACGCGGCGATCTCGCCGGAACGACCCGCCTGGACCTGTCAGAACAGCTCGAGACTTTCCCTCGAGCCATATTCGACCTGGCTGATAGCCTGGAAATTCTCAACCTATCAGGGAACCAGCTCAGCAGTTTGCCTGACGATTTGTCGCGCCTGCACAAGTTGCGCATCCTATTCTGCTCGGACAACCCATTTACCGAGCTGCCCGCCTCGATCGGCCAGTGCGCCAGTCTGGAGATGGTTGGGTTCAAAGCCAATCGCATCCGCCACGTGCCCGCTGAAGCGCTGCCGCCCAGGCTGCGCTGGCTGATCCTGACCGACAACCAGCTCGAAGCGGTGCCTGACGAAATTGGACGCTGCGACCGCCTGCAGAAGCTGATGCTCGCCGGCAACCAGCTAGCCGCATTGCCCGAATCGCTTGCTCGCTGCCGCCAGTTGGAATTGCTGCGCATCGCCGCCAATCACTTGCCAGCATTGCCGCAGTGGCTGTTGTCTATGCCGCGTCTCAGTTGGCTGGCGTTCGCCGGCAACCCGTTCAGCGATGCATTGGAATCGCAGACCTTGGCGCAGCATCCGCTGCCACCGGTCGACCGCAGGCAGATCACGTTCGGCGACGTGCTTGGCCAGGGCGCATCGGGCGTCGTTCATCGTGCTGACTGGCAAGCGCCCGGCCAGCCGAGCCGTGCCATGGCAGCCAAACTGTTCAAAGGCAGCCTGACCAGCGATGGGCTGCCTCACAGCGAGATGGCGGCCTGTATTGCCGCGGGCGAACATCCCAACCTGATCGGCATTGCTGGACCACTGGCCGAGCACACCGATGCGCTACCGGGCTTGCTGATGGAGCTCATCGATCCTTCTTACCGGGTGCTCGCCGATCCGCCATCATTAGCCAGTTGCACCCGTGACTGTTACGCACCCGGGCAGCGGTTCTCCGCCGAACAGCTGCTGCGGATCGCGACAGGTGCAGCTTCTGCAACCAGCCACCTCCACACGCACGGCATCCTGCATGGCGACCTCTACGCGCATAACCTGCTGGTCGATTCGCGCGGCCAAACTCTGCTCAGCGATTTCGGCGCAGCCTCGTTCATCGACCCGGAGACCACTGCGGGTCAGGCGCTACGGCGTATTGAAGCGCGTGCGTTCGGCTGTTTGCTCGAGGAATTACTGGACCGCTGCGATGCATACGGTCAGGACGAGCGCCTGACAACCCTTGCCACCCTGCAGCGTCAGTGCATGCAGGAAAACCCCAGCCACCGCCCCGATTTCGACCAGCTGGTCGAGCAGTTGCAGCAAATGACAGCCCAACAGAGCGTTTCGGCTAGGTAGTTGCATACGCCATCGTCTCTCTCGCTTCCCGACGGCAACCTGACGCTATGCTCGCTCCAGAATCCAAACCCGATGAAGCATCTGAACGCTACGCCAACACCCAGGATACCGTCACGCTCGACCAGGACCCGTTCGTGGTTGGACTCAAGCAACGGCTTCCTGAAGAGCTGCGCGAGACGTTCACACCGCAGCAGCTAGATGCTTTACGCAATGCCTTCGCCACCCGCTCGTGGGCCAGGCACAAGCTCGATCTGCGCGGTACCTTCAGCCTGTGGAGCAACCAGTACTATTTCGTGTTGGTTGGCGGGCGAAACAAACGCAGCCTGAGCCGAGCTCAACGGAGCCTGTCGCTGGCGGCCAAAGCCGGAGCAATCACTGCGTTCCTGTTCTTCTCGGTACTGATCGGCCTGGTCGCGCTCTATCTGGTCAAGTCGGCACTCGGAATCAACCTGCTGCCGAACTATTCGCTGGGGCTGTGGGATTGGTTCAAGGGATGACCGATAGCAGGCCTGCAGATGAAGAGTCTGCGACGATCTTCGCAGCAGCCAACTGAACAATTGATTGTCGAACACGCTACGCAACTCCCCTCGGCCGAGGCCCACGCCAGATGCCAAGCCCCAATAGCAGCAGAACGATCAGCGCAGTCAGCCAAAGGTATCGGCTGGCGCTTTGATCACCTTGTGTTTCAGCTTGATCTGGCGCGGCTGGTGGCGTGTCCGTCGCCTCCGGCTGAATCTCGCTGATACTGCTCGGTGCGTTCGTTTGCGGCACCGCGCGCAGTGCCGAATCGAGCCGAGCCTGCAGTGCGTCGCGCAATGGGTCAGATAGCTTCGGCAACAGCTACTCGAACATCGGATGATCCGGCCGGGTATGCCCACTTCCCGGCAAGCCGTGCTCAGCAACCAGGGCTGCGAACTGCTCGGCCAGCACGTGCTGGGTCGCCTTGCCGGCCTTCCAAAAGACCTTCTGAATCGCCACCAGCATGATCGCGAGCATGTTGCTTTTGACATGGACGTTGCCACCTTTCTCGAGAAAGGCATCGATTCCAAGCGCGTGTACGCGTTCGAGCACTGCAAGCTGATCAGCATAGAGATCGCGAAACAAACCGGAGGTGGTGAACATCAGCTCGCGTCGCTCGCGCCCGGTTTAAAGCAGGTATCGCTTGATGCCTTCGACGATGCCCCGGCTGTTCCACACAGGCTCTACGCCAAGCAGGGCCAGTCCGAAGGCGATCATGGCGCGTTCATCACGGACGGTATCGGATGCCCAGAGAATGACGGCCTCGCGTCCGCCCTGCTCCATTGGCCGCTGTCGCGCACGGTTGGCCAGCTCGCTACCGATACTCCAGCCGATGCGACTCGGGATCAGGCTACTGTCGAGCGCATGGAAATTGCGCCCGGTCGGTAACGCCTCCGGAGTACGGATCGGATGGTTGCAAATACCATGCGGTCATTGGTGCGGCTCATCGCCACTAACGCCTGGTCGCTGTGCATGATGAAGCGCTCGCCCGTGCTGTATCGCTCGATCAACGGTTGCAAATGGTCGACTTCCGCCCCGAATACGCCCACGACGAGCAAGCGCCTTCCACTGGCAACCATTGGGCGATCGCGGCGTCGTCCAGCTCTGCCAGTTGCTCCGGAGTCCGGGCGCTAACGGTACGCTCAGGGAATCGTTGCTTTAGCAAAGCGGCAGCTGAAGCGAACTCGGCAGCGCTGTATTGGGAAATGATCGCGTTGATCTGACTGGCACTGACCGGTGCCACTTGCGTCAGTAACAGAAGCGCTAGTGCCACGCAGCGAAAGGCGAAAGACATGCCCACTCCATCCGGGTGCAGTGGGCAACAGATAAGGCGCCTAGCCAAACCGGCACAGCGACAAAACTGAGGACGTCGCCCACCGCGACAGTTCCTGGGAAGTACGGGCTGGTATCGGGCTCAGTCGGATCGACTCTACCGTTGCGGGGGCAGCATCAGCTTGCACTGATTTCCCATTTAACCCGGACCATGATCCGGGCACCACGCACTTCAATTGTTCAACCGCTAGGCGGCCGAGGCGCGAACCTTACGCGCCGACTTAGGCAAGATCAAGCAACGACAAGCGTGACGACCCGTTGATGTCGCTAACCATCGGATTGATCTCTCCAGAAGCAGGATTGCTGACTAGACTTCAGGCATTCAGCCTCACGGAGACACTTATGGACGACGATAGGCAACCCAAGTCGCTCACGCTACGGCAGATGCTTCAAAGCATGCTGGCCGGCGCTTTGGGCGTGCAGAGCGGGAAGAATCGAGTGCGGGATTTCAGCCACGGTAAACCCAGCCATTTCATTCTGCTCGGCGTCGGCTTCACCGTAGCGTTCGTCCTGGTGATTCTGGGTATCGTCAAGCTGGTGCTCTATCTAGTCGGCGTTTAACCCGGTTATGTAGAGGCCGCCAGGTTATTGGTGGCTAACCCAGAACACTGCTGTCGCCACTGCGAGCAGGATCAGAAAGAAGATCGCGGCGGCATCTGCGCGGCTGTCATTATCATGGCGTTTCAAATGCTCTGACACAGCGGTATACCTTGTCGTTGAGGATCGCATTGATTGCAGTTAAGACCATGCATACGGAGCGCTCAAGGCCAGCGATTGAAATGCCTGAAAAGCAGCGTTTCGTTCTAAACATATTCCCAAACATCACTTTTGCGCATAAACGCTAGCTGGTATCGTGCCGGCCTCCCATCAACGGGTGCGCGGCCGTGCGCGCAGAAGCTGTAGACAGCCTGAAAAAACAGGACATTTATGTACGTATACGACCAGTATGACCAACACATCATCGAGGATCGCGTGCGTCAGTTCCGTGACCAGATTCGCCGCTATCTCGCCGGTGAACTGACTGACGCAGAATTGTTGCCTCTTCGCCTGCAGAACGGTCTGTACATCCAGCGCTATGCGCCGATGCTGCGCATTGCTGTGCCTTATGGGCTGTTGTCGTCTACTCAGATCCGCAAGCTGGCCGACATCACCCGTCGGTACGATAAGGGCTACGCCCACATCAGTACCCGTACCAACGTGCAGCTCAACTGGCCCGAGCTGGAGGATGTCCCTGACATTCTCGCCGAACTGGCAACCGTGCAGATGCACGCCATCCAGACCAGCGGCAACTGCATCCGCAATACCACCACCGACCAGTTCGCCGGCGTGGCCAAAGACGAGCTAGTCGACCCCCGCCCCTGGTGCGAGATCATTCGTCAGTGGTCGACCTTCCATCCAGAGTTCGCATTCCTGCCACGCAAGTTCAAGATTGCGGTGAACGGCGCTGCGAGTGACCGTGCAGCCATCGAGGTCCATGACATCGGGCTCGAAGCGGTCAACAACGAGGCAGGCGAGCTGGGCTTCCGCGTATCCGTGGGTGGCGGTCTTGGCCGTACGCCGATCGTAGGCAGCTTTATCAATGAGTTCCTGCCATGGCAGCACCTGTTGACCTATCTCGATGCGATTCTGCGCGTGTATAACCGCTATGGTCGTCGTGACAACAAGTTCAAGGCGCGGATCAAGATTCTGGTCAAGGCCCTAACTCCGGAAGTGTTTGCCGAGCGTGTAGAGGCCGAGTGGTCGTATTTGAAAGACGGCGCGAATACTTTGACCGAAGCCGAGGTCGAGCGGGTCAGCAAATTCTTCGTCGACCCGGAGTACAAATCTCTCGAAGACCAGAGCGCTGTGCTCGCCCAGCTTGACGCCGAGCACCCAGGCTTCGCTCGCTGGCGTGAGCGCAACGTTGTCGCTCACAAGAAACCCGGTTACGCAGCGGTTACGTTGTCACTGAAAAGCACCGGCGTAGCGCCAGGTGACGTTACAGACAAGCAGCTAGATACCATTGCCGATCTGGCGGATAGATACAGCTTTGGCGAAGTACGCAACTCCCACGAGCAGAACATGATCCTGGCCGATGTCGAGCAGTCACGTCTGTTCGAGCTGTGGCATGAGTTACGCGAACTAGGAGTCGCCACGCCAAACATCGGCTTGCTGACCGACATCATCTGCTGCCCAGGTGGCGATTTCTGCTCCCTGGCGAATGCCAAATCGATCCCGATCGCCGAAGCCATTCAACGCCGCTTCGATGACATGGATTATTTGTTCGACATCGGCGATATCGACCTGAACATCTCCGGTTGCATGAACGCATGCGGACACCACCATGTGGGTCACATCGGCATTCTTGGCGTAGATAAGAAAGGCGCGGAGTTCTATCAGGTTTCGCTCGGCGGCAGCTCAGGGCGAAATGCGAGCCTCGGCCAGATCCTCGGTCCATCCTTTGCCCAGGATGTCATGCCCGACGTGATCGAAAAGGTCATCGGCGTCTACGTGGAGCAGCGTACAGAAGATGAACAGTTTCTCGATACTTACCGCCGAATCGGTATCGACCCCTTCAAGGAGCGCGTCTATGCAGCGAATCATTAAGGACGGCCAGGTCATCGACGAGACCTGGCACCTGCTGCCCAAGGATGTGACCCTTGATGGCTTGTCCAACTGCGACGATCTGATCGTACCCTTCCAGCTATGGCTCGATCATGCTCATGCCCTCAAGGTTCGTGACGGCGGTCTCGGAGTCTGGCTGGATTCCGACGAGGCCGTGGAGGAGATTGCCGATGACCTGGAACATTTTCAGGTCATCGCACTGAACTTCCCCGCGTTCACCGACGGCCGTCATTACTCGACTGCGCGACTGCTACGAGATCGCTACGGTTACAAAGGCGAAATCCGCGCCATCGGAGACGTGTTGCGTGATCAGCTGTTCTACATGCGCCGTTGCGGCTTCGATGCTTTTGCCGTGCGCCCTGATCGCGACCCTCATGATGCGCTGGAAGGCCTGAATGATTTCTCAGTCACTTACCAGGCCGCCGCAGACGAACCTCTTCCGCTGTTTCGCCGCAGATAAGGCAGACCCAACGCTACGCTCTAAAAAACCCGCCTGTTTGGCGGGTTTTTCATTACTGGTACATCCAAAAGTTCGGATGCTCTATCCGCTCGATTGCGGTGGTAGAGTTCCTACCGAAGGCTGCCTTGATTTTCTCTGCCAGTGTTTTCATGAGCGGCTCCTGCTGCGTTGAAGTAGCGTTAGCTTCTCTCAATCGATAACAGCGGAGAAATCGGTTTTTACTATGCTCAACAAGCAAAACGCTAATAGCGTCGCGTCTGCCTATACGCTCAGTCGAGTCGAACCAACATCCTTCCGGTTTGCTGACCAGCTAAGGTACGCTCGATCGCTTCAGGCAACTGTTCCAGCGAAATCTCCTGCACCAGGTCGTCTAGATTAGGCAGCTTCCACTGCACTGAAAGCTTGTCCCACATCGAAGCCTTGACGACCAGAGGGATCTCAACCGAATCGACGCCCAGTAGATTTACCCCACGCAAGATGAACGGCAGTACGTTAGCCTGAAAATGCGTCCCAGCGGTCAAGCCGCAACATGCCACGCTCGCACCACGCTGCAGCGACTTCACCACGTTGAACAGAATATCGCCACCGACAGTATCGACCGCCCCCGCCCATTGCTCTTTGAGCAGGGGCTTCTCGGTGCCAGCCTGTAACGCGCTACGCTCAACGACTTGGGTCGCCCCAAGCTTGCGAAGAAAGTCGCCTTGTTCGGCCTTGCCCGTCACTGCAGCCACCTTGTATCCCAGGCGGGACAACAGGGCTATCGCAATGCTGCCGACCCCGCCGGTCGCGCCCGTTACCAGAATCGGCGCGTCAGTTGGCTCGAGACCTGCTTGCTCAAGTTTATCTATGCACAGTGCAGCGGTCAGGCCAGCCGTGCCGAGGGCCATGGCCTCACGCAGCGAAAGCCCTACCGGGCGCTTAATGACCCACGCTGCCGGAACCCGAATGTACTGACCGAAACCACCAGCGGTATTCATTCCAAGGTCATAACCGGTGACGATCACTTCATCACCTATGGAAAAGTCGGCCACACTTGACTCGGCAACAGTCCCTGCCGCATCGATACCGGGCGTGTGTGGAAAGCTGCGAGTGACGCCGCGATTGCCGCTCGCCGATAAGGCATCCTTGTAATTGAGCGACGAGTAGGTGACTCGGATCAGTACTTCGCCTGCCGGCAACTCGTCAGTGTCCCGTTCCATCAGGCTTGTTTCGAAACGACCACCGTTTTCATTGGTTTGCAGTGCTTTGAAGCGAGCCATTAGTAAACCCCTTATTGCCAGAAACGTTGTTCATTAAGACGCGTCCAGCCCTTCAGCACACCGTGCTCGAGGACCGTGCTTGCAGCCATGCCGAATCGCTCAGGCAGACTTTTCTTCTCTGCGTAATGCAGCTGGAACAGATCAGCCTCACGGGCCCGGGAGGCCAGGTATTCATCGCTGGTTTGCAATTCATCAACCAATTGTTTGCCGAGCGCCGCGATCCCGAGCCACACCTCACCCGTAGCGACCTCATCAATGCTCAGCTGCTGGCGATACCGCGCGACAAAGTTCTTGAACAGTTCGTGAGTGGTTTCCAGATCGTCTTGAAATTTCTCCCGACCCTTCTCAGTGTTTTCACCGAAAATGGTCAGGGTGCGCTTGTACTCACCGGCGGTCAGCACCTCGACATCCACGTCATGCTTTTTGAGCAGGCGATGCAGATTGGGCAGTTGCGCAACTACACCGATGGAACCGAGGATCGCAAATGGCGCGCTGAGAATCTTCTGACCGATGCAGGCCATCATGTAGCCGCCACTCGCAGCAACCTTGTCGACACATACCGTTAGCGGCACGCCGGCATCGCGAATGCGCACCAGCTGTGAAGCAGCAAGTCCATAGCCATGAACCATACCACCGCCGCTTTCGAGCCGTAGAACGACTTCATCTTTCGGTGTGGCCATGGTCAACAGAGCAGTGATTTCGTGACGAAGACTGTCGACGGCCGATGCCTTGATGTCGCCGTCGAAATCGAGCACAAAGACTCGGGAACGGTTTTCTGGGTTTTTCTTGGCCAGCTTGGCTGCCTTCGTTTCTTGTTTGCGCTGCAGTTTCAACTGATCCTTTTCGATCATTGATTGCTCGAGACGCTCGCGCATCGATTTGTAGAAATCGTTGAGCTTGTGTACTTCCAGATGTCCACCCGTTTGCTTGGACCGCCCACGACGCAGCGAAGCAAGCACCACCAGCACCACCAAGACAGCGGCTACCAGCGTTACCGTCTTCGCCAGAAAGCTTGCATAGTCAGCAAGAAATTCCACAGACCCTCCTCAATTAACCACGGTCGCCAGCAGGAACCCGAGTTGGCGAAAATTGCTCAAGCATACCGATTACATTACCGGCTGAGCCAGCGGAACCAGATTCAAACGAACGTATGATTTATCGTTGACACTCCACTACGATGCCCCTACGCTCGCGAAAACTGGGTGCCGGAGCAACGCATGGGCAGTATCTACCTGATCAGACATGGCCAGGCGTCATTTGGCGCAGAGAACTATGACGTACTGTCTCCAGTCGGCTTCCAGCAATCGGCAGCCCTAGGTGATTATCTGGAGCAGATGGGTATTCGCTTTGACCGCTGCGTAAGTGGGGAGTTGAATCGACAACTGGACACCGCGCGCGCAACGCTCCAGCGAATGACTCCTCCTCTCGGAAGCCCACTGCCGGCTATACAGATTGACGCTGCCTTCAATGAGTTTCGCGCCGACGAAGTGATTCGCGCACATATGGACGATCTCTTGGCCGTTGAGCCAGGGGCCATTCAGGTCTTTGGCAATGCAGCTAATCATCGTGCGGAGTTTCAGCGACTGTTCAAATATGTCATTCAGCGATGGGTCTCTGGCGATCACGAAAAGCAGGGGCTTGAAAGCTGGCAGAGTTTCGTAAGCCGCGTTCAGGCCGGATTGAGCCGGTTGCTCGAACAGGCAAGCAAAAAAGATCACATCGCCGTGTTCACGTCTGGCGGTACGATCACAGCGTTGCTGCAATTGATCGTCGGAGTACCACCTATCAAGGCGTTCGAACTGAACTGGCAGATCGTCAATACGTCAGTTAGCCGTCTGAAGTTTCGTGACCAGGACGTCGCCTTGGCATCATTCAATAGCCACGCACACCTAGAATTGCTGAAGAATCCGGAGCTCGTCACCTATCGATAAGCTCCAGCCGACCGCGGCCCCATAGCCGCACGTTTTTCCCCACGACAATAAAGGGTCATATCCGATGAGCAATGTCGACGAAACCATCCAGGGCATGAAGGCCAAATTCAACCCCAGCGCTGCGGCCGGCTTGGATCTGGTTTTTCAGTTCAATATCACCGATGCCGAAAACTACTACCTGGTCGTAAAAGACGGTACCTGCGACTTTCATAAGGGCGAATCGGCTGATGCCAACGTTACGCTGATCATGGATAGCGAAACCATGCAGGGCGTCATCAGCGGTGAAACCGACGGCATGCAGGCCTTCATGGCAGGCAAGCTGCGCGCCGAAGGCGACATGATGCTAGCGCTGAAGTTGAGCGAGCTGTTTCCGGCCTAATCTACCTTGACGTGAAAAGCCGAAGTCCCACGACTTCGGCTTTTTTATGCGCTTTTTTTAGGATTTTCCAAGCATCAGGCGCCTTGATTACGCGGCAACACCCCGACCAATAACGGCCGACTTCCCTTGGTGATGCTCAATGCGGGCATTAGATTAGGGTCGTCGGATGGTCAATGGCGCAGCGGCTCGAAGCCTGCCATAGCTGGCCATTAAGGCATCGATAATAGAAAAGGGACAAGCATGGCGCTTACTGATCAGACCAGTCGTATACGTGACGGCGAAGAACTGCCCACCGAGGCCATCGACCAGTACCTGAAATCCCACATTCCGGGACTAGAAGGTATGCCGAGTATTTCGCAGTTTCCGGGGGGGGCGTCCAACCTGACCTATCTGCTGGAATACCCGAAGCAGGAATTCGTGCTCCGCCGTCCTCCCTTTGGTCATAAGGCCAAGTCCGCACATGACATGGGACGTGAATACCGAATACTCAACCAGCTCAACGCTGGCTTTCCGTACTGCCCGAAAGCCTACGCCTATTGCACCGACGAGACGCTTATCGGGGCCGAGTTTTACGTGATGGAGCGGGTCAAGGGCATTATTCTTCGTGAGGACATGCCCGCCGAACTTGGATTCACGCCGGAGCAGACCACCGCGCTGTGCAAGAGCTTCATCGACAAGTTCGTCGACCTGCACAATGTTGACTACAACGCCTGTGGCCTAGGTGATCTGGGCAAGCCCGAAGGTTACGTCCAGCGGCAAATAAATGGCTGGATCGATCGGTACGAGCGGGCGATCACGGCTGACGCGCCTGGATGGGAGCCGGTTAAGGCTTGGCTGCGGGACAAGATGCCAGCCGATCACCACAAGCCGGGCATCATCCACAACGACTACCGCTTCGATAATGTAATCCTCAATCCGGATAACCCCATGGAGATCATCGGCGTTCTGGATTGGGAGATGACTACGCTGGGTGATCCTCTAATGGATTTGGGCAATACGCTTGCCTATTGGATAGAAGCCACGGACCCGGCGCCGATGCAGCTGATTCGCAAACAGCCCAGCAACGCGCCCGGCATGCTGACTCGTCAGCAATTTGTTGACTACTACGCCGAGCGCGCGGGTATCCGCATCGACAACTTTGACTATTACTACACCTATGGCCTGTTCCGCCTGGCGGCGATTGTTCAACAAATCTACTACCGCTACTTCCACGGTCAGACCCAGGACAAGCGGTTCGCCAAGTTCGTACAAATGAACGCCCTGCTCGAGCAAGTGAGCCTGCAGGTTATTAACAACTCGAAGCTGTAACACAGCTCACCAAAAGGAACCGACTCCATGACTAAGACCAACCTATTTGACCTGGACGGCAAGATTGCCTTCGTATCCGGCGCCAGCCGTGGCATTGGCGAAGCCATCGCCAAACTGCTGGCCCAGCAAGGCGCCCACGTTATTGTTTCAAGCCGCAAAATTGATGGCTGCCAGGCGGTTGCTGATGCGATCAACGCTGACGGTGGCAAAGCCACAGCCGTCGCGTGCCATATCGGTGAGCTCGAACAGATCCAGGCTGTCTTCGCTCAAATTCGCGAACAGTTCGGTCGGCTGGACATTTTGGTCAACAACGCGGCTACCAATCCGCAGTTCTGCCATATTCTGGATACCGACGTGTCAGCCTTTCAGAAAACGGTTGATGTGAATATCCGAGGTTATTTCTTCATGTCCGTTGAGGCCGGCAAATTGATGCGTGAGCATGGGGGCGGCAGCATCATCAACGTAGCCTCGATCAATGGCGTCACGCCGGGCAACTTCCAGGGTATTTACTCGGTCACCAAAGCAGCGGTGATCAACATGACCAAGGCTTTCGCCAAGGAGTGCGCACCCCAGGGCATTCGCTGCAATGCCCTACTGCCAGGCCTCACGGACACCAAGTTTGCCTCGGCCCTGGTCAAGAACGACTCGATCCGCGAAGAAGCGCTACGTCATATCCCACTACACCGTGTTGCGGATCCCAGCGAAATGGCGGGTGCTGTGCTCTATCTCGCCAGCGATGCATCGAGCTACACCACGGGTCTGTCGCTCAATGTAGACGGCGGCTACCTCGCCTGATCAAGCGACTTATACAAAGGGAACCATTTAGGTTCCCTTTGTTTTTTGCGGAGCTTTCTAGCTACCAGCCCTTCATCGCCTGCTCTGCAGCGACGCTCGCCGGTTTCGCCAACAGCCCGGCAGGCGTGATCTCAAATGTGTAAACGGCGTTATCAGCGATCGGTAGATAGCTAACTCGGCGCAGTTGCGCATCGAGCATTAGCGGAGTGCACTCGCACCGATGCAACCACGCCCAGAAATCCACTCCCGCCCGGCTGTTTCCCAGCTGCACATATGGACGACGCGCCTGATCCTGTTGCTCGACGGCCAGGTAGCGACCTGAAAGGCGCTCCAACCGATAGCCAGGCTCCAACCCAATGAGCGCCGCCAGCCCCTTCCAGTGAAGCGCTCGCAAGTCGAGCTGCCAGAGATCGCCTTCAAGCGTGACAAAGCGAGTGCTCTGCCCCTCTTGCACCTGCACCCGATAACGCTGATGACCATCGGCCTGAAAGGTCAGCGAAGCCAGCGGCGTGTCATCACTCAACGGCTGATAAGTCGTGATGTCCCAGGCGACTAGGCCAACTAGGCCAGCCAGCGAAAGTACCAGCATTCCGAGGGTGCCACGCAACCAGCCGAGCAACCAGTGCCCACCCACAAGTAACCGCACCGCGACCAAGCCACTGAGCAGTGCAAGTAACGCGACAACCACCGCAAGCCCTATATATTGCATAGCCCGCAAATCCACCGAAATCCGACGGAGCATTATCGATACGGTCAATCAGAGCAGCCAGTACCAGAAAGGAACACTGGAGACGAGTCGACATTCTGTTGTTTGCCATTCGCTCAACCAACCCGAACCGCAGCACTAGGAGGCGCTTGTCGTTGGCTTTACAAAAGCGCAGCCGGCATGATGCGCCATCTCCGTTACCGATTCTGCTATGAGTGTTTCACATGCTGACCTTTGAGCTTGCGACGGACCCACTGGTATTGGCCGCCCTCATGGCCGTCGCCTTTCTTGCCGGCTTTATTGATGCCATAGCTGGCGGAGGTGGCCTATTGACGCTTCCCGCTCTGCTGACCGCAGGCTTGCCGCCGCATCTGGTTCTAGGCACCAACAAACTGTGCGCAACCTTTGGCTCAGCTACGGCAAGCTTCACTTTCTATCGCAGAAAACTATTTCATCCACAGCAATGGCGATCCGCGCTCTTAGCGACTGCTATAGGGGCAGCGCTGGGCGCGGGTTTGGCACACATGATCCCGGCACGCTGGCTCAATCAGGCACTACCTTTGGTGGTATTTGCCTGCGGGCTATATCTGCTTTTCGGGCGTATGCCAACCACACCTCGACCGGGCGCTGAGCCAATAGCCCAACATCGACAGTGGCCACAAGGCCTGACCCTAGGCTTCTATGACGGCATAGCGGGGCCCGGCACGGGAGCGTTCTGGACCGTCAGCAGCATGTTGCTCTACCCGCTCGACTTGCTAAAAGCCAGCGGCGTGGCTCGCAGCATGAACTTCGTCAGCAACGGTGTTGCACTTGCCGTATTCATCGCTGGCGGGCAGGTGGCCTGGGGGCTAGGCATCGGCATGGGGCTCGCCCTGATGGTCGGCGCATACCTTGGTGCGCGCACAGCAATCCAGGGCGGATCAAAATTCATCCGACCGATCTTTATATCGGTGGTGCTGGCACTGAGTCTGCGGCTAGCCTGGCAGCATTGGTTCGGTACGGCCTAGACGTCGTGCCAGATACAGATCAATCAAGTAGCGGGCGATGGATTTGTGAGCAGGCAGCGCAGGCAGATCATGGATAGAAAACCAGCCCGCATCCTCAATCTCTTCAGGCTGCATCACAATTTCTCCTGACGCATATTCTGCGTGAAAGCCAAGCATCAATGAGTGTGGAAACGGCCATCCCTGACTGCAGATGTACTGGGGCTCATGGATAGACACCCCAACCTCCTCGTGGACTTCCCGCCTGACGCACTGTTCGACTGACTCGCCGGGCTCAACGAACCCAGCAAGAGTGCTGTATACCCCGGGGGCAAAGCGCGGTGAACGTGCCAGTAGCAGCTCGTCGCCTCGCGTTACCAAAACAATCATGCTCGGCGAGATGCGAGGGTAGTGATGAATGCCACAACTCTCGCACTGCATCGCACGCTCCGTAGCATGCTGGCGCATCGGGTTGCCGCAGCTGCCGCAGAAGCGATGATGGCTTGCCCAGGTGCCAATCTGCGCAGCGAAGCCGAGCATACGAAACCTTTCGGTATCGTCATCATGCATCATGAATTGACGCAGCCCCTGCCAGCCAGCGCCGGGCACTTCGACCGGGTGCGCTAACTCCATTAGAAACACTTGGTCGCCATCGAAAAAACCCAAGCCTTGCTCGCTGAGCAACGGTAGGTCGAGGCGTTTCAGCCAATCTCTGGGAAACAGCACGCCATTTGCGTCACAAAGAAACCCCTGCTGGCAATGAACGACGGCCCATCCACCGCCCATTGCCGGATCAAGCAGTGCTGGCTGCCACCGTAAACTCATCAGGCAGCCACCGGGAGACCCAGTGCCCGCACACTTTCGGTCGCGAGATCCAACACGCTGATCCGTGATTCGTCGCGCCGCAGTATCGCTCCGCCGTCGAGATAATATTCGAGGCTGGTCAACGCGTCGGCCAGGGTTTCAAGCATTTGCTCTGGTGGCATTTGCACGCCCTCGAGCATCTGCTTCTGAATAAAGTCGGCACAGGCACCAATCAACTCAGCGGCGCGATCCTGTTCTAGAAAACGCAGCCCGCCACGAACAGCCATCAAACTGAAAGGAACATTGGCCAAGTGTAACTTTTCCCCGTTTGATTCCAGGTACGCTGTGATGGCGCGCTTGGCCAAGGCCAAACCTGCGGTCGCCTCGCCGATCACCACGATGCAAGCTTCGGTGAGCTGATGGTTGGCGAATGCTTCAGCCTCTTGGCCTGGCTGTGCAATCTGTGGACGCGAATCAAAGCGCTCGCCGCGCTCCAGGCTAGCCACCATGCTCTCGACATAGAGCACCGCATCGGCCAATTTCAACAGCGCCTGGGGCTCGGGCAGTTGTTCGACGCTCCAGCCGGACACCACCGAGAGCTGGGCATGCAAGGTACTCGATGCCGAGGACAAGCCCACCATTCCCAACGTCTTCGCCAGTTTGCCTAGCAGACTATGCAGGTTTGGATACGACTCAGCCGGTGCGGTCTGGCGCTCGATGAGATCCAGTAAGTCTTTGAGACTCGCCAGCTCTTCACGGATCGCCGACGACAGCGAGCGCATTACAGCCTGCCCGGGCCCCGCCAACCGCTGGGATTCATCCTCGAGAAGATGGTCGGTGAAGGGTAACGAACCAAGCGAAAACGTCTCCCGTACCTGACTTGCTAATGGCCCATTGCTTTCGGCTAATGCAACGAGATACAGCAGCTCCTTGAGCAGAACCCGCGGTGGTTCGTAGGCATCATGACTGCTGAGCTGACGAAGTTCACGGTCAAGCCTGGAAAACAATTGCTTGCGTGATTGGCGCGGCAACAGTTGGCCATCCAGCTGGGCCTCCAAAGCTGCGCTCCCCAACCAACACAGGCGACCACCCGCCGAGTTTGCGAACAGCAGATCCAACCGGCCCAGCGCACGCGCCATAAGCTTAAGGCTGGCCGAGGCATTGTCTTCACGAATGAAGCCGAGCAAGCCCACCTGATACATTTGACGCAACCTGCGCGCCTCTGCCGCACGCGCAGCGGGCTCGCGCACCGCAGCCTCGATTGGCGGACGCGCATGATCGAGGCGGACGCTAAAGAAGAAGCTTTCCGGTAACGGCGACTGGCCACTAACCAACCGCAACGCATTGATTGGCGGCAGCAGCAGTTCGGGCATTTCCTGCCGGCTGGCGTCGACGCTTTCGAGATAACGTCCTAACACATACAGCGCGTTACTCAGCGCTGCCAACTGACTGTCTCGATCTTCCCCCGCTCCTACGGGGATGTCTGTCGCCAGCTGGAGTATTTCCTGCGCGAGCAGTTCGGCGCCGGTCAACTCGATAAGCCGCAGCGTGCCGCGAACCTGCTTGAGATTCTCGACAGCCTGCTGCAACAGACCGCTATTGTTTCTGTCGATGATGAAATGCTCGAGGCTCTGCTCGGCTTCTTCCATGGTAGCGAACAACTCATCGCGAACCAGGCTGAGTGAAGTAGCTCCGGTAACCATGCCTAGCGCGCCTCCCGCGCAACGTTTGAATGATGCATCAGTCAGCGAAATCCGGTTTCTGCTTGCTCATATGGGCAGCCATGGCCACCTTCAGGTCAGCCGACTGAAGCATCGCTGCGTTCCAGGTGGCGATGTACTCGAGCCCGTCATCGACACGGTGGTCGCGCATATAGCGAATCATCTCCTTGGTCCCGCGAATGGCGACTGGTGACTTCGCGGCGATATCGGCCGCCAGAGCGAAAACCCCAGCCATAAGGGATGGTTGGTCGGTGTAAGTTTGATTGACCAGGCCGATGGCCTTCGCTTCCTGCCCGTCAACGTTACGCCCGGTGTATGCGAGCTCGCGCATCATGCCGTCGCCGATGATTCGAGGTAGTCGCTGCAGCGTACCGACATCCGCCGCCATCCCCATATCGATTTCCTTGATCGAAAACTGCGCATCGAGCGTGCTGTAACGCATATCGCAGGCAGCGATCAGATCGATCGCACCGCCGATGCAGTACCCTTGGATGGCCGCTATGACCGGCTTGCGGCAATTATCCACCGCGTTGAACGAGCTCTGAAGCTTGAGAATCTGGCGACGCAGGCGTTCGGCGTTGCGGCCCACATCGCTACCCATCTGGGTCGCGGCTTGCGCCAATAGTTGAAGATCAATACCGGCTGAAAAATGCTTTCCCTCGCCCGACAGCACCACTACCCGAATGTCGTCCGTATCTTCGATCCATTGGAAGATATCGACAATTTCGCTCCAGAATGCAGCATTCATGGCGTTGACCTTGTCAGGTCGGTTAATCGCTACATGGGCGATCTTGTTCTTCAACTCCACACGGAAGGCTTGGTAGTCGGTCACGCTATCATCCTCGACAGCCGAGGCACTCAGTGCCTGAACGGGTTCGACAGCCCCACACAGGGAGGACTGCTCTCAGCCGAACAACTATAGCAACAGCCGAGTGAATGTCGATGCGGGACGATGTGAAGCAGCCCACGCCCTCGCACATGATCTTCTTTGACAAGCTGCGATACCGGCTGGATGGGCCGAGTCACGCTACCCCTCAAGGATGCAGTCGACTGTATAACCTACCCCGTCAGGGTGCTCCTCGCGCTGCAGTCCATGTACATCAGCATCGAACCCAGGAAACTGCGCGGCGAACCGCTGAGCGAAGGCTAGGTAGTCGAGTATCGAGCGCGTTTCGGAGGTGAAGCGCTCGCCCGGCATGATCAGGGGAATCCCTGGCGGGTACGGCACCAGCATGACTGCGGCGATGCGACCTTCCAACGCCTCGATGGAGACTGCCTCAACCTCGCCGCGTACCAGCTTGTCGTAAGCCTCGGCCGGCTTCATTGCCAACGCAGGCAGAGCGGTGTACATCCGCCTCATCGCTCTTGCGGTGGCGTTCTTGCGGTAACAATCATGGAGCGAGTCGCACAGATCCCTCAGCCCCATCCCTAAGTATTGGCTGCCGCCTGCCTGCACCACAGTCGGCAACGCATCGCATAACGGTACGTTGTCGTCGTAGTGTCTCTTGAATTCCAGTAACTCGGTCAGCAACGTGCTCCATTTACCCTTGGTGATACCCATGGAAAACAGCACCAGGATCGAATAGAGACCGGTTTTCTCAACGACCAGTCCCCGCTCCCAAAGAAACTTGCTGACCACTGCCGCTGGAATGCCCCGCTCGATCAACGTGCCACCGGCGGTCAACCCGGGCGTTACCAGGGTGACCTTGATCGGATCGAGCAGCACGTAATCATTGGCGACATCCCCGAAACCATGCCAATCCGCTTCCGGCTGCAGCAGCCAGTCGCTGGTGACCAGTTCGTCCGCCCCATCTGCCGAAGCAGGCTGCCAGATGCTGAACCACCAGTCATCTGGCGCCAGATGCTGTCGCAGGTTAGCCAATGCGCGGCGAAAGCTCAGCGCCTCGTCGAAGGTTTCCTGGATCAGTGAGCGACCCGCGGGACCTTCCATCATCGCCGAGGCGACATCGAGCGAGGCAAGGATGCCGTACTGCGGGGATGTGGAGATATGCATCATGAAGGCTTCGTTGAAGCGATCACGATCCAGCTGTCGCTGCTCACTGTCGAGGACATGAATCATTGATGCCTGGCTGAAAGCCGCGAGCACCTTGTGCGTCGAATGGGTGGTGAATACCAGCGGCCCTTGCTCGCGAGTGTCCATCCCGTAACGCCCGTCGTAGAACTCGTGAAACGCGGCGTAGGCGTACCAGGCCTCGTCAAAATGCAAGACATCTACGCTATTGCCGAGGGTCCGCTTGATCAGGTTAGCGTTGTAGCAAAGGCCGTCGTAGGTAGAGTTGGTCACGACCGCCAACTTCACTCTTGGCGAGCGCCCACGGGTGAGTGGGTTGGCATCGATTTTGGCCTGAATCGATTCCGGCGAAAACTCCTCGAGCGGAATCGGACCAATGATTCCGAGTTCGTTGCGTGAGGGCGTTAGATAAAGGGGAATTGCGCCGGTCATGATGATCGAATGCAGTATCGACTTGTGGCAGTTACGATCCACCAGAACCAGGTCGTCTCGGGCCACCATCGAGTGCCAAACGATCTTGTTTGCAGTTGAGGTTCCGTTGATTACGAAAAACGTGTGATCTGCACCGAAGTTTCGGGCCGCTCGGGCCTCGGCTGCTGCTAACGGACCAGTGTGGTCGAGCAGCGAGCCAAGCTCAGGCACCGACACCGACAGGTCGGAGCGCAGCGTGTTCTCGCCAAAGAATTGATGGAATGCCTGGCCGACCGGGCTCTTGCGAAAAGCGACACCACCGCCATGGCCAGGCGTGTGCCACGAGTAGTTGGAGTCCCCCGTATGCTGCACCAGCGCGCGGAAAAACGGCGGCAACAACCCATCCAAGTAGCTCCGCGCGGCGCGAGCGACCTGCCGGGCGAGAAACGGGACGGTGTCCTCGAACAGATAGAGCAACCCGCGCAGCTCGTTCAGGTCCGCCATCGCCTCAGCTGGCGCATTCTCGATGGTGATCTGCTCACCAAGCGCAAAAATTGGTAGCTGAGGCGCACGCCGGCGTGCGACCCGTATCAGCCCCACAACATCCTGTAATAACCGTTGGTTTTCGCCAGCGCCTTCTGCAGCAACCAGGATGCAGGCCAGCCCGTGATGGGTTGACGCGACAATTCGACCCTCTGCAGCACTTCCCGTCGGGAGAATATGAAAGCCGTCCCGCTCAAGCTCGGCTGCTATTTCTCGTACTCGCTCGCCAGCGACGGTATCGGCCTTGATGTCACGGTGAACAATGAGGATGGGGAATTTGAGGTCTTTATACATGAGGGCGTCCTGGGGGGAGTCCTCTCCAGCGTAGAGGCTCTACCCGCAAGCACCAAGCTAGAATTTATTGCGCCGCGCCGAAGCGTCTGTGAGCGCGTCGACGCCGACGCCTCAGGCCGGCAATGCTTCCGCCTCGTTGGGGACGGGTTGCTCCAACTGAACCCAGAGGGGCACAGCACCCGCTGCCTTCTCGATAGCCTGCATGCGTGCCGCATGCGCAGCGACTTCTTCCGCATTGGCGCGGATCACCAAGGTACCGGGGCGGTCAGCTGGCAACCGGCGGATAGGCGTAGGCTGCTGACGGCCGCCGCTTTCGGAACCGGCGCCATCACCCGCCAGGGACAGGTTGGTTTGTCCACCCGTCATTGTCAGGTAGACGTCGGCGAGGATCTCCGCATCGAGCAGCGCGCCGTGAAGATCGCGACCCGAGTTGTCGACCCCATAGCGTTTACACAACGCATCAAGGCTGTTGCGCTGGCCAGGATGCCGTTCACGGGCCATCAGCAGGGTATCGAGGATGCTGCAGTGATCGCTTAGCTCGGCACGATCCTGCTGACCGAGCAGGGCAAACTCGTTATTGATGAATCCAACGTCGAACGCTGCGTTATGGATGATCAGCTGGGCGCCTTTTATGAATTCGAAGAACTCATCGGCAACCTCCCTGAACCGAGGCTTATCGGTCAGGAACTCATTGGTGATCCCGTGAACAGCGATCGCGCCCTCGTCCACCTCACGATCCGGCTGCAGATAGACGTGATAATGCCGGCCGGTAAGGCGACGACCGATGACCTCAACACAGCCTATCTCGATGATCCGGTGACCATCGGTTACTGGCATACCAGTGGTTTCGGTATCGAGTACTACGCTACGCATATTTCACATTACTCAGGCAGGTTGTCGTTTGGCTTGTACTACGCCGCGATTGGCCAGGAGATCGGCGCGCTCGTTCCCCGGGTGCCCCGTATGTCCGCGGACCCACTGCCAACTCACCTCATGGCGGTTGACCTGCTCATCCAACAGCCGCCAAAGATCAGCATTTTTGACAGGTTGTTTGGCGGCGGTCTTCCAGCCGCGCTTCTTCCAGTTGGGCATCCAGTCATTGATGCCCTGCATAACGTATTGGGAGTCGGTTACCAGCTTTACCTGGCAAGGCCGCTTCAGCTCTTCCAGTGCACGGATGGCAGCCGTCAACTCCATGCGGTTGTTGGTGGTTTCCGCCTCGCCACCCCAGAGCTCACGCTCCACGCCCTTGTAGAGCAACAGCGCACCCCAGCCACCCGGGCCAGGATTGCCTTTGCAGGCACCGTCGGTATAGATCTCGACCGTTTCGTCACTCATGAGAAATTCTTTGCCTATTACTGTTCGGCGTCCCGGCGACTGACCTTCGCCACAGGCATCGGTAGCAGCTGCCCCATGCGCTCACGGCGGCTTTGCCGCACAGGTCGCAGACCTACCATAAGCTTTCGCGCCACAAGCAGGTAGAAACCTCCCGTAGGCAATTGCGACCTTTGTGCCGCGTTCTCCAGACCGGATAACCGCGCCCGCCATTGGCTCGACGAAAGCGGCGGACAATAGCATCCGAACTGCCGTTTCTCCAGCGAGAATCCAAGCAGGTTCAACCAGTCACCTACTCGCGTCGGACGGATGCAACGAGCGTGGCGAAACGCCTTGCGTGACAGCAAGCGTGTCGCACCCCAGGCACTCCAAGGATTGATCCCGACGATCAGCAAATGCCCTCCCGGCCGGACGCTGCGGGCGGCTTCACGCAGCAGGGCGTGCGGCGACAGGCTGAAATCCAGACCATGCTGAAGCACAACAACGTCAGCAGCATGTTCGCCGATCGGCCAGGATTGCTCCTCGCAGATGATTTCAACACCTGCAAGTGGCGGCCCTAGGCGGACGCTGCGTTTGATTTTCTGCGGCTCGATCGCAGTATTGGCAAATGGCCCGTAATGCACCAGGTAGCTGCCAAAACACCGCGACAGCTGTTGATTGATCACTAACTGCTCGTGTTCAAGCAGTTGTCGACCTGACGGACCATCGAACCAGGCACTGGCATTGTCCATCAGCGACAGCCAGCGTTCGTCCGATTTGGCACAAGACTCACTCATGGCTAGCCTCCATTCGTCGGTTTGGCGGACCCGATCAATACGCCCTATCGGTTCAACTCTCCGATTCGGCTGTTAGGATGCGCTTTTGCTAATGACTTGGCGACCCGTGCATATGTTGAAGATAGACGCTCTGCCCGCCTTCACCGACAACTACATCTGGTTGCTGCAGGATCCTCAAAGGCGTCTCTGCGCAGTGGTAGACCCGGGTGAGGCTACCCCTGTTCAGCAATGGTTGGACACTCGCCCCGGCTGGCAATTGACTGACATTCTGATCACCCATCACCACCACGACCATGTAGGCGGAGTCGAGCAGCTCAAGGCCCAATATGGCGCAACGGTCTATGGCCCAGCGAGCGAAAATATACCGGCCAGAGATCATGCGCTGGTCGACGGGCAGCGCATCCGCATTCTCGGCCAGGAATTAGAAGTTTTTGAGGTCCCGGGGCATACCAGCGGTCACATTGCCTATTTTCATGACGACGCCCAAGCGCCCTGGTTATTGAGCGGCGATACGCTGTTTGCCGCAGGTTGTGGCCGCCTGTTCGAGGGCACCGCCATCCAAATGTTCACATCACTGCAACGGCTTGCCGCACTGCCTGCAGCTACCAAGATCTATTGCACCCATGAATACACGCTGAGCAACCTGCGGTTTGCTCAGGCAGTCGAACCGGAAAACCCTGATATCGCTGAACGTCTCGAACAGGTCGTCCGCCTGCGTGAGGCAAAGCGCATCACGCTGCCCTCTGACTTGGGTACTGAACAAACCACCAACCCCTTCCTGCGCTGCTGGGAGCCTGGAGTGGTAGCCGCAGCAAGTCGACATGCCGATCGGCCACTGGAGACAGCGGAAGCCGTGTTCTCAGTACTTCGAGGTTGGAAAGACAGCTTTTAATGAAGATCGACCAGTCGCCAAAAACCGAGGCGTCGGGTTGACCCACCGCAGCGGCATTCCTACACTCCCTCGAATTTGCGCCTAGGGAGCCCATCAGCCAATGCCGTCTGACTCTACGAACAGCCCACAGCCGGACGCCTTGGCAGCCTCCGGCCGGGCCCTGGCGCTAGCAATCTGTCTCGCTATAACCGGCTGCCAGAGCACCTCCTCCCGAGCCCCGACAGACAGCGATGCCCGTACCAGGCCAGTGCCGATTGTGCAGGACACCCTGTGGCTCACGGAGAAAGCGCCGGCAGAGCCAACCCATGCGGACGTATGGGATCGCATCAGGCATGGATTCAAGCTACAGGACCATCTGGAAAGCAATCCGCGCATCGAGCAACAGCGCCTCCTTTTTTCCAGCCGACCGAATTCCATCGAGATGGCAAGCGAACGCGGCAGCCCGTACATCCACTACATCGTCGAACAACTCGAAGAGCGAGATATGCCCCTCGAGCTGGCGCTGCTGCCCATTATTGAGAGCGCGTACAACCCGTTTGCTTATTCTCCAGCTCAGGCAGTCGGCCTTTGGCAGTTCATCCCTTCGACAGGCCGCCACTTTAATCTGCAACAGACCAGCTGGTATGACGGCAGACGCGACATCACCGCGTCTACCACCGCAGCGCTGCGCTATCTGACCTATCTGCACGGCCTGTTTAGCGACGATTGGTTGCTTGCGCTGGCTGCCTATAATGCCGGCGAGGGAACCGTCAGCCGCGCTATCGAGCGAAACCAGAAGCTCGGCCTGCCGACCGATTACTGGAATCTGCCCCTTCCTCGAGAAACTCGCGATTACGTACCAAAGCTGTTGGCACTTTCGCAGATGGTGCAAAGCCCTGATGCATACGGACTGAATCTGAACCCCATCGCTAACGAGCCCTATTTTGAAGTAGTCGCGTTGAAACAGCGCATGGAGCTCGCCAGGGTCGCAGACATGGTGGACCTGGACGAAGACGAGATCTACCAGCTGAACCCTGCGTTTACTCGGCGAATTACACTGGACGGCCCGCAGCACCTGCTGGTCCCAAGCGACAAAGCCGAGATGTTTGCGGCCAACCTTGCGCTGATGAAACCGCAGGATATGGTTGACTGGCAGCAATACAAGGTACGTCCTGGTGACACGCTGGGCGCAATCGCCAACCGGCATCGCCTATCAGTCAACATCATTCGTGACATCAATCGCCTACGCAGCGATCACCTGCAGATCGGGCAAGTGCTGAGCATTCCGCAATCAGCCGGCGCAGCACAGTCTCAGGAACTGCTCCACGCGGTTGCGAGAAGCCAGCCGGCACCGCGTAGCTACCGCGTGCGCCAAGGTGACAACCTCTGGGATATCGCCAAAGCACAGAAGGTTTCGGTCCGTGATCTGCAGCGCTGGAACAACCTGTCAGGCAGCAATCTCAAGGTCGGCCAGGCACTCTTTCTCCAGGCTGCCGGCAATAACCAGCAGACCAAACCCGCGCCGACCTATTACAAGGTCAAGAAAGGTGATTCGCTTTATGTGATCGCCAAACGCTTCAATGTTCAAATCAACAACTTGAAGACCTGGAACCCCAGAGACAGCGCGATGCTCAAACCGGGCCAGACCCTTACGCTGTACATTCCACGCTGAGCTGCCGCGCGCAAAGGTTTAGGCGGCCCTGCTCAATTGCGCTTGCTCAGTGCATCGAGACAGCGCCCGGCCAGCTGGGTAAATCGCTGAAAGGCGACAAACTGCTCGTGTTTGAGCGCTCTTCCGGAGACGCGATTATCGGCATAGAGCACGCCGATCTCACGCGTGCCCGCCACTAATGGCGCAATGAAAAACATGCCTTTTCCCAACTGTTGGCGAAGCGGCAAGCTCACCAGCTCGTCGAGGTTATAGCTTGCCGGAATGCCCATCCACAGTGGCTGACGCTGGCGCAGTACATAACTGAAGATATGCGACTGGCCTGACGGATCAACGGGCAGCACGAATTGCTCAAGCCAGGACTGAGTTTGATCACCCACTGCACACTTAGCACGGAACGACCGCTGCTGATCGGCAAGTACGGTGAGCATAACGCGCTCCAGCCCTGCGCCTTGGTGCAGCCCCTTGAGCAACGTATCGAGTATCAAACCGACATCACCTCGACTGGTGGCCATCATGCCGAGGTCCTGCATGGCCTGCTGCATCAGTAGCAGGTCAGGCTGCAAGAGGCTCGCGGCGCGCTGTGCCTGCTGCAATTGGACCTGTTCCGGGTCAGTGGACGGTATCAGCTTGCACAGTCGACTGGCGCCGAAAGTAGCCGCTACGTTCACCGCCTCGTCCGCGCTAGCAAGGACTTGCTGCATCGCATCCGCTTCAGAGATGCCGCTGAAATCGGCCAACTCCTTGACCAGCCCTTCCATTTCCGGGCAGCCCCACCCATTCAAGGCCGCTGCGCCAATGCGAACCCCCAGGCTTACGGAGTGCACTGCGGGGTCCCGCAGATTCCCCGCCCCATGAGCGAAGCTGGCCAACTCACCGATATTCCAGCTCTTGATCAGCCCCAGGTTAAGCTGGCGAAAACTCGTACCAAGCACCTGTTCGACGGCTTGATCGTGGTCCGTGCCGGCCGCCAAGGCATCACCCAACTCATCGGCCTGCTGGCCACCGCAGCCCCAGAACGCGAGCTCGCCCACTTCGTGCAGCAACGCGGCGATGAAAACCTCTTCCTCATGCTTGGTCAGAACGTAGCCGGCAATGTTGCGTGCCTGCACCGCCGCATGAAAGGACCGGGCGAGCAATTCCTGCAGTTGCTGTCGCGGCGTACGATCCAGCAAACCGTCGATCAGGCTGACCGAAAGACTGATCAACCGGACGTTATCGAAGCCGATCATGACGATGGCTCGAGAGATGGTCTTGATCGTTTCCTGGGACGGGTTGTAATAACTGCTATTGCCAACCCGAAGCACCTTCGACGTCAGGGCTGCATCGCGCAGGAGCACGTCCGCTAGCTGCTGGACGGACGCATGCTCTTGCTCGGTGATCCGCTGAAGGTCCTGCACGACCGCCGCCAACGCAGGCAGTTCGGATTGGTTCAGGCGGTCTATCCACGCCTGCAGACCGTAACTGGTTTCACTCAAAATTTGAGACCTCACCCAAGGATCGGGCGGCTGAAGGGAAAGGCAGTTTGCCCAGATGGCCGGCCTTTTTCCAGCGGATACAAGCTGTTACTGTAGCCGGCCGAAAAGACCGAAAGCGCCATGGATCGGATTCACCGTTTGATGCGACCCATCCTATTACTGTTGAGCTGTCTGGGACTGAGCTTTCCGTCGTTCGCCACCATCAGCGAAAGCCACGGTTATGCGCAGTTCGGCACCCTTAAATATGCGGAAGACTTTACTCATTTCGATTGGGTGAACCCCGATGCGCCTAAGGGTGGCAACGTGCGGCTGATGGCTTCCGGCACGTTTGACACGCTGAATCCTTACACATTCAAGGGAACCAGCCCAACCGCAACACCTGGCTTCTTCCAGTATGGCGTCTCTGAACTGAACGAGCCGCTGATGGTTGGGACAGGCGTCTATGATCCATCAGGCGACGAACCCGCTTCAGCATACGGCCTGATCGCCGAGACCATCGAGTACAGCGACAACCATAGTTGGGTGGTTTTCAACCTGCGCGACTCGGCGCGCTTTCACGACGGTCGCCCGATCACGGCTTACGACGTTGCATTTTCTTATCGGCTGTTGATCAAAGATGGTCACCCACGCTACCGCACCGATCTGCAGGGCGTTGATCGCGTCGACATACTTAATCGCCATCGCATTCGTTTCGTGTTCGACAAACCGGGCCAGCCATTGCTGATTATGCGCCTGGGTGAATTGCCGGTGCTGCCGCAACACTATTGGAAGGACCGGGATTTCCGCGCAACCACGTTCGAGCCACCACTGGGCAGTGGCCCTTACAGAATCAGCGATGTTCAGCCAGGACGACGCGTCACCTTCGAGAAAGTGAAGAACTGGTGGGGTAGCGATCTCCCCGCCAACCGCGGAAAGTACAACTTCAATCGTGTCGACGTGGAGTTCTATCGCGACACGACTGTTGCCTTCGAAGCCTTCAAGGTCGGTGAGTTCGACTACTACATCGAGCACCAGGCAAAAAACTGGGCCAATGGCTATCAATTCCCTGCGGTTCTGCGCGGTGACGTGATTCGCGCAGAGATTCCACACGAAATCCCTACCCAGACCCAGGCAATGTTCATGAACGCGCGTCGTTCGACCTTTGCCGACATCAGGGTACGGCAGGCTTTGGGCATGCTGTTCGACTTCGAGTGGACTAACCGCGCCCTGTTCTATGGGGCCTACCAGCGCAGCGAAAGCTACTATCCGAACAGCGTGTTCTCCGCGACCGGGACACCAGAAGGTGGGGAATGGCTCCTGCTCTCGCCATTCAGGGAGCAACTCCCGGCGCAGCTCTTCACCGAGCCATTCAAATTACCGAAAACGGACGGGCGCGGAATTCCACGCGACACTTTACGCAAGGCGCTGGCTTTGCTCGGGGACGCCGGCTGGAAGCTGACCCCCGACGGCCTTCGCGACAAGGCGGGGCGTCCATTCAGGTTCGAGATTCTGCTGGTCAATCCGGGGCTCGAGCGAATACTTCAGCCGTATGTGGAGAACCTGTCGCGAATTGGCATATCAGCCCGTCTGCGAACTGTCGATGGCGCGCAGTACAAGCAGCGGCTTGATCAATATGACTACGACATGATCTTGACCACGCTGGGGCAGAGTCTCAGCCCTGGGCTGGAACAGTGGCTGTACTTCCATTCGACCCAGGTGAACGTAAAGGGCGGTCGCAACTACGCCGGCGTCGCCAACCCCATCGTCGACACAATGATCGAGAAACTGCTTGCGGCGAAGACCCGGGACGAGCAGATAGCCGCCACACGCGCTATCGACCGCGTTCTGCTCTGGAATCACTACACCATCCCCAATTGGTACATCAGTTACCACCGTCTGGCATACCGTAATCGGTTTGCCCACGTCACCACACCGCCCTACACGCTGGGATTACGCGCGTGGTGGTTGAAGGACCTGGAGGAGAAGGCTCAATGACAAGCAACATACGTCGGGTGTTTCTACAAGCGGGCACCTTCGCCCTGCTCTCGCTCACGGGCCTGGCCGAAGCGGCACCGCAGCATGCGCTGACCCTGTATGGCGAGCAGCCCAAATATCCGTCTGACTTTTCTCATTTCGAGTATGTCAATCCGGACGCCCCCAAAGGCGGAACGCTGCGCCAGGCAGGTTTCGGCAGTTTTGATTCCCTCAACCCGTTCATCAACAAAGGCGTAGCTGCGGATGATATAGGCCTCGTCTATGACACGCTGACGACTAACAGCCTTGACGAGCCCTTCACGGTTTATGGCCTGCTCGCAGAAAAGATCGAGAAAGGGCCAAACAATGAGTGGGTGCGTTTCTACCTGCGGCCCGAGGCGAAGTTTCATGACGGCGAGCCGGTTGAAGCTGAGGACGTCGTGTTCACTTTCGAAACACTGATCAGCAAGGGCGCGCCGCATTACCGTGGCTACTACGCTGACGTCGAAAAAGCCGTGATAGAAGGCCCGCGTCGCGTCCGGTTCGATTTCAAGCACGCCGGGAATCGAGAGCTGCCACTGATCCTTGGGCAGCTCCCCGTCCTGCCGAAGCATTGGTGGGCAGACAAAGACTTCGCCGCCGGCAGTATGGAAGCCCCGTTGGGCAGCGGCCCCTATCGCATCGAGCGGGCAGAAGCGGGTCGCTCAGTCCGTTATGCCCGCGTCGAAGATTACTGGGGCGAGAACCTCGCGGTGAACCGAGGTTTCTATAACTTTGATCACGTCAACATCGATTACTACCGCGATAACACCGTAGCGCTCCAGGCCTTCAAGGCAGGACACTTCGATTATTGGCTGGAGACGAGCGCGAAGAACTGGGCCACTGCCTATGATATCGAGGCCGTCAAAGACGGGCGTATCCTCAAGGAGGAGATCGCCAATCACAATCCCCAAGGCATGCAGGGATTCATATTCAACACCCGCAGGGACCGATTGCAGGATCCCAGGGTTCGAGAAGCCCTGGCGCTGCTCTTCGATTTCGAATGGACAAATCGCCAATTATTCAATGGTGCCTACACACGCACCACCAGCTATTTCGATAACTCCGAGCTGGCGTCCTCGGGCCTGCCCAGTGAGCAGGAGTTGAGCATCCTCGAACCACTACGCGGCAAAATTCCGGATCAGGTATTCGAAAAACCTTTCGAACTGCCACAAACCAACGCCGATGGCATCATCCGAGCACAGCAGCGCCGGGCCTACGAGCTGCTTACGGCAGCCGGCTGGAAGATTGAAAACGACCAGATGGTGGACGCCAAGGGCAAGCCGGTCAAACTCGAGTTTCTGTTAGTGCAAGCAGACTTCGAGCGCGTACTGCTGCCCTACAAGCGTAACCTCGCCAGTCTGGGCATTGACCTTGAGCTCCGCCGCGTCGACGTATCGCAATACATCAACCGGCTGCGTTCACGTGACTACGACATGATTGTCAGCGGGTTCGGCCAGTCGAGCTCGCCAGGCAATGAGCAACGTGAATACTGGCATTCGGCGAGTGCCGATAATCCGGGAAGCCGCAATTACATCGGGCTGAAAGACCCCGCCATTGATGTGCTAGTCGAAAAGCTGATTGCCGCTGACTCGCGGGACGAGTTGATTACACGTACTCGTGCGCTGGACCGTGTATTGCTCGCAGGTCACTACGTAATTCCTAACTGGCACATCAAGACCTGGCGTGTCGCATACTGGAACCATCTCGCACACCCGGAAATAACGCCACGTTACGATGTCGCCCTGATGACCTGGTGGAACAAGCCAGACGTAGACAAGCCCGAGCCGGAACCGCTTGAAGACAAGCCAGCGACCGAAACTGATACCAGCGTCACCCGTGCGACGGAACAATAGGCATGCTCGCGTACATTTTCCGGCGCCTACTACTGATCATCCCAACTCTGTTCGGCATCCTGCTGATCAATTTCATCATCATTCAGGCCGCACCCGGCGGCCCTGTCGAACAGGCGATTGCCAAGCTGGAGGGTTTCGAAGGCGCAACCAGCCGGATCGCCGGCGGAGGGTCCGAAGTCGCGACTGGGAGCAACAGCTATCGAGGCGGGCAAGGCCTGGACCCTGACCTGATTGCCGAAATCGAACGCCTGTACGGCTTCGACAAGCCGGCACCAGAACGCTTCTGGATCATGCTCAGCAACTACCTGCGGCTGGATTTCGGCGAAAGCTTTTTCCGCGATGCCAGTGTGACCGATCTGATTATCGAAAAAATGCCGGTGTCGATCTCGCTGGGGCTATGGAGCACGCTCATCATGTACCTGGCATCGATCCCGCTGGGGATCGCCAAGGCAACTCGACATGGCAGTGCATTCGACGTCTGGACCAGTTCGGCCATCATCATTGGCTATGCAATACCTGCTTTCCTGTTCGCCATCCTGCTGATCGTGCTGTTCGCTGGAGGCAGTTATTGGAACTGGTTCCCACTGAGGGGGCTGACCTCCGGAAACTTCGAAGAGCTTTCGCTCACCGGCAAGATCATCGACTACTTCTGGCATCTTGCGCTTCCCGTTACGGCATTGGTGATCGGAAATTTCGCGACGCTCACCTTGCTGACGAAAAACAGCTTCCTCGATGAAATAAACAAGCAGTACGTCATCACAGCACGCGCTAAAGGCTTGAGCAAAAATCGCGTGCTGTATGGCCACGTGTTCCGTAACGCAATGCTGATCATCATTGCTGGCTTCCCCTCGGCATTTATCGGCATGTTTTTCACCGGTTCACTGCTGATCGAGGTCATTTTCTCGCTAGACGGCCTTGGCCTGCTTAGTTTCGAGGCAGCCATCAATCGTGATTATCCCGTCGTGTTCGGCACGCTTTTTCTCTTCACCTTGCTCGGCCTGGTAGTCAAGCTCATCGGCGACCTGACCTACACGCTCGTCGATCCCCGAATCGACTTCGAAAGCAGGGAGGCTTGAGATGAAGCTGTCGCCGCTGAACCAGCGCCGGTTCGCCCTGTTCAAGGCCCACAAGCGCGGCTGGTGGTCACTGTGGATCTTTCTGACCCTGTTCGTACTCAGCCTGGGCGCCGAACTGATCGCCAACGACAAGCCGATCCTGGTTCGTTTCGATGGCGACTGGTATGTCCCGGTATTCAAACGCTATCCGGAGACGGTGTTCGGTGGCGAGTTTCCGCTACAGGCCAACTACAAAGGCCCTTACATTCAGGAACTGATCGAAAAGAAGGACGGCTGGATGCTCTGGCCACCAATTCCTTTTCACCATTCGAGCATCAACTACGACCTGCAAGTACCCGCCCCCGCACCGCCATCCTGGGAGAACTGGCTGGGGACCGATGACCAGGGGCGAGATGTGCTCGCAAGAGTCATTTATGGATTTCGTATTTCGGTTTTGTTTGCATTGACCCTGACGCTTATCAGCTCGGTGATCGGCGTAATTGCCGGCGCGCTGCAGGGTTTCTACGGCGGCTGGGTCGACCTCGTTGGTCAGCGAGTCCTGGAAATATGGTCCGGCCTGCCGGTGCTCTATCTGCTGATCATCCTTGCAAGCTTTGTGCAGCCGAACTTCTGGTGGCTGCTCGGCATCATGCTGTTGTTCTCCTGGATGAGCCTGGTCGATGTAGTTCGGGCTGAGTTCCTACGCGGCCGTAATCTCGAATACGTACGGGCAGCACGCGCCCTGGGCATGCGCAACGGCGCAATCATGTTCCGCCACATTCTGCCCAACGCGATGGTGTCGACCATGACCTTCATGCCATTCATCCTCACCGGAGCGATCGGCACCCTGACCGCCTTGGATTTCCTCGGCTTCGGCTTGCCACCTGGCGCCCCTTCGCTGGGTGAGCTGGTCGCACAAGGCAAGGCAAATCTGCAGGCGCCGTGGCTGGGCATCAGTGCATTCATGGTGCTAGCCGTCATGCTGACCCTCCTCGTGTTTATCGGAGAGGCTGCTCGCGATGCTTTCGACCCAAGGAAATAGCATGACCGAGAACCTTATCGAGGTCCGCGATCTGGCCGTCGAGTTCGTCACGAATGGTCAGGCCCAGCGCGTGGTGACGGGCGTGAGCTTCGATATCCGCAAAGGCGAGACGCTGGCTCTGGTTGGCGAAAGCGGATCCGGCAAATCCGTCACGGCGCACTCGATCCTGCGGCTGCTGCCCTACCCCCTCGCACAGCATCCGGTAGGAGAAATTCGCTACGGTGGTGAGGACTTGCTCAAAGCGAGCGAGAAACGCATGCGTGGCATACGCGGCGACCGCATCGCCATGGTGTTCCAAGAGCCGATGACCTCGCTGAACCCGCTGCACACCATTGGCAAGCAGATCAATGAGGTGCTGCAAATTCACAAGGGGCTCAACGGCAAGGCAGCTACAGCACGTACCCTTGAGCTGCTTGAGCTGGTTGGTATACCCGAACCCACCAAGCGAATCCGAGCCTACCCTCACGAACTTTCGGGCGGCCAGCGCCAGCGCGTCGTAATCGCCATGGCTCTGGCAAACGAACCCGAGTTACTGATCGCCGACGAACCCACCACTGCACTGGACGTCACAGTGCAACTGAAAATACTCGAGCTGCTCAAAGAGCTGCAGGCCCGACTAGGCATGGCTCTGCTGCTGATCAGTCACGACCTGAACCTGGTTCGCCGAATCGCTCACCATGTATGTGTCATGAAGAGCGGTTGTGTCGTCGAACAGGCACCTTGCGAGGAATTGTTCCGATCACCGCAGCATCCCTATACACGGGAACTGCTCGGGGCAGAACCTAGCGGCGGACCGGTGCCGGTTGAGCCCTCGTCGCCAACACTGCTGGAAGTGAATGATCTGCGGGTCTGGTTCCCAATCAAAAAGGGGCTTTTCAGGCACACCGTGGACCATATCAAGGCAGTCGATGGCGTCACGTTCAACCTGCCGAAAGGTCAGACGCTGGGCATTGTCGGCGAAAGCGGCTCGGGGAAATCCACGCTGGGTTTGGCTATTCTGCGTCTGCTTTCGAGCAGCGGCGAAATCCGCTTCCAGGGCCATGCGCTTGAGGCAATGTCACAACGGGCGGTACGTCCATTGCGCCGGCAAATGCAGGTCGTGTTTCAGGATCCTTTCGGCAGTCTGAGCCCTCGCATGTCGGTGGGGCAGATCGTTGGAGAGGGGCTCAGTATCCATGGCTTGGGTTCGGCCGAGGAGCAAGCGCAAGCAATCATCGATGCACTGGTCGAGGTTGGACTCGACCCAGAAAGTCGGCACCGTTACCCCCATGAGTTTTCGGGAGGCCAACGGCAGCGAATCGCCATTGCCAGGGCCTTGGTCCTCAAGCCTGATCTGATCCTGCTTGATGAACCAACCTCGGCATTGGATCGAACCGTACAGCGGCAAGTAGTCGAGCTACTGCGCTCACTTCAGGCCAAGTACAACCTGACCTACCTGTTCATAAGCCACGACTTGGCAGTGGTCCGGGCGCTGAGCCATCAGATGATGGTGGTCAAGCAAGGTAAGGTCGTTGAGCAGGGAATGGCAGAAGCAATCTTCGCCGCTCCCCAACATCCATATACACAACAGTTACTGGAATCAGCGTTCATGGTCCCAGCTACTGATGAACAACCAGAAGAGGGACAAGCACATGGGTTTTCTAACCGGTAAGCGCGTATTGATCGTCGGCGTCGCCAGCAAGCTGTCGATTGCCTCCGGAATCGCCGCGGCCATGCATCGTGAGGGCGCCGAGCTGGCTTTCACCTATCAAAATGAAAAGCTCAAGGGCCGCGTCGAGGAGTTCGCTGCTGGCTGGGGCTCGGGTCCGGAGTTGTGCTTTCCTTGTGATGTCGCCAGCGACGACGAGATCGTCAAGGTATTCGAAGAGCTCGGCAAGAAGTGGGACGGTCTGGACGGTATCGTTCACTCAGTCGGTTTTGCTCCGGGCGATCAGCTCGACGGCGACTTCACCGAGGTCACTACACGTGACGGCTTCCGCATCGCCCATGACATCAGCGCCTACAGTCTCGTCGCGCTGGCCAAGGCTGGACGTCCGATGATGAAGGGTCGCAATGGCAGCATCCTCACGCTCTCGTACCTCGGTGCTGAACGCACCATGCCCAACTACAACGTAATGGGCATGGCCAAGGCCAGTCTCGAGGCAGGTGTTCGCTACCTCGCCGGCAGCCTGGGCCCAGAGGGCACTCGCGTAAACGCAGTGTCCGCTGGCCCAATCCGTACGCTGGCAGCCTCTGGGATCAAGAGCTTCCGCAAGATGCTGGCGGCCAACGAAAAGCAGACGCCGCTACGCCGCAATGTCACCATTGACGAGGTCGGCAATGCGGGTGCCTTCCTCTGTTCAGATCTGGCTTCCGGTATTAGTGGCGAAATTCTCTATGTCGACGGTGGTTTCAACACCACTGCGATGGGCGCAATGGAAGACTGATCCACCCGGCGCTATAAAAAAACCCGCATATGGATGCGGGTTTTTTTTGCGCTAGGACTTGCTCAGAAGGTCTCGATCTCAGCGTCCGCATGGAGCATCTGACGGTAGGCAGCGAAATCTTGCTGGCCACTCCGCGACGCCAGGAAACGACGATAGTTCTGCTTGTCTTCCTGCGAGAGCTCCGCTTTGGGCTCGCTTACACCGCTCAGACGAACCACTACGAGATCTCCGTCGGGCATTCGAACACTGCTGTAGCTCGGCTTGTCGCCTTCCACCGGTTTCGGCATCCGAAACACTTGTTGTAGTACTGCCGGCTCAACCCCTTCCTGGTTGCGCGAGGCGGCTTCGACAGGCTGCCACTGCTGCTGAACCTGTCCGCCATCACGTAGTGTAGCGATCAGCTGCTCACCGGTTTCAATTGCTTGTTCTGCCGCCTTACTGCGCTTGAGTTGAGCGATGATGTCGTCCTTCACTGTATCGAAAGGCAACACTTCGGGTTTCAGGTGCTCCTTCACTCGCACAGCAACGACGGTGTCCGGATCCAGTTCGATCACACCGCTATTAGCACCGTCGATCAGAACCTCATCACTGAACGCTGCCTGGATGACCTGCCGATTCGATGCGACGTCAGCTCCACCTTCACGGCCGAACGGCTCGGTCGTCTGTACCGAAAGACCCAATTCCTGTGCCGGCTGGACAAGATCGGCAGATTCGAATGCGGTGTCCTCGAGCTGCTTGCTGGCCTCAACGAAGCGCTGCTCAACCTGTTGAGCTTTAAGTTCCCGCACCAGTTCAGGTTTTAGGCTTTCCAGTGTTGGGATCTCTGGCGACTGAACATCCAGAAGCTTGATCAAGTGCCAGCCGAAATCGGAGCGAACCGGCGCAGAGACCTGGCCCTCCTCCAAAGCGTAGAGCGCCTCCTCGAAAGCAGGGTCGTAAACTCCTGGCGCAGCAAAGCCGAGGTCCCCCCCTTCACTCGCGGATCCCGGATCTTCGGAAAGCTCCTTAGCCAGCGCTGAGAAGTCGTCGCCTGAGGCCAAACGCTTAGCGACCTCGTCAATCTTCTCCCTGGCGCTTGCATCGCCAGCCTCATCGGTCTCGATCAGAATATGCGCCGCACGGCGTTGTTCTGCCAGGTTAGCGATACGCTGCTGATACAGATCCTGCACTTCCTCCTCCGACACTTCGACCTGGTCAAAGAAGGACTCCTTGTTTAGCTCGACATACTCGACAATAACCTGCTCCGGCGAGCGAAAGCGGTCCGTATTTTGTTCATAAAATTCGCGCGCCTCGTCACTGCTGACTTCAACTGCGTCGGTATCAGCCGGCACGGTGATGGTTGCGAAATCACGCGTCTGCTGCTCAAGCCGAGCGAAAGCTTCGATCTGGTCATCCGTGACGAAACCGGAACCGGAAATGCCGGCGCGAAGTTGGCCAATCAACATTTCCTGTTCCAACAGCTCGCGGAACTGCAGCCGGTTATAACCCATTTGCTGAATTACCTGATCGAAACGCGCAGCATTAAATGTGCCGTCCACGGCAAACTCAGGAGTTTGCAGGATCAGCTGATCAAGCGCCGTTTCGGAGAAGGCGAAATCTGCATCGCGGGCACCTTGCAGCAAAAGCGCACGGTCAATGAGCGCTCGTAGTGATGACTCGCGTACCAGCTTGTCGTCCAGCATCGATGGGTCGAAGTTGCCCCCGAGCTGCTGAGCCAGTTGGCGACGCTGCATGTTCATGGCTTGGTTGAGCTCGTCCAGTGAGATCTCCTCACCGTTGACCTCAGCGGCATTTCGGCTATTACTGGCGGCATTGAAAATGGCGTCAAAGCCGGTCAAAGCCAGCAGCATCACGATGATGCCTATGATGGTTTTGGCAATCCAGCCTTGTGAGTTGTCCCTGATATTCTGAAGCATGCGTCCCCCAGGAGTCAGCTGCGCAGTCGTCGCTGCAGCGCGGGAATCCGGATAAAAAGAAAGGCGCATCCAGGGATGCGCCTTCTCGGAGCTTTTGGAGCAGCTGGGCCTAATCCCCCAAGCCCGAACGCAACAAGCAGTGCCTGTTCGAATAACCGCCCCAAGCCAGGGCCAGCGCTAACTGGCAACTGGCCGGATCGAAAACGCTTAGTTGACAGCGTCTTTCAGAGCCTTACCTGCCTTGAATCCCGGGATCTTGGCTGCAGCGATGTCGATCGGCTTGCCAGTCTGGGGATTGCGGCCAGTGCGAGCAGCGCGCTCCTTGACAGCGAAAGTACCGAAACCAACCAGCACCACGGAATCACCAGCCTTCAGAGCGCCTGTAACGGATTCAATCACTGCATCCAGCGCGCGGCCAGCAACAGCTTTCGGGATATCAGCAGATGCGGCGATAGCATCGATCAGTTCCGACTTGTTCACTCTAAGTCCCCTTATTTCTGTTGAGTCGTATCTATAATTTTTAGGTGTAAGCAAAGCGGTGCCGAAATAGCAACTACACAAAAGGCCGGCTTATATCAAGGCCACCGAAAATGTGTCAATCAAGCCTCTCGGACTAATGCGTGCTGATTCGCTCCTTGGAATCAGACTCGCGCTTGTCATCCTTTGCAACGATATCTGGAGCCGCATCGGGCAAGGGCTCCGGCGCGTATTGCAGCGCAATTTGGAGGACTTCGTCAATCCACTTGACCGGTTTAATCTGCAGGTCCTGCTTAATATTCTCAGGAATCTCTTTCAGATCACGCTGGTTTTCTTCAGGAATGATCACCGTCTTGATTCCGCCGCGGTGGGCCGCGAGCAGTTTCTCTTTCAATCCGCCAATCGCAAGCACCTGCCCCCGCAACGTGATCTCGCCGGTCATGGCAACTTCGGCCCTAACAGGAATCTGGGTCATTGCTGAAACCAACGCGGTGCACATGCCGATGCCTGCGCTAGGACCATCCTTCGGCGTAGCGCCTTCCGGGACATGGATATGAATATCCTGTTTTTCGTGGAAATCGACAGGGATGCCGAGACTCTTCGCGCGACTACGTACCACGGTTAACGCTGCTGTGATGGACTCCCCCATCACATCGCCAAGCGACCCAGTTTTGGTCAGCCGCCCCTTCCCTGGAACTACGGCTGCTTCGATGGTGAGCAACTCGCCACCAACCTGAGTCCATGCCAAGCCGGTGACCTGACCGACCTGATTTTGCAGCTCGGCAAGCCCGTAGCGGAATTTGCGAACCCCCAGGAAGTGCTCCAGCGATTCGGCTGTAACACTGACTTCAAAGCGCTTCTCTGAGGCATGCTCCTTCACCACCTTGCGGCATACCTTGGCTATCTGACGCTCCAGTCCGCGAACGCCGGCCTCGCGAGTGTAGTAACGAATGATGTCGCGAATAGCTTCATCATCGAACAGCAACTCAGTCTTTTTAAGGCCATTGGCCTGAACCTGCTTCGGGACCAGATAGCGGGTGGCAATATTGATCTTCTCGTCTTCCGTATAGCCGGGCAGACGAATGATCTCCATACGATCAAGCAGTGGCGCCGGGATGTTCATGGAGTTGGCTGTGCAAAGGAACATCACGTCTGAGAGGTCGTAGTCGACCTCGAGATAGTGATCGTTGAAGTTGTGGTTCTGCTCAGGGTCTAGCACCTCAAGCAGAGCAGACGCAGGGTCTCCGCGCATGTCGTTACCCATCTTGTCGATCTCGTCGAGCAGGAACAGCGGATTGCGCACGCCGACCTTACTCATCTTCTGGATCAACCGACCAGGCATGGAGCCGATGTACGTACGACGATGTCCACGGATCTCAGCTTCGTCCCGCACCCCACCCAGCGCCATGCGCACGAACTTGCGATTCGTCGAGCGCGCAATGGACTCGGCCAGCGAGGTCTTACCCACGCCTGGAGGACCGACCAGACACAAAACCGGACCTTTTAGTTTTTTCACACGTTTCTGCACTGCGAGGTATTCAAGAATCCGATCTTTGACCTCTTCGAGGCCGTAGTGATCGGTATCAAGCACTTCCTCAGCCTTGGCGAGATCAAGGCGAACCTTGCTGGCTGCTTTCCACGGTACGTTGACCAGCCAATCGATGTAGGTCCTGACCACGGTGGCTTCAGCCGACATCGGTGACATCTGCTTGAGTTTGTTCAGCTCGGTGGTCGCCTTGGCATAGGCGTCCTTGCTCAGGCCGGCATTCTCGATGCGCTTCTTGAGATCATCGATTTCATTGTGGCCTTCGTCGATATCGCCCAGCTCTTTTTGAATGGCCTTCATCTGCTCATTCAAATAGTACTCACGCTGACTGCGCTCCATCTGCTTCTTAACTCGGCCACGAATGCGTTTTTCCACCTGTAACAGATCGATTTCAGCATCAAGTAAGGCCAACACATGTTCGACTCGCGCCGGCAAATCGGTGATTTCGAGGATTGCCTGCTTCTGTTCGATTTTGAGCGCCATATGCGCAGCCATGGTATCGACCAGACGCGCCGGCTCGTCGATGCTGGCAAGCGAGGCAAGCACCTCGGAGGGCACCTTTTTGCCCAACTGAACATATTGCTCGAACTGGCTCAAAAGGCTGCGGGTGAAGACTTCCGCTTCACGCTCTTCGATCTCCGACTCATCGATCAGTGAGACCTCGGCCCGGCAATGGTCCTCAACGTCGAAAAACCGGTCTATGACGCCACGCTGTTCGCCTTCGACAAGCACTTTCACTGTGCCATCCGGCAGTTTCAGCAGCTGCAGCACCGTTGCGACCGTACCCACACGATAGAGCCCCTCTTCGTTCGGGTCGTCATCGGCTGGGTTCTTCTGGGCCAAGAGCAATATCTGCTTATCGCCAGCCATTGCTGCTTCAAGGGCCTCAATGGATTTTTCCCGCCCAACGAACAGCGGAATCACCATGTGCGGGTAAACCACTACGTCGCGCAGCGGCAAAAGGGGCAATTCGATGGTTGTCTTCATAAATTCAGCTCTACGACGGCCATACGGCGGTAAACGGGAAATTCATACCCTTGGCAATCAAGATGAGGGCGCGCAATGCAAAAAACAAGGAGACTGTAGAAAAGCAAAGGGGGCCGGAGGCCCCCTTGTTCTATCACGCGTCCGGCGCGGCCTTGGCAGGCGGCTCACTGTTCTCATATATGAGCAGCGGCTGAGAAGTCCCTTCGATGACGCTTTCGTCGATGACTACCTTGCTGACATCCTTCTGAGAAGGAATTTCATACATGGTATCCAGCAATACACCCTCGAGGATTGAGCGTAGTCCTCGAGCACCTGTTTTGCGCTCCAGCGCACGAGCCGCGACTGCTTTCAGTGCGTCGGCACGGAACTCCAGATCGACACCTTCAAGCTCGAAAAGCTTGCCGTATTGCTTAGTCAGGGCGTTCTTCGGCTCGGTGAGGATCTGAATCAGCGCCGCCTCGTCGAGCTCGTCGAGTGTAGCGATTACCGGCAGACGACCGACGAATTCGGGAATCAAACCAAACTTCACGAGATCATCCGGTTCAACTGAACGCAGCGACTCGCCAATTTTCTTGCCCGGCTCCGTACTGCGAACCTCTGCATTGAAGCCGATCCCGCCTTTGGTTGCACGACCCTGAATAACCTTTTCGAGTCCGGCAAACGCACCGCCGCAAATAAACAGAATGTTTCGTGTGTCCACCTGTAGGAATTCCTGCTGCGGATGCTTACGTCCACCTTGCGGTGGTACGGAGGCAACCGTGCCTTCGATCAGCTTCAGTAACGCCTGTTGCACACCTTCGCCAGAGACGTCACGGGTGATCGAGGGATTGTCCGACTTGCGCGAGATCTTATCGATCTCGTCGATATAGACGATGCCCATCTGGGCCTTCTCCACATCGTAATCACACTTTTGCAGCAGTTTTTGAATGATGTTTTCAACGTCTTCGCCCACGTAGCCAGCTTCAGTCAGCGTAGTAGCGTCAGCGATAGTGAAGGGAACATTCAACAAACGGGCCAGCGTTTCCGCAAGCAACGTCTTACCAGAACCGGTCGGTCCGATGAGCAGTATGTTGCTCTTGCCCAGCTCGACTTCTTCCTTCTTATCGCGCTGGTTGAGTCGCTTGTAATGGTTGTACACAGCCACAGCCAGGATCTTCTTGGCTCGCTCCTGACCAATTACGTACTGGTCGAGGATGCCGCTAATCTCCTTGGGTGCAGGCAGCTTTTGCGATGTGCTCTCAGCCTGTGCTTCTTGCACCTCCTCACGGATGATGTCATTGCACAGGTCGACGCACTCGTCGCAGATAAAAACCGAGGGCCCGGCAATCAACTTGCGTACTTCGTGCTGGCTTTTGCCGCAGAAAGAGCAATAGAGCAGCTTGCCGGAATCCTCGCCGTTGCGGGTGTCAGTCATTCGATCGATCCAATCGGGGAAGGCATGTAATACAAGATGAAGGCAAATGCAGGCATTTTCAAGGGTGCGCAAAGCGCACATGACGGATGCCCGCTAACTACGCCCTCCTAGACCAGCGTTAGACCGGCAGCTGCCGCTTATCATGAACTGCATCGACAACGCCATATTCCAGCGCTCGCGTAGCACTCATGAAGTAGTCACGATTGGTGTCGCGCTCGATCGTTTCCAAATCCTGGCCGGTATGGTGGGCCAGCAACTGGTTCAGCCTCTCGCGAATGAAGAGGATTTCGCGGGCATGAATATCGATATCCGACGCCTGCCCCTGAAAACCACCCAATGGCTGGTGGATCATCACTCGGGCATTTGGCAGACAGAAACGCTTGCCTTTGGCCCCGCCAGCGAGAAGGAACGCACCCATGCTGCACGCTTGACCGATACAAGTAGTAGAAACGTCAGCCTTGATAAACTGCATGGTGTCGTAGATAGCCATACCAGCAGTCACCGACCCACCAGGGGAATTGATATACAGGTGAATGTCCTTCTCAGGGTTTTCCGCCTCAAGGAATAGCATCTGCGCGACAATCAGGTTGGCCATATAGTCTTCAACCTGGCCAACCATGAAAATCACCCGCTCCTTAAGGAGACGGGAATAAATGTCATACGCCCGCTCGCCACGAGCGGACTGCTCGATGACCATCGGCACGAGGCCGCCAGCGGCCTGAATGTCTGGTGCTTGCATAAACGGATTGCCGGACATGTCCAACGATACTCCCTATGTTACGCCGCAAAGACATAAGCCAGCTCAAGGCTGGCTTATGAATGTGCATTAAACGATTGAAGGAACTCAGGCAGCTTGCGGGGCTTCCGCAGGCTTCACTGCTTCTTCGTAGGAGACCGATTTGTCGGTCACTTTAGCCTGCTGCAGGACAGTATCTACAACTTGCTCTTCGAGCACAACAGACCGGACTTCGTTCAATTGCTCGTCGTTCTTGTAGTACCAGGACACGACCTGTTCCGGCTCTTGGTAGGCAGAGGCCATTTCCTCAATCAGCTCGCGAACGCGCGCATCATCAGGCTTGAGCTCGTACTGCTTGACCACTTCGGCAACGATCAGACCCAGCACAACACGACGTTTGGCCTGCTCCTCGAACAACTCAGCAGGCAGCTGATCAGGCTTGATATTACCGCCGAACTGTTGAACAGCCTGAACGCGCAGACGGTTCACTTCGTTATCGATCAGGGCCTTCGGCACTTCGATCGGGTTGGCGCTAACCAGACCGTCCATAACCTGGTTCTTGACCTTGGTCTTGATGGCCTGGCGCAGCTCGCGCTCCATGTTCTTTTTAACTTCCGCACGGAAGCCTTCCAGACCACCTTCCTGCACGCCGAACTGGGCGAAGAACTCATCATTCAGCTCTGGTAGTTGCGGGGCTTCTACGCCGTTCACGGTAACAGCGAACTCAGCCGTTTTGCCTGCCAGGTCGAGGTTCTGATAGTCCTCAGGGAATGTCGGGTTAATAACCCGCTCTTCACCAGCCTTGGCGCCAACGAGCGCAGACTCAAAGCCGGGAATCATGCGACCGGAACCCAAGACCAGCTGCGTGCCCTGAGCGGACCCGCCAGCGAAGGCCTCGCCATCGATTTTGCCAACAAAATCGATGTTCAGCTGATCGCCGTCTTCGGCAGCACGGTCAACCTTTTCGAAGCGTGTGTTCTGCTTTCGAAGGATCTCAAGCATGTTGTCGACATCAGAATCCGCCACTTCGGCCTGCAGACGCTCGACTTCGATGGCATCCAGACCAGCCACCTTGAATTCTGGGAACACTTCGAATGTGGCTACGTACTCGAGATCCTTACCCTTTTCGAACACCTTAGGCTCGACCGCCGGCGCGCCGGCGGGGTTCAGCTTTTCGGCAACGACAGCTTCATAGAAGGTCGCTTGAATCAGGTCGCCTAATGCTTCCTGGCGGGCAGCCGCTTCGTAACGCTGACGAATGACGCTCATCGGCACCTTGCCGGGACGGAAGCCTGGAATCTTTGCACGACTGGCGGTCTGTTGCAGACGCTTGTTGACTTCGGTCTCGATGCGCTCGACCGGCACGCCAATGGTCATGCGGCGCTCAAGAGCGGAGGTGCTTTCAACAGAAACTTGCATGGATTTTCCTCGTTGCACAGACATAAGCCGGCGTTCCGGCCCCAGAATGGGCAAGCATTCTAGTGGCTCGTACCAGAGAAGTCACCCTGCCTATCAGGCCGCAACCAAACACAGCAGCGAGTGGTTCAGTTGCGGCCACCGGAACGCAACCTGAGCGCCGGCAGCTGTACGCAAAATTGCAGTGGCTGATCGGAGATTGATCTGATCTCAAACGCACACGGCGGCACTGCGGACGATCCGCCATGCACGCCGCATCCACTGACGTGCCTGCGTAGCTGTAACGAGCTGAGCAACGGGGCCTGTTTAGGACGCCGTGTTCTTAGGAACTTGCCGGAGCATCCACCCTCTCAGTGGTCTATCTTTTGAGTAGCGCTACGACCGATCCTGAGCGAGAAGGATGAAACGAACCATGACCGATGATCTGGGTAAACTTGTGTTAAGGGTTTCGGTGGGTGTACTGATTCTCCTGCATGGCATCTTCAAGTTGCAAAACGGAGTCGACGGTATTGCCGGCATGCTCGGTAATCATGGCCTACCCACGTTTTTGGCTTATGGCGTTTATATAGGCGAGGTAGTCGGACCAGCCCTGGTCATTCTGGGTGTGTTTACCCGGATTGGCGCATTGCTCATAGCGGGCAACATGCTCGTCGCGTTTCTACTCGCCCACATGCAAGAGCTGTTCTCGCTCGGCCAAATGGGTGGCTGGGCGCTCGAGCTGCAAGGCATGTTTTTGTTTGGCGCGATTGCGATAGCCCTGCTTGGCGCAGGCAAATTCAGCGTTGGGGGCATTGCAGGGCGTTACAACTAATGAGTGTGTATCGATAGCCAGCTTCGGCGACAAGAATCGGACGTCTATCGCTAGAGGCATAAGCCCCTTGCAAACACTGACACGCTTCGCCCTTATCAAAGCTTACATGGTCCCCGATCGCTTCGTCGGCGCAGCAATTACATGATCGTAGCTATTATCAGCCCATGACCGCGTCCGTGCCGATCCGCCAACCCTGCCCGCCTGCCGCCTGCATCTGCGGGCGCGAGCAGTTGCTGGAAGACCCAAGCAAAGCCGACCTGCGCATCCTGCGGCTGACCCGCCAGGAGGAGAATCGTCTGCTAGCGCGCCTGGAAAACATTGAAAACCTGGCTGACCTTGAGCGCATGCAGCAACGAATCTACGAACAACTGGGGATTCGCCTGCGTATTGCGCCGGGCATCAACGAAGTGCGCAGCATGCGCGGCATTCGCATCGATATGTCCGAGCTGCCTGGCTTGTGTCGCAAAACCCGGCAATCCATTCCGGCTGCGATCCGCCGCGGCCTGGAAAAGCGCCCTGAAATCGCCTTCAGCCTGCTCAACGCGCACGACCTTTTGCGCGATGCCTGACTAGCGATCGCACTCCGACGAAAGATCAGCTATCCGCAATGGCACTCACTGTTGCCATCTGCGATAGTTGTACGACCAGTCGAATCCGGCCGGTATGCCACCTGCCCACAAGGCCGGCGGCACCTGTGACGCCTTGCGAGTCTCGCTGCTTCTATCCGCACGCAGCCTACCGCGTCTTTCGCGCAACCCGCGCGTGTCGATGGTTTACCAGCCATCGTTGAGCCGAGCACTATGCTCAGTGCCGGCCGTTCGCCAATAAAAATTCCGATCCGAACAAGGACGCCCCATGAAACTGACCCGCTGCTTGACCGCGCTGGCTGCCGCTGCTGCGCTTTCTGTCACTTGTGCCGCTTCGGCTCGTGAGTATTCCGTTTCCACTGTGCTTTCCGACGCCTTCCCCTGGGGGCAAGCCGCCCAGAAGTGGGCAGACCTGGTCGAGGAGCGCTCGAATGGCGAGATAACTCTGCGCGTATACCCCAACGCGCAATTGGTTGCCGGCGACCAGACCAAGGAATTTTCCGCCATGCGCTCCGGCTTGATCGACATGGCTGTCGGCTCGACCATTAACTGGTCACCACAAGTACCAGAGCTGAACCTATTTTCCCTGCCCTTTTTAATGGCCGACAGCGCCGATCTCGACGCCATCACTCAGGGTCAGGCTGGCAAGCAGACGTTCGCTGCTATCGAGAAACGAGGCATTGTCCCGCTCGCGTGGGGTGAGAACGGATTTCGCGAGATTTCCAACTCGGTCAAGCCTGTGAAGACGCCCGCCGACCTGAAGGGGTTGAAGATTCGCGTAGTCGGTTCGCCGCTTTTTCAAGACACCTTCACCGCCCTGGGCGCCAACCCGACGCAGATGAGCTGGGCCGATGCCAAACCGGCGCTCACCACTGGCGCAGTTGATGGCCAGGAAAACCCGCTGTCGGTGTTCGACGTGGCGCGGGTCGATCAGGTTGGGCAGAAGTACCTAACGCTCTGGCATTACATGGCCGACCCGTTGATCTTCGCGGTCAACCAGCGTGTCTGGAAAGAGCTGCCGGAAGCCGACCGCGAGCTGCTGCGCCAGGCCGCCATCGACGCTGGCAAGTGGGAAATCGAGCTATCGCGCAACGCCGAAGCCAAGCGTTTGGAAGACATCCGCGCTCGGGGCGTCGAAGTCACCGAACTGAGCGAGGCCGAGCATCAAGCGTTCGTCGATGCGACTCGCAGCGTGCAAGAGAAGTGGACATCTAAAATCGGCGCCGATCTGGTCGAAGCAGCCCGCACGGCCATAGCAAAGTAAAAACCGTTCTCCCCGACGGCGCGATGCCGTCGGGATTCGAGGAAACCCATGAACAATCGACAGGACGCGCGCCTTGAGCGCGTGCTGGCTACCCTAGCGCTGGTGATCATCAGCCTGATCAGCCTGGCCAACGTGGTGGTGCGCTATTTCACCGATGCCTCCTTCGCCTTTACTGAAGAATTTTCCGTTTTTCTTCTTGTGATTCTCACCTTCGCCGGCGCCTCGGTGGCCATGCGTAGTAACCGCCACATCCGCATAGGCTTTGCGGAGCGGATGTTTCCGCGCCTGCGTACGCCACTGATCCTGGTGCAGTGGCTGGCCAGCGCATTGGTGCTCGGCATGGTCCTCTGGCACGGCGGGCAGTTCGCGCTGGAGGAATACCAGTGGGAGTCCGAGTCTTCCGGCCTGGGGCTGCCGAACTGGTGGTATGTGGTCTGGCTGCCACTGCTCGCGCTGATGATGCTTCTACGCCTGACCCAGATGACGATCGACAGGCTGCGCGGGAGGCTCACCGATGAGCCCTGATCTCTGGATGCTCGCTAGCTTTCTAGTGTTGCTGCTGATTGGCGTACCGGTTGCGTTTTCCCTGGCGCTCTCCGGCGCCATTGGCATCCTTGCTGGTCTATCACCGGATATGCTCGCCACGCTCGGCACCAACACCTACAACGGCGTAGCCAAATACCCCCTGATTGCCATTCCGCTGTTCATCCTCACCGGCCTGGTGTTCGAGAAATCCGGCGTGGCGCTACGTCTGGTGCGCTTCGCCCAGGCCCTGATCGGCCCGCGCCACGGCGGCCTGGCGATGGTCGCCATCCTGGTCTGCTTGATCATGGGTGGCATGAGCGGCTCCGGTCCCGCCGATGCTGCCGCGGTGGCCATGGTGATGTTGCCGAGCATGACCCGTGCCGGCTACCCCAAGCCATTCTCAGCCACGCTGATAGCCGCATCCGCCTCGACAGCAATCCTGATTCCGCCTTCCATTGCGCTGATCCTCTATTCCATCGTGGTTCCCGGCGTCGACCTGAGGGCCTTGTTTGCAGCCGGACTTTTCCCCGGAATACTTGCAGGCCTTGTGTTGCTGCTACCTGCCTGGCTGTTGGCGCGCCGCTACGGTTGGGAGAATCCAGAAGGTGCTGAACGTCCACCGCTGGCTGACAGTTTCCGCCAAGCATTGCCAGCGCTCTTTGCCCCTGTACTGATTCTGGGCGGCCTTCGTAGCGGCCTGTTCACGCCGACCGAGGCAGCGGTTGCTGGCGTGACCTATGGCGTGGTCATCGGCTTGTTCGTTACGCGCGAACTGGACTGGCGCAACCTCTGGCGGCTCTGTGGCGAGGCAGCGGTGATCTCTGGCGTAGTGATGCTGATTATCGCGTTAGCGGGCATCTTCGCCTGGGCTGGCACGATGCTCGGCACCTTCCGCCACCTCGCCGAATGGCTGATTTCGCTGTCAGATAGCGGAGCGGTACTGCTCATCCTGGTGATGGTCGCAGTGTTGCTGGCCGGCATGCTGCTGGATGCAATTTCCATCTACCTGATCCTGATGCCGATCCTGATTCCTGTGATGCAGCACTTCGGCTGGAACCCGGTGTGGTTCGGTATTTTGCTGGCGATGAACATTGCCATCGGCCAATTCACCCCACCGGTCGCGATTAATCTTATGGTGACGGCGGAAGTCGCCAAGATTCGCTTGGAGCAAACGGTTGGTTGGGCCTTGCTGTTCGTTCTGGTGATGGGCAGCGCACTAATCCTAGTGGCGGTTTTTCCGGAAATCGCCCTGTGGCTGCCTAGAATGCTTGGCTATGCGGTCTAGTTGAGCTGGAGCTTCCACCCTAACGAGTCAGTCGTCGGAACGGCTGCAAAAACGGCCGATCCCGGTCACCGAGATCGGCCGTTCTCAACACTTGAAATAGGGTGGTGCTCCGAACGCTTGAACTAACAGAAAAAACAGTCGACTGGCTTTCGCTCAGTACGGGTCAGCTGTCAGCTGCCCATCACCGCCAAAGCGGCGCGACCATGGTCCGCCGACGATTTCTGCAGAGCGCTTGCCGCAGATGCGGCGCGCTGCTGCATGACGATGTCCAGTGCACGGCTGGGCAGGATGTCGACGTCATCGAAGGTAATGAGTTGACCCGGCTCGACCGCCCTCCTCAATGCAGTCTTGCGCAACAGGCCAATCGGGACATGATCCGGGTGCTGGTCGAGTTTCAGAGCCTCGCCGCGAAACTGGAATCCGCCGATGCCTCGCTCGATCAGCTCACCTGGGCGCATGGCTCGCTTGGCAATTGCGCCCACACCCAGAGTCGGTGTCACGGAGTTGTTCAGGAGCACATCACCACCACTGAGCACTCGGCGCACGGTTTTACCGACTTCCAGCGAACAGAGATGGAACGGGCGCACCAACGTGTAATAAGGGCCTGGGCCGAGCTTGAAATACTCGATGGCAGCCCGCTGATCGTCATCATGGCGACAGACCAAAAAAACACCGCCTGCGGGATAACCGGAAGGAATCAGATAATCCACAAAGGGTTGCCCCAGCCGCTCGGCCATCATGCCTAGCAGGTTGCCCGATTCCGTCAAATTGGTCGAAGCCAGGCCTTCCAGCCCCTGCTTGGTGATCGTTGCGCCCAGGCCGTTGCCGACAATTGCCTGTTCGATCTGCACTTTGGTGCCGTCGGTGAACGAAGTGGTCTGGTCTACGCTGATGCCTTGGCGCTTTGCCCAGTACCGCATGTCTTCAACCGAGGGATCGTGGTTCAGGTAGCCTTTCATGTTGCCGTAGACCAACGGTTTGAAGCCCATCATCAAGGCTTCTTCATGAAGTGCCGCTAATGACCCCGGCTGGTCGCCCTCGGCCTCGGTAAGGAAGCCCTTGCCAGCCAAGTACGAACCTGTGGTGACCTGAAGCTCAGCATTGATTGTCACAACCGGCAAGCCAGCCTCGAACGCACGCTCGATGACCTCGGTGCCATGAAAGACATCACCGCTGCACTCGACGATCAGGTCAGCATCAGCGATCAGATGGTCGATCGAATTGGTAAGGCGTTCAGACAGCGGAAAATCAGTGAAGGAATTCAACGGACGGCGAGTCAGTACTCGCGAGATTTCCAGATCGTGATAGTGCTGCTTGATCAGCCGGATGAAGCAGTGCGCGATCATCCCTGTGCCGGATACACCGATCTTCTTCTTGATGTGCGAGCTAGACATAAGCGAATCCATTCAATAGGCAACGAATGCTCTGACCGCAGCGACAGAAAAAGATTTTACGGTGCTGCAAATCAGCGCCTGTCGCCGTTGCCTGGCACGGCTGCGTTTGGAAAACCACATACTGAAGCTAAGCGTCAGCAGGGTTATTCAGCCAATTGATTAATGGCAGAGAAGAGGCGCGGCTGGGGTGTATTTTTGTCGTCAGATTTCAAAGGCAAAGGAAGCGGCGTTGCACCGCTTCCTATTGGCAGAGCTATTTAAGCGCCGCAATCGCAGCGTCGTAGTCCGGCTCCGAACCGACCTCGGCAACCAGCTCGCTGTGAAGCACCTGGTCCTGTTCATCCAACACGACGACAGCGCGAGCCGACACACCAGCAAGCGGGCCGCTTGCGATCAATACGCCGTAGTTCTCGAGGAACTCGCGCCCACGCATGGTGGATAGGTTAATGACGTTATCCAAGCCTTCAGAGCCGCAGAAGCGCTTCTGCGCAAAAGGCAAATCGGCAGAGATACACAGCACCACTGTATTAGCCAGTTCGTTGGCCTGTGCATTGAACTTGCGCACCGAGGTGGCACAGGTCGGCGTATCGATGCTTGGGAAGATGTTCAAGATCTTTCGCTTACCCGCGAAGCTCGCAAGCGTCACGTCGGACAGATCTCCGCCTACCAGGCTGAACGGCGCCGCCTTCTGGCCAGCCTGCGGAAAGTTGCCGGCAACCTGGATCGGATTGCCTTTCAGGGTTACTTCAGTCATGTGGATCCTCTCAGTCATGGGCCGCGGGCGTACCCGCGGCCCGGGTTTTAGGCGGCGTGTGTGCGGGCAAAGTATTCCTTGGTCAACTTGACCACCACCGGGCTCAGCAGCAGCAGCGCGACGAGGTTAGGAATGGCCATCAGCCCATTCAGGGTGTCTGCCAACAGCCAGGCGAAATCGAGTTGAGCGATTGCACCGAACGGAACAGCCAGGACCCAGATGACCCGGAACGGCCAGATCGCCTTGGTACCGACCAAGAACTCCCAGCACTTTTCGCCGAAATAGCTCCAGCCCAGGATCGTGGTGAACGCGAACACCACCAGTGCAATGGTTAACAACGCCGCACCAACACCGGGCATTGCCGATTCGAAGGCTGCTGCAGACAGCGCCGCACCGCTCTCGCCGCCGGTCCAGACACCGGAGCAGATGATCGCCAGACCGGTGATCGAGCAAATGATGATGGTGTCGATAAAGGTCCCCATCATGCCGATAAGACCCGAGCGTACCGAGCTTTTAGTGGTGCCGGCGGCCTGCGCGATACCTGCAGTGCCCAGCCCCGCTTCGTTGGAGAAGATGCCACGCGCCACACCGAAGCGAATCGCAGCCATCACAGCCGCACCGGCAAAGCCGCCGGTCGCAGCGATTGGCGAGAAGGCGTGCGTGAAGATCAAGTCGAACGCAGCCGGCAGCTCAGCAGCATGCACCACCAGCACCACGATGCCGGCGATGACATAGGCTACGCACATGAACGGCACCAACGCGGCGGCTACCGCACCGATGCGCTTGATGCCGCCAAGAATGACCAGCCCAACGAACAGCATGGTGACCAGACCGGTGACCCACAGCGGTACTGAGAACGTGGCTTCCAGCGCCAACGCCATGCTGTTGACCTGCACCATGTTGCCGATACCGAACCCAGCCAAGCCGCCAAAGATGGCAAAGGCGCCGCCCAGCCATAACCAGCGCTTGTGCAAGCCGTTCTTGATGGCGTACATCGGTCCGCCGACATGCTCGCCGCGGTCATCCTTTTCCCGGTAATGCACAGCCAGCACGACCTCGCAGTACTTGGTCGCCATTCCCACCAGCGCCGTGCACCACATCCAGAACAGCGCGCCAGGTCCGCCGAGAAAAATTGCGGTGGCGACACCGGCAATGTTGCCGGTGCCCACGGTTGCGGCCAGACACGTCATCAGCGCTTGAAACGGGCTGATTTCCCCTGTGTCGTCGTCGCCTTTTGTACGTCCGCGCCAGATCAGTGCGAAACCAGTACCTATACGCACCAGCGGCATGAACTTGAGCAGGACCATAAGGAAAAGACCGGTACCGAGAATCAGCACCAGCATGGGCGGTCCCCAGACGAGACCGTTGACGCTATTAACCAGGTTTTGCAGGAATTCCATTCAAGGCACCCTTATTGATTATGTTAGACATCCTTGCCCGAGCGGGCCGAGTCGGAACGAACACTGAACGGCGCGTGGAGTACGCGACTTCAACTGCTGCCCGAACGACCCGGTAATACTCCGACTTCAATGTCCGGAGCGTTACCGACAACCTGCAAGACTCGTGCTAGAGCCTCGCATCAGCCGCCATGCAAGGAGCGACCGAGCGATCCTACCACCACCTTCAGCCCTTGGCGCCACACCCTTTGTGTGGGATCTGCAGCGTATGAGCGGGACGAGCGAGCGACCGGTTAGTCAGCCTGCGAATCCCCGCCAGGTTGCCGCATACGGAAGCCTGTGAGCGTAGCCTAGCGCGGCACCAATGCCAGTCGATCCGCGGCATTTTTTAGGGAGGTTGTGATCAGAAATCGCGTCTGTAAAAGACATCCAACGAACTGGCGAGCCCGCTGGCCGCTTCGAGGAAAATCCGCTTAGTCAGCTGATAGCGCAACGCAACCGTATTGGCGGGCTCGAACACCCCAACGCCATAACGTAAGGTCAGCCGATCCGTTAGCTTCCCGCTCGCGACTACGCTGGTGTCTGCACCGCTGCCTTCGGTGTCCAGCTGAAAATCCTCGATACCCAGGCGTTGCGCGACGTTGCCGGTAATCGACGCGCTGCCGGCCAAGCCGAGTCCAAGGGCCGCTTGGGCCAGCAGATTGCTGTCGCCCGTCTCGGCGCCAAGGGGCCGGCCAAGCACCAGGTAGGACAATGCCTGCTCCTGACTCATGGCGGGCTCAGCAAATACATCGATGCGGGGCTGCTCTGCACTGCCGGTAATACGCAGGCCAGCAATGACGTTCTCGTCTTCGATACGCCGAATGGCTTCGATATCCAGGTAGGGTTGCGACAGCACACCGGTGAACAACAACCGCGCGCGACGGATCGTCAGGCGCTGGCCGTAAGCGCGGTAACGGCCCTTGTTGAGACTGAGTTCACCACGCGCATCGAAGTCGTCGCCTATGTGCAGGTAGCCGGCAAGATCCGCCGTTAGACCGAAGCCGGAAAAGCGCAGCCTGTCCTGCCCGACTTCAACGTCGACATCCATGCGAATGGCCAAGGGTGGCTTGTTCTCTTCCGCTTCGGCGCCGACGATGACCGCATCCTCAGACACCTTCACTGTCGAGGGCGGCAGCTCGCGGACAGTAATTTCGCCGCGTGGCACACGAAGCTTCCCGCTTACGGCCAACTGCTCATCAGCCAACTGAATGCGTAGATCGGGCGCGATTTCGAGCTCAGCATAGGGTTCTACGATCACAGGCAACTGACTGCCGCTGATCCGCAGATCGAGGTCCAGCGCCTGTGCCCAATCGATCGTTCCCGCAATCTGCCCCTGGCCCTGCTCGCCGCTGCGCCAGTCACCGTCGACACGAACCCGCTCGCCGTCGATGATGGCCGTGACCTGCAGCTGCTCGAAGCTGACCGGCAGCTCAGCGCCCGCGATCTCGCCTTCAGTAAGCCTCAGTTCTCCGTTGATCTGCGGCTGTTGCAGCGTGCCCGAGATCTGGCCATTGCCGTTCAGTTGTCCGTCGAGTCGCTCGACCTGCGCAACAAAAGGCTTGATAACAGACAGATCGAAATTGCTTAGCTGGAAATTGCCAGAAATTGGCTTGACCTCACCACTGGGGTCTACCTGCAGCCGGACATCCAGATCGCCAAGATCACCTCCCTCGAATCGCAGCCTGCTATCCACCTGTTTCGGGGCTAGTTGGCTAGTCAACGACAAGGTCTGGTACGGGAAATCGAGCCACTGCTCACCGTCGCGCATGCGCAACATGCCAGGGCCGGCGTCGACACGGATAGACCCGCTTGGGCCCGCGCTCGACAGATCCAGCGCTAGATCCGCATTGACTTCGCCCTGCCAGATCAGATTGTCCGGCAGGTATTCAGCAAGCGACTCAAGCGGAAAGTCGCGCAGGCGGTAACGCAACTGTGGGTCAGGCTGCAGCCGCTGATCGTCGGCACACAGCGTGGCTTGCCCTGAGAGCCAGCAGTGCGCGCCGAATGTAATCCGACCGTTCTCCAGGCGCTGCAGGGTTGCTGGGTCCCGCAATGCCCACTGCTGCCCCCGGGCATCCAGTTCGGCTTCTACCAACCGGCCCCGCCAATCGCCACCTTCGAGCCCACCGGTCAACGCCAACGACAAGTCGAGCAATGGCCCTTGCAGCATCAGGCTCGCCTGGTGGTCGGTTTGCGTGCCTTCGGCGCTCAGTTGCAACTGACCCACTTCGGTCGCTCCGGCCTGTAAGCCTGTTGCGTCCAGGCTGAGCTGGCCGCGCTCGCCCTCCAAGAGACTGGCGGCAAGTTGCAAGCGCTGGATTCGATTATTCTGGAACGCAACATCAGCGCCGCTGAGCGCCAGCTTTCCCTGAGGTGCGTCTGGCGTGCCTGCCAGGTCGAGGTTACCCGTCAGTTTGCCGCTCAGGTCAGGCCAAAGCTGGCCCAGACGCGAGAGATCGAGCGCCAGGTTCGCCTCAAGCGTCTCAGCCCAGCGCCCACTGCCCTGGATGCGGTTGTCGCCAAGACGCAGATCGACCATCGGCAGGTTCCAGGTGGTGTTTTCGCCGCTCGCCTGTAGCTGGAGCTTGAGCGGCTGTTTGCGCAACGTGCCATTCAAGTCGAGAGCGGCCTCAGCCTGCAGATTTTCGTTTCGCAAGGCTCCGCTACTGCTCAACGTGCCGCCGATCTGCCCTGGCAGCTCCGCGACCCAATAAGACGGATCGAATTCGCTCAGCTTAAGCCGAGTCGTCCAGTCGACGCCGTCTGCGAACCCGACGCTGAGGTTTCCTTCGGCCCTGCCCTGTCCGGCTAGCAGCTCCAGCTGCGGCAGGTGAACGACTTCGAGGTTGCCGCTGACAGGGCTCTGCAGCGTGAAATCACCGGAAGGGCCTGTCAGCGCAGCATTGAAATTCCCGAGGTAGTTACCGTCGTCATACTGGATCTGCGCATCGAGGGTTCGCAGCGCAACAGGTGGTTCCTCAATATCGGGATAGAGGCGGCGCCATGGGAAATTACGCCAAGCCAACTGGGCTTCTGCATCCAGACCGTCCTGCCAGCTAACGGCACCGCTCAAGTCGACGCCCTGCTGCTCGCCCGCATCCAGGCTAAAGGCCTCGATCTCTGCGTGCACCTTGTCCACCAGGCCGTTCAGTGCAACAGCCACCGCACCGCCCTCGCCTTGCAGGCTCCCGTTACCGTCCAGGCGGTAGCCCTGTTCCATATTGCCTTTGACGGTCAGCTCCAGCGCCTCCAGACGCAAGGCATCTGGCAGCTCTGGTGCAGCCTTGAAATCCTCCAACGCCAACAGCAGATTTGCTGGTACGTCCGGTTCAAGCGGGCGCACCCAGCCGCTGAGTTTGGCGTCCAGGTAGCCCTGACTTTGTACGTCGACCATCAAATGTTCGCGCAGCTCGCCATCAACCTCGAACTTCAATGCCCAGGGCTGCGCGTTTGGCGAGCGGATCGCCACAGTCCCCCCCAGCGCCAGCGGCCAGTCGGCTCTGGTCAGCAGGCGGCCCGCAAGTTCGAGCACAACGTCATCACGGCGAACCTTCAAAGACCTGATGGCGAGCCCCTGCTCGTCCCAGTCTGCCTGCAGTTCGGCCCCCTGCAATTGTTGAACGCCGTTGAGATTGACCGCACCGATGTCGACGCGCTCGATGCGCAGCTCAAGCGGCAGATCAAACTCAGGTAATTTGAAGGGCTCGCTTGCTGTCTCTTCTTCGTCAGCAGGTGGAAACTGCAGATCGATATCGCCAGTGACCAGCTCTTCAATGCAAAGGGTCTTACGCAGCAAGCAACTGGGCGACCAGCTCATCTGCGGCGACGCCACTTCGACCCGGCGACTATCTTGTTCCCAGACCAGACCGTCCGCCTGCCAACGGCCGCCTAGACGCCCGCTGAATGCTTCGAGCTGCAGCCCAGGGACTTTGCCCAACACCCAACGACTACCGGCTTCGGTACCGACCAGCAGGCCAACCGCCAGAACGATGGCCATGAGCAGGGCCAACGGAAACAGCAGCACCCAGCTGACTATCTTCGCACTACGCCTCAAAGCTCCGGCCCCATGGAAAAATGCAACCGAACGCCACCTTCCCCATCCAGCGGATGAGCCAAGTCCACGCGAATCGGCCCAACCGGAGAGACCCAGCGCACGCCGACACCTACGCTGCTTTTGAGGCTCGGCAGCTCTAACGAGTTGAACGAATTACCCTGGTCGACAAAGGTCGCCACGCGCCATTTCTCGGTCAGCGAATACTGGTACTCGGCGCTGACCGCGAGCTGGTAACGCCCACCGATTCGGTCACCATCGGAGTTGGTCGGTGACAGACTCTGGTAGTCGTAGCCCCGCACGCTTTGGTCACCACCGGCGAAATAGCGCAGCGATGGCGGCACGTTGGTGTATTCGTCCGTCCAGTTGCCGCCCACTTCCACCCGCCCGAGAAAGCGATGCCGAGCGCCCAGCGTGGTCAGGCCCTTGACCGTCGCGTTGGCATGGACCAGATCAGCATCCGAGAACACGCCTTCCTTCGCCGCGCCCAGTTCGAACCTCAAGCGATAGCCATGACTGGGATCGAGGCGGTTGTCGCTGCGCAGAAAGCTGTAAGCGACACCAGGCATCAGCAAGGTGCTGACCCCCGAATCATCGCCCAGCTCGTACTGCTCATGGCGCCACTTCAATGCCCAAACGCGCTGCCAACCGCTGGGCAACCTGCGGTGCCACTCGGGGCCAACCGTCAGCAGTCGACTCAGGCTGTCTTTGTCGCTCAGCTCTTCGTATTGATAGCCAGCCGCATAGCGCAGTTTGTCGGTCAAAGGTGGGTCCAGCGGCACGTCATAGAAGAAGCCGACGTTCTGCCGCGGCGCGGACAGTTCGGACTCTATGCCGTAGCTGTGACCCTGCGGATTGACCCAATGACGGGTGAAATCGAAGCGTATACGTGGCCCGACGTCGGTCGAATAGCCCAGACCAAGTCCGAGCGTGCGCGGCTCTCGGGTGGTCAACTGCACCGCGACGGGAATGCGCTGTTGATCGGCGTTGGCCGGATTGGCATCGACCCGCACACCTTCAAAATAGCCGCTGGACTGCATCGCCTGGTTGAGCTCGGCAATCAGCTCCGAGTCATACGGCGTGCCGGGTTCGAAAGGCACCATGCGCGCCAGCAGATCCGGGTCAAACGGCGAGTCACCTTCGAAACCAACATCGCCAAGCAGATAGCGCGGCCCGCTGTTGAAGACCAACTCGACGTCAGCGGCATTCGTGTCGGGGTTGATCTCCAGACGTTGACGCTCGAAACGTCCGTCGAAAAACCCATAGCGCGAGGCCTGGTTGAGAATCCGTTGTTTGACCGCTTCGTACTGCCCGTGATTGAGCACAGCGCCTGGTTTCAAGGTGTTGCGCGGCACCCGAAACGTCTGCAGTTCGGCGGCCGGTCCGTTGACCTGCACCTTGATATCCCGCAGACGAACCGGCTCACCGGGCTTGATTCGCAGCGCCAACTGGGGATTTTCCCCATCGGTGACCCTGGTTTCGATTTCAGCATGGTAATAGCCCAACGCCTGCAGGGCTTTGTTCGCCTGCTCCTGGGCGATACGGCTGTAGCGCAGCAGTTCTTCTTCGTTGCGATCGCCTAGCTCGCCGATGTAGTTCTCGACGTTTTCCCGCAGCGCATCGTTTGATGGCGTGAGCTTGACGTCGAGTTCAGCTGCGTACACCGCTGATGCACAGCACAACATGAGGCCTGTCGGAACGACACGGCGAAGGAGAAAAATAGGCATGGCCAAGGATGCTAGCACGCTGCGCACTGGGCTTTGGCGAAGTGTCGATGCGTGTAGCTCGGCATATACAGCGTCAGACAAGAGCATGGGAGCACTTCTTTGGACAACACCTGTACGACTGCCGCCCCTGCGCAAAATTCGCTCTATGCAGTAGATGATTCGACCTGTCGCGGCGCCGGATGGAAGAACACATGCTCAACGACCGGGCCGATCGCCACTTGGCCAATGTCCTGGTAGCCCTGACGTTCATAAAAGTGCAGGTAGCGCGGGTTGCCAGTGTCGATCACCAGGCCTTCCGATGCCGAGTCCGCAGCACACCAGTTATGCAGCGCTTCAAGCAGCTGTTCGCCATAGTGTTGCCCCTGGCACTTGGGATGAACCGCCATCAGCGGCAATACATGATAGGAGCCCGGCGGCAGACAACCCAGCACCGCGGCGTGGTAATCAAGGTAACGCCGCGTACAGCGAAAGCCCGCTGTGAGCAGCATGCGCATTCGCCAGGCCCAGCTTTCGGTAATGTCCAGCCGACGCTGCGGTGGCGCAATCAGCGCGGCAGCGATCAGCCGATCATCGAGCAACAGCCCAAGCGCGGGCTGATCCTGCAGCAGGTGCTGATTGACCAGCTCGCGGACGGTTGCGCGGACACGCTGCTCGTAGCCGGGGCGATCAGCTTCGAACAGATAGGCGAAGGTCGGTTCGTGTCGGTAAGCGTTGTACAGAAGCGAGCGTATTTCCCTGGCGTAACCACTGTCGAGCATTCGTACTTCTGCAGTCATCGGCATGGCGGTTCTCTTGTTATGTCCTCGGAGCTTGTTTCACGTTAGCACCCGTATCGGAGTCCTGCCGGACGAGAACCTGATTGATGATTACGGCTCGCCGTAGCACCGCCATACCAGTAGAATCGCCGTTTTGACGGAGTCGCTGCCGATGAAGCTTGTTTCTTTCAATATCAATGGTTTAAGAGCTAGACCTCATCAGCTTTCTGCCATTATTGAGAAGCATCAGCCCGACGTGATCGGTCTGCAGGAAACCAAAGTTGCGGACGAGCAGTTTCCTCAAGCCGAAATCGAAGCCCTTGGCTATCACGTTCATTTTCACGGCCAAAAAGGGCACTACGGCGTCGCGCTGTTATCCCGACAGGCTCCACTTGAGATCCACAAAGGCTTTCCCGGCGACGGCGAAGAATCGCAGAAGCGTTTCATCTGGGGCCGCTTTGCCGATGCCAACGGCGAGCCGGTTACCGTCATGAACGGTTATTTCCCACAAGGCGAAAGCCGCATTCATCCCACCAAGTTTCCCGCCAAAACCAAGTTCTACGCAGATCTTCAGGCGCTGCTCGAAGAGCGCTTTACCCCGGAGCAGTCCGTGGCCGTGATGGGAGACTTCAACATCTCGCCGGAAGACTGTGACATCGGCATTGGGGAGGTGAACGCCAAGCGCTGGCTGCGCACCGGCAAATGCAGCTTTCTGCCGGAAGAACGCGAGTGGTTGGCTCGCCTGAAGAACTGGGGATTGCAAGACAGCTTCCGTACGCTCAACCCCGAAGTCGTCGATCGCTTCAGCTGGTTCGATTACCGCAGCCGCGGATTCGAAGATGACCCACGCCGAGGGCTGCGCATCGACCTGATCCTGACCACTGCAGGTCTACATGAGCGCGTCACAGATTGCGGTGTCGACTATGACATCCGCAGCATGGAAAAACCCTCGGACCACTGCCCCGTGTGGATCGCGCTGCGCTGATCATCATGCTGCTGATGCCGCAGGTTGGGCGAGCCTACACATAGTTTTGCGATCTGATCGACAACCCCGACCCGCCGCGGCCGACTGTCACATAACGGTAAGCAAAGCGTCTTAATCTCCCCGCTTCTTTGAAAGGGAGAGTCATCGCATGACAGGTTCAGCGTCCGTACGCGGCAAGGGAAAGCGGGCGCTGCGCCTGTGGGCCTTCGGCCTACTTTGCGCCAGCCCGCTCGTGCTAGGCGAGCCATTGGCTACCCCCGTCAACAACAGTCCGGTCCTGCGTATTCAGGGTTCAAACACGGTCGGTGCGAAGCTCGCACCGATGCTGCTGGCCGGCTTCTTCGAGGCGCAGGGCCTGAATTCGGTGCGAATCAGCCCGGCCGGCAAGGAGAACGAACAGCGCATCAGTGCCATCGACAGCTCTGGCCGAGCGGTTCATGCCCTTGTTGCAGCACACGGCACCGGCACCGGTTTCGCCGGGCTTAAAGACGGCTCCTCTGATCTCGCGGCTGCTTCGCGCCCCATCAAGGACAGCGAGTATGCAAGTCTCTCCGCCCTCGGCGACTTGCGCAGCGCAGCAGCCGAGCAGGTGATCGCGATCGACGGACTGGCAATCATCGTCAGCCCCGACAACCCAGTCTCTTCACTCAGCGTTGAGCAGGTCGCCAACCTGTTTGCCGGTGAAATCCACAACTGGAAAGCGCTCGGCGGCAAAGACATACCTGTGGAGCTGCACGCGCGGGATGACCAGTCCGGCACCTTCGACACTTTCAAGGAGCTGGTGCTCGGAGCGCAGGGGAAGACATTGGCCGCAAATGCCGCCCGCTATGAATCCAATGACCAACTCTCACAGATCGTCAGTGGTCGCCCCGGCGCGATCGGTTTCGTCGGCCTCGCATCGGTGGGTAAAGCCCGCGCACTGGCAATAGCAGACGGTGATTCACAGCCCATGCTACCCAGCACAGCGCTGGTGGCGACCGAGGACTATCCATTGTCGCGGCGGTTGTTTTTCTATGCGAACCCGGCTCAGCAGTCGGAGTGGACCCGAACCTTTCTAGGCTTCATGCACAGTGCTGCTGGCCAAGCCATCGTCGCCAAGTCGGGCTACATCGGGCAAGCCATCAACGCGATCACCCTCACTCCATCGCCTGGCATGCCGCAGCCGTACCAAAACCTCGCCAGCCAGGCGCAGCGTCTGACGGTTAACTTCCGCTTCGATGAAGGTAGCGCGCGCTTGGACAACAAGGCGCAACGTGACGTCGAGCGGCTGATCGAGTACCTGCAGAGCACCAACAAAACGATGAGCGCGGCGGTCCTGGTTGGATTCGGAGACGCTCGGGGCGACCCGGCGCGTACCGCTTTGCTCTCAAAACTTCGCGCCATGGCGGTACGTAGAGAACTCGCCCGTGGCGGCGTACTCGTTAGAGAAATCAACGGCTTAGGAGATGAACTTCCAGTAGCCTCGAATACGCATAGCGGTCGCGTAAAGAATCGCCGTGTCGAGGTATGGGTGTATTGAACGACGGCGAACCTGTGCAAAAACGTATCGACCGATAGCCTACGGCGTACTGTTACGTCGCGACGGGCACGATTAAGCTCAAACGATTTCCAGCAGCGGAAATGATCATGTACCTGGTTTGTGGCGAAGCCCTGTTCGACGTTTTCGTAGCGCCCGGGGGCACCCCGCGCAATCGCTTGAGTCTCGACGCGGTGGCTGGCGGCTCGCCCTTTAACGTAGCGGTCGGCCTCTCCCGCCTCGGCACGCCGTCGGCTTTGTTCACGGGCATGTCCCGAGACCATTTGGGGCAGCAATTGCGGCAAGTGCTCGAGGACGAAGGAGTCGATACGCGCTATTTGATCGGCTTCGATGCACCCACCACACTGGCGATGGTCGCCCTGGGTGCCAACGGCTCACCCGTCTACAGCTTTCGCGGCGAAGGCTGTGCCGATCGACTCCCACGCGCCGAGCATCTCGCCTCGCTCAGCGATGAGATCCGGGGCATTCACGTCGGCTCCTACTCCATCGTCACCGCCCCGATCGCCGACACCCTGCTGTCGCTGGTCCGCCGCGAAAGCGAGCGCCGGCTCATTTCCTTCGATCCCAACATCCGCCTAAACGTCGAACCGGACCTGGCCCGCTGGCGCGAGCGTGTCGAGGCGATCGCTGCGCTTGCGCATCTCATCAAGGTCAGCGATGAGGATCTGGCTCTGCTTTATCCTGGCGAAACCCCCGAATCCATCGCCCGGCGCTGGTTGCAAGGAGGCTGCGAACTGGTGGTGTTGACCCGAGGCAGAGAAGGCGCGCAGTTGTTCAGCCGCCGCCAGGGCGAGTTTTATGTGGAGGCAAAACCTGTGAACGTGCGCGATACGGTTGGTGCCGGCGATACCTTCCAGGCCGCGCTGCTCAGCTACCTGCACGAACACAAGCTGGATACAGCCGCAGCCCTGGCGCAGATTCAGCGCGACCAGTTGCAAGCCATGCTGGCGTTTGCCGTTCAGGCAGCGGCAATCACCTGTTCCCGTCGCGGCCCGGACCTGCCCTACCGATACGAAATTGTCTGACGGTTGGCCATAACAGCGCGAACATCTATAACCCCAAGGGGACAACAATAAGGACGACGGAACCGGGCATGAAAGCGTTAAAGATCTCCGACCCATCCTACGAACTGATGGGCGATCACCACGGCAACTCGCTGATCTACCGTGAGCATGGTTTTCCGTGCCCGCTGGTGCGCTGGCACAACCACAAGGAATACGAACTGCATTTGATCGTCGCCAGTTCGGGCAAGGTCTTCGTTGGGGATTATGTCGGCAATTTCGGTCCCAACAGCCTGTTCCTGACCGGCCCAAATCTGCCACACAACTGGATCAGCCAGGTCGATGAGGGTGAAGTGGTCGCCAAGCGCGACATGCTCGTCAATTTCACCGACGAACTGTTCGAAGCGGGCCACAACGTGTTTTCCGAACTACGCAGTTTGACGCCGATGCTCGAACGTTCACGCTATGGGATCGAGTACCGCTGTCCGCAGACCATTGCCGAGGCCAGCAGGCTGATGCATCGGGTCGCCGGCAGCGGCGGGGCCACCCGCCTCGGCTATTTCCTGATCATGCTGGAGCTGCTGGCCAGCTGCGACGACTACCAGCTGCTCTCCGGCGCCACCTCGTCGCAGCTGGGAGATGAGCACCACGCCGACCGCACCAACATGGCGGTCAACTACATCTTCGACCATTACATGCGCGAACTGCCGCTCGAAGAAGTCGCGGGTCACCTGGGCATGAAGCCCACCTATTTTTCACGCTTTTTCAAACGCGCCACTGGGCGCTGTTATGTCGAGTTCGTCAACAGCCTGCGCATCAGCAAGTCCTGCGAGCTGCTGCTGGACAATGACAAGCCGGTCACCGACGTCTGCTTTGAGTCGGGCTTCAATAACCTGTCCAATTTCAATCGTCGCTTTCAGCAGCTCAAGGGCATGACCCCCTCCTGCTACCGCCGTCTGGTTGAGCAGCGGTTGACCGAGCAGAACCTCGCCAGCTGATACGCTTCGTCGCTGCGTGTCACATGAGGATCTCCCGCCGTCATGAACGGTTAAAGGCCGGTCGCGCCGCTTTTCTCCGAGGTTTCAGAGCGCTAGCCCACACTAAGCGAGCGCTTGCGCAGGTACCAAATCAACCTCATTGATCAACCGTAACGGTGCAAAAAAGTACCAGATGATGTGCAGTCAGGGCTTTGTGAGCCTGACACTCCCGGCGTTGTAATGCTCGCGAGCCGCTCGTACCGCAGTAAGCGAGCCACAACAAAAACAATAAGTGCTTCCGCCCTCCGGCCGCGGAAGAGGAGCCCTCGATGAAATTTGCGAAGTTGCTAATCGGAACCACCTGTTTTGCCATGATCGGCGCGACTCAGGCTGTCGCCGAGACGCTGACCGTTGCGACCGTCAACAACGCTGACATGATCCGCATGCAGCGCCTCTCCAAGACCTTCGAAGAGCAACACCCCGACATCGACCTCAACTGGGTCGTGCTCGAAGAAAATGTCCTGCGCCAGCGCCTGACCACCGACATCGCCACCCAAGGCGGTCAATTCGACGTTCTCACCATCGGCATGTACGAAGCTTCACTCTGGGGCAATAAGGGCTGGTTGGCCCCCATGACTAATCTGCCTGATGACTACGACCTCGATGACGTCTTCCCCTCGGTGCGTGAAGGCCTGTCGGTCGATGGCACTCTGTATGCGCTGCCGTTCTACGCCGAAAGCTCGATGACCTACTACCGCAAGGACCTGTTCGAGCAGGCCGGGCTGGAGATGCCGGAGCATCCGACCTGGACGCAGATGGCCGAATTTGCTGAGAAGCTGCACAAGCCCAGCGAAGAGCAATACGGCATCTGCCTGCGCGGCAAGGCCGGTTGGGGTGAGAACATGGCGCTGGTCACCACCGTTGCCAATTCCTTCGGCGCGCGCTGGTTCGATGAAAAATGGCAGCCGGAATTCAACGGACCCGAGTGGACCAAAGCAGCCAACTTTTACGTGGACCTGCTGAGCAAGTACGGCCCGCCAGGTGCTTCCAGCAACGGCTTCAACGAAAACCTGGCGCTGTTCAATAGCGGCAAATGCGCCATGTGGGTCGATGCCACCGTAGCCGGTTCCTTCGTCACCGATAACTCCCAGAGCAAGGTGGCGGACAAAGTCGGCTTCACCTTCGCGCCTCAACAAACGACCGATAAAGGCTCTGCCTGGCTTTATTCCTGGGCGCTGGCCATTCCTGCTAGCTCGAACAAGCAGGAAGCGGCCAAGACCTTCGCAGCCTGGGCCACCTCGCAGGACTATGCCGAACTGGTTGCCGAGACCGACGGCGTAGCTAACGTACCACCTGGTACTCGCGAATCTACCTATAGCGATGAGTACATGGCCGCAGCGCCGTTCGCCAAGATCACGCTGGAATCGTTGAAACAGGCCGATCCCGCCTCGCCATCGGCCAAGCCGGTTCCCTATGTCGGCATCCAGCTGGTGACCATTCCGGAGTTCCAGGCCATCGGTACCCAGGTCGGTAAGATGTTTGCAGCCGCCCTCACCGGACAGATGCCGGTCGAGCAGATGCTCACCGCCGTGCAGCAGTCGACCACGCGGGAAATGAAGCGCGCCGGCTACCCCAAATAGGCACCGCAAGCAGGCAACGTCCCTTCCTCACCGAAGGTGAACACCAGGCAGGGCTCGCCCGAGCCCTCATGGCCTTCTTTCAGCCGGAGCACAGCCATGGCTACCACCTCAACAGCCTTGCCCAAGGCGCCCGTTACCGATACGGCAAGCGAGCCGAGCGAGCGCAAGCCGCGCCGGTTCGGCCCCAGTTGGTTTCTCGTCAGCCCGTCCGTTGCGCTGTTGCTGCTGTGGATGCTGGTTCCGCTGTCGATGACCGTCTACTTCTCGGTGATCCGCTACAACCTGTTATATCCCGGCGAGAACGGGTTCGTCGGGCTTGAGAACTTTCACTACTTTCTGACCGACGCCGGCTTCATGCCTGGCATGACCAACACGCTGATTCTGGTTGGCAGCGTGTTGCTGATCAGCGTCGTCCTCGGCGTACTGATTTCCGCGCTGCTTGAGGCGGCAGATTTCACCGGGCGCGGGATCGTTCGCGTGATGCTGATATCACCGTTCTTCATCATGCCGACCGTTAGCGCACTGGTCTGGAAGAACCTGATCTACCACCCCGTCTCGGGAATCCTAGCGGCCGTCTGGAAGTTCTTTGGTGCACAACCGGTGGACTGGCTGGCTCAGCATCCGCTGCTCTCGATCATCATCATCGTGTCCTGGCAATGGCTGCCCTTCGCGATCCTGATCCTGATGACCGCTATGCAGTCCCTCGACCAGGAACAGAAGGAAGCCGCACGTTTGGACGGCGCAGGCCCTGTCGCGATCTTCTGGCATCTGACCCTGCCGCACCTGGCACGCCCGATCGCCGTGGTGGTAATGATCGAAACCATCTTCCTGCTATCGGTCTTCGCCGAGATCTTCACCACTACCAGCGGTGGTCCCGGCTACGCCTCGACCAATCTTGCCTACCTGATCTACACCCAGGCGCTGCTGCAATTCGACGTCGGCATGGCATCGGCCGGCGGGTTGATCGCGGTAGTCATCGCCAATATCGCGGCGATCATCCTGGTGCGGATGCTCGGCAAGAATCTCACCGAAAAATACTGAGGACAGACCGATGCTGACGCTCAAACAAAGTCGCCGCCTCAATACCCTGGTGGTCGGGCTGTTCGCCTGGGCCGTGGCGCTGCTGCTGTTCTTCCCGATCTTCTGGATGCTAATGACCAGCCTGAAGACCGAGATCGACGCTTTCGCCACGCCGCCGCAGTTCATCTTCACCCCGACCCTGCAGAACTACCTGCAGATCCAGGACCGCAGCGGCTACTTCAAGTACGCCTGGAACTCGGTAACCATCTCCTTCGGCGCTACCGCCCTGGGCATGCTGATCGCCATCCCCGCCGCCTACTCGATGGCCTTCTACGAGACCAAGCGCACCAAGGGCACGCTGCTCTGGATGCTCTCGACCAAGATGCTGCCGCCGGTAGGCGTGCTGGTGCCGATCTATCTGCTGGCCAAGCAGTTCGGCCTGCTCGACAGCCGCACGGTGCTGATCATCATCTACACGCTGATCAACCTGCCGATTCTCGTCTGGATGATCTACACCTACTTCAAGGACATCCCGCGCGACATCCTCGAAGCGGCGCGCATGGACGGCGCCACGCTGATACAGGAAATGATTCGCGTGCTATTGCCGATCAGTAAGGGCGGGCTGGCCTCGACCATGCTGCTGTCGTTGATCCTGTGCTGGAACGAGGCCTTCTGGTCACTGAACCTCACCTCCTCCAACGCCGCCCCGCTGACAGCGCTGATCGCCTCCTACTCCAGCCCGGAAGGCCTGTTCTGGGCCAAGCTTTCGGCCGTTTCCACCCTCGCCTGCGCCCCCATTCTGATATTCGGCTGGATCAGCCAGAAGCAGCTGGTCCGCGGCCTGTCGTTCGGCGCCGTGAAATAACGCCGCCGAGCTGAGAAGAACAATAGAGGATTCCGAACATGGCAGATCTTAAAGTCCATAACCTGAAGAAAAGCTTCGACGGCAACGACATCATCAAGGGCATCGATCTGGACATTCGCGATCGCGAATTCGTGGTCTTCGTCGGTCCCTCCGGCTGTGGCAAGTCGACTTTGCTTCGACTGATCGCCGGACTCGAAGAAGTCAGTGGCGGCAGAATCGAACTGGACGGGCGCGACATCACTGATGTCAGCCCGGCCAAGCGCGACCTGGCCATGGTGTTCCAGACCTACGCGCTGTACCCGCACATGACGGTGCGCAAGAACATGTCCTTCGCCCTGGACCTGGCCGGTGCGGACAAACAGGAGGTGGCGCGCAAGATCGAGGCAGCCGCCCGCACGCTGGAACTGGAGCCGCTGCTCGAGCGCAAGCCACGCCAGCTCTCCGGTGGCCAGCGCCAGCGTGTCGCCATTGGCCGCGCTATCGTGCGTAACCCCAAGGTATTTCTGTTCGATGAGCCCCTGTCGAACCTCGATGCCGCGCTGCGTGTGCAGATGCGCCTGGAGCTGTCGCGCCTGCATCAGGAGCTGCAGGCGACAATGATCTACGTCACCCACGATCAGGTCGAAGCCATGACCCTGGCCGACAAAGTGGTGGTGCTCAATGGTGGGCGCATCGAGCAGGTGGGTTCACCCATGGAGCTTTACCACAACCCCGCCAACCTGTTCGTCGCGGGCTTTCTCGGCACTCCAAAGATGGGCTTTATGAAGGGCCGTATCAGCCAGGTCGAGGCCACCGGCTGCGAAGTGGAACTGGACGCTGGTTGCCGTCTGTACCTTCCGCGCAGCGGCCCTTCTCTCGCGGTGGGCGATACCGTAACGCTAGGAATTCGCCCGGAGCACCTCAACCGCAGCACCGACGGCAACTGTCAGCTGGAAGTCAAAGCCGACGTCAGCGAACGACTGGGCAGCGACACCTACTGCCACGTCATCACCCAGGCGAACGAGCCGTTGACCATGCGCATCCGGGGCGACTTCACGCCGCGCTATGGCGAATCGCTGAGGCTGAGCCTGGACGCTGCCCATTGCCATCTGTTCGACGGCAACGGCCTGGCGGTCGGCCAATCCCTGCAACAGGTGGCCTGACCCGTCCACCGCTAACCAGCCTTCCACTTACCGGCAGATCGCTGCGCCCGCAATGGCAGCGATCCGGCCCCCGGCTTTCCATTCTTACGCCCAGCGAGGCCTGACATGAAGTTGAAACGACAGAATCTGCCACAGCTGCCGGCGCACATCGCGCGTCCAGCCTACGCCCTGGACGACGTCACCGCTGGCATCGCGCACATCGGCGTGGGTGGCTTCCATCGCGCCCACCAGGCGGCCTATATCGATGCGTTGATGAACACGGGTGAAGGGCTCGACTGGGGCATATGCGGCATTGGCACGCGCGCCGACGAATCGTCCATGCGCGACGCCCTCGCCTCGCAGGACTACCTCTACACCCTAGTCGAACTCGACGACCGGCCCGATGCCGAGGTCCGCGTGATGGGCAGCATTCGCGACATGCTGCTGGTGAGCCAGGACGGCTCCGAGGCCGTGGTCTCCCGGCTCGCCGATCCGGCGATCCGCATCGTTTCGCTAACCATCACCGAAGGTGGTTATTGCATGGACGACAGCACCGGCGAATTCAACGCCGCACTGCCGCATATCCAGCACGATGTGGAGAATCCGCGAGCCCCGATCAGCGTATTCGGCCTGCTGTGCGCAGCATTGGCCAAACGTCGCGGACAGGGCCTGCCGGCATTCACGGTGATGTCCTGCGATAACCTGCCGCACAACGGCGACGTCACCCGCAAGGCGACGCTGGCGTTTGCCAGTCTGGTCGATGTCGAACTGGCAAGCTGGATCGAGCGCTATGTCAGCTTTCCCAACGCCATGGTCGACCGCATCACGCCGATGACCAGCCTTGCCCATCGCAAGGACCTGAAACAGCAACACGGCATTGACGATGCCTGGCCGGTGGTTTGCGAGCCTTTCGTTCAGTGGGTGCTTGAAGACAAGTTCGTGTCCGGCCGACCGGCCTGGGAGAACGTCGGCGTGCAGTTCACCGACGACGTTACGCCCTACGAAGAAATGAAGATCAAGCTGCTGAACGGCAGCCACCTTGCGCTGACCTATCTGGGTTTCCTGCGCGGTTATCGCTTCGTCCACGAAACCATGGCCGACCCTTTATTCGTTGAGTACATACGCCAATACATGGACGAGGACGTCACCCCGCAGCTGGCGCCCGTGCCAGGGATAGACCTCACCCAGTACAAGCAGACGCTGATCGAACGCTTCTCCAATTGCGCCATCGCCGACCAGCTGGAACGCGTCTGTTCCGACGGCTCATCGAAGTTTCCCAAGTTCAGCGTACCGACCATCGACCGGCTGATCGCTGATGGCGCCGAGCTTGATCGCGCAGCGTTGGTGGTAGCGGCCTGGGCGCTGTATCTGCGTGGCGTAGACGAAAATGGTGACCACTACCGAATCCCCGATCCACGTGCGGAGTTCTGCCAGTCGCTGGTGGAAGAGGATGAAGGGCTTGCCGAGCGCCTGCTCGGGCGGGAGGAGATCTTTGGCAATTACATAGGCCGCTCGCCGGCCTTCCGCGAGGCGTTCGAGCGCAACCTGCTGCGCCTCACCACGTTAGGCGTAAGCGGCACCCTCGATCTGTTGCTAACCCGTTGACGGAGCAGACCATGTTTCTCGGTATCGATTGCGGCACCCAGGGCACCAAGGCACTGCTGCTCGATGCTGCCAGCGGACAGGTGCTCGGCCAGGGTTCGGCCGGTCACGAGTTGATCAGCGGCCCAAACGGTCGCCGCGAACAGCACGTCGAGCAATGGACAGCTGCATTCGAAGCGGCAACCGCGGCGGCGCTCGCCGAAGCCGGGGTAACGGGCGATCAGGTGCTCGGGATCGGTGTTTCTGGTCAGCAACACGGACTGGTCACACTCGATCGCGATGGACAGGTTTTAAGGCCCGCCAAGCTCTGGTGCGATACCGAGTCCGCCGAGGAAAACCAGCGGCTATTGCAATGGCTGGGTGGTGAACGCGGCTCGCTGGAGCGGCTGGGAGTGGTCATCGCCCCGGGATACACCGTATCGAAGCTGTTGTGGATGAAAGAACAACATTCAGAACTGTTCGAGCGTATCGCTCATATTCTTCTGCCCCACGACTACCTGAACTACTGGCTCACCGGCCGCTGCTGCAGCGAGTACGGCGATGCATCCGGCACGGGTTACTTCGACGTCCGAACGCGGGGTTGGGACCTGGAAATACTGCGGCATATCGATGCCAGTGGGCGACTCGAAGCCGCGCTGCCGGAGCTGATCGCACCTGATGAAGCTGTCGGCAGGCTCCGTCCGGAACTGGCGCATCGCCTGGGCCTGAACCCGGACGCCATCGTTTCGAGCGGGGGTGGCGACAACATGATGGGCGCTATCGGCACCGGCAATATCAGTCCAGGCGCGATCACCATGAGCCTCGGCACCTCCGGCACCTTGTACGCATTCGCCGAAGAACCCCGGATCAGCCCGCAGCCCTCAGTCGCCACCTTCTGCTCGTCCAGCGGCGGCTGGCTGCCACTGATCTGCACCATGAACCTGACCAACGCGAACGGCGCCATACGCGATCTGCTGCAGCTCGACCTCGATCAATTCAATGTCCTGGTGGCGCAGGCGCCGATTGGAGCCGAAGGCGTCACCCTGCTGCCATTCCTGAATGGCGAGCGCGTGCCTGCCCTGCCCCAGGCCACAGCCAGCCTGCACGGCCTGACTGCAGAAAACCTGACTCGGGCCAATCTCTGTCGTGCCGTGGTCGAGGGCGTAACCTTTGGCCTGCGCTATGGGTTGGATCTGTTGCGGGAAAGCGGGATTCGCAGCGAACGTATCCAACTTATCGGCGGCGGCGCGAAGAGTCCGCAATGGCGGCAGATGGTTGCCGACATGATGGCGACACCAGTGGTCTGCACCACTCATAGCGAGGCCGCCGCGCTCGGCGGTGCGATTCAGGCTGCATGGTGCCATGCGAGACAGAGCGATTCGCATGCCAGCCTCGCAGCCCTTTGCGAGCGCTGCGTCAGTATTGACGAGGCAACCGCGGTCGAGCCTGAAGCCGATGCCGTTCAGGCCTACGAACAGGCTTACCGGCGTTATCGAGAGCTGGTCTTCGCCACTTACGGACAACCTACCCCGCCGGACCTGACGACAGCCACGCCGTGATGAACCGACGTTGTTCTCGAACCGGGCGTTAAGCGACCCCAGGGCGCGGAATCACTGGTGGCTCGCACCTACAGGCAGCGCGCCGTTTGTAGGGTGGGCTTCAAGCCCACCGATCCCCTTGCTGGTGGGCTGAAGCCCACCCTACGGTCACTCTGAGCACAGTGTCGCCTTTAGGCGACCTGGCGCAGTCAGGTACACGAGCTCGCCCTTAATAGCTCAACTGTCGGTGCATAAAAAAGCAAAGCCACTTGAGTGGCTTTGCTTTTACCTTTCTGCTCGGACCTACCGATGGCTCAACGGCTACGCAACATTTCCCGCGGGAAGTACTTGCCCAGTTCATGCTTGGCGATCGAAGCGCGGTGTACCTCGTCCGGGCCGTCCGCCAGACGCAGGGTGCGCTGCATGGCCCACCAGTGGGCCAGCGGGAAGTCTTCGGACACACCGGCACCACCATGAATCTGAATAGCGCGGTCGATCACCTTCAGCGCAACGTTTGGCGCCACAACCTTGATCTGCGCAATCTCGCTCGCCGCGATCTTGTTGCCCACCGTGTCCATCATGTACGCGGCATTGAGCGTCAGCAGGCGCGCCATGTTGATCTCGATGCGGCACTCAGCGATGTGGTCGAGGTTGGCACCCAGTCGCGCCAGCGGCTTGCCGAACGCCGTGCGGTTCACCGAGCGCTCGCACATCAGCTTCAATGCGCGCTCGGCTACACCGACGGAGCGCATGCAGTGGTGAATACGGCCCGGGCCGAGGCGGCCCTGAGCAATCTCGAAGCCACGGCCCTCACCCAGCAGCACGTTCTCGTATGGCACGCGAACATTTTCCAGCAGCACTTCGGCGTGGCCGTGCGGCGCATCGTCGTAGCCGAACACCGGCAGCGGACGAAGGACTTTCAGACCCGGCGCGTCCATCGGCACGAGGATCATCGAGTGCTGCTGATGGCGCGGCGCGTCCGGGTTGGTCAGCCCCATGAAGATCATCACCTTGCAACGCGGGTCGCAGGCACCTGAAGTCCACCACTTGCGGCCGTTGATGACCCATTCGTCACCCTCGCGCACCGCACGGGCTTCCATGTTAGTGGCGTCGGACGAAGCTACGCCTGGCTCGGTCATGCCGAAGGCCGAACGGATCTCGCCGCGCAGCAACGGCTCCAGCCACTGCTTCTTGTGCGCTTCGCTGCCGTAGCGAACCAGCACTTCCATGTTGCCGGTGTCCGGCGCCGAGCAGTTGAATGCCTCCGGGCCAAGCCCCGAGCTGCCCATGATTTCTGCCAGCGGCGCGTATTCGGTGTTGGTCAGGCCGGCGCCCAGCTCGGAATCTGGCAGAAACAGGTTCCATAGACCCTCGGCTTTTGCCTTGGCCTTAAGCTCCTCGACGATGGCGGTCGGCTGCCAGCGGTCACCCTCTGCAACCTGCTGATAGAAGACCTTTTCGGCGGGATAGACGTGAGCATCCATGAACGCTTGCACGCGCTCTCTCAGCTCTTGAACCTTCGGGGAGTAGGCGAAATCCATGGGCGACAACCTTCTGGCAGGTAATGTTTTGTAGTTTTGAATGCTAGAGGAGGCCTGGTGATTTATCTAAGCTATTTTCCTCGTGTATAAACATTCATCACCGATATATGATCGGCGAATTCCGATACACGCCGGAGAGCACAACAATGAACCTGAACAAGGTCGATCTGAATCTTTTCATCGTCTTCGACGCGATCTACACCGAAGCGAACCTGACCCGCGCCGGGCAGATCGTCGGCATCACCCAGCCGGCCGTTTCGAACGCACTGGCCCGCCTGCGGGAAACCTTCAACGACCCGCTATTTGTGCGCACCGCGCAAGGCATGGTGCCGACGCCGATGGCACAGAACATCATCGGCCCTGTGCGCAACGCGCTGCAGTTGCTGCGCGTCTCGGTGCAGGAAAGCCGCACCTTTAATCCGCTGCAGGCAAACAAGACCTTTCGAATCAGCATGACCGACCTAACCGAGGCCGTGGTGCTGCCGCCGCTGTTCCAGCGCCTGCGTCGACTGGCGCCAAACGTGAAAATCGAAAGCATGCTCGCCAAGCGCCGCGAAACCACGAAGGAACTGGCGGCCGGACGCCTGGATTTCGCCATGGACGCCCCGTTGAATACCGATCCGCAGGTGCGCCACGTCAAGCTGCTGGAGGACCGCTACGTCTGTGCCATGCGCCGCGGACACCCGCTGGCTAAGGACAAGCTCAGCGTCGAGGAATACCTCTCGCTGTCGCATATCCATATTTCCAGCCGTCGTAGCGGGCTGGGCATGGTTGACCTGGCACTCGGCAAGATGGGCCAACAGCGCAAAATCGCCTTGCGCTCGCAGCACTACATGATGGCCACCCAGGTGATTCAGCAGACTGATATGGCAGTGACGGTTCCTGAGCGTTTCGCCCGGCGTCATGACCTGTATCAGGTGCCACTGCCGGTGGATATCCCACCGTTGGAGACACACATCTACTGGCACGAGAGCACCGATCAGGACCCGGCCAACCGTTGGATGCGCGAACAGATGATCGAGATCGCTCAGCAGGTTACGGCGGCGCAGCAGGCCGACTGATTTGCCCGCTTAAATGCTAGATCGGCCGGCACGTGCAATGCGTGCCGGTTTGACTCATGCACTTTCGCGCATCACCACTTCAAAACCTACATCGATATGCCGCTGCGGTGGCGACTCGCCGCGCATCAAGCTCAGCAACATTTGCCCAGCCAGCTTGCCAATCTCGCCGCGGATGGTGCGTACCGTGGTCAGCGCCGGATGCATCCACGCGGCGGCCGGCAGATCGTTGAACCCGGCAACCGCTAGCCGCTCCGGCACGGCCAAGTTCAGCTGGCGAGCACGAAACAGTGCGCCCAACGCCAAGTCATCGTTGTTGAAGAAAATTGCATCGATTTCTGGATGCTGCGCCAGTAACCGATCGAGCAACTCGGCGCCCAGCCCGATGGACGAAACCTGCGGTGTGAGCAGTTCAAGTGCGGCATCGTAACGCGAGGCCTCGCGCATGACCTGCCGATAGCCTTCGGCACGTTGCAGGGTTCGGGGGTCAAGCTGCGCAGCCGCGAAGGCAATGTTGCGGTAGCCGCGCTCGAGCAGCTTGCGGGTCATGGCCGCACCGGCTTCAAGCTGGGAAAAACCGACGCAGTACTCCTCGTCGGCTTCGCTCAGCTCCATCAGCGTCACAATCGGACTGGTGTAGCTGCCGAGCACTTCGCGCGCGGCGTCGCTGCGCTCGAAGCCGGTGACCAGCAGCCCAGCCGGTTGATGCGCGAGGTAAGCACGCAACAGGCGTTCGTCTTCTTCGGGATGGTAATGGCTGACGCCGATCATCAGCTCGTAACCCGCCGGCATTAGCACACGCTGAATGGCTTCGACGGTATCGACGAACACGGCGTTCGACAGCGACGGAATGATCACCGCGACAAGATTCGAACGTGCGCTCGCCAGGTTTCGCGCTGCCGTATGCGGGACGTAACCCAAGGTTTTGACCGCAGCCATCACCCGCTCGCGCAAGGCGTCCGACACCCGTTCGGGTTGCGACAGCGCACGCGAGGCGGACATCAGCGAACAACCGGCAGCGCGAGCCACATCGGATAAGGTGGCCCGCTCCAGCGAACGGCGACGGCGAGAGCTCATAGCGGGATCCAGCAGCGAGGGGGCGGAGATTCTATACGGGAAGGCGCCCTAAGCAGGTCATGCGAACGCTATCGCTCGCTGGGTTTTACATGGCCTGCATGGGGCGCGTCCGATTACTTCGGGGCTTTCTCGACCGCTGCCTGTACTTCGTTAAACAGAGGCTCGCCAACCGTATCGATCACGGTCTGAATGGCCGGTTTAGCCTGTTCCCGCATGCGCTGGATCTCTTCCGGGCTGACCTTGTTCACCTCCATACCCTGCTCCTTGATCTTGGCCAGGGCCTCGCGGGCTTCGGCGCGAGTGTCCTCACGTTCGAAATCACGCGCCGTCTGCGCCGCCTTCATGATGATGTCCTGTTCGGTTTTCGACAGGCCATCCCACCAGCGCTTGGATGCCGTGACGATCCAGGGGCTGTACACGTGGTTGGTCACGCTCAGGTACTTCTGTACCTCGTAGAACTTGGACGAGAGGATGGTGTTATAGGGGTTTTCCTGGCCGTCGACTGCCTTGGTTTCCAGTGCCGTGAACAGCTCGGAGAACGGCAGCGGGACAGCGTTGGCGCCCATCAGCTTGAAGGTATCGATGAACACAGGGTTTGGCATCACGCGCAACTTGATGCCGTCGAAGTCTTCCAGCTTCTCGACAGGACGCACATTGTTGGTCAGGTTACGGAAGCCGTTTTCCCAATACGCCAAGCCAACGAGGCCCTTTTCTTCCAGCGCATCCATGACCTTCTGACCGACCGGGCCATCCAGCACGTGATCGGCCTGCTTCTCGCTCTCGAAAAGGAACGGCGTGTCCCAGACCGCCATTTCTTCGGCAACACCGACCAGGGTAGCCGTCGAACCAACCATCATTTCCTGAGCGCCGCCCATCAGCGCGTTCTGCATCTGATCATCAGAACCCAGGCTGGCAGAACCGAAGGTACGAACCTTGAGCTTGCCATCGGACGCCTTGGCGATCTCCTCGGCCAGCAGCTTCGCGGCGCGCCCCTGATTGCTGTCTTCGTTGAGCCCGTAGCCGAAGCGAATCATCCGTGGCCGGATATCGTCGGCTGCCTGAGCGGTCACTGCGGTGATAGCGCTGCTAAGCGTAGTGGCGGCCAGGGCCGCGATGAGAAATCGTTTCATGTTCACTTACCTTTTGTTGTTGTGGATGAAGGGTTGAAGCTCAAGCCTCGGTCACCGTAGCCATTCCAACGGCACGGTGATGATCGACGGCACTGCAATCAACAGGACGACGATGGCCAGATAGATGAGGAAGAACGGGATGACACCGCGCACCAGCGTTTCCATGCGCAGCCGCCCTATTCCGCCGACAACGTTGAGTACCGTGCCAACGGGTGGCGTGATCAGCCCGATCGAGCCGATCAGCACGAACATCACGCCGAAGTACACCGGGTTGATTCCGGCCTTCACTGCAATCGGCGCCAACACCGGCCCGAGAATCAGGATGGTCGGGGTCAGGTCGAGCACCATGCCGATAGCGATCATCAACACCATGATGGCGACCATCAGCAGCTTGGGATCTTCCGCCAGCGGGCCGAGCATCGAAGCGATCTCGTCCGGCAGCTGAGCTAGCGTAATCATGTAGGCGGAGACGATCGCAGCAGCGCAAAGGAACATGACCGACGCCGTGGTGCGGCTGGCGCGGGTCAACACCTCGATCACACCGTTCCAGCTCAGTTCGCGGTACAGCAGCGTCGACACCAGCAATGCATAGACCGCGGCCACCACAGCCGCCTCGGTCGGCGTGAACAGACCGAAACGCAAGCCACCCACGATGATCACCGGCAGCATCAGCGCAGCCGCGCCGTCGACAAGCGCCTTGCGGCGTTCAGCTCCGCTGGCTTTTTCCTGTGGGGGTTCATCGATCCGGCGGGCGATCATCGTCCAGGCCACCACCAGTCCTACGCCCATGATCAGGCCCGGCACCATACCGGCAAGGAACAGCTGACTGATGGAGGTGTTGGTGACAACGCCGTAGATCACGAATGGCATCGACGGCGGGATGATCGGCGCGATGATGCCGCCGGCGGCCACCAAGCCCGAAGACGAGCTCAGCGGGTAACCGCGCTCACGCATCATTGGGAGCAACAGTGTTGCCAGGGCGGCGGTATCGGCCAGGGCCGAGCCGGACATGCTTGCCAGCAGGACCGACGCCGCAATCGCCACATAGCCAAGGCCCCCGCGCTTATGGCCGAAGTAGGCCTGCGCCATATTGATGATCCGGCGCGAGATGCCGCCCGCATTCATCAACTCGCCAGCCAGGATGAAGAACGGCACAGCCAACAGCGGGAAGCTGTCGGCACCAGCCTGAAGGTTCTGCGCTAGCAGCTGCACATCCCAGAAATCCAGGTACCACATCAGCACCGCGCCGGTAAGAATCAGCGCGAAGGCAATCGGCATACCGAAGGCCATGAAGCCAAACAATGACGATAAGAAGACGACGACAGTCATGTACGGACCTCGGGTGGGCGCATGCCCTTGTTGTTATCGGGGATCAATCGGCCGTTACGTTGGCTTCGGCGATGGGTAACGGCGGCTGTCGACGCCAGACATTCACCAGCTGGATCAGCGCAAGGACAGCGAGTGCGACCATGCTGGCCGCGACCGGAACCATGGCCACGGCCAGCGGATACCCCACCACCGGGCTGTTGATGGTCCAGCCGAACTGCATCTGATTCCATCCGCCCATTGCGGCCAACGCACTGGCCACTGCGACCATGATCCAGCTGACCGAGTCCACCAAGCGGCGGAGCAGATGCGGAAACCGGTCACGAATCATGCTGAAGGCCATCAGCTCGCCTCGGCGCATGCTCGAAGCCACACCGACGAACACCAGCCAAACGAAGGCCAGCCTTGAGAGTTCTTCTGCGCCCGTCCAACCAGTACCGAAGGCATAGCGCAAGACCACACTGCTGAACACCACGATGACCATGAAGGCCAGCAGCGCTGCCATCAGCCAATCCGTAATTCGATCGAAGCCCTGAGCAAATTTGCCGCCATAAATGGCGTGGGTAGTCAGCTCGGCTCCCTTCGGTTCTACGTTATGGACATTGGCCTGATTGCTTGGCTCGCTGGCGCGTTGACCGCCGTGCTCGCCGCTGCGCTTGTTAGCGCTATCAAGCGGAGCCGCGGAAAGGTCTTCCTTGGCATTGATAGCCAAACCGCCGTCCTGATTCATCCAGCGGGTGATCTCGTTCAGGACCTGCTCTCGCGGCTGGCTGGCATCGACCACAAGCACGTGGGGCTCACCTGCCGGCGACTCGAGCGTCGCGAACTGGCTGTCCACCAGCGAAATCGGCATGAAATGCCCGGCGCGCCCACCGACGCGCTGGATCGCCGTCTCGTAGTCGATGGACAGGTGCGCGAAGCACAAGCCAGGCACGGCGTCGCGCAACAGGTCGCGGTAACGGCGCTTCAGGGCAGAACAGGCGAGAACGAAGCCGACGTCGTCCTCGATGGCACGCTGCATTTCGATGACGAGCCTTTGCAGCCACTCGACCCGGTCGGCATCCGACAAAGGCGTGCCGGCACGCATGCGCGCAACGTTTTCTTCGGGATGGAAATGATCGGCTTCGATGTGTCGAAAGCCCAAGGCATCGGCCACGGCATGGCTGGTTTCGGTCTTGCCCGAACCACTGACACCCATGACCACCAATGCGCGGCGATTTGCGGGAAATTCGCTGTGGGAGTGGTAATCCACTGTCGGTCTCCGGCGGCATCGTTGTGCCACATTATGTTTGTGGACCGAATGGTAGCGCTAACATACAGCAACCATAAACACCGTTCGTCGGGTTTGTTTGCAGATCAAAGGTCGACCCCATCCGATTCCCGCTTCGGTTTCCCGGGCTGGATGACTACAATCGCCGCCGCATCCGAGGAGATCCACAATGCCGAAAGCCATGGCCCGTCACATCTTGGTCAACACCGAAGCTGAAGCTGCGCAGCTGAAAAAGCGCATCGCCAACGGCGAAGCCTTCGATGTGTTAGCGAGGAAGTTTTCGACCTGCCCGTCGGGCAAGAAAGGCGGTGATCTAGGCGAAGTTCGCCCTGGGCAAATGGTGCGCAGCATCGATCAGGTGATTTTCAAAAAGCCGCTGCGTGAAGTGCATGGTCCAATCAAAAGCCAGTTCGGCTATCACCTGGTGCAGGTGTTCTACCGCGACTGAGGCTTAATCGGCCCTACCGAAACGCTGCAACTGCATCTCGCGCAATCGGCTCAGCGTGCGGCGAAAGGCAAAAGACAGATAGCCCTCGGTGTAAAGCTCGTCCATGGCGACCTGGGCTTCGAGATACAGCGGCACCCCCCGGTCATAGCATTCATCCACCAGAGCGATGAATCGCCGGACACTATCATCGTGAGCAGCCAACTTGGGTAGCTCACGATCCCCCGCCTCCACCCGCACCGCACCATCCTCGGTTCCACGAGCGATGCGTCCTTCGTGCTGCTCGCTGCCCAACCGCGGCACGTCGCCAATCAGGATCGCCTGGTAGCGATCGCATAGCTCGATGAAATCCAGCGCCGAGAATGGCTGTGCGCACAGGTCTGCAAAGCGACACCAAAGGACGGAGTCGCTGCTGCACACAACTTGCAGCGGCCGGCGTCCGATGAGGACCGGCTCGGTCGTAGCGGTCGCCCCGCCGCTCAACCTGTCGAAGACAGAACGTAGCACCCCGTCTTCGTGGGGATCACGCACCCAGTAACGCTGCTCGCCCACACCTGGACGCAAGCGATGATCAGCGCCACCGTCCACGTTCACTACATGCATGTGGCGCTCGATCGCATCGATAGCGGGCAGGAAGCGCTCGCGGTTGAAACCGTCAGCATAGAGCTGATGAGGTGGCTGGTTGGACGTCGCAACGATCACCACGCCCTGCTCGAACATCACCTGAAACAGCCGGCCCAGGATGATCGCATCGCCGATATCCGCCACGAACAGCTCGTCGAAACACAGCACCCGCACGTCCTCGCTCAGTTCCGTCGCTAACGCCTGTAGCGGATCTGACGTGCCGTTGAGCTGAAACAGACGAATGTGTACCCAGCGCATGAAGTGGTGAAAATGCTGACGCCTCGCCGGCACCTTGAGGCTGCGATGGAACATGTCCATCAGCCATATCTTTCCGCGCCCGACCGGCCCCCACAGATAGACACCGCAGCGCAATTCACCGGCCGCGTTGCCATGCAGCGTCTCGTAGCAATGCTGCAGCTGTTCCACGGTGCGCAGCTGAGCTGCATCACTGACGTAGCCCTCACGGGCGATGGCTTGCCGATACGAGGCAAGCGGAGCGCTAGTGTTCATTTAGGCGGCCGTTCCGAAACAGGGCTGCGATGGTACCGCAGACATGAAACACGTACCGCTCGTCGACCGCGAAAACCTGTGTCATAAAGCTGTCGCAAGCAGCACATAACGTCACAGTTCCGTCGATTACCTATGGAGCTGCACCGTGACTGACGATAGTCAAAACATACTGTTCGGCAACGGCGATGAACTGCCGAGTAACCATTCCGCCAACCCTCACATCCAAGATGTCATTAACCAAGGCCGTCGCAAGGTCGTGGCGAGCGGAGCAGCGTTCGGTGCGCTTGCCTTTCTGGGCGGCTTGCCTTCGATAGCAGGAGCAGCCGAGCCGGCCAAGATCGGCAGTGGTCAGCCCTTCCAGCTTCGTAATCGCCTCCCCTTTGGTGCAGTGCCGGTCACCCGCGCTGACACCATCACCGTGCCAGCCGGTTTTTCCGCGAAGACGTTCATTCCGTGGGGCACGCCAATCTGCGGTAGCTACCCCGCCTTTCTGGAAGACGCCAGCAACAGCGCGGAAGACCAGGCTCAGCAGACCGGCATGCATCACGACGGCATGCATTTCTTCCCGATGGACGCGCGCTTCAAGGGCCGTAAAAGTGATCACGGCCTGCTCGTACTGAATCACGAGTACATTGATGCCCCGCTGCTGCATCCCAACGGCCCAACGGTGGTCAATGGCAAACGCGTGGATGCCGATGAAGTGCGCAAGGAGATCAACGCGCACGGTGTTTCGGTCGTCGAGGTACGCCGTGGCCCTCAGGGAGACTGGTCGGTACTGCCATCCGCGCGCAACCGCCGCATAACCGGTGCGACACCGATGCATATCGAAGGCCCGGCTCGTGGCCATGAGCTGATGCAAACCCGCTACAGCCCGAGCGGTACGTCGACCCGCGGCACGCTGAACAACTGCGCGAATGGCTACACGCCATGGGGTACCTACCTGACCTGCGAAGAAAACTGGGCAGGCTATTTCGCAACGCGAGACGCTGAATTGCCTCGCCACCTGGAGCGCTACGGCCTTCGTTCGAGCGGGCGTTACGGCTGGGAGACCGTCCGCGGCGACGAATTCGAGCGTTTCGATGCGACCACGACAGCCGCAGATCCGCGAGCCGACTATCGCAACGAACCCAATACGTTTGGCTGGATTGTCGAAATCGACCCCTTCGACCCGGATTCCACTCCGATCAAGCACACTGCGCTGGGCCGCTTTGGCCACGAAGGCTTGGTGTTTGCACCTACCAAACCGGGCTGGCCGCTCGTCTGCTACTCCGGCGACGATTCGCAGAACGAATACATCTACAAGTACATCAGTCGCGACAAGTACCGCCCGCAGCGCAGCGACGGCCGGCTACTTGACGATGGCACTCTATATGTCGCGCGCTTCAACCCGGACGGCAGCGGCGACTGGCTAGCGTTGGATATCGAAGACGCGGCCTTCCAGCAGGCTTGCGCTGCAGCAAACGTCAGCTTTGCCGATCAGGGCGAAGTACTGATCAATACTCGTCTGGCAGCAGACATCGTTGGCGCGACCAAAATGGACCGCCCTGAGTGGGGCGCCGTTCATCCCGACACCGGTGAGGTGTATTTCACGCTCACCAACAACAGCTCGCGGCAGGAAGCCGACGCAGCCAACCCTCGCGCGCCGAACCCCACCGGGCACATCATCCGTTGGCGTGAGCTTGGCAAGAATCAGATTGGCACGCAGTTCCAGTGGGATCTGTACTTGCTCGCCGGGCCACAGAGTGACAGCCGAGATCCGCGCGGTCGGCCACTGACTGACGAAAACATCATGGCGAGCCCGGACGGGCTTTGGTTCGACGAGGAAGGACGACTCTGGATCCAGACCGACATGAGCGGAAGTCAACTCAAAAGCGGCCCCTTCGGCAACAACCAGATGCTGATTTCGGACCCGAAGAGCGGCGAAACCAAGCGCTTCCTGGTCGGCCCCAAGGGAGCCGAAGTGACCGGTATCACCGCTACTCCGGACTTCCGCACGCTGTTTGTGAACATCCAGCACCCGGGGGAAGGATCAACGCCAACGGAATACACCAGCACCTGGCCCGACGGCCCTGGTCGCAGGCCGCGTTCGGCGACGGTGATCATCACGCGTGACGATGGCGGGCGTATTCTCTAGCCCAAGAGCGGCGTCCGGCTCCGCCCGGACGCCTACTCGGGTGTAGGTTTAGCGTCAGGGGTGATGAACAAGGCCCACGACGACATGAACAAGGCAGCAATCAGCGGCCCTATGACGAAGCCATTCAGGCCAAACAGGGCGAGACCGCCCAACGTCGAGATCAGCACCAGATAATCAGGCATCTTGGTGTCCTTACCCACCAGGACCGGCCTGAGGAAATTGTCTACCAGGCCAATCACCAGAATGCCGTAGAGCGTCAGTATCACGGCCTGGATGACCATGCCCTGTACCAGAAAGTAGATCGCAACCGGCGTCCATATCAGGCCGGCACCGATTGCGGGCAGCAAGGATAGAAACGCCATCAGCACGCCCCAGAGCAACGATGCCGGTATCCCAAGAATCGCAAAGATCACCCCGCCGAGAAATCCCTGAGTAGCTGCCACCACGATGTTGCCTTTGACAGTGGCGCGAACCACCCGGGTGAACTTGCTGAACAGCCTGCGTTTCTGGTTATCGCTTAGCGGCAGCGCGCGGCGGATTTTCACAACCAGCTCGCGCCCGTCCCGGATGAAGAAGAACAGCAAATACAGCATCACAAAAAAGCTGACGAGGAACTGAAAGGTGCCCTGTCCGAAACTGAACGCCTTGGTCGCAAGGTACTGGCTGCCCTGCAACGCGCCACTGGCAAGGCGTTCACGCATCTGATCCAGATTGCCAAAACCGAAGCGTTGCAGCTGCTGCTGCAGCGAGTCCGGCAGCAGGTTCTTCATCCCACCCACGAACTGGCCGACGTCAAGCTCACCACTTTCCATCTGTTGGTAGAGCGACGAACCTTCCTGGACCAGAAGACCGGTAATCAGAATCACTGGGAGCACCGCAACGATCAGGCAAACCAATAAAGTAATGATCGCTGTCAGGTTTCGCCGGTACCCCATATGGCGTTGCAATCGGCGTTGCAGCGGCGAAAAGATAATTGCCAGAATGACGGCCCAAAACACCGCCCCGTAGAACGGATAGAGTATCCAGCCGAAGGCAATGCTTACGACGAGCAACAGAGCAAGAAAGACTTTCTGCTCAAGGGTTGATTTCACGAATGCATCCTATCGCTGCGGTTGTATCCGTTAGTCAGCGATTGTCGTCAGGAGTGCTGATAGATATGGAGTGAACGCGCCGTTGCAACAACGACGCGTGCGGCACCCGGGAAGCGTTAGAGCGTCATCGCGGCCATCCAGCCGAATGCAAGTAGCGGCAGATTGTAGTGCAGGAAGGTCGGCACCACAGTGTCCCAGATATGGTTGTGCTGGCCATCAGCATTCAACCCGGCGGTTGGGCCAAGGGTCGAGTCTGATGCTGGCGAGCCGGCATCTCCGAGCGCTCCAGCCGTGCCCACAAGACTGACGATCGCCAGCGGACTGAAGCCGAGCTCCAACCCGAGCGGAACGAAGATCGCTGCGATGATCGGTACTGTCGAGAAAGAGGAACCGATTCCGATGGTGACCAGCAACCCCACCAGTAGCATCAGCAGCGCGCCGACGGCCTTACTGTTACCAATCCAGGCTGCAGACGCATCGACAAGGGTTTTTACCTCGCCGGTCTCGCGCATCACTTCGGCAAATCCCGCTGCGGCAATCATGATGAAGCCAATCATGGCCATCATCTTCATGCCTTCGGTAAACAGGTCATCGGCCTCCTTCCAGCGCACCACGCCAGATACGGAAAACGTCACGAACCCGACCAGCGCACCGATGATCATCGAGTCCAACCACAGCTGAACAATAAAAGCGGCTGCGACCGCTAGCCCTGCAACCAACAAGGTCAGCGGGCTGTAGCTGACACTGATTGCCTTCGACTGGTCGACTTTGGTCAGGTCGTACGTTCGCGACTTGCGATAGCTGAACATGGCGATCAGCAGCCCGGTCAGCATGCCGATAGCTGGAATCAGCATGGCCTGGCTGACGTTGATTCCAGCGATGTCAGCACCGCTCTTGGCTACGTTCGCCAGCAGAATCTCATGCAGAAAGATGCTGCCGAAGCCCACCGGCAGGAACATGTAGGGTGTGACCAGACCGAACGCCAGTACGCAAGCAATCAGACGTCTGTCGATCTGCAGTTTGCTCAGCACGTAGAGCAACGGCGGCACCAGTAGCGGGATGAAGGCGATATGGATCGGCAGGATATTCTGCGACGACACAGCGACCGCCAGCAGCAGCCCGATCATCAACCACTTCACGGCTCCAGCCGACTCCGATTCGCGTTTGCCTACCATGGCCAGTGCACGATCAGCCAGCGCATGGGCCAACCCGCTCTTGCCGATCGCAACAGCGAACGCACCCAGCAAAGCGTAGGAAAGCGCTACCGTCGCGCCGCCACCCAGCCCCTTGTTGAACGCGGCGAGGGTCCCTTCCAGCCCCAATCCACCCAAAACGCCGCCAGCAAGAGCGCCCGCAATCAGCGCCACCACCACATGGACCCTGCACAGGCTAAGAATCAGCATGATGCCGACTGCCGCTACCACTGCATTCATTTCAACTCCCCGAAAGCGGCGAACGCCGATAAAAAGCCGGGCACTGTGCCCCAAGCTCAAGGGAGTGTCAAAAGCGCCGCGCAAGCAGCGGTGAAGTTGCACCTGGCAGGCTGCTGTCCAGCAACGACAGGTGAGTACAAAGCAGTAGAATGCCGCCTTTCGCCCTTATCCGGATGCACCAGTGGAAATATTCAAAGAGTTCACCTTCGAGTCCGCCCACCGCTTGCCCCACGTACCCGAGGGGCACAAGTGTGGCCGTTTGCACGGGCACTCGTTCCGAGTCGCGATTTATCTCGAGGGCGAGTTAAACGCCCAAACAGGCTGGATCCGCGATTTCAGCGAGATCAAGCAGATCTTCAACCCGATCTACGAACGACTCGACCACCACTATCTGAACGATCTGCCGGGCCTCGACAACCCGACCAGCGAAAATCTCGCGATATGGATCTGGAACGAGCTGAAGCCGTTATTACCGGAGCTCTCGCGGATACGCATCCATGAAACCTGCACCAGTGGCTGCGAATACCGCGGCCAGTAAGCGCACGGCCTAGTCAGCGCTGTTTTGCCCGCTTCACCGGGCAGGTAAATCAGTCAGCAAATGGCGCCTCGTTGGCAAACCAGCGTGACCTTCGCGTCCATGGCCACGTAGCGGGACCTGCCATGCAGGCCCCAGCCGCGCACCGATTGAAGACTAGCTTTCGAGGCTGGCAAGGCGCTTTAGAAACGACGCTTCGTCATCCACTTCAAGACCCAGTTCGTTGGCTTTTGCCAACTTGGAGCCGGCGCCCGGCCCAGCCACCACGACACTTGTCTTCGCCGAGACTGAGCCTGAAACTTTTGCGCCCAATGCTTCCAGCCTTGCCTTGGCGTCGTCCCGGCTCATGGTTTCCAGCGTGCCCGTCAGCACCCAAGTCTGGCCGGCCAGCGGCAAGCCTTCCGCGGCCTTTCTTTCGCTCTCCCAATGCATGCCGAATTCCTTCAGCTGGGCTTCGATGGCACGAGCGCGCGCAGCATTTGCCGGGTCGTCGAAATAGTCGCGCAGTGCGCGGGCCGCCTTTTCGTTGAGCCGTTCAACCTGACGCAGGTCCAGCCAATCGGCTTCGATAATGTTTTGCAGACTGCCGAAACGATCGGCGAGACGTTGGGCGCCGGTGGCGGCAATAAAGGGGATATTCAGCTTGTCGAGCAACCCGGCGAGCGTCGCACAGGCGGCGAACTCAGGATGCACGTCGCCCTCTTCCTGCAGCTGCACACCGCGCGTGCGCAACTGCGCGATGACGGATTGGTTATGCTCATCGTTGAAGAAGCTGTGAATTTCGTGTGCGACTTCCAAGCCGATATCCGGCAGATAGACCAGCACATCGGGCAATGCTCGACTGATGCGATCCAGCGACCCCAAGGCACGCGCCAGCAATTTTGCAGTGCCTTCGCCAACATCTGGGATACCCAGGGCAAAGACGAAGCGCGCTAGGGACGGCGAGCGGCTGGCGTCGATCGCCTTGAGCAGATTGCGGCTCGAAACCTCGGCGAAGCCCTCCAATGCCAAAACCTGCTCAAAGCTCAGGCAGTAGAGATCCGCCGGCGAACTGACCAGCCCTGCATCGACTAACTGCTCGACAATCTTGTCACCCAGGCCATCAATGTCCATGGCCCGGCGGGAGACGAAATGAATGATCGCCTGCTTGAGCTGAGCCTGACAGGCCAGACGGCCAACGCAACGATAGATCGAGCCTTCACTTACCGATTCCCGCCCCTTGCTACGCTTGATCAGCTGGGTGCGTTCGACGGCCGAGCCGCAAACTGGACAATGCTCCGGCACATGCACGGCACGCGCACTGTCGGGCCGGCGCTCCGGAATGACCCCAAGGATCTGCGGAATGACATCACCGGCGCGACGCACGATCACCGTATCGCCGATCATGACGCCCAGCCGGGCGACCTCATCCATGTTGTGCAGTGTGGCATTGGATACCGTCACGCCGGCGACCTGTACCGGCTGCAGCCGTGCAACCGGGGTGATGGCGCCGGTGCGGCCGACCTGAAACTCCACATCGAGCAGTTCGGTCACTTCTTCTCGTGCCGGGAATTTGTGCGCGATCGCCCAACGTGGCTCGCGAGCACGAAAGCCCAGCTCGCGTTGCTGAGCCGTCGAGTTGACCTTGAACACCACGCCGTCGATTTCATAAGGCAGCGCGTCGCGCTTCGCCCCAATGGCCTGGTAGTAGTCGCGGCACTGCTGCACGCCTTTGGCCAGCTTGAGCTCTCGGCTGATCGGCAAGCCCCAGCCCTTGAGCGCCTCGAGGATGCCGATATGGGTACCAGGCAAATCACCGTCGCTGCGGCCTACGCCATAGGCACAGAGCTCCAGAGGGCGGTTGGCGGTTATCTTCGAATCCAGCTGGCGCAGGCTGCCCGCAGCGGCGTTTCGCGGGTTGGCAAACGGCTTGTTACCCGCCTCCAGCTGACGTGCGTTCAACGCCTCAAAGCCTGCCTTGGGCATGTAGATCTCGCCACGCACTTCCAACACCGCGGGCCAGCCGTCGCCATGGAGCTTCAGCGGAATATTGCGCACTGTGCGTACGTTTGCGCTGATGTCCTCCCCGGTGCTGCCATCCCCGCGAGTCGCACCTCGCACCAGCTTGCCGTTTTCGTAAAGCAGGCTTACGGCCAGACCGTCGAGCTTGGGCTCGCAGCTGTATTCCAGCTCGACGCCACCGCCGAACAGGTCGCCTGAAGGTAGGTCCAGACCTTCATGGGCGCGACGATCGAAGTCGATCAGGTCCTGTTCTTCGAATGCATTACCCAGGCTGAGCATTGGCATCTCATGGCGGACCTGGCCGAAGGCCGCCAACGCCGCGCCGCCGACGCGCTGGGTAGGCGAGTCCGGGCTGACCAGCTCAGGATGCTCGGCTTCGAGTGCTTTGAGTTCATTGAACAGGCGGTCATATTCAGCGTCGGGAACGCTGGGCTCGTCGAGCACGTAATACCGGTAGTTGTGGGCGTCGATTTCGCTGCGAAGTTCGGCAATGCGTTGTGCGGCGGTCTGGGCGGACGTCATGGTATGTGAGGCCATAGCTGCAGGCTGGACCGACGAGAAGCAGCGCGCCGGTCGACCTTAAGTTGATGTTCTGCGCAGGATTTTAGCCTGTTTGCGTGATGGCATGGAGCACCGGGCGGGAGGGGGTCGGAGGCGTGACCGATATCTGCAGATCGGTTTGTCTTCGAAGACTACTTAGAGGCGAAATCAGAGTCATCTTTGGCCGGGATGGCTTCGGCCACCATCCGAGCTAAGCGAAAAGGCTTCGGTGGGCTGAAGCCAACCCTACGAGGCTGGATGAGGCCAGACGGATCAATACCCTAAAAAAAACCGCTCCTGGGAGCGGTTTTCTGGATCAACGCTTAGCCGTCATCTGCCTGCGTTCGTAATCGACGATGCGCTGGCGATAGTGTTCGATGGTCTGCGCCGTCAGCACGCTGCGCTGATCATCCTTGAGTTCGCCGTTCAGCTCCTGCGACAACTTCCGAGCAGCGGCGACCATGACATCGAACGCCTGTTTCGGATGGCGCGGACCGGGCAGACCGAGGAAGAAGCTCACGGCTGGCGTAGTGAAATGGTCAATGTCGTCCAGATCGAAGGTTCCAGGCTTGACCGCATTAGCCATAGAGAACAGCACTTCACCGTTACCCGCCATGCTCTCGTGGCGATGGAAGATGTCCATCTCGCCAAAGCGCAAACCGCTTTCGAGAATGTTCTGCAGCAGAGCGGGACCACGGAAGCCATGCGAATCGCGGGATATCACATTGATGACCAGCACTTCCTCTACCGGAGGCAGGTCCTCATTGGGCTCGCTGAGTTTGTTTTCATCATCCGCTACCGGGTCAAGCAGCGTAGGGACCGGAGCATCATCGCTGGAAAAATGCAGGTCGCCTTGGCGTGGTTCTGCGGTGCGACGCTTACCGGTCTCACGTGCGCTCATTGGCGGAAGATCCGTTTCGTCCAGTGAGGGCTCGTTGTTTCGACTCACGACACGCGGCGGGCCCAACAATTCGTTCGACTCGTCTTCATCGGGAAGATTGCTCGTGATATTGCTGTCCAGCTTGAATTTCAACTTACCCTTGCTACCACGCATCCGCCGCCAGCCGTCAAAAAGAATGCCGGCGATGACAATGATGCCGATGACGATCAGCCACTCGCGCAGACCGATATCCATTAATGCTTGAACCCCTGAAATCGATGATAAAGACGCAGATTCACAGCCGCTGAACAGGCTCATCTGCGCATCGTAAAAATTGCGCTCTAAACTATCACGACGAACGGTAGATTTGCACCGCCCGGCGCGGCTCTTTTATTGGTCGATGAACACCTTCCACTGCGCTTTAAACCGAGCGCCCCTCAAGCTTCCACGAGCGCCACCGCCTGCTCCACATCAACCGCGACCAGCCTTGAACAGCCTGGCTCGTGCATGGTGACTCCCATCAGCTGGTCAGCCATTTCCATCGCAATCTTGTTGTGCGTGATGTAAATGAACTGCACCTTTTCCGACATCTCCTTGACCAGACGCGCATAGCGCCCGACGTTAGCGTCGTCCAAAGGCGCGTCCACTTCGTCCAGCATGCAAAACGGTGCCGGGTTGAGCTGAAAGATCGCAAACACCAATGCCAGCGCGGTCAGTGCCTTCTCACCGCCAGACAGCAGGTGGATGGTGCTGTTCTTCTTCCCGGGTGGTCGCGCCATGATCGCCACCCCGGTATCGAGTAAATCTTCCCCGGTAAGTTCCAGATAAGCGTTGCCGCCGCCGAAAACCTTTGGGAAAAGCGCCTGCAGACCACTGTTGATCTGATCAAACGTCTCCTTGAAGCGATTTCGCGTTTCCTTGTCGATCTTGCGAATGACGTTTTCCAGCGTATCGAGCGCTTCGGCAAGGTCGTCGTTCTGTGCGTCGAGGTAGCGTTTACGTTCCGATTGCTGCTGATATTCATCGATCGCCGCGAGGTTGATCGGCCCGAGACGCTGGATACGGGCACCCAGACGCTCGAGTTCGACTTCCCACTCGGCCTCGCCGGCCTCGGCGGGCAGCGTCGCCAGTACGCCATGCAGATCGAAGCCCTCCTCATGCAACTGGTCCTGTACCGTCTTACGCCGAACGCTAAGGGCCTGCCAGTCCATCCGCTGCTGCTCCAGCTGGCCACGCAGCAACTGCGCCTGCTGCTCGGCCTGGGTTCGGCGCTTCTCGGCATCTCGCAATTCGCGATCAGCATCTTCGAGGGCCAAGCGTGCCAGCTTGAGCTCGTCTTCAACGCCCATGCGCCGCTCCAGAAGCTCCTCGAGCTTGATGCGCAGCTCTTCGAGTGGCGCCTCGCCCTCCTCCAGATTAAGACTCAGTTGTTCACGACGCTCGACGGCGCGCTCGAATTGCTGCTCAAGACGCTCGAGAGCTTGGCGGATCGAATCATGCTGGGCTCTTAGCGAACCGATTCGGACAGCCAGTTGATGTGCGTGATCCTTGTGCTGCCGCGCTTCCTGGCGAACCCGGTCCAACTGCTCGCGAATGCCGTCACGGCTTGCCAACAGCGACTCGCGCTGATCGGTATCGGCGGCCATTGCGTCGAGCGCATCTTGCAGATGCAGGCGCGACTCGCCCAGTTGCTCGGTTTCCAACACGCGCTGCTCGGAAAGCACGACAAGCTCTTCGTCCAGCCGGCGGCAACGCAAGCTCAACTGTTCCAGCCTGGCCTGGCTGGCCGACAGGCGAGCGTTCAATTCGCCATGCTGACGAGACAGATCCTGATGCTGACGGCGCTGCTGTTCCCGGCACTCCTCCTGTTCGCGTTGTGCCTCGCGCAGCTGGCTGAGTTGCTCCGTCAACTGCTCAAGACTCGCCTCGCACTCATCACGTTCGGCTTGCAACCGCGCCAGTTCATGGCCGCGCGCCAGCACTCCGGACTCGGCCTCTCCAGCCCGTCTGATTCTTAGAAAATGTCGACCAACCCAATAGCCATCACGACTGATCAGACTGTCGCCATCACCGAGTGAGCCACGTGCAGCCAACGCTTGATCGAGGTCGTCCACAGTGCGCACCCGGCCGAGCCAAGGCGAGAGGTCCACAGTGGACTCGACTTTATCCAACAGGCCTCCGCTGATCACGCCGGCACGCTGCGTGGCGCTGACCAGACGCAGATCGCCCTGCTCGAAGCCATTCAGGTCCAGTTCGTCGAAGCTATCCAGCAGCACGGCTTGCAGATCTGCGCCCAGCACGGTCTCGACCGCCAGCTCCCAACCCGGCTCTACGCGAAGCCCTTCGGCCAGACGCGGTCGCTGGTCGAGCCCTCGCTCATGCAGCCAATCGGAAACACCTTTCCCCGGGTCCATGGCAGCCTGCTGCAAGGCCTCAAGCGAAGCGATGCGGCCACCCATACGCTGCAACTGGCCTAGCGCTTCCTGCTCGGTGCGACTTGCCTGCTGCAGTTGCTCGCGGAGCAGCTCTAGCTGTTGCTCGGTTTGTTCTTGCGCCGCGGATAGCTCTTCCAGACTCAGCTCGCCAATGGCCAGCTGCTCACTTATCTCGGCCACCGCGGCGTCCTCTGGATCGCCGGCGAGCGAGGCGCGCTCGTCCTCAAGGCGTCTCTGACGTTCTGCCAAGCGCTCTAGGCTTTGTTCCAGTTGCTGGATGCGCGACTGCTGGACTTCCGCCGCCTGGCGCGGCTCGGCGCTCTGCTGGTTGAACCGCTCCCACTGTTCTTGCCAGAGCTGCATTGCCGCCTCGGCTTCTTCGAGCTGGGCGGCAGATTCTTCGGCCGTCGCGCCTGCAATTTCCTGCTCCGGCTCGAGCATGGCCAACTCTTCGCCAAGCGTGGCGAGCACGGTGCGGTCATGCCCCAGGTGGGATTCAGTTTCCAGCCGGGCTCGCTCGGCTTCGCGCAGATCGTCTTGCAACTGACGCAAGCGCTGTTGACCATGCTGAATGCTCTGCTCGACCCGAGCGATATCGCCGCCGACGGAATAGAAGCGGCCCTGGACCAGATTGAAGCGCTCCGACAGATCATGGTGGCCGTCGCGCAAGCGCTCGATGCTGGCGTCGGCGTTGCGCTGTTCAGCTATCAACGCCTCGAAACTGACCTCCTGATCGCCGATCACTTGCTCGCGTTGGCCGACCTGCTCGTTCAAAGCCTGCCAGCGCAACGCCGACAGCTGGGCCTTCAGCTGGCGCTCCTCGGCTTTGTACTCCTGATATTTCTCCGCCGACTGCGCCTGACGATGCAAGCGCTCCAGCTGACGTTCCAGCTCTTCCCGCAGATCGGTCAGGCGAGCCAGGTTTTCATGTGTGCGGCGGATACGAGTTTCGGTTTCGCGGCGGCGCTCCTTGTATTTGGAGATGCCGGCCGCCTCTTCGATGAAGTTACGCAGGTCTTCCGGCTTGGCCTCGATCAGCTTGGAGATCATGCCTTGCTCGATGATCGAATAGCTGCGTGGCCCCAGCCCGGTACCCAGAAAGATGTCGGTGATGTCGCGCCGACGACATTTCACCCCGTTGAGAAAATAAGTGTTCTGAGCGTCACGCGTGACCCGCCGGCGGATAGAGATTTCTGTGAACGCCGCGTATTCGCCCAGCAACGTACCGTCCGAGTTATCGAAGATCAGTTCGATGCTGGCCTGGGTCACTGGCTTGCGGGTGTTCGAGCCGTTGAAGATGACATCGGTCATCGACTCGCCGCGCAGGTTCTTCGCCGAGCTTTCACCCATCACCCAGCGCACGGCATCGATGATGTTGGACTTTCCGCAACCATTGGGGCCGACCACCGCCGCCATGTTGCTGGGAAAGCTGACCGTGGTGGGATCGACGAAGGACTTGAAGCCGGCAAGCTTGATGCTTTTCAGACGCATGGAGGCCTATCCGTGGCAGTCAGCGTAGGGATGAACAAGCAGAGTCGCCGTGAACATCGGAAGTCCTGGAGTCGGGTGGGTGCTGGCATAAGGCCGCGGAGTCTATCACGCCGCTTTTACCGCATCCTGCGTAGCAGTGCAGCTATCTCGACCTTGCAGGCTGGACGTAGGGTGGGCTTCAGCCCACCAACAATGAAGGATAAGGCGGCCTGAAGCGAAGCGTTGCTCGACCCAGCCTTACAGCCATCTCAACTGCGGGTCGGTAGGAATGGGTGATGGGCCACGATGGATGAGAAAAGCATCATCCACCCTACGAGTGGTCCGGGCATCAAGCGCGACGCGGGGTGGGCTTCAGCCCACCGATAACGATGTATGACGTGGGCGCCGTCGGGCCCATGCTAGCCCTATCAGGTGGGCTGAAGCCCACCCTACTGTCGGTCTGCGATGCCGGCTGCCTCAACCGCCCGTCATGCTCATGAACCGCACGACCTGGACCTGCTCGTCGGTGCGGAATTCATGTTTTTCGGGTTTGAGCTGCAGCGCATTGACCAGCGCCTGGCGCAGCCGCTCACTGTCGCCCGGGTGGCGACGCATCAACGTCTTGAGATCCAGCGCGCCTTCGTGACCGAGGCAAAGCACCAGTTTGCCTTCGGCGGTGACGCGTACCCGGTTGCAACTGCCACAAAAATTGTTGCTATGAGGCGAAATGAAGCCCACCTGGGTATCGCTTCCGGCGACTTGCCAATAGCGTGACGGGCCTCCGGTGGTGTGGCTGCTTCGTACCAGCTGGTGGCCGGCTTCGATACGCTCGCGCACCTCCTCGCTGGAGCAGAAAGTAATCTCGCGCTCATGGCTGGAGACGTTGCCCAGCGGCATTTCCTCGATAAAACTGATATCCAGCCCGCGCTCGACGGCGAAATTCACCAGATCCAGGACTTCATCGTCGTTACGGCCTTTTTGGATCACGCTGTTGAGCTTGATTCGGTCGAATCCGGCATTGCGGGCAGCATCAATGCCTGCGACCACCTGCGCAAGCATGTCGCGGCGCGTGAGTTCAGCGAAACGTTCACGCTTGAGCGAGTCCAGACTGACATTCAAACGCTTGACGCCAGCATCACGAAGCACGGGCGCGAGGGTCGTCAGTTGCGAGCCGTTGGTCGTGATCGACAAATCTTCCAGCTCTTCACGGGCACCCAGACGACTCAGCAAGCTCGGTAATCCCTTGCGCACCAGCGGCTCGCCACCAGTCACACGGATACGCTTGACGCCCAGGCTGATAAACGCATCAGCCACCGCATAGAGCTCTTCCAGCGTGAGGATCTGAGCGCGCGGTGCGAAGACCATGTCCTCGCTCATGCAGTAGGTGCAACGAAAATCGCACCGGTCGGTGACTGATAATCTGAGGTAGGTGATGCGTCGGCCGAATGGGTCGACCAACTTCGAATCTGGCATTTCGCTCTCCAGCGGCTTGATGCGCGAGGCTAAGACTATTACCGAACGCCAGAGGGAGCAAAGTCTCCGGGCTGAACGGTTGACCCGAGACAAGCGGGAACAATTCACTCACCTGGCAAGCCGCTTGCCGGAACACCTTGATCAGGGTGCAAACAGGGTCCAGTGCAACCATCCTTTTGCGCGCCGATCGAACTCGGGGATACTTCGCGCTCGAGTTTTGCCGGGAGCCGCACATGGACAACGACGCCCTCCGATCGATGAACTGGCGAGAACGCCTTTATATCATCATCTTCTTTACTAATACGCCTGCTGGAAAGCGCTTCGACACTTGGCTGCTGGTGGTCATTTTCGCCAGTCTGGTCGTGGTGATGTTGGACAGCGTTGCACTCTACAGCGACCGCTACGGTGGCCTGTTGGACGGTCTTGAATGGCTGTTCACCGGCGTTTTCCTCATCGAGTATCTGGTCCGGATCTATTGCCATCCCGAGCCGCGCAAGTACATTTTCAGCTTCTATGGCGCAATCGATTTGCTTTCGGTGGTCCCTGCGTTCATTGCGTTGCTGTTCCCCGACGCCGAATACCTGTTGGTGGTTCGCGCCATCCGCATGTTGCGCGTCTTTCGCGTGCTCAAGCTGACGCAGTACCTGAGCCAGGCAAATTTCTTAATGGTCGCGCTGCGCGGCAGCAAGCAGAAGATCATCGTCTTTCTACTCAGCGTCAGCACCATGGTGCTGGTGTTCGGCACCCTGATGTACGTAATCGAAGGGCCATCTAGGGGCTTTACCAGCATTCCGATCAGTATTTACTGGGCAATCGTGACCATTACGACCGTTGGGTTCGGCGACATCGTGCCGCAAACTCCGCTGGGCAAAGCGGTCGCCAGTCTGGTGATGATCACGGGTTATTCGATCATCGCGGTGCCCACCGGTATCTTCACTGCCGAACTGGCGACGGCCATGCGTTCAGATAGCCTTCAGCAGCGCTGCCCAACATGTGAAAAGCTGAGCCACGAAGCAAACGCGGCTTTCTGCAGCCGCTGTGGCACCCAATTGTTCAAACGCAATGATCCTGACAGCGACCGTAGCCAGGGCTCCTTGGAGCGGCAGAGCGACTGAATCGCTATATGTCGGCTGGCCCTGTGTCTCATCGACACGCTATCCCCCACATGCTCCGAACCGCTCCGGCACGAGGTTGTCACAACCACTGACTTGCCGCGGGCTGGACGGAGACATGCATGCCCTTGCTCAAACTGGTGCACTTCGCGGGCTTGCTCTGCTGGTGCGGCACCCTGCTCTACCTGCCGGCGCTAATCGCCGCGGGCACTCGACGCAGTGACCCACTCTTCTACCGTGACCATGCCCATCTGACGCGCATGGTGTTCAACCTGATCGGAACGCCGGCCGCCCTGGTCGCCATCGGCTCGGGTACGGCCCTGTTTCTGAGCCAGGGCCTGGTCGCCGGCTGGCTGATCGTCAAACTCAGCACCGTGGCCGGGATGGTGCTCTGCCACGCCTTGTGCGGCGTATTGGTGCTGCATGTTGAGCGCGCGCCTGAGCAGAGCGTCAGCATTCGTTGTCGTTTTCTCGGCGTAGTCGCCGCAACGTTTATCACCGCGACGCTTTGGCTAGTGCTGGCGAAGCCTTTTTAGACCATGCCCCGAACCGCTCGATCAACTCGAAGATGCCCATGACCGAACGATCCCAAGCCCCGTCTTATTCTGGATCAGACCTTATCCAGATCGACCCCGACAGCATGCTCGTAGACCAGCCGGCCGCCGAGATACGCCGCGAGGGAAATCAGCACGGCAGTGATCGCCGACAGGTACAGCGCCCAGAGCTGCATGCTTTGGGCATCGTTCTGGTAACGCAGCAGCCAATTCAGCGAAGCCAGCGACAACATCATCACGGCGAGGATCGCATGACACCACGCCGTGATCTTCTGACGGATCTCACGCACGGTCACCAGATCGATCAAACCAAAAATGCTGGCGACCCAGCCACCCAGTGCACCCACACCGGACAGCCACAAGCCGGCACGCCACCAGAAGTCGTCAAGGGTCCAGAGGTGCGCGAGATCAACCGGCAGCAAGCCGGTCAGTGCGGCAACCGGAAAGTGGATCAGCATCGGGTGCAGCGGGTGGCCGGCTATCGCAGCGCGGCTGTGGATGGAGTCTCTGTATCGGGCCATTCGACGCTCCGGCAGCATTTTTCGGGAGTAGGCAGCCAAGCCAGACGAGCCGGCAACCTCTTGAAATGGACCACGCTGGCGCTGTCAGTTCCTTTATTGACTGCCTGCGGCGGTCCGCTGTCATCGCTCAACCCAGCCAGTCATATGGCACGCCAGATCGCTCATGTCTGGTGGGGCATGTTTGCCTTCGCCACGCTGGTGCTGGTCGCGGTCAGCGCCATCTGGATCTATGCCCTGGCACGCAAGCCGCGGGAGACCAGCAAAGAACAGGCAGTGAGGATCAACCGACGCTGGGTCATTGGCGGCGGTATCGTGCTGCCGAGCCTGAGCATCGTTGTTCTGCTGATCTTCGGTATCCCCACGGGGCGCAGCATGATGCCGTTGCCGGTCGAGGGTCAGCAGCCGTTGAAGATTGAGGTCACTGGTCACCAATGGTGGTGGGAGGTGCACTACCCGGACAGCGGCGTCACCACCGCGAACCAGCTGATCATCCCGGCGGGACGGCTGATAGACGTAAACGTCACCAGTGCCGACGTCATCCATTCGTTCTGGATTCCGCGACTCGGCGGCAAAATGGACATGATCCCAGGACGCACCAACGTCATTCGCCTGCAGGCAGGTCATACCGGCGTCTTCCACGGTCAGTGTTCGGAATTCTGCGGTTTGCAACACGCGCACATGAAGCTGCATGTCGAAGCGCTGGACGATGCAGGTTTCAACAACTGGATCGCAGCGCGGCAGAACCTCAGCTTTACCCAGCGCGCACCGGGCGAAGCCGGCCAGGTATTCGATGAGCGCTGCGGTCAGTGCCACCGTGTCGCGGGGATCAGCAACGGCAGTCGCGCGCCGGACCTCTCAGACCTTGCCACACGGCCAAGCCTCGGCGCGGGCGTGATCGACAACGACCATGACGGATTGCGTCAGTGGCTCCGTGAACACAAGACGCTCAAATTCGGCAACGGTATGCCCGCGCATGACGACGTTCCGCCGCAAACCCTCGATCAGATTGCCGACTGGCTGGAGACGCTCGCTCCATGACTCAACTCGACCAAAGCAGCAAACCCAGCACGGATCCGGATCAACTGCACGACCAGTTCAACGAAGTCTGGGGTAATCCACGCGGCTGGCGCGCGCTGACCATTGTCAACCACACCACGATTGGCCTGCGTTTTCTGGTCACCGGCGCCGTGTTCTTTTTGATTGGCGGGCTGATGGCCATGCTCATCCGCACACAACTGGCCCTGCCCGGTTATGTGCTGATGGAGCCGGAGGTTTACAACCAGGTCTTCACCATGCACGGCTCGGTGATGATGTTCCTCTTCGCCGTGCCAATGATGGAGGGCCTGGCGGTCTACCTGATCCCGAAGATGATCGGCGCACGAGACCTGATCTTTCCGCGCCTTTCGTCACTCGGCTACTTCTGCTACCTGTTCGGCGGCATCATCCTGTTGTCCAGCGTGTTTCTCGGCGTCGCGCCGAAAGCAGGCTGGTTCATGTATACGCCGCTGTCGAGTTCGGCACACATGCCGGGCGTCAACTCGGACTTCTGGCTGCTCGGCATCACCTTTGTGGAGATCTCAGCGGTCAGTGCTGGCGTCGAACTGGTGGTCTCGATCCTGCGCACGCGCACCAATGGCATGGCGCTGCACAAGATGCCGCTGTACGCCTGGTACATCCTGGTCATGGCGTTGATGATCGTGTTCGGCTTCCCGCCCCTGATCCTGGGCAGCATTCTGCTGGAGCTGGAACGTGCAGCCGGCCTGCCCTTTTTCGATGCGTCCAAAGGCGGCGACCCGGTGCTCTGGCAACACCTCTTCTGGCTGTTCGGCCATCCGGAGGTGTACATCATCTTCTTGCCCGGGGCCGGCATCGTCTCGACCCTGCTACCGGTGTTTTGTCAGCGACCACTGGTGGGGTATCGCTGGGTGGTGCTCGGCGTGCTGACCACCGGATTCCTGAGTTTTGGTTTGTGGGTGCATCACATGTTCACCGTCGGCATTCCGGCATTGGCGCTGGGGTTCTTCTCCGCGGCGAGCATGCTCGTAGCAATACCCACTGGTGTGCAGATCTTTGCCTGGATCGCGACGTTATGGCTGGGAAAACCGGTGTACCACGTGCCCATGCTCTGGCTGGTCGGCTTCCTGATCGTATTCGTCTGTGGTGGCCTGACCGGGGTGATGGTGGCGCTAGTGCCCTTCGACTGGCAGGTGCATGACACCCACTTCATCGTCGCGCACATGCATTACGTGCTGGTGGGCGGGATGTTCTTTCCGTTGATGGCCGGGCTCTACTATTGGCTGCCGCACTTCTCCGGCCGTATGCCCTCTGTGCGCCTGGGCCGTTGGGGCTTCTGGCTGGTGTTCATCGGCTTCAACACCACGTTCCTGATCATGCACTGGACTGGCCTGATCGGCATGCCGCGACGGGTCTACACCTACGACACCGGTCTGGGGTGGGACCTGCCCAACCTGATTTCCTCGATCGGCAGCTTCATCATGGCCATCGGCATCGGCACCATTTTGCTGGATATCGTGCTGCACTTCCGCTTCGGTCAACCGGCAAAAACCAACCCCTGGAATGCCGACACCCTGGAGTGGGCCACGTGCCTGCCGCCGAGCCCGTACAACTTCGTCAGCTTGCCAGACATCACCGACCGTCATCCGCTATGGAAAGATCCCGACCTGCCCCACAGCATCGCCCGGGCCGAGCATTCCTTGAAGGCTATCGACCATGGTCGTCGTGAAACCTGGGGCTCGGATCCGCTGAGCGGCAAAGTCCGCGAAATCATTCATTTACCCGGCAACAGTTGGTGGCCATTCGTGGCTTCGGTGTTTCTGGCGGTGCTCTGCCTGAGCCTGCTGAACAAGTTCTACTGGGTCGCGCTGATCGCTACGGTCGCCACGTTGATAGTGCTGTTCCGCTGGTCCTGGGAGAACGGTGCCCACCCCGCCGCCGCGCCCGATGCGCAAACGCAACCTGGCGAGCCACCGCTGCATTCGCGGACCTTTGACGGACCCGGCCTCTGGGGAATGGGCGTCACCCTACTGGCCAATGGCACCCTTTACTTGTCGTTGCTGTTCGGCTGGTTCTACCTGTGGACAGTCTCACCCGAATGGATGGTACCGGAGCATTCCGACCTGAACGGCTGGCTGATGCTCGCAAGTGCCGTGCTGCTGACGATCGGGACGATGTGGATGCGACTCGTGCCCGGCCGGTTGCGCCGGGGAAGCGGCGGACAGTTGATGCTCAACCTCGGCGCCATCACGGCGATAGGCGCCGTGCAGTGGGCAATGTTGCTGTGGCTACTGCTGACGGCGAACCTGAAGGTGACTGAGACGGCGCACGACGCGGTGGTCTTCGTGATTCTGGCCTACGGCCTGATTCATTGCGGGCTGGCGACGATTCTCACGCTGCTGCAGACCCTGCGGGTGATGTACGGCTACGTTGGCGACAAAGCGCCCTATGAAGTGGTGGTCGTCGAGCAGCTCTGGTACTACAACCTTGGCGTGATATGGAGCGCATACGCCGCGATTGTCCTGTTCCCGAATGCGTGGGGAGGTGCCTGATGAAGTACAACCGCACGTCCGTCTTTCATCCCATTCAGATTCCGTTTGGGCTGACCATCTGGAGCCTCTGGTTCGCCGCCATGTACGCATCGCACGCGGTGGTCTGCGGCATCGCGCCACCGGACCCCAGCCAGGGAGTATTCAACTGGCTGAACGCAAGCTTCGGCCTGTTCACGGTGCTGGTGATTGTGCTGCTGCTGTGGCTAGGGCGCCGGACCTGGAAGCTGGCACACGAACCCAACGATCTAAATGATCGGCAGGTTTTCGTGCTCAAGGTGTCGTCCGGGATTCACTTCATCGCGGCGTTGGCGACGGTCTTCGTCGGCATGCAGCTGGTGTTTCTGCCTCCCTGCGTCTGAACGAGGCGCTCGTATATTGCGAGGCGTTCAGTCGAGCTTCTTGCGGATCCAGTACAGATAAGTGCCGTCGTCAGCCTGCTGGTCGACCAGCTCGTGGCCCAGAAACACGCAAAACTTGGGAATATCGCGCTGGGTCGATGGATCGGTCGCAATGACTTTCAAGACGTCGCCCGCCGGCAGATCGCGCACCTTGTTGTGCAGCATCATGACCGGCTCAGGGCAGTTGAGGCCGCTGGCATCGAGCAGCGCATCAGCGGACAGTTCGGTAGTTCGAGACATCAAAGGCTCCAGAAAACAGGACGGTATTGTCACGCCAGAAGCAGGCGGCAGGGTTTACAACCGACGCAGATGGCAAGTCACTTCCTCGCGGTCATGGTATAGCTGCTTGCAGCCGATGCTCGCCTTCACTCCTCGTTCGGCAAGCCCGTCGGCGATGCGTTCCAAGAGCCGCTTCACCTCGGCGTAGCGCTGTTTCATTGGAAGCTTCAGGTTGACCACAGCCTCACGGCACAAGCCTTCGCCGATCCAGGTTTCGAGCAACGCGGCATTCTTTGCGGGCTTCTCGACGATGTCGCAAACCATCCAATTCACAGGGCGCTTGGGGCGGAAGGCAAAGCCATCCGCCCGGTAATGCCCGACCAGACCGGACTCGAGGAGCTCTTCGTTCATTGGCCCGTTGTCCACCGCCATTACCTCGATTTCCCGGTTGACCAGCTGCCAAGTCCAGCCGCCCGGGGAGGCGCCGAGGTCAACGGCTGTCATGCCTGGGGCCAAGCGCTCATCCCACTGATCGCGAGGAATAAAATGGTGCCACGCCTCCTCGAGTTTCAAAGTCGAACGACTCGGCGCCTGGCGGGGGAATTTCAGCCGAGGGATACCCATCGGCCACATAGCGCTGTTATCCGCCTCGGCCAGGCCAACAAAGACCTCACGACCGCTCTTGAACGTAAGCAACAGGCGCGGCCCCTGACCGCCCTCCTTCAATCTGCCGGCCTTTTCCAGCGCCTTACGCAACGGGCCCTCAAATTTTCGGCAGAAGTTGGAAAGCTCCTTGCCATCATTGGTGTCCAGTACTTCCAGCCACAGGCTGCCGCACACCGGCATTGATTTGAGGCGTTCGAGCAACACACCGATCCGGTCGGTTTCCGGCAGCGCCAGCCATTCGCCGCGCGCCCACTGCCGGGGAAATATCAGCCGAGCGAACCGCGCACCACGCATCATGCGCTCTGGTCCTGCCGCGTCGTGGCAAATGAACTCGGCACAGGCACTGTCGGCTTTGGCCTTGGCGTAGCCGGCCACATCGAGGCGAGCGGCCTGGTCGCTGATTTCGGCGCACACCTCGTTCTCGAAACCGGGGCGGCAATGCAGCAGCAATGTATTCATGATACGAACCCTATAAGCGGCGCAAAGCGCATCGGCGCCAGCACCCCCTACGACAAAAGCCGCACATGATAGCCGAGTGGGGAACCACGGGCTTGCTGGTTCGGTCCAGTGAACAGTTGCAGGAGTCGTTTGCGCCCCGGCAAGCAGCGCCTTTAGGCCGCTGCGAACACGCTGTCGCGGCCCGACTCTCGCACTTTTCGCCATTTCGATTGGCGGCCAGTTTCGTGGCGAACCCTTTCGCCAGGGGCTAGGTTCTAAAGAACGCTCCCGACTCAATCAGCCCGGCCGTGCGGGCACAAGGAGAGACCAATGCCATCCCTGGACAGCCTGAATTGCCGTCGCAGCCTCGACGTTAACGGCAAAACCTACCACTACTACAGCCTCCCCGAAGCGGCGAAGCAGCTCGGCGATATCAGCCGTTTGCCGACCTCGCTCAAGGTGCTGCTGGAAAACCTGCTGCGCTGGGAAGATGACGTGACGGTTCGCGCCGATGACTTCAACTCGCTGGCGGTGTGGCTTAAGACGCATACCTCCGAACGAGAGATCCAGTACCGCCCGGCACGTGTATTGATGCAGGACTTTACCGGCGTGCCCGCCGTGGTCGATCTGACTGCCATGCGAGATGCGGTTTCCCGTGCCGGTGCCGACCCACAGCGGATCAACCCGTTGTCGCCGGTGGATCTGGTAATCGACCACTCGGTGATGGTCGACCGCTTCGGTACCGACAAGGCGTTCGAGCAGAACGTCGATATCGAGATGCAGCGCAACGGTGAACGTTACGAGTTTCTGCGCTGGGGCCAACAGGCCTTCGACAATTTCCGCGTGGTACCGCCGGGCACCGGAATCTGTCACCAGGTGAATTTGGAATATCTAGGCCAAGTCGTCTGGACCAAGGAAGAGAACGGCGAAACCATTGCCTACCCTGACACCCTGGTCGGCACCGACTCACACACCACCATGATTAACGGCCTTGGCGTGCTGGGTTGGGGCGTAGGCGGCATCGAGGCGGAAGCGGCGATGCTCGGCCAACCAGTTTCGATGCTGATCCCGGAAGTGATCGGCATGCGCCTGACCGGTAAGCTCAACGAAGGCGTGACGGCCACCGATCTGGTGCTGACCGTGACGCAGATCCTGCGTAAGCACGGCGTAGTGGGCAAGTTCGTCGAGTTTTTCGGTCCCGGCCTGGATCACCTCCCCCTCGCCGACCGCGCGACAATCGGCAACATGGCGCCGGAATATGGTGCGACCTGCGGCTTCTTCCCGGTCGACCAGATAACCATCGACTACCTGCGGCTGACCGGGCGTGACGAAGACCGTATCGCCCTGGTCGAGGCTTATAGCAAGGCTCAGGGCATGTGGCGCGACACCAACTCGCCGGACCCGGTGTTTACCGCCACGTTGGAGCTGGATCTGGCCGAAGTCAAACCATCGCTGGCCGGCCCGAAGCGTCCGCAGGACAGGGTAACGCTAGGCGATATCGGTGCAAATTTCGATCTGCTCCTGGAAACCAGCGGCAAGACGCAACAGATCGACTCATCGTTCCCGGTTACCGGCGAAGAATACGGCCTCAAGCATGGCGCTGTGGTCATTGCAGCGATCACCTCTTGCACCAACACCTCCAACCCGAACGTGCTGATGGCCGCAGGCCTGGTGGCTAAGAAAGCGCTGGAGCGTGGCTTGCAGCGAGCGCCATGGGTGAAGTCCTCGCTCGCCCCAGGCTCCAAGGTCGTCACCGATTACCTTGAACGCGCTGGGTTGACCACCTACCTCGACCAGCTTGGCTTCAATCTGGTCGGCTACGGGTGCACCACCTGCATTGGCAACTCCGGCCCACTGCCTGACGCCATTGGCCAGGCCATCACCGACAATGATCTGGTGGTGTCCTCGGTGTTATCCGGCAACCGCAACTTCGAAGGCCGCGTGCATCCGCTGGTCAAAGCCAATTGGCTGGCTTCGCCGCCACTGGTAGTGGCTTTCGCCCTGGCCGGCACCACGCGGATCAACATGGACAAGGATCCGATCGGCTACGACAAACAGAACCAGCCGGTCTATCTCAAGGACATCTGGCCGACCAGCGCGGAGGTGGACGAAGCGGTCAGCAAGATCGACGGACAGATGTTCCGCACGCGCTACGCCGATGTGTTCAGTGGCGACGAGCACTGGCAGTCCATCGAGTTCACCGAAGGCGACACCTATACATGGAACAACAACTCCAGCTACGTGCAGAACCCGCCGTTCTTCGAAGACATCGGGCAACCCCTGACGCCGCCTGCTGACGTCGAGAATGCGCGGATCCTGGCCCTATTCGGCGATTCCATCACCACTGACCACATTTCCCCAGCAGGCAACATCAAGGCCAGCTCCCCGGCCGGTGTTTATCTTCAGGAGCTGGGCGTGCAACCAGAGGACTTCAACTCCTATGGTTCCCGCCGCGGTAACCATGAAGTGATGATGCGTGGCACCTTCGCCAACATCCGCATCAAGAACGAGATGCTCGGCGGCGAGGAAGGCGGAAACACGCTGTACCAGCCAAACGGGGATCGCATGTCGATTTATGACGCCGCCATGCGCTACCAGGCTGAAGGCGTGCCGCTGGTGGTCATTGCCGGCAAGGAGTACGGCACCGGTTCCAGCCGCGACTGGGCCGCCAAAGGCACCAACCTGCTAGGCGTGAAAGCCGTTATTGCTGAAAGCTTCGAGCGTATCCATCGGTCGAACCTGATCGGCATGGGTGTATTGGCGTTGCAGTTCGTAGGCGACCAGACTCGGCAATCGCTGGGTCTGACCGGCAACGAAAAACTATCGATCAGAGGTCTGAGCGCGGACATCAAGCCCCGCGAACTGCTGACCGTCGACATCGAGCGCGCCGACGGTGCACGTGACAGCTTCCAGGTCCTGTGCCGTATCGACACGCTCAATGAAGTGGAGTACTTCAAGGCCGGCGGCATTCTGCACTTTGTGCTTCGCCAATTGATCGAAGGTTGATCGGCGAGCCGCTACCGCGCCACACGAAACCCGCTGCAGAGCCTGTAGCGGGTTTTTTATTTCATCCGATTGTCGGGTTGACGCTTAAGTCCTTGGTAAATCAGCCGTTACGATGCTCAGCACACTGGTCACAGATTTGACGTCAAATTGACATCACGCTGAAGATGCCGATCAAACGGCCGGACCAGGACGATACATGTGGCTACGGCCACTCGACTGCCAGGCGTACCCCTCATGCGAAACAACCAGCCCGTCACCCAGCGCGAGTATGCATTTCCCGATCAGCAACGGTTGATCTCAACCACCGATCTCACCGGCACCATTACCTACTGCAACGATATCTTTGCGGAAGTCAGCGGTTTTGAACGTGGCGATCTGATCGGGGCGCCGCACAACCTGATTCGCCATCCTGACGTCCCTTCGGCGGTTTTCGCTCATATGTGGACTACGCTCAAGGAGGGCAAGCCTTGGATGGGGATCGTCAAGAATCGGCGAAATAATGGTGACCACTACTGGGTCAACGCTTATGTCACGCCGGTGCTGGATGTTCAGCGCAAGGTCATCGGGTATGAGTCGGTCCGCACCAAGCCAACGCGCGAACAAGTCGGGCGTGCCGAAGCGCTCTATGCACGACTCAACGCAGGGAAAAGTGGCGTTCCGCAGCGCGACAGGTGGCTGCCCATCGTAGTTAATTGGTTGCCGTTTATCGTCATCAGCCAGATCAGTTTCATGATCGGCGCCTGGCACGATCATGGCTGGGGTTTCGCGCTTGCTGCTTTGCTATCGATTCCACTCGGTCTGGCCGGCCGTCATTGGCAGATGCGTGGGATACGGCGGCTGTTGCGTCTGGCCGAACAGTCGAACAGCGATCCGCTGATTGCGCAGATGTACACCGACAGCCAGGGTGACGAAGCACGGCTGGAGATGGCCCTGCTCAGCGAGCATGCACGCCTCAAGACCTGTCTGACCCGCCTGCAAGACAGCGCCGTACAACTGCAACAGCAGGCCAAGCGCGCAGAACAACTTGCCCATAATTGCTCCGAAGGGCTGTCACGCCAGCATCACGAGACCGAACAGGTCGCTGCGGCGATTACCCAGATGGCGGCTACCACACAAGAAGTCGCCAGCAATGTGGCACTGGCCGCAGACGCAACCGAACAGGCCAATCAGCTCACTGCGCATGGCCAGAAAATTGGCTCGGATACCCGCAAGGCCATCGAGCTATTAGCCGCGGCAGTCACCGAAACCGGTGATGCCGTTTCCGCACTGGCACAGAACAGCAACGAGATCGGCACCGTGGTCGACGTGATCAAGAGTATCGCCGACCAGACCAACCTGCTCGCACTGAACGCGGCCATCGAAGCGGCACGGGCTGGTGAAAGCGGCCGTGGCTTTGCTGTGGTCGCGGATGAAGTCCGTCAACTGGCCCAACGTACCGCAGCGGCCACCGGACAGATCCATCAGTTGATCGAAAAACTGCAACACCAGGCACGCCAGGCAGTCGAGACGACAGAGCAAGGGCGCAGCCAGGCTAACCAAGGGGTCAAGCGGGTTATCGACGCCGACAAAGCGCTGGTCGGCATCAGCGAGGCGGTGGGTCGCATCATCGACATGACCACACAGATCGCCTCCGCTACCGAACAGCAAAGTGCAGTGGCTGACGAGATCAGCCAGAACGTTGGCAACATCGCCCGGCTCGCCGATCAGACCTCAGGTGACGCCCAGAGCTCGGCGCTGTTGTCAGAAGACCTCGCGGCCACAGCTCAGTCACAATACAGCCTGGTGGAACGCTTCAACCGGTAACTGAAGCGAGCGCCGGTGCGCCATCATCAGTGCCCGCCTACAGCATCGCTGTAGCGGGCATTCGGTGTTTACCGAAGAGTACAACCAAGGAATGCCGCAACGGCATCGGCGGCACTGTCCAGGTGTTGACCGTGCGTCATTCCGGACCGTTTAAGCGGCTTGAGATCGTGGTCCGCCTCAGCTAGCCAATCAAGGCGAATCTCCGGCGATAGGCCGTAGCCGGCCACTGTACTGCGGCTGACCAGGGCGTCGCGTTCACCCTGAATGATCAATGTGGGCGTTTTGAGCTCCGCCAGGTGCGCCACGCGCGGCTTTTCCGGCTTGCCCACGGCATAGAACGGATAGCCCAGGCATACCAGCGCATCAGCCGCGAGCTCATCGGCCAGCAAGCTCGCCATCCGACCACCCATCGACTTGCCGCCAACCGCCAATCGCCCTGCGGCCTGCTGTCGCACCGTTCTATAAACCGCACGCCATTGCTGCAGCAGCTGCGCCTGAGGATTGGGCGGCCGCTTGCGCCCGCTCTGACGTCGCTCAGCCATATAAGCGAACTCGAAGCGATAGACCGCGACGCCCCGCGCGACCAGCCGTTCAGTCATCTGCTCCATGAAAGGACTGTCCATCGGAGCGCCCGCTCCATGCGCCAGAATCAAGCTGGCACAAACCTCCCCTTCCGGTTGATCACGCCGGACGAATGGAATTTCGTCGCTCTGTGAGTATTGACCGGCGTCAATACCGGCCATTTGCCCAGTGCCCATCCTTGCCCCCGCTTTCTATTGAAAGAAATCTCTGCTCACTGCAACAAAAAAACATGCTCATTACCGTGGATGGAAGCCCATACATGAACACAGCAACCAGTACCGCCTATGACTACAAGGTGGTCCGCCAATTCGCCATCATGACGGTGGTGTGGGGAATCGTCGGGATGGGGCTCGGCGTTTTCATCGCAGCACAATTGGCCTGGCCGTTTCTCAACTTCGACCTCCCATGGACCAGTTTCGGTCGTCTACGCCCATTGCACACCAACGCGGTGATCTTCGCCTTCGGCGGCTGTGCATTGTTCGCGACCTCCTACTACTCGGTCCAGCGCACCTGTCAGACCACACTGTTCGCGCCGAAACTGGCTGCGTTCACCTTCTGGGGTTGGCAGCTGGTCATCCTGCTCGCCGCGATCTCCCTACCGCTGGGTTTCACCAGCTCCAAGGAATACGCGGAGCTGGAGTGGCCGATCGACATTCTGATCACCATCGTCTGGGTGTCCTACGCGGTCGTGTTCTTCGGCACCCTGGCCACGCGTAAGGTCAAGCACATCTACGTCGGCAATTGGTTCTTCGGCGCATTCATCCTGACTGTGGCGATTCTGCATCTCGTCAACAACCTGGAAATCCCGGTCACGGCGATGAAGTCCTACTCGGTGTATGCCGGTGCGACCGATGCGATGGTGCAGTGGTGGTACGGCCATAACGCCGTTGGCTTCTTCCTCACCGCTGGCTTCCTCGGAATCATGTATTACTTCGTGCCGAAGCAGGCCGAACGTCCGGTGTATTCCTATCGCCTGTCGATCGTTCACTTCTGGGCACTGATTACCGTCTACATCTGGGCCGGCCCACACCACCTGCACTACACCGCGCTGCCTGATTGGGCGCAGTCGCTGGGCATGGTGATGTCGCTGATTCTGTTGGCACCGAGCTGGGGCGGCATGATCAACGGCATGATGACCCTGTCTGGCGCCTGGCATAAGCTGCGCAGCGACCCGATCCTGCGGTTCCTGGTGGTGTCGCTGGCGTTCTACGGCATGTCGACCTTCGAAGGTCCGATGATGGCAATCAAGACCGTCAACGCTCTGTCGCACTACACCGACTGGACCATCGGCCACGTTCATGCCGGTGCGCTCGGCTGGGTCGCCATGGTCTCCATCGGTGCGCTGTATCACCTGATTCCAAAAGTGTTCGGCCGCGCTCAGATGCACAGCATCGGCCTGATCAACGCGCACTTCTGGCTGGCGACTATCGGCACCGTGCTCTACATCGCTTCGATGTGGGTCAACGGTATCGCGCAGGGCCTGATGTGGCGTGCGATCAACGAAGACGGCACGCTCACCTACTCCTTCGTCGAAGCGCTTGAAGCCAGCCATCCGGGCTTTGTCGTGCGCATGATCGGTGGTGCGATCTTCTTCACCGGCATGTTGCTGATGGCCTACAACACCTGGCGCACCGTGCAGGCCTCCAAGCCGGCCGAATACGAAGCCGCCGCGCAGATCGCCTGAGGAGCTGACTGATGAAGAAGCACGAAATACTCGAAAAGAATGTCGGCCTGCTGACTCTGTTCATGATTCTGGCAGTGAGCATCGGCGGTCTGACGCAGATCGTTCCGCTGTTCTTTCAGGACGTGGTCAACGAGCCGGTAGAAGGCATGAAGCCCTACACCGCGCTGCAGCTGGAAGGCCGTGACATTTACATTCGCGAAGGCTGCGTCGGCTGTCACTCGCAGATGATCCGTCCGTTCCGCGCCGAAACAGAGCGCTACGGTCATTATTCAGTTGCCGGCGAAAGCGTTTATGACCACCCGTTCCTGTGGGGCTCCAAGCGTACCGGTCCCGATCTGGCCCGCGTCGGCGGCCGCTACTCCGATGATTGGCACCGTGCGCACCTCTACAACCCGCGCAACGTTGTGCCTGAGTCGAAGATGCCGTCCTATCCGTGGCTGGTAGAGGACACCCTTAGCGGACAGGACACCGCGGCGAAGATGAAAGCGCTGCGCACCGTTGGCGTGCCTTATAGCGACGAGGACATCGCCGCTGCGGGAGACGCCGTCAAGGGCAAGACTGAGATGGACGCTCTGGTGGCCTACCTGCAGGTGCTCGGTACCGCGCTGCAGAACAAGCGCTGAGATCGACTGCCAGCTTTCGAGAACGACGCGCTGCAGGGCAGCCGTCAGGGAATCAACATCGCGGGCAGTTCGAGCGTTCGGGCTGCCCAGGAGTAACAGATGAACGCATTCTGGAGTGGATACATCGCCCTGCTGACGCTGGGCACCATTGTCGCTCTGTTCTGGCTGATCTTCGCCACCCGTAAGGGCGAATCCGAAGGCACGACCGACAAGACCATGGGACATTCCTTCGACGGTATCGAGGAATATGACAACCCGCTGCCCCGGTGGTGGTTCATGCTGTTCATCGGCACTCTGGTGTTCGGCATCTTCTATCTGGTGCTCTACCCAGGCCTGGGAAACTGGAAAGGGGTCATGCCGGGCTATGAAGACGGCTGGACGCAAGACAAGCAGTGGCAGCGCGAAGTTGATCAGGCTGACGCGAAATTCGGTCCGATCTTCGCCAAATATTCCGCCATGTCTGTGGCGCAGGTCGCTCAGGACGAGCGGGCACTGAAGATCGGTGGTCGACTCTTCGCCAACTATTGCTCGGTTTGCCACGGATCGGATGCCAAGGGCGCGGTCGGTTTCCCGAACCTGGCGGATAGCGACTGGCGCTGGGGCGGCGACGCCGAAACCATCAAGACAACTATCCTCCACGGTCGGGTTGCAGCGATGCCGGCCTGGGGCCAGGTCATTGGTGAAGAAGGCGTGAAGAACGTCGCAGCCTATGTACGCAATGGCCTGGCCGGTCTGCCTCTGCCAGAAGGCAGCGACGCAGACACCGTAGCGGGTGGCCAGGTCTACGCTCAGACCTGTTCGGTCTGCCACGGTGCAAATGGGGAAGGCATGGCCGCCCTGGGCGCACCGAAACTGACCAACCCTGCCGGCTGGATCTACGGTTCCAGTCTGCCGCAGCTGCAGCAGACCATTCGCCACGGCCGCAACGGACAGATGCCTGCGCAGGAACAATACCTGGGCAACGACAAAGTGCACCTCCTGGCCGCTTACGTTTACAGCCTCTCGCAACAGCCGGAACGCGTAGCCAAGCAGTAACGCTTTACAGGGCGATACCCGGTATCGCCCTGTTCCCGATCAACTTTCTGGTATATGCGACGCTCTGTCGCAGACCGTCCACCCCTCCGCCGTTTGCCCTTCCCTCCTGCTGCTCTAATATTCTTTCCTACTCGCCGAAGTTGCGCAGAACTATAAGGCGAAGCCCTCGATTCAACACATCGGCATGATGTGCTAAACGACCCTGCAAAAAGCATGGAAACCGCTTGAAGCCAGGGTCCGAACGGCATGAGACGGCCTGGGCCTTGATTGCATTGCCCCCCTCCTTTCTCCATACTTGCCGCCGTTTTTGCCCCCTTGAAATGCCATTAGCGTGGAAGCCTTGCATGAGCACAGCAATAAGTGAGACTGCATATAACTATAAGGTGGTTCGCCAATTCGCCATCATGACGGTGGTGTGGGGAATTATCGGAATGGGCCTGGGTGTGTTTATCGCCGCACAGCTGGTATGGCCTCAACTCAACTTCGACCTGCCTTGGACCAGTTTTGGTCGTTTGCGCCCTCTGCACACCAACGCGGTGATTTTCGCCTTCGGTGGCTGTGCCCTGATGGCCACGTCCTTTTACGTGGTACAGCGGACTTCTCAGGCCCGCCTGTTCTCGGATGGCCTCGCGTCATTCGTCTTCTGGGGCTGGCAAGCGGTGATTGTTCTAGCTGTCATCACGTTGCCGCAAGGCTTCACCAGCTCGAAGGAATATGCCGAGCTCGAGTGGCCGATCGACATCCTGATCACCCTCGTATGGGTCAGCTATGCCGTGGTGTTCTTCGGCACGATCATGAAGCGCAAGGCTGCTCATATCTATGTAGGTAACTGGTTCTACGGTGCCTTCATCCTGGTCACGGCGATGTTGCATATCGTCAACAACCTGGAAGTACCGGTGAGCTGGTTCAAGTCGTACTCGATCTACTCGGGTGCGACCGATGCGATGGTTCAGTGGTGGTATGGCCATAATGCCGTGGGCTTCTTCCTGACCACCGGCTTCCTGGGGATGATGTATTACTTCGTACCCAAGCAGGCTGGCCGTCCGGTTTATTCCTACCGCCTCTCTATCGTGCATTTCTGGGCACTGATCACCCTCTACATCTGGGCAGGTCCGCACCACTTGCACTACACCGCACTGCCGGAATGGGCCCAGAGCCTGGGCATGGTGATGTCGATCATCCTGCTGGCACCGAGCTGGGGCGGCATGATCAACGGCATGATGACCCTGTCCGGCGCCTGGCATAAGCTGCGCACCGATCCGATCTTGCGCTTCCTGGTGGTTTCCCTGGCGTTCTATGGCATGTCGACCTTTGAAGGTCCGATGATGGCCATCAAGACCGTCAACGCGCTATCTCACTACACCGACTGGACCATCGGCCACGTTCACGCTGGTGCACTCGGCTGGGTCGCGATGATCTCCATCGGCTCCCTGTACCACCTGATTCCGAAAGTCTTCGCTCGCGAACAGATGTACAGCATCGGCCTGATCAACGCTCACTTCTGGCTGGCCACCATCGGTACCGTTCTCTATATCGCCTCGATGTGGGTCAACGGCATCACTCAGGGCCTAATGTGGCGCGCAATCAACGAAGACGGCACGCTGACCTATTCCTTCGTCGAGGCACTGGAAGCCAGTCATCCGGGGTTCATCGTGCGTGCATTGGGCGGCGCTTTCTTCCTCGCCGGCATGCTGTTGATGGCCTACAACACCTGGCGCACTGTGCGTGCCGCCAAGTCGGCTGAAATCGAAGCCGCTGCGCAGATCGCCTGAGGGAACCGATAAATGAAGAATCACGAAATACTCGAAAAGAACATCGGTCTGCTGACCCTGTTCATGGTCCTGGCAGTAAGCATAGGTGGCCTGACCCAGATCGTTCCGCTGTTCTTTCAGGACGTGGTCAACGAGCCGGTAGAAGGCATGAAGCCCTACACCGCGCTGCAGCTGGAAGGCCGTGACATTTACATTCGCGAAGGCTGCGTCGGCTGTCACTCGCAGATGATCCGTCCGTTCCGCGCTGAAACCGAGCGCTACGGCCATTACTCGGTAGCCGGTGAAAGTGTCTACGACCACCCGTTCTTGTGGGGCTCCAAGCGCACCGGTCCGGACCTGGCGCGTGTCGGCGGCCGCTACTCCGATGACTGGCATCGTGCGCACCTCTACAACCCACGCAACGTAGTGCCGGAATCGAAGATGCCTTCGTACCCCTGGCTGGTCGAGCACACCCTCGACGGCAAAAACACCGCCGACAAGATGGTTGCATTGCGCAGCGTTGGTGTGCCTTACACCGAAGAAGACATCGTCGGCGCTAAAGAAGCGGTCAAAGGCAAATCCGAAATGGATGCCCTCGTCGCCTATCTGCAAGTGCTCGGCACTGCACTCACCAACAAACGGTAACGCACCATGGATATCGGGACTCTTCGCGGCCTGGGCACCATTCTTGTTTTCGTCGCAATGATAGCCATCATCCTTTGGGCTTATAGCAGCAAGCGCAAGAAAAGCTTCGACGAAGCGGCCAACCTGCCCTTCGCGGACGAGCCTGACGCCAACAAGCGTGATGAAGAAGCTTCCAGGAGTAAGAAATAAATGACCTCGTTTTGGAGTTGGTACATCACCCTGCTGAGCCTGGGGACCATTGCCGCACTGGTCTGGCTGCTGCTCGCGACTCGCAAGGGACAACGCCACGACAGCACCGAAGAAACCGTCGGCCATTCCTATGATGGAATCGAGGAATACGACAACCCGCTCCCGCGCTGGTGGTTCCTGCTGTTCGTTGCCACCGTTATCTTTGCGCTCGGTTATCTCGTGCTCTATCCCGGCCTGGGCAACTGGAAAGGCGTACTGCCTGGTTACGAAGGTGGTTGGACTCAGGTCAAGGAGTGGCAGCGCGAAATGGACAAGGCGAACGAGCAGTACGGTCCGCTTTATGCCAAGTTCGCGGCGATGCCCGTCGAGCAGGTCGCTCAGGATCCGCAAGCCCTGAAAATGGGTGGCCGCCTGTTCGCTTCGAACTGCTCGGTCTGCCATGGTTCGGATGCCAAGGGTGCCTACGGGTTCCCCAATCTGACCGACGGCGACTGGCTGTGGGGCGGCGCGCCTGAAACCATCAAGACCACCATCATGGGCGGACGACAGGCAGCCATGCCAGCGTGGCGTGACGTGATCGGGGAAGATGGCATACGCAATGTGGCCGGTTACGTTCGCAACCTGTCCGGGCGTGATACCCCCGAGGGTATTAGCGTCGACATTGAGCAGGGTCAAAAAATCTTCGCAGCCAATTGTGTAGCTTGTCATGGTCCTGCAGGCAAAGGCACTCAGGCCATGGGCGCGCCGGATTTGACCGACAACGTCTGGCTTTACGGCTCGAGTTTCGGACAGATTCAGCAGACCCTGCGCTACGGTCGAAATGGCCGGATGCCAGCCCAGGAACACATTCTTGGCAACGACAAGGTGCACCTGCTGGCAGCCTATGTGTATAGCCTCTCGCAAGAGTCGGAGGACTGATCCAATCGGTCCAGGCGCGACCCAAGGTCGCACCTTGCTTCGACTGACGAGGCGTACCATTCGCAGCAGGTAAGCAAAAGATCCCGGTCGGCAGGTATCGGCCGGGACACTCACCCTCCGCCGTGGTACGCACTAGATGACTGAGCAGATCCCCGTTCGCAACGTAACACCTCCCTCCAAGTCCGAAGCATCGGGCGACCTCTACGCAGCGCGCGAAAAGATCTACACCCGAGCCTTCAGCGGCCTGTTTCGCAACTTGCGACTAGTCGGTGGGGCACTGCTGTTCGTACTCTACTTTGGCACCGTGTGGCTGACCTGGAACGGCCGGCAAGCGGTGTGGTGGGACTTGCCAGAGCGCAAGTTCTATATCTTCGGCGCGACCTTCTGGCCGCAGGACTTCATCCTGCTATCGGCACTGCTGATCATTTGCGCATTCGGCCTGTTCTTCATCACTGTTTTCGCCGGGCGCGTCTGGTGTGGCTATACCTGTCCCCAAAGCGTGTTTACCTGGGTCTTCATGTGGGCGGAGAAAATCACCGAGGGCGATCGAAACCAGCGCATGAAGCTCGACAAAGCCCCCATGAGCGCCGACAAGTTTTTGCGTAAAACGGCCAAGCACTCGATCTGGCTGGCGGTTTCCCTGGCGATCGGCATTACCTTTGTCGGCTATTTCACGCCGATCAGGGACTTGGTGCCTGATCTCGTGACGCTACAGGTGGGCGGTTGGGCATTGTTCTGGGTTGGCTTCTTTACCCTCGCCACCTACGGTAATGCCGGCTATCTTCGCGAGCAGGTATGTATTTACATGTGCCCATACGCTCGTTTCCAGAGCGTGATGTTCGACAAGGACACCCTAATCGTCTCGTACGACCCACGTCGCGGCGAGCGTCGTGGCCCGCGGAAAAAGGACGCCGACTACAAAGCGATGGGCCTCGGAGATTGCATCGATTGCACCATGTGTGTGCAGGTCTGCCCCACCGGCATCGACATCCGCGACGGCCTGCAGATTGAGTGCATTGGGTGCGCCGCGTGTATCGATGCTTGCGACACCATCATGGACAAGATGAATTACCCGCGTGGCCTGATCAGCTATACCACCGAGCACAATCTGTCCGGACAGAAGACCCATCTGGTGCGGCCGCGGCTGATCGGTTATGCCGTTGCGCTGACAGCAATGATGGGCGTGTTCGCCTATGCCGTCTCGGATCGCGCGCTGGTCAAGCTCGACGTCCTAAAAGATCGCGTGCTCTACCGAGAGAATGAGCAAGGACGGATCGAGAACGTTTATACGCTCAAGGTAATGAACAAGGCTCAAACTGAGCAGACCTTCATCATTGAAGCCGTTGGCCTGGAAGGCTTGAAATACGAGGGGCGCAACGAGATTCGTGCTGAGGCAGGTGAGCTGGTTACCGTTCCAGTGGAGCTGTCAATGGCACCGGAGCGGTTACCTTCGAGCACAAACGAAGTCACCTTCCACATCAGGTCGGTGGATGATTCCTCTATTGAAGACGAAGCGGAAAGCCGCTTCATTGGCCCTAGCATCCGCTAAACAGGTAGTTCATGAGCAATTCCGAGCAGGAAAGTACACGTTGGTATAAGCAGTTCTGGGCCTGGTTCGTGATCGGCATTCTGTTGATGTCGGTCATCCTCGGCACCTCGATGCTGACCATTGCGATCCGCAATGCCGACACCCTGGTATCCGACAACTACTACGACGCCGGCAAGGGTATAAATCAATCACTGGAACGCGAAAAGCTTGCTGAGCGCCTGCAAATGCAGGCGCAACTCAACCTCAACGACGAGCGTGGACTCGCCGAGCTCCAACTGAGCGGTGCTAGCCGCCCACAACAGGTAATACTCAACCTGCTCTCCCCTACGCAGCCAGAGCGCGACCGTCGTATCGTTCTCCAGCCCCAGGGCGATGGGTTTTATCAGGGACAGATGCAGGAGCCAGTCACCGGCAGACGTTTCGTTGAGCTGCTCGGCCGAGAGGGCGACCAGGATTGGCGACTGTTCGAGGAAAAGGAAATCGCAAGCGGTCAGACGATTGATCTGAGCTACTGACCGAACGATGGCAAGCCCCATTCCCTGCTACCACTGCGGGCTGCCAGTACCTGCTGGCAGTGCATATCACGCCCGCGTGCTGAACGAGCAGCGGGCGCTATGCTGTCCTGGCTGCCAGGCGGTCGCAGAGGCGATCGTCAAGGGCGGTCTGGAAAGCTACTACTCGCATCGCAGCGATGCATCTATCAATCCAAATACCCTGCCGCAAGCGCTTAGCGAAGAGCTGGAGCTGTACGATCGCAAGGACGTGCAAGCGCCATTCGTTCGCCATGAAGGTGAGCTGGCCGATGCCTCACTGATGATTGAAGGCATCAGCTGTGCCGCTTGCGGTTGGTTGATCGAAAAGCACCTGCGCCGGCTCGACGGGATTTCAGAAGCCAGCCTGAACCTCTCCAACCATCGCCTGCGTGTGCGCTGGGATGACGCCGCCTTGCCGCTCAGCGAATTGCTCGCCGAGCTTCGCCGTATCGGGTATGCCGCTCATCCCTATCAAGCTGACCAGGCGGCAGAGCGGCTTGCCCAGGACAACCGTCGCAGCATGCGCCAACTGGGCGTAGCCGGCTTGCTCTGGATGCAGGTGATGATGGCGACCATGGCGACTTGGCCTGAATTCAACATCGACCTCTCGCCAGGCATGGACAGCATACTTCGCTGGACCGCTTTGCTGCTGACCACGCCGATCGTCTTCTATTGCTGCACCGATTTCTTCAAAGGTGCACTGCGTGATCTACGCACCCGCCATCTGACCATGGACGTTTCTGTTTCGCTGGCGATCGGTGGCGCCTATGTCGCCGGTATCTGGTCGACAATCACCGGTCAGGGCGAGCTGTATTTCGATGCGGTGGGCATGTTCGCCCTGTTTCTTCTGGCTGGACGCTTTCTCGAGCGCCGCGCGCGGGAACGCACCGCCGCGGCGACTGCACAGCTGGTAAATCTGCTGCCGGCTTCTTGCCTGAAACTGGCCGACAACGGCCAGACTGCAAGGATTCTGCTTCGAGAGTTGCAACTTGGCGATCGAGTGCTGGTTCAACCCGGCGCGCTAATCCCGGCCGATGGTCGTATTCTCAGTGGACAATCGAGCGTCGATGAATCGGTGCTCACTGGCGAATACCTGCCGCAGGCTCGAATCGTTGGCGATGCCGTCACTGCGGGAACCCTCAACGTCGAAGGCGCTCTGACCGTCGAGGTACAAGCGCTGGGCGACAATACTCGGCTTTCCGCGATTGTCGGCCTGCTGGAACGCGCCCAGTCGGACAAACCGCGCCTGGCCGAGCTGGCCGACCGGGTTTCGCAGTGGTTCCTGGTGATCGTACTGCTGACCGCCGCTGTGGTTGGTATCGTATGGTGGCAGATCGACCCGCAACGCGCGTTCTGGATCGTTCTTGCCTTGCTGGTAGCCACCTGCCCCTGCGCCTTGTCGCTGGCTACACCGACCGCCTTGACCACCGCCACTGGCACGCTGCACAAGCTTGGCTTGTTGCTCACCCGGGGGCATGTGCTGGAAGGTCTCACTCACATCGACACGGTGATTTTCGACAAGACCGGAACCCTGACCGAAGGTCGCCTGACCCTGAGTGAGGTTCGGCCACTGGCTGAGCTGGATGCCAATGTATGTCTGGAGTTGGCCGCAGCCTTGGAAAACCGCTCCGAGCACCCGATTGCCCGGGCGTTCGGCCGAGCGCCCCAGGCAGCCGACGCCGTGAACAGCGTTCCCGGCCTGGGTCTACAAGGTTCGGTTGGGGAACTTACGCTACGTATCGGTCAGCCCGATTTCGTAGCGGATGGCTATGCCGGCACAGCGCCCGAGATTCCCAGCAAAGAAGGCCAATGGTTGCTATTGGGCGACTCTCAGGGGCCTCTGGCGTGGCTGGTGCTCAACGACCGCTTGCGTGATGACGCGCCGGCTCTGCTGCAAGCGTGCAAATCCCGGGGCTGGAAAACGGTTCTGTTGTCCGGCGACAGTTCACCGATGGTAGGCGAAATCGCTCAGCGGCTCGGCATCGAAGATGCGCACGGCGGCATGACCCCAACCGACAAGCTAACTCACCTGCAGCGACTGCAAGCCAAAGGTCATCGCGTGCTGATGCTTGGTGATGGTGTCAACGATGCACCGGTCCTCGCGGCAGCCGACATCAGCGTGGCCATGGGTTCAGCGACCGATCTTGCCAAGACAAGCGCTGACGCTGTCCTGCTCAGCAACCGTCTCGACAGCCTGGTGCAGGCATTCAGCGTGGCGCGCCGCAGCCGCCACATCATCATCGAAAATCTGACCTGGGCGAGCCTGTACAACGGTTTGATCTTGCCATTCGCGGCTATTGGCTGGGTAACACCGCTGTGGGCCGCACTGGGCATGTCTGCCAGTTCGCTGCTGGTGGTGCTGAACGCGTTGCGGCTGAGCCGACTACCGAGTCAGCGGCGCCCCGACAGTCTGCCCTGACTGGCGTACGATAGGTAACGCGCCTACTCGGGCTTGCCTTGACCCACCGTTACTGGAGGCATTTTTGGCCGCACTTTACATTTTGATTCCCGTCGCCGTGGTTCTGGTCGCGTTGGCCATTTGGGTCTTTTTCTGGGCCGTCGACAGCGGCCAGTACGATGACCTTGACGGCCCGGCCCATAGCATCCTTTTCGACGAGGAGGACCCCCAGCACCGAGCAGGCATCGAGCAGGCAGACAAGGGCCGCGACGAAGGGAATCCCAATCGTGAATGAGTTGTTGCCACTGCTGATATCGGCTCTAGTGCTCGGCCTGCTTGGTGGAGGCCACTGTTTAGGTATGTGTGGTGGTTTGATGGGCGCCCTGACCATGGCTATTCCTGCTGAGCAGCGCGGCAAACGACTGCGCCTGCTCCTGGCTTATAACCTGGGGAGAGTACTGAGCTACGCTTCTGCCGGTCTGCTGATCGGACTAGCTGGTTGGGCCGTTGCCAACAGCCCTGCCGCGATGGCGTTGCGGATTCTAGCCGCACTGCTGCTGATCAGTATGGGCTTGTATCTAGCCGGCTGGTGGGCGGGCCTGACCCGTGTCGAAGCGATTGGACGAGGCCTTTGGCGCCATATCCAACCATTTGCCAGCCGGCTGATGCCGGTTAAGAGTGTTCCACGAGCGTTGCTGCTCGGCGCTCTCTGGGGTTGGCTGCCATGCGGACTTGTCTACAGCACCTTGCTATGGGCCGCGAGCCAGGGCGATGCGCTAGACAGCGCCCTATTGATGCTGGCATTTGGCATCGGTACCTGGCCCGTGCTTCTGGCAACCGGCCTGGCTGCCGAGCGACTTACCGCAGTGCTTCGTAAACGCGGCGTGCGAATGCTCGGCGGTGTCACCGTGATTCTTTTTGGCCTTTGGACGCTTCCAGGCCCTCATCAGCAATGGCTGATGGGTCATGGTCATGTTGGCGGTACGTCCCAGCAGCAGGCGCCCTCGCATGTTCATCAGTAAAACGCCACTGACCGAGAGCGCCGGTTCATGTTCACACCCGCATTTCGCTCAGGGCTCTTTCGGCAGCTGGCGCTTGTGCGCCGACTTATCGTAGGTGTCGATGATGATGCGAGCCGCCTCATCAGGTACCGCTCGGCCTTGCAGAAAGGCATCGATATTTTGATAGCTCACCCCATGAGCATCTTCGTCCGGCTTGCCGGGTGAAAGCTCTTCGAGATCGGCAGTGGGGACTTTTTTTACCAGCTGTTCAGGTGCACCCAATGCAGCCGCCAGCTCACGGACCTGATGCTTGACCAAACCGGCCAGCGGCGTCAGGTCGCAAGCCCCATCGCCAAACTTGGTGAAGAATCCCATCACTGCTTCTGCCGCATGGTCGGTACCGATAACCAGTCCTTGTCGCGCATTGGCAATGGTGTACTGAGCCACCATGCGCATCCGCGCCTTGGTATTGCCAATCACGAAGTCGCGCTTTTCCGGAGTCAAGTCATCAAGCGCCTCGGTAGCTCGCGTCAAGCCTTGCACGGCGGCTCCGATGTTGACCGTATGGCACTCATCCGGCTTGATCGAATCGACAGCAAGCTGCGCTTCGTCTTCGTCATGCTGAACTTGATAAGGCAGCCGGACGGCAATGAAGCGATAGTCGTCGCCCTCTCCGGCCTCCCGCATCCCCTCGACTGCACGCTGCGCGAGCAGTCCTGCGGTAGTCGAATCCACGCCTCCGCTGATTCCAAGCACCAGCGTCTTGAGACCGGACTCGCGCAGACATTGCTGGATGAAGGCGACTCGCCGATCAATCTCGGCCTGTATTGCTGCTGCCCCATCGAAAGGGGCGCAAACGTTAAGCGCAGCAGCGATTTCTTGCTGACGACGATGCATGGGTTTCTCCTTGCAGTTGATAAGGTTGGGAACGACCGTAGCTAATCCGACCATAATTCATCGAATAAATCTCCTTCTGCGTACCGCCGGTCTCGGGCGCCGCAGCAGGGTCCGGACTCGCTTGATACAGGTCAAGTCTAAGCAGCGACACCCGCCCTAGAATCCGGCCACCGCAGTCAACCCGAGACCGTATGATGCTCGACGCCATTCGCTGGGATGCCGACCTGATTCATCGTTACGATCAGGACGGGCCGCGCTATACCGCTTATCCGACGCCCCTTCAGTTCAATTGCAAACTGGGCTCATTCGACCTATTGCATGCCCTGCGCAGCAGCCGCCAGGCGGCCAGGCCGCTGTCACTGTACGTCCACCTGCCATTCTGTGCGGACATCTGCTATCACTGCCAGCGCAACAAGGTCATCGCCAAAGATCGTGGGCGGGCATTGCCGTACCTTACGCGGCTGGAAAAAGAAATCGAGCTGATCGGCTGCCACCTCAGCCCGGAACAGGTTGTGGAGCAACTGCATTTCGGCGGTGGCACGCCGACCTTTCTCGGCCATGCCGAGCTGCGTAGATTGATGAGGCATTTGCGTAAGCACTTCAATCTGCAAAACGACGATCATGGCGATTTCAGCATCGATATCGATCCACGCGCAGCGGACTGGCCAACGATGGGGCTATTGCGGGAGCTTGGATTCAATCGCATCAATATCGGCCTGCAGGATCTTGACCCTGATGTGCAGCGAGCCATTAACCGCACGCAGACGTTGAAACAGACACAGACGGTTATCGAGGCAGCCCGAACCCTGCAGTTCCGTTCAATACAGATCGATTTGACCTACGGTTTACCACTGCAAACGCCGGAGCGGTTTGCTCACACGATGGCCGCCGTGATCGCGCTGCAGCCGGAGCGTGTGTCAGTTGCCAGCTATGCACATCTACCCGAACGGTACATGGCGCAGAGAAAGATCAACCCCGCGGAGCTACCAACCCAGCCGGAAAAACTGACGATGCTGCAACACAGCGTGGAGCAGCTGACTCGCGCCGGCTATCGCTATATCGGTATGGATCTTTTCGCCCTGCCTGACGATGAGCTCGCAATGGCCCAGGAGGATGGCGCACTTCAGCGCAGTTTCCATGGCTATACGACTCATGGGCATTGCGACCTGGTCGGCCTGGGCGTTTCAGCGATCAGCCAGGTCGGCGATTTGTACTGCCAGAACAACAGCGACATTACTCTCTACCAGCAGTCGCTGGGACAAGGTCAGCTCGCCACGATCCGTGGCCTGCGATGCAGTGAAGACGACCAGATCCGGCGCTACACGGTCCAGGCGTTATTCTGTAATTTCGAGCTGCGTTTCGACGAGATTGAAAGCATTTTCGGCGTCAGCTTCAAGAGCTATTTCGAGCAAACCTGGCCAGCCCTGGAGCAAATGGCTGCCGACGGGCTGATCCAACTGAATGCGGACGCGATGACCATTCTGCCGGCCGGCCGGCTGCTTGCGCATGCCGTGTGCATGCAGTTCGACCACTGCTTGCCGCCCCGCCCTGCCTCGCGGTTTTCCCACGCTATGTGAGTAACGACCCGAGCCGACGACCGCACTGCGACCCTTGTACCGATTGGCCTAAGGTGCCTGCGTGAGTTAGTCTTGCGCACCGTAAGGTTTTATCAGGATCCCGCAATGTCCGAGCCCATCAAGGTCCGCAAGCAGCCGCAGGCTAATTGCAAGGATTGCAGCCTCTCTGGCCTCTGCCTGCCGCTTTCGTTGAATATGCAGGACATGGAATCGCTGGACGAAATCGTCAAGCGCGGACGTCCCCTGAAGAAAGGCGAAACACTGTTTCGTCAGGGTGACGCGTTCAGTTCCGTGTTCGCCATCCGCTCCGGTGCCCTACGCACCTTCAGTGTCACGGATGCCGGCGAGGAGCAGATCACCGGTTTCCACCTGCCGAGCGAGCTGGTTGGACTATCCGGCATGGACACCGAAACTTACCCGGTATCCGCACAAGCCCTTGAAACCACTTCGGTGTGCGAAATCCCCTTTGAACGCCTCGATGAGCTTAGCGTGCTGCTGCCGCAGCTCCGCCGCCAGCTAATGCGCATCATGAGCCGCGAGATTCGCGATGATCAGCAGATGATGATGCTGTTGTCGAAGAAGACCGCTGACGAACGCATCGCGACCTTTCTGATCAATCTGTCGGCCCGGTTCAGTGCGCGCGGCTTTTCCGCCAATCAGTTCCGCCTGCCCATGTCACGCAACGAAATAGGCAACTACCTCGGTCTCGCGGTAGAAACGGTTTCGCGCGTATTTACCCGCTGCCAAGCGAGTGGCCTGTTGGAAGCGGAAGGCAAGGAAGTCCGAATTCTTGATTCCATCCGGTTGTGCGCCCTGGCGGGCGGAAACATGGATGCCTAACGGAGCTCGTATGATTTTTGATGAATTCGCCATCAAAACACTGATTAGACCGGTCCCGGACTTCCCCAAGCCTGGCGTAGTGTTCCGTGACATCACCCCGCTGTTGCAGTCGCCGAAAGCGCTACGCATGGTGGCGGACAGCCTGATCCAGCGCTACGTCGAAAGTGATTTTAGCCATGTCGGTGCGCTGGATGCCCGCGGCTTTATCATCGGTTCAATCATTGCCTACGAGCTGAACCGGCCACTGATTCTGTTCCGCAAAAAGGGCAAGCTTCCTGCCGATGTACTGGCGGCCTCTTACCGCACCGAGTATGGCGACGCCTACCTTGAAGTGCACGCCGACAGCCTCTGCGAAGGGGATTCGGTTTTGCTGTTGGATGACCTGATCGCCACGGGCGGCACACTGGTCGCCGCTGCTCAGCTGGTCCGCCGCATGGGCGCTCAGATTCACGAAGCCGCAGCGATCATCGACCTGCCGGAGCTCGGGGGTTCTCGCAAGTTGCAGGACATGGGCATTCCCACGTTCACCCTGACTGCGTTCGAGCTGAACGAGCGCTAGTTTTGATCTGCAGAAGGACTTCGGCGATACGCTGCGCAGTGCTGCTCGGCTTGCTGGCGTTCTGCTCATCTTCGCTTGCGGTCGAGCGTGAAGCCATGCTGGACCAGGCTAACCTGCTGATCCTTCCGCGCGAGCGGCAATTGCCTGACGTCGAACTCATAGACGAGCAGGGACAGACTGTTACAACCGACGCGCTACGCGACCACTGGTATCTGTTGTTTTTCGGTTTCACGGCCTGCCCAGACGTCTGCCCTACAACCTTGAGCGACATGCGCCGCCTACTCGGCCAGCTACCGCCTGACGTACGTGAACAAGTGCGGGTGGTTTTGATCAGCGCTGATCCTGCGCGCGATACGCCCGAAGCACTGCGTACCTACCTCGGTTACTACCGAGCCAATTTCAAAGGGCTGACAGGCGAAATCCCAGAGCTGCAGAAAATGTCCAAAGCACTAGGGCTTCCTTTCGTTGCAGCAACGAGCATGGAAGGCGACTACAACGTCAGCCATAGTAGCAATCTGGCCATTGTCGGCCCGAATGGGACCCTGCGGGGGCATATCCGAGCTCCTTTGAAACTGGACGGGCTGCTTCAGTTCTTGCCACAGCTAATCGAGGCCAAGTGACTCCTAAGCCTGATGCAGGCCTCAGTGGCAATCAAGCGTGTCGGCTAGCACGTAGGCTTGAAAGGCAACCTCGTCGATCCAGTGCTGCGTAACCTCGGCCAGCGTGCCGCTCCCTTGCTTGCTGGCGGTGAACCGTTCGATTCGCTGCTGCAGCGCTGTATCAGCTGCCTCGATTCGCAATGTCAGAGGTTTGTCCTCTAGCTGTGGCAGCAATCGATTAAAGCGACGCCATTCGGGTAGTTCGGCAATCTGCTGAAGCAACACCCGGTCTTCCACCACTGCCTGACATTCTCCGAGTTTCAGTCCGATTAACGCTTGGGCCGCGCTGGAATAGGTTCGTGCGACGCCGCCAAAGCGGGACACCACCAAGTCTGTGTGGGGGCTTTCTTCTGTCACGCAAAAAGGCTCGCCGGCAAGATCAGACCAATCGGCAGGCCCTTCTTCGTTTGCCGCCAGCGCCGCGATTTCACTGAAATAGTAAGCCGCGCCAGAACCCAGCTTACCGAAGAGAAGGTCGCCTCCTACGGAGGCATCAACCAGTGCAACCTCGCGGCCCAAGGCTTCGCCCAAACGCTCAAGCCAGGCGGCCTCGAACCCTTCCCCGACCGACTCGGCCTCCGCAGCCATGAGCGGGCGGTAAGCATCAACCGGAGCAGCTTCGATGACTTCAGCCTGGGTGCCAACCGGCACCACCAGCATGAGCATGAGCCGTAACAGGCGTATCTTCATGGTGCCCTCTCAGACGTACTGGTAGCGCAGCATCCGTTGCTTGAATTTCTCCAGGACAACCTGATCGATTAACGTCGCGAGAATGGCGATGACCAAAATATTCATCATCACCCCGGCCATGTCGGCAATTTCTCCGGAGTACGCAAGCGAGCGTCCAAGCCCCTGGCCGAAGCCGATCAGCATTTCCGCCGAGATCAGCGCCCGCCAAGCATTGCCGAAGGCCAGCTGCGCGCCAGTGATCAGCTCAGGCATCACGGCCGGCAGATAAACACGTCGCACCAGTTGCCAACGCGATGCGCCCATCACCCGAGCCGCGGCGACCTGGACCGGCTGCACGCTTTCGGTGGCATTCATGACGGACAGCGCCATCGGGAAGAACGCCGCAAGTGCGACCACGACGATAATGGGCAGGTTGCCGAAGCCCATCACGATCAAGAACAGCGGTACCCAGGCGATCGATGGTATTGACTGCAGTATGACGATGGCCGAACGCAGGATCTCGCGAAAGAAGAACAGTACGCCCCCCAGCAACCCAAAGCCGATACCAAACAGCATTGCGAAGCTATAACCACTCCCCAACCGACTCATGCTGCCGTAAAGCCCTTCGCGGAAATCTGGCTCGTAAACCGTGGTCAGCAGCCTTTCGAACACAACGGGAATGCCGGGCATCAAGAACGCAGGAAGGCTCCATGCAGCGATTTGCCAGATCAGCAGAATGAACAGAATCGCCAACACCACGGCGAGGTACTTCTTCGGACCGGTAAGACGACGTCCCTGACTCATCAGTGCCCTACCTCCGTCTTAATGCCTAACAACCGAAGGATCTCGCGCCGCTCAGCGGCGAACTCGGAAAGATCGTGGCTTTTCTCGCAATGGATGAAGTTGAATGTTTTTAGCACCTTGGCTGGGCGGGCGCTGAACACCAGCACGTGATCCGCCAGATACAACGCTTCATCAACGTCATGGGTGACCAGCAATACAGTAGGTTGATGCTCGTCGATCAGCTCTCGCAGAACGTCCTGCAACGCCATGCGTGTAAGCGCATCAAGCGCACCGAAAGGCTCATCGAGTAGCAACACTTCCGGCTTGGCAATAAACGCGCGAGCCAGTGCCGTGCGCTGACGCATGCCGCCGGACACCTGGTGCGGGTAGTAGTGTTCGAAGCCATCCAGGCTGACCCGAGCGAGCCAGACCTTTGCCTGATCGAACGCATCAGCCTTGGCGACTCCTTGAAGCTCAAGCGCCATGGCCACATTGGCCTGCAACGAAAGCCAGGGATACAGCGCATGCTCTTGGAAAACCAGCGTACGCCGAGGGCTTGGGCCAGGAATCTTCTCGCCATCGGCGAGCACGCGCCCTGCGGTTGGTTCTTCAAGTCCGGCAACCAGGTGCAGTAAGGTTGATTTCCCACAACCAGAAGGCCCAACGAGGGCGACCAGCTCACCCTGGGCGAACTCGCCGCTGAAGCCCTTGATGACTTCTAGCTGGCCAAAACGCTTATCTACTTCTTCAAACCTGAGTTGCATATCGCTTTGAAGACCTCAAGAACTGCCCGATCAGCGGGCGGAATGACACTGCCCGGCACGGTGGCCGGGCAGTGTGGAACAATCTGCAGCGGTTTACAGCTCGCGTGCTTCTTGCCAGGACAAGTCGAGAATGGCGCTGGTATCGAATGGCTTGCCATCGCGAGTCTTGAGCGAGCCGAGCTCCTGAAGAATATCGGCCAGTTCCTGAATACGCTCCAAATCATCAGTGCCAAGCTTGGCGCCGAAGGTCTGGGTTGCGATGGCTTCTTCGATCACGACCTCACGGGGCAGCTCACCGCGATTGAGCGTCTTCAACGTCGGCTCGGCGATAAAATAATCAGCAATCAATTTGGCCGCTTCTGCCGGCTGATTCTCTAACAATTCAATCGCGTCACGTTGGGCGTCCAACGACTGCCAGACCGCCTCCTTGCGCTTTTCCAGGGTTTCCCCAGCGGTAATCACCACCATGCAGGGAAATGGCCAAACCTCGCCGATCTCGTAGATCTGTTTGACGGGTGCCACTAGCTGGGCGATCCGATCATAGGGTTCGAAGAGAAATGCCGCATCGGTACGACCTGAGACGAGGGACTGGACCGCAACGGCCGGGCTGGTGCCCATGATGTTGACATCGCTAGGCGCCAACCCCGCAGCCTTCAAGGTGACGCCGCGCAATACCGCATCGGCAGTACTGCCTTCTTTCTGCGACGCCAGAATCTTACCTTTCAGGTCAGCGATCGTCTCGATGCCAGTTCCTTCGCGGGCCACGATAGAGTGATAGCCCTGCTGGGCACCGCCGACCACCTTCAAATCAGCGCCCTTCGACGCCCAAGCCACCGCGTTGGTGAACCCAAGAACACCGGTGTCCAACTGGCCGCCGATGATGGCCTTGATCAGATCGGTACCGGAACTGAACTCAACCAGCTCGACATCCAGGCCGTGCTTTTTGTAGAAGCCGCCCTCGTAGGCAACCATCGCCTGGGCATCATCCATCACCCGGATGTATCCGACTTTGAATTTTTCCTGGGCCTGCGCAAAAGCGCTCAGCAACAGCAGTGCGGGAACCAACCAGTGTTTTGCCTTCATTATCGACCTCAAGTAGATAGGCAGCGCCATGCATATAACCAAACGAGTAAATATATATTCATTTGGTTATTAGCGGATTGTGGCTTAGAACTTTACATGAAGTCCGGCTTGCTAGGCACTACCTAGGGGCGATAACCGGTAAACCAGAAGTTATAAAGCAGAAGGTTGCCGCCAGAATTGCTTTAGGCCCAGATTGCCAACAAGTCAGAGGGTGATCGTCTTCCGGCCGGCCAGCGCATGTGCAAGCGTGCCCCCATCGACGAGATCAAGCTCACCGCCAAGCGGCACACCGTGCGCGATGCGGCTGAGGGTCAACCCTTTTGGTATCAAAAGCTGAGCAATGTAATGCGCAGTAGCCTCGCCCTCAACGGTTGGGTTGGTGGCTAATATCGCCTCGCTGAAATTGCCCTCAGCCACTCGTCCGAGCAGTTCGGGGATGCCTATTGCCTCTGGGCCTAGACCATCGAGCGGGGAAAGATGCCCCTTGAGTACGAAATAGCGGCCACGAAAGCCGGTCTGCTCCACTGCGAACACATCGACAGGACTTTGCACGATGCACAGCAAGGCGTCGTCCCGTCGCGGATCAGCGCACTGCGGGCAGAGCTCTTCCTCACTCAATGTGCGGCACTGGCGGCAGTAGCTCACCTCCTCCATCGCACGTGCAAGCGCCTGAGCCAACCTCAGGCCGCCGCTGCGATCGCGCTCAAGCATCTGCAAGGCCATGCGCTGAGCCGTTTTTTGCCCTACGCCAGGGAGAATGCGCAATGCGTCAATGAGTTGGCGAATAAGCGGGCTGAAAGACATGGGTCACCAGGTTGAGGAGCAGTGGGCTGTAAATTGAAGCGGTACTAGAGACCGTGCCGTGAATGACGCTATAGGTCATTCACGGCGCCGATCGGCCGCGCTGGCTGAGTGCCTGGAACGGCACTCGGAAGCCATCAGAAGGGCATCTTGAAGCCTGGCGGCAACTGCATACCGTCGGTCATGCCGGACATCTTTTCTTTGCTGTTCTGCTCGATCTTGCGCACGGCATCGTTCACTGCCGCGGCGATCAGATCTTCAAGAATTTCCTTGTCCTCCTGCATCAGGCTGTCGTCCAGGCTAACGCGTTTGACGTCGTGTCGACCGTTCATCACAACGCTCACCAGGCCGGCGCCGGACTGGCCGGTCACCTCGGCGTTGGCCAACTCTTCCTGCATTTTCTGCATCTTTTCTTGCATCTGCTGCGCCTGCTTCATCAGGCCGGCCATGCCACCTTTCATCATGGGGTCTACCTCGGATCAGGGTTCGGAATGTTCTACGGGTTCGATGGTACCGTCGCGGATGACGGCGGCGAACTGTTGCATCAGCTGTTGCACCACGGGATCGGTTTGAATCGACTGCTCAGCGGCCCGTTGACGCTCGCCCCGTCGGCGGGCCGCGGCCTGGGCCGGAGTTTCCTGCTGCGGGGTCTGCAACTCGATGTCCAGCTGCAAGGTGCGCCCATGGTACTGATTCAGCGCATCGTTCAGACGTCGATGTTGAGTCGTATTGAACAGCGCACTCTGCGCCGGATCCAGGTGCATCAACCAGCGATCACCTTCAACGGAAATCAACGTGCAATTGGCCGCGATACTGCCGGTCAGGCCTGCCAACCCGAGTTTCAGATAAATAACCTGCCACTCGGCCGCCAGTCCGGTCGCCGGTTCGACCGCAGGAGCAGGTTCGACAGACTGCTGCTCCGACGCTGGATCATCCAGCCCGTCCAGGTAGGCTTCAGCCTGCGTTTCGACCTCGAAGTAATCCTCGTCAGTCAGCGGGGGTTCTTCATCGTCAGGCTCGCTCACCTCGACGACCGCAGCGAAATGTTCAGCGGTTTCAATAGCAGCGGTCCGTTGCTCTACCGCCTCAGTTTCCACCGCAACCGGTGACGATGCCGGCGGCTCATTCCACGGTACGTCGACCACCGAAGGTGCCGGCTTCGACGCCAAAGGTTGAGACGTCGGAGCCGGCGTGACCTCCACGGCAGCGGCCGGCGACTCGGGAACTTGGACATGAGCCGGGGCTGTTGGCGAGGGTACGGGTGCAGGTGCAGGTACAGGTGCAGGTGCAGGTAAAGTGTCCGGCTGCGGCGGCACCGAAGAGCTGACCGCAGCGGCCGGCGCTGGCGCTACGGGCTTTGCAGCCAGATCATGATCCGGTGCGGCCGATGCCGCAGTACCGGCCACGTTTGTTGAACTGGAATCAGTCGTGGCCGGACTGACTCCCAATGTCTTTAATGGTGTTCGCGGTGCGTTATCGCTATCAGCAGGTCGGAACGCGAGCATACGCAGCATGACCATCTCGAATCCGCTTCGAGGATCGGGTGCCAACGGCAGATCGCGCCGGCCAATCAGGCCCATCTGGTAATAGAACTGTACGTCCTCGGCCGGCAATGCCTGCGCCAGTGCAAGCACTCGGTCACGGTCGCCCTGGCCATTATCTACCGCGTCCGGCAACGCCTGGGCGACAGCCACACGGTGCAAGACGTTGAGCATTTCCGCGAGGACGCCGGCCCAATCAGGGCCTTGCTCGGCAAGGTGACGAACCGCTTCCAGCAGCGCCCTGGCATCGCCTTCAAGCAGCGCCTGCAGCACGCCATAGACCTGCCCGTGATCAAGGGTGCCCAGCATGCTGCGGACGTCGGACGCGAGTACCTTGCCCTCTCCAAACGCGATCGCCTGGTCGGTCAGGCTCATCGCATCGCGCATCGATCCATCCGCGGCACGGCCGAGCAACCAGAGCGCATCTTCCTCGAACGGGACCTGCTCGACGCCAAGCACGTGGGTCAGATGCTCCACTACGCGTTCGGGCGGCATGTTTTTTAGAGAGAACTGCAGGCAGCGCGACAGGATAGTCACCGGCAGCTTTTGCGGGTCCGTCGTGGCTAGCAGAAACTTGACGTGCGGCGGTGGCTCTTCAAGCGTTTTAAGCAATGCGTTGAACGAGTGCGACGAGAGCATGTGCACCTCGTCGATCAGATAAACCTTGTAGCGTCCACGACTAGGCGCGTACTGCACGTTATCCAGCAACTCTCGAGTGTCTTCAACCTTGGTGCGGCTCGCGGCGTCTACCTCAATCAGGTCGACGAAACGCCCTTCGTCGATTTCACGGCAGACCGAGCACTCCCCACAAGGCGTGGAGCTGATACCCGTCTCGCAATTGAGGCATTTCGCGATAATCCGCGCGATGGTGGTCTTGCCAACCCCACGCGTACCTGTGAACAGATAGGCATGGTGCAGGCGCTGGCTGTCCAGTGCGTTGATCAGAGCCTTGAGCACGTGCGTTTGGCCGACCATTTCGCGGAACGAGCGCGGACGCCATTTACGGGCTAGTACCTGATAACTCATAACACCATCGCGGGATAAAGCAGAGGACGGGTAATGCTAGCGGAGCAGGCTGCAAATTGCATCCAGCCTGACGCCTGCATGACGGACACAGCTTGTTATGGCAAACGCCCGGTCAGCGCTTAACAGTTGCCCCCAGGGCTCGCACGATCTGTTCCAGCTGCGGCTGGCCGCCGGTGATCTCGATCTGCAAGCTGTCTATTTCCCGACGGGGTGGGTATTGCTTTCGCAACTGGTCGAAGCCGACGCGGCGCTGGGCCTCGTCAGTGCCCAGGTTGCGACGAAATGCAGCGTCGTCACGTCGCGGGTCATACACGGACCGACAGATTATCTCCAACAGGTCGCCAGGCTTAGTCGAAGCATCGAAGGCAAGCCCTCGCAGCGGCGCTGGCGGCATTAGTTCCGCCAGTTCAACCGTTGGCTCCAAACCTCTGCTCGCACAAAACGCCAGATAGATCTGCTCCGTTCCGCGCAACTTCCCATCCAGGCTATAACCGGCGATGTGGGGGGTTGCGATCCAACACAGCTCGGCCAATTCGACATCGACCTGAGGCTCACCCTCCCAGACATCGAGCACCGCCTGGATGTCTGTCCGCCTGGCCAGCTGTTCGCGCAAGGCGGCATTGTCGACAACCGCGCCACGGGCGGCATTGATCAGCCAGGCGCCTGGGCGCAGCTGCTCCAGGCGAGACTGATCCAACAAGTGAAACGTCGAATGTTCGCCGTCCAGCGTCAACGGCGTGTGCACGCTGATGACATCGCACTCAGCGAGTATTTCCTCCAGGGTGACGAACTCGCCCACTTCACGTGCCTGGCGCGGCGGATCGCAGACACGCACGTCCCAACCCAGCCCGCGCAGAACCTCTACCAGCCTGCCGCCCACTTCCCCAGCGCCGATCACGCCATAACGGCGACCTTCCAGCTCGGCGCCCTCACCTTCGGCCAAGGCCAGAAGGCTGCCGAGCACGTAATCAACGACGCCGCGAGCGTTGCAGCCCGGCGCACTAGCCCAACTGATCCCCACCTCCTCGAAATAATCAATGTCGAGGTGGTCGGTTCCGATCGTACAAGTACCCACGAAACGCACAGCACTTCCCTCGAGCAACTCGCGATCGACCCGGGTGACAGATCGAACCAAAAGCACGTCGGCCTGCTCGAGCGCGGCCCGGTTGATACTTCTCCCAGGCATACGGCGTATCTCGCCGAACTCAGCGAAGAAAGCGTCAACCAGAGGAATGTTTTCATCGGCAAGGATGCGCATTGGGGGGGGCTCCGTCTTTGATTTCCCATTCTAGACCGCGCCGGGGCGCTCTGCCGCCTTCCCGTGCATGCGACTCGCGGCGTAGACTAGGCGGCTTCTGTATACAATCCGGATAATCTGCAATGCCCACTGAGCTGAGACTCAGACGGGTTCGCGTTGAACTGCGCACCCTCTTCGCCCTCGCCCTGCCTATGATGATTGCTCAACTGGCGAACACCGCCATGGGCTTTGTCGACACCTTGATGGCCGGCCGCGTCAGCCCGGCAGACCTCGCAGCGGTGGCGTTAGGGAATTCCATCTGGGTACCGGTTTTTCTTCTCGTAACGGGCGTCATCCTGGCGACCACGCCCAACGTTGCTCAACACTTCGGCCGTGACCAACACGAACGAATTGGACCGCTGGTGCGCCAGGCCTTGTGGATGGGACTCGGTGTAGGCTCGCTATTCGCCCTGCTGATGTGGAACGCCGAGCCGGTGCTGCATCTGATGGAAGTCGAACCGGCACTGATTGACCCGACGATGGCCTATTTACGAGCGGTTGCCTGCGGCTTTCCAGCGGTGGCGCTGTATCAAGTGTTGCGTTGTTACAGCGATGGGCTCGGCCACACCCGGCCCAGCATGGTGGTGGGCATTCTCGCGCTGATGCTGAACATTCCGCTGAATTACATTTTCATCTACGGCAAGTTGGGCCTGCCAGCCATGGGCGGGGTCGGCTGTGGTTGGGCTACCGCGCTGGTCATGGCTTTCATGCTACTGGCAATGCTGTTCTGGGTACGCCGCGCCGAGTACTACCAACCAAGCCAGCTGTTTACTCATTTCGATTGGCCGAAATGGTCGGTGCTGAGCCGCCTGCTTTCGGTTGGCGTGCCGATCGGGGTTGCGGTGTTTGCCGAAGCCAGCATCTTTTCGGTCATCGCCCTGCTGATCGGCGGCCTCGGGGCGACCGTGGTCGCCGGACACCAGATCGCACTCAATTTTACGTCGCTGATTTTCATGATTCCGCTTTCGCTGGGCATGGCCATTACCATCCGCATCGGTCAGGCGCTGGGACGAGGCGCACCACGGGATGCACGCTTCGTTGCTGGCTTGGGCGTCATATCGAGCCTGGTCTATGCCTGCTTCTCGGCGGGTAGCATGCTGTTGTTCAGCGAGCAGATCGCACGTATCTACACACCGGATCCGGCTGTGATTGCAGTGGCCGCCAGCCTGTTCTTCTACGCTGCACTGTTTCAGTTTTCGGACGTGGTGCAAGTAACGGCGGCAGGCGCGCTGCGCGGCTACCAAGACACGCGCATGACGATGATATTCACGCTTTTCGCCTACTGGGGGATCGGCCTGCCGGTGGGCTATGTGCTCGGCCTGACTGACAGATTCGGTGAACCCAGCGGGCCGGCAGGGCTCTGGCAGGGCTTGATTGCGGGTCTGAGCTGCGCCGCGATCCTGCTGACTATACGACTGGTGCGCAGTGCACGACGTGAAATACGCCGTGCGAGACCAGTCGCAGTCTAGGGCTGGCTCGGTGCGGGCTGTTCAGACTTCGAAGGCCAGCAGGACGGCACTCAACAGCAGAAACCCGCTGAACATAAGGCGCAATAGCCGCTCCGGTAGCGCGTGCGCCAACTTCACGCCGAGGCTGATGCTCAATAGCCCTCCTATGGCAAGCGGCAAACCAAGCATCCAGTTCACCTGGTCATGTGTGGCATAAGTGACCAGCGTAACAGCGGTGCTTGGTGCCGCCAGTGACAACGATAGGCCCTGCGCCACGACCTGCGATGTCCCGAACACTGCTGTGAGCACCGGCGTGGCAAGCACTGCGCCACCCACGCCAAACAAACCGCCCAGCGCACCCGCGCCAGCACCCAGCACGCCTAACCACGGCCAAGGATGGCGCAACTCGGTCCCACCGGACGGTGGCCGGAAGAACACCCGCGACAAAGTGTAGACAGCCAAAGCGACGAGGAAACCGACAAAGGCGATACGCATGCGCCCAGCGTCGAGCGATACCGCAACTGCTGCACCGGCGATGGCGAAGCAGAAGCTGGCGATGCCTAAGGCTGCCGCGTGGCGCAGGTCGATGCGATTGCGCTGATGGTAACGCCAGATCGCGAGCAGCACATTGGGCACAACCATGACCAGGGCTGTGCCCTGAGCGACCTGCTGGTCCAGATCGAACATCACACCCAATACCGGAATCGCGATCAGCCCACCGCCGATACCAAACAGGCCACCCAGCGTTCCCAGCGCCAAACCCAGCACCACATTCAACACGAATCCGACCAGGTCCATAACGCCTCCAGCGAAAGCTGCAATGCTACTAAGCGGTCTCTGGTACGGATATGCACAAGCATGCACAATGGCTTTGCGTATTCCGCATAGCAAAGCGAACCATGGACACCAACGCGCTTACCGATCAGTTCAAGATTTTTATCGATGTGATCGATACCGGCAGCTTCTCAGCGGCGGGTCGCCTGCGCGCACTCGCACCCTCATCCGTTGCACGACGCATAGACGCTTTGGAGCGTTCGCTGGGTTGCCAGCTGGTCAGCCGCAGCAGCCATGCAGTCAAGCCCACAGCTGCCGGCCAGGCATTTGCCGAACGTGCCCGACGGATCGTTCAGGAACTCCAACTCGCACGAGCCGAGATGACTTCGCTACAAAGCGCACCGGAAGGCCGTATCCGTATCGATGCGCCCGCACCCTTCGGACGCAGACACTTAGCGCCAGCATTGGCTGAGTTTCTTTTGGCCTACCCGGGGGTCGATATTCAGCTGCGCCTGATCGACAGCTTTATCGATATGCAAGGCGAGCATCTCGGTGATGTCGATCTGGTGCTACGTATCGGCCCGCTGGCCGATACGCGCCTCGTTGCAACGCCGCTAGCCCCGATGATGCGCATCGCGTGCGCCAGCCCTGCCTACCTGAAACGCCGAGGCGTACCGCAAACAGTCGCAGAACTGCCGGAGCATGATGGGGTGGACTGGGATGCTCTGGCTCCACCCCATGCATGGCGATTCGAACATGAGGGCAAACGAAAGTTGTTGAAGCCAAAGCGGCTGCGGATGGTCGCGAATAATGCGGAAGCCTTGCTGACCGCCACTCTGGCGGGACTGGGCATCGCCCACCTACCGACCTGGCTGATCAGCGACCAGCTACTGCGGGGCGATCTGCTGCCCTTGTTCTGTGATCGCGGCCTGCCGGAACCAGAACCTAGCGGGATTTATGCGTTGCGCCTGACACGGGAAGCGGATTCTCGGAGCCGTTTGCTGCTGGAGTTTTTAAAGAGCCGCTTTGGCCCGATCCCACCCTGGGACCAGGCACTGCAAAGCGGACTCGTCTTTGCTTGAAAGCAATGGCAATCAGACAGCGCAACCAGAAAGTTCCTGGGTAACGCCCCAACCATCGAGCACACCGCCCAGCGGCTCGACCAGGTCCTCCAGATCCTGCTCGAAGTCACCGATACCATCGAAGGTGGCATACATCACTTTGCTGACCTGCAGGTCCCAGGCCCCATCGTCGCGGGGCGCTATCTGGGTATTGACGCATTCACCGCGGAAATTGCTGGCGGCCGCGCAGGCACGTTCACGATCGGGAAACACAGCGTAGAACTCGATCGGATGGACGCGGGCAAAGTCGAAACCGCCCTCCTTCATCCTAAGAAGTACGTTGCTGCTTACATCCTCATGGAAGGTGGCACTCATAAAACAACCTCCTCTCACTCATGGATGACGATTTCAGGAATGGAAAAGCCTTTCTCTACCTCGTTGCGGATGCGACCGGACAGTGTCGGCCGTAAGTTGCCTGGTTATCGGATAAGAGAAACCGTGCGGTGTTTCCAATAGGCCTCACCGAGGCCTCGGAGTTCGACCGATCATCGATCGGACGCCTGTGACCGTAACCTCAGCCAGACACACGGCAGCAGCCGATGCTCTGAACACTTCAGTGCATGCAGCTGCCCTTGGAACATACGACGTATAAACCGCGTCCGCAACGGGGACGGTGAAACGAAGCGATCACGACGTGACTGACTAGACCGATCCGCGCGCTGCAACGCGTCGCAGCGCGCGGATCGAACTAGCCGTTGCTGGGCTTGCTGATCGCCTGCAACACGTACTGAGGCAGCGCGAACGCGCCGATATGAATGTGCGGGTTGTAATAACGAGTCACGATTCCGCTACCAGCGAAACGCTGACACAAAGTTTCCAACGTCAGCTTGCGGCTGTCGGAATCACATGCACCCCAAGCGAATGTCATGGCCCCACCGATATAGGTAGGGACAGCCGCCTGGTAGAAATGCCAGTCGGGAAACAAGCCGGTCATCCGCTTGGCAGTGGTCTGGACTTCGGCCAGCTGCATGAAGGGTGTGCCATTCTGCGCGACCAGAATGCCGCCATCGTTGAGGCAGCGACGGCACGCCTGATAGAAGTTTTCCGAGAACAGAGCCTCGCCCGGCCCAATGGGGTCGGTCGAGTCGGAGATGATCACGTCAAACTTCTCGTCAGTGGTTGCCACGAAACGCATGCCGTCGTCGATCACCAGATTCAGCCGCGGATCGGCGAACGCCCCCTTCGAATGCTCCGGTAGAAATTCCTTGCATGTCTCCACCACGGTGCGGTCGATTTCGACCAGGGTGATGCACTCGACATCGCGGTGCTTGCTCACTTCACGCAGCATGCCACCGTCACCGCCCCCGATGATCAGGACTCGCCGCGCCAAGCCATGAGCCAGAATCGGGACATGCGTGAGCATTTCGTGGTAGATGAATTCGTCTGCCTCGGTGGTCTGAATAACCCCGTCAAGTGCCATCACGCGCCCCATGCGGGCATTCTCGAATATGACCAGGTGCTGATGCTCGGTGCGCACCTCATGCAGCATCTTGTCGATCCTGAAGCGCTGGCCGTAGCCCTCGTAGAGAGTTTCCTGATAGTCACTCATGGGTGTCTCCCTGATGGATGGCTTAACAGACAGGCCCGAAGGCTGTCCAGCTGACAAAGAGCAGCATTCTACTTTGGTCTTATGACAGGAGGAACCATCCGCTCCCAAAGCCCGTTTGGTGAAGACAACGCCATCAGCGCTGGCTATCGTCTAACGATGATCGTAATCCGCCTTCCTTACGTTGCCCCATGGAACTGGCCTCAGTTTCACCAGCATTTTGCGCTGCGATTGCTACCTGGCCTCGAGGCGCTGGAGCCCGAGCGCTACTCCCGTACCGTGCGTGTCGGTGACGATGTCGGATGGATCAGCGTACAGCCGCTCGCGACACAGCCCGCTCTTGAACTGACCCTGAGCGATTCACTAGCCGAACACACCGTGGCGTTGGTGATGCGTGTTAGGAAGATGTTCGACCTCGACACCGATCCGACAGTCATAGCTCGGCATTTTGCTGCAGACCCTCACATCGGACCTCTAGTCGCTGCCACTCCAGGGCTGCGCTTGCCGAGCGCCTTCGATCCGTTCGAGCAAGCCGTGCGGGCGATCGTAGGTCAGCAGGTCAGCGTGAAGGCGGCGGTAACCATTACGCGGCGGCTGGTCGAACGGCTTGGCGAACAATGGCTTTGCCGGTCCGCAAGCAGAACGGATGGCTTAACCAAGCTGTTTCCCCGTCCTGAAACGCTAGCCAGCGCGGCACTGGACAGCATTGGTATGCCCGGCAAGCGGGTGGCAGCACTGCAGCGATTGTCCGCCGCTGTAGCTAACGGCGCGCTTGAGTTGCATATCGAAGATGGTTCGGACGCACTGGTCAGGCGTCTTTGCGAGCTTCCCGGCATTGGCCCATGGACCGCGGAGTACATTGCGTTACGAGGATTCGGCGAAGCAGATGCCTTTCCAGCCGCCGACCTAGGGCTGCTGAAGGCTCCGTTATGGGGCCGCAACGGCCTCACTCCGCGGGAGTTACGTGCCCGATCGCACACGTGGCGCCCTTGGCGAGCCTACGCTGCCGTGTACATCTGGAATAACTACGGGATCTCCTCATTGCAGGCTAAGGCGGGGGAATCCTCGTCAGCACCTGCGGCCGGTCCTTGAGGGGCAACGCCAAGATCAAAGCCTCTCCGGAGCGTGGAAATATTCCAGTTAGTGCAGTGATGTTGACTTGATGACTGATGAGCACGACGGGTGGTGTCGCTGGCAATGTGCCGAGGAATTCTCGCAAAGCTTCGGTCTGCTGGCTTTTCCTGTCGGGCTGGACGAAGAACGAGTCCAGCATTGGCAAAGGTTCTACCGGAGCAAGCCCCAGCAGCTCAGCCGTCTCTAGGTCCCGGCACCAGCGACTGCTGAGCAGCCTCGGCTCATCAATACCCTTCTTGCGGAGCAAAGCGCCCCATCGCTGTGCCTGCAACCGTCCGGCTTCGTCAAGATTGCGCTGAGTTGCGCAGTCCTCCAGCACGAAGCCCGGCGGATCGCCTGTTCCGGGCGCCGAAGCGTGACGCATGAGCAATACAGCGCGCCCCTCACGCATCGCCGCCCAAGCCGCCTCTTCACCAGCCCAGGCGCTGCCCGTTGACAGCAGCAACGCGACCAGAATCGCTATGCGCAATTCACAACCTGACCTTGCCGAAATGTCCAGCGGCAACCAACCACATGATTAGCCCGACGACCGGTAACAGCACGACAACAAGGCTCCAGATGGTTTTGCGACCGACCTCGATCCGACTTCGCCAGATTTGCACGATGGCCACAATATCGGCCACCAGCACGATCAAGGCTAGCAGTGTGCTCCAGGCTTCCACGCATTAGGGCCTTAGGTTGCGCTCATCTGGCCGATTGCCACGCGGCCCCATGATGCCCCAGATGATCAGGCCCAACACCGGCAGGATAACGATCAGCAATACCCAGAGAGCCTTTTTGCCAGTACTGCTGTCGCTACGCACCACACTGATGATTGCCCAGATATCCAGTGCCAGGATAAGCAGGCCAAAAATACCGCCGAAGGCATCGGTCATGACAAGACTCCAAATTACGGTGAGTTCGTAATTAGGATGCCTAGCTGGTTTGAGGGTTCAGTATGCGATCAGCTCAGTAACGGCGCGGATCAATCGCGTCGAAGCTGGCGACCGCAGGATGACCAGCCAGCTCGCCACCCTCGCGTATCAGGCCGCAGGTGCGCATGCCCGCCAGCTGCGCGGCGTCCAGCTCTTCCACGACATCGGAAAGAAAGAGAATCTCGTCGGGTGGCAAGCCGATCGACCCGGCAATCCGCACGTAGGATTCAAGCTCGCGCTTATGCCCGCTACCGGTATCGAAATAGCTGGAAAACAGCAGTGTCAGGTCGCCCACCTCAGCGCACCCGAAAATCAGCTTCTGTGCCTGTACCGACCCGGAGGAATAGACGTAGAGCGCGAAGCCCTGATCATGCCAACGACGCAGGCTGTTCACCGCATCCGGATAGACGTGTCCCTTGAGCTTTCCAGCGCGGTAGCCATCGGCTCAGACCATGCCTTGCAGTGCCTTTAGCGGCGTAGCCTTTCGATCGTCGGCCATCCAACCCAGCAGAATCTCGACAATGCGCTCGATATTCGCATCCGGCTCGCCGCTCTCACCGCGTACCGCCTCGATCTGTTCTGCCAGCGCCGGCTCAGTGGCACGGTTGCGCACGAAATCTGGCAAGTGCTCGCGGGCATAAGGAAACAGTACGTCGAAGACGAAACTCACTGCGCTGGTGGTGCCTTCGATATCCGTAAGGATGGCTTTGACCGGGATCAGAAATCCTCCAGGCGCGGGAAACGGCTGGCGATATCTGCCCCAGTGAATTGCGCGACCCAGCCTTCTGGATTGTTGAATAGGCGAATGGCAACGAAGTGAGGGTCCTCACCCATATCGAACCAATGCCGGGTTCCGGCAGGCACCGAGAGCAGGTCGTTCTTCTCGCAAAGCACGGCATACACCCTGTCCTCGATATGCAGCGTGAACAACCCGCGGCCGACAACAAAGAAACGCACCTCGTCCTCAGCGTGCTGGTGCTCTTCAAGAAACTTGGCGCGAAGCTCTGCCTTCTGTGGATGGTCGCGGGTCAGGCTGATCACGTCGACCGTGACGTAACCGCGTTCGCTCATCAGTCGATCGATCTGCGGACGGTAGGCGGCAATCACCTCCTCTGAACTTGCGCCGGCGCGAATGGGCGCGCTGGCTTCCCAGCGTTCCAGGCGCACACCCACGTCGGCCAGCGTGGTGGCGATGTCTTCTATATGAGTGAGCACTTTGAGTGGCTGCTCGGGCGCAGTGTCCTGATAAACGCTGAGAATGCTCATACTGTATGTCTCCGGCCGGGATAGCTGCCCCGGGGTTGTAATATAGTCGGCCAGGTGGCGCGTATAGATTTCCCGCTACAGGCTTTGCAGCAGGGTCTCGGCGGAAGGATTCTTGCCCAGTTCCAGGCTAAGACCATTCATATCCACCGCCAGCAGATCATCCGCGGTCAGTTGTCCCTTGTGTTTGCCGGAGGCCGTCACTAGCACTTCAGCGCTCGTCAGGCGGGCCGAATAGTTGCTGCTGGTGGCCGGCGACCAACCGCGGCTATAAAGAAACTGGCCAGCTTCGATAATGGCCTGCGCCAGGTCGTCACGGATAGCAGTCATGCCGAGTTCTTGCTTGGGATAGCGATGATAACGGCTGCGGCCAGCGAGGCCAGGCTGGCGATGGCGAACGTCCATAAAGGGCCGAGACTGGCCCAGCTGTAGCCGGAGTAAAGCGCACCCAACGCTCCGCCAACCCCTGCAAGGGTCGCATAGAGCGCCTGCCCCTGCCCTTGCTGGCGGTGGCCGAAGCTGCGCTGGACGAAATGAATCGCCGCTGCGTGAAAGCTGCCGAATGTGGCCGCATGCATCAGTTGCGCAATCAACAGCACGCCAAAATGATCGGCCAGCGTACCCAGCAGCAACCAGCGTAGCGCGGCCAGTAGAAAGCTAGCGGCCAGAACCTGGCGCAACGAAAAGCGCGCCAGCAGCGAAGCCATCACCAGGAAGATCAGGATTTCCGCCACAACCCCGAGCGCCCAAAGCAGGCCGATGGTGCCACGGCCATAGCCGAGCGTTTCGAGATGAATGGTGAAAAAAGTGTAGTACGGGCCATGACTGACCTGCATCAGACCGACGCACACGAAGAATGCCAATACACCCGGACGGCATAGCTGACGAAAAAAACCACCCTGCCCCTCCGGCTCAGGACGCTCCGCCGGCACCGCGTTGGGCACCCATACGCTGCTAGTCACGATCCCGACCATGACTGTCAGCACCGCCACAGGATAAATGTCGAGACTCAGATGCTCGAACAGCGCCCCAAGTCCCACCACCGCCGCGATGAAACCGATGCTGCCCCATAGGCGAACCTGACTATAGCGAGACGCTTGTTCGTGCAGGTGCGCCAGGGTGATGACCTCGAACTGTGGTAACACCGCATGCCAGAAGAACGCATGCAGCGCCATCACCAACGCCAGCCAGGCGTAACTTTTACTGTAGAAGATCAAACTGAATGAAATCAGCGTACAGACCGCACCAATACGCACAATCGTCAGACGCCGGCCTGTGACATCGCCCAGCCAACCCCACAGGTTCGGTGCCAGGCAGCGCATCAGCATGGGAATGGCCACCAGCTCTCCAATGCGCTCGGCAGTGAAGCCAAGATGGTCGAAATAGAGGCCGAGAAACGGCGCCGCCGAGCCGAGCAGCGCAAAGTAGAAAAAGTAGAAACCGGACAGGCGCCAGTAGGGAATTAAAGCTGCCATAAGCGAAAAGCCAGTAGCTGGAAGCTAAGCGACTAGAGGCAGGAATGAGCGGTTTGCTCGATCTCCGGCTTCAGGCTCCCAGCCGCAGGCTTAGAGCTGCCCCAACACCGGCGTACCCACCAGCACATCGGCATTCTGCCCCCGATGGCGCAACAGATGATCCAGCAAAACGATGGCCATCATCGCTTCGGCAATCGGCGTCGCACGGATACCCACGCAGGGGTCGTGACGACCTTTAGTGATGACATCCACGGGATTGCCGTCGACGTCGATCGAGCGGCCCGGCGTGGTGATACTGGACGTCGGCTTGAGCGCCAGATGCGCGATGATCGGTTGGCCGGACGAAACGCCGCCCAGAACGCCACCTGCATTATTGGAAAGGAAACCGTCCGGCGTCATCTCGTCACGGTGCTCGGTGCCACGCTGGGCGACGCTGGCGAAGCCGGCACCGATTTCAACGCCCTTCACCGCATTGATGCTCATCAGGGCATGGGCCAGTTCAGCGTCGAGACGGTCAAAAATCGGCTCGCCAAGCCCTGGAGGAACGCCTTCGGCGACGACACTAATTTTGGCACCAACCGAATCCTGATCACGACGCAACTGATCCATATACGCTTCCAGCTCGGGCACCTTGTCCGGGTCCGGACTGAAAAACGCGTTCTGCTCAACGCTTTCCCAGGTCTTGAATGGAATTTCTATCGGACCCAGCTGGCTCATGTAGCCGCGCACCTGTATGCCTAGCGTCGCCAGGTATTTCTTGGCGATGGCGCCGGCAGCGACGCGCATGGCGGTTTCGCGGGCTGAGCTACGACCACCGCCGCGATAGTCACGCAGACCGTACTTGTGGTGATAGCTGTAGTCGGCATGAGCGGGACGGAACTGGTCCTTGATAGCCGAATAGTCCTTGGATTTCTGGTCCGTGTTACGGATCAGCAAACCAATGGGGCAGCCGGTCGTACGGCCTTCGAATACGCCGGAAAGGATTTCAACCTCATCCGCTTCCTGGCGCTGGGTGGTATGTCTGCTGGTGCCAGGCTTGCGTCGATCAAGGTCGCGCTGCAGGTCAGCGGCGGTCAGCTCCAGGCCCGGCGGACAGCCGTCGACGATCGCGATCAATGCCGGACCATGGCTTTCGCCAGCCGTGGTAACGGTGAACAGCTTGCCGTAAGTATTGCCGGACATGCAGGGCGCTCCGCGATCGACCTAAAGAGGGGGCGGAAGTATACCCGAGCCGCCGCCGGTTTCGCTGCCTACAGCGGTGGCGCATACTGCCAACCCGCCCAACCGTCAGTTCGCTCCGTATCCGCCCCGCTTCGTCAATGGTTTATTGCTGCCCATGCGTTTCCTTTTAGTGTTCACGTTGCTCACCATGCTCGCGCCCTTAATCCAAGCCCAGACGCTGCTGAATCAGAGGATGACCGTGCAGGTGCCAGACGGGCATCTTCATGGCAGCCTGCTGCATCCAAAGTCCGATGCCCCCCTGCCGGTCGCGTTGTTGATAGCCGGCTCAGGCCCGACCGACCGCGACGGCAACAATCCAATGGGCCACAACGATAGTCTCAAGCGGCTGGCACAGGCATTGGCCAAACGCGGCATCGCCAGCGTGCGTTATGACAAGCGCGGCGTCGGCCAGAGCCGCGCGCTGGCACCTGACGAAAGCCAGCTGAATCTGAAGGATTACGTGGCCGATGCAGTGGCCTGGTCGCGCCTGTTGCAAGCCGATCCGCGGTTTTCGGCGGTCGTGCTGGTCGGCCACAGCGAAGGTGCATTGATTGCCAGCCTGGCTGAGCCTACCGTTAAACCCGCTGCACTGATCAGCCTTGCAGGCAGCGGTCGCACCATCGACACGCTGCTGCGCGAGCAACTCCAGGGCCGCTTGCCGCCGCCGCTGCTGGCAACCGCGTACTACCTGATCGATGAGCTCAAGGCAGGAAGAATCCACGATCAGGTGCCCGACCCATTGCGGATTCTGTTCCGCCCGAGCGTACAGCCTTATCTCATCTCGCTGTTCCGCCAAGACCCAGCCAATGCATTTGCGGGCACCACAGCACCGGCGTTAATTATCCAGGGCACTCATGACATTCAGGTCGGGCGCGAAGATGCCCAGGCCCTGAAGCGAGCCAGAGCCGACGCGGAGTTGGCCCTGATATCAGGGATGGGGCACGTATTGCGCATTACGCCGCCGGAGCGCGGGGGGCAAATGGCCTCCTATAACAGCCCCGAATTGCCTATCGCTCATGAACTGACGGAACAGATCAGCCGATTCTTGTCCGGGCACGGCATATTGCCAGCCTCCAGTTAGCCCGCTATCGGCCGATACGCTCCTTGCCTGCCGCAACGACCCGCACAGGCCCATGGACGCCGAGATGACAGACAGCACAACAGCACCTAACGACAACGAGGCCCTGACGCCCTCTGTGCCCCAGCCGCACCCCTGGGCCGAACTCGTCCCGGATCGCTTCCGACTGCTTCGCCTGTCGCCATTGCCCACTGACCGCGACACCGGGGCCCGCCCGCTACGGTTCGTGGAGTTGGCCCAGGTCGAGCGACATACGCCTCAGCAGAGCCTTTTGAAGCTCTTCATACGGATACCAGGACAAGTGCTGTCTAAACAGCACAATCTGTTGGAAATCTGGGCCGACCACCGAGCCAAAGAAGTGCGCTTCGGCCCAGACTCTGGTCTGCATATAGAACCGGCAAACCGTGGCCTTGGACGCTTCCTGCTTGCGCAGGGGGCAGCCTGGGCTCAGAAGCGCTGGGCACATTATCTGGTCGAAGGCGGCGCGTTGCCGGTCAAAGATATAACCGGCGAGGACACACGCTTGCGGCGCGATCATTGCCTGCTCAGCCAGGGTTTCGATGTGCTCTATGCCGAGCCCCAGCAGCTCAAGGCGACCTACAGTGCAAGTCGTGTCAGTGCGTTGCGGCCTGATTGGAATATCGAAAAGGTGCAAGTCATCGAACTGCAAGAGGCCGCGGCGATGCTCGAGCAGGCTGATCGCAATCTGCTCGAGCAGGAAATTCAGATTCGCGATATCCAAGAACGCTTGAGCAAGCTTCGCCGGGAGGATGGCACCCTTCGATTCACCATTGCCTGCCTGATCGTCTTCGCCCTGTTTCAGGCCGGGCTACTGATCTGGATCGCAACCCGCTGACGCTCCCGGGCCGTTCGACCTCGCCTACCGCACAAGCCGTTCACGAAACAGCGCCTGATGATCCCGGCACTGACTGGCCGCGAGCAGAAAAACACCATGCCCGCCGTCAGTGAGCTCGAGCCAGGTAAAGTCGACTTCCGGATAAAGCGCTTCGACATGCACCTGACTGTTGCCGACCTCGACGATGAGGGTGCCGGTCTCGGTCAGGTGATCGGCCGCCTCCGCCAGTATTCTTCGCACCAGATTCAACCCGTCGTGACCACAGGCTAAACCCAGTGCGGGCTCATGCTGGAACTCGGCAGGCATATCGGCGAAATCTTCAGCGTCCACATAGGGTGGATTGGAGACAATCAGGTCGAAGCGCTGCTTGGGCAGCCCATCGAACCCATCGCCCTGTACGGTGTAAACCCGATCGTCCAGGCCATGCTGCTCAATGTTGCGGTTGGCCACTTCCAGCGCTTCGAAAGACAAGTCGGCCAGCAGCACTTCGGCATCGAGGAATTCATAGGCGCAGGCAATGCCGATGCAACCGGAACCGGCACATAGGTCGAGAATCCGTGCGGGCTCCTTCGCCAGCCATGGCTCGAAGCGACGCTCGATCAATTGGCCAATCGGCGAGCGCGGAATCAGTACGTGATCGTTCACGATGAAAGGAAGCCCGCAAAACCAGGCCTGCCCGAGCAGATAGGCGGTTGGCACGCGTTGCTCGATTCGGCGGTGCAGCAAAGCCTGTAGATGCTCACGTTCATCGTCTTCCAGCCGACAATCGAGGTAGCTGTCGGCCATCTCCCACGGCAAGTGCAAGGCACCAAGCACCAACTGGCGAGCCTCATCCCAAGCGTTGTCCGTGCCGTGGCCGAAGAACAGCTGTTCGGCGTGGAAGCGGCTGACAGCCCAGCGAATATGGTCACGCAAGGTGCGCAAACGGGACGACGAAGCAGTCACAGGGCATCTCCTCTAAAAAGGGCGAAAGTCTAGCTGATGGCCCAGCTCGTTTCGCGAACTTTGAGGCTCCGCGTGATAGCACAACGCCCATAATGCCGATCTATATGACCAAATCATCGCCTATTGGCTGTTCACATCTCGCGCTACTGGCGCCACAATCATGCCCCTCTCAGAACAAGGAGTCAGTCATGTCCAAGCCACAGACCATGCTTCAGCTCAGTGGCCGCAGTTATGCACCGGCGACTTTGGCCAACGCGACCCTTGTCATCATTGACGTTCAGGAAGAATACCGGACGGGAACACTGGCATTACCGAATCTGGATTCGTCGCTGGAGCAGATCAGCAAGCTGCTGGCCGCCGCCCGCGCGGCTGGCGCACCCATCGTGCATGTTCACCACCTGGGCATCCCGGGCGGGCTGTTCGACCCCCAAGGATTACGTGGCCAGATCATGCCGGAAGCGGCACCGCTTCCAGGCGAAACCGTGATCGGCAAGACGCTGCCTAATGCATTCGCCGGCACGAAACTACATGAGCTGCTGCAGCAGCACGGCCGCCTCGACCTCATTGTTTGTGGATTCATGACCCACTCGAGCGTGAGCACCACGGTCCGCGCGGCAAAGGACTATGGCTACCGCTGTACACTGGTTGACCAGGCCTGCGCCACACGTGACCTGCCGATGGGAGACGGCGCGATCGCCGCGGCAGAGGTGCATCGCATGGAGATGACCATTCTCGCGGACAACTTCGCTGTTTGCGTGGCTGATGCCGCGGCACTGGCATAAGGCGCGACCGAACCGAAAAGCGTCTAGCCTGCCTCGTCTACGCTTTCCAACGGCCTGATAGCCGCTCCTGAGGAGCTAACCGGAATGAAACGAACCGATGGATTCGATGCTCGCCGTCTCCGCCCTCGCCAACATCGCAGCTGGGGCTCACGCCTTGGCGCAGCACTTGGTCTGCTGCTGATCGTCGCGGGCGCGCTCTTCATTGGTACTGGTGTCGCGTCACTGTTTAGCGATATCGATGCCTTGGCCAGCATGCCTCTGGACAAGGAAGCCGCGGTGACGCTATTGACCTTGGGTCTGATCCTGTTGCTGCTTGGCATATTCATGCGGCGTCGTGTGCGCCGCCGCATGCAAACACCGAGCGGGTTGAGTTTTTCGCCACGCCTGAAAAAACGCCGTTAGTCTGTCCACGCTTGCCCAGCGCGGCCTTCGAGGGGGAAGGCAGCCCAGGACAAAGGCTTTGAGATAAAATGGCCGACTTATGCGGAGGCCTCATGCAAGAAGATGATTTTTCCCTGTTCAGATCAGCTGTGCGTGGCGTCAAGCCTATCCAACACGACCGGGCTGAAACTGGCAAACCACGCAGCAACAAAGCACAGATAGCCACTCTACGTGCCAATGCCTCTATCAGCGACGGCGATACCAGGATCGATGGGCTTTCCGATCAGTTCGTAATTGATGTTGCGGCTGAAGATGAACTGTACTGGGTGCGCGACGGTGTCCAGGACAGCCAAATGCGCAAACTGAAAGCCGGCCAAATTCCATTCGAGGGCAGCCTGGATCTGCATGGGCTGAGCGTTGAGAAAGCTCGCGTACTGCTCTGGGACTTTCTCGCCGAAGCCTGCAAATTCGAGATTCGCTGCGTGCGTGTGACGCATGGCAAGGCCGCAAGAAAAGACGGTAAGCGCCCCTTGATCAAAAGCCATGTCAATACATGGTTACGCCAGCACGCCCAGGTGTTGGGCTTCATCTCTTGCCTACCAAGACATGGCGGCACCGGCGGGGTATATGTAATCCTCAAACGAACCATGCTCGAAGGCCGCGACGAATAATTCCAGCGCCGCAATCAAGCCGGTCAGTGCGACGCATGCTTGCAGCCCAGCCGTCGACCCCCTAACCTTCGCACTCGCGCTTTTTTTGCAAGCCTGACAGGTAGTCACATGTCCCTGGAAACACATTACACAGCGATCCTTGGCCAACTCGGCGAGGACGTCAGCCGCGAGGGCCTGCTCGATACGCCTAAGCGCGCCGCTAAAGCTATGCAGTACCTGTGCAAGGGTTACCAGCAGACGCTTGAGGACGTCACGAACGGCGCGCTGTTCAGCTCCGATAACAGCGAAATGGTACTGGTCAAGAACATCGAGCTCTATTCGTTGTGCGAACACCACATGCTGCCCTTCATCGGCAAGGCGCATGTCGCTTATTTGCCCAACGGCAAGGTGCTCGGCCTGTCGAAAGTCGCTCGCATTGTTGACATGTATGCCCGCCGACTGCAGATTCAGGAAAACCTCACCCGCGAGATTGCAGAGGCGATTCAGCAGGTTACGGGTGCATGGGGTGTCGCAGTCGTGATCGAAGCGCAGCACATGTGCATGATGATGCGCGGCGTCGAGAAACAGAACTCATCGATGGTCACCTCGGTCATGCTCGGCCAATTCCGGGAAAATGCCGCCACCCGTAGTGAATTTCTCGGCTTGGTCAAATAAGGTCAGCTATTAGCCGCTAAGCCTTTGCAGTCCAAGCCTGTCAACTTATGGCTGACCATCCAAAAAGCTCGCGGTTGCGCGCTTCCTTTCAATCGAACATGCCGACATGGCGCGGATGACTGGCCACACGCTGCAGCCAGGCACTGATGGCCGGGTACCGCGCCAGGCTGAAACCGCCCTCCCCAGCCACGTGGGTATAGGCGTAGAGCGCAACATCAGCGATCGAGTAGTGCTCGCCAACCAGATAGGGCGTGCGTAGCAGCTGCTGCTCCATGACATCAAGCGCGTGATAACCGTCCAGTTGCTTGGCTGCATATTCATCGAGGCGATCGTCCGGCAAGCCCAGATAAACCTTGATGAACCGCGCCACTGCGATGAAGGGTTCATGGCTGTATTGCTCGAAGAACTGCCACTGCAGAACCTGGGTCCGCAACCGGGCATCGGCCGGCAGGAACTCACTTCCTTCAGCGAGGAAGTTGAGGATTGCGTTCGATTCCCACAGGCAGCTACCGTCTTCCAGCTCGAGCACCGGTATCTTGCCGTTGGGATTCTTTTTCAGAAATGCTGCCTCACGGCTTTCACCGCGCAGGATATCCACCGGAACCCACTCATACGATCGCCCCAGCAAGTGCAGCATCAGCTTCACCTTGTAGCAATTACCGGACCGATAGTCGCCGTACACCTTGTATGTCATTTTGCCCTCCAGCGGTGCATCCACCACATTTGAACTATGCCGCTTCGACCAACAGCGCCTCGCGTATCACACTCGCTAGGCGGCGAATACCCTCATCAAGGCGCTCTGGCGCGACATGACTGAAGTTGAGGCGCAGATAGCCGAGATTTTGCTCGGGGTCGACGAAGAACGGCTCGCCGGGCATGAACACCACATCCTGCGCCAACGCGGAATCGAGCAGCGTTCGGGTGTCGATCGGTTGTTTCAGCTGCAGCCAGAAGAACAGCCCCCCCTGCGGCACCTGCCAATCGGCGAGATCGGCGAAATGATCATCCAACGCAGCCTGCATCGCATCACGGCGCAGGCGGTAGAAACTGCGCAGCTCACCCAGATGCAACCGATACTGCTCGCTGCCGAGCCACTGAAGCGCCTGCCACTGACCAACGCGATTGGTATGCAGGTCGGCTGACTGCTTCAGGCGTAACAGATAAGGGAACAGGTCCGGTGTTGCGATCAGATACCCGACACGTAGCCCTGGAAGCAGGGTCTTGGAAACTGTCCCGGTGTAGATCCAGCTTGCGTTGCGCAAGCGGCTAACGATTGGGCGAGCACGCCCTTCGTCGAATACCAGTTCGCGGTAGGGTTCATCTTCGATCAGGGTCACGCCGAACTCGTCAAGCAGCGCGGCTACTGCATCACGCTTTTCCTCGCTATAACGGACCGCCGAGGGATTCTGGAACGTTGGGATAAGGTAGGCAAAGGCCGGCTTGTGCTGTTCCAGCCGCCGACGCAGCGCGACCAGCGATGGCCCATCGGACTCCTGTGGCACCGCCAGACAGTCGGCGCCGAACAACTGAAAAGCCTGCAGGGCGGCTAGATAAGTCGGCGCCTCGAGCAGCACCTCGGTGCCCCGATCGATGAACAGCTTGGATGCGAGGTCCAGGGTCTGCTGGGAACCGCTGACGATCAGCACTTGACTGGCCGAGCAAGAAACACCGATTGCTCGGGCTTCCTCCGCGATGGCCTCGCGCAGTGCGGGCTCCCCTTCGCTCATCCCGTACTGACCCAGGCTCGCCGGCATGGGCGCCCAGTCGACCTTCGGCAGCATGGATTCAGCAGGCAGTCCACCAGCGAAAGACATCACCTCAGGACGCTGTGCAGCGGCAAGAATTTCACGGATCAGCGAGCTTTTCAGGCGGTCAATGCGTTCGGAGAAGACCATGGGGCACCAGATGCAGGAAAAATAAAAATGAGTCAAACTACTTGACCCAAATTACGCCCTCAACTGTAAATACGTCAATATGCCTGACCTAAAAAAAAGCACTGTTCAGCGCCAGATCATGGAGAGCTTCTTCCTAGGCTATCAGGCGTTTACAGCCAAGCCGGACGAGATGCTTGCCCGACGCGGACTGTCCCGAGTGCATCACAGAATCCTGTTTTTTATCGCAAGCTACCCCGACCTCAGCGTTAAAGAGCTACTCAGCTACCTGGGGGTCAGCAAGCAGGCCTTGAATACGCCATTGCGTCAGCTGATTGAAATGCATCTGGTGGAGAGCAGGACGGCCGATGAAGACAAGCGCAAGCGCATGCTGCGCTTCACTGCCGAGGGTGCAAAGCTAGAGCAGGCATTGCGACGAGAACAGGTGCGTCTTCTCGAACGGGCCTTCCAGCATGCTGGGGAAGAAGCGGTGAATGGCTGGCTGGCGGTTAACCAGGCATTGGCAACCGGCACGATACGAACTTGAAAAAATTGAACAGCTCGACCTCGACTGGTGGGCGCTTTGCTACTGGAGATCCATGATAGATCGAAGCCCTACACCTTCCTCAGGACGGGTTAACTAAGGTCAAGGCGAATATGTAACTCTTGATCAGGACGGGACAGACACAAAAAAGGGCGACCGAAGTCGCCCTTTTTTAATGGATCGCAGAACTTAGTTCTGGTTTTCCATCTGCGCGCGGATCAGATCACCAATGGTGGTCGGACCGGCAGTTGGCTCTACGTCCTGCTTGGTACGCAGTTCCTTCATCGCGTCCTTCTCGTCCTCAACGTCTTTCGACTTGATGGACAGGCTGATGACGCGGCTCTTACGGTCGATGCTGATGATCTTGGCTTCGACTTCTTCGCCTTCTTTCAGGACGTTACGCGCATCTTCAACGCGGTCACGGCTGATTTCAGAGGCTTTCAGTGTGGCTTCGATATCGTTGCCCAGATCGATGATGGCGCCTTTGGCGTCAACTTCTTTCACGATGCCGCGAACGATGCTGCCCTTGTCATTGACGGCGGCGTAGTTGGAGAACGGATCGTCTTCCAGCTGCTTGATGCCCAGGGAGATGCGCTCGCGCTCCGGATCAACCGACAGGATGACGGTGTCCAGCTCGTCGCCCTTCTTGAAGCGACGCACGGCTTCTTCGCCAGCTTCGTTCCAAGAGATGTCGGAGAGGTGAACCAGACCGTCGATGCCGCCGTCCAGACCAATGAAGATACCGAAATCGGTGATCGACTTGATGGTGCCGGAGATGCGGTCGCCCTTGTTGAACTGGCCAGAGAAGTCTTCCCATGGGTTGGACTTGCACTGCTTGATGCCCAGGGAGATACGACGACGCTCTTCGTCGATGTCCAGCACCATGACTTCCACTTCGTCGCCGACTTGTACAACCTTCGACGGGTGAATGTTCTTGTTGGTCCAATCCATTTCGGAAACGTGTACCAGACCTTCAACGCCTTCTTCCAGCTCAGCGAAGCAGCCGTAGTCAGTCAGGTTAGTAACACGGGCCACAACGCGGGTGTTCTCTGGGTAACGAGCCTTAATAGCAACCCATGGGTCTTCACCCAGCTGCTTCAGACCCAGGGAAACGCGGTTACGCTCGCGGTCGAACTTCAGCACCTTGACGTCGATCTCATCGCCAACATTGACGATTTCCGACGGATGCTTGATGCGCTTCCAGGCCATGTCGGTGATGTGCAGCAGACCGTCCACGCCGCCCAGATCGACGAATGCGCCGTAATCTGTGAGGTTCTTGACGATACCTTTGACCTGCTGGCCTTCCTGCAGCGATTCCAGCAGAGCTTCGCGCTCGGCGCTGTTTTCAGCTTCCAGGACGCTACGACGGGAAACGACAACGTTGTTGCGCTTCTGGTCGAGCTTGATGACCTTGAACTCGAGTTCCTTGCCTTCCAGGTGGGTGGTATCACGCACTGGACGGACATCAACCAGGGAACCTGGCAGGAACGCACGGATGCCGTTAACGTCGACAGTGAAGCCGCCCTTAACCTTACCGTTGATAACGCCCTTGACCACTTCCTCAGCTGCGAAAGCCGCTTCCAGAACAATCCAGCACTCAGCACGCTTGGCTTTTTCGCGGGACAGCTTGGTTTCACCGAAGCCATCTTCAACCGCGTCCAGCGCAACGTGAACTTCGTCACCCACGCTGATGGTCAGCTCGCCCTGCTCGTTGTAGAACTGCTCGACCGGGATGACGCCCTCAGACTTCAGACCGGCATGAACAGTGACCCAGTCACCGTCGATGTCGACCACGATGCCGGTGATGATCGCACCCGGCTGCATGTCGAGGGTTTTTAGGCTTTCTTCAAAAAGTTCTGCAAAGCTTTCGCTCATGTTTATTCCTGCTGTTTTCGGACGAGGATCCGCCCAATCTCCACATCCCAGATAGAAGTGGGTTCATTCATATAAAAAAAGGCCTGCGGGACTAGATCTGGTCTCCCACATGCCTCCTTGTTAACAGCTCTCGTTATCGAGAAACCGTCAGGCCACCTCTCGGCGGTCGTTCTTCAGGCGAAATCGCGATTGGCAACTTCGCTCAGAATCTGTCCTAGCACCTGCTCGATGGAAAGATTGGTGGAATCCAGATGTACCGCATCGTCTGCCGGTTTCAGCGGAGCCACTTCACGTCCGGTATCGCGCTCGTCGCGCGCCCGTATCTCATCGAGAAGACTCGCGAGATTAACATCATCGCCCTTGCCCTTCAACTGCAGGTAGCGCCGACGAGCCCTTTCTTCGGCGCTGGCGGTCAGGAATATCTTCAAAGGCGCATCAGGGAAAACCACGGTGCCCATGTCGCGCCCGTCGGCGACCAGCCCGGGCGGCTCGCGAAACGCTTTCTGACGCTGCAGAAGCGCCTCGCGAACAACAGGCAAGGCGGCGACCTGAGACGCCCCGGCTCCGACTTGCTCGTTACGAATTGCCTGAGTGACGTCCTCTCCCTCGAGAACGATCTGCATCCCGTTACCGCCTTTCGATGCGCCGAATTGCACGTCCAGATGAGCCGCCAACAGCTTGAGCGCCTCTTCGTTGGTCAAGTCCACACCATGGTTGCGCGCGGCAAAGGCAAGCAGACGATACAGCGCACCGGAATCGAGAAAATTCCACCCCAGCTTGGCCGCCAGCAACGCCGCAACTGTGCCTTTTCCAGAACCGCTCGGACCGTCGATAGTGATGACCGGGACCTGCCTGATCATGAGTTATCCTCCACACCTACCCGCATCCCGGCCCGCTCGGCCAGCGCAAGGAAGTTCGGGAACGAAGTGGCGACGTTGGCACAGTCGTGAATTCGGATCGGCGCGCTGGCGCGAAGCGCGGCTACGCTGAAGGACATGGCGATACGATGATCGCCGTGTGCCCAGACTTCGCCTCCGCCTAGGCCCCCGCCGCCTTCGATGATAATCCCATCCGTTGTAGGCGTGGCACTCACGCCCAGCGCTTGCAGACCATCGGCCATTACCTGAATGCGATCAGACTCCTTGACCCGCAACTCCTCAGCTCCGCGCAGCGTCGTTCGCCCTTCGGCGCAAGATGCCGCAACGAACAGCACCGGGAATTCATCGATCGCCAACGGCACGAGGTCTTCCGGGATATCGATTCCCTTGAGCTGCGCAGCACGCACTCGAATATCCGCAACCGGCTCACCACCCACTTCGCGAAGATTGCTCAACTCGATGTTGGCGCCCATCAGCCGGAGAATGTCGATGACACCAGTACGGGTCGGATTGACCCCCACGTGCTCAAGCGTGATATCGGAGCCAGGCGCGATGCTGGCTGCAACCATGAAGAAAGCCGAGGACGATATATCGGCAGGCACTTCGATCTGAGTCGCGCGCAGCGTATGACCAGATTCGACCGTAGCGGTGTTGCCCTTGACCTGCACCGGATAACCGAAGCCTTGCAGCATCCGCTCGGTGTGATCTCGTGTCGGCGCAGGCTCCGTGACCGATGTTTCGTCAGCCGCATATAGGCCCGCGAGCAGCAGACAGGATTTGACCTGAGCACTGGCCATCGGCATGTCGTAGTGCATACCAGAGAGCTTCTGACCACCGCGAATAGTCATTGGCGGGCGGCCGTCAGCGGCCGTTTCGATCACCGCACCCATTTCGCGTAAGGGTTTGGCGACACGGTTCATCGGGCGCTTGGACAGCGAAGCGTCACCGGTGAGCGTCGTGTCGAATGGCTGCGCCGCCAGCAGACCAGACAACAGGCGCATCGAGGTACCAGAGTTACCGAGGTAGATCGGTCCTGGCGGCGGCTTCAAGCCGTGCAAGCCAACACCGTGAACCGTCACGCGTCCCTGATTCGGACCCTCGATGACCACCCCCATGTCGCGGAATGCCTGGATGGTTGCAAGCGCATCCTCGCCTTCAAGAAAGCCTTCAACCTCAGTGGTGCCTTCGGCAAGCGAGCCAAGCATGATTGAACGATGGGAAATGGATTTGTCACCTGGCACACGAAGTTGGCCGCTGAGGCTGCCGCCAGGATTGGCAAGGAAGATCAGATCTTTGGAATGCATAACGTCCACATAGGCTCTGCGAGCCAGTATTTTGCTGAAATGTTCCCGGGCAGCCTTGGCGCGCGTGAACACGCCCAACAATGTGTGCCCGTCTCCTTCATCGACCGCGGCGCGCAGGGCGTCGAGGTCGGCACGAAAATCGTCCAGGGTATGCAGCACCGCCTCGCGATTGGCGAGAAATATGTCGTGCCACATCACCGGATCGCTGCCCGCAATACGGGTGAAATCTCGAAATCCACCCGCGGCGTAGCGAAAAATCTCCAGGTTCTCGTTGCGCTTTGCCAGCGAATCCACCAGACCAAACGCCAGAAGATGCGGCAGATGACTGGTGGCAGCCAGCACCTCGTCATGATGCCGAACGTCCATATGCTCGACATCGGCGCCAAGCGCACGCCACAGCCCGTCTACAAGCGCCAGCGCAGCCGGATCTGTATCTTCCAGAGGCGTCAGGATCACTTTGTGTCGGCGGAAAAGCGTGCTTTGGGCAGCAGTCACGCCACTCTGTTCCGAGCCGGCTATCGGATGCCCAGGCACAAAGCGCGGCGGCATCCGACCGAAATGTTCGCGAGCACAGCGAACCACGTTGCCCTTGGCACTACCGACGTCCGTCAGCACTGAGTGGCCAAGATCGAGCAACGCGAGCTCAGCTAGCAGACGCTCCATTGCCAGGATCGGGACGGCCAGTTGAATCACATCCGCGCCCAGGCAAGCCTCCGCGAGGCTGCTTGCGCACCGATCCACCACCCCTAGCTCGACGGCCAGCTCGCGCGAGCGAGGGTCCAAGTCGAACCCGACCACCTCGGCGCAGTACCCACCCTCACGCAACCCTTTGGCAAATGAGCCACCGATTAGGCCCAGGCCGACAACAGCCAGACGTGGCAGCGGCGCCCCCCCTGGGAGCGATTCGCCGTTTCGAATCAACGCCCAAGCACCTTACGCAGCACGTCGAGAAATCGTGCATTTTCAGTTTCGGTGCCGATCGAAACCCGAAGAAAAGTCGGCATGCCATAGCCGGCTACAGGCCGTACGATAACCCCATCACGCAGCAACGCCTGGTTGATAGGGGCCGCGTCTTGGCCGAAATCAACCGCTATGAAGTTACCCCTGGAAGGTATCCATTCCAGTCCCAACTCGCTGAAACCGGCTTCGAGTTGCTGCATTCCGGCGGCATTACTCGCCCGGCTTCTGGCCAGATATTCGACGTCATCGAGCGCAGCACAGGCTGCGGCAAGCGCGATGCTGTTGACGTTGAAGGGCTGGCGCACGCGATTCAAGACATCCGCAATCTGCGCTGAGCAGATCGCGTAGCCCACACGAAGCGCCGCCAACCCGTAAGCCTTGGAAAAAGTCCGCGACACCAGCAGATTCGGATGAGTGTTCAGGAACGCCAGGCCATCCGGCAATTCACCGTCAGCCGCGTACTCGATATAGGCTTCATCGAGGACCACCAGAACGTGCTCGGGCACAGCTACCAGGAACCGCTCCAGCGCTTCTGCGCCGAACCAGGTACCAGTAGGATTATTGGGGTTGGCGATGAACACGACCCGAGTGTTCGTATCGATAGCGGCCAGCATGGCATCCAGGTCATGTCCCCATTGTTTGGCCGGAACAGCCTTGGCCTGCGCGCCGACCGCCTGTGTAGCGATGGGATAGACCGCGAACGCATGCTCGCTGAAAACCGCATTGAGACCCGGCGCGAGGTAGGCCCGCGCAACCAGCTCAAGGATATCGTTGGAGCCATTGCCGAGCGTGACCTGCTCGATGCCGACTTCATAGCGTTGTGCCAGTTTCTGCTTCAGCAAGAAACCGTTGCCGTCGGGATAGCGGGTCAGCTCGTCGAGCTGCGCCCGGATCGCTTCGATGACTCTCGGGCTGGGCCCCAGCGGATTCTCGTTGCTGGCCAGTTTGACGATGGTCCGCGGATCTAGATTGAGCTCTCTGGCCAGTTCGTCCACCGGCTTACCGGGCACATAGGGCGACAGCTTCTGCACGCCTGGCTGAGCCAGCGCAAGGAAATCACACGACATATTCAGCTCCGCTGAGCTGCAAGCCCGAACCTTGAAGCGTGAAGATTGAAGCAACGGCGTTGCTCTCGACTCCTGGCTCCAGCTCCCAGCTTCCAGCTGCTAATTAGAGTACTGCTTTCGGATAGGACCCCAGCACCTTCAGTGCCACCGCTTCGCGGCCAATTTTCTCCAGGACATCCTTGATCAGCGGATCCTGATGATGGCCGATGCAGTCGATGAAGAACACGTAGGTCCATTTACCGCTTCGCGACGGCCGCGTTTCGATCCGCGTGAGATCGATGCCGTTGGAGTGGAACGGCATCAACAGCTCATGCAGCGCGCCCGGCTTGTTACGCATGGAGACGATGATCGAGGTCTTATCATCACCGGTAGGCGGTACTTCCTGACTGCCGATGATAAGGAAACGCGTGGAGTTATCCGGGCGGTCCTCGATCTTCTCGGCAATCTTGCTCAGGCCGTACAACTGAGCCGCCATGTCACCTGCTATGGCTGCGGAATTCCACTCGCTTTTGACCCGCTTGGCGGCATCGGCATTGCTGGAAACCGCCACGCGCTCAACGTTCGGATAGTGTGCGTCCAGCCATTTGCGACACTGCGCGAGCGATTGTGCATGAGAGTAGATACGGGTGATGCGATCCGTCTTAGTCGTTTCGCCAACCAGCAAATGATGATGAATGCGCAGCTCGACTTCGCCGCAGATGACGATGTCGTGTTCGAGAAAACTGTCGAGAGTATGGTTGACTGCCCCCTCGGTGGAGTTCTCCACGGGCACTACGCCGAAATTGACCGCGCCGGCGACCACCTCACGGAACACTTCGTCAATCGCAGCCATCGGTTTGCTAATCACAGCCTGGCCGAAATGCTTGAGTGCCGCGGCCTGGGAGAAGGTGCCCTCCGGCCCGAGGTAGGCGACCCGCAGCGGTTGCTCCAGCGCCAGACAGGACGACATGATTTCGCGGAACAAACGCGCCATTTCCTCGTTGTCCAGCGGCCCCTTGTTCAACTCCATGATGTGCTTGAGCACCCAGGCTTCACGCTCGGGGCGATAGAACACCGCCTCTTCACCTTCTGCCAGCGCAGCGGTCTTGACCCGAGCCACATCCTGAGCGCAGCGCGCCCGCTCGCTGATCAGCTCGAGGATCTTCTCGTCGAGACTGTCGATGCGTACACGCAGCGCCTTCAGCCGGTCGACATCGCTCATCAGCCGTGCTCCTTCTCGAACTCGCGCATGTAGTCGACCAGCGCTTCGACCGCATCCAGGCCGACTGCGTTGTAGATGGAAGCACGCATGCCGCCCACCGAACGGTGACCTTTGAGGTTAAGTAAGCCGCGCGCATCGGCACCCGTCAGGAACGTCTTGTCCAACTGTTCATCGGCAAGCCTGAACGGTACGTTCATCCAGGAACGGGCATTAGTGGCGATCGGATTCGAGTAGAAATCGCTGGAATCGATGACGCCGTAGAGCAGATCCTTCTTGGCGCGGTTGCGCTGCTCCATGGCCTCGACGCCGCCCTGTTCCTTCAGCCACTCGAACACCAGGCCCGAGAGGTACCAGGAAAAAGTGGCAGGCGTGTTGTACATGGAGCCGTTATCGGCAGCGACCTTGTAGTTGAGCATCGTCGGACAGCTTGAGCGTGCACGACCTAGCAAGTCCTCCCGAACGATAACCACCACAAGTCCCGACGGGCCGATGTTCTTTTGCGCGCCGGCATAGATCAGGCCGAAGCGGGATACGTCCAGTTTGCGAGAAAGAATGTCCGATGACATATCGACAACAAGCGGGGTATCACCGACCTCAGGCACCCAGTCGAATTGCAAACCGCCAATGGTTTCGTTACTTGCGTAATGCAGATATGCCGCATCAGCGCTGAGTTTCCACTCATTCTGGCCGGGGATCGCGAAATAGTCGTATGGCTTGGCACTCGCGGCTACGTTGACGTGGCCGTAGCGCTTGGCTTCTTCGATGCTCTTGCGCGACCAAATACCGGTATCGATGTAATCGGCGACGCCGTCTTCTGGCAGCAAATTCAGCGGAATCTCAGCGAACTGCTGGCTGGCGCCACCCTGCAGGAACAGCACCTTGTAGTTCGAAGGAATGCTCAGCAGGTCGCGTAGATCCTGCTCGGCCTTCTCGGCGATCGCCGTGTACTCGTCACTGCGATGGCTCATTTCCATCACCGACAGGCCCCGACCTTGCCAGTCGAGGAGTTCGGCCTGGGCGCGTTGCAATACGGCCTCAGGGAGCGCGGCCGGGCCAGCGCAGAAATTGAACGCGCGTTTGCTCATCTTCGTTCTCTCAAAAACGGTCGATACCTTGCTCGCTCCATCCGGACCCGGGGGCCCGCACGGGTGCTCGCCATTCCTTAATCTGCAGAGAGGCATACAACGAAACGACGGCGAGCCTAGGAGGCTACGCCGTCGTTTGATTAGCCCTCGTCGTCGGTGGGCACTACATCTGGCGGAACGTCACCGCCGCCGCCCAGCAAGTCATCTTCGCTTGGCTCGGTGCTGACTACTGGCATTTCCTTATCCAGCGCATCCTCATCGATTACCGCCTCGATGTCTTCCAGAACGTCTTCCTCAGAGGGTTCTTGTACACGCTCAAGACCGACCAAGTGTTCATTCTTGCCTAACTTGATCAGGGTGACGCCCTGCGTATTGCGTCCCAGCGACGACACCTCGTCGACACGGGTACGCACCAGGGTGCCCTGATCGGAAATCAGCATGATTTCCTCGCCTGGCTGCACCTGGACGGCACCAACCAGCGGCCCGTTACGCTCGTTCGAAACCATGGCGATTACGCCTTGGCCGCCACGGCCGCGACGCGGGAACTCAGCCAAGACGGTGCGTTTACCATAGCCGTTCAGGCTCGCCGTTAGGATCTGGGCATCCGGCTCGGGGATCAGCATCGAAATCAGGCGCTGACCTTCAGGTAGGCGCATGCCGCGCACACCGCGAGCGGTACGACCCATGGTACGGACGTGCTTTTCCTTGAACCGGATCACTTTGCCGCCGTCGGAGAACAGCATCACCTCGCGCGCACCATCGGTTACAGCGGCTGCGATAAGAGTGTCACCCTCCTCCAGGCCCAGTGCGATCAGACCCACACTACGCGGGCGGCTGAATTGCGACAGCGGCGTTTTCTTCACGGTGCCCTTCGCAGTCGCCATGAAGATGTAGGTACCCGTAGGCTCATCCACCGAGTCATCGGTCTCGTCACCCTCGATTGCCTCTTCGACATCATCGCTTTCGCCGATGATTTCGGCGTCCTCGATATCCTCGTCACCGTTCAGCTGTTGCTGACGTGCCGCCTCGATATCGACCTGCAGCATCGCGGTGATGTGCTCGCCCTCGGACAGCGGCAGCAAGTTCACCAGCGGACGACCGCGCGATGTGCGTGACGCCTCGGGAATCTCATAGGTTTTGAGCCAGTACACCTTGCCCTTGCTGGAGAACAGCAGAAGCGTGGTGTGGCTGTTGGCAACCAGCAGATGCTCGACGTAGTCCTCTTCCTTGACCCCAGTTGCGGCCTTGCCACGACCACCGCGACGCTGCGCCTGATAGGCAGCCAGCGGCTGTGATTTGGCATAGCCACCATGGGAGATAGTGACGACACGCTCTTCTTCGGTGATCAGGTCGGCCAGCGTCAGGTCCAGGCGCGCATCGAGGATCTCGGTGCGGCGCTTGTCGCCAAAGTCCCGCTTGACGCCTTCGAGCTCCTCGCGGATGACCTCCATCAGACGTGCCGGGTTGGTCAGGATGCGGATCAACTCGCCAATCTGAGTCAGAATCTCCTGGTACTCGCTGAGCAGCTTTTCATGCTCAAGGCCAGTCAGGCGATGCAAGCGCAGGTCAAGAATGGCCTGCGCCTGCTCTGGTGACAGGTAGTACTTGCCGTCGCGTAGACCGTACTGCGGATCGAGGCCTTCCGGGCGACAGGAGTCGGCACCGGCGCGCTCGACCATCGACTCGACAGCGCTGGATTCCCAGGCTTCGGCAATCAGCGCTTCCTTGGCTTCGGCTGGCGTCGGTGAGGCCTTGATCAGTGCGATTACAGGATCGATGTTGGACAGCGCGACGGCCTGACCTTCGAGGATATGCCCACGTTCACGCGCCTTGCGCAGCTCGTAAACGGTCCGACGGGTGACGACTTCGCGGCGATGGCGAACGAAGGCTTCTAGCAGCTCCTTCAAGTTGAGCGTACGTGGCTGGCCGTCAATGAGGGCCACCACGTTAATGCCGAACACGCTCTGCAGCTGAGTCTGAGCGTAGAGGTTGTTTAGTACGACCTCAGGCACCTCACCACGGCGCAGCTCGATAACAACGCGCATACCGTCCTTGTCGGACTCGTCGCGTAGCTCGGTGATGCCTTCGAGCTTCTTTTCCTTGACCAGCTCGGCGATCTTCTCGATCAGCCGTGCCTTGTTTAGCTGATAAGGCAACTCGGTGATGACGATCTGCTGACGGCCGCCGACCTTGTCGATGTCTTCGATGATCGAGCGGGCACGCATATAGATGCGCCCGCGACCCGTACGGTAGGCCTCGACGATGCCGGCACGACCGTTGATGATGCCCGCGGTTGGGAAGTCCGGCCCCGGGATGAACTGCATGAGTTCATCGATGGTGATGTCGGCGTTTTCGATCAGTGCCAGGCAACCGTCGATGACTTCACTGAGGTTGTGCGGCGGGATATTGGTCGCCATGCCGACGGCAATACCGCTGGAACCGTTGACCAGCAGGTTCGGAATCTTAGTCGGCATGACTGCCGGGATCTGCTCGGTGCCGTCGTAGTTGGGCACCCAGTCGACGGTTTCCTTGTCCAGATCCGCCAGCAGCTCGTGCGCCAGCTTGGACATGCGCACTTCGGTGTAACGCATGGCCGCGGCGTTGTCGCCGTCCACCGAACCGAAGTTGCCCTGGCCATCGACCAGCAAGTAGCGCAGCGAGAACGGTTGCGCCATCCGCACGATGGTGTCGTAAACCGCCGAGTCACCGTGGGGGTGATATTTACCGATCACGTCACCGACCACACGGGCGGATTTCTTGTACGGCTTGTTCCAGTCGTTGCCCAGCTCGCTCATGGCAAAAAGCACACGGCGATGCACAGGCTTCAATCCGTCGCGCGCATCCGGCAGCGCGCGACCGACGATCACGCTCATGGCGTAGTCGAGGTAGGACTGCTTGAGTTCGTCTTCGATATTGACCGGGAGGATTTCTTTGGCCAGTTCGCCCATGGAAGCCTGGTTCCTTGTAGTCAGCAGGGTCCTGCGATTAAGCGCGGAATGGTATCACAGCTGGGGAGCCGCAGGCTCCAGGATGCACATCCTGGAATATATGTCCGGGATATGCATTGCCAATTCAGTGGAGCCGCTTGCGGCTCATCAGCGCGGCGAGCTTGGCTGCATTGGGCCGTTCGACGATGCCTTTTTCCGTGACGATGGCATCGATCAGGTCAGCAGGGGTGACATCGAACACTGGATTAAAGACGTCGACATCCGCCGCAAACCGCTGACCGTTGACCTCCAGCAGCTCATGGCCGGCGCGCTCCTCGATGGGAATGTCATCGCCTGACTCCAGCTCCATATCGATGGTCGCGCTGGACGCCACTACCATGAACCGCACGCCATGATGCATGGCCAGCACGGCAAGCTGATAGGTCCCGATCTTGTTGGCGACGTCACCGTTGGCGGTGATCCGATCGGCACCGACAATGACCCAGGTGATGCCACGCGTCTTCATCAGGTGCGCCGCCGCCGAGTCAGCGTTCAGCATGACCGGCACGCCCTCGCCGGCCAGCTCCCAGGCCGTCAGCCGAGAGCCTTGCAGCCAGGGACGGGTTTCATCGGCGTAGACGCACTCGACAAGCCCTTCCAGATGTGCGCCACGAATCACGCCAAGTGCAGTACCGAAGCCACCAGTCGCGAGCGCACCGGTATTGCAATGAGTCAGCAGATTCTGTGGATTGCCCTGGTGCTTGCGGATCAGGTCGACGCCGAACTGCGCCATGGTCAGATTGGCTTCGCGATCACTGGCATGAATGGACGCCGCCTGAGCCTCGGCAGCGGTCAATGGATCCTCGCCAGGCTTCAAGCGGTCGAGGCGCTCACGCATTTGATTCAGCGCCCAGAACAAATTGACGGCGGTCGGACGCGAGGCAGCCAGCATTTCGAAATCGGATTCGAGAGCCGTGCGCCAGTCCCCACCTTCGGCGAGTCGGGCTCTGAGCCCCATGGCCAGCCCGTATGCAGCACTGATGCCGATGGCGGGCGCGCCACGCACGACCATCTCGCGGATCGCCGTAGCCACTGCTGCAGCAGAATCGTAGGTGTGCCACAGCTCTTCCAGTGGCAGTTTGCGCTGGTCAAGCAAACGCAGCTGTCCGCCCTGCCATTCGATGGCCTTTACCTTTTCCGCGGCCAACAAACGTTCGCGCATGGCATACCTCTTTTGATTAGCAGCGACCTGGACGAGCGATCTGGCGCTGGATCAAGGTCGGAAAACAAAGAAGCCCGGTCGCTTTCAGGCCGGGCTTCTTCGCTTCAATAGGATTGGGACGGCGAACCGAGTACTCGCCTTGCACCGTTTACCCGGCGCGAATCCTAATCGACTGATTTTGCTAGCACAAGCGGAGGCGGATGGTTGCTGTTGATGGCGGTCCACGCAAGACCCATGGGTCGCAGCGTATGTCAGCGAAATCCATTGATGATTACAAATAATATGGATTCGCATTAACATGCGCACTTCTTTCAAACGGAATGATAAAAGTCATGACACACCACCCTTCCCTGCGGCCATTGCTCACAGCGTTACGTGCCGCCAGTGTGGCCATCCCGGCTGCGTCTCTCTGCACGGTTGCGCTAGCGCAGGCGCTTGAGGAGAGACCAAGGGTGGATGCTTCGACTTTCGAACTACCTGCTCAGGATGTCGTGGCGAGTGAGGCCGAGCGAGGCGACGGCCCGGTTGATGGTTACGTTGCGACGCGCACGCAAACAGGTACCAAGACCGATACCCCGATTCTGCAGATCCCGCAGTCGATTAGCGTGATCACCGCCGAACGCATGCGCGATCAGGGCGCGCTGACGTTGCAGGATGCTCTGCGTTATACCGCTGGCGTGCGTGGCGAGGCGTACGGGCTGGACAGCCGTGGAGACTTCGCACTCATACGCGGAACATCACCGGTGCTATTCCTCGATGGATTGCAACAGAGCTTTGGCAGCTACACCAATACCCGCACGGATCCCTTTACGTTGGAGCGAATCGAAGTACTCAAGGGGCCGTCTTCGATGCTGTATGGGCAAAGCCCGGTCGGGGGACTGGTCAATCAAGTCAGCAAGCGGCCTCGCGAAGATCAGAAAACCCATCTGCAACTGCAGTACGGCAAAAACGACCACAAGCAAATCGCAGTGGACACCACCGGCCCGCTGACCGAAGACAATAGCCTGCTCTATCGCGTCGTCGCCATTGCGGGTGAAAGCGGCAGCCAGGTCAATTATGTCGACAGTGAGCGAATGGTTCTGATGCCTTCAATCACCTGGCGACCCACCGATGACATCGAGTGGACACTGCTGGCGAATGTGCAACGCGACGATAGCGTGCCCAGCTCCATGTTTTTACCGCACCGCGGCACGGTTCTCGATGCACCGTACGGCCAGTTCGACACTGATCTGTTCGTCGGCGAGCCTAACTATGACGAGTACGACACCGAACAGCTCGCCCTAACCTCACAAGTCAGCTGGCGCCTGGATGATGTATGGACGCTACGGCAGAACCTGCGCTACCAAGAAAGCGAAGTCAGTTATCAGCAGATCTACGGCAATTTCCGTCCTTTGGCGCTCAACGCTGACAACCGGACGCTCAATCGTATCTATTACGGCGCCAAAACCGAGGTCGATGCCTGGGTTGCCGACCACAATGCCCAAGCATTGTTCGATACGGGCCCGATCCAACATACCCTGCTGATCGGCAGTGATTATCAGCATGCAGACTCTCGCCAGAAGCGCGCTGGTGGTTCAGCGACTCCGCTCGACCTGTACGACCCGGTCTATGGCACCTTCGACCCCTCGATCGTTACCTATACCGATCAGCCGGATCAGACCATCGCCCAGCAAGGCCTCTACGTTCAAGACCAGCTCAAGTACGAGCGCTGGTTGCTGACCCTCGGCATGCGCAAAGACTGGGCCGACAACCGCACGGAAGGGGGCACACGGCAGAAGGATGACGCGGTTACCGGACGCGTCGGTCTCACCTACCTGTTCGACAACGGCGTGGCACCCTACCTGAGTTACAGCGAGTCCTTTCTACCGACCATCGGCCTGGACGCAGACGGAGAATCGTTCAAGCCTAGGGAAGGCGAACAATGGGAGCTGGGGGTTAAATATCAGCCGGTTGCTAGTCAAAGCCTTTATACCGCCGCCGTGTTCGATCTTCGCGAGCTGAATCGGCAGATGCCGGACCCGATCCGCCCCAACAACACTGTGCAGACCGGCGAAGTTCGCATACGGGGCCTCGAACTCGAAGCCCTGACTGCCATTACCCCGATGTGGGATCTGATCGCGACCTATACCCACCTCGACACCGAGGTCGTCAAAGGATCGTCAGCCGAAGAAGGGGCCCGCATCGCCTCGATCCCAGAGCACATGGCATCGCTGTGGTCACAACATCGCTTCTCGCTGTTTGGCGTTTCCGGCTTCGAAGCGGGGGCTGGTGCTCGCTATGTCGGTGCCAGTTGGGACGGACGGGACACGCTGAAAACCCCTTCGACGACCCTGTTCGACGCCATGCTCGGCTATCGCTATCAGGACTGGGCTTTCAGGCTCAACGCCACCAACCTGGAAGACGAAACCTATTACACCACCTGCCTGGCACGTGGCGACTGCTTCGTCGGAAATCGCCGTACAGTCGTCGGCACCGTCAGTTACAGCTTCTGATGAAGGGTTTTCAATGAACGCGACGTTAACGCGGCGACGGCTGGATCTAGCCGGACGCATCACGGCCGCCCTGTTCGGCGGCTATGCGCTGGCATTCGGCTTTACCGCCTTCCTGTCCGTCTACCTGCCCTTGGCGCGAGCGGATCGAGTGGTTACGGCCAGCCTGCTGTGTTTTGCCGTCTGGGTGGCTGCCGTCATCTATACCTTTGCGGCCCGCAGCGCCTTGCGGGCCTGGCTGTGGCTGGGAGCGCTGACAGTGCTGCTCTGCCTGGCTGCCTATCTGCCTGTTGAATGGAGGAGCCGACCGTGACCTTACGTCAATCGATGGCGGGGCTGCATACCTGGGGCGGACTGCTGCCCAGCTGGTTACTGTTCGTGATTCTGTTCGCGGGCACGCTGGCCTGTTTCGACAAGGAGCTCGAACGCTGGATGCGACCGGCCCTGCACGTGCCCGCAACCAGCAGCATCGAGGCGGATAACGTCAGGCAGTGGCTGAATGCCAATGTCGAAGGTCCCCTACATGCTTACTGGCTCCATGGTCCTACCGAGCGCGAGCCTTATTGGAAGCTGGGCTGGGAGAAAGATGGCACGGGCGAACGTGGGCGTGCCGTCTTCGATCCCGCCACTGGCAAACCCATGCCGGACACCCTGGGAGGCGAGTTCTTCTTCACCCTGCACTACAACCTGCAGGCGGGCACGATCGGCATGTATATCGTCGGCCTGGCCGGCATGTTCATGCTGGTCGCGTTGGTGTCCGGGATCATCGTTCACAGGCGGATATTTAAGGATTTCTTTACCCTCCGGCCGCAAGCCAACGGTCAACGTGCCTGGCTCGACGCGCACAATCTGTTTGGAGTGATTGGCCTGCCCTTCCATCTGGTGCTGGCCTACACGGGCGTCGCCATTTTTGTCGCGACCTACATGCCAGCCGGAGCAATGGTGGCCTATGACAGTGATCCGCTGGTCTTCTTCGAGGAGGTCCAGGGCGGTTATCACCGTAATGAGATGGACAAGCCTGCAGGTGAACTCACCTCACTGGACGGTTTGATCAACGATGCCCGTCAGCGCTGGAATGGCGGCGAGCCGGGCTGGTTGATCGTAGAGCACCCGTTCGACGCCTCGGCAGTGGTCAGCATTCGTCGGCTTGACCCTTCACGCATCGGCTCGCCACAGGACACCTTGAATTACGACGCAACCACTGGCGAGATGCTCCACCAGCAACAGGCACCTGCCACTTACGAGGCCTATATGTGGCTCGTCGGTTTGCACATGGCTCAATTTGGCGGGCAGATCGTTCGGCTGTTCTATGGCCTGATGGGGCTGGCCGGCTGCGCAATGCTGGTCGCAGGTTCAGCAGTCTGGCTACGCAAGCGTGAAGCTCGGCAGTCGAAGGGGATACAGGTGGTACGCGCGCTCAACGGCGCGGTCTTTTTCGGACTGCCCATCGCATCGCTGACACTGCTCTGGGCCAATCGTCTGTTACCAGACACCCTGCCCGACCGAGCGGCAATCGAAGGCTGGTGCTTCGCTTTGAGCTGGTTGGCGGTGGCAGTTTTCGCCTGCATCGGACACGGCCAGCCGGCACGATTGAGCCGTCAGTTGTTCGCCGCGCTAGCGATTCTCGCCCTCGGTCTGCCCGCGCTGAACGCCATCGTGGCTCCGCAAGGACACCTTGTTGCGAGCCTGAGTCGGGGTGACATGACGCTCTTCGGCATCGACCTGGTATTGCTTGCCGTCGGGTTGGTGTGCGGCTGGCGGGCCCTCGCCCAGCCAGAGACGCGACCGGCACGTGAGCGGCGCATGCAGGAGGTTTCGCCATGACGCTACTTGCTTTTGCCTTGGCTTACATCGGCATGCTTGCGCTGTGCCTGGCGATGCCTCGCCACCATCGTCAAGTGTTCAATCGCGCGCCGAGCCTCCTGCAGCAACGTGGGCTGCGCCTGTTGGCAGGCGGATTGCTGGTTGCCATCGTCCTGCTGGATGTCGCAGCGCTGGGATGGGCCATCGGCCTGGTGGTCTGCCTGGGGCAACTGATGTGCGCCGGGGTGCTGGTAGGCCTGATGCTCGCCTGGCGTGAGCGCATGGCAGTGCCCATGGGCGCTGCACTGGGTTTGATAGGGGCGCTGAACACTCTGATGTGAGCTGGCCGTATAGACCTTGAGTCGATGACGTTCATCACATCGACTTGACCCGCGTTCGGGCAAAGCAGAATACTGTATCCATATACAGTATTCTGGATTTGCTGTTCATCATGTCCTCCGTTGTCTCCCTTGATCGATTGCTCGATGCGCGCCAGCTATGGCGAGGCCAGCCAAGCATCGTCTCGACCAGTAACCAGCCGACCGGCCATCCCACCCTGGACGCCGCCTTGCCCGGCGGGGGCTGGCCGGACTCGGCACTGAGCGAGCTGCTGATCGCCACCACCGGCATCGGCGAACTGCGTCTGCTCTGGCCCACCCTGGCACGGTTGACCAGTGCCGGCGAACGGGTAGTTCTGGTCGCCCCGCCTCACCTGCCCTTCCCTCATGCCTGGCTCGCTGCCGGGGTCGACCTGCGCCAACTCAGTCTCGTTCAGGCGCACGGACGCGACGCCTTATGGGCGGCGGAACAGTGTTTGCGTTCAGGCAGTTGCGGTGCGGTGCTGTGCTGGCCACAGCAGGCCGATGACCGCGCCTTGCGTCGCCTGCAGGTGGCCGCTGAGACCGGGCAGACACTCGCCTTCGCCTATCGCTCTTTGCGCGAAGCGGTAAACCCCTCGCCAGCGGCGTTGCGGTTGGCAGTCGAAGCTCGCCCGGCTCAAGTGCGTGTACTCAAGTGCCGCGGCGGGCTGGCGCCCGTCCAGCCAATTTCTGCCGTGGGATGGCAGTGAGCATGCTCTGGGCCTGCATCCTGCTGCCGCAACTGGCCATGGACGGTGTGCTGCGTAGCCGCCCCGATGCCGAAGCGCCACTGGCACTATTGAGCGGTACGCCACAGCGCCGCGTGCTACAGGCGGTCAATCCGGCGGCGCGGGCACTCGGCTTAAAGGCGGGGCAATCATTGGTTGCCGCTCAGGCGCTGACCCGAGAATTCGAGACAGCCGAATACGACCTGGCCTCGATCGAACGCTGGCAGCAGTTCCTCGCCGCTTGGGCTTACGGCTTCAGTTCGCAGGTCAGTCTGCGCTACCCGCGCTGCCTGCTTATGGAAGTGCAGTCCAGCCTCGGCCTGTTCGGCCCCTGGCCTCTTCTCGAGGCGCGTTTGCGCACGGAGCTGAGCGCACTGGGCTTCGGACATCGCATCACGCTGGCACCCAATCCGGCCGCCGCGCGGGTACTGGCCAACGTGCACGACGGCTTGGCCGTGACGGACACCCAGACGCTGCATCAGGTACTGGCTGATCTGCCGGTAGATCGCCTCGGCTTGCCACGTGATGTGTCCAACGCCTTGGCGCGCATGGGCTTGCGCACCTTCAAGCAACTGCTGGCGCTGCCTCGGAACGGGCTGGCAAAGCGCTTTCCGGCAGAAGCCCTGAGACACCTCGACACCCTGCTGGAGCATCGCCCGCTGGCTCTGAGTTTCTACCGCCCGCCCGACCGCTTCGATGCGCGTATCGAGCTGAACTTCGAAGTCGAGTCTCACCAGGCCCTGCTTTTCCCGCTGCGCCGTCTGACGGCCGACCTCGCCGCCTACCTGGCAGGCCGCGACAGCGGGGTCCAACGTTTTACGTTGCATCTGGAGCACCGCAGCCTCCCCGAGAGCCAGCTACCGATCGGCCTGCTCAGTGCCGAGCGCGACCCGGCCATGCTGTTCGAGCTGACGCGCGGCCGCCTGGAGCATCTGCAGCTTCCAGCACCGGTGCTGGCCATACGACTGCTCGCAGACCAGCTGCCAGCCTTCGTCCCCGAGCATCGCGAGCTTTTCGATGAGCGACCGCAACAGTCATTGCCCTGGGAGCAATTGCGCGAGCGGTTGCGAGCCCGACTGGGCGACGACGCCGTGCAGGGGCTTGCTGCTCGCGCCGACCATCGCCCCGAATGCGCCTGGCGACCGCAGCATGCAGCCCACCTTGAGCCGCCATCGACCACAGCACCCCGCCCCGGCTGGCTGCTGAGCGAAACTAAACCGCTGCATGAAGCCTCGCTGCGCATCCTCTCTGGCCCCGAGCGTATCGAATCGGGCTGGTGGGACGGTGGCGACGTGCGCCGCGACTATTACCTGGTGGAAACCCGCACGGGCCAACGTGGCTGGGCCTTTCGCTCAGTCACGGGAGGGCCGTTGATGTTGCACGGCTGGTTCGCATGACGCCCGAATACGCCGAACTGCACTGCCTCTCCAACTTCAGTTTTCAACGGGGCGCCTCCAGCGCCAAAGAGTTGTTTGAGCGCGCCGCACTGCAGGGCTATCGGGCCCTGGCAATTACTGATGAATGCACCCTGGCCGGCATCGTCCGCGCCTGGCAGGCGTCCAAGGAAACAGGCCTGCCGCTGATTGTTGGCAGCGAAATGCACATCGAGAACGGCCCGAAGCTGCTCATGTTGGTCGAAAACCTGCTTGGGTATCAGCGCTTGTGCCGGCTGATTACCTGCGCAAGACGTCGCGCCGAGAAAGGCCAGTACCAGCTGCTGGCCGATGACCTGAGCGAGCCCTTGGATGGGCTGTTGGCCATCTGGATCACTCCCCACCTCGATGCTGACGCAGAAGGTCTCTGGCTGCGCGAACGCTTTCCAGCACGCCTCTGGCTGGGCATCGGACTGCATCGCGGGCCGGATGATGAAACGCACCGGTGTCAGTTGCAGGCACTGGCCAAGCGCGTGGGCATACCCGCGGTGGCCTGTGGCGATGTGCATATGCATGCCCGTGGCCGGCGCGCCCTGCAGGATTGCATGACCGCGATCCGCCATCACCTGCCTGTAGCCGAGGCCGGGCGCCACCTGTACCCCAACGGTGAACGCCACCTGCGCCGGCGCGAGGAACTGGCCCAGCTGTATCCACCCGAGCTGCTTGCCGAGACGCTGCGTATCGCCGAGCGCTGCCAGTTCAGCCTCAAAGAGCTGAAGTATCAGTACCCACACGAGCTGGTACCCGCTGGCCACAATGCCAGCTCCTGGCTGCGCAAACTGGTCGAAGATGGCATGAGATGGCGATGGCCGGCAGGCGTAACGGACAAATCGCGTGCGCTGGTCGAACATGAACTGCAGCTGATCACCGAACTGCATTACGAAAGCTACTTTCTCACCGTTCACGACATCGTCCGTTTCGCCCGCGAACGCCACATCTTGTGCCAGGGTCGCGGTTCGGCAGCCAACTCGACGGTGTGTTTCGTGCTGGGCATCACCGAACTCGACCCCTCGCACAGCCGGCTTTTGTTCGAGCGTTTCCTCTCGCGCGAACGCAACGAGCCGCCGGATATCGATGTCGACTTCGAGCACGAACGCCGCGAAGAAGTGATCCAGTATGTGTTTCGCCGCTACGGCCGCAATCGCGCCGCACTGACGGCGGTGGCGAGCTCCTACCGCGCCACCGGCGCAGTGCGAGACGTAGCCAAAGCGCTTGGCCTGCCGCCGGATCAAATCAATGCCCTGGCCGAATGCTGCGGGCGCTGGAGTGAGCACGTACCTGATGACGCTCGCCTTCAGGAAGCCGGCTTCGACCCCAGCAGCCCGGTGTTGCGTCGGGTAATGGTGCTGACCAATGAATTGATCGGCTTTCCTCGCCACCTTTCACAGCATCCGGGCGGGTTCGTCATTTCCGAATACCCGTTGGATACCCTGGTGCCGGTCGAGAACGCCAGCATGGCCGACCGTACCGTGATCCAGTGGGACAAGGACGATCTCGACGTGGTCGGCCTGCTCAAGGTCGATGTACTGGCGCTCGGCATGCTCAGCGCGCTGCGCCGTTGTTTCGATCTGATCGCCCGCTATCGCGGCACGCAGTGGACCATTGCCACACTGCCCAAGGAAGACCGGCCGACCTACGAGATGATCAGCCGCGCCGACACCGTGGGCGTTTTCCAGATCGAATCGCGAGCGCAAATGGCCATGCTGCCGCGGCTGCGACCTCAGACGTTCTACGATCTGGTGATTCAGGTCGCCATCGTGCGACCCGGGCCGATTCAGGGCGACATGGTTCATCCCTACCTGCGTCGGCGCAATAAAGAAGAGCCGGTGGAGTATCCCTCCGATGAACTGAAACCCGTATTCGAGCGCACCCTTGGCGTGCCCCTGTTTCAGGAGCAGGTGATGGAGCTGGCAATCGTCGCCGCTGAATACACCGCCGACGAAGCCGACAAGTTGCGCCGCGCCATGGCCGCCTGGAAGCGACATGGCAGCCTCGAGCCGCACCGAGTGAGATTGAGCGAACGCATGCTCGCCCGTGGCTACAGCGCAGAATTCGTCGCACGGATCTTTGAGCAGATCAAAGGCTTCAGCAGCTACGGCTTCCCCGAATCCCATGCGGCCAGCTTCGCCCTGCTCACCTATGCCAGCTGCTGGCTTAAATGTCATGAACCAGCCGCCTTCGCCTGCGCCCTGATCAACAGCTGGCCGATGGGCTTCTACAATCCCGATCAGATCCTCCAGGACGCCCGTCGCCATCAACTCGAGATCCGCCCACTGGACGTTCGTCACAGCGGCTGGGATTGCAGCCTTGAGCCGACCGACACCCATCAACCAGCAATCCGTCTGGGGCTGCGCCTGGTACGAGGCTTTCGCCAGGAGGATGCACGTCGAATCGAGGCGGCACGTCAGCAGCAAGCCTTTGTCGGTATCGATGACCTGTGCCTGCGAGCCCGACTGGATGCCCGTGCGCGGGAACAGCTGGCCGACGCCGGGGCGCTGAAAGGGCTTGTCGGGCATCGTCATCAGGCTCGCTGGGCGGTGGCCGGCTTCGAGCCGCAGCTGCCGCTGTTCGCTGAACAGGTCCAGACCCCGGAGGCAGCGGTGCCTCTGCCCTTGCCCTCGGTCGGTGAAGAGTTGATGACCGATTACGCCACCCTGGGTACCACGCTTGGCCCGCACCCGTTGGCCTTGTTGCGTGACCAGCTGCGAAGCCGGCGCTGCCGCAGCTCGCGCGAGCTGGTCGAAGTCGAACATGGTCGGCTGGTCAGCGTGGCCGGTCTGGTTATTGGTCGCCAACGCCCGCAGACCGCCAGCGGCGTCATCTTCGTCACCCTTGAAGACGAGTTCGGCATGATCAATGTGGTGGTCTGGCACGACCTGGCCGAGCGGCAGCGACGGGTATTGATACAGTCCCAAATGCTTCGAATCGATGGGCACCTTGAATCGGCAAATGGCGTGCGTCACGTCATCGCCGGACGCCTGAGCGACCTCACCCCGATGCTGACCGGCCTCGACGTACGCAGCCGGGATTTTCAATGACCCCGAGTATCACCATCGATCAGCTGACTAGCCCCCACGCGTCAGTACATCGGCCAGCGAAAGGGTGAACATGAACACCAACCAGAAGCCTGCGCCCAAGGCGAAGAAGCGAACCAGTGGGGAATGCGCACCAAGCTGGGCCAGTCCGAACAGCACCAGCAGCGCCTGCCCCGCCGCACAGATCAACGCGACCATCGCCCATTGTGGGAACTGGATGGCTATCGTGGCGCTGATCGCCAGTAGCGCCAGCAGCCCGGCATAGATCAGCACCAGCTTGCCCGCCTTCATGCTGCCCTCCCGACCAGATACAGCGACGGATACAGAAAAATCCAGATCACATCGACCATGTGCCAATACAGGCCGACCATTTCCAGCGTGATTGCGCGCTCCGGCAGCTTCATATGCGCGAAGTGAATGCGCCCAACCATGCCCAGCACGATCACCACCGCAAGCGTCAAGTGAACCGCATGCAGCGCGGTGGCGAAGAAATAGATGTTCATGAACAACCGCGCGGCGGGGTCCTTGAGCGGAGACTCGCGGCCTATGCCGGGCAGCAACCCTTCATGGTATTCCCAGCCGTATTCGAAGAACTTTACCGCCAGAAACGCCAGACCAAAGAATGCGCTGAGCAACAGAAACTGCTGCACCCGACGGTAGTTACCCAAGCGCGAAGCCTGCACCATCAGGCTCATGCACAGGCTGCCGCTGAGCAGCAGCGCGCTGTTGAAACCCGCCAGAATCGAGTGCAGATGATGCACCGCTTCACTGACTGCAGCCGGGTGCTGCAGTCGGTAGTAGTAGATGACCAGAAACAGCACGCCAAACATCATGATTTCAGTGGCGAGAAACAACCACATACCCAGAAAGCTCGCTTCGCGCTGCTGGGCGGCAGTCTGGTATGGCTCGGCCAAGTACCCGTCACGATCGGCCATGGGTTGCCTCAGGTGGGTAGTCGTACGCTTCGAAGTCGACGATCGGGGTCTCGAGAAAATTGTGCTTGGGCGGCGGCGACGAGGTGCGCCATTCAAGCCCGGCTGCGTCCCAGGGGTCGTCATCCGCCAGCGGCCCGTAGCGCAGCGACCAGAGCAGGTAACAGAACGGCATGACGTAACCCACCGCCAGAACCCCAGCCCCAGCGGACGACAGCACATGGAGGAACTGAAAATCCTCCGGATAACTGTGGTAACGCCGCGGCATCCCGAGATAGCCGAGCAGGAACTGCGGGAAAAACGTCAGGTTGAAGCCGCAGAAGATCATCACTGCCGCAATCTTTCCCCACAGCTGCGAGTACATCCGCCCGGTCATCTTCGGCCACCAGAAGTGCAGCGCGCCGAAGAACCCGGCCACCGCTGCACCGACCATGATGTAGTGGAAGTGCGCGACCACGAAGTAGGTGTCGTGCACATGGACATCCGCTGCCAGCAGCGCGAGGAAGAGCCCGGTAACGCCGCCGATCACAAACAGACCGATGAACGTCAGCGCATAAAGGAAGTGCGCGTCGATGGTTAGATTGCTTTTGTAGAGTGTAGCGGTCCAGTTGTAGACCTTGATGGCCGAGGGGATCGCCACCAGGAAGCTGAGCAGTGAAAAAACCATGCTGGCGTACATCGACTGCCCCGCCACGAACATGTGGTGGCCCCAGACCATGAAGCCGATCACCGCGATTGCCAGGCTGGAATAAGCGACGAACGAATAGCCGAAAATACGCTTATGCGCCGCGGCCGTGATCAGCTCGCTCATCACGCCCATCGCCGGCAGAATCATGATGTACACCGCCGGGTGGCTGTAAAACCAGAACAGGTGCTGAAACAGCAGCGGGTCGCCGCCCAGGTTGGGGTCGAACACGCCGATACCGAACAGGTACTCCGCAGCCACCAACAGCAAGGTGATTGCCAGCACCGGCGTGGCCAGCACCAAGATCACCGAGGTGGCATAGAGCGACCAGCAGAACAGCGGCATGCGGAACCAGGTCATGCCCGGCGCCCGAAGCGTATGAATGGTGACGATGATGTTCAGCCCCGTCAGGATCGACGAGAAGCCGACGATAAATACCCCAAGAATCACCGCCACCACATGCCCATTGCTGAACATCGTCGACAGCGGCGTGTAAAAGGTCCAGCCGGTATCTACTCCCCCGACCAGCAGTGCATACAGCGTGAAGAGGCCACCCCCCACCAACAGGTACCAGCTGAACAGGTTGAGCTTAGGGAAGGCCATGTCCTTGGCGCCGATCATGATCGGAATGAGGAAATTGCCGAAGACCGCCGGGATCGACGGAATCAGAAAGAACCACACCATGACCACACCGTGCAGGGTGAAGGTGCGGTTGTAGCCGTCGGGACTCAACAGGTCGCCTTCGGGTGTCACCAGCTCGATGCGCACCAGAGCGGCAGCCAGGCTACCGAGAAAGAAGAACGCCGTGACACCGATCAGGTAGAGGATCGCGATGCGCTTGTGGTCCGTCGTCAGCAGCCAGGTGCGTAGCCCGTGCTCGTCGGCTAGGTAACTGGGCGTACGGTCGGCGGCCGGGTTCTTCTGGCTCAAGGTATCGTCTCCTCTGGCGTCGGGCTGCGCGGGCTGTCGGCATGCGGTTCGCCCTGCCCGCCTTCGCCAACCTTACCCAGCGACTTGATGTAGGCGGTCAGGCGCAGCACGCCTTCCTCATCGATCACATTGGCGAAGCTCGGCATGATCGACTCGTAGCCGGCTACGATCTGCTTGTGCGGCAGCAGGATGCTGTCGCGGATATAGGCCTGATCGGCCACGACAAAACTGCCGTCTTTCAATGCCACCCGACGGCCATAGAGTCCCTCGAGTTTCGGCGCTTTGGCCACGGCGGCCGGGCCATGACAACCACTGCAACCGAACTGGCGAAACAGCACCTCGCCCTGTTCCGCCAGGGACTCGCTAGCACCAGCCTGTGACAGCCAGCGCTCGTATTCCTGTGGCGGCTGTACGAACAGCGTGGCGAGCATCTTCGAATGGTCGGTGCCGCAGTATTCGGCACAGAACACCTCGTAGCGCCCGGCTTCGGTGGCGTTGAACCAGAGTTCGGTATAGCGCCCTGGCAACAGATCCTGCTTGATGCGCAGGGCCGGGAAATAGAGGCTGTGAATGACGTCTTGAGAGATCATGTTCAGCCGTACCGGGCGACCTACCGGCACGTGCAAGGTGTTGATCTCGCGCTGGCCGCCCGGATGCTGGAATTTCCACATCCATTGCTTGGCAACGACCTGAATTTCCATCGCATCTACCGGCGGCGTGCGCACCTCGTAGTAGAGCTTCGCCGAGACCAGGTAGATGATCATCGAGCCGATGAAAGGCAGCACGATCCAGGTCATTTCGACCTTCATGCTGCCGCGCGGCCGGTGATCGCGAGGCACTTTAGTGCCCTTTCGATAACGTATTGCGAACAGAATCGTGAGCACGAACACCGGGACGACGAAGATCGTCATCATTCCGGTGAACGACCAGATCAGCCAGTCGATGCTGCTCGCGTGCTCGGAGGCGGTTTGCGGCCACAGGCGCAAAAAGTCATCGTTCATCGCCGCCCTCCCGCTTGCGTCGCTCGCGCCACAGCGACAGCCCGATGAAACCCAGCAGTGCCAACGCCGTGCCGGTGCCGCCCACCTGCAGCGCACCGATGACCCAATTGTCGTAACCGCCGGTCCGCGGGTTGTAGTGGTAACAGAGCAGCAGTAACTGATCGCTGAAATCGCCGACCCGTCCTTCGCCGGCATCGGTCAAGGCCAGACGCAGATCGCTGGGTTGATAACCGAGCCCGTACAGCCACTGCACCAGCTTGCCAGACGGGCTCAGCGTGGCGATGGCCGAGGCATGCGCGTATTCCTGAATCCCGGCATCCCAGCGGTAACGAAAACCCAGCGCATCGCTGACCCGGCGACTCGCCGATTCAGGCCCCGTGAGCAGATGCACGGCATGCGAACCGGCCAGCGCTGGCCAGCGTCGGACCAACTTGTCTCGCTCGGCTCGGGCATCGGCTGGTGTCTCGTGCGGATTGAAGCTATAGGCGATCACCACATAATCCTTACCGAGTTCGAAGGGTACCGAGCCGAGCAGGTTGAACAGGCTCGCCAACTGCGACCCGCACACATTTGGGCAGCGGAAATACACCGGCACCAGCACCGCTGGCCGGCCATCGAGCAGTTCAGCAAGGGTGACCGACTCGCCACTATCGTCAGTGAAACGCGCATCCAGCGGCACCTGTGCACCAGGCCGCGAATCGATGCCGGCGGCGACGAAAGGATCGAACGGCTCGGCGGCGCGCACCGCGGCTGCCAGCACAAACGACAAGGTCGCGGCGAGGATCAGCAGCAGGCGACTCATCGGGGTTCCGCCCTTAGTTTGGCCTGTTGCAGGCGCACAGCCTGTTCACCGCTGGCCTCAACCGGCGCCGGCCAACCGCGTTCGAGCAACAGGACACGAGCCCGCTGGAGCGGAATGCGCGCGACGCCAGCCTCACGGTCGACCCATGCATAGCGGCTCAGGCGCTGCTGGGCCTCAAGGATCACCTCTGGGCCATTGCCTAGTGCTTGGGTTTCCAGCCGTGGCTCCGGCGGAATGATCCTGTCGCGTTCTAGCCCCGACACCGGCGGTTCGGGTGTCGTGTGGTAATAGCTGAGCAACAAGCCAACAGCAGCCAGCGATACCGCCAGGGCGATAACCAGGCCGAAGCCAATCATCAGCAATACCCTGACCTTGGCGTCGTGGTGCTCGAAGCCGTCTTCCTTCGAGCGCGGATCGACCGGCACGCTCATGCGGACCTCCTGGGCAAGATCAGCAGCGTCATCATCCCGGCGCCCGCAGCCGCCGCGGCGAACAGCGCCATCGTGCTCGCCAGCCCACTCAAGCCTGACAAGCTGGCCATGCTCAGCCAGGCGCCTTCAGCCAGGCCCAGCAGCAGTGTGCTGCCAGCCAGTATCGCCAGCGGTACCGGACGCCCTGAGAGCGGCCACCAGGTCGCGATGAAGACCAGGCTCTGCAGCGCCACCAGCCAGGTTAGCAACGGCCAATCGCGGGCACGAATCTCATACCAGCGAACCTCCTCGGGCAGGTTGCCGTACCAAACGATCAGGTACTGCATGAAGTGCAAATAGATCCAGGCCAGCGCCGCAGCCGACAGCAAGCCACGCAGCACACCCGGGCGGGAGGCGCCAGCAAACAGGCTGAACAGAATGCAGGCAGCGATCCCGGACAGCATCAGCCGGCCCAGCCACAGCAGTCCGAAGATGCTGGACGCGAAGTGCGGCTCCATTGATTGAGCCCAGTCAAAGGCCGCCAGCGACACACTCAACACCACGGCGATCAGCCCCAACCCGGCCCCTGCAGGGTTGCGCAGCGTCGTCGGCAACAGCCAGCGCGCCAGCGCGCACCACAGGCCCACATAAAGCAGCCCACGTATGACGAAACTGGGCCACCAGAGCCAAAACCCGCGAAAGCCGTCGCTGTACTGGTGCACCCACTCATAAATCAGCCCGGCGCCAAGCAGCCCCGGCAACACCAGCACCAGCAGCGCAGGCATGGCCCGGCTGGCGACCAGCGTCCAGGGCCAAAGCTGATCGCGAACGCTGCCGCTGACCGGCGCCAAGGCGAGGCCCAATGTCAGCGTCCCGAGCGGAATCCCCGCCAACCCCAACAGGCTTGCCACACAAGCGGCCAGGGTGTCGCGCGGCGCGAACAGCAGCCCGATGCCAAGGCCGACGCCGCCGATGGCCAACGCCGCCCAGGCGATGGTGCGTGGGCTCACGGATTTAACGGCGCTCATGGCAAAGCCTCCAACGCACGACGATCAGGCTCAGGGAGCTGGTTGACCTCGGCCGTGCGCGCCAACTGCAAGGCGCGTATGTGCGCAACGATTGCCCAGCGATCTGCCGGCCTTACCCGCGCGGCGTAGCTGTACATCACGCCGTAGCCATCGGCGATGACCTGGAGGAAATGGCGATCAGGTGCCTGCACCAGACGCGGCTTGGCAAAGTCCGGGGGTTGCGGGAAGCCACGCTTGACCACCGTTCCCAGACCATCACCGGCCAAACCGTGACAAGGCACGCAGTTGATGCGGTAGCGCTCTTCTCCGCGCGCCAGCAGTTCTTCGGTCAACTGCGGACGCTCGGCCAGAACCGCCTCCCATGACAGCTCGCCACGGGCTACCGTGCCTAACGGTGGCGCCTGGTTGACCTTGCCGTCCGGAAAAAACAGGCTGGACTCCTGGGCGTCGGCACGCGGCTGTTGTGCCATCTGATCGCAGCCGCTGAGCAGCACGATAAAGACGATCAGCCAACGCATCAGGCAGGCACCTTGCTGACCGACACGGCCCGCTCCGCGAGCCATATCGCGGTTTCCGTCTCGCTGAATAGCGGGTCGTCTGCGCGAATACAGAGTAGAAAGCGGTCGTCCGTGGCGCGCTGAAACGCCTCGGTTTCGAACAGCGGGTGATGCAGCAGCGGCAGCCGGCAAAGGAACAACAGGCCGAACAGCGCACCCAGCGCGCCACCGGTGATAGTCATCAGGAACGTGATGACAGCGAAGCCCTGCAAGGCGATCAGAGGCCGGCCGCCAATATCCAGCGGGTAGCTCAGATTGGCGTATATCTGCATGCCCAATCCCAAACCGCCACCGATCAGTGCACCAAGGATGCCTACCCAGTAGGCGCGGTTGCTGCGCTGGCCGAGCACCGGTTCCAACTCTGGCAGCATGAACGGGCTGTAGGCCTCCATCCGCGTGTAGCCTGCCTCTCGCGCGGCGCGAGCTGCCTCGATCAGCGGCTCAGGATGGGTGAAATCGGCCAGAAATCCGTAACAGCGCTCAGTCATCGGCCCCTCCCCGATAGCGGTGCAAGGACTCTTTGACTTCGAAGGTGGACACCATCGGCAGCAGGCGCATGAACAGGCTGAACGGCACGAGGAACAGCCCGAAGGTACCGATGAACAACGACCAATCCCAGAACGTCGGGCTGTAGCCCTGCCAAGTGGCCGTCAGGTAATCGCGGGTGGCCGGCACGACGATCAGCATCCAGCGCTCGCACCACATGCCGATCAGGACGCCGACCGCAATCGCCAACAAGGCCTTGCCGTTGCGTCGCACCTGCGGCCACCAGAGCGCTTGCAGGCAGATCAGGTTGAAGAAGATCGCTGTCCACCAGCTCCAGGCCATCGGCCCGCTCAGGCGCGCCATGGTCACAGTGATCTCGTGTTCCTTGCCCGAATAGAAGGCAATGAAGATGTCCGCAAAATAGCCATAGGCGGTCATCCAGCCGCTGGCGAGCAGCAGGATGCCGAGCACATCCAGATGCTTGACGGTAATCAGCAACTGCCAGCCGAAGAATCGGCGCAGCCCCAGCGCGATGACGATCACCAGCGCAAAACCGGAAAAGATCGCGCCGGCGACGAAGTACGGCGGGAACACCGTCGAGTGCCAGCCGGTTTCCGGCGACAGATCGAGCAGAAACGAATAACCGCTGGATACCGCAAACACCAGCGGAATGGCCTGCAGCGCAATGAATCGGTAGGCCCGCCGCCAATGTGCCCAGTGCGAAGAAGCGCCCCGCCAGCCAAGCGCCAGCAGACCGTAGAAGATCTTGTAGCGCCGCTTGCGGGCGTGATCGCGGGCCGAGGCGAAGTCCGGAATCGCGCCGATGTAGATGAATATCAGCGAGACGAACAGGTAGCCAAGCACGGCAAAGAAGTCCCACGACGTCGGGCTCTTGAACTGCGGCCACAGCTCCATGGTGTTGGGGTACGGAGCGCTCCAATAGAACAGCCAGGGACGGCCCAGATGCAGGATCGGGTAGATGCCCGCGCACACCACCGCCAGCAGCGTCATCAACTCGGCCATGCGGTTGAGCGAGTTGCGCCACGGCCGGTTGAGCAGCAACAACATGGCCGAAATGAAGGTACCGGCATGCCCGATGCCCAGCCACCACATGTAGTTGAGGATCGGAAAGCCCCAATTGACCAGGTTGTTGTTGCCATAGACGCCGACGCCCTTCCAGACCACCACGACCACCGAGGCCACGAACAGCCCCAGCAGCGAACATCCGAAGATGAACAGCGCCCACCAGGCACGGCGATACGGGGCGAAGTCGACCGGAACGGTGAGTACTCGGTCCGAGACCTCGCCGAGCGGCATCTGCCTCGGCAAGAAGTGCGGTGTATCGGCGCCCTGATAGCGCGGTTCGGCGTCGGCGGGGCTCATGGCTCGCCCTCGACGATCTTCGGCAATTCAACCACGCCCAGGTAGGTGGTCTTGGGTCGCGTGCCAAGCTCCTCCAGCAGCCCATAGTGGCGCTTGGTATCGCGCCCTTCTCGGACCCGCGCCCCGGGATCGGACAGATCGCCGAAGACGATCGCCTGGGTCGGGCAACTCTGCTGGCAAGCGGTCTGTACCTCGCCGTCGGCGACCGGACGGTCCTCGATCCGCGCAGCGATGCGCGCCTCGCTGATGCGCTGGACGCAGTAGGTGCACTTCTCCATCACACCGCGCGAGCGCACCGTGACGTTGGGGTTGCGCTGATGCTGGATCGAGGGCTCATCGTCGCCAGTCCAGTCGAACCAGTTGAAACGGCGCACCTTGTAAGGGCAATACGACGCGCAAGTGCGGGTGCCGATGCAGCGATTGTAGATCTGTTCGTTGAGCCCATCCGGCCCGTGCACCGTAGCGTTGACCGGGCAACCGACCTCGCAGGGTGCCTGCTCGCAGTGCATGCAGGGCACCGGCTGGAATGCCGATGACTCGGGTTCGGCTGGATCGCCCTTGTAATAGTGATCGACCCGCAGCCAATGCATGTTGCGGCCCATAGTGACCTGTTCCTTGCCGACCACCGGAATGTTGTTCTCGGCTTGGCAGGCGACGATGCAGGCGTTGCAGCCAATGCACTGATCGAGGTCGATGGTCATGCCCCACACCGGCTCGCTAGGCGGGGTCGGCGGGTAGAGGGTTTTCGCTTGCTCAAAGAGGTAAAGCGGCTCTGTCGGCACCTTGCGGTAAGCCTCATCACGCGGCTCGCTCTTGATGGCTTCCTTCCCATGCGGGATGTGATGCGACTGGGTGGTGGCCAGCGGCAGAAATTCCCCGGTTTTCTCCAGGCTTGCGCCGCGACGCAGCCAGGGATCGCCGGCCGTGCGCAACGGGGCGATGTCATAGCCCAGACGGTCGGCGACACGCCCGGCGCGGGTGCGGCCATAACCGGCGTAAAGACTGAGCGTGCGTTCGGCGTGGCCGGGCATGATCCAGGCCGGCCCAATCACCACGTGGCGACCGAGCGTGACCCGGACCAGATCACCATTCGACAGCCCGTGCTCTTCGGCCAGCTTTGGCGCCACGCCAATGACGTTGTCCCAGGTGAGCTTGGTGATCGGCTTGGGCAGTTCCTGTAACCAGCCGAGGTTCGCCAGCCGTCCGTCCCACACACTGGGGTCCGGCAGAAAGCGCAGGGTCAGCCCCTCGTCTGAGGCCGGCTCGGCGTCCCAGGTGGCGGGAGCTGCCTCGATGGCCAGCGGAGGTAGCGCGGTATTTTCGATAAAGCCACGCTCCAGCGCCTGTCGCCAGGCGCTCTCGTCGAGCGACTGCCAGGTTTTGCGTAGTTCAGCGCGTCCATCGGGGTTGAGATCGCCCTGCATCAGCGCCAGCACCTCGGACAAGGTGCGGCTGCTATAGAACGTGCGCACCAGTGGCTGACCGAGGCAGACGCTACCATCGGCGGCGCGCGCGTCTTGCCAGCCATCGAGGTCGTGGGTCAGTGGCAGATGCCAGTGGCAGTAAGCCGCCGTTTCGTCGTAGTAGAGCCCGGCATGAATGCGCAGCGGAACCTCATCCAGCACCTTTTCCAGCTCGAGATCTGCCGGAGCGGTGTCGACGGGGTTGCATTCGAGCATCAGCAAGGCCTCGACTTGGTCGCCGCGAATCGCCTCGACCAATCCCGGCAGGTCGCCCAGACGTTGATTACCCGCCTCGAGCCAGACCACCGGCTCGCTGTACGTCAGCGTCTTGCCGACGTTGCCCAGCCGCTGGTTGAGCCGGTGAACAGCCGCCTGCACTGCCACTGGCGCGCGTTCGCCAGCGGTAATCAGACAGCGCCCGGCGCGGGCTTTGAGCTCGTTCGCCACGGCCTCGATCCAGCGCTGACGTTCGACCGGCAGCGGCTGGGCCGGTCCGTCGCCCTCGCCCAGCGCGGCTGACAACGCCTGCACGTATGCTTGCAGCGTCTCCGGCTCGATGCGTTTGCGCTCGCTGGCCTTGGCACCGGTGAGCGTCGGCACCGATTCGACGACGAGCAGACGAGCTTCGCCTTCGCCCTTCGCCGCTAGCCGCTTGCGCTCGCCCCAGCGGACCGCGTGCGGCAGCTCGCGAGGTCCGAGGCCGAGCCAATCGTGTTCGAAACTCAACACCCATTCGGCCGCGTCGAAGCGATAGTGCGTCTCGAGGGCACGGCCGAAGGTGCGCTCTGCGGTTCGATAATGGTCGCCCTCGAAGGGTTCGTGTCGATACAGCCTCGCCTCGGGCCAACGCTGCAGCATTTCGCTGAACTGGCGCTGCAATGTCGGTGAGCTGGTGGCACCGATAAGCACGTGCAGGCCGCGACCAGCCTTCCCGTCGAGCCGTTCGGCCAGGCGGCTGGCTTCGAGCTGAAAGCTGTCCCAGGTCGCAGGGACCCCTTTGAAGCGCGGCGCTTGTGAGCGATCAGGGTCATATAGTTGCAGGATGGCCGCCTGGATAGTGGCCGTGCTGGCACCGCGACTGACCGGATGGTCGGGATTGCCTTCGAGTTTGGTCGGCCGGCCTACATGCGTGCGGCCAAGCACAGGCTGGGCATAGCCGGCGAAGGTCACGGTAGTGGCATACCACTGCGCTTCGCCGGGAATGATTTTTTCCGGCTGAAGCACATAAGGCACGCCCTTCTCTGGCTCGCTGCAGCCGGCCAGCCCCGCCATTGCCATCGAGGCACCCATCACCTGCAGAAAGCGCCGACGGTCCATCTGCGGGGCAATCGATGGAAACTCGGCCTCGACGAATGCGGCAAATGCCGGTTCGTCGGCCAGTTGTTCAAGACTGCGCCAGTACCCGGCCCCGCGCTCGCCTTCCAGACGCTCGCGTATCGCTGTCCAGTCGAGGGGCGCAGGGTGTTGTGGGTCGGTTTCGTCTCGAATATGCATGGCCTACCTATGGCATGTGTAGCAATGGGTCAGGTTGCCTTCGCCGATGTGATACTTGCGCATCAGCGCCTCGCCCAGCTCCCGGCGGTCGCCCTTGTATTGCCAGCTCATGTCAGTTACCGCTTCGCGTGGGCGCAGGCGCGGCGCAGGGTCCTGATGACAATCGAGACACCAACTCATGGTGAATGGCTCCGCCTTGTACATCAGCGGCATGCGGTCGACCGGCCCGTGGCATTCGGCACACCCCACGCCCGCGTTGACGTGCACCCCGTGGTGGAAGAACACGTAATCAGGCAGCTCGGTCACGCGATTCCAGCGCAACGGCTCGCCCTGCACCAGGCTCTGACGAACCGGTGCGAGCATTTCCGCGCCGGTCCATATCTGTGAATGGCAGCTCATGCAGGTGTGGGTTGGCGGCAGACCCGCCACCGGGCTGGTCTCAACATTGTCATGGCAGTAGCGACAGTCGATCTGCAGCGCACCCGCGTGATGCTCATGGCTGAAAGGCACTGGCTGATGGACCGTCCACCCCTGATCGGTGACGTAGGACGAGCGCGAGAGGATGACGAACGCGGCGAACACCCCGACAAGCCCTAATGACAAAAGGAGCAATGCCAGACGTAACCACATGTCGGCGGTGCGGGGGAAAAGCTGGGCCATGCGGTAAGACGCGTCCTGACTGAGCCGTTTGTGACTGTATGTTTCTGGCCGCTCATAGCCGGATGAGTTCAATCGAAACGGCAAAGCCATCGGTGCGGGCCAGGAGTCCACACGAATCGGAAGGGAACGTTTGCGCAAGACGATCAGTCAGCTATGGACAATCATTTCTGGACCCACCCTTTGACTTTGCACCAGAGGGCAGGCGTTCGGCAGGAGTCGCCGGGCCGTGCCGGCGCCAGGCCAGGATGCCATCCGCACCGATCCGACTACAAAAACGGAGGCCTGATGAGCAACTGCACGATCCACTTCGACGGCAAGCCACTGAACGGCGATGCCGACACCCCGTTGATTGATTTCCTGGCGAACCATGACATCGATCTACCCCACGTCTGCTATCACCGTGCTCTCGGCTCGCCGCAGACCTGTGATGTCTGCTGGGTGCAGGTCGATGGTGAGCTGGTGCGGGGCTGCACGCTAAAGGCGCACGACGGGCTGGAGGTCACCAGTCAGGTCGCCGAAGCCAAGGCGGCGCGCGAAGAAGGCATGGATCGGCTGGTCGCCAAGCACGAGCTGTATTGCACGCTGTGCGAGCACAACACCGGCGACTGCACGCTGCACAACACCTATGCGCAAATGGATATCCCAATCCAGCGCTACGAATTCAAGCGCAAGCCTTATGAGAAGGACCACTCCAACCCCTTCTACACCTACGATCCGGATCAGTGCATCCTCTGCGGCCGCTGTGTCGAGGCCTGCCAGAACGTCGAGGTCAACGAGACGTTGTCGATCGACTTCAACATGGAGCATCCGCGCGTGCTCTGGGATGGCGGCAAGCCGATCGACGATTCGAGCTGCGTAAGCTGCGGCCATTGCGTGACGGTCTGCCCATGTAACGCCCTGCTGGAAAAGACCATGCAGCCCGACGCCGGCCCGTTCACCGCGCTGCCGCAGGACGTCAAGCGGCCCATGATCGACATGGTCAAGAAGCTCGAAGAAACCATCGGCGCGCGGCCGATCACTGGCGTGTCGATGCTCGACATGCACTGGCGTCAGCCGGAGATCAAGCGCACTAAGACCGTGTGCACCTATTGCGGGGTCGGCTGCTCCTTCGAGATGTGGACTCGCGATCGGCATATTCTCAAGGTGCAGCCGGTGGTCGATGCGCCGGCCAACGGCATCTCCACCTGCATCAAGGGCAAGTTCGCCTGGGATTTCGTCAACGACCCGGAACGCCTGACCACCCCGCTGATCCGCGACAACGGCAAGTTCCGCGAGGCCAGCTGGGACGAAGCACTCGATCTAGTCGCCCAGCGCTTGCTGCAGATCCGCGATACCCATGGTCCGGACAGCATCGGCTTCATTGGCTCGAGCAAAGCCAGCAACGAAGAGGCCTACCTCACACAGAAAATCGCCCGCGCGATCATCGGCACCAACAGCGTCGACAACTCCTCGCGCTACTGCCAGAACCCGGCGACCAAGGGGCTGTTCCGCACCGTCGGCTATGGCGGCGATGCCGGCACCATCGCGGATATGGAAAAGGCCGAGCTGATCGTGATGGTCGGCAGCAACCTGTCCGAAAACCACCCGGTGATCGCCTCCAAGCTGAAGGCGCAGAAGAAGCACAGGGGCCAGAAGTGGGTGGTGTTCGATCCGCGCAAACACGAGATGGCCGAGCGCGCCGATATTCACCTGCGACCCAACGCCAGCACCGACATGGTCTGGGCTTCGGCGTTGTCGCGCTACATGTTCGAGCACGGCTATGCCGACACCGAATTCCTCAATGCGCGAGTCAATCAGATCGAGGAATACAAGCAGTCGCTCGAGCCCTTCACCATGGACTTTGCCGCCCAGGTCACCGGTATCGCGAAAGAGAAACTGATCGAGGCCGCCGAGCTGATCGGCCAGGCGAAGAGCGTCTGCCTGCTCTGGGCCATGGGCATCACCCAACACAGCCACGGCTCGGACACCAGTACGGCGCTGTCGAACCTCTTATTGGTCACCGGCAACTATGGCCGTCCCGGCACCGGCGGCTACCCGATGCGTGGCCATAACAACGTCCAGGGCGCCAGCGACTTCGGCTGCCTGAAGAACATGTACCCCGGTTACGAGAAGGTCACCGAGGAAAAGAACCGCGACAAGTGGGCCAAGGCCTGGGGCGTGCCGAAGGAAAAACTGTCGCTGGAAAAAGGCAACGACAACTTCACCATGGTCAAGGGTGCGGACGAAGGCTCGGTCAAGGCGATGTTCATCATTGGTGAGGAAACCGCGTTTTCCGACGCTGACAGCCGCAACGTGCACAGCGGCTTCGAGAGCCTCGACTTCATGGTGGTGCAGGACATCTTCATGAGCCGCACCGCCGAGTTCGCCGACGTGGTGCTGCCGGCCTCCCCCTCGGTGGAAAAGGACGGCACCTTCACCAATACCGAACGGCGCATCCAGCGCTTCTACCAGGTGCTACCGCCGCTCGGTGACAGCCGTCCGGACTGGCAGATTCTCACCGATCTGGCCAAGCGTATGGGCTACGACTGGGGCTATACCCACCCGAGCCAGATCATGAATGAGGTCGCCGGCATTGCCACCATGTTCCAGGGCATCAGCTATGAGCGCCTGGAAGGCTGGCAGTCGTTGTTCTGGCCCATGCAGACTGACGGCAGCACCACGCCGCTGCTCTATACCGAGCGCTTCCACACCGACGACGGCAAGGCCGTGCTCTTCCCGCTGGAATGGAAGCAGCCAGCCGAGGCGGCCGACAGCGAGTACGACATCATGCTCGACAACGGCCGCATGCTCGAGCAATTCCAGGGCACCAACCAGACCGGCCGCGGGCCACGCATCTGGTCCCAGGCGCCGAACTGGTTTGTCGAAGTCAGCCCCGAGCTAGCTGCCGAACGCGGCATCGAAGACGGCACTTGGGTGCGCGTGACCTCGCGCCGCGGCTCGGTGGAAGTTCGCGCCACCGTGACCGACCGGGTCGCCGGCAAGACGCTGTTCATGCCCATTCACCAGGGCAAGCCAGGCCTCAACCTGCTCACTGGCGAGCATCACGACCCTGACGTGAACACGCCGGCCTACAAGGAAACCGCGGTGAAGCTTGAGGTATTGCCGAAAAAAGGTGAGCCGCCGCTGCCGTCGAATAACTTCCGCAACGCCACCCGCACGCCGAACGATGGCGTGCCCGTAGAGGTGAAGTGGTACCGCGACGACTACGTCGCGCCGCCCGCCCGAGCCACGCACCCGGAGAGATTCTGATGGCCGAACGATTAGACTACGACGTCAAACCGACCCCGATTGGTCCCGATGCCAGGGAAGAGCTCGATACCCTCCTAGAAACCTTGCACCAGCGCGGCGTGCTGCGCTTTGCCAACGACCTGGCCGGTTCGCACGACCGCCTGCTGAAAGTCCTGGTGGACGGCATGAGCAAGGAAGGTTCGCTCAACGCCATACAGAACCTGTCTATTCTCGGCATGGCGCTGTCCCGCATCGAGCCGGCGCAGTTCTACAAGATTGTGTTTGCCTTCCAGTCCGCTTTCGGTGCCGTGAGCCGTTACAAGCCGGACGACAAGCACGACGAGGCGCCGGGTGTAACCGGCGCCTACAAAATGCTGCATGACGACGAGCTGTGGGCTGCGTTGATGCCCATCATCGAAGGCCTGAAGACCTTCGCCAGCGGTCTCGACAAGGAGGCGGAAAAGCCGATCACCGCCTTCAGCGGCAAGCAGACGGAGCAATGAGGCGAAGCGGTCTCGACCGTTACCGCTCACGCCAGGCGAGCAGTTGCCTGGCGAAGTCCTGCAGATCGTTACCCTGAATATCCGGCTGGCTACCGGCCGGATTGAGCACCTTGCCCGGTCGCGCAATGAATGCGGTGCGGCAGCCTACCGCCGCCGCGCCAGTGATATCCCAGGCATGAGCCGCAACCATCATCATCTGTTCCTGCTCTATGCCGATGCACTTGGCTGCCATGCGGTATGGCTCCGGAGCCGGCTTGTAGCGCTGCGTCTCCTCGACCGACAGGATCGCGTCGAAGCTATCGCCCAGCCCCGCCGACTCCAGCTGTTGGCGCAGCGCCTGTAGGCTTCCGTTACTCAAGGCGGCAAGATGAAACCCCGCGCCACGTAGCTGTTCCAACGTTGGCCGTACCTCCGGGTGCGCTGGCAGCCGCTTCATGCCTTCAACCAGCTCCTCGCACTGGGCTTCGCTGACCTCGATTCCCCGTCGTTGTCCGACCATAACCAGTGCCGCCTGGGCCAGTTTGGCGAAGGGCTGGAAGCATTCAACGATGGTCGCGGTCATCCAGCCCTCTTCCAGCGTCAGAAACCACTCGACACGGGCACTGGCATCGCCGAACAGGCGCTCGAAGAGCGGGTCAAGCGCGGCGACATCCAGCAACGTCTCGTTTACATCGAATACAAGGTGGCGAAGCATGCGCTTGTCTCCTGCACGGATCGGTCAAGGGATACCCGGGCTCATGGGATGGCTATGGTGCGGATCGATGCATTCACGTGGGAATCACGGCGTGGTGCAGCGATACCAGCCGCGGTAGCCAACCCGTAGCCCCTGTTCCAGTTCGAATAACATATCGGCCTCGCGCAGTTCGGTTGGCCTGGCTTCGTCACCCGCGTCTGCCGGCTGGATCTTGACCGACATGCCATCAGCGCTCAGAGCAAAACCACCGGCCTCTGCACGCTGCGCAGCAAGCTTTACCAGCCGGCCATGAACTTTCACCACACCCTGGCCAGCGTTATCGCCAGTGACCTGAAGAGCAACCACGGGTGCGCTTTCGGCTGTGTAGGCAAAGAGACAACGCGGCCCTGCGCCCAGCACTTTCTCGATCTCGGCCGCATCGAGCGTCTGCGGATCAATGGTCGGAATGTCAGGTGTACCCACCGCTTCGCGGGCACCGACCACCTCCGGTGGCGGACCGCTCATCATTGGTTTTTTCACGCCCTCTCCCGGCGCAGGGTCGCCACAGGCGGTGAGCAGCAGTGCGGCGAGCGGCGTGAGCCATTTCCAGGCGAGCGACCTCGGGCCGCTCCGGTGCATATGAAGACGCATCAGTCGACCCTCTCGAGTTCATTGATCAGGTATTTCATTTCCGCTATTTCGCGACGCTGCGCCGCGATGATCTCATCGGCCAGTTTGCGAACTCGCGGGTCGGTAATCTGCGCGCGCTCGCTCGTCATGATCGCAATCGAATGATGGGGAATCATGGCCTTCATATATTCCGCATCACCAACCGTGGCCTGACTTCGAATTATCCAGAGCGTCAATGCGAACACGACAATGCTGCCAATATATATAGCGATATTGACCCGCTTTTTCTTATACATATTGAGCATAAAACTCAGCATGATCACGGCCATAACTGCGCCCATCAAAAGCGCCATCCACGCCCGAGTCTCGCTCCATAAAATATGTTCGAAAGCGTAAGTATTTAGGTACATCAGGCCGAACATCACGACCGTGGAAGTTGCGATCATCGCGGCGAAACGCCAATAAGACATCTGCATCATGTTCTTCCTTCTAGTGCTTATGCGTGCCGGTTTGCTGACCCAGCGCGGCGTACTCGCTGGCGGTCATGCCGGGTAGCTGCTTAACGAACGCGGCGATGTCCCAGAGCTCGGCATCCTTGTGCGTTTCGCCGAAAGCCGGCATGGCCGACATGCGAACGCCATGCTTGACGAGCCAGAACACCTCGTTCGACTGCCAATGCGCGGCCTCCTCGACCAGGTGCGGCGGTTGCGGTAGCAGCCCCTGTGCCCACCCGGCTCTTTCCACGCCTGGACCAGCGTGGCAGTGCTGACACATCGCCTTATAGTGCTCTGCACCGGCGGCAATTTGCGCCTCGGAGAACTCAGTGGGCGCGTCCAATTCATCTGCTCTGGCTGCCACCGAGTTTTGCATGGTGGTCGAGAACAACCAGCGAACGAAGGGCGAATGATCCTGAGATGCAGCTATGTTGTAGGCGCCGGTATAAGCAACGAACAATGCCAGCAGAAAACCTAACAACGCGGCTAATACAGCGCCGCCCAACACGCCTTTTAGAAAAATACCTTTATCGTTTTGCATGTGATGGCCTCTATTTAACCGATTGCCGTCCGTAATGGCGTAGACACGACAATACGGGCCATAGTTGCCCGCCACTCACTAACTTACTGAAATGTAATGTTGGGAATTAAGCGAAGCACGTGACAACTTCGCTGGCGTACGCCATATCGGACAGTCAAGGCCCTAATCCGGTCGAAACGAGGTGAACAGCACTAAGCCGCAGTGAACGCCAATACTGAACTGCGGTGGTCTTTGACGCTCTCGAGAACATCGGAAAGTATGTCCTGCGGCACCGTCCAGATAGTGCCCACAGGACTCCCCTGGCTGTGTCCCGTCTGTTGCGCCTGAGCCTGGGTCAGACTGCGTTCGGGATTAGAGAAATGGCTCGACTCTCAACAGGCGCGCCAACCAGGCATTGAAACGTCGCCATGGATTGGCCGGTTCACGTTTGAGTTTGAGCGCGCGGCCATGGTCATCTTCGTAGTTCCAGACAAGCCCGGCGCTTTGGGCGCTGCCGTCGACTTCGACTTCGTAGCTCACGGTTCCTGATTGCCCCTCAGCCACCAGCTGGCGCACAGCATTGGCCAACGTCGGGCTGTCAACCAGAACGCCCACCTCCGAATTCCACAGTACCGAGCGTGGGTCCAGGTTCAGTGGGCCGATGAATACCTGCCGATTGTCGAACACCACCGCCTTGCTATGCAGACTCACCGGTGTATCGGCGAGCCTGTAGCGCGAGTGCGTCGCTGGTTTCTTTCGCATTTCAAACAGCCGCACGCCCGCATTCAACAGAGCTTTGCGATAGGGCTGGTAGCCGCCATGTACCAGCGGGACGTCCGTCGCCTCGAGCGAATTGGTCAGTACCCGAACCGACACGCCCCTACCCACACAGTCGCTTAAATAAGCCAGCCCTGCCCAGGTAGGCACGAAGTAAGCGGACACCATCATCAGCTCTCGGCGTACGCCCTGTGCCACGGGAAGTAGCGGCGCGGTCATCATCTGATCTTCGTCGGGCACCGAGGCTGTCGCAAGCTTACCGGGCGGATCCCACAGTGCTGTGCCCGTTGCCCATACCAGCTGGCCCAGCCATGTGCCGAGCTGTGGCGTTCGACGGTAAGCGGTCAGCAGCGAGCATTGGTCTGGCTCCTTGTTACAGGCATCGTCGATTTCCTGCGCTAAGGGCCGCGGCTGGTGCTTTCGTCCGAACCGCTTGATGGATTTACGTAGGCATTGATCGATAGGCACGGCCAGTGAATGTTGCCAGTACGCCTCGAAACTGGCGGAAAAATCACTGGCGACAGGGCCGACACACAGCAGGTCGATGTCGACGAAATTGCGCTCAGGGTCGGCGTCGTAATATTCATCCCCGAGATTGCGCCCACCCATGACGACCAGGTTGCGATCAGCCAACAGCAGCTTGTTGTGCATCCGTCGATGCTGATGAGGGAGCTCAAGCAGGCGACCCAATGGCCGCGTAGTGGCTCGCTTGCGCCCCTTGTTCGGCGGATTGAACACTTTCATCTCGATGTTGGGATGGGCAGCGCTGAGCAGAATGCGGTGGTCGCGCGCATCGCTTGCGAAGTCATCGAGCAACAGTCGGATACGCACACCGCGGTTGGCCGCCTGTAGCAGTTCACCCAGTAGCAGGCGGGTACTGATGCCGTCGTGGGTAATGTAGTACTGCAGGTCGAGCGACTCGGTGGCCTGGGCGATGGCTTCGGCGCGTGCATTGAAGGCATCCCGGCCGGACAGCAACAGACGAAACCCCGACTGGCCAGGCGTGGCAGCCCGGACCAGCGAGTCGATGCGCGATTTCAAGCCAGAAACAGGTGCCTCGGCGAGTCCCGGCGATCGGTGCGCCGAGGCGGACCGATCGCCTGTGGTTCGTTCGACTCCGGCCGGCCGAGTCACGCGGCCGGTTCCGCCATCAGCGAAAGTCAAAGTAGCACCCGGAGCGCAGGTCGATTAGCGCGGCGTTGGCGCGTCTGCATGCAGCAACCCCTGATTCTTGGCCGCCGCCCAGAAGGCAGCCGGCACATGCGCATCGACTATCGACGCCACGTTCTCGCGGACCTGCTCTGGGCTGCTTGCTCCGGGGATCACCGCCGCAACCACATCCGGCGCGTTGCAAAACTGCAGGGCCGCCGTGCGCAAATCGACGCCATGCTCGCGAGCCAGCGCCCGATAGCGCTCGCGCTTTTCGGCTATATCGGCCGGCGCGCCACGGTCATAGTTGTAATACTCGCCACCGGCCAGATAACCGGAATTGAGCGGCGCACCGAGCACCAGCGAGACGTTGCGTTTTTCACAAGCCGGGAACGCACGCGTAAGTGCATCTTCATGTTTGAGCAGCGAGTACTGAGTGGCCAACAGGCTGATGTCCGGATCGGAGACCTCCAGCGTGTCGAGCAGCGGCTCGAGCGTATTGACGCCCAGCCCCCAGCCTTTGATCAGCCCCTCCTCGCGCATCTTCACCAGTTCTGGCATCGCGCCTTTGCGCGCGACCTCGAAATGTTCGCGCCACTGCGCGCCCATGTGATCAGGCGACAGGTCGTGTATGAACACCATGTCCAGGCGCGGGACACCCAGGCGCTGCAGGCTGTCTTCGATAGAACGGCGGGTTGCGGAGGCGGAGAAATCCCACTTTGGCCGGAAGTTGTCGACGCCCTGCCAACCAGGATGGTCGTAGCCCGGGTCGGGTTCAAGCAGCCGCCCAGTCTTGGATGACAAGACGTAGCCATCGCGGTCACGCGGATAGAGCAACTGCCCGACCCGCCGCTCGCTCAGGCCCAAACCGTACCAGGGCGACGTGTCGTAATAGCGAATGCCTTGCTCCCACGCAGCCTTGAGAATGGCACGGGCCTGTTCTTCAGTGATCTGCCGGCGCATATCGCCCAGGGCGATGGCGCCACCGAGTCCGAAACGCTGTGGCGGTCGATAGCGTGGGTGCTCGCCCTCATTGCGCGGCAGCGCCTCGGGAGAGCGGCTAGTGGACGGAGCGGTGCTCGTTTGCGCCAATAGGTGCGGCGTGGTCAGCGCCAGCGCACTGCCAGCCGCCAGGGTCGAGAGAAAAATACGACGCTGCATGCAGCCTCCTGTAAGTGTGCGGTCCCGAGCTCAACGCTTCGCGCTCTGCGGCGCCTCGGGGTGGGCCGATACAAAGAGGACTGCCGGCCGATCGAGGCATTCCCTCTGTGGGACGGGCGGTCACAAGGACGTCTGCGCCGCGCTGGGGTGGCATGGTCTCGCTGCCACCCGTTGCGGCAACCGCTCAGCAACGCCCTCCTGGCGCAGCGTTTCCAACGCGGACCTAACGCCAGGCACTACGAGCCGTCCCTTTTGGCATCGAATCGCAACTGACGGTCCGGGTTGTGAACTCAAGGCCGCGGCACATCGTCTTTGCTGGCTGGCTCATGCGCGACCTTCTGCTGCATCCGGGCGCGATCAGCGGCATCGGCTTCCAAGCTCTGCTGTTCGCTCGCGTGGCGACGGTCGTATTGCAATTCGATGAACATGGGAAAGTGATCCGAGCCGATATCCGCGAGTCGCTCGATGCGTGCCACGCGAAAGTGGGCGCTGTGAAAGAAGTGATCCAGCGGCCAGCGTAGGAAGCGGTACTGCGCGTGAAAGGTGTTGAACATGCCGCGACCGATGCGTGGATCGAGCAGGCCGCTGATCTTGCGGAACAATCGAGTGGTCGGCGACCAGGCGACGTCATTCAAGTCACCGCTGACGATCACCGGTTCATCGGTCTGCTTGACGCTGCGCCCGACGATCAGCAGCTCGACGTCACGCTCGGTGGACTCGTCATTTTCCGTCGGGCTCGGCGGCGCCGGGTGCAGGAAGTGCATGCGCACGCCCAGCTCGTCATTGACCCGCAGCCGGGCATGCATCGAGGGAATATTGTCCTGCACCAGAAAGCTCAGCCGCTGATGCTCCAACGGCAGCCGCGAAAACACGTGCATGCCGTAGAGGTTGTCCAACGGACAGCGGATGCAATAGGGGTAGTCGTCGCTGAGTACTTGCAGTTGTTCGTCCCACCACTGGTCCGTCTCGAGGGCTACCAGTAAATCCGGTTGGTAACGCCTGACCAGCGCAATCAGGCGATCAGCGTGGCGGTTAGGCGTCAGTACATTGGAGGACAGGATACGAATCCGCGGGCCGTCGTCATTCGGGTCGGCCCAGTCGACCTCGCAGCGTACCAGCGGTGTGTAGGGCCGTATCCACCACCACTGGTAGGCCAGGCAACCCAGCGTCGCGGGCGGCAGCAGCAGGTTCCAGCGGTTGGAAAAATCCAGCAGTAGCAACTGAATCAGCAGCAGTACCAGCAACAGCGCGCCTACCTGCAACTTGGGGAAATCCCAACCGCGCACCCACCAGCTTGGCTGGCTCCAGTATTGAATGAGAGTGACTGCCACGAAAACCACAGTCACCCCTACCAGGATGCCCTCGGTCATGGCTGGCCCTCCCCACCTTGCATCGTGCTCATAGCTAGTTCGGATCGGCCACCAGGCTGATTGTTCCGCCTTCATCGGTACCTTCTGTTGCGATGCAACAGAGGCAGCGAACTGCTGATACAGGGCAGCGCCAACATCGGAGTTCCCTGACGCCTCGGTCATGGCGCCGATGCGGCAGGTCGACACACGGCGGTCAGCATGCGCGAGGAAGGCAACCGGTACGCCGGGCTCTGCTTGTTGTTTCACGCACTAACCGACGCGAGTAGGCCCGGACCCGCGTCGATTGGCGCGTCCTGCCCGGTGGTCAGGAACCTGCCCGAACCGGACCGCTCTACTTCCTAGTGCCCGACGTTTCGTGAACCTCCGGCCATGCCGTTAACGCTGTGGCGGGTGATGAGATGTCGAAAGACCATGCGACTCAGCAGATGAGGACCCTACCCATGCCCGCGCTATCCGCCCTACCCGACTGCTGCTGGAATGCCAGTGCACCCCGTAGCGACTTCCCGCCGGCGACCGGCCACAGCGAATGCGATGTTGTGGTGATCGGCGCCGGCATCGTCGGGCTGAGCGCCGCCATGACGCTCTGCGAAGCGGGTAAGAAGGTCGTGGTACTCGAAGCGCGCGAAATCGGTCGACAGGTCACCGGACGCTCAACTGCCAAGGTCACCACTCAGCATGCCCTCATCTACCGACACCTGATTGATACCTTCGGCCAGGACCTGGCGCAGTGCTACGCGGACGTCAACCGTGAAGCGGTGAACCGCATTCGCCACTGGGTCGAAGACCTGCAAATAGACTGCGATTACCAGCGCCAGTCCGCCTTCGCTTATGCCTGTTCCGCGCAAGGCCGCGAGGCCATCGAGCGTGAAGCTGAGGCGGCTCGCTGCCTGGGCTTTGCTGCGCGGGTGCTCGACCGCGCGCCGCTGCCCTTCGAGACCACGGGTGCGCTCGAGTTTCCCGACCAGGCGCAATTCAACCCGGCCAGCTACCTGGTCGGCCTGGCGGCGGCGGTACAGGCTTGCGGGGGGAAGATTTATCAGCAGACGCGCGCCAACAAGTTCGAACGCAACGAGCGCTGGCAGGTGAGTTTCGAGGGCGGCATGGTTCAGGCCGATCAGATGATTCTGGCCACGCACATGCCGGTGGAGACGCCGATCGATATGGTCAGTCCCACCCAGCCACGCTGCCATGTGGCAATCGCCTTCCGCCCCCAGGACGAAGCCCACCTTGAGGGCATGTTCATCGCCGCCGAAGACCCGACCCATTCGATTCGCATGGGTCGCGACGACCAAGGCCCGCTGATGCTCGTGCTCGGCCCGCGCTTTAATACCGGGCAGGACGGAGACGTGGCGCAGCGCTTCGTCGACCTCGAACGGTGGGCGCGCAGCAACCTGCCGGTTGGCGAGGCGGTGTGGCAATGGTGCAACGAGGACTACGACACCGCCGACCGCATGGCCTATGTTGGCGAGGCGGACCCCGAGCAGGCGCCCGGGCTATTCGTCGCCACCGGTTTCAATGCGTGGGGCATCAGTAACGGCACCGCCGCCGGCCTTGGTATCGCTCGCCAGATCATCACCGGGCGGCGCCCTTGGAAGACACTTTACGACCCCAAGCGGCCCTCGCCGGACGACTTCAACCAGAGCGGCGAGAGCCAGTCACAAGTCGATGAGCTGGATGCGATCGGCCCCGGCGAAGGTGGCGTGATTACCCGCGGCGACGAGCAAATCGCGGTCTGGCGAGACGATTCCGGCGTGCTGCACGGCGTCTCTGCGGCCTGCACGCACATGGGTTGCAGCGTGACCTGGAACAATGCCGACCGCACCTGGGACTGCCCTTGCCACGGCTCGATCTTCCAGGCTGACGGTGAAGTGATTCACGGCCCGGCCATCCAGCCACTGGCAGCAAAGTCGCTCTGAGCGTCAGCGACTCGCGCCTGAGCGGGTCGCTTGATATGCCAACCGTCCCTCGGATGCCAGTAGGCGTGTTGGGGTCGTTCCGGTGGGCTCGGCATCAAGCTGCTGGTCGATGCGCTACCGAGCGCCGACGGTTCTGCGGCCGGTGGCTGAGCGAACAGGGAACACCCCTGATACATATCCGCCGAACACAGCGGCCTGGTTTCCGGGCATCCTTTCGTTCCATGGTGCGATCCGAACGTGGCTTTTGGCTACAGGCTATAAAGGCTGCACCCTTGGCGACGTATAACGAACCGAACCACTGTGTGCGTATGAAAAACCTGTAACGCTGGGCCACGTAATGACGCCAATGGAAATCTCTCCACACGAGAAGCCATCACCATGCACGCCACGCTTCCCCTCCTGAACGCCCTGGCGTTCCCGCCGCTGCGGCGCGGGTCGCTGGAGGCCTTGCAGGTCAATCTCACCTACCAGTGCAATCAACGCTGTCTGCACTGCCATGTGAACGCCGGGCCGACGCGCAAGGAGGCGATGACCGATGAGAGCCTCGGACTGCTGCATGAGGTGATCGACGCGCATCCCGTGCATACGCTCGACCTCACCGGCGGCGCACCGGAAATGCACCCGCGCTTTCGTGAGATCGTCGCCCATGCACGCCGTGAGGGCCTGCGAGTCATCGACCGCTGCAATCTGACGATCCTGAGCGAGCCGGGTTACGAGGACCTGGCGAATTTTATGGCCGAGCAAGGCGTCGAGGTGACGGCATCCCTGCCCTGCTACTCACGCAAGAACGTCGACCGGCAACGAGGCGATGGCGTGTTCGAGGCCAGCATCGCCGGGCTGCGCAAGCTCAACCAACTTGGCTACGGCGAACCCGGTAGCGACCTGACGCTCAACCTGGTCTACAACCCACAGGGGCCGAGCCTGCCACCGCCACAAGCGGCGCTCGAAGCGGATTACAAAGCGCACCTTGCACAAGACTTCGGTATCCAGTTTGACCATCTGCTGACCATCACCAACCAACCGATTGCCCGCTTCGGCAGCACGCTAATCAGCAAAGGGCAATTCGCTGACTACATGCAGTTGCTGCGCGACAGTTATCGACCAGCCAATCTGGAAGCAGTGATGTGCCGCAGCCTGATCAGCGTGGATTGGCAAGGTTATCTGTATGACTGCGACTTCAATCAGATGCTCGACCTGCCGGCCGCCATGCCCGAGCTGATTGGCCGAGACCGGCCGCACCTGCGCAACCTGCTCCAGACGACCAGTCTCGAAGGCAACGCCATCGCGACGCGCGATCACTGCTATGCCTGTACTGCGGGGCAAGGCTCAAGCTGCGGTGGCAGCCTGATCGAATAAGGACGCTGTAATGGATATGAGCAGCTGGACGGGGCTGTTTTTCTGGGGCTTTCTGATCTTTTATGGCGCTGCGATGCTGGCCTTGTCCCCGCGCTCGGTGACGTTGGGTGGCTTCTTCGAAGGCCAGGACAAACATGGCCGCAGCGTCGCGCCCTGGTTGCTGACTTCGAGCATCTTCATCAGCTGGATCTTCGCCAAGTCAGTGACCAATGCGGCGAATCTGGGCGCCAGCTATGGCCTGGTCGGCGGACTGGCTTACGCCATGTACTGGCTATCGATCCCCCTGACAGGCTTCGTCATCTATCGCTTGCGCCGGCGCTTTGCGGCTACCGGTCTGGTGAGTTTCCTGTCCAGCCATTACGGTCACGCGGCGGCCCTGGCGTTCACTGCGGCGATCCTCATCCGTTTGTTCAACGAGGTGTGGAGCAATACCGCGGTGGTCGGCGGCTACTACGGAACGTCTGGCAGCCCCGAGTTCATTGCGGCTGCCTTACTGTTCACCGCTGTCACGCTGGGCTACAGCCTGCGCGGTGGACTTCGCAGCTCGATACTGACCGACGCGGCGCAGATGGCGATCTTCATCGTTGCGCTGATTTGGGTCCTGGGCCTGGTACTGCCGCAACACACGGCGGCGGAGCTGAGCAGTACCAGTCACTGGTCACTCAATGCGGGCGTCGATCTGCTGCTGGTTGCGGGGCTTCAGGCACTCAGTTATGGCTTCCACGATCCGGTGCTTACCGACCGCGGTTTCATCAGCGAAGAACGCACCATGCGCCGTGCTTTTTTACTCGCGGGCATCCTGGGTTTCGTCGCGATCCTCGCCTTCAGTCTGATTGGGGTACATGCGCAATTGAACGGATTGCCGGCATCCGACAACGTCCCGGCGGCCCTGGCCAAGACTATGGGCATCGGCGCGCTATTGGTGATGACGGTGGTAATGGTATCGGCCGCGGGCTCGACGCTGGACTCGACGTTTTCCAGTCTCGCCAAGCTGGTTGGGCGAGAACTGCCATTGCTAGCCGGGCGTGATCTGGGGGCACGGGCCATCGGTCTGGGCATGGCAGCGATGGTGTTGTTCGCCCTGCTGGGCAACCTGCCAATGATCGCGGGGACCGATATCCTCAAGGCCACGACAATCAGCGGGACCATGGTCATTGGGCTCGCCCCGGTGTTTATCCTGCACAGCCTGACGACTCCGACTCGCCTGGGCTTCCACCTGAGTTTCTGGACTGGCCTTTGCCTGGGCATCGCTCTGACGCTTGATTGGATTCCGTCAAGCTGGGCCATTGGCGATGGCAAATATGCCTTGCTGCTCGGCACCAACCTTTATGGTTTGTTGCTGTGCACCCTGGGGTACCTGCTGCCGGGCTGGCTGCGAGGACGCCACTGATGCGCGCGGACGCCGCAACTCGCCACATGATCGTTTCGCGTCTCGCTCGCGCAGCCATAGTTGCCAGCACCAGGCGCGACCCAGCCCATGCGCTCGGGCATCAATGGCGGAGATGCAGGGATGAATAGCCGAAAAATCACGGTACTGGCGCTGATTCTGGTGCTGCTGGCCGGCTTCTTCATGTTCGATATAGGCCAATACCTCAGTCTGGACGCGATCAAGACGCAGCAAGCGGCGCTCGACGCACAGGTGGAGGCTCACCCATGGCTTGCGGGTGGCGTTTTCTTCCTTGGCTATGTATTGGTCACGGCGTTGTCACTGCCCGGTGCCGCGCTGATGACGCTTGTCGGCGGAGCGCTTTTCGGTTTGTTTGGCGGCACGTTGCTGGTGTCCTTCGCATCGACGCTCGGCGCGACGCTCGCAATGTTGCTCAGCCGCTACTTGCTTCGCAGCTGGGTGCAGGCACGCTTTCGGCAACGACTGGCCAAGATCGACCAGGGCGTGAAGCGCGAAGGCGCCAGTTACCTGTTTGCCTTGCGTCTGGTCCCGGTATTTCCCTTCTTCCTGATCAATCTGGCGATGGGTCTTACGCAGCTCCCCGTCCGTACATTCTGGTGGGTCAGTCAACTGGGCATGCTGCCCGGAACGCTGGTCTACGTGAATGCCGGACGTGAGCTTGGTCAGCTGGAGTCTTTGGGCGGCATCCTCTCACCGGGGCTGGTTGGCGCCTTCGTGCTGCTGGGGCTGTTGCCGGTGTTGTCGCGTAAGGCGCTGGACGGGTTCAAGGCACGCAAGGTTTACGCGGGCTGGGAAAAACCACGTCGATTCGACCGTAACCTGGTGGTCATTGGCGCCGGTTCCGGTGGGCTGGTCAGCGCCTATATCGCAGCAGCGGTAAAGGCCAAGGTCACCCTGATCGAAAAACACAGGATGGGCGGCGATTGCCTGAACACAGGCTGTGTCCCGTCGAAGGCGCTGATCCGCTCGGCCAGATTGGCCAATGAGCTCAAGAAGGCCGAGCAGCTGGGCTTCAAGCCAATCGAGGGCGAAGTGGACTTCGCCGCCGTCATGCAACGCATCCAGCGCGTGATCGCCGCGATCGCGCCACATGACTCGGTTCAGCGGTACACCGAACTCGGCGTCGAGGTAATCGAAGGCACAGCACGGATCACCTCGCCGTGGACCGTCGAGGTCAACGGCCAGCGCCTCAACACCCGCGCCATCGTCATCGCCACTGGCGCAGGTCCGAAAGTGCCCGATATTCCCGGTATCGATCAGGTCGCACCGCTTACCTCGGACACGGTCTGGGCCTTGCGTGAGCAACCCAAACGGCTGCTGGTATTGGGCGGTGGACCGATCGGTAGCGAGTTGGCGCAGGCCTTTCAACGGCTCGGATGTCAGGTCATCCTGGTTCAGCGCAACGAGCGCCTGCTGCCCCGTGAGGACTCCGACGCCAGCGCGGCCGTACTGGCGGGGTTGCGCAAAGACGGTGTGGATGTACGTCTGCAGCACCGCGCCGAGCGCTTCGACTCGATCGATGGAGAGCGGCAGGTCGTCTGCCGTGATCTTTCGCTCAACGGTGAAGTGGTCATCGAGTTCGACCAGCTACTGGTCGCGCTGGGCCGAGCCGCCAACATTAAGGGTTTCGGTCTCGAGGAACTGCAACTAGAAGTGCGGGAAAACGGCACGCTCGCCACTGACGAGTACTTGGCTACCCGCTTTCCAAACATCTATGCCGTCGGGGACGTAACCGGCCCCTTCCAGTTCACCCATGTCTCCTCGCATCAGGCCTGGTATGGCGCAGTGAACGGGCTGTTCGGTGGGTTCAAGCGCTTCAAGGTGGACTATCGCGTCATCCCCTGGGCCACCTTTACCGACCCGGAGGTCGCCCATGTCGGGCTCAACGAACAGGAGGCCAAGGCTCAAGGCATCGCCTATGAAGTCACCCGCTTCGGCATGGATGAACTTGACCGCGCCATTGCCGATGAAGCCGCCTATGGCTATATCAAGGTGCTGACAGTGCCAGGCAAGGACCGCATTCTCGGCGCTACCATCGTCGGCGAGCATGCCGGTGATCTGATCACCGAGTACGTCTCGGCAATGAAGCATGGGCTGGGGCTGAATAAGATTCTCGGCACCATCCACATTTACCCGACCCTGGCCGAAGTCAACAAATCTGTGGCCGGCGAATGGAAACGCGCCCATGCCCCGGCCACGGTATTGCGCTGGCTGGCGCGGTTTCATCGCTGGCGACTTGGCGGCAGCGCGGATTCGCAATAAGCATGGCACAGCCCTCAGCAGGTCGGCGCAACCGGAAACGGAACCGTCACTTTGATCAACCTGTGAAGGTGAAGCAACGGGTGAAGCTCAACTGTTAGCAGCTGGACCTGCATCGAATGCCCGACAGGACAGATCCAAAGACACCTTCAACGCCTCGCTGCAACAATAAGCAGAGCGGCTTATCCGACGGAACATAACCGCAGCGCCGAGATGTGCCACCCGCCATCCCCAACGAGCCAGTTTGATGACTACGAAGCAAACCCTTCCTGACGACGCAGCGCTGGTCCTCATCTGCAAGCGACCTGCCCTTGGCCACGGCAAACAGCGCCTGGCCGTGCACATCGGTGTCGAGCGAGCCTTGAATATCGCCGAGCATCTGCTTGATTGCGCACTGGAAGACCTGCGCAGCTGGCACGGGCCGGTCGTCATTGCCCCCGATCAGAGGGATGCGTGTGACTGGGCCGCACAGCTGATGCCGCAGGCTCTGTGTCTGGCGCAAACTGCCGGCAACCTGGGCGAACGAATCAACAACCTGGACCACAGCTTGCGCGGCCTCGGCCACCGGCAGCTTCTGTACATCGGAAGCGACGCCCCGGCGCTCACACCGGATGACTATCAGCGGGTACACGCTGCGTTGGGGACACACGATACCGTGCTCGTGGCTGCGCGAGACGGAGGGGTGGTGCTGATGGCGTCGAAACTTCCCTGGCCGGATCTAGCTGCCTTGCCGTGGAGCACCCCTGAACTGGGTCACGCACTGGCGGATGCATGCCGTCGGGTGGGTCATTCGGTTGCGCTCTGCGGGGAATCGTTCGATATCGACGAACAAGCGGACCTGCCTCTTGCAGCCCAAGCGCTCGCCGACGACCCCAGAGCAGCGAGGCGAAGACTGCTACAAACGCTGAACAATCTTGAGGGACTGCGACGGTGAGCTCATCAGGGATCAGCGTGATCATCCCGTGCCTGCACGACGAAGAGCACCTTGATCGGCTGCTTCTGCAATTGCGTCTGGCTGAGTCAGAAACCGGGACACCGCTGCAAATAGTCGTAGTGGATGCGGCTGTCAGCGAGCGATGCCAAGCGCTGTGCCGGAACCACGATGCGCTGTGGTCATCGGCAACGCCATCGAGGGGCGAGCAGTTACGCCAGGGAGCCGCGCTCTCGGCGCATGAGACTCTCTGGTTTCTGCATGCCGACGCCGATCTGGACCGGCAGGCATTGATGGCCGTGAGCGAGGCCATAGAGAAAGGCGCTACGGGAGGCTACTTCGCGTTTCGCTTCAGCGACACGAACAGCTGGCAAGGCCGCTTGATCGAACGCCTGGTGGCGTGGCGAAACCGGGTCGGCGTGCCCTATGGCGATCAAGGCATCTTCGCTCGCCGGACAACCTATTTCGCCGTAGGGCAACATGCGCCCTGGCCGCTTTTCGAGGAAGTTCCGCTGGTCAAGGGATTGCGCAGCCAAGGGCATTTTCGCCGCCTGGAGCATGGGATCGGGGTCAGCTCACGCCGTTGGCAACGCGATGGCTGGTGGCGCCGCGCCGGCCGCAATCGCCTGCTGGCCCTGGGTTTCATGCTAGGGCTGTCGCCCTTTACGCTTGCACGGCTCTACGCTAGAACAAACGCGACGGGCGCAAGCCCACGCGACACTACCCGCCGGGGTTAGTCGTTACCTGTCAGGCGTAAAGCGCTGTTTAAGGACCTGACGTGACAGCGATTGGACTAACCAGCGCCAGCGCTAGACCCGCCTGCTTGGGCTGGGTCGCGACGGCTTGGCCACTGGGCTTGGTGTCGACCTCGAGCGAGCCTACGCGGCCTTCGACCCGTGCGGCTGTAATTAGGGTAAGCCTCACGGCTCGCAAGCTAAGCTCGCTGACTTCAGCCCCAACACCTCCACGCAAGCCGAGGCATTATCTGCTTGGGATCAGATGAGAAATGTCGGGTGGCCGCTTCGGCGCGCACTGGTCGGATACAGTCTTCCATCATCATGCCGTCGCCTGCTCCAACCAGCCGAGCAGTCGGATGGCCTCCTGTCGGCTGTCACCACAGACAATATGATCCGCTTGAAACTGGCTGCAAACCGCAGGCCTGGAAGGCAAGCCGAACAATCTGCAGAGGTTCTGCTCAGAAAGATGCAGGCAGCGCTCACCAGCCGGTTTGCCTGAAGGCATACCGGGAATCGGCGAGCTGATCGAAGGGGCAACGCAACAGGCGCCGCAACCAAGACGGCAGTTCATTCCAACGATCCGAAATGAAAATAACGGGGCGGCGATAATAGTCGCAGCCTTAGCAAAAGACACTAGTGCGATGCGACGCCCATCTGATACTTGCGAGGCCGTGCCTAGAGCCAATAGGATTCGCCACCGCCCCGGAGTGACCTATGCCTATCTGGATTCAGACCGCCGCCCTGCTCTGCGTTTCCAACCTGTTCATGACCTTTGCCTGGTACGGTCATCTCAAGACACTCAACGGGAAGCCGTGGCTCATAGCCGCGTTGATCAGCTGGGGCATCGCGCTGTTCGAGTATCTGATCATGGTGCCGGCGAATCGAATCGGCTACACCGAGCTATCGATCGGTCAGCTGAAGATCATGCAGGAAGTAATCACCCTCGCCATCTTCGTGCCGTTCAGTGTGCTGTACATGCAACAACCGTTGAAGCTCGATTACCTCTGGGCCGGGTTGTGCTTGTTGGGCGCTGTGTACTTCATCTTTCGCTCATAGCAGTCGGTTCGACGGGCTTTTTAGGCAGCATATCTTGCCGCAATGCGATCTGATGACTGCGTCCAGCGGCTTCGGCATACTGGCCGCCCTTTTCCCACCCCTTAGAGATTTTTCGAATGTTCAAAGTCAACGAGTACTTCGACGGCACCGTCAAATCCATCGCCTTCGACATGACAGCGGGCCCCGCCACCATCGGCGTCATGGCGCCTGGCGAATATGAGTTCGGCACGAATCAGTTGGAAGTTATGCACGTTGTCGCTGGCAGCCTCGACGTGAAACTGCCGGGTAGCGAAAACTACGAAACCTTCGGCGCTGGCACCCAGTTCACCGTACCGGCGAACAGCAAATTTCAGCTGAAGGTGGCGGAGGCGACTGCCTATTTGTGTGAGTACCGCTAAGCGGTTTTGATACGAGGCAGTCCGAACTGTTGTTGCGGTGGATGGGTAAAGCGCCATCCACCCTACGTCACCTGTAACCCGTAGGGTGGGCCTCAGCCCACCAAGCCGCGGCACGGTGATTCACGTTGCAAAGGTTGAAGGAGCCACTCCCATCGCTGACCACGAACGACCCACGTCCCTCGCGCCTGCACCGCAACCGCACCAACCCACCTGATCGTCGGACTACGCCGCCGGCTAATCCAGGCCACATCATCTGTAGGGTGGGCTTCAGCCCACCAAGCTGTTCACGGATCTTGATCCCAACCGCTTCACCCCAGCGGCTTGTACGCCTGATTGACCTGCTTGGACTGGTTCAAGCGCGTCAACTCCCCAGCCAATCGCTCTCGCTCCGCTCTACCAGCCTGTTGAAGCTCGTCGTAAACGCGTGAAAGCTCAGCCAGTTGCTCGCGCAGCTCCGCGTCAGAAGCATCACGTTCACCTAGCGCGGCCACCAAGGCACGGCACTCTTCATCCAACAGCGCAATGGCCTCCCACTCGCCCGCTGCGAATGCAGCGCGCAACTTATTCGCGAGAGATGCGAATGCTTGCTTGGGTGACGACATGGCCATCCTCGTTTGTCAGCTCACGGTGAGTGAATCGGTGGCCAATCCGCAGACGGCTCAGAGAACAAATATCTTACGCCTTGGGCGCAATCTGATCCCAAGCCACTTTGATCTCACCCAGCAGCCTGCCCACTTCGTTCAACTTTTCAATATCGTTATGCCGGCTGGCCTCGAACAGACGCATCGTCATGTATTCGTAGAGGCGATCCAGGTTTTCCGCCAGTTCGCCACCGACGCTCTTGTCGAGTGCTTCGCGCAGCCCGCCGATGATATTGATGGCCTTGCCGACCAGTACGCCTTTCTCAGCGAAGGCATCACGCTCCATGGCACCTTTCGCCTGCGCGATGCGGTCCAGACCGCCCTGCATCAACATCTGGATCAAGCGGTGCGGGTCGGCCTCGGTCACCTGGGCCTTCACGCCAACCTGCTGATACTGCTTCATTGCGGACATTGCGTACATATTGATAAGCCCCTTGCTACATCACGTTTGCATGTACAGCTTATCGGTCAGGGGCGCTCAAGCTTGATAGTGTGAATCTGCTTTAAAACGAAAAAAACCGCCTCGAAGGCGGTTTGATTCATACAGCTAAGATCATTTCCTTGAATTGCTGGCAGCCCATGGCAGATTCTCGAGAGACGCTATCAGGCTGGAAGAGGTATTAGACAACTGCCCAACCAGCAAATCCATGGCGTTGAATTGCTTGTACAGGCGTTCTTGTAAAGCCGTTATGCGTCGACTGAGGTTTTCTTTCTGATCGTCAATCTTCGTAATGGTCTCTGTCATCGCCTTGTTGCGTTGTTCGAGAATGCCGCCGGTTTCGGTATAAGGCTTCAGCTTCTCATTGAGCCGGGCGGCGAGCCCGTTGTCGCCAGTGAAGAAGCCGGACAACTGGTCGAAGTTGCCAGCCAAGGTCTTGTCGAGTTTAGTGCTATCGATGGCAAGGGTCCCGTCCTTCTGGGTTGTGATTCCCATATCCGTCAGCGCGCGGATCACGCCGTCACCCTGCGTATTGACTAACTCATTGCGGATCGTTCCGAGCAGCGTACGAGCAGTCGCATCGCCTACAAGTGCGCCAGTGACGGGCGCCTTGCCATCCCCCACAGACGTCACCTTTGTCTGTGCATTGATCACGCCGATGAGCTTGTTGTAAGCATCAACGAAAGACTGCACCTGCTTCTTGACGCCCGCCTTGTCCTCCGCGACGCTGACGGTGAGCGGCTCATTAGCGACAGTCTTGGCTTTAAGATCGAGCGTAACCCCGTCGATGGCGCCATCGACTTTGTTGGCCTCGCTGATTACTTTCAAACCATCTATATACAGCTCCGCGCTCTGCGCTGAAGACAGCACCCGAGCGCCCGCTCCGGTACTTGATGTGGCACCGTCGAACGCAAGGGCAGATAGAGAGGTCTGCCCGGTTTGCAGCGCCGCCTCGTCAGTTACGCCTACCGTTATGTCACGTCCTGCGCCCGTCTTGCTGCTGGTCAATACGAGTCGGGAGCCAAATTCATCAGTCACAATCGTGGCACTAACGCCCATGTCTTTCCCAGCCTCGTTGATGGCATCACGCACACCAGCAAGGCTATTGTTACTCTCATCCACCGTGACGGAAAATGTTTCCTTTGATGGGGACGTGCCTGGTACACCCAACGAAATATTCAGCGTTCCGCTAGAGAATGCAGCCGGTTTTTCGGCAGTATTCTCGATAGCAGCAAGCGCAACCTTGCTGTTGGTCGCCAGACTCTTGACCTCAACTTCGTAGCTTCCCGCACCCGCCGTGGTGCTGGCCGTTACGCCCACCAGATCCATTTTACTGGAAGTAGCCGAACGCGCCTGAAAGAGATCCGCTTTGTTAAGCGAACCCAATGCAGTTTGAAAATCGCTGATGGCACTTTTCAAGGCACCGACAGCAGTGATCTGCGTCGTCGTTTTCTTTTCGAGATTTGCAAGCTGCGTTTGTTTCGGCGCACGCTCAGCAGCGACCATACTAGACACGATACTGTCGATATCAATACCGGAACCGATGCCTGTTACGCCTGCCATAGCTCACCCCGTCAAGAAAATGTTAGCCGCACCTGTAATGCAAGAAACGCACCTTAAGCCTTGGCTTCAAACATCAAACTACGCATTTCATCCAATCGCTCGGTGAGCCGCAAGATTTCCTCCGACGGTATCTGCCGAACGACCTTCCCCGAATCGCCATCGATCACCTGAACCACCACATCACCCGTCGAATCGTCGACGCTAAAGTTCAGGTCACGCTGAATGCTCTGCACCTGCGAACGAAACCGCTCGACCAGATCGGTCATATCGACCGGCTTGTCCGCCTCTTCGGCTTTCTGTTCTTTGTCCCTATTTCCAGACGCAGAAAACCCAACCTCTTTCAAGAGACTGGGTGAAGAACTTGCTGCCGTGGGCGATGTAGCCCCGCCCAATATTTTTCCGACGTCCATTGATTCACCTCTAATGAATCAATGGGGGCAGAACTCGGCCTGCCCCCATCATTAACGCCCTCTGCTCAATTACTGCAGCAGACTCAGAACTGCCTGCGGCAGCTGCTTGGCCTGGGCGAGGATCGCTGTACCTGCCTGTTGCAAGATCTGGTTCTTGCTCAGGTTCGCGGTTTCAGCTGCGAAGTCGGTGTCCTGGATACGGCCCCGAGCAGCGGAGACGTTTTCGGAAATGCTCTGTAGGTTGGAGATAGTATTGTCAAAACGGTTCTGTACTGCACCAAGCTCCGCACGAGACGAGTCAATAAGCGAAAGCGCACTATCGATTACTGATAATGCTTTTTGCGCACCAATCTGGCTACCAATATCAATTTCACTAACTTTGTCTAGAGTAGCGGCAATAGCGGTCGTAGCGGAATCAATCGTATCGTCGGAGGCGGTGCTAGTGAACGAGCTTGCACTACTCAACTGCACAACACCCATTGCACGTGAAGAGTCTGTAGTACCGGACGTCAAGGTAGCTGAGTCTGTTGAGCTTTCGCCTGAATAGTCATAAACCTCAAACGTTGCCGTTCCAACACCAGCTGCGGCTGTAGTGGTGAAGTTTTCCACGACGACGTCATCACCCGCCTCGCTAGTCAAGACAATCTTGCTATCTTTTACCTCAGCCGTGATGCCAGTCTTACCAGCCTTTGAATTGATCTCCTTGGCCAGCTCTGTAAGGTCGCCACCAGAAATCGAAGCACGGATATCTACCGAGCCACCATCGGTATCACCTTTAAGACTGAAAGTAACAGTTCCGTCTCCCATCGCCGATAGCGCCGCAACGGTACGAGCCTCAGCAGTGACGCCTGTATCTGCAGTCTTTTGGTTAATTAGATCAGCGGCCCCATTTGCACTTTTACCTGCAAGTGTAATAGCGCCGGAACTAGATTCACCGTTAACGGTAAGTGTACCGGCAACGTTGCTAGCAGCAGCTGCCGTGGCTCCTGCAGTCACTTTTCCATAACCTTCGTTTGCAGTTAAGCCAGTCAAAGTGCTGGAATAACTGCCGATCTGATCGGCTTGGAACGAACCGAGCGTTACGTTGATAGTTTCGAATGCATTAGCGCCCACTTGGAAAGATTGCGAACCAAAAGAACCATCCAGAATTTTCCGACCACCAAAACTAGTGGTGTCTGCAATACGATTGAGCTCTTGCTGAAGCTGGGTAACTTCATCTTGCAATGCCTTGCGCTCGGTGCTTGCGTTCGAGCCGTTAGCCGATTGCAGGGAAAGGTCCCGCATACGCTGAAGAATGTTAGTCGACTGCTGCAGGGCACCCTCGGCAGTCTGCGCGAGGGAGATACCGTCGTTGGCGTTGCGTACCGCGACACCCAGACCGCTGATCTGACTGGTCAAGCGATTCGAAATCTGCAAACCCGCAGCATCGTCTTTGGCGCTATTGATGCGGCTACCGGTCGACAGACGCTGCATGGAGGTGTTCAGGGCATTGGACGAAGATTGCAGGTTGCGCTGAGTGTTGAGCGACGCGATATTAGTGTTGACTGTGAGAGCCATGATGTGCCTCCAAGGGCGCTAGTTACTTGGGTTGCCTGAGCTTGCGACTCCGGGCCGGCAGTTGCCCAGGCACCCATTGAGTTCGCATTCGATTAGCTTATCGGCGCCGCTTCGGTGAGCTTTAGGAGGCAGTTGAAAAATAATTTGCAACCCCCGAGAACAACCTGTACGACACCGGCGAACTCATCAACCAAGCGAGCCCGCCTGCATAGGTTTTCGGACGGACCGAGAGATTCTTTAATACGGAAGTGGTCGGAGTGCGTAGGGGGAAAGAAACCGGACCGGCGCTGCTAGCTGATGCGGACACAACGTACACATGCAGCCCCTCATGTGGCTTCGTTTCTATCCTGGCTTCGGTTAAACCTAAGTTCTCGGCCAAGGTAGCTGTAGACCTAGAGGGGGCAGCAGCCCGAGCGGGCCTACATCGACGAGGATTGGAAATACATCAACCTTCGCGAACATGCCGCGGCGAGTGCAGGCTGATAGACGCCGATACAGAAGCCGAACGGCTTAGCTGATTACCGTTAGCAAGAGCTGGCCAGCCGGCCAGTTATGCGGGATAGCCAGGCTAGTTTCGAACGTTTTGCTCCGTCAACCGGCCGTCCTGCGAGACCTGAACGGTTTTTCATATCGGGCTGCTATGGGGCAACCGACGTGACGGTCAGATCCATAACGTATTGGCGTTGGCGTTGTGGTTGCGCCCCCAGACATTTGATACCCGAACAGCCATGGCGTCCCCAATGGTTTTCATGCAGAGCGGGCGAAGGCAAGCGCAGACGCGCCAAAGCACCTATCCGTCTCATGGGCACCCAATTCCACTATCGTTGCTTGCCGGCCTTCCGAGCCGACAACGCGCTCATGGCTGCGGCCCTGGCGAAGCGAACTAGAAGCCCGACTGATCTTCATGACGGCGAACAACCCAACGCGGATTTTCCCGCCCCAAAGACAAACCCCCGATCCTCTTACGAGGATCGGGGGTTTGGTGTAGAAGCTTGACGATGACCTACTCTCACATGGGGAAACCCCACACTACCATCGGCGATGCGTCGTTTCACTACTGAGTTCGGGATGGGATCAGGTGGTTCCAACGCTCTATGGTCGTCAAGCAATTCGGTTGGGGAGTCGGTGTTGAGTCGCTTCCCCTAATTGGGTATGTGATGGTGTTTCGGTGTTGCTTTCGCTTTGCGAGCGTTGCGTCTTTTCGGTTTGTTTGTCGACTTCAACCGTCTGACACACAAACAACAAATTGTTTGGGTGTTATATGGTCAAGCCTCACGGGCAATTAGTATTGGTTAGCTCAACGCC